>NZ_JBHULK010000001.1:1010472-1218794 GCF_042684345.1 Gelatiniphilus marinus | reverse complement strand
GTTTTAAAAAGTCGTCGTTTAATAAATCGTCTTTGTTCATCGTGTATAAAATTTAAATTAATAAAAAAATATCGAGGGTTGCAACCCTCGATATTTTTAAACTTTACACACTTTGTGAGATACTACCCTTTACCCCATTCATTTTGCTATTGAATGGTAACCGTTTATTACTAACCTTATATAATTTAAAAAAGATGACCCCAAATCTAAATATATTATACATTGGTGATGCTCCAGATTTTTTTCAATTGGCAAACAACAATGAAAACACAAGAATTACTCACGTTGAAAATAGCGCTAAAGCTATTAAGCACCTTAAATCCAATAAGCCAGTAAACGCCATAGTTTGCCAATACAAATTACCGGGCAACTATGGTTTCTATTTATTCGATTGGATTAAAAAACACAGTACATTCAGTACCATTCCGTTTGTATTGTTGCTAAAAGAATTTAATAGCGATATATACAAACAAGCATTTAAAAAGCGCATAGACGATTTTTATGTAACAAACACAAGTTGTCCAAACGACATATTAAGTAGGTTACAATTTCTTTCTGCCCATAATAAAAATATTAAAACCTTTAATAAAGAAGAAACCACTAAAGAGGTTTATAAAATGCCGCTATCTAAACGTCTTTTCGATATTTTTGTGGCCTCTTCGGTATTATTGGTCGCATCTCCTTTTTTGTTGTTAATTATGCTTGCTATTCGTTTAGAATCCAAAGGCAAAGTCTATTATATTTCAAAACGCGTTGGCCGAAAAACATTCGATTTTTACAAGCTACGGTCTATGCGCACAGGTTCTGATGAAGAATTAAAAAAGCTTGCCCAAGAAAAAAATCAATATAATACCGCGCCAAAAACAACAGAAAACCCTTTTGAAACCAAATGCCCAAAATGCAGTAAGTTACCAGAAGGCGAAGCCTGTTCAACTATTATGTATTTAGATTCGCAGCAAATCTGCAATTATTGGTATACCAAGCAAAAAGCCAAAGCAGCCAAAAACAATTCAACATTTGTTAAAATTGTAAACGACCCCAGAGTAACAAAAGTTGGTAAATTTATAAGAAATACAAGTATAGACGAATTACCACAACTAATTAACGTGCTTAAAGGCGATATGTCTATAGTAGGTAACAGGCCATTACCTGTTTACGAAGCAGAACAACTTACAGGAGATGAGCTTTCTATGCGTTTTTTAGCACCTCCAGGAATTACAGGCTTGTGGCAAGTAGAGCTTAGAGGTAAAGGCGGGGTAATGTCTGAAGAGGAACGTATGCGCTTAGATAACGAATACGCCAACCATTTTAAAGGCGATAACTACTCCTTTTGGTACGATATAAAACTCATTTTAAGAACCATACCTGCTCTTCTTCAAAAAGACTCGGTATAACCACCATTAATGCATTAAATACATGAAGCTATCATTAAAACATCTTGGTCTATTTTTATTTTGTTTACTGTCTATATATTACGGTAATGCACAAAACGATATTTCTAAAAGTTCCAATAGCCTTAATGATGAAATAGGTATTCCGCCGCTTCAAGTTGTATTAGATTCTGTTTTAAAAAAAAATGCGATGCTTAAGTTCAGAAAACATCATATAGAGGTTAAAGCCACTACATTAAAATCTGAACGTACTTATTGGACCCGAAACATAGGCCTTCAAGCCGATACGCGATATGGTACCTACGATACTTACCAATCAAGTGCAGATTCGCAAACCAACTCTGTATATACAAGCTCTACCACTAGCCAAATTAATTATGGTGTAGGGGTGTATATTAAGTTTCCGATTTTTGATTTTTTAAACAGAAAAAACCAAATAAAACTTGCCAAAGCAGAGCTAGAAGAAGCAAAAAGCATGAAACAGTTTCAAGAAGATGAAATAAGACAAACTGTTATTAGGCTCTATCAAGATTTAATTTTAAAGCAAAAGTTGCTCAGAATAAAATCTGAAAGCCTCGGAAATGGAAGGGTTAATATGGAAATGGTTGAGAGGGAATTTAGAAACGGATTGGTGCCTATTGCAGAGTATGTTAGGATTACCAGCATAACTTCTAATATGGAAATGGACTATGAGCAGGCAAAGTCAGAATTTTTAACTGTTAAGCAACTATTAGAAGATATGGCAGGATTTGTATTTAGTGTAACATCTTCAAATTAAAAAAATGAAAATAATTGAATTTATTAGGCTAGTTTTAAAGCACCTTAGATTATTAATAATGGTGCCTATTTTATTGGCTTTATTAGTTATTATTCTTACCATAAACCCCACTTTTAAGTATGCCTCGCAAACCATTTTATATACTGGTATTGCTTCAGGATCATCAATCGAGATGGATAAGAAATTTAATTACCAAGCTGCTAATACCGCTTTTGATAATTTAATTAACATTATTATTTCTAGAGACACTCAAGAAGAAGTAGCCATAAGGCTGTTGGCACAACATTTAATGCTAGAAAAGGCAAACCCAAAATATATTTCTGAGGCGCATTTTAACAAATTAAAACTAAAAATTCCATCAGATTTATACAGCTATGTAGCAACCAATAATTACACTAACCTTGATTCGGTAACCTCTAGTAATGAAGGTAAAATATTGTTTCCTCCAGAAATAAACCCAGTAAATTATGAGAAAACAGTAAAAAACCTAACTGCTTTAATGAAAAGCAGTAACAGTAATTTTGTTTACGAATTACTAAACTACGAACATCCGCACTATTCTCTTAAAGCCATTTCTGAAATAAAAGCGATGAGAATAGCCAATAGCGATTTAATTAAGTTAACATACACGACTAACGACCCTGGTATTTGCCAACAAACACTGGCACTTTATAGCGAGGTTTGTATAAAAAATTATAAAAACATAAAAGAAAACCGATCTGACGATGTTGTAAAATACTTTGAAGACCAACTAGAAAAAGCCAATGAGAAATTAAAAAAAGCAGAAGACAAACTCCTTAATTTTAATAAATCTTACAACATTATAAACTACTACGAGCAAAGTAAGGCAGTTGCCAATGTAAAAGAAGATATGGAGGTAGAGTACAATACTACAAAAGCAAAATTAGCAGGTATTGAAGCAACCACGAAACGACTAGAAGAAAAACTAAATTTACAAGAGGTTATACAGCAAAAAAGCAATGCTGTTTTAGAAAAAAAGAAAGCACTAGGTAACTTAAATTATAAAATAGCAATAACCCAATCTGAAGTAGAATCTACCAACAGTGATAAGAGCATCGCAAAATTAGCTGATCTTAAAAAACAATCTGAAGCCCTCTCAAAAGATATTGAGAAAAGCATAGACGAACTGTATTCGTATCAAAACACTGTTGATGGTTTGCCTATAAGCAAAGTGCTCCCCGATTGGATGAACAATGTAGTTGAGTCTGAAAACATAAAAGCGAAGCTTAAAGTTATGGATCAGGACAACAAAAAATTTCAAGAACAATACGCCATATATGCACCAGCTGGAGCTAATATAAAGCGAATAGAAAGAGAAATTTCGGTATCTGAGCAAGGTTATCTAGAAATTCTTCACGGATTAAATCTAGCCAAACTTAAGTTACAAGATAATGCCCTAAGTGCCAATTTAAAAACAATAGATCCGCCATATTACCCATTAATGCCAATACCCACCAAAAGAAAATTATTAGTAATAGCAGCGGCATTTTTGGGAGCCATACTAACTTTAGGTATTTTAATAGTAATGGAGTTTTTTGATAATACTTTAAAAAACTCTAAAAATGCCAGTAAAATATTAAACCTTCCCGCTTTAGGGATGATTCCTAAAGTATTACTTAATCCAAAAACAATAAATCCAACATTTGTATATAATAGGTTAATTGAAATTATAAAACAGAATATAATTCAATTTATTACTCTCGAAAAACAAGAAAATAAAACAAAAACCATTTTATGTTTTAGCACCCAAGATACAGAAGGAAAAACCATTTTGGCCGGTAATATTGCAAAAGCATTAAAGCAAAGCGGAAAAAATGTTTTGTTGCTAAATTATGCCAATAATAAAGCTCCCGTTATTGAGCAAAGCAATTTTTCGATTTTTAAAAAGATTTTAGGAGCCCAAGATACAAGAATTGATTTCGAGAATCCTTTTTTAGAAGATGTTTCAAATTACTTGGAGACTTCAGAATATTACACTTATAAAATAGATAGTCAGTTTTACAAAGCAAAAAACTATTCAGATATTTTAGATTTAAATGCCATAAAACTCAACCAAACACCAGATTATGTTATTATAGAATTACCATCAATAATTAATCATAATGTCCCTACCGAGTTATTTGCACATTCAGATATAGATATTCTTATCTGTCGCTCAAATAGATTATGGTCTGAAGCAGATCAAGCAGCCTTAAATGGTTTGTTGCCCATGTCTGGTAATAAAATGCATTTTATAATAAATGGTGTAGAACTTAAAGAAGTAGAATCTTTATTAGGAGATTTACCTAAAAAGAGAACCCGATTTAGAAAGAAAATGAAAACAATTTTCAAATTTCAATTCTTTACTAAGAATCAAATTTAAAAGCTTTCTACAATGAAAAAACTAAAAAAAATTGTAAACGAAGATAATTTTCTGTCTCTAACAGGAAATGTTGTAATTGCATTTTTTGGTCTTGCAGGGTTTGCTTTGCTTGCAAGAAGTTTGTCGTTAGAAATTTTTGGAGAATGGGTTTTGTTTGTTGCCGCTGGCGGATTTGTAGAAATGTTTAGATTTGGCATTACCAATACCGGATTAATACGTTATTTATCTGGCGCAGATGCTTCTTCTCGAGTTAAACTTATAGGGTCTAATGCTTTAATAGGTTTTGGAGCTACCGTTTTAATTGCTGTTATATTAATTGCGTGCAACTTCATTTTTAATACCTCAATTAGTAATTCTGGCTATGGTTTGTTTTTTAAATGGTATCCGCTTTTAGCATTTTTAAATTTACCCTGGAATAACGCACTTGTAGTTTTACAAGCCGATAGAAAATACGGAAAGATTTTAGCAATAAAAGCAATAAACAGCGTATCGTTTTTTTTAGTGATTTTAGTTAATTTTTATTTTATAGAATTATCATTAACGCAATTGGTTGTTGCCCTAATTATTATTAATGCCACGACCTCGTTAATAAGTATAATTGCAGGTTGGGATGGCATAAAACACATTAAATCTGCCTGTTCTGAAACCAACAAAACATTGTTGAATTTCGGAAAATACACAACATTTACGCTAATAGGTACCAATATGTTAAGAAATGCCGATGTGTTAATAATAAGCCTTAGCCCCTTAGGAAGTGCAGCCGTAGCACTTTACAGCATTCCTTTAAAACTAACAGAATTACAGCAAATACCCTTACGTAGCTTTGTTGCAACGGCATTTCCAAAAATGTCTAAAGCAAGTGTTCATAATAAAATTGATGAAGTAAAATCTTTGTTTTACACCTATTCTGGCGCACTTACTTATTTGTTTGTTCTTATTAGTCTGTTCACTTTTGTTTTTGCCGAATTTTTTGTGTTCATACTTTCAGGAAATCAATATTTAGAAACAGACCCAGTTACTGGGTTTAACGTGGTTAATATTGTTCGGGTATTTTCAATATACGGCCTATTATTACCCATTGATAGAATGACGGGTATTGGTTTAGATAGTGTGAATAAACCAAGCATAAACGCCCTAAAAGTATTTGTTATGTTAATTGCTAATGTAATAGGAAATTTAATTGCCATATTCATCTTTAAATCTCTAATTATGGTAGCTATAGCATCTATTGTTTTTACAATAATAGGAATTTGGATGGGAATGTATTTTTTAAACAAAGAATTGTCCTTGTCTTTTAAAGCGATTTTTACAAGCGGCATTTTATTCTACCTAACACTTTTCAATAAGGTTACAGGACACCGCTATACACGTTTTGTTAAAATTGAAGAGAATTATTAATTATGGCCGAAAACTACAGCAATAATCCTTTTAATAACTATTCTGGTTCTGCAAACTTAAGCAAACCAGGATATATGTTGTTGTTGTTTGTTGTTGTAACTTTTTTAGCAATAACAATAGCCAAATTAGGGGTTGTTGGGATTGGATTATCTCTTGGTGTTATCTTTGCTATTGGCTATTTGTATTATTTGTTTACTTACCCCATACTTGGTTTTTATACAGCAATTGCCTTAAACTTTATATTAATTGGCTTAGGCAGATACGTAAAAGGCCTGCCATTAGGTTTTGGAATAGACGGCATACTCATTTTAACCTATCTGGCATTATTTATAAACAAGTTTAAAAGTGGTATTGACTGGACTCCAGCTAAGAAAGACATTACCCTGTTGGTAGCTATATGGTTTGCGTATAGCATTTTTCAATTGGCTAACCCTGAAGCGCGCAGCATTGCAGCTTGGATATCTGGACGCGGTATTGGCTTTTATCCGTTTTTAATGATACCGCTTACGTTGTACTTTATAAACACCCAAAAAAAATTAGATTATTTCTTTTATGTATGGGCATTTTTTTCCATTCTAGGAACACTTAAAGGCATTATGCAAATGCTTTTTGGGGTGGATTACGCAGAACAAGCATGGTTAAACGAAGGAAGCTATAAAACACATGTTTTATTTGGTAAGCTAAGAGTATTTTCGTTTTATAGTGACGCGGGGCAATTTGGTGCAAATCAAGGGTTTACCGGTGTTGTGTTTTTAATTTATTCAATGTCTCAAAAAAAAATACTTCATAAATTGTTTTTTGTTTTTGTGGGGCTCTTAGGAATATATGGCATGGTAATCTCTGGTACTCGAGGCGCTCTTGCTGTTCCTATTGTGGGCTTTATGGCCTATTTTGTGTTAAGCAAAAATATAAAAGTTTTAACTGCGGGTATCGCATTTTTAGTGCTTGTTTTTATTTTCTTTAAATACACAACAATTGGACAAGGAAATGCACAAATACGAAGAATGCGTACAGCCTTCGACCCTAACGATGCTTCATTACAGGTACGACTAGATAATCAAAAAATACTTAAAAATTATTTATCCTCAAGACCATTTGGGGGTGGCATTGGCCATGGCGGCACTAAAGCACAACGCTATTTGCCCTACGCTTTTCTTTCAAATGTTGCTACAGATAGTTGGTACGTTTTAATTTGGGTAGAACAAGGTATTATTGGTTTATTATTGCATTTGGCTATCCTTATTTATGTTATGGCTAAAGCAAGCCTTATAGTTATGTTTAAAATTAAAGACATCTATTTAAAGTATAAAATATCTGCCTTAATAGCAGGCATGTCTGGTGTAATGGTAGCATCTTATGGTAATGCGGTTTTAGGCCAAATGCCAACAGCTTTGTTGTTTTATGCTGGAATGGGAATTATATTAAATTCAAGAGTTTTTGAAACACCTAATGAAAATTCTACCACAGAATTAAGAACAAAAGTACATCAAAAAAGTTAATTAAAGACATTTGTAAAACATTAAAACAATTCTTATGAATTATAGAAATATTAGAGAACTAAACAATATAATACTTAATAAACTTAGTATTATGCCTCGTGATTTTGATTTAATTGTAGGGGTTCCAAGAAGCGGTATGCTGCCTGCAAACCTATTGTCGTTATATCTAAATAAACCATACACCGATATAGATTCTTTTTTAAACGGCCATATTTATAAAGCAGGTGCTCGAAGTCAGTTTTTTGATGGAGACGGATTTAAAAAAATATTGGTAGTAGATGATAGTATAGCTTCTGGTTCTGCAATGACAGAATGTAAGGAGCGTTTAAAGCATCTTGAATCGAAATTCGATATAAAATATTGCGCTATTTATATTATACCTGGTAAAGAAAAAATGGTAGATTATCATTTTGAGGTAGTGCCATTACCACGCTACTTCCAATGGAATATACTTAACCATACAAGCCTAGAAAAAGCGTGCTTTGATATTGATGGCGTTTTATGCCCAGACCCTTTGCCCGAGCAAAATGACGATGGAGAAAAATACATCGATTTTATTTTAAACGCCCCTCCATTATTTATACCAGGTGCTAAAATTGGCACCATTGTAACATCGCGTTTAGAGAAGTACCGAAAAGAAACCGAAACTTGGTTAAAAGCTAATAATATAAAATATAACGATCTTGTAATGCTGGATTTGCCAGACATGAAGGCAAGACAGAAAGCCAATAATCACGGCGAGCATAAAGCCAAGGCATACATGTCTAAACCCTATGTGCTTTTTGTAGAAAGTGAGCCAGCTCAAGCCATAGAAATAAATAGATTATCTAAAAAACCGGTGTTGTGCACAGAAAACTTTGAAATGATTTACGATTCTGAGTCCTTTATGTATAACCTAAAAAGCGGCAAACATTTTCCTTTTCTTAGAGAGTACGCTTTAAAGGCACGTAATAAATTAAGGCAACTTAAAAAAGTTGCAGATTAGTTCCGTAATCTATAATATGCTTTATAACCCCAAATTATATATTTAACATGCTTATATTCAATATTGTACAAATTGTTTTTCTTGTTTTAATAGGATTAGCTACCTTATACATTTTTGTATTTTCAGTAGCTGGTTTATTTTACAAACAAGCAACGTACAAATCAACAGGAAATTTAAAAAAAATAGCCGTACTAATACCGGGTTATAAAGAAGATGAGGTTATCGTAGAAGTTGCAAATTCTGCATTATTACAAGATTATCCTTCAAACCTTTACGATGTTGTTGTAATTGCCGATTCTTTTTTAGATGAAACCCTAAGTGAATTAAAAGCACTGCCAATAAAATTAATTGAAGTTAGTTTTGAAAAAAGCACAAAATCTAAAGCGCTAAACAAAGCTATGGCTTCTTTAACAGAAACATATGATATAGCTGTTGTTTTGGATGCCGATAATTTAATGGCTACAGATTTTTTAAAGAAAATAAATACTGCTTTCCACCAAGGGTTTATTGCTGTACAAGGACACCGAACAGCAAAAAACATGAATAATTCCTGGGCTATTTTAGATGCTGTGAGCGAAGAAATAAATAATCATATTTTTAGAAAAGGCCATATTGCATTGGGGCTTTCATCGGCCATAATTGGTTCTGGAATGGCTTTTAAATACAAGTATTTTAAATCGCTTATGGCAACAGTTACCGCTGTTGGTGGGTTTGATAAAGAAATTGAATTGAAAATGCTTAAAGCTGGTTATAAAATTGAATACCTTGATGATGCCGTGGTTTACGATGAGAAAATACAGAAAGCAGAGGTTTTTGGAAACCAACGAAGACGCTGGCTTTCTGCTCAAGTTCATTACTTTAGAAAAGACTTTTTAAATGCCCTTAAAGATCTTTTTCTAAAAGGAAATATCGATTATTTTGATAAAGCCATTCAGTTTATTCAACCACCAAGAATATTATTATTGGGGGCGGTTTTTATTTTTGGAGGCTTATTTATTTTAAGTAATTTTTTATTAAATAATGAAATCACATTTCCAATATACTGGCTATTAATTGCTACAGCTTGTATATTGTCTTTTATTTTTTCAATACCTAAATCATTTTACAATTTAAAAACACTTGGTGCTTTAGCAAGTTTACCAAAAGGTATGCTTACAATGTTACTATCCTTATTAAAAATAAAAGGTGCTAACAAAAAATTTATTCACACCAAACACGGAACAAGTTCAGAATAAAAAGTATTTAAAGCCAAAAAGCTATAAACCATTAGAATAAAACGATATGAAAATAGGAATTGAAGGACAAAGGCTTTTTCGTAAGAAAAAACACGGTATGGATATGGTGGCTTTAGAGTTGATTAAAAATCTACAAAAAATAGATCTTGAAAACACCTATTTTATTTTTGTAAAACCAGATGAAGACCATACGGTTTTAACTGAAACACCTAATTTTAAAATTATTCAACTTGAAGGTGGCTCCTATCCCTTTTGGGAACAAATAGCATTACCCAAAGCAGCAAAAAAATATGGCTGCGATATTTTGCATTGCACCAGTAATACGGCTCCATTTTTTAGCGATATTCCTTTAATAACAATCTTGCACGATATTATTTACATGGAAAGTAGTTATTATAAAATACTTACAAGTAGCGCCACTACGTATCAAAAATTTGGTAACGCCTATAGAAAGTTAATTGTACCGCGTGTTGTTAAAAAAAGCAACAAAATAGTAACTGTTTCTCATTTCGAAAAACGTAGAATTGCTGAATATTTCAGCATTAAAAAAGAAAATTGTTTAGAAGCTATTTATAATGGCGTAAGCACTCATTTTAAACCCATTTTTAATAAACAAGAGCTAAAAAGGGTAAAAGAAAAATACAATTTACCAGATAAGTTTTTCTTTTTTCTTGGAAATACAGATCCTAAAAAAAACACCAAAGGCACCTTAATAGCATTCTCTAATTTTTTGAAGCAAAGCAAATTAGATTACAAATTGGTTATGCTGGATTACGATACCAAAGAACTTGAAAAATTATTAACCGAAATTGGAGATAAACATTTAATAGATAGCATTGTTTTAACAGGCTATGTTGTTAATACAGATTTACCAGCAATTTATTCGTTAAGTACTATTTTCTTATATCCTTCGCTTCGCGAAAGTTTCGGAATTCCTATGTTAGAGGCTATGTCCTGTGGTGTGCCTGTAATTACTTCAAACACATCCTCAATGCCCGAAGTTTCGGGTGATGCTGCACATATTATAGATCCTTTTAAACCAGACGAAATTACAGAAGGTATTATAAAAATACTTGATAGTGAAGAATATGCCCATAATCTTCGTGAAAAAGGATTAGAAAGAAGCAAACTTTTTTCTTGGGAGAATATGGCTAAAGAATATTTAAAACTTTATAAACGTATTCATGCCGAAAATAAAAAAAACAATTAATAATGATGAAAGGTAAAAACATAATCTGTATATCTCAAACAACATGGCACGGAGAATTTACTAAATCTACGGTACAATTGTTGTCTCTTTTAGCCGAACATAATAAAATTGTTTTTGTTGAGTACCCGTTTACTTTAAAAGACGTTGTTATGAGCTTGTTAGGTAAACAGAAAGCTCAAGTTTCTAGAATGTTGGGTTTAAAAAACCGTTTAAAAGACGAAAAAACCGAAAATGGCGCAGTTGTTAAACACCTGGTAATGCCACCTGTTCTCCCCATAGATTTTATTGAAAATAAATCGATATTTAAAACCCTATTTGGAATTAATACGTATTTGTACAAACGCCAACTATTAAAAGTTATAAAAAAACAATCTTTAACAAACCCCATCATCTTAACGGCATACAATCCTATGTATGGCTTACCCATGATTGGTCAACTTAAAGAATTTCTAAATGTTTATTACTGTTATGATGGCATGGATACTAGACGGCATAAATCTAGAATTTTTAATATCGAAAAAGAATTTTGTACTAAAGTTGATGGTATTATTACGACTTCAGATTTTTTAAATTCAGAAAAGAAAATATTCAATAAAAATAGCTTTGTTGTAAAAAATGGTGTTGATTACGATTTGTTTGCTCCTTTTGCTAAAACTACAGTTTCAAAACATACAAACACAAAAAAGATAGGCTACATAGGAACCTTAGACCAGCGATTCGACATCGATATGGTTGAGCACGCTGTTAAAGAATTACCTAATGTAACATTCGAATTTACTGGTTACCTATTAAATAAAGCTATTGTAGAGCGTTTATCAAAATATCCGAATGTCTCGTTTTTTGGACCAATAAAAGCGAATGAGGTTCCAAAATTATTAGCTAAATACGACTTAGGGATTATACCTTATTTAATGAATGAGGTAAATAAAAATATTTATCCGCTAAAAATTAACGAATATCTAGCCGTTGGAGTCCCAGTAGTTATGAGCGCATTTGCCAATTTAACAGATTTTGAAAATATTGTAAACGTAGCAGATACTAAAGATCAATTTAAACAACATATAATTAATGTTTTAAAAAACGATAACAAGTCATTAATTAAAGAAAGAATAGCGTTTGCCAAACAAAATTCTTGGGATGGGAGAGCCAAAGAGTTTGGGCAGATACTAGAGCAATTTTATAAAGATAAAGCTCAAGAAAAATCATTGACATAAAAAAAATTAAAACCTACTTATTATGCTAATATTAGAAACCATTTTTTGGATATTACTATTTGTTATTGTTTACACCTATGTAGGCTATGGCATATTATTATACCTAATAATTAAAATTCGAAGACTATTCAACATGGGTAAAAAAGTAGAGATAGACCCTGCTTTCGAACCCGAAGTTACGCTATTTATTGCCGCTTATAATGAAAAAGATTATGTAGAAGCAAAAATGAAAAATTCGTTAGAATTAGAGTATCCTAAAGAAAAATTAAACATTGTTTGGGTTACAGATGGCTCTGATGATGGTACCCCAGAATTACTAAAAAAATACCCAAATACCAAAGTTTATCATTTAGATGAAAGAAATGGTAAAATTGGCGCAATGAATAGGGGTATGCAATTTGTAAAAACTCCAATAGTTATTTTTAGTGATGCAAATACACAGCTAGGAAAGGAATCTGTTAGGCGCATTGTTAACCTATTTTCAATGCCTTCTGTGGGGTGTGTTTCTGGCGAAAAAAGAATTATTGATAAAACAGCTGATGTTGCATCTGGTGCTGGCGAAGGATTGTACTGGAAATACGAATCTGCATTAAAAAAATGGGATGCCGAACTGTATTCTGTTGTTGGCGCTGCAGGAGAATTATTTGCTATTAGAACCTCATTATACCGCCATGTGGAACAAGATACACTTTTAGATGATTTTATGATTTCTTTACGAGTAGCTCAAGACGGATACACCATTCAATACGACCCAGAAGCTTATGCTATTGAAACTGCATCGGCCAACGTAAAAGAAGAATTAAAACGCAAAATACGAATCTCGGCAGGTGGCATTCAATCTGTTGTAAGATTAAGTGCTTTACTTAATATTTTTAAATATGGCACGCTTTCATTTCAATACATTTCACATCGTGTATTGCGCTGGACTTTAACTCCGCTTTGTTTACTCATATTAATACCCTTATTGTTTGTGTTGGCAATTAACGAAGGGCTTTTAGAGTTTGGTCTGTATTCAACATTATTTTGGTTACAAACCCTCTTTTACATTGCAGCGTTAGTAGGTTGGTTTTTAGAAAACAGATCTACAAGCATAAAAATTCTATTTGTTCCTTATTACTTTTTTATTATGAATTTATCAGTTGTACTAGGTTTCTTTAGATATATGAAAAAAACGCAATCTGTAAACTGGGAACGTGCCCAACGAGCCACATAAACTAATAAGACCAATTTAATTTTGTAAAGTCGTACAGAAAACCAAGTAGCTTTTTTTTGTTCTATGACGCTGCCATTGGTTTACAAGTTGTAGAAAATAAGAGCAGGGAAATAAAGCAAAAATTGAACGCGTTTGGATGCGTCATTACATGATTAAATTGGTATAAACCCAAAACCACACCTAACTATTCTGCCTATTGTAATACGTATTAGCTTATGTGCTAATACTAGCAGTAATTAAAATAATTATGAAAATAATAAAGTTAATTGCATTATTTATAGTATTGTGTTTGCTTGTTGTAAGTTTAACCCTTTTTATGCATAGAAAACCTGCATATAACATACAAACCAACGGACAACTGTATATAGTTAACAAAGTTAGTAGTAGTATTACGGTTTTTGATTTATTTACAGGAACAGAGCTTACCGAAATACCTCTAAGCATTGTGCCGTATAAACTCACAGCTTTAAAAAACCAAAACAAAGTTGTTATTACAAATTATGGGCCCAATAATACCATAGGCAAAAATCTATCTATTATTAACACGAAAACCAACAACCTAGAAAAAAATATTGAATTTACAACAAATACATCTCCTCATGGCAATAGTACTTTACCTAAACACAATAAAGTTGTAAATATTACCAATTCAGAAAATAATTTATTAGCTCTTGATGCAGTAAGAAGATTGCTTAAAAATAAAACACCAAGCCAAGAACTAGCCAGCTATCTTTTAGTACTTCACCCCAATAAACCCTTGGCTTACGTTACAAATAGTAGGTCGAATTCTATAAGCGTTATCAATATTGAAAAAGATCAAGTCATTAAAACTATTACCTGTGGTATAGGTACAGAAGGCATAGATATTACACCCGATGGATTAGAAGTTTGGGTAACCAATAACATAGAAAACTCTATACATGTTATTAATACAGAAACACACCAAATAACCAATACAATGCCAACAGGAAAAGAATCTTTAAGGTTAAAATTTTCAATAGATGGTAAACACTGCTTAGTAACAAATACTGGAGACGGCACTATTTCTGTTTACAACAGATACTCTAAAAAACAAATAAAAACAATACATATTCGCGGTAAAAAAGGCTATATGGAAAGATTTCTTTACCCTACCCCGCGGCCTGTTGATGTATTGATGCACCCAAACGGACAATTTGCGTTTATATCCAATTCTAATGCAGATAAAGTAGAAGTATTAGATATGCAATCATTAAAGCTGGTTAGTTCCATTGGCACAGCAAGAGTCCCAGATGGATTAGAACTTGTAGAGTAAAAATCAGACTTAATAATTAAGATTAGTATTGGTCTTACAAATAAATTGTAAACTCTTAATAATTTAAAACCCAACTTTCGTTTTGCATTTAGCTTAGCAGGTGTAAAAATTAAAATTTCTATTATTTACCTTGTATAATAATTAATACCATATTATATTTGCATCACTTTTAAAAAAAGTAGAATTATTTTAAAGTTCTTATCAAATAAGTTACTCGTTCAATTATCAGAATTTTGTAATTAAATGAAACTTTTTTTGATTTTTAAATATTAAGTGAATGTTGCCCAGTTTAACATTCTCGCGGTTTTTTCGTAGAAATTCAAAAACTACGGGCTCTTAGCTCAGCTGGATAGAGCACCTCCCTTCTAAGGAGGCGGTCGAAGGTTCGAATCCTTCAGGGCTCACAAAAAGCTTCACTATTTTTAGTGAAGCTTTTTTGTTTTTTAAAAATATTTGCTTATTGGTTATATTATTTATTAGTTTAGCACTATAATATCATGAAAAACCTTTGCCTACTTATCTATATCGTATTGTCGCATAGCATCTTCTCCCAAGAGGCTTCAATTGCTACGAAATTTACTGAAAACGGCACCTTGTACGATAGTTTAAACGAATCTCCTAAACCATTAGCTCAGTTTAAAAAGAACGAAAACTGCATTGTTATTAGTTATTTAGGAAAAGACAATTACAAAGTAAAATACAAAGAATGGATTGGGGTTATAAATTCTGAATTCTTGGTTATTAACGAAGAAATGATGGATTTATATTATGATTTTCAAGATAAAGCAAGAAAAAAGCTTATTGAAGAACGGGAAAATAGGAAGAAAAAATTACAAGAAATAATAAGGAATAGTCCAGAGGAAAAAGCTAAACGCCAACGCGATTCTATAGCCAAAGCCGAAGCAGCAGAAAAACAGCGTTTGGAGGCACAAGAGTTATTGCGCAAACAGGCCGAAGAAAAAGCTAAACGCCAACGCGATTCCGTTGCCAAAGCCGAAGCAGCAGAAAAACAGCGTTTGGAGGCACAAGAGTTATTGCGCAAACAGGCCGAAGAAAAAGCTAAACGCCAACGCGATTCTATAGCCAAAGCCGAAGCATTAGAAAAACAGCGTTTGGAGGCACAAGAGTTATTGCGCAAACAGGCCGAAGAAAAAGCTAAACGCCAACGCGATTCTATAGCCAAAGCCGAAGCATTAGAAAAACAACGTTTGGAGGCACAAGAGTTAATGCGCAAACAGGCCGAAGAAAAAGCAAAACGGCAACGCGATTCCGTTGCCAAAGCCGAAGCATTAGAAAAACAACGTTTGGAGGCGCAAGAGTTAATGCGCAAACAGGCCGAAGAAAAAGCTAAACGCCAACGCGATTCCGTTGCCAAAGCCGAAGCAGCAGAAAAACAGCGTTTGGAGGCACAAGAGTTAATGCGCAAACAGGCCGAAGAAAAAGCTAAACGCCAACGCGATTCTATAGCCAAAGCCGAAGCAGCAGAAAAACAGCGTTTGGCCGTACAAGAGTTTGAGCGTAAAAAGGCTGCTTTACGGGCGCTTAGGATAGAAGACTCCATAGCCAAGGTCGAAGCAGCAGAAAAGCTACGCTTGGAAGCACAGGAATTACAACTTAAACAGGCCGAAGAAAAAGCACAACGGCAACGCGATTCTATAGCCAAAGCCGAAGCATTAGAAAAACAACGTTTGGAGGCACAAGAGTTAATGCGCAAACAGGCTGCTTTACGGGCGCTTAGGATAGAAGACTCCATAGCCAAGGTCGAAGCAGCAGAAAAGCTACGCTTGGAAGCACAGGAATTACAACTTAAACAGGCTGAAGAAAAAGCACAGCGCCAACGCGATTCCGTTGCCAAAGCCGAAGCAGCAGAAAATCAGCGTTTGGCAACAGAAGCCTTGTTGTTAAAACAGGCCGAACAGAAAGCCCAAAGGTTGTTGGATTCTATCGCTAAAATTAAAGAAACCCAAAAAATCAATTCAGAAAAATCCAATATATCAAAGATCTGTAGATACCTTATTAATGAATACGATGCGTTTTACAAAGAGCAATTAATTAGGACTGAGCTTTACAAATTGAATAACAATCTAACTGCCGAGTTATATAAACAAGGCAATAAAACCTATGTGTTTCTTAACCTTTCTGAAAATTTGGGATGTGCCAGTTACCTATCGCGAAACAGGTCTTCGGTAAGAATTCAGCTTGAAAACAACCAGGTAGTAACCCTGTACCATTCCTGGAATATAGATTGCGATGACTTTAATTTTAAAGGCCGATTATCAGTTTCGCAAATTCAAAAATTAAAGCAATCTGCCATAAAATCCATTTATTTTAGAGGTACAAAAGACACAAAAACAGTCGCCGATATAAATTACCGAACTTTTTTTATAGAAAAGCTTAGATGTGTAGAGTAGCTAAAGTTTTTTAGTTGATTTTGCTGCAGATAACAACAATTTTACCATCCTTAAAATCTGTTGTAAAAAACAGGTACAAGTTGCCACCGTCTTTAATGCTGAATTTTTTTCTGATTTGTTGCACTGTTTCAGGGAAATTTCGGGTAGTAATATTGGCTTTTTTAATACCTTCTTTTTTTAATGCCTTTTTATTGAAAGGTAAAACCTTTTCAATTTCAAAACATCTTCCGGGAAAATCTACAAGTTGTTCCCCGGTGTATAAATGCGAGTGCTTATGCAGTTTAAACAGCATTATTTGATTTGAAATAGAACGAAAACCACCCGCTTTTAATATAGCCGTATTGGGCTCGTACAAATAGCTGAGCGGTTTATTGTAATGGGATGGCGCGTGTTTTTCTTCTTCTAGAAAAAAGTTGAAATGCTCGTTTTGGATCTTTTTTATGTTTACCGTTTTAATTGAAATTTTTTCTGAATAACCGCGTTTTAAAATCCATAGCAATTCTTTTACTTCGTTGTTTACGGCCACGACGTGAATGGTTTTTACATGCTTCAATTCGTTAATTCCCACGGAAAAATCCAGTAGCGGCGAGGTTTTCATTAGTATATTTTGTGAATGCTTAAAAAGCAAATCGAGATGCTCTGGTACATTGGGCAGGCAATCGTTTAAAAAAAAGACTTTGCCTTTGCTATCGTGCCGCCTTGAAGGGTCTATGTAAATCCAATCGAATGTTTTGTTGGTTGCTTTTAAATAGTTAATACCTTCAATATTATTTGTGTTGATATTTTGAATATGTAATTGTGCGTAATTGTGTTTTACAATTTCTGAAAGCGTATCGTTTATCTCACAATGTTCAACCGTTTTAAAGTGTTTTGAAAAGTAGAAGCAATCTACCCCGAAACCACCGGTTAAATCTACAATAGATTTACCTTTAATTAAATGCGACTTGTAATTTGCTGTAATTTCAGAAGAGGTTTGCTCAATATTAAGCTTATTTGGGTAGTAAATATTTTTAGTATCAAACCAGGTTGGTAATTTTTTTTCGCAGCGTTTTTTAGCTTCAATCTGTTCAATGATGTCTTTAGTTTCAACCGCATCAAACGCTATTCCTTTTAAAAGTAATTTTGAAATATCAGCCTGTAAATTTTCATTTATAAACTTTTGAATATCAGTATTTAAAATAGAATATTTCAACAAAAATTATAAGCCTTTAGTGAGTTTTTTTACAATTTTGTTTTCAGATAAAAACTCCTTTAAAATCACTTTTATAGCCGTATAAGCTGGTACCGCAATTATTAAACCAATAACGCCAAAAAGAATGCCTGTAATTAAAATGATTAAAAATATTTCCAGCGGATGCGATTTTACGCTTTTTGAGAATATAATGGGTTGGCTTCCAAAATTATCTATCAATTGCCCAATTAAAAACACAATAAGTACCCACATGGTTTTTGGCAAAATAATAGCGCTAAACGATCCGCCAAGGTTGCTTGTCATGGTTAAAGTTATCATTAAAAAGCCACCAATTAGCGGGCCAACATAGGGTATTAAATTTAGCAATGCACATAAAAATGCAATAACTATGGCGTTTTCAACACCAATAATTAAAAGCCCGATGGTGTAAATTATAAAAAGGATTAGGATTTGAAAAATAAGACCCACAAAATACCTGGAAAGTAAATCTTTTATTTTTGTTGATGAGTTTTTCCAACGCGATTCTTTATTATCTGGAATAAAGGTAAGCATGCCGTTTTCGAACAATTTGCTGTCTTTTAAAAAGAAAAATGAGATAAACAGTACCGAAAATAGGCCTATGCTAAAAGTGCCCAAACCACTAACTACTGCGTTTAAAAAGTTGGGGATTAGAGAATAATCGATTTTAGATAGAAGGTTTGAGTTTTTAATAGATTGCTCGATATCTATCTGGTTTAATTCAAAATACGCAATAATTTCTCTGTATAAATCTTCTACCTTGCCCTGAAGCTGCTCAATGTTTAAAAGCGATAAGTTTTGCCCTTGTTCAATAATTAAAGGGATAAACAAACTAACTAAACCCAGAAAAAGCCCAACTAAAATAGCCATGGTAACTATTACAGCAATGGTGTTTTTAAACTTTAACCTCTGTTGTAAAAACAACACAATGGGTCTGCCAATTAAAGAGATTACCGCGGCAATGGCCACATAAACAATAACGGATTGTATTTGGTACAAAAAGTATAACAATACCGCTATGCCCACAATAATGGCTATAGCTTTTAAAATACCGTTTGATATGGTGTTGGAATTCATGTAGTAAATATAATCATTGAAGTTGGAAGCGCGAAGACTGAGGTTAGAAGAATTTTATAATAATTGCTTCGTTATTTCATAAAGTGTAATATTGGTAGCTTGTACCACATTCATGCTACTGTTTTGCCCAAACATATCAATGTGTATGATAGCATCTGAAATTTTTAGAATAGCTTCGGATACCCCAAAATTTTCGTCGCCAATAACTAAAGCTATGGGGTTTTTGTTTGAAAATTTAAAAGTATGAATGGATTTGCTCGTCTCTGTAATTTCCAATGAAATGATTTGATGTTTTTCGTTTTTTAAGTTTTCAATAACTTTTGAAGCAGATTCGGCAATCTCGAAATCCACCACTTTTTCGGTAGCTCTTGAGGTTTTTGTTATTTTTCTACCAAGCGGAATATGTTCGCCACAGAGTATTAGTTTTTCAATACCAAAAGCATCAGCAATTCTAAATAAACTTCCAATGTTTGGAGCATTGGTTACATTATCGCAAACCAATGTTATTGGGAATTTTTGTTTTGTAAAGTTGGTGGTGTAGTGGGTGAGTTGCAATCTGTTGTTTATTTGTTAAGTCGTTTATCGTTTAGTTGTTTTTATTCCGAAATCAAAAGTATTAATCTGAAATAGTAATTGCTTCTTTACTGTTTAAAAGACAATATAGTATAATTGATATTATAAGAAGAAATATAATAACTTTTAATATTACTATCAGTAATTCCTTAAAGGTATAATCTTTATTAGAATCATTTTCAAAAAAGAATTCAATAAAAGTTAACAATAAATCTTTCATAAACATTTGTGAATTCGAGGCGGTTTAATTCTCAAAAGCATATTTAATAATATTTGCTCCCATTTTTAGTGCTTTTTCTCTAACTTCGGGCGGATCGTTGTGTACCTCGGCATCTTCCCAACCATCGCCTAAATCGCTTTCGTAAGTAAATAATAAAACCAATCTATCTTTATTGAAAATACCGAATGCTTGTGGTCGTTTGCCATCGTGTTCATGTATTTTAGGTAAACCTTTTGGGAACTTATAAATGGTATTAAATATGTTGTGAGTTGATGGCAATTCTACTAATTCTTGATTTGGAAACACCTTTTTTAATGCTTCAGCAATATAAGGTTGCATACCGTAATTATCGTCGATATGTAAAAAACCGCCAGAGATTAAATAGTTGCGCAGGTTTTCAGCATCGGTTTCACTAAAAAACACATTGCCGTGTCCGGTCATGTGCAAAAACGGATATTGAAAAATATCTGTGCTACCAACTTCTACGGTTTGTGGCTTTGGGTTTATTTTAGTGTTGATGTTGGCGTTGCAAAATTTAATAAGGTTGGGCAATGCCGTTGGGTTTCCGTACCAATCGCCGCCACCTTTGTATTTTAATATGGCTAAATCTTGAGCGCATAAACTAAAAGTTAAAAGTGAAAAGATAAAAGTGTAAAATAATTTCATGTTAAATTATTCGTTTGTAAATGCCACAGAATGACACGCAACAATTGCAGCCGTTTCTGTTCGTAATCTGGTGTTTCCCAAAGTTACAGGTTTAAATTTATTTTGAAGCGCTTGCTCGATTTCTTTAACAGAAAAGTCGCCCTCGGGTCCTATTAAAATGGTAATGTCTTTTTCGGGTTTTAGGAGTTGTTTTAAAGATTTTCTATCGGTTTGCTCACAATGTGCTATAAATAAATCGCTTTTAAATTCTTGTTTTATAAAGTTTTTAAAAGGTATAGCTTCATTTAGTTTTGGTAAATAACAACTTAAAGATTGTTTCATGGCCGATTGCAAAATCTTTTCGTAACGTTCTGGTTTTATCACTTTGCGTTCGCTGTGGTCGCAAATAATGGGTGTAATGCTATCAATACCAATTTCGGTGGCTTTTTCTAAAAACCATTCGTAGCGGTCGTTCATTTTTGTTGGTGCAACGGCCAAATGTAAATGGTAATTTCGTTGGGGTTGTTGGGTTTTAGAAACAACCGTTGCCACACATTTATTGATGTTTGGAATGGTAATTTTGGCAGTAAACAACCAACCATTTCCGTTTGTAATATGCAAAGTGTCGCCAGTGTTTTTTCTTAGCACTTTTATAATATGCCTACTTTCTTCCTTTGTAAAAGTGAATTGTGCGGTGTTTTCGATAATTTCTGGATTGTAGAAGAGTTGCATAGAGCGAAGATAAAATAATTATGTTTTTGCCACGAATTCACTAATGTTTTTTGTTAAAAAATTAGTGAGTGGACAATTTGTGTATTCGTAGCAAAACCTATATCTTTAAGCGAGCCGAAGCCATAACGCTCTGTTCAGCAAAATCCCCTTCTAAATATTTTAAATAGCCAACAATAGCAATCATAGCAGCGTTATCGGTGGTAAATTCAAATTTAGGCACATAAGTTGTCCAGCCAAATTTTTGCTCACCATCTTTTAAAGCTTGTCGTATTCCGGAATTTGCCGAAACACCACCGCCAATGGCAATGTGTTTTATACTGGTTTGTTTCGATGCGAGCTTTAATTTATCAATTAAAATACCAATAATGGTGTATTGAATGGAGGCGCAAATATCGTTTAAGTTTTCTTCAATAAAATTAGGATTAGCTTTCACTTCCCGTTGAATAAAATACAAAATAGCCGTTTTTAAACCCGAAAAACTAAAGTTTAAACCATCAACTTTTGGCTTTGTAAACTGGAATGCTTTGGGGTTTCCTTGTTTTGCACGCTTGTCAATTTCCGGTCCCGCTGGGTAACCCAAGCCTAAAATTTTTCCGCTTTTATCAAAGGCTTCGCCAACGGCATCGTCAATGGTTTCGCCAATAACCGTCATATCAAAATAACTATCCACTTTTACAATTTGTGTGTGTCCGCCAGAAATAGTCATAGCTAAAAACGGAAAGGGTGGTTTTTCAAAGCCTTCTTCATCAATAAAATGGGCCAAAATATGGGCTTGCATGTGGTTTACATCAATTAACGGAATATTTAATCCGTAAGCCAAAGATTTTGCAAACGATGTGCCCACCAACAGCGAACCCATTAAACCCGGACCGCGTGTAAACGCCACAGCGTTAAGTTTGTCTTTAGTAATATTAGCTTTTTGCAGCGCTTGGTGCACCACAGGAACTATGTTTTGTTGATGCGCACGCGATGCCAATTCTGGTACCACGCCACCATAAGCTTCGTGTATTTTTTGGTTAGCCACAACATTGCTTAAAATTTTGCCGTTGTGTATTACAGAAGCAGCAGTATCGTCGCAAGAAGATTCAATTCCCAGTATATAAATATTTTGTGAAGACATAAAAAAAATTAGGCACAATAATTGTTAATTTTGACTCTATAATCGAGACTTAAATATGGCCAGTATGGTTTTATGTAAAACATCTAGCTATATGTAAATATTCGTAATTACAAATGTAATTTATTCTTAATAAAATAATACCTTTAACCGCTATCAAAAAAGTACTAAAAATAATATCAAAAATAGCTGGCATTTTTGTGCTGCTCTTCATCATTTTGGTGTTGGTGCTTTCTATTCCGTTTGTTCAAACTAGTTTGGGTAATTATGCTACTAAAAAGCTAAATAGCGAGTTTGGCACAAATATAAATATAGATAGGGTTGGATTGCAGTTTAATGGCGATGTCGAGCTAAAAAATATTTATATTGAAGACTACAAACAAGATACACTTATAAATATTGCCGAACTTAATACCTCTATTTTAAGTTTTAAAAATCTGTACAGCGGTAAGTTGGTTTTTGGCGATATAGATATTATCGATTTGGTTTTTAACATTAAAACCTACAAAGATACTACCGATACCAATTTGGATATTTTTGTGGCAAAGTTTGATGATAACAACCCAAGGCAAGGTAAAAGTAGTTTTTTGCTATCCTCAAGCGATGTTTCCATATATAACGGGCATTTTAAATTGTTAGACGAAAATAGGGAGACTCCAAAACGGTTGGATTTTGAAAGCCTAAACATAAACGCCACCAATTTTTTAATTAACGGAAGCGATGTAAGTGCCAGAATTAACAAACTTGCTTTTAAAGACAGTAGAGGTGTTGAGGTTAAAAACCTAATGACTAATTTTAGCTATACCCTAACCAATATGACCTTTGATAATTTAAAAATAAAAACGCCAAATTCAGAATTAAAAGGCAATTTAAAATTTTCGTACAACAGAGAAGATTTACAGTTTTTTGAAGATAAGGTTTTGGTTACTGCAAGCTTTAAAGACTCCAATGTTTTACTTAACGAATTAAATACCTTTTATAACGAGTTTGGCAACAACCAATACGCCCAATTTAGTGTAGATTTATCGGGTACTTTAAACAATTTGCAAACTACAAAATTAAGGTTAACCAGTAGCCGAAACACTAAAATTTACGGCGATATAAGCTTTAAAAACCTGTTTAGTAAAGAAGAAGGCGATTTTTACATGAACGGGAAGTTTAGAAACCTGTCTTCAACCTATAACGATTTAACTGCCTTGTTGCCCAATGTGTTAGGTGCCGCTATCCCGTCGTCTTTTGATAGATTGGGCAAGTTTAAAATTGTTGGGCAATCCCAAATAACGGCTTCAACCATTAACGCAGATATTGAAATTGATACCGAATTGGGTTTTGTTGATTCTAAGCTAGAAATAAAAAAAATAAACGATATTGATAACGCATCGTACAAAGGAAAAATAATTTTTAAAGATTTTGATTTAGGTATTTTAATTGACGAGCCAAAAGTAGGGCTAACATCTCTGGATTTAAATGTAAACGGCACAGGTTTTGTTGCCGAAACCATTGATACACAGCTGGAAGGCGATGTGTTTAACATAATATACAACAATTATAATTACAGTAAAATTGATGTTGCCGGCAACGTTAAAAACAAAATATTCGATGGTAATTTAATAGTAAACGATAAAAACCTACAGCTAAATTTTAACGGATTGGTGGATTTTTCTGAAATGATGAAGAAATACGATTTTGAAGCCAAGGTAGATTACGCCAATTTAAACGCCTTGAACTTTATTGAAAAAGATAGCACTTCAATTTTTGTGAGCCGTGTAAAAATGAACATGAACGCCAGCAATCTCGATGATGCTTATGGTAGGGTGCTGTTTCAAAACACCTCGTACAAAAATCAAAAAGACACCTATTATTTTGACGAGTTTGCCATTTCCTCTCGGTTTGATAAGCAAACCCGATTTATAGAAATTAATTCGCCAGATATTATCGAGGGCAGCCTAGAAGGGCAATTTGTATTTAAAGACATTAAAAAACTGTTCGAAAACGCTTTGGGGCATATTTATACCAATTATAACCCTAATAAAGTACAAGCCAATCAAAATATCGACTTTAATTTTAAGATTTACAATAAGATTGTCGAAGTGTTTTTTCCAGAAATACAGCTTGGTAAAAACACCTTTGTTCGGGGTCGGGTAGAGAGCGAAGAAGAAGGTTTTAGGCTTACTTTTAAATCGCCAAAAATTAAATTATTAAATCATTTTGCAAGTAATATAGAATTGCAAGTAGACAACAATAACCCCTTATTTAACACCTACGTCGAGGTTGATAGTATAAGTACCAAATACTACAACGTATCTAAATTCAATTTAATTAACGTAACGGTTGGCGACACCTTGTTTATGCGCTCTGAATTTAAAGGAGGCAAGCAGAATAAAGATATATTTAATTTAAGTTTTTACCACACCATTAATGAAGATACCGAGTCGGTAATCGGGTTTAAAAAATCCGATGTTACCGTTAAAAACAATAAATGGCACATAAACGAAGATAAAGACAGATTTAATAAAATTTCATTTAACAAGAAGTTTACGTCTTTTAATATCGATAAGTTTAAAATAAACCATAACAACGAAGAAATTAAACTTTCGGGATTTTTAAAAGACTCCACACAAAAAGATTTAAAGCTAAATTTTAAAAATGTCGATCTCGCAAAAATAACACCAGATATCGATAGTTTATCGCTCGCCGGAAATGTAAATGGTAAGTTAGACATCCTTCAGAAAAACGGAAGCTATTTGCCAAATTCATCTATTATTATAGACCATTTTAAAGTCAATAATTTCCCTTTGGGCGATTTCGATGCTACCATAACGGGTAATGAAGATTTAACCAAATATAAAGTTGATGCCACCATTAAAAACGATTTTTCAAAATCTTTTAGTGCCGTGGGCGATATAACAGTAATTGGTAAACAATCAGATATTGATGTTAATTTAACCTTTAACGACTTTAACCTCCAACCGCTAAATCCTTTATTGCAAGATATTTTATCGAATATTAGAGGACTGGTTTCTGGCAAAGCCAATATTGTGGGTAATATAAAACAACCCGATATAAACGGAAAACTAAATTTAAACAGTGCTGGTCTTGGCATTCCGTATTTAAATGTAGATTACAGTTTTAACGATAATGCTTCGGTTACCTTAAAAAACCAAAGTTTTATATTTCAAAATTTACAATTAACAGATACAAAGTATAATTCCATTGGGCAATTAAACGGGGCTTTAAGCCATGTAAACCTCTCTAAATGGCGATTGGATTTAGGTATAAACACCAACCGGCTACTCGTTTTAGACACCAAAGAAACCGAAGAGGCCCTTTACTACGGCACCGGTTTTATTGGCGGAAGTGCAAGCATAAAAGGGCTGGCAGAAGAGCTAAGAATTAATGTTATTGGCGAAACCAAAAGAGGCACCGTTTTTAAAATACCATTAAACGATACAGAATCCTTTGGCGACAATTCGTTTATACATTTTATAACCAAAGAAGAAAAACTAGCAAAAGAGCAGGGTAATGGAGCGTTTTTAGAAGACATAAAAGGACTGGAATTGGATTTTGACCTAGATATTACCGAAGATGCCGAAGTAGAAATTATTATCGATAAAAATACCGGACACGCTTTAAAAGGGCGTGGTAGCGGCGGGCTTTTAGTAGAAATAAACACCAACGGAAAATTTAATATGTGGGGCGATTTCGCGGTTTTTGAAGGCGTTTATAACTTTGCTTTTGGAGGTTTAATACAAAAAGAATTTATCGTACAACCCGGTGGTACCTTGGCTTGGAACGGCGAACCCTTAAAAGCATTAATAAACATGTCTGCTACATACAAAACAAACGCAAACCCATCACCTTTGTTAGACAATCCCATTAACAGAAGCATTCCGGTAGAGTTAAACATTAACCTTACAGGGGCTTTAGAGCAACCCGATCCGCAATTTGAGTTTCAATTCCCCAATGTAAGCTCAACCATTAAATCCGAGCTTCAATACCGGTTGGAATCTATAGACGATAGGCAAAACCAGGCCTTGTACCTATTGTCAACAGGTGCGTTTTCACGAGGTTTGAACGATCTTAACTTCTCAGGTACCATTGCAGAACGACTTAATGGCATAGTAAATGGTATATTTTCCAGCGAAAACGGAAAATTCGATTTTGGCTTTAATTACGAAGTTGGAGAAAACAGGCCCGATTATAAAACCGATGACAGGTTTAGCGCATCCATTCAAACAAAAATTAGCGACAAGGTGCTTATTAACGGTAAACTGGGAGTGCCCATTGGTGGCGCTACCGAAACCGTAATAGCCGGCGATGTAGAAATAAACTTTTTGTTGAATGAAGAAGGCACCTTAACCGCAAAGGTGTTCAATAGAGAAAACAGCATTCGCAATTTTGGAGAAAAAATAGGATATACCCAAGGCGTTGGACTATCGTATAATGTAGATTTTGATACCTTTAAAGAACTTATCCGAAGCCTTTTTAAAAAACAAACAGACCAAAAAGATCAAACATCAGACAAAGCAAAAAAAGAACCCGAAAAAAACACAACTCCAAGTTTTATTATCCACAAATCTGCACCGTCAAAAAAAGATAATTAACAGTTTTTAAACTTTTTACAGCTTAAATATTTAAAAACCCCTTTTTTTTATTAACTAAATCGTTATAGTTTAACGGGCTTTGTTAAAATATGATATATGTTATAAAATTATAATATTAGTTTACTAATTTTACTTCGTAATAATAAAAAAATTAATGCCAAAAAATATAAAAAAAATAGGTGTTTTAACCTCGGGTGGAGACTCACCGGGGATGAACGCCGCAATTAGGTCGGTAGTAAGAGCATGCGCATACCATAACATAGAATGTGCCGGTATTTACCGTGGTTTCGAAGGTTTAATAGATGGCGATTTTAAACTCATGGACGCCAGAAGCGTAAAAGGAATTATAAATAAAGGTGGTACCATACTAAAAACTGCCCGTTCCAAGGAGTTTAGAACCAAAGAAGGCAGACAAAAAGCCTTTAACAATTTAGTTAAAGCCGAAATTGAAGGATTGGTAGTAGTAGGTGGAGACGGCTCGTTTACCGGGGCTATGGTACTCAATAAAGAATTCGATTTTCCGGTTGTAGGAATTCCAGGAACAATTGATAACGATATTTTCGGAACAACACATACCTTAGGTTTCGATACGGCCTTGAACACCGTAGTTGACGCTATAGACAAGATACGGGATACGGCAAGCTCGCACAACAGGCTGTTTTTTATTGAAGTTATGGGGCGCGATGTAGGGCATATTGCCTTAAACGCTGGTATTGCCGGTGGCGCCGAAGAGATTTTAATACCCGAAGAAGATTTAGGCCTGGACCGACTGGTAGATTCTTTAAACAAAAGCAGAAAATCAGGTAAAACATCAAGCATCGTTATCGTGGCCGAAGGCGATAAAATTGGAAAGAATATTTTTGAACTTAAAGACTATGTCGATGAAAACATGGAAGGTTACGATGTACGTGTTTCTGTACTTGGGCACATGCAACGCGGTGGCGCACCATCTTGTTTCGATCGTGTACTGGCCAGTAGAATGGGCGTAAAAGCCGTAGAGTCGTTATTAGAAGGAAAATCCAATTACATGGTGGGCTTACTGGGCGGCAAAATGGAATTAACCCATCTCGATAAAGCCATCAAAGGAAAAACTAAAATAAATTTAGAATTATTGCGTGTCTCAGATATTATGAGCACCTAAACATTAATACAATAATAATATTATGTCAAAATTAAAAATTGGAATTAACGGATTTGGTAGAATTGGAAGAATAGCTTTCAGAATAGCTGCCGAAAGACCAAATGTAGAAATAGTAGGAATTAACGACCTGTTAGACGTAGAGCATTTAGCCTATTTGTTAAAATATGATTCGGTACACGGTAGGTTTGATGGTACCATTGAAACCAAAAACGGAAACCTATTTGTAAACGGAAACGAAATAAGAGTTACCGCCGAGCGCAACCCAGAAGATTTAAAATGGGACGAAGTAGGAGCAGAAGTTGTATTAGACTGTACAGGTATTTTTACAACCTTAGAAGGCGCAGGAAAACACATTGCAGCTGGCGCTAAAAAAGTAGCCATATCTGCACCATCGGCAGACGCACCTATGTTTGTAATGGGCGTTAACCATAACGAGATTACTGCCGCAGATACCATTGTGTCTAACGCATCTTGTACAACCAACTGCCTAGCACCTTTAGCTAAAGTAATTAACGATAAATTCGGGATTGCAGAAGGCTTAATGACTACCGTACACGCAGCCACGGCAACACAGTTTACTGTAGATGGCCCTTCAAGAAAAGATTACAGACTAGGTCGTGCTTCATTAAATAATATCGTACCTGCTTCTACAGGAGCTGCAAAAGCAGTTGGCAAGGTAATCCCAGAATTAAACGGAAAATTAACAGGTATGGCATTTAGAGTACCAACTGTTGATGTTTCTGTGGTAGATTTAACCTGTCGTTTAGAAAAAAGCGCCTCTTGGGATGAGATAAAAGCAGCTTTAAAAGATGCCTCAGAAAACGAATTAAAAGGTATTTTAGGATATACCGAAGAAGGTGTAGTATCACAAGATTTTGTATCAGAACCTAAAACAAGTACATTTGATGCCAATGCAAGTATGGCATTAAACGATAATTTTGTTAAATTAGTGTCCTGGTACGATAACGAATACGGGTATTCATCTAAATTGGTAGATTTAGCACAGCATATCGGTTCAAAATAAAATATTAACTAATCCGCAGAATTATCGTTTGCAAACCTATTGATTCTGCGGATTTCTTTTACATTTAACTTATGATTTTAATTGTTGATAGTGGTTCTACAAAGTCTGATTGGATTGCTGTAGATAGTAACGGAAATAGATTGCTGGAAAAAATACGTACTAAAGGATTAAATCCTGCAATACTACCAGAAAAAAAACTAAAAAAAATAATTAAAAAAAACGAAGATTTAAAAGCTAACAGAGAACAGGTTACGCATATATTCTTTTACGGCGCCGGCTGTGGTACAGAGAAACCCACTGCACTCTTAAAAAGCATCTTGGAAGAAATATTTGTAAATGCCACAGTTGAGGTTAACGAAGACACCATGGCTGCCGTTTATGCCACCATTAACAGCATAGATGAAGCCGCTGTAGTTTGTATCTTGGGCACCGGATCTAACTGCAGCTACTACGATGGCAAAATTGAGCACAAACGTGTAAAATCCCTTGGCTATTCTATTATGGACGATGCCTCGGGCAATTACTACGGGCGCCAATTAATAAGAGATTATTATTTTAACCACATGCCAGAAAATGTTAAAATCGCTTTTGAAACCAAGTTTAATGTTGAAGACGATTACATAAAACACAACCTTTACAAGCAACCAAACCCCAACGCATATTTGGCAAGTTTTGCAGAGTTTATGTTTCTGCACAAAGACTCAGAATACATAATTAACCTTATAAAAAAAGGCATACGTTTGTTTACAACCAATATGATTATGCAATATAAAGAAGAACTTAAATCGGTTCCTGTACATTTTGCGGGTTCTATTGCCTTTTTCGCTAAAAACGAAATTATAGAGGTTGCCCAAGAAATGGGTTTTAGGGTTGGTAATTTCGAGCGCAGGCCCATAGATGGCTTAGTGGCATTCCATACCAAAAATTTAAAAAACTAATCTATAAAAAACATAGTTTTTGCCAGAACACCTAGCTTTTTATATTTCCAACACCGATAATAAAAACCTGCTTATTAAGCGCATTGTATCTAAAAACTTAATAGGAAAAAGCGCTGATTTAAAAGGTGCTGTGTTTTCAAAAAAAACGCTAGATAAATTTATAGACGAAGAAGTGCGCCATGGTAATTTCAATGTGGCAACCACTACAAGCAACAGTTTGTTGCACTCCTCTGAGGGCGAACGTAAAAAAGCCTTGTTGCAGCACCTTATTTCTAAAAACCCAGATTATATTATAGTAGATAATGTCTTTGGTAATTTAGATGCTAAAGCCCAAAAAGATATTGAAAAAACACTAACACGTTTAAGCCAAAATATATCAATAATTCAAATTTCTAATAGGAAAAAAGATATATTGCCTTTTATATATCAGCCTTTTAAATTAGAAAATAACAGTCCTGTTTTGTGTAAAAAAACAGAAGTGTTAAAAAATGATGAAACAAAAAATTTCGTACCAAGTTTACCAAAACCATACACTATAAATAATAATAAATACGATTCGCTAATAAAGTTCAAAAATGTTACAGTGAGTTATGGCGACCGAACGATTGTAAACAATATAACTTGGGAAATTAAACCTGGCGAATTTTGGCAATTAACAGGACCGAACGGCTCCGGAAAAAGCACCCTTTTAAGTCTTGTTTCTGGAGATAATCCAAAAGCATACAACCAAGACATTACCTTATTTGGCATAAAAAAAGGAAGCGGGGAAAGTGTATGGGACATCAAAAGAAAAATCGGTTATTTTTCGTCCGAGCATTTAAGAGGTTTCGAGCGTTTACAGGCCATAGAAAAAATGATTGTTTCTGGTTTTTACGATTCTATTGGGCTGTATAAAATACCAAACGAAAGGCAAATAGCATTGGCGCACCAATGGCTAAAATTGCTAAATATGTATCCTATAAAAGATAAAAGTTTTTTAAGCTTATCTGTGGGGCACCAACGTTTGGTATTAATAGCCAGAGCCATGGTTAAACATCCGCCATTGTTAATATTAGACGAGCCAACCAATGGTCTGGACGATAGGGATGCGGCCTTGTTTTGCAAACTTGTAAACAAAATAGCACTAGAAAGCCAAACCGCTATTTTATACGTGTCGCACAGAAAAGAAGAAAGCTTAATAAACCCCGATTTTATATTCGATTTACAACCCCAAAAAACAGGATCTATAGGTACAGTACACAAAACTTCTTAAAAATTTATAGAAATACTAATTTGTAAGTTATATCTTTGGTATTAGTACATTTTAAATTTACTTTATCTTAATCGCTGTTCATGCCCATTTTTAAAAAACAAATAAAACCCAACCAAGCAAAAATTGTATTATTTATTTTTGTTTGCATCGCATTTGCAGCAATTTTTTTTGTAGGCTTTAATTATATAGAAGATATAACGGTACTACAAAGTTTAGCCTATTTGCTGGCCATTTTAATATTGGTACTGGTGGTTATTGCATTTCAGTTTTTTAAAACTCAATACGCTAACGATATTGAAGTGCAAAACCTAAGCAATCTTACCACCGATTTAAAGCAAAAATTAAGCAGCGCATTAGATACGGCCGATTACAAATCGATTTATTTGGCCAATATGAGCTATGAAATAAGAACGCCTTTAAATACCGTACTGGGCATGCTAAATATGTTAAATCAGACCAATTTAGATGCCGACCAAAAGGCACAAGTTGAGATTGCAGAGTATTCTTCAGAGCATTTGTTGCAGTTGGTAAACATGATTATTGATAACGCTAAAGTTGACGACGGCGAAGTCGAATTGAATTTGGCCGCAATAAATCTAAAATCCGATTTATCCAGACTCATAAAGGTTTTTGAGTATCAAGCTTGGGAAAAAGGACTGGAACTAGATTTTGAATTTTTGTTTGAAGACGATAATAAATTTTACCTTTTAGCAGATATCGCCAAAATACAGCAAGTATTAATTAACCTAATTAACAATGCCATTAAGTTTACCAATTTCGGTAAAATTACAATAATTATAGACCAAACAGTTGGTATAGATGAAGACCAAATAGTTACTTTTTATGTTAAAGATACCGGTGTTGGCATGCGAGCCCATCAAGTTAAAAAAATTCTTAATACTTCGGGTAAAACCAATGTTTCCAAATTCCAGGATTTTAGAGGTGGCGGGTATGGGCTTTCCATTACCAAAAATTTGGTAAAATTAATGGGCGGTGAGCTTAAGGTTGAAAGTAAGGAAAATAAAGGCTCAACATTTTACTTTAGCCTACAACTTAAAAGGACATTAAACCTACAAGCTCCTATTGCAAAATTAAAACCCGCGTTGCTCAATAAATTTAATGTGCTTGTTGCCGAGGATAATAGGATGAACCAAAAAGTGATTAAATTTTTGTTAGAGCAACAAGGTGCCGATTGTACGTTTGCCAAAAACGGATTGGAAGCTGTAGATTTGTATGAAATACTAGATTTCGATATGGTATTTATGGATATTTACATGCCCGATTTGGATGGGTACCAAGCCACAGAAAAAATTAAGCACAGTAAAAAATATACCCAACGAAAAACCCCTATAATAGCAGTCTCTGCAAGTGCTTTTGATGAGGATATAGAAAATGCAAAACTGGCAGGTATCGATGATTTTTTAGCAAAACCCATTGAAGTAGAAAAGCTAAAAGAACTACTTGTAAAATACGCTTCAATTAATGAGCCAGCATAATCTCTACGAACAATCGTTTTTGCTAGGTTACTAATTTTGCACCATGCAGTCCCGAAAGTTATCGAGATTGTTTTAGCACCTTATAAACATGAGGTCAAAAAAATCTTTTAATAAGACCTTGAAACAAGTTCTAGGGTAAAGAGCATTATAAGATTGTTAGCGGGCAATCAATAATTACTTTACCGCAATCATGCTAATCTCAACATTTACATCTTTTGGTAATCTGGCAACTTCAACGGTTTCGCGAGCTGGTGCTGAGGCATCATTAAAATAGCTTCCGTAAACCGCGTTTATTTGTCCAAAATTATCCATATCGCTAATAAATATAGAAGATTTTATAACGTTATCAAAAGTCATATCAGCAGCTTTTAATACCGCTTTCATGTTTTCCATAACCTGTTTGGTTTCGGTTTCAATATCATCTAAAACAAGTGCTCCGGTTTCTGGGTTAAATGCTATTTGCCCTGAAGTGTATAGGGTGTTTCCGCTTAAAACGGCTTGATTGTAAGGCCCAATAGGAGCCGGCGCATCTGTTGTGGTAATAATTTTTTTCATCAATTTATGGTTTTTTTATTCCCTCGCAGGAGAGAATCTCATTGTTATTTATTTCTGTAACATGTGCTAAACTTGTTTCAGTAAAGCAAAAAAATAATTATTCAATTCATTTAAAGTTGCTGGTCTGGTTGCCTGCGTTTTTCGTATTTCAGGTCCTTTAAGATATTCGATTTTATCCCGATAAAGAAATTCCACGAAGCCCTGGTGCTAAAGGGTACCCAACTAAAATTCATGCGCCAACTTAGTAAATCGCGCTCAAAACGCAGTTGGGTATAAGTAAAACCTTTGTTTTTTAAATCGTAACCCGATGATGCGCCAACAGACCATTTAGGCGATAAATCTATGTTGCCAGAAAACATAAGCGAGTGAGACGATATCTCATTCTGCCTTCGTGTGTTCGAATAGTTTACGGCATAAGCCAAACGCAAATCCCAGGGTATTTTAAAGTTGTAAAAGGCACTGGGTTCTTCGTCTTTTTTATTTTTGCCATCGTCTGCGTTGGGCCTCGAAAAATCATCGGGTACTCCAAATAAATCATCGTCTCTACCACCGCTACGCAGGTTTTCTTCTACGGCACTGTTTTTGTCTCGGTCTTTGTCGCCATCTTTTTTACCGCCAGAAAGCGAATAGCTGGCCGTTAAGTTGGCACTGGTTAATCTAAACAGGCTGCCACCATTATTAATATTAAACTTATCTATTCTATTATTGTTATTATCTAAAGCATAAGGGTCTAGGGTAGCGCCAAAGTTTACACTTAATTTATTATCGAACAACTGCGTGCCGCCACTCATTCGCACGGGGCTCCATTGCAGCGAGTCGCCCGCAAAATTGTACGAAGTAGAAAAGTTAAGGTTATTTAGTAAAACCACTTTTTTAGGCTCTGCTACGGTACTGTCTTTATCGCGCATTTTAGCTTCAAAATTATTGGCAATAGATATGCCCATGGAGCTGGAGAAGTTTTTGTTGGGCGTGCCAAAAAGCCCTTGCTCGAAACGCGAGTATTCCAAATTGTTTTCGTTTTGTATATTTTCAATATCGGCAGCGGTCAACCCATCGGCGTTAATAACTTCGGCAGTTTCGTAATATTTATCGAAAGCGGGATTGATATTATAACTAATTGAAGGCCGAATAACATGCCGAATAGCATGTATTTTAGGGTTTTCGCCGTCTTTTTTAAAGTTGAACATGCCGTAAAGCGTAGTGCCCAAACTGGTACTGAAACCATAGGTTCTAAACGCATCGAAACCATTTACGGTTTCGGTAATCACTTTATCGGTTAAATTATCGTAAACCTTGTCAATGGTTTTAAAAGTCCATGTTTCATTAAAATTTGCCGATGTGCTTAAGCTAAAATGTTTAAATAACTTAAAGTTGGTGCTAACCGGAATGGTATGTTGGAAACCGGCCTTGGCATCGTCGAACATTTCCTTTTTAAAGAATAATGAATCGGTAGTTTGAATTCGGTTTTCACCACGAACGCTATATTGAAAATTTATATTTTGAATGATGCCTTTTTTAGATCCGTTTTTGGGCGCAAAGGGGAAAATCCTGCTTACGTTGCCTTGAAAGGTGGGGAACGTCATGTTTATTTGCTCGGTATTGGTGTTTTGAGAATGGGTTGCGGTAACGCTGTAGTTTACCGAGGGTTCGCCCTCGAAAGTTTTGGAATACGATACCGAAGACGACAAGGTGTTATTTAAAAACGCCCCCGTATTAATTTGATTTATAGATTGCCTGTAATATGTGCTACTACCCAAGTTTACCGATGCCGAAAAGCGCGAACTGGGGCTTGCTTTACTGTCTTGGCTGTGTGACCAGCGCAAGTTGTACACCGTAGATCTTCCGTAATCCGGAAAACCACGTTCGCTGGTAATCAGGTTTTCGTACCTAAACCCAACATTGCCCCTAAATCTATACCGTTTGGCATAGGTGTTTTCCAAACGTAAACCATAGCTTCCGTTGGTGTAATAATCGCCTAAAACAGCTAAATCCACATAATCGTTTATGGCAAAATAATAACCTCCGTTTTGTAAAAAATAACCGCGGTCGTTTTGCTCGCCAAAACTAGGTATTAAAACCCCCGAGGTTTGTTTTTCGCTTTGCGGAAAAAAGGCAAAAGGCACACCAATGGGTGTTGGTACATCGTAAATAAAAAGATTAGCTAAACCGGTTACTATTTTTTTGCCCGGAACTATTTTGGCTTTTCTTAACAATATGTAATATTCGGGGTCTGTTAAATCTTCGGCGGTGGTGTATTTTCCGCGGTGAATAAAATAAACCGAATCGTTTTCTTTTTTTGTAAGTTGGGCAATAACGGTGCCACCGGATTGTTCGGTTTTAGAGTTGTAAATTAGCGCTTTTTCGGTTTGGGTATTAAAAACAATCGAATCGGGTTCAACTATATTTTGACCTTGTGTAAATACAGGTGCTTGGGTATAGCTGCCAACAGAATCTAAAATACCTTTGGCATAAACCGTATTGGTGCTGTAATCTATAACAATACTGCCCGATTTAATATTAATGTCGCCATAGTCTATTTCGGCATCATTGTATAAATATAGTTTTTGCTTTTTTTGATTGAACGAGGTATAGTCCGTAGCCCTGTACCTTACAACATGCTCTAAGGTTTCTTTTTTGGGTTTAACAGAATCTGTAGCTGTTGTGTCTTGTGCTTTTTCAGATGGGGCTTCTATTTTAATTAAGTCTTTAGCATTAACAACCAAGCTGTCTTTAACAGTGGGTTTAATGCTGTCTGTAGGTTTCGGGATATCTTGAGCGAAGCTAAACGTGTTGATAAACACTGTAAAACTTAATGCAAAAAGTATTTTAAAGTTGTTTGTACGCAACGCTTTTAAATGTATTTTTGTAAAAGTATGGCTCGGTTTTTGAAATGCCAAAATTACATATATTTTTCTGTGATAGTTTATTATTCAACAGAAAAAAAATAAAATTAAAAACAGACCTAACTTGATAGTATAATAAATCAAGATTTTTAGCCGTTAAAACCCTTATGAAAACGTCCAGAATATTACTTTTCGTATCTTTTATAATAGTATTAACATTTACTGGTTGCAATCATGTCTTTGGGCAATCTGAGGTAGAACCGTTTTTGATAATGATTGACCCTGGGCACGGTGGAAGAGATGGGGGAACACCAGGAACAGGACGCTATAAAACCACAGAAAAGCACATTGCCTTAGATGTTTCTTTGGCATTGGGGAAAATGATTGAAAGCAAATTGCCAAACGTAAAAGTGCGATATACACGAAAAAAAGACGTTTTCCCGTCTTTAAATGACAGAGCAAGAGTGGCTAATCATAGCGATGTGGACTTATTTATATCCATACATTGCAATGCACAACCCGGTAAAAGAGGAACCGCTTATGGCTCTGAAACTTATGTGTTGGGTATTACAAAAAACAAACAAAATTTAGAGGTGGCAAAACGTGAGAATTCGGTAATCTCGTTGGAAGATAATTATGAGGAAACCTACAAGGATTTCAACCCAAACTCACACGAATCTACTTTAGCTCTTATGCTTGCTCAAGAAGATTACCTAGACCATAGTATAGAATTGGCAAGCTATATTGAAAATGAGTTTAAGCATACTGCTAAACGCAAAACCAGAGGTGTAAAGCAAAATATATTTTATGTTTTGGCATATACCTATATGCCAAGTGTTTTGGTGGAATTAGGTTTTCTTACTCATAAAAAAGAGGAAGATTTTTTAAATTCCAAAAAAGGAAAAGCTGTTATGACAAAGTCATTGTTTAACGCGGTTAAAAAATATGTAAAAAACCATGCTCAAGCGGTTTCAGTATCAGAAAATAGTACAGAAACCAATAGCGGTAACCGTGAAATAACTAATGCAGATAACTTAATTTTTAAGGTTCAAATAGCGGCAAGCTCAAAATCGTTAGAAACAAAACCTTATAATTTTAAAGGATTAAACAATGTTTCCAGAGCTAAAGAAAACAATTTGTATAAATATTTTTATGGCGAAACTTCAAATTACAATACCATAAAAAAACTGGAAGAAGAAGCCAAAACCGCAGGTTTTAAAACAGGATATATTGTAGCATTTAAGAATGGTAAAAAAATATCTTTAACCGAAGCTTTAAAAACAACCGCCAATTAAGTCTGTTCTTTTTAAATTTATCTTAAATTTGTTTATCTAAACATATTTATTTTGAAGATATCAAAAGAAGTCAAAACAGCAATATTAATCATATCGGGTATTTTCCTTTTTATTTTCGGATTCAATTATCTAAAAGGGCAAAACCTGCTCGACTCTTCCCGTACCTTTTATGCCGTTTACGATAATGTTGAAGGTTTAACAGCATCAACACCAGTAACCATTAACGGTTTAATTGTTGGAAAAGTGATTAGCATAGGTTTTAAAGGAGATGGCTCTGGCAAATTATTGGTAAAACTTTTAGTGGATAACGATTTTCAGTTTTCAAAAAACAGCAAAGCGGAACTTTATGAAACCGGTTTAATAGGCGGAAAGGCCATTGCCATTGTCCCTGCCTTTGATGGTGCCGAAAACGCCGAAAAAGAGTCGTATTTACAAGGTTCGGTAAAAGCAGGATTAAGCGAATTGGTTAATCAAAAACTCACACCGTTACAAGGAAAGATTGAAAATATGATGGTGAGTGCCGATAGTTTGTTGAATAATTTAAACCAAGTTTTCGATGCGCAAACCAAAGCAAACCTAAAAAAAAGCATTGCCAGTTTAAGTGCTACAATAAATTCGTTTAAAAGCACGTCGTTATCCCTAAATCATACCATAAAGAATAACCAAGGTAAAATAGACAGCGTATTAACCAATGCCGAAAAACTAACCGGCGATTTGGCGAAAATAACACATACCATTTCAGAATCTGATTTAAAAAAGACCATAAAAAACTTAGAATCAACCCTTAAAAACTTCGATAAAATTATTGCCAATTTAGAAAACGGCGAAGGCTCAATGGGTAAATTGCTAAAAGACGAAGGTTTATACAAAAACTTAGAAGGCGCCACCCTGCAATTAGAACAGTTGTTGGAAGATATGAAGCTAAACCCAAAACGTTACGTACATTTTTCATTGTTCGGAAAAAAACCAAAACAATACGATGCCCAGGGCAACGAAATTAAACAACAAGATTAAGGCTTAAAAATTATGAACTACCTACCAAACGTACTTTTTGCAATAGTTTTAGTTATAGGTATTGGTTACTTCGCAAAAAACGTAAAAAAATTAATTCGTAATATAAAACTTGGTCAAGCGGTTAATGTTAGCGATAACAAATCGCAACGCTGGAAAAACATGACCATGATTGCGCTGGGGCAAAGTAAAATGGTGCGTCGTCCCATTGCTGGATTTCTGCACATAGTTGTTTATGTGGGCTTTATCATCATCAATATTGAAGTGTTAGAAATCATTATCGATGGCTTATTTGGCACACACAGAATTGGCTTAAAAGTATTGCCAGTATCGGTTTATGGGTTTTTAATCGGTGCTTTCGAAATATTAGCTGTTTTAGTATTTATATCGGTAATTATTTTTTGGATACGCAGAAACACTATAAAACTAGCGCGTTTCTGGAAAAACGAAATGACCAGTTGGCCAAAAAACGATGGCAATTACATTCTGTATTTCGAAATGGTGTTGATGGCACTGTTTTTAATTATGAATGCTACCGATGTTAGTTTTCAAGAATTAAACTCCGGTAACATTGTTAGTCAATTTATAGCGCCTTGGTTTGGTGGTTTATCAGAAACAACTCTTAATATTATAGAAAGAGCTGCTTGGTGGCTGCACATCATAGGTATTTTAATATTTTTAAATTACCTGTATTTTTCAAAACATCTTCACATTTTATTGGCATTCCCAAACACGTATTACGGTAAATTAAAGCCCCAGGGGCAATTTAATAACCTTGAAGCCGTAACCAAAGAAGTGCAATTAATGATGGACCCCGATGCCGACCCTTACGCAGTACCCGAAGACGACACCGAAACACCAGCAAAATTTGGTGCCAGCGATGTGCAAGATTTAAACTGGGTACAATTACTAAACGCCTACACCTGTACAGAATGCGGACGCTGCACCAGCGAATGTCCGGCAAACCAAACCGGTAAAAAACTATCGCCCCGAAAAATAATGATGGACACCCGAGACCGTTTAGAAGAAGTCGGTAAAAACATAGATGCCAATAAAGGCGAATTTAAAGACGACGGCAAACAACTACTAAACAACTATATAACAACAGAAGAACTTTGGGCATGTACATCGTGCAACGCTTGCGTAGAGGCTTGCCCCGTAAGTATCGACCCACTGTCAATCATTCTCGATATGCGCCGCTATTTGGTAATGGAGCAATCGGCGGCACCAACCGAACTCAATACCATGATGACCAATATAGAAAACAACGGCGCACCATGGCCATACAATCAAATGGACAGATTAAACTGGAAAAACCAATAAATTTATTATGCAAAAACACCTAAAAACAAAAAACGCCTTTAAGCATATTTTATATAGCCTTTTAATGCTAATCTGCCTAAATACTTTGGCGCAAACCAGCAGCAAAAACCTAAAAATCGTAGATAGTTTGGCAAACAAAATGTTTGTCGATATGAACAATAGAGACTACGATGCCATATTGGATATGATGCACCCAAAAGCCTTCAATATGGTACCCAAAGAAACCTTAAAAGAGCTTTTTAAATCTACCATCGAGGGCAACGAGGAATTCGCTATCGAAATCCCCAAAACCATTCCAAAATACAAATTATCAGAAGTATTTAAAAGCGAGAAAAACAATTTGCAGTATGCTTTTGTCTCTTACAATATGAAAATGAACATGACCTTCCATAAACAAGAATTCGACGACGAATCAAAAAAAATGATGACAAACGTAATGAAAGCCAAAGAGATGGACGTTAAGTTCATTACAAACAACAGCTTAGAAATTGTAATGAATAACAGGGTAACCATTATCCTAAGAGACGACACCACAAAAAACAAATGGGTTATGGTAAATTACGACCCCGACTCGCCATTATTCTATCAAATAGTACCCGAAGGCCTGCTAGAAGCTGCCAAAACCTACAAGCAAGATTTAATGTCAGAAAGCAAAAAGAAAACAGAAACCGATAATTAAAATAATATGGGCGTTACCCTAAAAAGGGTCGGGCTTTCCGCTATATCTTTTTTGCTTTTAATGGCAAAAAAGGATGCCGCATCAATCCCTAACGCAAAACCCAACACAAAACCATAAGCTTGCAAGATATTAAATCCCGAAGCTTTGGGAGTAGCTATTAAACTTTAAACAATGAGCGAAACAATAAAAGTACCAACCATGGCAGAATTTATGGCCCAGGGTAAACAACCCGAAGTTTTGTTTTGGGTAGGTTGCGCCGGTAGTTTTGACGATAGAGCAAAAAAAATAACCAAAGCCTTTGTAAAGCTTTTAAATAAAGCCAATGTAGAATTTGCCGTATTGGGCACCGAAGAAAGCTGCACCGGAGATCCGGCAAAACGCGCCGGAAACGAGTTTCTGTTTCAAATGCAGGCCGTAACCAATATAGAGGTTTTAAACGCCTACGAAGTAAAAAAAATAGTAACCGCTTGCCCGCATTGCTTTAATACCATAAAAAACGAATACCCAGAATTAGGTGGTAATTATACTGTAATGCACCATACACAATTCTTAAAATCTCTTTTAGAAGAAGGGCGTTTAACCATTCAGGGTGGCAAGTTTAAAGGCAAGCGCATCACCTTTCACGACCCCTGTTATTTAGGTCGCGCCAATAATGTTTACGAAGCACCACGAGAACTCATTCAAAAGTTAGAAGCAGAATTAGTTGAAATGAAAAACTGCCGCCGCAACGGATTGTGCTGTGGGGCAGGAGGCGCACAAATGTTTAAAGATGCAGAACCAGGGAACAAAGAAGTTAATATAGAACGCACCGAGCAAGCCCTCGAAATAAAACCAGAGATTATAGCAGCAGGCTGCCCATTTTGCAATACCATGATGACCGACGGCGTAAAGGCCAAGGAAAAAGAAAACGATATAGAGGTAATGGATATTGCAGAACTTATTGCCAATGCACAGGATTTGTAAGTTTATTTTATTCCTGAAAAGGCAAGAATCCAATACCTAAATTATCAAATAAAATGCTTGTGCTAAACATAGTCAAAGCATATTATAAACAATACTTAAAAACATGCTAGTAGAATTTAATACATTACCCCAAGAATCGCGTGTTTGGATTTACCAAGCCAACCGCTCGTTTACCAAACAAGAATTAGAAGAAATACAAGAAAAACTAAATGTTTTTATAGAAAACTGGACGGCACACGGTAGCGATTTGCAAGCTGGCTATACCATAAAATACAAGCGCTTTATCGTGTTGGGCTTAAATCAAAATATAGCAAAAGCTTCAGGCTGCTCTATCGATGCCTCGGTTCATTTTATCCAACAATTAGAAAAAGAATACAAGGTCGATTTAATGGATAAAATGAACGTGTCTTACAAACAAGGTGAATTTGTGGCTTACAAAACCTTAACCGATTTCAGAAAAATGGCCAAAGATAAAGCGGTTTCCAAAAACACCATTGTTTTTAATAATTTGGTAAATAATATTGCAGAATTTAAAGAAAATTGGGAAGTTCCGGCAAGCGAAAGCTGGCACAGCCGTTTTTTAAATTAAAGAGCCTTTAAATACTTTTTATAGCTTTTTTGTTTTGTGAAATCCAGATAAAAATATTGCCAATATTTACCTGCTAAAACAAAACACAAATCATTTAACCAAAAAAACAGTATTTTGTTGTGGGTTCTAAAAAGCATAACGGTATGTGGTATTCAAATAAAACAGCAAAAACTTTTATATCTCAAATAGAATAATGATTTTTACGTCCCGATTACCATCGGGATATAAAAGCTGAAAATTACATTATGACTAACGAGATTTTCCTATTAAAAATTTCAGGACAAGATAAACCTGGTTTAACCTCTGGCTTAACCGAGGTTTTAGCAAAATACGGCGCTAAAGTGTTGGATATTGGGCAAGCAAATATTCACGATACTTTATCTTTGGGTATTATGTTTGTTATCGAGCGGGGTAAAGAATCGGCACCCGTATTAAAAGATTTGCTGTTTAAATCGTACGAACTTGGTATTAAAGCTAAATTTATTCATATATCGCTCGAAGATTACGAGAAATGGGTAACCCTTCAAGGTAAAAACCGTTACATTGTAACCATTTTAGGTGAAAAACTAGCAGCCGAACAAATATCTGAAGTTACCAAAATCATTTCAGAAAAAAACTTAAATATTGATTCAATAAAACGGCTTACAGGACGCTTGTCGCTTGTAAACAAAGAAGAATATCCTAGAGCTTCAATACAGTTATCTATTCGAGGGGAAATTGGCGATAAAACAGAATTTACCGAAAAATTCATGCAAATTTCCAGGGAATTGGATGTCGATATCGCATTTCAAGAAGATAATATCTACCGCCGAAACAGGCGTTTAGTGTGTTTTGATATGGATTCTACATTGATTCAAACCGAGGTTATCGATGAATTAGCAGAATTAGCTGGCGTTGGCGAACAGGTAAAAGCCATTACAGAATCGGCAATGAACGGCGAAATAGACTTTAACGAAAGTTTTAAACGCCGTATGAAACTCTTAAAAGGTTTAAGCGAAGATGTGTTGCAAGATGTTGCAGTAAATTTACCAATCACCAAAGGGGCACGCCGATTAATAGACACCTTAAAAAGCTACGGATTTAAAACCGCTATCCTTTCGGGAGGTTTTACCTATTTTGGTCATTATTTGCAAAAAGAATTGGGTATAGATTATGTTTATGCCAACCAATTGGAAATTAAAGATGGCCACTTAACTGGCGGTTACCTTGGCGAGATTGTAGATGGTAATAAAAAAGCCGAATACCTAAAGGACATCGCAAAAAAAGAAGGCATAGATATTAGCCAGACCATAGCAGTTGGCGACGGAGCAAACGATTTGCAAATGCTTAACCTCGCTGGCTTGGGCATTGCTTTTCATGCCAAACCAAAGGTAAAAGATAACGCGCAGAGTGCAATATCTAGCATAGGTTTAGATGGCGTTTTGTATTTGTTGGGCTACCACGATAGGCATATCGATTTGTTAGAGTAGCACAATCATTATATTTGTGTATAATGGCATTACAATTTTGGTTTTTTGGCGAATTTTAACGCATCATGGGTTTTCCGTGAGGTAGTATATTTATAATTCTATCTTAAAGTCTTTTTTTCTTCTTTTTAAAAGTAGTAATTTGGCACAGTTTTTCTGCCGAAATATTTTTCTGCTATTAATCAAAATTAACCTGTTATATGCGTCATTTAGTACTCTCAATACTTACATTTTTTATCGTAATCTTTACCTTTGGTCAAACCACCTCAAACCCTTTATTACATGAAAATGCAGAAGCACAGCAAAAATGGGTAGATAGTGTATATAGCTCTTTAACCCTAAAAGAAAAAATTGGGCAGTTGTACATGATCATGGTTTTTACCAATCAAGATAAAAAAGCCATTGATGCCAATGTAAAGCTTATTCAAGATCATAAATTGGGAGGTGTTATCTATTCCCTTGGTGGTCCGGTAAAACAAGCCAAATTAAACAATATGCTGCAAGCTACGGCTAAAGTGCCGCTTTTGGTTGGTATGGATGCCGAATGGGGATTGGGCATGCGACTAGATTCTACCTATTCCTTTCCTTGGAACATGACACTTGGTGCCATAAAAAACAACACCCTAGTTAAACAAGCCGGAAAGCATATTGGCGAACATTGTAAACGATTGGGCGTACATTTTAATTTCGCCCCTGTGGTAGATATTAACACCAACCCCAAAAACCCCATTATTGGCAACCGCTCCTTTGGGGAAGATAGAGATAATGTAACCGCTAAAGCTTTGGCCTTTATGGAAGGTATGCAAAATGCCGGTGTTTTGGCCAACGCAAAACATTTTCCTGGGCATGGCGATACAGACCAAGATTCGCACAAAACCCTGCCAACCATTAATTTTAGCAAAAAACGAATAGATTCTGTTGAGTTGTATCCCTATAAAAAACTAATTAACAAAGGACTTTCCAGTGTTATGGTGGCGCATTTAAACGTGCCTAGTTTAGAGTCGCGCTCCGGGTATCCCTCATCATTATCAAAACATATTGTTACAGATATTTTAAAGGAACGTTTAGGTTTTGAAGGCCTTATATTTACCGATGCTTTAAATATGAAAGGCGCCTCGGATTTTGATGAATCGGGAGCCATAGATTTAGCGGCATTTAAAGCCGGTAACGATGTTTTGTTAATTTCTGAAGATGTTCCAAAGGGCATTTCAAAAATAGCAAAAGCCTATGAAAAAGGCGAGATTACCGAGGCGCGTTTGGCACATTCGGTTAAAAAAGTGCTTCAGGCCAAATACAAAGTAGGATTGCACAACTACAAACCCATCGGGCTCCATAATTTAAACAAAGATTTAAATAGAATTCAAGACGATGTATTGTACGAAGACCTAATTGAAGATGCCATAACCATAGTAAAAAACAAAAACAATTTGTTGCCTTTACGACAACTGGAAACAAAAGCCATAGCTTATGTAAAAATGGGAGACGATAGTGGTAAACCGTTTTTTAACGAACTAAAAAAATACACAAAAGTACATGCCATTGAAGCTGAAAAGTTAGATGATTTAATAAAAAAATTACAACCCTACAATACGGTTGTGGTAGGTTTACACCGCTCTAACGATAACCCTTGGAAACCTTATAAATTTACCGATAAAGAGTTGGTTTGGCTGCACGAAATAGCCAGAACACATACCGTAATATTAGATGTTTTTGTAAAACCCTATGCGCTTTCAGATTTAAAAACCATCGAAAATATTGAAAGTATCGTAGTGAGTTATCAAAATAGCGAAATTGCGCAACAAAAATCGGCTCAAATTATATTTGGTGCTATCGCCGCAAAAGGCGCATTGCCAGTATCTGCAGGCGAATTTTTTAAAGTAGGAGATGGCATTAATACCTTTTCAATAAAACGATTGGGATATTCCACTCCAGAGCGTGTGGGGATGAATTCGTTAAAATTAAATAAAATAGATGCCGTAGCTCAAATGGCGGTTGACTCGATGATGACTCCGGGAATTCAACTCTTGGTGGCAAGACACGGTAAAGTAATTTACAATAAAAACTTTGGAAAACACACCTATAAAGGCAAAGAAAAAGTAGCTTTTGATGATGTTTACGATGTCGCCTCACTAACAAAAATATTGGCAACATTACCCATTCTTATGCAAATGGTAGAGCAAGGATTGGTGTCTTTAGATAGTAAACTATCTGAGATTTTACCAGAGTACAAAAAATCAAACAAAAAAGACATAACCATTAAAAAAATGCTATCCCATTATGCCCGCTTAAGACCATGGGAACCCTTTTACTATAAAACACTCGATTCGGTTACAAAACGCCCAAGCTCCAAATATTATCGAAAAACCAAAAGCGACAAATTTAATATTGAAGTGTCTAAAAATTTGTTTTTACGAACCGATTACAAAGATTCTATAAATAGTATTATTAAAGATTCTCAACTGTTAGATAGACTGCGATACCGTTACAGCGATTTCCCCTATTATATTTTAAAGAAATTTATTGAAAAACATTACAACAAAGGCTTAGACGAAATCGTGCAAGATCATTTTTATAAACCCTTAGGAGCCAATTACACCCTGTACAATCCGTACCATAAAATAAGCAACAAAAAAATTGTTCCAACTGAAATTGACGACTACTATCGCTACCAAAAAGTACATGGTTTTGTACACGATATGGGAGCCGCTATGCAAAATGGAGTGGGCGGTCATGCCGGTGTGTTTAGTAATGCCAACGATGTTGCAAAGATTATGCAAATGTACCTGCAAAAAGGCTTTTACGGTGGTAAGCGGTACCTAAAACCAGAAACCGTTAATAGGTTTAATACCTGCTATTTTTGTGAAGATGATAATAGAAGAGGTGTTGGTTTCGATAAACCCCAATTGGGCGAAGAAGGGCCAACTTGTGGTTGCATTTCTATGACCAGTTTTGGGCATTCCGGGTTTACCGGAACTTATACTTGGGCAGACCCCGAAGAAGAGATTATTTATGTGTTTTTGGCAAATAGAACCTATCCAAGAGCAGGTAAAAATATTTTGCTGAAAAAGAATATAAGAACAGATATACAACGTTTAATTTACGAAGCGATTGAAGATTAAATAATCCTGCAAGGGTTTTAATAACTTTGTAGGTATAAACAAGAGATTCCCGTCTGCGCGGGAATTAAAAAACAGGAGTTAATGAAAATAGGCATTGTTTGTTACCCAACATTTGGCGGTAGTGGCGTTGTGGCCACAGAGCTTGGTTTAGAGCTTTCTAAACGCGGGCACGAAATTCATTTTATTACTTATAAGCAACCCGTTAGATTGGAGTTGTTAAATAACAAGGTGCATTACCACGAAGTAAATGTGCCAGAATATCCCTTGTTTCATTATCAACCTTACGAGCTTGCATTATCAAGTAAATTAGTAGATATGGTTAAGCTTCATAAAATAGAAATTCTACATGTACATTATGCCATTCCGCATGCTTATGCGGCATATATGGCCAAAAAAATGCTTATCGAAGAAAATATTTACGTGCCAATTGTAACCACATTGCACGGTACCGATATCACGCTTGTAGGCAGCCATCCGTTTTATAAACCCGCGGTTACTTTCAGCATTAATAAATCGGATGCCGTAACAGCGGTATCCAAAAGTTTAAAAGAAGATACTTTGCGCTTATTCGATATTAAAAATGAAATACATGTTGTTTCCAATTTTATTGATTTAAGTAAATACAAACAGAATTTTACCGATTGCCAACGTAGTATGATGGCAGATAATGATGAAAAGATAATTACCCATATTAGTAATTTACGGCCAGTAAAGCGTATTGAAGATGTTATTACTGTTTTTTATAACATTCAAAAAGAACTGCCAGCAAAATTAATGCTGGTTGGCGAAGGGCCAGTGCGGGAGAAAATGGATTGTCTATGCCAAGAATTAGGTATTTCCGATAAGGTAGTTTTCTTCGGAAAAAGCAACGAGATACATAAGATCCTTTGTTTTAGCGACTTGTTTCTGTTGCCATCTCAAACCGAGAGTTTTGGTTTAGCAGCACTAGAAGCCATGGCCTCTGGTGTGCCGGTAATTTCTAGTAATGCAGGAGGCATACCAGAAGTTAACGTACATGGTGTTTCTGGGTATTTAAGCAATGTGGGCGATGTGGACGATATGGCCAAAAACGCATTACATATTTTAAGTGATGAAACTAGGTTAAAAACCTTTAAAAACAACGCCAGAAAAGAATCGTTTAAATACGATTTGCATAGCATTGTACCTCAGTACGAAAAAATTTACCAAGACACCTTGGCAAAATGTATGGTGCTGTAATTTTTAATCTTCCTCTGGAAATATTATATGTTGATAGGCGCCTAAATCTGGAGAGGTGGTTCTGTTTACATTTAAAATATCGGTAGGTACTTGACTTGAAAAAGCCACATTTCCTTTATTAATAGCGGCAGATTCATCGCCAATTAATAGTTGGTTTAGTGCCGTATCTTTAAAGTTAGGGTTTTCGTTAAATATGTTGTTTTCGTAATGGTTAATATTGTTTAAATCGTAATTGGCCCCTGTAAAGTTGTTGTTGTTATCTTCAAAACGGATTAAGCAATTGGTAAACTTAAAGTTAAACACCACTGATGTGTCTTCAATTTCATCTAACAAAATCTCCGGATTATCATTGCCGTAAATAATGCAATTGTTAAAATTGGCTTCGGTTAAATCTGCAATAATAGCATTATTGTCTTGGTCTGTTACAAAATTGTTGAGTAAAACAGAAGGGAATTGCCTAAAGCCAGCATCCCAATAATTGGCAATAGTACAATGCGTAAAGTTATATTTTCCGCCTAAAGTTCCTGCAAACGAAGATTGGCCAGCATTGTTTACAACCACATTTTCTGCGGTTATTGAGGTGTTGCGCCCAAGAATGCCAAAATTGCTGGAATTGTAAATTTGGGAATTGGTAATTTTTAGTTTTTGGGTAGCTGCGTTTGGGTTGCCATCGCTTAAAATACCAACGCTTGCATTTTTAATTGTTGCGTAGTTTATGGTGTTATTTATGCTGCCATCTATCAACCAAATAGTGCCCCATTGCCCTGGTGTATCAGAGAAATTGGGTTCTAATCTATCGCCTTCAAAAACAACTTCATTTTCTAATACATCTTGGTCGTTACTATATGTGCCATTAACATTTATTGTTGCACCGTCAGAAACTATTAACCCGGAATTTGAATGAAAGTGTAATCGTGCGCCAGCATTTACGGTTAGTGTTTCGCCGTTTGGTACTGCGGCAAACCCGTAAATAACATAGGGTTTTTCGTTTGTAAAAGTGAGTTCTGTGGGCAATAATTCGCGACCTTGTAATTCGGTTTCAATTAATTCGCCACCAATGTTAAGCGTTAGTTTTTCAATAACTTTTGTGGTGTTATCTCTATTGGGATAAATAAAAACGGCATCTTGAACAAGCGTTACAAGTTCTACTTTTTGCAAGTTTGAATTGGAATCGAATTCAATTTGATCGGTATATAAATACTTGCCGTTGGGGTTTGGGAAGTTGTTAATATCTATGGTGGTTTCAACAAAAATAAATAAACTGTCTTTAGCTAAAACCTGAATGTTTTCAAATGTTTTTCCAGAAATGCCATCAATATTCAGTCTGTAATTAGATGCGTTGCCCAAACCCAATTTAATACTGGGTATTACAATATCATCATCACTTTTATTGTAAACCTTTAAATTATAAGTGCTAGAGCCAATATTGGTAAATACGGTGTCTAAATACACAGTGTCTTTAGAAAATTGAAGGGTTCCGGTACTAGGCGAAAATTCAAAATCTTTACGGCAAGAACTCCAAAGCATTAAAAAACAAATGGTACATATAAAATAAAGAATATTGCGTTTCATAAATTGAGTTGAAGAATATAAATAACAGTAAAAATAGATAATTATACTTTAAGCGTTAAAAATATAACTTTTGAATATATGAATTAGTATAATGTTTCATGTTTTTCGTAAAATGAGTATATCTAAGAGATACTGAAAAAAATAAATCCTTGCGTTATTTACAAGGATTTTTTGTTGAGAAAGAAGAATTGTCCAGAACATATTATTTCCTGTTATAGAGTGTTTTTTGAAAGTTTATGTTTTTAATGCCATAACTAACTTGTTTTTAAGAAAATTTGTAAAAAATATAATTAATCGAAGTGCTTTTTTAAAACACTTTTGGAAGCTGCTACACCAATATTGTAAAGTTCTTTTCTGTTTTCGGCATTGCTCATTTCAATTAAACTTTCAACATCTTTATTGTTAAACGTTTTTCCTAAGTCTAATCCATTTAAGTCATTTTCGGTAATTGGGAAGTTGTATCTCAAATATTTAATTAGTGCTTTGTTACCTATAAAATCATCTTTTAACGATTCGATTTCCATATCAATGTATTGCGCAGTAGGCGAGTTTGAAAGCCATTGCAAAATAATCTGGTTTTGCCAACTTGCATCTTGCATTAGCATATTAGGAATATTTTCCGCCCAAGTTTTTAACCATGCTTCTTCAATTTCTTGGGTTTGTTTTTTTGAATATACTATATCCGGTACCTACAGAAACTACGGTTAACTTGTCCTCGCCCATATCCCATTTAAACGGAAAGCCTTTTAGGGTTGCAACCATTAACAACGTTAGTGCAGGATTATTGGCCATACTAACTCCGCCATCAACAAATGCAGCACGTTGCCCATCGCCAACATCAATCATTTGAGGCGCAAAATAAGTAGGGGCAGCACTACTTGCCCTTACGGCTTGCCAAAGGGGTATGTTTTTATTCTTTCCAATATTGGTGTCGTAAAATTTACCTTTTGGATGATTGATGATGGGCCACACACTATTGGTATCGGCTCTTTTGGCAACAATGCAAAGCCCAGTTTTAATTTGATCACTACCTAAGGTTATTTCGCCAAAAGCGTTTTTTAAGCTTTGTTCCAATGCTTTGTAATCGTAGCCAGCCTTTAAAAATTTCCATGTTTCCAAGGGATTCCAGAAACTTCTCTTTTTTCCGAATATTTTTCCGCCTAAATCCATGTATAGGCTTACTATTTCATCAACCGATTTTCCAACGGCCAATGCCCCAGCAATAATTGAGCCCGTTGAGGTGCCTCCAATTAAATCGAAATGGTCACAGAGCAGATAGTCGTTTCCGTGTTTTTCGCGTAAAATGGTTTCGATTTTTTTTAAATAGCCTAGGGTTAATGCACCTCTAATTCCTCCGCCATCTAATGAAAGAATGTTTTTTGAACCGGAATTTGGGTCTAGGTGTTCTTGGAATGTTTTTTTCATTTTATTGATTTATTGGTTGGTTATTTTTTTGCAATGTCTCCAGTTGTTATGGCAGATAATGGTGGGTGTCTTATTTAAAATTAATGTTTAAATCTTTAATTTTCTCTTTTTGTTCGGTGTAAGCACTTATGGCAAAGGTGTCGTTTTTTGCTTTGGCCATGTCTTGTGCTTTATTTTCGTAAACTGCCATTAAATCGTCAAGACCTTTGTAATGATAGGCCTCGGCAATGGAGAGTAATATCCAAATGGCATCTTCTTTTGCAGAAAAATCTGGTTCTTTTTCTAAATTCAAAGCGATTTCCAAAACCGTATTTCTGATGTAATCGGCTTTTAATTTTAAATCTTCCCAAGGCTTATGTTGTGATTTTAATAAATCGGTTTTTTTATAAAGCATGAATGCGGCGTTGATACCGTTGTAATAATCTTTTTTTAATTGAAATCCTTTTTCATAAGAAACAATGGCATTTTCTAAATAATTGGGGGTACTGGTTAATTCATATAATCGTTTATTTATGGCACCTGTTAATCCTAAAACCTCAAGGTCGTTACTTTGCAACGGTTGCAATTCCTCTAAAATAATTTTTGCATTAACCAAGGCTTCTAGCTCGTTGGGCTGTTTGGATTTATAGGTGCATAATGCTTGTCGGGTAATAATAAATGCAAGATTGTCTTTTAAAGTCATGTTTTTTTCGGCATGCTCTTTAGCAACAGCAAATAGTTTGAGGGCATTTGTAAAGTCTTTTGCTTTTTTTGCTTCTTCGGCCTTATCCAACAGACTTGCAAAGGATTCGGGGTTTTGTTCGTTTTGTGATACATCTTCGGTTATGTTCATTTTAAAAGCTTTGAGTTCGTTTTCTAAAAAAGTAAATACGGGGCTATCATTTAATTTTGGTTCTTGATTGAGTACACCCTTTATTATATTGGTTAAGTGCGCTCTAAACCGTTCAACCTCTTTATAGGGAATGCCTTGATCGGAATGGGTATATTGGTGAATTACAAAATGACCTACATCAAAGGGGATGCTTCCCATTTGTTCTTGTTCGCAAATCATGATGGTGTGATTTGGTCTTAGGGCGTGCCTAACACCAAGCTCCCACATTACATTGGCATTAAGCGTTGAGATATCTACCAGGGCAATGTCTGCATTTTTAATTTCCTGAAGCATCAATTTGTCTATACTTCCAGAAAGGTTTTTATCAATAGCCCTATAACACGAAATGTTCAAGGCATCAAAAACAGGTTTTATGAGTAGGGTATAGGTTTCATCCAAATCCAGAACCCTCATTTTTCCGTTGGCGTAACTGGTTTTTTTGCCAAACCCGATAATGACGAAACATGTTAAATCTTCCATACTCTTAAATTTGTTATTATGGTTTTTTGTAGGCTGGTTTTAAGGTTTGGATGGGAGTGTTTTTGGGTTTTACTAATTTAATGAAAAAAGGATTAAGGTTGTGGCTTGGGTTAACTTTATTTATTAGCTAAACCTAAAAACACTAAAGGTATTTGTTTTTATTAGCGTTATAAACTTAGGATTTATCAGCCTCCAAAACCTTATAAAGTCGCTTAAAAGAATCGAGGTAATGTTGGCGGTGAAGCAGGCCATTTGTACCGCCGTTAATACGTTTGGTAACCATATGGATGTCGTCGTCATCGGCGTACCTATTAATGTTGTTTTTTTTCCAAAACCAACAGGCGGAAGTAAGTGCCAATTCAGGGTCGAGAATTAAATCAGGGTTGTTTACACAATCAACGCCGTGGTCGTGAGCAAATTTTTGATAGTTATTTTTTCCTGTAAGTTGTATTAAACCTCGACCTCGAAATTTCCAACCATCTCCACTTGCTTCATCACCATTACCCATCCTGTTTCCGTAAACCCTATTGGCAATTTTTTCGGGTTTGCGAGCGTAGGCTTCTGCAATTTCGTTTGTTTTAAAATACTTTCCAAACACACTCCTTAAAGCTTTCGCTGAATAGTTTAGGTTTTCCTGATTATACTTAAGTCCACCACTTTCGTGTGCTAGTTGAGACAGAAAATGAGCTTTCCTGAGCGGGGTGTCTATGCCAAAGTTAGGTAGCACTGTATTTACATGTGGTAAGTAAAATTCTGCTTTTTTCCAATTCATGTCGGGGATAATGGTCTGCATTTGGTTGGTGGTTATCATAATTGTTGTATTTATCTGGTTTTGAAGTTGTTATAAAGGTAAAGAATTTTATAGTGGTTTAGAGCTTTTCGCCAATTTTTAATTTGGTCAAGGATATTAAAGTGTTATTTTCTGAATAATTGAATAACTGGAAATTATAATCAAGTAATACGCTTTATAAGTTTTATTTTATCAATTGAATAATAGATATGGACTTCAGGTAATTTTATAGTATCAACTATAATATAAAAAAAAGTCCCATAAACATTGAGTTTACAGGACTTTCGTCGATTTTGAATAAATCTTGGCGGAGAAAGAGGGATTCGAACCCCCGGAGGTGTGACCCTCAACAGTTTTCAAGACTGCCGCATTCGACCACTCTGCCATTTCTCCTAGTGAATCTCATCAGGTATTCCCTGAATGCGGGTGCAAATATAGAACCCTTTTTTATTTCTTTCAAATAAAACATCTACTTTTTTAAAATAAATTTTATCTCGCCCTTTATAAGTTTATTTTATTCCATTTCGTGGCCAAAACAAAGTTACAAATCCTATTTTTGCACAAAGTCTTGTAAAAATATGGATACAATAAAACAGCTGCAATGGCGCTACGCCACAAAAAAGTTTGATCCCCAAAAAAAACTAACCCAAAAAAAGCTAAACATCTTAAAACAAGCTTTTAACCTAACGGCAACCTCCTATGGCCTGCAAACCATAAGCTTGTTAATTATAGAAAATAAAGACATTCGCGCCACATTAGTAGCCCATTCCTACAACCAAAAACAAGTCTTGGAAGCCTCACACCTAATGGTTATCTGCATACAAGACAACATAAAAACCACCGATGTAAACAACCTTTACCACAACATAAAAACCATACGTAACACTCCCGAAACTATATTGGAACCCTACAGAAAAGATCTCTTGGAAATGCTAAACAACATGTCTGTAAAGCAACGCCAGCAATGGTCCACAAACCAAGCCTATATAGCCTTGGGAAATTTAATGACCGTCTGCGCCATAGAAAACATAGATTCCTGCCCCATGGAGGGATTCGTCTCAAAACAATACGATAACATACTAAAATTGCCACAAAAAGGATTAAAATCAGTATTATTGTTGCCCGTAGGGTATCGAGCAGAAAACGATATGTTCTCAACCCTCAAAAAAGTAAGAAAACCAATTAAAGAAACCATAATAGAACTATAAATTATTTGGGCGTTACCAGTCCTGAAGTTTCGTTAAGTCGGGCGTTCGGCAGTCGCTATCTCTCCCGAAGCTTCGGAATCGAGGAGCATTAACAACTTGTGCTGAGCATAGTCGAAGTATCCCTCAATCACTAACGTAAAAGCAGCGTTCTATTTAACAATAAATAAAGAAACACACATTATGCCAGGATTCGAATTATTCAGCAATTTAGAAAGAAACGAAGTAAATGATGTTTTACAAAGCGGCGTGCTTATGCGCTACGGTTTTGATGGCATGCGCAATGGCCATTGGAAAGCCAAAGAATTAGAATCAGAATTGCAAAACACCCTGCAGTCCAAACACGTGCAATTGGTATCTAGCGGTACAGCAGCAGTATCGGTAGCATTAGCAGCAGCAGGCATTGGTGCCGGAGATGAGGTTATTATGCCAACATTCACTTTTGTAGCCAGTTTCGAGGCTATTATGATGCTGGGAGCTATTCCGATTTTAGTTGACATTGATGATACCTTAGGCTTAAACCCAGAAGCTGTCAAGCAAGCCATTACCCCAAAAACAAAAGCTATTATGGTGGTTCAAATGTGCGGTAGCATGGCCAATATGGATGCACTGCAAGCCATTTCAAACAAGCATAATTTGTTATTAATTGAAGATGCTTGTCAAGCCATTGGTGGTACTTACAAAGGCAAGCCATTGGGCAGCATTGGCGATTTGGGTTGTTTTTCGTTCGATTTTGTAAAAACCATAACCTGTGGAGAAGGCGGTGCAGTAATAACCAACAACAAAGCCTATTACTTAAATGCCGACCACTACAGCGATCACGGCCACGACCATGTGGGTAACGACAGAGGCGCAGAAACCCATCCGTTTTTAGGCTATAATTTCCGCATTTCTGAACTTCACGCAGCCGTGGGTTTAGCCCAAGTAAAACGCTTGCCCGAGTTTTTAGCCATTCAAAAAAAGAACTATAATATTTTACGCGATGCCTTGTCGCAAATACCCGAAGTTAACTTTAGAACGGTTCCCGATGGCGGAGAAGAAAGTTATGCCTTTTTAAGTTTCTTTTTGCCAGATGCAGAAATTGCCAATACGATTTCAAAAGCATTTAATGATAACGGCGTTGATGCTTGTTGGAATTATTATAATAACAATTGGCATTACATTAGAAACTGGAACCATCTAAAAGATTTAAAATCATTATATCCAATTTCCACGGAAGTGAAAAAAGGTTTAGAATATCTTCAAACCAAAACCTTCGAAAAATCAGATCATTATATTTCTAGAAATATATCCTGTTTAATAAAATTATCGTGGACAGAAGAAGAAGTGAAAAATAGAGCTAATACAATGGTTAACATTATAAGGTCTGCTCTAAAGGCTTAATTTGTGGGTTTTTATTTTTATTTTTTAAATAAAATTCATAGTTTTAGTCCACTCTCAATCTCCATTAATTTTTTCCTTGTCGATGCCATTTTAAAAAAGCTTCGATCTTGATGTTGTAACCATTTTTTTTAATTAATAGCTATTGGTAGTTTGGTGTGTATGTACTTTTTCTGCCTTTAAATTTTGTTTAAAACATCTTGTGTTTTGATAATTAATGCTCACATTTTTTATCTTTTCCGATGTATATATATAAACCATTTAAAGCTATTATCAATGAAACAACTTTTACTTTTTCCAGCAATTATTTTAACTTTTCTGATGACTTTTTCGGGTTTTTCGCAGTCTTACAAGATTGACGAGCGACGAATTTATAGTTGGGACCCTAATAAAGTACCAGCAGATTGGGAACTAGAAGCAACCGAAATATTAACTTATGCCAATGGGGGCAATAAGGAAACCAAAATTGTAGGCTATGCCATGCCTGGTATGGAGCTATCCTACCAAAATATTAAAACCTATAATGTTAATAACGATATTGAAACAGATTTAAAGCAAATTTGGAACAACATTTCCATGCAGTGGATAGACACTTCTCAAGATTCATATACCTACTATGCAGGTACAAGCAATGTTAAAGATATAACTACCTATAGTTTTATTTTAGGTTATAATACAAGCAAAGAACTCTACGAATTTTCCGGTAATGATATTACCAAGATAACTTATCAAGAAGCGGAGTTGGGGACTTTGGTAAATACCGAAAAATCTGAATATGCTTATTTAGCACCCGGGCAACCCAACCAAGAGTTAGAATATGAATGGAATGGAAGCGATTGGGATTTAATTGAACGATCAACAGCCACTTACTCTCCAGGTTTGCGCGAAGTGATTGTTGAAGAGTACAACGGGAGCAGCTACAATTTGTTTGAAAGATATTTAACATATTACACCATTTCTATTGAAAAAGATGACGAGCATGTACAACAATCCTGGAACGGATCGGCTTACGTAAACTCCGATAGGGAATTAAGTACCTATAATGCTAATAACAATAAGGAGGTATATGCTTTCCAGACATGGCTATCTAATGCATGGGTTAACGAAGCTAAATTTGAAATGGACTATTCGGTCGCTGCTCCTTTAAGTACCGAATCTTTTGAAAACGAAAGCTTTAAGGTGTTTCCAAATCCAACTTCTGATGTTATAAATATAGCATCTAAAATAGCTATTGATAAAGTGGAACTGTATAATGTTTTAGGCAAAAAAGTAATGCAATCAACCAACACCAAACAGCTTAATGTTGAAAGATTAGGGGCTGGAATTTATGTGTTAAAAGTATTTAACAGTAATAAAAGTGCAACAAAAAAAATAGTAATTAAGTAATTTAAAAAAGCAGCTATTAATTTGATGAAAAGGAGGTTTAATACTTAGCGGTATTAGCTTCCTTTTTTAATATTTAACATATTCTACAATCTCTAAACCATAGCCAATTAAACCTACACGTTTGGTCTGTTCGGTGTTGGACATAAGGTTTAATTTATGGATGTTTAGGTCGTGCAGAATTTGGGCACCAATACCAAAATCGCGATTATCCATATTTACCTTTGGTGCTTTCGATATTGTATTGGGTAGCTGATTGTCCTTTATAAACGATAAGCGTTTTAAAATATTCATAGACTGAGACTCTTGGTTAATAAACAAAATGGCGCCTTTGCCTTTGCTGTTAATAAGCTTAAACATATTGTCTAATTGCTTATCTACATTATTGGTAAGCGTACCAAGAATATCGTTGTTAATTAAGGTAGAATTAATTCTGGTAAGCACGGGCTCCTGGTCTTTCCATTGGCCTTTGGTTAAAGCAATGTGCACTTGGTTGTTGGTGGTTTGCTGGTAGGCTCTTAGCCTAAAAGTTCCAAAACGGGTCTCTATATCAAAATCTTCTTTTTTATCAATTAAAGAGTCGTGTTGCATTCTATAAGCCACCAGATCTTCAATAGATACAATTTTTAAGTCCAACTTTTTTGCCACTTGAATAAGCTGTGGCAAGCGTGCCATAGAACCATCTTCGTTCATTATCTCAACAATAACGCCAGCGGGTTTTAAGCCTGCCAAACGTGCAAAATCTATGGCGGCTTCGGTGTGTCCTGTGCGTCTTAAAACACCGCCTTCTTTGGCAACCAACGGAAAAATATGCCCGGGTCTGCCCAACTCAAAAGGTTTGGTGTTCGGGTTAATTAAGGCCTTAACCGTTTTTGCTCTATCGCTGGCCGAAATTCCAGTGGTTACGCCATTGCCTCGTAAATCTACAGATACGGTAAACGCCGTTTCCATAGGGTCAGTGTTGTTGTGCACCATCATGTTAAGTTCCAGCTCTTTGCACCTGTTTTCGGTAAGTGGCGTACAAATAAGCCCCCTGCCATGGGTTGCCATAAAGTTTATCATTTGCGGGGTAACCATATCGGCGGCGGCCACAAAATCGCCTTCGTTTTCTCGATTTTCGTCATCTACAACAATTATCACTTTGCCATTTCGTATATCGTCTATGGCTTCGTGGATGGTATTTAGTTTAAATTCAGAGGTTTTATGTGTGGTCATGGGCTGTAAAATCATGCGGCAAAGATATTGCTTATTTTAAACTATATAAAAAGTTTTGTTTTAGGTCTTCGTTAATCTTCACATTTAAAAAAGGATATAATAGCATATATAAAGGTGTGCCGAGTATTAAAAGAATACTGTTGGGCGACTTTTCTTTTTTATTGATATGGCTATAAAAGCGGTTTAGATTAAGGATGGATTTTAAATAATAAATGATGAATAAAAACAGCGAAACGGCACTAAGTTGAATGGAAGCCGATTGTAACGATGGCATTTTATTGTTTTTAAATACAAAGAACAATACCAAAAGAACAACACCAATACCATACAGGGTAATAGCAAATTTTGAATGTGTTTTATAGTTTGCAAATATGTTTTTTGAAGCATCAAATGTGTTGTCTATTAGTACATTTTCATTTCTTAATTCGCCTATTTTTACACCTCTAGAGTTAAGAATTTTAAGCGCTTCAAAAGCTGTGTTTTTTTCGTGCCCCAGCGAATCGAAATTTTTAATGACATGAATGAGTTCTTCATTTTTGTAAGCCGAAAGAAATTTATAATTAACACTGTCTTTAGCTTTAATATTGAAAATCTTTTTTAAGGGTTCAATAATATTGCCCATTTCAAACAAGCCTTTATCGTCGGTTGCTCTTTTAGTTAAAAACACACCCAACGGCAGCATAACGAGTGTAGAAAACCAACTGGCGAGTATAGGGTTAAAATCGCCACTTTTTGCACTATTTATGGCAAAAATACCTATAAAATGATAGGATAAAAACAACAGTATGGCAATTACCATGGGTAAGCCAATACCGCCTTTGCGTATTAAGGCGCCCAGTGGTGCACCTACAAAAAATAAAATAACACAGGCAAACCCAAGGGCTAATTTTTCGTGATAAGAAACAATGTGCTTATTGTAATTGCTTTTAGCTAACTTTTGTTCTACTTTTTTAGATTCAATAATTTGCTTGGTGCTTGTTATGTTTCTTAAAGCCAAATCTATAAGTTGCGATTTGTTTTTTGTTTCGTACAAATCTAATATGGCACCGCTGTAAATAGAGTCGTTTTTGGGTTTTGCAATGTTAACGCCATTTAGCCTGGTGATATTACTGCGCTGGTGTAAATTTTTAGATAGCGTTTGGTGTGCTTTATTGCGTTTTTCTGTAAGCGAATCAATGGTGTAATCTAGCTCGCTTAAATTAAGCATATTGTATTTGTTTGAATACGATTTGTCATCAATATCCACGTTGTTGTTTAATTCAGATAAATCTATATTTATAATGTATTTTTCAAAAGTACTTTTGGCAAAGGGTTGTTTCTTTCTTTCTTTTGGGTTTTTACGATGGATATCGTTGTAATAATTTCCGTCAAATAAAATAAGCTTTAAAACATTCGAGGTTTCTTTACCTATAAGTTCTCCAGAAACCGATTTAATGGTGGTTGCATTTTTACGTTTATCGGTTCCTTTAACATGGATAATTACATCGTTAAGAAACTGCCCATTGTCGCCACTTTTGCTGGCAAATTTTATATTGTAGTCTCCAACTTCGTTAAACTGTCCTTCGGCTAAAAGCATTGCGGGTTTTAATTTGGCAATGTTTTTTCGCAAGTTTAGCGAGTTGTATTCTGCCCACGGAATTACATTGTTCGAAAACATAAAGGTTGTAAATCCTAAAACCACAATAAATATGCTTAGTCCAGACATGGCACGCTGCAAGGAAATCCCGGTAGATTTCATGGCGGCAAACTCATAATTCTCGGCAAAGCTGCCAAATACCATAATAGACGATAATAATATGGTAAGCGGGATAACCAGCGGAATAAGCTTGGGCATAAAATAGGCCAAAAACTTAACCACAACAACCATATCTAAATCTTTGCCGGCCAACTCTTTTATGTAAAGCCAAATGGTCTGCAAAACAAAAATCAGCATGAGAATTATAAACACGCTGAGAAAAGTTTTAAGATAGGTGGTTAGTATGTAACGGTCAAGAATTTTCACAAAAGGGCCTAATCTAGTTTGTTGATGTAATACTCTTTGTATTTATTGGCATCAAAGGTAAATAAGCTTTTCGATAAAGGTTCGTTTGTTTTAAAAGAATTTACGGTAAGCGTCGTTTTTGTGCCGTTTTTTCCAATTTGAATCAGGTTATAAATATGTTTGGTTTGCTTATCAATACCTAAAAGAATGTGCTTAATTTCAGAGTTGGAATCTATTGGTGTTAATTTTACATACTGTACTTTTCGGCCTTTTATGTTTTGCTCAATATCCATGGCGTAGGTGTATCCATCTTCGTAAAACGATAGCATTTTACTTGGGGTAATGTTGTCTTCCTCGTCGGTATTATCAGAAGAAATGGTAACTTCTTCGTCTTCTGGACTAATGCTGTACGTGGTTTTTCCGTCGAAAAGACGCGTAATCCCAAGAATGTTCAATCTATATTTTTCACCTTGCATCACCACATCGCCACGGGTTTCTTGTTTTATGTTTTCTGAAGTGTTTTCAAGGATGTATTTAAAATCTATTGCAATATTATCGTAGCTTTTTACTTTAGCTGAAACCTCTTGTAATAAGGCTTTGCCTTTGTTTTGGGCGAATGCACTAATTGAAATTGTGAGTAGTAAAATACTAAATATTTTTTTCATTGAATAACTTTTTTTTCGCTTTCGCGGAAATTCTAATTATACTTCGTTTTCTAAATGCTGGTCGAGCGCCAATAAATCGGGTATTAAAACCTGTCTGGCTTTACTGCCTTCAAACGGGCCAACAATACCGGCGGCTTCTAATTGATCGATAATCCTGCCGGCCCTATTGTATCCTAATTTTAATTTTCGCTGTAACAAAGAAGCCGACCCTTGTTGCGCGGTAACAATAACCACAGCGGCGTCTTTAAACAGTTTGTCTCTGTCCGATATATCAACATCAATACTTGTGCCACTTTCTTCGCCAACATACTCTGGCAATTGGTAGGCTTCGGGGTATGCTTTTTGAGAGCCAATATACTCGGTAATACGTTCTACTTCTGGTGTATCAACAAAGGCGCATTGAATACGAGTAATGTCATTTCCAGAGGTATAAAGCATATCACCGCGCCCAATAAGTTGGTCGGCGCCAGAGCCATCTAAAATGGTTCGCGAATCTATTTTGCTGGTTACCCTAAATGCAATACGCGCAGGGAAATTGGCTTTAATAATACCCGTAATAACGTTAACCGACGGACGCTGCGTGGCAATAATTAAGTGAATGCCAATGGCACGCGCCAATTGTGCTAAACGTGCAATTGGGGTTTCAACCTCTTTTCCGGCAGTCATTATTAAATCGGCAAACTCATCAACTACCAAAACAATGTAGGGTAAAAATTGATGCCCGTCGTTAGGGTTTAATTTTCGGGCTTTAAATTTGGCGTTGTATTCTGCAATGTTTCTACATAAGGCATTTTTTAGCAATTCGTAGCGGTTATCCATTTCAATACACAACGAGTTTAATGTATTGATTACCTTTGTGTTATCGGTAATTATAGCTTCTTCGCTATCGGGTAGTTTTGCTAAGTAATGACGCTCGATTTTATTGAAAAGCGTAAGCTCTACTTTTTTAGGATCGACTAAAATAAACTTGACTTCAGCAGGGTGTTTCTTATATAATAGCGATGTTAAAACGGCATTTAAACCTACCGATTTTCCTTGTCCAGTGGCGCCAGCCATAAGTAAGTGCGGCATTTTTGCCAAATCGACCACAAAGGTTTCGTTGCTAATGGTTTTGCCCAAAGCAACAGGCAATTGCATGTTGGAAGTTTGAAACTTTTTTGAAGCGATTACCGAACGCATCGACACAATGGTAGAGTTTTTATTGGGCACTTCAATACCAATAGTGCCTTTCCCGGGGATGGGTGCAATAATACGAATACCAAGTGCAGATAGCGATAAGGCTATATCGTCTTCTAAATTTTTGATTTTTGAAATGCGCACACCGGCTTCGGGAACAATTTCGTACAATGTAACCGTTGGGCCAATGGTAGCTTTTATGCTGGCGATACCTATTTTGTAATTGTTTAAGGTTTCAACAATTTTATTTTTGTTTTCCTCAAGCTCTTCTTGATTGATGGTAATGCCTTCGGTATCGTATTTTTTTAGAAGATCGAGTGGCGGAAATTGATAGTTGCCCAACTCTAAAGTAGGGTCGAATTGTCCAAAATCTTCAACCAGTTTGTTGGCTAGATTATCGGTTTCCGATTGTTCTTCGGCTAGGGTTTCAACCTTCATTTCCAAATCTGGTTCTTCTTCTTTTTCTTCTTCTTCGGCAACCTTAAACTCCAAAGGCGTTTCGGTTTCCGTTTGGGTTTGTTTTGTTGCTGTGGGCTTATTGTTGTCTAACGGAATATCAAAAGCGGTTTTTATGGCTTCGGCCTCTTCAGATAAATTATTGTCCAACGCAATAGAAAATTCATCATTGGCTTGCGAGAGTTCATCTTTTATGTCCTTTTTTGCAGATGTAAATAGTTTTGCTATACTTTGAAAAGTGAGTTTAAAACGGATGGCCAAATACGTGATTAAGCCAAATAAAAGCAAGAGCGATGTGCCTATTTTTCCTATATAATCTTGTAAAAAGGTGTTTACCTCGAAACCAATAGTGCCCCCAAGAATGTCGTTTTTATCACCAAAGAAACCAAAAAGAACAGATAGCCAAATAACGATTAAAGTACCCCAAAACCAGTGTTTGCGCAATTTAGATTTGGCAATGTCCATAAGTACATAAACGCCAGAAAGGAAAACCAATCCGGATATTATAAAAGCCGATACGCCAAAGCCACGTTGTATAAATAAGTCGCTTACCCAAGCACCGCTTTTACTTAACCAGTTTTGGGTTTTGGTTTCGCGAGAGGTAAAATTAGATAAGCTGCTTTGGTCTGCTTCGCCGGTAAAGAAAAACGAGATAAATGCAATGCAAAGCACGATGCCCAAAATAGCCAAAAAGCTACCTAAAACCAGTTTTTGCTGGCTTGATAACTTTAAATTTGGTTTTTTAATTTTGCGTTTTGGTGCTTTGTTAGCCTTTGTTTTTTTCTTCGCCATTAATGGTTTGTAATATCAAATTGAGATGCTGAAACAAGTTCAGGGTTGCATCGTTAAAAACGATTGAGCAAAAATACAAATTACTAACGTTTATCCTAAGGGTAATCGTATATTAAAAAATCTTAGGAAGGTAAATTATAAACCCAATAATAATAGCAAAAATACTAGCAATAAAAACCGCACCAGCAGCAATATCTTTTATAAAGCCAATTTTTTTATGGTGCTCCGGATGTATAAAATCTGCAATAGCTTCTATGGCGGTGTTGATGCCTTCAATGCTAATAACCATGCCTATTGCTAAACATTGCAACATCCATTCGTTAGTTGAAATATTGAAAACGAATCCAGCAACAGTAACAATAACGGCGATGATAAACTGTATTTTTATACTCGCTTCTGTTTTTAAAAGGATAAGAGCACCTTTAAAAGCGTAACCCACGCTTTTTACGCGATTTACTAAAAAAGACTCTTTTTTTTTAGTCATCCATTAAAGCTTCTAAAGCTGCTTTGTAGTTGGGTTCATCAACGGTTTCGCTAACTTGTTCGGTGTATTTAACGTTGTGATTTTCGTCTAAAACCACTACGCAACGCGAATGTAAAGCTTCCAATGGGCCATCAATAAAGTTTAAACCGTATGCTTTACCGAAACTACCATTTTTATAATCAGACAAGCTAATCACGTTTTCTAAACCTTCGGCGCCACAAAAGCGTGCGTGTGCAAATGGCAAATCGTGCGAAATACAAAGTACTTTAGTGTTTTCCAGTACGCTTGCTTCTTGATTGAAGGTTCGTACAGATTGTGCACAAGTACCTGTGTCAACACTTGGGAAAATGTTTAAAACCAATTTACTTCCCTTATAATTACTTAGGCTATGCGTTGATAAATCTGTTGCCGTTAGTAAAAAATCTGGTGCTTTAGTGCCCGTTTTTGGTAAATTTCCTGAGGTGTTTATTGGGTTTCCTTTTAATGTAACTGTTGCCATAATTTTATTTTTTTATTAGAGCATCTAAAATAGGAATATTTAATAGCTTATTCTTATTAATTTAAATTTTGTTAACATTTAAGCTTAATTTTTGTATCGTTATAAACTTATATCTTCATATCTTAAAACTATCAAATATATAATAATGATAGGTTTTATCAATTTCAATATCACTATTAAGAATAAGGGTTTTGTTTTTACAGTGTTTTAAATTATTAATTTTAAAAACATATTCTATCAACAATCATAAAAACTAAACTAATATGGACAAAAACATTAATAACGGTGAAGCATGGGACATAAATGAGTCTAATGCCGGTAAATGCCCTTTTTTAAGTGGAGACCAAAAAAAAACCGCTGGTCGTGGCACAAGCAACAGAGATTGGTGGCCTAACGAGCTGAAGCTAAATATTCTTAGGCAAAACGCAGCAAAATCAAATCCTATGGGGTCTGCTTTTAACTATGCAAAAGCCTTTAATAGCATCGATTATTTTGCTTTAAAACAAGACCTTATCGATTTAATGACAGACTCTCAAGATTGGTGGCCAGCAGATTATGGGCATTACGGAGGCTTAATGATTAGAATGGCTTGGCATAGTGCAGGAACCTACAGAGTTGGAGATGGTAGAGGTGGAGCCTCAACCGGAAATCAGCGTTTTGCACCTTTAAACAGTTGGCCTGATAACGGAAATTTAGATAAAGCCCGTTTATTGTTATGGCCAGTAAAAAAGAAATATGGAAATAAAATTTCTTGGGCAGATTTAATGATTCTTGCAGGAAACTGCGCTTTAGAATCCATGGGTTTTAAAACATTTGGATTTGCCGGCGGACGCGAAGACGTTTGGGAGCCAGAACAAGATATTTATTGGGGAAGCGAAACCGGATGGTTAGACAACGATGAGCGTTACGACACTAGCGATGGTGATTTAGAAGGGCATTTAGGGGCTGTACACATGGGCTTGATTTATGTAAACCCTGAAGGGCCAAATGGGGTACCAGACCCCTTAAAATCTGCTCACGATATAAGAATTACCTTTGGCCGTATGGCCATGAACGATGAAGAAACAGTAGCACTAGTTGCCGGTGGGCATACTTTTGGAAAGGCACACGGAGCTGCAAACCCCGATGAATATGTTGGTAAAGAACCCCATGGCGCAGCTATTGAAGAAATGAGCACAGGTTGGAAAAACACTTACGGAACTGGAGTTTTAGATGATGCCATTACAAGCGGCTTAGAAGGTGCGTGGACACCAAACCCTACGCGTTGGAATGAAGAGTATTTTGATGTCTTGCTAAATTATGACTGGGAATTAACCAAAAGTCCGGCCGGAGCGCATCAATGGACTCCAACAAACCCAGATGCTAAAAAAGCACCCAAAGCCGGAGACCCAAACGGCAAACAAGCCTTAATGATGACTACCGCAGATATAGCCCTGAAAATGGATCCAGATTTCTTAAAAATATCCGAAGGTTTTCATAAAGATCACAAAGCTTTTGAAGATGCTTTTGCACGTGCGTGGTATAAATTAACACATCGCGATATGGGACCAATCCATCGCTATCTTGGGCCAGAGGTGCCTAAAGAAGAGTTGTTGTGGCAAGATCCAATTCCTGAGGTTAATTACACCTTGGGTGAAGCAGATATAGCTAAATTAAAAAAGATGGTTTTAGCATCTGGTTTATCGATTTCGCAATTAATTAAAACAGCATGGGCTTCGGCTTCTACGTTTAGAGGATCGGACATGCGAGGAGGGGCCAACGGTGGCCGTTTGCGCTTAGAACCTCAAAGAAGCTGGGAAGTTAATAATCCAGCCGAATTAAACAAAGTGTTAAACACCCTTGAAGCTATTCAAAACGAATTTAACGGTACCATTTCTATGGCAGATTTAATTGTTTTGGCAGGAACGGCTGCGGTAGAAGAAGCTGCAAAAAGAGCAGGACATCAAGTTTCGGTACCTTTTACTCAAGGCAGAGGCGACGCGTCTCAAGAACAAACCGATATAGAATCTTTTGGATATTTAGAGCCCTTGGCTGATGGATTTAGAAATTATATGAATTCAAAATTAAAAGCCGTCGCCGATGAAGATTTATTGGTTGACCGCGCAAACCTATTAACGCTTTCTATTCCGGAAATGACCGTTTTAGTTGGTGGCTTACGTGTGTTAGGAGCAAATTATAACGGGTCTGATTATGGCGTTTTCACAGATAATGTTGGAAGCTTAACCAACGATTTTTTTACTAATATTCTTGATTTTACCTATACTTGGAGCGCAACTTCTAATGATGATAAGGTTTTTGAAGGGCGCGACCGAAGAACCGGAGCTGTAAAGTTTAAAGGCACTCGTGCCGATTTGATTTTTGGCTCTCATACTGAACTTCGTGCTATTGCTGAAGTTTATGCCGCTAGCGACGGACAAGAAAAATTTGTAAACGATTTTGTTGCAGCCTGGACAAAAGTGATGAACTTAGATCGTTTTGATTTAAAATAAAATGTTAATTATCTTTTAAGCGCAGTCGAAAGCTTGTTAAGCCCAAAACTGGAAAGGATTCGGCTGTGCTCAAACTTATTTGTAATAAATTAATGAACGAAATAGAGCTGTTTTTTAATACCATTCAGCAAGGTAAAATAGAGCATGTAAAAGCTCAATTACAAAGAAATCCAAATTTAGTTAGTACAAAAGATACCAGAGGATTTACGCCTTTAATCTTCGCTTCTTATTTTAATAAAAACGATGTTGTTGAAACACTATTAAATTTTAAGGCTGAAATAGATGCTACAGATAGTTCTGGAAATACCGCCCTTATTGGCGTTGCTTTTAAAGGAAATACAGATCTAGCTGCTTTACTAATACAAAAAGGAGCAAACCTAAATGCTAAAAATAACCAAGGAATAACCCCGCTTATTTTTGCAACTATGTACAATCAAACAAAAATGGTTGCAATGCTGTTAAAGCATAAAGCCGATGTAACTTGTAAAGATAAAACTGGTAAAACAGCTTTAGATTTTGCAAAAGAAAAAGGCTTTAAAGCTATTATAGCCCTTTTTAATTAGTGATTAAGGGGTTTTCAAATGCTATCAACAAAATCTAAAAAAACCTTTTTATGGCGTTCTAAATCCATATCAGGAGAAAGCGCAACACGAGCTATATAATCTTTATCTCCTTCTTTGGTGGTGCCTTGGGTAGATGTAGCGGGTATGGTCCAATAACAGCCTTTTAATTGTCCGTAACTTACACAATGCTTGCTTTGGTTGGGGATTTTGCTAATCATTAAACGAATGAGTTTATGGTTTAATGCTCTTTTATGGGCTTCTTTTTCTTCTGCGGTATCTCCTTTTGTTGGAAGATCTAATGAAAAAACAGAGGGTGTAAAACCCTGTTTTGCTAGTTCTTGGGAAACAAAATTGATTTTCGCATTTGGTAAGTTTTTACCAATAAAGTTTACAAATTCGCGGGTGTTTTTATAAGCATCGATTATTCGCTGATTCATTGTGGGCAGTTGTTTTGCCAATATTTTCATTTGAGTATCTGTAGCCTCATTATCGCAAAGTTTCAGATGTAATTCTATCTTATCCATTATAATTTCCGTTTTTTTATTTCCTACGCAGTAGCCAGCAGTACACAGCCCGCCACTTGCAAATTTAGATCCGCTAGCATAAGAAATGGTTTTAAGGGTTGAAAATATTTTTCCTTCACCTAAAAATTGAACATTAGGACAAAATGTTTGATCTAAAATAAAAACAGGGTTTATAGCCAATGTACCTTTGCTTGTTTTGCGTTTTGCACTTAAAACAGCTTTTAGTTGCTTCAGGTTTGGGACTTCAACTCTTGGGTTTGTTGGTATTTCGGCAATTATAAAAGGTACAGCATCTTCTATGGCGATTTGGTTTAAAACGGTATCAAGGCTTTCTACCATATTATTGTCGCCATCAACGGGTAAATCTACAATTTCAACAAGCTTGTTGCAAGTGGCAACACGTCTTGCTTGGTCGTTTGTACCGCCATAACAGTTTGGTGGAACTATAAATTTTATGGTCTTTCCTTTATGCTTTTCCAGTGCATTATCAATAAGTCCCATCATAATCGCATATTGAATAGATAAACCGCTAGAAGCAACAAGTGCTTTTGTTTTCGAGCCTGAAATGGTTGCAATAGCATCTAAAACAATAGCTTTGTTTGTTTTGTAATGTGCCAATTTATTTTGTGAAGATGGATGTGTTAGCCGTTTTAAAGCTGAAAGGCAATTGGCTGGTGTCATGGCAATAGTCTCTCTTCTTCGTACATGCTGAATGTTTGGGATATAGTGGTTGTTTTGTTTGCCGTTTACAACTAATATGCTTCCAAAGTGCTGGTGGGTATTAATGAAAAAATCGATATTTGGGTTTAAATTAAAATAAGTTATATTGTCTTGCTGAGAAATTAATATGGTACTATTGGCATGCTGAAAGTTTTCGGGACTTGAAATGGCCGATAGGTTTTCAATTTTTCTTAGAGTAAATTTATATCCATAAACTTGTTTTATCACTTCGGCATCAAAACACTTTGGTAATTCGCCATTGTACAAAATTTGGGTGTTTTTGTTAGCTAATAAATTGTTTCTTAAAATGGCTAAAATAGGCATGGTTTTAGATGAAAAACCAATAACTTGTTCTGGTTTTATATGGTTTAATTTAGCCACGGCCCATTCCAATACGCAAGATAAGGGATGGCCCAGTCTAACATAGTCGTAAGCAGTTGGTAATTGATGGAGGGCTGATAATTGAGAATTATTGGTGTTGAATAAGGTTTCAAACTGCTCTAAAAATTCTGTTTTTGCCAATTGCTCGTTGTAAATATCTAATCGATGTGTTGTTAGGTTAAGCCAATCTGCGGGCATGTTTCCCAATACGTCTTTAATATAGATTAGCATTTTGTTTTCCTTCATAATTTCTGTTTTTAGAAAGGTTGGTAATATACATTAATTAGATTTTTTATTAAATCGATTTAAAGTTTTTAGTTATGCATTTAAACAGATTTTAGTTTGGCACAAAATAAAAAAACCACTCTGCTTTAGCAAAGTGGTTTTGTAAACTGCAATTTTTCTTTTTCAATTTTTATTTGTCTATAGACCCCATTACGCGGCCCATAAAACTATTTAATGCTTCTTTTTTCGGGGTGCCGGTTTTTGTTATTTTGTTAACCTCTATGGCACCATACATGTTGGAAATAAGTTCGCCAATAACATCGAGTTCTTCATCTTTTAAAGATGGCACTTCGGTTAAGGCTTCTAAGGTTTCAATGGTTTCAATAACGAAATCCTCGTCGTTGTCCTCAATAAACTGCGTTAGGTGTTTAATAACTGGTAGCTTCATTAATAATTTATTTTTAATTTCCGCGAAAGCGAAAATCTTATTTGTTTTTAAATAACTTCTTCTACAAGTTGCTTTAAAACCTCAAATTTGTTGGTTTGTACTTGGTTTACAAAGTTTCCGTTTTTAAAGGTTGCAAATGTTGGTAAATTATCAACAGTTGCTAATTTTCTGCTTTCTGTGAACTTTTCCGCATCTGCGATAACAAAAGTAACACCTTCAATCTCTGAGGCTAGTTTTTTTACTTTTGGTTTCATAATGCGGCAGTTACCACACCAAGTAGCTGAATATTGTACAACCACAGTTTGGTTTTCTTTTACAATGGTTTCTAAATTGTCTTGTTCTAATTCTTTTACCATGATTTAATTTTTTGTTTAGAGCGGCTATAATAAACCATCTTAATAAAAATGTATTAAGATGGTTTAATTAGGCTTGTAATTGATTTTATTTTTTAGTTTGCATGTGCAGCTAAATACTCTGCTGTAGCTTTAGAGTTGGCGCCCATGGCTTCTTTACCTTCTTCCCAGTTTGCGGGACAAACCTCGCCTTTTTCTTGTACGTGCGTTAAGGCATCTACCAAACGAATGTACTCGCCAACATTTCTGCCAATAGGCATGTTGTTGATGCTTTCGTGTTGCACAATGCCATCTTCGTCAATAATGTATGTAGCTCTGTAAGTTACGTTATCGCCCTCAACTTGAACGGTTCCTGTTTCTTCGTCGTAAGTTTCGTTGGTAATGTCTAAAATACCTAATATGCTAGAAAGGTTTCTGTTGCTGTCTGCAAGAATTGGGTAGGTTACGCCTTCAATTCCACCATTGTCTTTTGCGGTGTTTAACCATGCAAAATGAACTTCTGGAGTATCGCAAGATGCACCTATTACTAGGGTGTTTCTTTTTTCGAATTCGCCTAATGCCGCTTGAAACGCATGTAATTCTGTTGGGCATACAAAAGTAAAATCTTTTGGATACCAAAACAGCACCACCTTTTTCTTGTTGTTTACTGCTTCTTCTAATACGTTTACTTTAAAAGTGTCGCCCATTTCGTTCATGGCGTCAACGTTTAAATTCGGGAATTTTTTTCCTACAAATGACATGTGAATTTTATTTTAATTGTTAATGATTTCTTTGGTGCAAATATAGAATTCCAATACATTATTAAGCAGAAATAAAATTCAATTTTCTTATTTATTAATAGATATTACTTATAGTTAAAAATAGTTTTGATAACTATGTTTTATTAGATTTTAGTTGTTTGATTTTTATTGAAAAAGCAGCAAAAAGTAAGGTGATAAAAGGGCTTAATATGCTAAAAAACGCATACGGGATATAAGCAGTGGCACCGGCATATCCAAATAGAACTTTAGAGTGGTAGGCGCCACAGGTATTCCAAGGAATTAATACGGAGGTTACCGTACCAGAATCTTCAAGTGTTCTGCTTAAGTTTTCTGGTGCTAAACCTTTGTCTTCATAAGCTTTTTTAAACATTTTTCCGGGTACAACCAAGGCGAGGTATTGGTCTGATGCCGTTAAGTTTAGCGCCAAACAACTGGCTACGGTACTGGCAAATAGCCCAAATGTTGAATGGGCCATTTTTAAGAGCGATTTTGTAATTCTTGATAATGCTCCAATGGCATCCATAACACCGCCAAAAACCATAGCGCATATTATAAGCCAAATGGTGCCCATCATGCCTTTCATGCCTCCGGCTGTAAATAAATCGTTAAGTTCTGCGCTACTTGTAGTTACGGCAGTATCTACCGTTAAGGCGTCCATAACGCCTTTGTAAGCAGATTGCAGGTTTAAGGTTTTTGCACCTGCAATGTTAATTACAATTTCGGGTTGGGTTATTATGGCCGCTGCGCCACCTAAAAGAGCACCTAACAAAAGGGCGATAAGCGGTGGTTTTTTTTTAACTATTAAAAAAATTACAAATGCAGGAACAATAAATAACCAAGGGCTAATATTAAATGCGGCATCAATGGCATCTAATTTATCTTGAATAAGTGGTGCGCCGGTGGTGTCTAGATTAAAACCGATTATTATAAATATTAATAGTGTAATTACTATGGTTGGAACTGTAGTTAGGGTCATGTATTTTATGTGCGAAAACAATTCGCTTCCAGCCATGGCGGCCGCTAGATTTGTAGTATCGCTTAACGGCGACATTTTGTCTCCAAAATAAGCACCCGATAGCACCGCCCCAGCTGTCATTCCAACAGATATGCCTAAGGTTTCGCCTATACCTATTAGTGCAATGCCTACTGTAGCCGATGTGGTCCAAGAGCTTCCGGTAGCAATAGATATTATGGAACAAATAACAACACTAGCTGCCAAAAAAATAGTGGGGTTAAGTATTTGTAAACCGTAATAAATCATGGTTGGTATAATACCGCTAATTAACCAGGTTCCGGCCAACGCGCCTACCATGAGCAAAATTAAAATAGCTCCGGTAGTGGATTTTACGTTTTCAGCAACTTCGGTAATCATTCTTTTATGAGGTACTTTGTTTCTGTAACCAACAATTGCAGCCACGGCGGCTCCTAATAAAAGGACAAATTGATTACTGCCGCTTAGGGCATCATCTCCATAAATATATATATTAAAGGCAAGCATGCCAACTAGTGCAAATACAGGTATTAGAGCCTCCCAAATGTTTAATTCGGTATGGTCTATAATGGTTTGGTCTTCTATTTTAATTTCCGAAATATTTTTTTTGTCTTGCATTTACTTTTTTTTTTGCCTCGTAATGTTACGACTTTAAAGGGATGTATGCAAATAGTATAAAAAAAATGGGGTTTAAGTGTATTTATGCCAGTGCTTAAGCATAAAATTATCTTTTAAAAAATAATTGTTAAAACAAACAGGATTAAAATTATTCTAGCAGGTATAGATTAGCGCAATGCGAAAAAGTGTTTAAATGGTATTTTAAGCATTTGCTTTAGCTTAATAAAAAAGTAGGTATTAATTGCTGTTAAAATCTTAAATTGTTGATTGTTAGGTGTTCTGTTGCCTTCATGTTTTGTAGTTTGATTTATTGCTGCTTTTATTTTTATAAAAGTGCATAAAATATTTATAAAAGACTTTGTAGAAAAAGGGAAATCAATTACATTTGCACACGCATTACAAAATGCAAGTAACAGGTTCACTTTAGTAAATTGGTTAAAGTACTCCTTTTATAAAATACTTTTAAAGTTTTATAATAAAAACACATGGTGGTTGTAGCTCAGTTGGTTAGAGCATTGGTTTGTGGTACCAAGGGTCGTGGGTTCGAATCCCATCATCCACCCAAAAGTAAAAGCCTTTCAAGACATTGAAAGGCTTTTTTTGTTGAATTAAATTTACTCTTTTAACGTGAATTTGTTATTTGTCTCTATAATACATTCATAATAATGTTTTACCGGCTTTTTTTTCAAAATTCTTCTTGAAAGAAAGAAAATCCCAAAACCAAAACCTTTTGAATATGAGCAATTTAATGTCTTTTTTCTTTATGTTGTTTTATATATTTCGTCAAATTTAAATATATAAATAAGAATAACTATAACTATAACATGGCAATTGCATAAGTGTAAACATAGCTATAGAACAAAGAGTTCCGTTACCTCCGAGTCTGTTTTTAGCTATTTGATAAAGTTTAATATTTAAGTTTACATTTATATTATCCTCAACAATTGTGAATAATTCAGATGATTTCAGAATTTCAACTTCCTTTTCCAATCTTGGATTAGTTATATACGCTTTTAACTGCTCATTTGTATTTTCTAATTTTAGAAATTCTTTAGGTTGGATTCTAGAAGAATAGTAAGAGTTTAAAAGTATAATTGAAAGAGCTAAGAGTATAAAAGTTCTTTTTTTTCAAAATTGTTGAACAATAAGATTTTAACATTTAATAATTAAGTAGATTTTAAATCTACCTTAACCCGCTCATCTCGATTAGCCAATTCCCAAGCCGTATAAAATATGAGTTTTGTGCGTGTTTCTAGAAATTCGTAGTTTATTTTATCTGGCGTGTCCGATGGCCTGTGGTAGTCGTCGTGTGTGCCATTAAAATAAAAAATAACGGGTACATTGTTTTTTGCAAAGTTATAGTGATCCGATCGGTAATAAAAGCGGTTTGGGTCGTTAATATCGTTGTATGAATAATCTAAATCCAGATTTACATATTTTTTGTTAGCAGCTTCAGATACCTCGTGCAGTTCTTTGCTCAATCTGTCCGAACCAATTAGATACAAGTAATTATCGCCGTTTTCGTGTTTTTCATCTACGCGACCAATCATATCTAAATTTAAGTTAGCTACGGTATTTTCTAAAGGAAAAACAGGATCTACATCGGTGTAATACCGCGAACCGAACAACCCAATTTCTTCACCTGTTACATGTAAAAAAAGTACAGAGCGTTTTGGTCCGTTACCGTCTTTTTCGGCTGTTTTAAAAGCTTCAGCAATTTCTAAAATGGCAACGGTGCCAGACCCATCATCATCTGCTCCGTTGTTTATTTCGCCATTTGATGATATGCCAATATGATCTAAATGCGCCGAAATTACAATAACTTCGTCTGGTTTTTCAGATCCTTTTATGTAAGCCAAAACGTTTTCTGATGCTTTGGCTTTACCATTAAAATAGGCTTCAGGGATTTCTTGATAATAATCGCCCTCTGCAATTGGCGATGGTATTTTATTGTCTTGATAGTGTTTTTTAATAAACTCGACCGCTTTTTTTTGCCCGGGCTCTCCGGTATTTCTACCTTCAAACTCATCGGAGGCATAGGTATAAAGCATATCTTTTAATTCGTTTACGGTAATGGTTTTTGCATAATCTGTAACATCTTTTTTAGCGTTTTTGTTATGCGAACTGCTACAAGAAACCATTAAAATGCTTATATAAATAAGGAAACCTAATTTTCTCATGGTATTTAAGTGTTTGTTTTATGTTACTATATTACAAAAAAGCCGATAAATATAAAGTTAAATAATATTGATTTTTTTAGATTTCTCTATTGTTTTAGCAGTCTAAGTTAAAATGCTAGTTTTTTACGTTTTAAAAGCTTTAATATAGCTATTTGCTAAATCTATAAGATTATAGGGATTAAAAATGTAGCTTTAATTGTTTCTATTTACATTAGTGCTCTACTAATTATGTTACAATTGATATTTTTTTAAGGGTAGAAAAATAAAATAAAACATAAAAAGGCCAATTTATAAACGGACAATCTTATAGGCCTGTATCTTCAAGTTCAATCTCATCAATATCTAGCTCGTTTAATTCTTCAATGGCTTCTTCTTCAGACTGTGCTTCTTTTATTTCCAGAGCCTTGGTATTGCTAATCTTGGAAGTGTTAAACAATGATTTGTAACCGCTAATGGCCAATGCAATTAGGGTTAACAAAAACGTGAATTGGATAATTTTTTTTACTTCGCCCCTTTTTCTTGATAGGTAAAACGCCACCAATCCGGAAATTAGTGCGATGGTGCATGGTATTATTGCTAGGTTCGATAGAGGAAGAACCGAAATTATAATGGCCAACACCGAAGCTATTATAGCTAGAATTGTAAATGTTTTTTTCATTTTTTTAATGCATTAAACCAGTGGCAGATTTTATTTTTAACTCGCCGTTGCCTACTGGGATTTTAAATTTTCCGTAAACGGGAATTTTGTTTTCATCGGCTGTAAGCCATAAAAGATTGCTGTTTTTTCCTTTTAAAACTTGGGTTTGGCTGGATCCAATAGCTATTTTGTAGCATGTTTTTTTTCCAATGGCAGTTGTTAGGGTTTCTTTTCCTAAATAGGTAATTTGGCCAGTAAACTCTTTACGGTCAAAAATGATGGTTAGCGTTTTACTGGAGCCAACGGGCATGTTTTTAAAATCGAATAAGCGTATTTTATATAGCGATGTTACAATATCTTTGGTTTCAGGGTTTATGCTAAAAGTTTTGTTCTCCTCGTAATTGTTTTTCTTTTTTAATTGCGATTTTACAGTTTTGGTTTTGTGGCTAAATACATATTTCATGTATTTGTAGTAGTTGCCCTCGTTAATATCGCGCTTGTACAGATATGGCAAAAGGTTTTTTGGGTTTACATAACTTTCGTACAAATCCCTAATCTTAAAAAAATGGTCCCATTTGCTATAGGTTGCCGCGGTAAATTTTAATCGCAATAATGTTGCATTTGTTGTTTTTACGCTACTGGTTTCCATGTTAACCTCGGCAATATCGGTTAAAATACCAGACATGTTATAGGCTGCGCTAAACGTAAGTTTTTCTCCAGCTGCAATGCTATTGTTTTGGGCGTTTAAGCTTAGTGCTAAAAAACCAAAAACAGTAAAAAAACGGTAAATCATATAAAAAATAATTAAGGCTTATTGTATTTATAAGGCCTGTATTTGGTGGAAAAATACAATCCTTTACAATATTATGCTAATTTTTTTTTGCTTTACGGCGAAGTTGGCTTTGTAACTGATAATTGTCATAGTTTAATCTTTGTTGCTGTAATATATTTACAAAGTAATGCAGTTCTATGTTTTATTAATTAAACCAGTGCATTAAGTGTATTTTAGGCCAAATGCCAAATGGTTTGTTACATCTTAGCAAATAAAAAATTAACAAATGAAAACCATCCTATTGCCAACAGATTTTTCTAAAAACTCAATAAACGCCATTAATTATGCCGTAGCTTTATTTAAAGATGTTGAGTGTCGTTTTTACTTGTTAAACGTTCAAAAAGCATCGTCTTTTATATCGGATGATATGATGGTGGTATCGGCATCTGCGACCATTTACAAAACTTTAATTGATGCTGCCAAAAAATCTATTTCCAATATTATTTCAGAGATAGAAAAAAAGCACTCTAATAAAAAGCATCGGTTTTACTCTGTGGTAGATTACGATAATTTTATTGATGCCATTAAGCAAGTGTGCAAAAAAAACAAAGCCGATTTGGTGGTTATGGGTACAAAAGGTGCAACGGGTTTAGAAAAAATAATTTTTGGTAGCAATACCGTTAGGGTTATACAGCGCTGCAATTTGCCCGTACTTGCCGTACCAGATGGTTGCAAGTTTAAAAGTATTGACAAGATAGCTTTTGCAACCTTGAACTCTAAGCTGTTTAAATCCAGCGAATTTAAACCGTTAAAGGATATAATAACCCTAGCGAACTCTAAATTAGATGTGCTTCATCTGGCAGACCAAAACCATTTGGCCAATAATGCTTTGGATAATATGGAGTTTTTCAATGCCAATTTTAACTCTGCCAAGCATGAGTTTATAGATACTAATACTAAAGATATGTTTAAAACCGTGCATAATTACATAGCAGAAAAAGGCGTTGATGTACTGGCCATGATGAACAAGCGGCACTCTTTTTTAACCCGCTTATTTAAACGGCACGAGGTAGAAACATTTGCCTTTAATATAGATATTCCGTTTTTTGTTATTCAAAGTAAATAAGGCTGTTAATTATATCACCCTAATGTGGCCGTTTCTATTAGCTCTTTGGGCAAAACAAAAATTTCCTTTTTAAAAATAACCTACAATAAAAGGTGTAACATTATTTGGTTTTCAGCGTCAAATACATATCAATCGAAAAAAAAAGCAAATATCATGAAGAGACAAGATAATCAACTTATAGTTATTACGCATTTAAGCCAGCTTATAACGCTTGTTTTGGGTTTTGGCAGTTTATTGTTGCCACTCGTGCTTTGGCTTACCCAAAAAGAAAAAGTATATAAAATGGATGTACATGGCAAAAGCATTATAAACTTCCAGTTAAGCTTAATTATATATGCCATTATATGTGTGCCGTTAATATTGTTGTTTGGTTTGGGTATTTTAGGCTTAATGGTTTTGGGTATTATATCGGTAGTGTTTCCAATAGTAAACGCCATAAAAGCAAATAAGGGCGAAACCCCAAGTTACCCATTAACCTTCAATTTTATTAGTTAAGCATTACAAGCAAAAATGATAGCAAAAGTTATCGATTTTCAGTTCTGGCCTTTAGAGTTTTTATAAATTCTTTCTCCGCTATGGAAATAATTAAAAAAATTAGTCCATTAAAGTCAATTGCATCTAAATATTAAAAATGAAAAAAAGTGGGGCGAAATTATATTTTATTTGGAGCGTTCTTCGTTAATTATTTTTTTGATAATATCTAGCAAAAGATCTATCTGTTCGAGGTGGGTTCTAAATTGCACAACGGCTATTCGTATCCAAAATACATCGTTTATGTTGGTTGACGATAGAAAAATACGACCATCATTTTGGATGGCTTCAATTAATTTTCGGTTAAATTCGTTAGCATTTCCAGCTTTAGGAACATACCTAAATATAGCTACTGATAATTCTGGTTCAGGCCCAACTTCAAAACCTTCAATTTTTTTTATTTCATTGTAAAAATACTTTGTTAGATACAGTTTTTCTTCTAAAGCGGCTCTAAAAGGTTTTAAACCAAATAGTTTTAATGGCAACCATACTCTTAGGCCTCTAAAGTGTTTGGTTTGTTCTACGGATATGTCTGCAGGCGAAATCTCATCTTCTTTACCAACTACGTCTTGCATATAGTCGGCTAAACAATGGTAGGCCTTTAGTAAATGCGTTTTGTTTTTTATAAGTATGGCACCTGTTCCGTAAGGCAAAAACAGGGTTTTGTGCGGGTCTAATGTGATGGAATCTGCCTGTTCTATTCCTTTAAGTTTTGGGTGTAATTGTTCTACTAATTTAAAGAAACCGCCATAAGCTGCATCAACATGAAACCACACCTTATGTTTTTTGGCAATAGCAGCAATGGGTTCTAAAGGGTCGATGGTTCCTGTATTGGTTGTTCCAAATGAGGCATTTATATAAAAGGGGATGAGACCATTGTTTTTATCTTCAATAATCGCTGTTTCTAAATGCGTTGGAGACAGTTTTAAATTATTGTCTAAGGGTATATATCGTAACTGTGCTTCAGAGAGTCCGGCAATGCGAATAGCTTTCAATATAGAGTGATGTGCTTGCTCAGTAAGGTAAATAACAGCACGCTCAAAATCTCGAGCTTTAAGGGTATGCACTTCTCTAGCTGTTACCAGTGCCATGAGATTGGCAATAGAACCGCCTGAGGTTAAATTACCAATAGCATCTTGTGGATAATCCATTAAACGACACATCCATCTAATAAGCATGTTTTCTAAGCGAACCGCTCCTGGTGCTGCATAATATACCCCAGCATAACGATTACTAACGGCTGCAATAAAATCTCCTAGAGCCGACGGATAAAGGCCACCACCGGGAATGTAGCCCATGTGTCCGCCCGAAGCAGGATTTATGCCTACGCCATCGATGTTCTTTTTTGTGCTTTCTAACAATGGCGCTAAATTTATGGCTTCTTCTTCTATATCTAGATTCGATATGGCTTTACCGTTTTCTTCAGACTTCACATAAGCTTTCGAGGCGTTTATGTTATTTATAAAGCTATTAGAATACTCTAAAACTTCAGCATTCCATATTTCTCTTTGGCTCGCTTTGGGGTCGAGCTGTCGAGCCAATTTTTCTAAAGACTTTATTTTGTTAATCATAAATTTAAAATGCTTTAACTATTATTGTTTTTCTTGCTTACGCAAAACTTTAAATATAGGTATTTATCTTGATATTGAACCCATCTGATACGTTTTCTGGAAGCAGAGATAGTATATTGTTTATAGAAGTTTTAATAAGACTTAAGCCCTTTATTTTAGAGTGTTTTTTATCCTTTTAATCTTATACCAATTTAACCTCAAAATGTCGCTATAAATAGTTTCTTTTTTTTTCCATCTTTAAAAAATAAAACCGTAGCTATGGCTATGCTGATATTTTTTGCCTTGTTAAAACAAAAAATAATTCGATTTATCATCACGACATTTTAAAATTAAATTGGTATTAACAGTTTTTTTAAGTTTATTCGGTTGTATTTATACAACACCGAATTAGCTTCTTAGCACATTTATATGAACGTTTTGATTTTGTTATGTAGAAACAAAAACAGATTGAGACATCTCAAACCTCATGTAATTGCATTATTGCATATTATGCGATTTCTCCTGTCGTCGAAATGACACACGTTGTTGTGTAATTTAAAACCGTAGTGTGAATCTATAATTTTTTCTGTGCCTCTGCACATCAAAAAAAAAACAGCCATCTCATTAAAGATCGCTGTTTTTTATATTATGAGATTCCCACCTTCGCGAGAATGCTTAGCTATTGAGCATCACTGGCATAACAAGCATGGTAATATGTTCGCCTTCATCTAAACCATCAATTGGGGTTAAAATTCCAGCTCTGTTGGGCATGCTCATTTCTAGTTGTACTTCGTCCGAATTCAAGTTATTCAACATTTCGGTTAAAAAGCGCGAGTTAAAACCTATTTGCATATCATCACCTTGGTAATCGCAGGTTAAACGCTCTTCGGCTTTATTGCTGTAATCTACATCTTCGGCCGAAATATTAAGTTCTGCACCAGCAATTTTTAAACGAATTTGGTGCGTGGTTTTATTTGAGAAAATAGAAACACGACGTACAGAATTTAAAAATTGTGTGCGGTCTATAGTTAGTTTATTAGGGTTTTCTTTAGGGATTACCGCTTCGTAATTCGGGTATTTGCCATCGATTAATCGGCAAATCAATTCTGAGTTATCAAAAGTGAATTTGGCATTGCTTTCGTTGTATTCAATAGTAACATCGTCTTCACTTGCTGCTAAAATTCCTTTTAAAAGATTTAGAGGTTTTTTAGGCATAATAAACTCAGCTACTTGATTGGCTTTAATGTCTTCTCGAGTGTATTTAACAAGTTTATGCGCATCGGTCGCTACAAAGGTTAAACCTTCGGTTGAAAACTGAAAAAAAACACCACTCATTACGGGGCGTAAATCGTCGTTTCCGGCAGCAAAAATAGTTTTGCTAATCGCTGTAGCCAATACATCGCCGGTAACTACGGTTTTACTTGGGTCTTCTAAAGCCACAGCTTTTGGGAATTCGTTTCCATCGGCGTAAGCCAAAGCATATTTACCGTGATTTGAGCTAATTTCGATAGTATTGTTTTCTTCTACAACAAAAGTTAACGGCTGCTCGGGAAATGTTTTTAAAGTATCGAGTAACAAACGCGCAGGAATTGCAACGCTACCTTCGCTATCGCTTTCAACATCTAGGGTAGAAGCCATAGTGGTTTCTAAATCGCTGGCAGAAACAGTGAGTTTAGAATGGTCTAATTCAAACAAAAAATTATCTAAAATGGGTAGGGTATTCGAGCTGTTAATTACACCACCTAAAACTTGTAGTTGCTTTAACAAATAGGTACTTGATACTATAAATTTCATGTATTTATAATGTGTTTTAATTTTGAGTATATGCTACTTACAAATATATTCTATACCATTTAATATAAGAAACAAACTTATTAACATTTAAGCGGCATATTTTTTCTTTCTAAAGAAGTTGAACATGAAACCAAAAAGCGCCAACAAACCTAGTGGTAACGCTATATTAATGAGCTGCCATTTGGTTTTTTGATTGTTTATTTTTTGCTGATTTAAAAACGCCACAGCAATTTCTTTAGACCGAATGTTTATAAGTCCGTTATCGTCTAGCAAATAATTAACGGCATTTAGTAAAAATTCTTTGTTGCCATAGGTTTGTCCGGTCCATCTATCGAACCCTAATTCTTGTGGTGTATTTTTAATCACATCGTTTTTAATAACATCGCCATCGGCAACAACAATCATTTTGGTTGGTAAGCTTTTGTTTTTTTCTTCTAAAAGTTTAAACGGTTTAATACGGTTATTGTAAACGCTTGTAAATTCGCCTTCTAATAAAACGGCTAAAGGTTGATTGCCTTTATTGAATAATTCAGGATTTTGTTCCTGTGTTACAATATCTAAACTAATTTCTCGTGGCGTACCCTCTAATTTTGTTAGCGGTGCACTTTCTAAAAGAATGGTTTTGTTAATGTTGTTTTTTAAGGTGTCTATTTGATTGGCAAAATCGAACTTTACCAAATTCAAATTATTAACAATAGGGTGCTTGCTATGGGTTGAAGCCAAAGGCGAATACGGCCAGCGTAAATTTTGAAATTGCGAGTCGCTACCTTCGCCAATAGCTAAGGTAATAGGAGCGGAGTAGAGCGTGCTTACAATTACAGGATTGATGCGAACACCGTATTTAAAAAAGAAGTCGTTTAAGTTTAAATCTCTTTTAATCGCTATATTCGAGCCTGTAGCGTTGTATAAACTGTCCTTTTCCATGGCCACATTATCGATTAACCATAGGCTTTTTCCGCCATTCATGGTAAACTGATCTAAAACCAGTTTTTCGTTTTCTGTAAAAGTTTCGGTGGGTTTTGCCGAAATAATTAAATCGAATTTATTTAAGTCGTTAAGTGTTTTTTGAGGATTGCTTGCAACACTATCTAAAGTAAACGGTGCAATAAAATAATACTCGTTTATTTTTTTAATAAAGTCTGCAATGTATTTATCTTCTAACTGTTTGTTGCCTTTTAGTACGGCAATTTTTTTCTGCTTTGGCGTGGTTAATTTGCTAAAGCCATCGGCAAAAGCATATTCTAAATGTTGCACCGAATTGGTTACCAAATCTTGCTGCGATGCGCCAATTTTATTTTTTACTAAAGGGATGGTAATGGTAACATCGTTATAACTAGCCAATGCCCACGGAAAAATAATGGCTTGCGACGAGCTGCCGCTTTCCTGTACGCTTAATTGCATGGGTGTTAACCCGCGTTGTGTAAGTTGTTGTATGTTGCGTTGGCGAGTTGCTTCGTCTTCTAAAGGATTTATAAAGTTGAAATTAATGTTGTTGTTTTTAGCCGAAAACTCTTCAAGTAATTGCTTGGTTTCTCTTTGAAGGCGTTTAATTTCTGATGGAAAATTATTGCCTTTTAAAAACACATCAACAATTATAGGTGAGTCCACATCATTAATAATTTGTTTTGAAGCTTCGCTTAACGTGTAGCGCTTATCTTTGGTTAAATCGAATCGTTTGTGAATAGAAGCAGATAAAATATTTATAGCTAATAACCCAATTGGTAAAGCTAAAAGTGGAAGCCATTCTTTTTTAGAAAATGCCTTTGTTTTTATACCTCTAGTGGTTAGTGCAATAAAGAAAATAGTTACACTTAAAAAATATAAAATGTTGCGCGTATCAAGCACACCGCGACTCATGCTATTAAAATGATAGCTCATACCTAATTGCTCGATAAATAGGCTTGATGTTATGTCTGAAACGCCTTCAAAACCAATATAAAACAAGAAACATAAAAAGACAGCACTTATAAATGCCACAATTTGGTTATCTGAAAAGGTGGAGCAGAATACACCAATAGCCGTGTACGATGCTATTAAAAATAAGAGCCCAAAGTAAGAGCCAAGGGTGCTGCCAACATCTAAATTCCCTGCAGGATTCCCTAATTTATAAACCGTGTAAACGTAGAGTAAAGTTGGTAAAAGCGCGATTAAAATTAAAACAAATGCCCCGAAATACTTACCTAAAACAATGTTGGTGTGCGATATGGGTTTGGTTAATAAAAGCTCTAAAGTGCCTTGTTTTTTTTCATCTGAAAAACTGCGCATGGTTACAGCAGGAATTAAGAAAATTAATATCCAAGGTGCTAATAAAAAGAATACTGATAAGTCGGCAAAACCATAATCTAAAATATTAAAATCGCCCTTAAATACCCATAAAAACAGACCATTGAGTAACAGGAAAATGGCAATTACCAAATAACCAATTGGCGATGCAAAAAACGAGTTTATTTCTTTTTTTAAAATTGCTAACATTTATTTTTGTTTTGTACGTCATTACGAGGAACGCAGTGACGTGGTAATCTTTTTATATTTAAGAGATTGCTATACTTCGACTTCGCTCAGTAAAGCTTTAAATTTATTAATTTGTCTCGCAATGACGTTTTATGTTTTTACTGCAAACTTTCCAATTTATCAACACTCCAAGCCTCTGGTTTTGCATTAAAAAGTGGCTTGGTTTTACTCCAAACGCTTTTAAATAAATCAGATTTTCTGTATGTTTCTAAATCTGTTTCAGTGTCCCAATAACTATAAGTAAAAAAAATATTTGTATCGTTTTTGTCTCTATATAATTCTAAATAGTTACAGCCTTTAAACGCTCTAATTTTATGCTTATTGGCATTAAAGTTTTTAAGAAAAACATCAATTTCGCTTACATTAAAACTCATTTTTACAATTCTTACAAACATTTGTTTTAGTTAAAAGTTAAAAAGTGATAAGTTGAATTTCTCTATTCTCTATTCTTTATTCTAAAAAAATTAACACTCACAGCATCCATAATGCCCAATCCCATTAAAGACGATGCGCTACCAACGGTAGTGGTATTGCTTTTGTAAACTGCAATTTCTAAAAAGCCACCCGAATTAAAAACCACCAAGCCCTTGCCTTCGTCGTGCCTTTTTTCTTCGGGAATTTCAAAATTTACAACATCGCTGTATTTATGGCGTATTTTTTTAAATTTATAGTTGCGTGCCGAAATCTCAAAATCTCGTCCTTTTTGTATGGTTTCAAAAAAATCGCGTTTAATATTGGTAACCACATTTCCGTAATTATCAATATAAATAACACTACCAATAATTTGGGTTTTATCGTCATTAACAAACGGTACAATATTCTTAATAGGCTTTATGTTGTTAATTGTTTTTCCAATAACATCAAGTGTGCCACCGCGAGCTATGTGGCAGGCCACTTTTACAAATACATCTAAAACAGGAAAGCTGGTTTGTATCCTGTCGTGAATGTTTATCTCAACGATTTTTTCGGGTGCAATTTCAGAGCAAATCATACTCATAATACCATTGTTGGCACATATAAAATAATGGTCGTCCAACTTTAGTGCAATATGTTTGTTTTCAACATTCAACTCAGAATCTATACCAATAATATGTATAGAGCCTTTAGGGAAGCAGTTGTATGCATTTTGAATAATATAAGCCGCCTCGGGAATGCTAAATGGCGATACAGAATGAGAGATGTCAACAATTTTAACATCGGGCAACTCGCTATAAATCGCGCCTTTTGTTGCACCCGCAAAATAATCTTTTTCTCCAAAATCTGTAGTTAAGGTAATTATCGCCATTGGCAAAATTGTTGATATGTTTTTAATGTTTGATCGCTCAAATTTATGTATTTTTGAGCTTAATGAATGTGTTTTACAAACCTACATAAATTTTCGTTTTCGTTTTTATAATTTAAATGAAAATTAAGTAGATTTATCAAGACTTTTTCAATTAGAAAAAAGAGATTCAAAAAAAACTAAAATTACACCTTTGAACGACATTGCAATCGAACTTAAAGACATAACTCCAAAAGAATTTTTTGGAGCACAAAACACCAATATAGAACTCCTAAAAAAACACTTCCCCAAGTTAAAAATCGTTGCCAGGGGCAATACCATAAAAGCCTACGGCGACGATCAATTACTAGAAGAGTTCAACCTAAGGATTTCTATGCTCTTAAAGCATTTTGCCAAATACAACAAGCTAGACGAAAACGTTATCGAGCGTGTTTTAACCAGCCAAAGCAGTGCAGATTATACCACATCTAAGCAAAGTGGCGAAGTTATAGTGCACGGTGTTGGCGGCAAACTTATAAAAGCCCAAACCGCAAACCAGCGCAAACTTGTAGAAAGCATGCAAAAAAACGATATGGTTTTTGCCATTGGTCCAGCCGGAACAGGTAAAACCTACACCGGTGTTGCATTGGCGGTACAAGCCCTAAAAAACAAAGAAGTTAAACGTATTATTTTAACAAGACCTGCGGTTGAAGCTGGCGAGAATTTAGGCTTTTTACCAGGCGATTTAAAAGAAAAACTAGACCCGTACATGCAACCACTTTACGATGCGTTACGAGATATGATAGCCCCAGAAAAATTAGCACATTACATAGAAAACGGCACAGTACAAATTGCACCATTAGCCTTTATGCGCGGTCGCACCTTAGACAATGCCTTTGTAATTTTAGACGAAGGGCAAAACACAACACACGCCCAAATGAAAATGTTTTTAACCCGTATGGGAAAAAACGCAAAGTTTTTATTAACAGGCGATCCCGGGCAAATAGATTTACCGCGCCGAACCATTTCGGGCTTAAAAGAAGCCTTATTGATTTTGAAAAATGTAGAAGGCGTTGGCATGATATTTTTAGACGATAAAGACGTAATTCGCCATAAACTCGTTAAAAAAGTAATCGCAGCCTATAAAAGTATTGAGAATATAGACTAGTTAGTTTGCAGTCTCAGTTTTCAGTAAAACAAAAATAATTTGAAGCTATTTCCCGCTTAGAGTTTATCTTGAGCGAAGTCGAAAGGCTTATCATTTGCTTTTAATGGCAAAAAAGGATGCCGCATCAATCGGGGCTAAGCATAAAGATTAAGGTCATTGCGAATCACACTTTTTTTGTGTGATGTGGCAATCTGTTAAAGAGGAAAAGATTACCACGTGGCAAAAAGCTCCTCGTAATGACGCATAAACAATAATAGAAATTAAATTGTCATTCCTGCGAAGGCAGGAATCCACAGCAAAAAATAAATAGAAATAAAAACATTCGTGAATTCGTGGCAAAATCAAACAACACCCTAACAGACACCAATTTCAATTTTCCAAACCAAAAAAGCGTTTACAAAGGAAAAGTAAGAGAGGTTTATAATATAAACAACGAGCAATTAGTAATGATTGCAACAGATAGACTATCTGCATTCGACGTGGTGATGCCAAAAGGCATACCATATAAAGGGCAAATACTAAACCAAATTGCCACAAAAATGATGGCAGCAACCCAAGATATAGTGCCCAATTGGTTATTGGCAACACCAGATCCAAACGTTGCCGTTGGCCATTTATGCGAGCCTTTTAAAGTAGAAATGGTCATTCGTGGGTACATGTCCGGACATGCCGCACGCGAATATAAAGCAGGTAAACGCATGCTTTGTGGCGTACCCATGCCAGATGGGATGAAAGAAAACGATAAATTCCAAAAACCCATAATAACTCCGGCAACCAAGGCCGAAATGGGCGAGCACGACGAAGATATTTCTCGTGAAGATATTTTGAAACGCGGCATCGTATCAGAAGAAGATTATAAGGTTTTAGAAGATTACACACGTAAACTATTTAAAAGAGGAACCGAAATTGCAGCATCTAGAGGTTTGATTTTAGTCGATACCAAATACGAATTCGGAAAAACAAAAGATGGACAAATAGTATTGATTGACGAAATACACACCCCAGATTCGTCGCGGTATTTTTATGCCGATGGCTATCAAGAGCGTCAAGATAATGGCGAAACCCAAAAACAACTCTCCAAAGAGTTTGTGCGCCAATGGTTAATAGCCAATAATTTTCAAGGTTTAGAAGGTCAAACCGTGCCTTTTATGAGTGATGACTATATTGAAAGCGTAAGTGAACGCTACATTGAACTTTATGAAAATATTACAGGCGAAACTTTTGAAAAAGCTGATGTATCGAACATTCAAGGGCGTATTGAAGCAAATGTTTTGGGGTATTTAAAGTAAATGTAATTACTCTTTTTAGAAGGTTCGTTTAACGGTTGGGCTATGAGTAGTTGCGTGGTTTAGCACTTAACTTTGCAAGTACACACCAAGTTGGAAATTCCGCAGGAATTTCCAAAGTAGGCGAGAACAAGCAATTACTTATAGCCATTGTTGGGTGTAGTTTTTATTATTCGATTATTCTTTTTTTCAAGTCCATTCGCTCGTGTAAAATTCTGACTACTTCAATTCTTTCATCCGAAATAGCTTTGTAAAATATGATATGTTTTCCAGACTTTAATCCTAGTAAATTATTACTAATTCCATCATATTCTTTTCCAACCTCTGGATTTTGTCCAATTCCGTTACAAGTCAACTTTATTGTCGTATAATATTTGTCCGCTTGATTTGCTGACCACTTTTCGAAAGTGTAATCCCAAATGTCATTCAGGTCATCAATGGCTTTTTGTCTTAAAATTACTTTAGCCATTCTTTCTTTTTTCCGCTTTTAGTCTTTTTAGGTTTTCGTCAAAGTCAAAATCTTCTACTAAAGGACTATTCAGACCTTCTTGTATAGCATTTCGCAATGCAATTACTTTACTTTCTTCATTTTCTAAAAGTCGAAGTCCAGCTCTGATTACTTCACTCACATTTTTGTATCGTCCAGCAGAAACTTGAGTTTGTACAAACTGGTCAAAATAATTTCCGAGCGATATTGATGTATTTTTCATTCCGTTTTAATTTTATTCAAATATACCAAATTTTGGTAAAAAATCAAATTTCAGGATTTCGCTCAAATTACACACAACAATTGAATTTGAATATCGATTGTTATAAATTATCGATATTCAATCGTTAAACGAAGTTATCTTTTTTTTCTCGCAAAGTCAAGTTTGGGTAATACAATTTCAAATAAACTTAAATTGTAAATTAACAATCTGTTAAATGCACACCAACAGCCAAACCGCCTTCGCTGGTTTCCTTGTATTTGGTGTTCATGTCTTTAGCGGTTTCCCACATGGTGTTTACCACTTTGTCTAAAGGTACTTTTACGTTTTTAGGGTCGGTGTCCAATGCTAATTCGGCAGCATTAATGGCTTTAATAGCCCCCATGGCATTACGCTCTATACAGGGTATTTGTACGAGTCCGCCAATGGGGTCGCAGGTTAAGCCAAGGTGGTGTTCCATAGCAATTTCGGCGGCTACTAAAACTTGTTCTGGCGTGCCACCAAGCAGTTCGGTTAATGCGCCAGCTGCCATGGCCGACGATACGCCAATTTCAGCCTGACAACCACCCATGGCGGCACTAATGGTGGCGCCTTTTTTAAAGATGCTTCCTATTTCGCCTGCCACTAGTAAAAAGCGTTTAATGTCCTCAAAATCGCCATCGTGGTTTTCTATAACCAAATAATACATTAAAACCGATGGGATAACACCCGCACTCCCATTGGTTGGTGCGGTAACTACACGACCTAAAGAGGCGTTAACTTCGTTAACCGCTAAGGCGAAGCAACTTACCCATTTAATAATTTGCCTAAATTTTACCTCGGTATCTCTTATGGAGTAAATCCACTCTACCGGCGTATTATAAGGCTTTTCTCCTTTTATATTTTGGTGCATATCGTAAGCGCGTCGCCTTACGTTTAAGCCACCGGGGAGATGCCCTTCGGTATGGCAGCCAATGTACATGCATTCTAGCATGGTGTTCCAAATACGCTTTAGTTTGCTATCGATTTCTTTTTCTTCGCGGATGGATTTTTCATTTTCTAAAACCACTTGCGAAACCGGTAAATTTAAGTCTTTGCAAAACTTTAAAAGCTCTGTGCCTTTGTTTATAGGATATGGGAAAGTGCATTTAATTTCAAAATTTCGTTTATGGTTTGTGCGTTCTTCTTTTACAACAAATCCGCCACCAATAGAGTAGAAGGTAGATTTTGATTTTTGCCCGTTAATAATTGCTGTAAAAATGATACCGTTAGAATGAAATGGTAAAAATTTTCTGTTGAAAACAATATCGGTTTCTGGGTTAAATACCAAGGTTTTTTCGGCATTAAAGTGTAGCGTTTTTGTGCTTTTTATGGCAGCAATTGTTTTATCAATAGTATTGGTAGGTATTGTTTCTGGGTCGGCACCGCTTAACCCAAGCATAACGGCATAATCTGTGGCATGACCTTTTCCTGTTAACGATAGGGAGCCATAAAGATCGACAGTAATGGCCTCGACTTTATCGAACTTGTTTGCGGTTTTAAGTTCTTTAATCCAGCGTTGGGCGGCACGCCATGGCCCAAGGGTGTGCGAGCTTGATGGGCCAATGCCTATTTTTAGCATATCGAAAACCGAGATACTTTCCATAATTACGCAATCGTTTAAGTTAAGCAAATATAGAGAGATTGTTTTTGATTTATAATTTTTTTGATACGGATTTCACCGATTTTAACGGAAGATTTACGCTTTTCGAATTTTACACGCAAAGACCCTAAGACGCAAAGTTTTGGTATAAAAAGAAACCAAGCGGTTTATTACTGTTGCTGCGAGCTGGTGCGCAAGGGATTGCAGCGGAAGCGTTTGGCGAGGCGCGCATCGAGCCAAAACTATTAGCGGAAAGCCCGACCTGACACCCTGAGCGCAGTCGAAGGGCAAAGGTTGCGCCCAAATAATATTTGCGATTTTAGATTGATGATTAACGATTGTTGAGCTCTACTTTAAACCGCTTACTGCCGACTGAGAACTGAAAATATGACACTGTGTCATGCTTTTTGGGTTGGCACAAAGATTGACTTATACAAACCGAATATAAAAACGAACATTCACACAAATAAAATATTATGAGTAAAATTATTGGAATCGATTTAGGAACAACCAACTCTTGCGTTTCTGTTATGGAAGGTAACGATCCCGTTGTTATCCCAAACGCAGAAGGTAAACGTACTACACCATCGGTAATCGCTTTTGTTGAAGGCGGCGAGATTAAAGTTGGTGATCCTGCGAAAAGACAAGCAGTAACCAACCCTACAAAAACGGTTTATTCTATTAAGCGTTTTATGGGCAATAAATATTCTGAGTCTAAAAAAGAAGCAGAACGCGTACCTTACAAAGTGGTTAAAGGTGATAACGATACGCCACGAGTTGATATTGATGGCAGATTATATACGCCACAAGAATTATCGGCAATGATTCTTCAAAAAATGAAGAAAACCGCCGAAGATTATTTGGGAACAACAGTAAGCGAAGCGGTAATTACCGTACCTGCTTATTTTAACGATGCGCAACGCCAAGCCACTAAAGAAGCTGGTGAGATTGCCGGTTTAAAAGTGCGTCGTATTATTAACGAACCAACCGCAGCTGCACTAGCTTACGGTATGGACAAAAAAGGTACAGACCAAAAAATTGCTGTATTTGATTTTGGTGGTGGTACACACGATGTATCTATATTGGAATTGGGCGATGGCGTTTTTGAAGTATTATCTACTGAAGGCGATACGCATTTAGGTGGTGATGATGTTGACGATAAAGTAATTAATTGGTTGGCAGACGAGTTTAAGGCTGAAGAGTCTTTGGATTTAAGAGAAGACCCCATGTCTTTACAACGTTTAAAAGAAGCTGCCGAAAAAGCTAAAATCGAGTTGTCTTCTGCAGAGCAAACAGAAATTAACTTACCTTACATAACAGCAACTGCAAGTGGGCCAAAGCACTTAGTGCGCACATTAACACGCTCTAAATTCGAGCAATTAATCGACGATTTGGTAAAACGTACTATCGAGCCTTGCCAATCGGCATTAAAAGCTGCCGGTTTAAGTAAAAACGATATAGATCAAGTTATTTTGGTTGGTGGATCTACACGTATCCCTGCCGTACAAAAAGCGGTAGAATCTTTCTTTGGTAAAGCACCAAGTAAAGGCGTAAACCCAGACGAGGTGGTATCTTTAGGTGCCGGAATTCAAGGTGGTGTTTTAACTGGCGATGTTAAAGATGTATTGCTTTTAGACGTAACACCTTTATCGCTTGGTATTGAAACTATGGGTAATGTAATGACAAAGCTAATTGAAGCCAACACTACAATACCTACCAAAAAATCTCAGGTATTCTCAACGGCTGCCGATAATCAGCCATCAGTAGAAATTCATGTATTACAAGGAGAGCGCGCTATGGCAGCCGATAATAAAACCATTGGACGTTTCCATTTAGATGGTATCCCTCCGGCAAGACGTGGTACCCCGCAAATTGAAGTAACTTTTGATATTGATGCCAATGGTATCATAAAAGTATCTGCGGAAGATAAAGCTACGGGTAAAAAACAAGATATTAGAATTGAAGCATCTTCAGGATTAACAGAAGAAGAAATTGAAAAAATGAAAGCAGATGCAGAAGCTAATGCTGAAGCAGATAAAGCGGCAGTTGAAAATGCTCAAAAATTGAATGAAGCAGATTCTTTGATTTTCCAAACAGAAAAATTATTAGAAGAGTCTGGAGATAAATTGTCTGCAGATAATAAATCTAAAATTGAAGACGCTTTAGCAGAGTTAAAAAAGCAATTTGAAACTAAAGATTTAGCTTTAATTCAACCTGCTTTAGATAATTTAAACGAGATTTGGAAATCAGCTAGCGAAGAAATTTATAAAGCTCAAGCTGAACAGCAACAAGCTGGCGGTAGCGCACAACCTGGACCAGATGCTTCGGGACAAAACGGACAAGCCGAAGGTAGCGATGTTGAGGATGTTGACTTTGAAGAAGTAAAGTAAGTAGAGAACCACTTTTTGCTTGAGCAAAAAGAGAGTGAATCGCTTATTCCGAACTTGTTTCGCAGTCTGTGAAGCTAAAAGCAAAAAACGCAATCAGAAATGGTTGCGTTTTTTTTGTTTAATATCACACAAAACGTTGAATTTTTGGTTCGTCCCGATAGCTATCGGGACGCATCAAGTTAAAGTGAGCAGATTAAATCGTTTCTTTGTAAATCCAATTTTTTATAAATTATACATTTAATGTCTTTTTCTCAAAACATAAAATCCAATTACATTCCCAAACGCTTAGCAGTAAAACTTAATGCAAAAGGCGAGCAGTTTGTTGTAAAAGGGCATCCGTGGGTTTTTTCAAATAATATTGTAAAAATAAGCGATAATGCCAAAACAGGAGATTTGGCTATCATTTTTGGAAAAAACAAAAATCGGGTTATTGGTTTGGGCTTGTTTGATGCGAATTCGCCCATCCGAATTAAAATGCTTCATAGCAGTTTAGAAAAAGCAGAAATCAATGCTAATTTCTTTCAGCATAAAATAGAAAAAGCTTTTAAATTAAGGGCATCGTTATTACAAACAAATACCAATAGTTATCGTTTACTATTTGGTGAAAACGATGGGTTTCCGGGGTTAATAGCCGATGTTTATGCTACCGTGTTGGTGGTTAAGGTTTACTCTGAAATTTGGCTGCCTTATTTAGAAACTATTTTTCCTAGTTTACAGCAAACCTCAAAAGCAGAAACCGTTGTGCTTAGATTAAGCAGAGGTTTAGAGCAATCTAAAAACCATCAATTTAAAAATGGCGAAGTTGTTTATGGTGTTTTAGATAATGAAGTTGTTAAGTTTGTTGAGCACGGTGTTAATTTTTCAGCCAATGTTATTAAAGGTCATAAAACGGGTTATTTTTTAGACCATCGTGCCAATAGAAAACAAGTGGGCGCGTGGAGTAAAGGCAAAACGGTTTTAGATGTGTTTAGTTATGCCGGAGGGTTTTCGGTTCATGCTTTGGCAAATGGCGCAAAAGAGGTTACAAGTTTAGATATTAGCAAGCAGGCCATGGAAATTGCCCTTGAAAATGGAAAACTGAATACCTATGCCGGAACACATAAAACCATTGCTGGCGATGCATTTGACGAACTTAAAAAACTCATTAAAAACAAAGTTACATTTAATGTGGTTGTAATAGACCCACCAAGTTTTGCCAAACAAGCTTCAGAAGTTGTACTTGCCAAAAAAAAATATGCACAATTAGCAGAATTGGGTGAAAAACTTACGGCCAAAAACGGTTTGTTGGTATTGGCATCCTGTTCTTCAAGAGTTAATTTTCAGGCTTTTTTTGATGTGAATAGCCAACAATTAGCTTTAACAGGCAGACGCTTTAAAACCCTATTAAAAACGCAGCATGACATCGATCATCCCATAGGGTTTCCCGAGGGTGCTTATCTTAAAACCGTTTATTATCGTTTTTTTAATTAGATTTATCTTCATTTGTTATGCGTGCATAATATTTGTTATATTTGTTCAAATCAAAAAAAAATGGAGACCAAACTCACACACCTCTTAAATATTACATACCCCATAATTCAGGCTCCCATGTTTTTGGTATCGAACGTGGCTATGGTAACCGAGGCGATGAAAGGCGGTATTGCAGGTTGTATTCCTGCTCTAAATTATAGAACACTTGATGAATTACGGGCTGCAATAAAAGAATTGCATGCCAATAAAGTAGAAGGTGGCTCGTTTGGATTTAATTTAATTGTAAACAAATCCAATATTAAGTATAAAGACCAATTACGCGTGCTTTGTGAAGAAGGTTGCGATTTTATAATTACCTCGTTAGGAAGTCCCGAAGAAACTATTATACAGGCTCATAAAGTTGGTATAAAAGTATTTTGCGATGTGGTAGATTTAAAATTTGCGAAAAAAGTTGAAGATTTAGGTGCAGATGCTATTATTGCAGTTAATAATAAAGCCGGAGGCCACAGAGGCGGCATGTTGCCCGAAGTGTTAATTAAACATTTAGTTAAAAATTGTAATATACCAATAATATCTGCGGGTGGCGTTGGTTGTAAAGCAGATATTGATAAAATGCTTAGCTATGGAGCAGAGGGTGTATCGGTTGGTAGCCCGTTTATAGCATCGGTAGAGGCCAATGTAACAGAAGAATACAAACAGGCTTGTGTAGAATACGGGGCAGACGATATTGTGGTTACCGAGCGTATTTCGGGTACACCATGCACGGTAATAAACACACCTTATGTACAGAAAATTGGTACTAAAGCAACCTGGATAGAACGATTGCTTAACAAAAACAGAAAACTTAAAAAATGGGTAAAAATGATTCGTTTCTCCATTGGAATGAATGCTACCAAAAAAGCCGCTACCAAAGCCACTTACAAAACCGTTTGGGTAGCAGGCCCTAGTATAGAGCATACCACGGCAATTTTGCCAACAAAAGCCATTATAAACCGCTTGGTTAATTAACCAAGGCTATTTTAGCCTGTCTTTTATTTTTGTTTTTTCCAACAAACAAGCTAAGTGTTGCACTTACAGTTAAACCACCTAATGCCGTTGCAGCAACATCGCCAGTATCAAAAGTATTAAATTCTTTTTGGCTATCTATAACTTCTTTTGCAATTCCGGCAAGCGTTGCTGCTCCAAAACTATACCAAAATGCTTTTTTCTTATTTTTAGTAGTAGTATATACAATAGTATAAGTTGCTCCAGAAATTAGAGCACCTGCAGCAAGGTGAAGTTCGCCATCGTTAGAAATAAATTGCGCGCTGCAAAAACTTGTAAATGATAGGGCTAAAATAATAATTAATGCTTTCATATTGGTTTGGTTTTTAGTTATTTATGTGTAATTGTAATTAATATTTACAAAAGCATTAATAAATATTTGTTGAAATACCTTTTTATTTGATTACCGACTGTTATAGGAATTGAATTCTTATTTTTTTAAATTCAACAAGGGTAATGGCTAGTGTAGATTACAAACTAAATCAACGCAAAGTTCCTTCTGGAAATTTAACTTTATCCGGTGCTTCGTTAAGCAGGGGTAAAGCGTACCGCAATATGCGATTTCGTCGCCCACTAATATCTTTTGGTTCCACCGGATAAGCGACTACGGCTTCCATCCAAGCAAATGTATTTATCCTAAAATAAACCATGGGCTTCCATTGGTTTTGGTTTGTTAATTTGGGGTAGTATTCTTGAAAATCTTTTATCGAAGCCTCCAACAAACAGGTTTCTACAAACTTAAGGTCGCTGGTATAGGCAACCTGAATTGGGGTCTCGTTCCAAATAAAGGGCATTTCCGGCCCCGAATAATTAATGATTTCCTCTTTTAATATTAAGCTATTGGGAAACCGAATTACTCTACCGCTAGACCTGTCGTTGCCCAAATAGTCTCCACTACATTCTAAAATAGAAGTATCCAAATAGCTTATCTCGACAACATCGCCTCTAAAACCTTTTATCTGAATGCGGTCGCCCACTAAATAAGACCGTCTAAAAATTAAATACACCCAAGCTATAAAAGATACTATGGGAGCTTGCAATGCAAAACCTAGAATTAAGGAAATTAAACCAAAACTAACCGCTGCAGCATAAAGGTTTTGAAATAAAAACGAAGCCGCAACAATAAGGCTTAATGTAATGGATAAAAACCGTATAATGCGCAACAGGTTGTACTTGTCGCCTTCATTATGGTTTTGCTTTTTAACGATTCTAGAAATAATATTGCTAGAAAGAAAGATTAAGGAAATTAAAAATAAACTTATGCTTAATTTTTTTATTAAGGGTATATACTCGTTCCAAGGGTCTAAAACATTTAGTTCCAACAGATAATATATAATTAATAACAGTACCGCTATGGCCGAATAAATTACAATCCAACGTTTACTTTTTTGGTTTTGCATAATGTTTCAATTCTGTTTTGCCCTATAAAAATAAGACATCTTAATAGATAAATGGCATAATTTTAAGCAGAGAATTACAGGGCATAAACATGGCAATTCTATTTCTACTTAACGGGTATGTAAAATTCTGTTTTAAGTTTCTCTTCTGCAACCCTATCCGGATGGCTTATGTAGCGTTCTCTAACGGGTTCGTCTCGCAGTTGGTAGTTGGTGCTTAACAGCCATTCGTTAAAAATATAATTATAAACATTGGCAAAATAGCTATACGATCCTTGGTATAAAAACACGGCAAACTTACCGCCTTTTAAGGTTTTTACGCCAATATCGCCAACGGGTTTAGCATCTTTATGTATAATTAAACAGGCGTCGTAGCGTATTTTGTTTTCGTTGGTTACTTTAGGGTCGTCGTGCGGCAAACCAAAATGCTGTATCCCTTTGGTAAAAAGCTTTTGGGCTTTTACTTGCTCCCAAAGTTTTTTCCATGCACCTGAGTAATCTAGCGTTTGGTAGGCACCTTGCATGCGCAAATACAGGCATTTTTTATCTTCTATATCTTGAATTTTTGGTTTTTTAATGTTTAACTTGGCATTCATAATGTTTATTTTTTTTATGGATATGGATTTGTTTTTTCGATACGCTGAAGGCGACATTCCAAAGTGAATTTTAAAAGCTTTCGATAAAGACGAGGGCGTTTCAAAACCAACGCTGTAAGCAATAGTTTCGATATCTGTTGATGAATACCGAATCATTTTTGCTGCCGTTTCAAGTCGTGTTCTGGAAATGTAAGCCCCTATGGGCTCGCCTAAAAGCGCTCTACTAATGCGATGAAAATGATAGGGCGAAAAACACGAGATTTCAGCAAGGGTTTTAATGTCTATTTTACTGTCTAAATGCAAGTTTATGTATTCTATAATCACATTCAGTTTTTCCTTGTAAAACGTTTTATTAGTATGTTTTCCTTTCATCGTGTTGTATTAATACCACAAATATATACGCTAACTAATATAAAAACTTTTCCAATCTTGCTGTATTGTTTCAAATTACGGTACTGTAATCAAAAAAACACAATTTGGGAAAAAGCACCGGATAGTTTTATACACAAGGTGTTAATTTTGAAAATAACAGATATTGTGTCAATCCTAATCATTATATAACAAAAACCGAATTAGAATACTTGTGAAATTTGTAATGCAATTATTCAAGGAAAGCCAATAAAAAAAGTCCCACCGAAGCAGGACTAAAGATTTTCATCTACGGCATATAGCCTTATTGTGATAAGATTAAAGATTAGAAATTTTAATCTGAAACAAATATAGTAAAAAAACTTAAATAATAGTAAGTTTTTTATCATAAAAAATACAGGGTTTTTATATCTTTAAAGCGTATTAAATTTTTATTTTTATGAGTGGAATTTTAGGATTAGATTTAGGGACGAACTCTATTGGTTGGGCGCTGATAGACGATAATAAAAACAATATTTTAACTATAGGAAGCAGGATATTCCCCGAGGGTGTTGTTAATTTAGGTGAGGGAGAAGGACGGGAAGCTTCAAAAAACGCAAGTAGAACAGACGATAGGGGTGCAAGGCGACAATTTTTCAGACGTCGGTTGCGCAAACGTTATTTGCTTCGAGAACTTGCCAAACATAATATGTGCCCTATTGATTACAAAGCAGTAAAAATTTGGAATCAAAAAGAAATTTTCAATAATGAAAAACTTCAACAATGGCTAAAATTAAATCCTTACGAGTTAAGAGCCAAAGCACTAAAAACGCAAGTTAGTTTAGAGGAGTTAGGGCGTATTTTTTATCACATGATTCAACGGCGAGGTTTTCAAAGCAATAGCAGAAGTGCTGGCGCAGAAAACAATGAGAAAAGTGTCATTTTTAAAGGCGATGCGAAAGCAGGAAAAATAGGAATTGCCGAAACTGCAGAAAGCATAAAGGAAAGTAAAACACTGGGTGCATATCTAAATGAAATTTATCCGAAACAAAACAAACCTTTTTCGGGTAAACAAGAACGAATTAGAAATCGTTACACCACACGACAAATGTATATTGATGAGTTTGAAACAATTTGGGAAACACAAACTAAATATCATCCAGAACTTACAAACAACCTGAAAACAATATTTGGTGGCCGAAAAAAAGACGATTATCCAGAAGATGGTGTATTATTCCATCAGCGACCTCTGCGCTCTCAAAAACATTTAGTGGGTAATTGTACTTTTGAGCCTAAAAAAAACAAATGCCAAATTAGCGCTATCCACAATGAAGAAAGACGTATTTACGAATGGTTAAATACTCTAAAATGCGATTTAGCAGGCGAGAAAGTAGCGATTACAGCTTCGGATAGAGAAAATATTATAAAACTCCTGTTTTCAAAAGAGAAGGTTAAATTTAAAGAAATAAGAAAAGCTATAAATAAATTGGATGGCAATTATCAGTTTAATTATAAAGATGATGATCCTGTTTATGGTAGCCACACGATTAGTAACCTATCTAACAAAAAATTTTTTGGTGAACAATGGTTTAGCTTTTCAGAAAAAGAACAAGAAGATATTTGGCATGTGCTTTATAGCTTTGACGACAGAGATAAACTTAAGCAATATGCTATTAATAATTGGAACTTTGATGAAACAAGAGCAGAGAAAATATCAAAATTTAATCTAAAAGAAGGATATGCTAATTTAAGCAGAAAAGCCATAAACAACCTACTGCCATTTTTAAAACTCGGGTTTACTTACGATGTTGCTGTTGGTTTAGGTGGTGTTAAAAATGCTTTAGGAATAGATTGGGAGTTGCACGAGCAGTTTTTACTAGACAATGTACCCGAAATAGTACGCTCAAATATTAAAGGCGGTTACATAGAGCCTTTAAAAGAGATGTTAAAAAAGGAATGTAATTTAAATGATAAAGCATTATCAAAATTATACCACCATAGCAGTAATATTGAAAGCACACAACTATTAAACAGTCTTCCAGTTGGTCCGGAAGCCGATAAAGAAATACAGCGCATAAAAAATCCTGTAGTAATTACGGCACTTTTTGAAATAAGAAAATTAGTAAACGAAATTATTAAAGATTACGGAAAGCCAGATGAAATTAAAGTAGAGCTTGCGCGCGATTTAAAAATTTCAAAATCTAAACGAAACGAAATTAGAAGAGAGCAAAAACGTTTAGAGCAACAAAACGATAGGGTAAAAGCAGAGTTAGATTATATTGGGCAACGACCAACACACCTTAACATTCTAAAATACAAACTTTGGGAAGAGTGTAACAGAACATGCCCTTATACAGGGAAACCTATTGAAGTAAACCAATTATTTTCGGGCGAAGTTCAAATTGAACACATCTACCCATGGAGCCGATCGCTTAACGATAGTTTTATGAATAAAACACTTTGTTTTGCCGATGAAAATAGAGCAAAAGGCGATTTAACACCTTATGAGTTTTACAGCAAGCAAGGCGAAGAAGCTTGGCAAAATAAAAAATTACAGGCTTTAAGCTGTTTTAAAAACAAACCTAACTATCCAAAAGCTTATCAAAAATTTAAACAATTTGTCAAGCAAAAACATGACGGCGATTTTATTAGCAGACAATTAAACGATACGCGTTACATAAGTAAAGAAGCTAAAAATTATTTAGCTAAAATATGCGATAAAGTTACCGTGGCACCAGGACAAATGACATCCAATTTGCGTCACCATTGGGGGCTTAATACCATTTTAAATAAGGACGATGACCAAAAAACAAGAGAAGACCATCGCCACCATGCTATTGATGCGCTAGTTATGGCATGCGCTACCAGAAGTCATTTACAAGAATTAAGCAAATGGAACAGATACGACAGAAGCTACGAATTAAACAATTTCCCCAAACCATGGGAAACGTTTAGAGAAGATGCCGAACGCGCCGTAGATAATATTTTAGTTTCCCACAAAAAAACAAAATCAATACTTACCGTCAGGACGCATAAAACAAAAAGAAACGGTCAAATTTATAAAAATATAGGTGTAGCCGCCCGCGGACAGTTGCATAAAGAAACCGTATTTGGTAAACGAAAATCACCTAATAAAGAAGAAGCCTATCATGTAAGAAAACCAATAGACAGCTTAACAACTGAAAAGCAATTAGAAAAAGTAGTAGATGAAACAATTAAGCAATTAATTTTTAAGCGTATCCATGTATTAGGTGGCTTTGTAAAAGGTAAAATACCAACTGAAACATTTTTTGTTGTAGATGAAACAGGAATTAAAAAACCACAGATATTTTTACCAAATAAAAATGGAAATCCAGTCCCAGTTTTAAAAGTTCGGATGCGAGAAAACATTGGAGGTGCCGAGCAGTTAAAAGACGATTCAAACCAGTGGGTAAACCCAAGAAACAACCATCATGTATTAATTTATAAAGATGAAAAAGGCAACTTACAAGAGGATGTGGTTACTTTTTGGACGGTGGTAGAGCGTAAACGAAAAGGCTTTCCTGTCTATCAATTACCAGCAGACGGGATAGAAATTGTAACCACCATGCAAATTAACGATATGTTTTTATTAGGGCTTAATGAGGATGAAATTGACTGGGAAAAACCAAACAATAATCTTTTGAAAGCACATTTATATCGTGTGCAAAAACTATCTTCTAAATTTTATGAATTTCGATTAAATACTGAAGCATCTATACAAAATAACTTCCAACCTTACTATGTCAGAATACAAGGTTTTGGAGCAGGTAAAACAGGATGGTTTACGTTTAACCCCATAAAAGTTAAAATTAGCGTTTCAGGTAAAATTGAAAAGTTGTAGTTTATTATTCCAAAGCATAAGAAAACCCAGTACCATTTGTCATTCCGAAGCACAAGGAATTTCTCGCTAATTGTCATTCCGAAGCATGAGGAATCACATAAATCAGTAAAGCAAAGAAAAAACGAAAACAAAAAAAAACCAGTACCAAGTGTTATTGCAAAGTATAAGAAAACCCAGCATCAGTTGTCATTCCGAAGTATGAGGAATCACATACCAAGTATCATTCCAAAGCATGAAAAACCCGGTATCATTTGTCATTCCTAAGCATGAGGAATCCCATAAAACTATAAGAACAATGTTGCCAATGAAAAGTAGATAAAACCAAGACACACAGTTACCAAGTATCATTCCAAAGCATGAAAAACCCATAAACCACTAAACTATGTTAGATTTTAATGAAAATGAAGGTTATCACAGCTATTATGTTTACATAATAACAAACCCTTATCGTTCTACATATTATATTGGTATAAGCAATAACCTGGGCAAGCGTTTGCTTCAACATAAAGAAAACATAGAAAAAGGTAGAAAAACTTATGCAGCAAAGTATAATTTAAAGCATTTAGTGTATTATGAAAAATTTAGCTGGGTGCAAAATGCTATAGCCAGAGAAAAGGAATTAAAAGGTTGGAGACGCGAAAAGAAGTTAAACTTAATTCGAGCGTTTAATGAAAATTTCGAGTTTTTGGAAAACCGTTTTATAAAAAGCTAACTATTGTCATTTCGAATAAAGTAAGAAATCGCATAAAGAGAATTAATCAAGTATTAATAGAAATCACATAAAAAGAATAAAAGAAGTATTATGAGATTCCTCATGCTTCGGAATGACAAAACAAGTTCTTTGACATACCTTTTTGTATTAATCATCCAAACCACAACGAAAAATTGACCTTTTCAATTTTTTGCAACGATTTTTCGTTGTGGTTTGATTAAAGATTAGAAAACACGATATTACTCTTTTAACTCCCCTGGTTGAAAATCAAGTTGTGGTTTGATTAAAGATTAGAAAACACGATATTACCAAACAATTCATATCCGTTAGAGTTCATGTTGTGGTTTGATTAAAGATTAGAAAACACGATATTTAGCTGTAACCATCTTTACATCTACAATTGGTTGTGGTTTGATTAAAGATTAGAAAACACGATATTACTAGCGCATCGCGTTTTATTTGTAGATTTGTTGTGGTTTGATTAAAGATTAGAAAACACGATATTGAAAGTTACGATTTAGACAAATCAACTTTAGTTGTGGTTTGATTAAAGATTAGAAAACACGATATTAGGAACGTAGCAATATTGTGTACAACGTTAGTTGTGGTTTGATTAAAGATTAGAAAACACGATATTTAATATTGATGCTAGCGGTTTAGCCTGTAGTTGTGGTTTGATTAAAGATTAGAAAACACGATATTAGTAATTTAAAAGAAAAAACAAAAGGAGAGGTTGTGGTTTGATTAAAGATTAGAAAACACGATATTTTTGTTGTTGTCCCAGAATTTCATGTTATAGTTGTGGTTTGATTAAAGATTAGAAAACACGATATTTTATTACAATAACTATAACAACACTTATATGTTGTGGTTTGATTAAAGATTAGAAAACACGATATTGGAACAGTTTAATTTATGGCTTGGAATTTGTTGTGGTTTGATTAAAGATTAGAAAACACGATATTACGAGCAAGTTAACCCTAGCTCTATTTTTGTTGTGGTTTGATTAAAGATTAGAAAACACGATATTAGAAAGAAATGAAGGTGTGTTAAGTGCATAGTTGTGGTTTGATTAAAGATTAGAAAACACGATATTAAACTAAAAAAATAAAAATTATGCAAACATGTTGTGGTTTGATTAAAGATTAGAAAACACGATATTCAGTAAAGAAAAGCAAGTTAATTTGGCTAGTTGTGGTTTGATTAAAGATTAGAAAACACGATATTATATAGAAAGAGAAGATAGTAATAACAATGTTGTGGTTTGATTAAAGATTAGAAAACACGATATTGGAGACAATACCATTAATTGGGAGCGTAGAGTTGTGGTTTGATTAAAGATTAGAAAACACGATATTAATCCGCAATAGCTGCTTATGCATCCCAATGTTGTGGTTTGATTAAAGATTAGAAAACACGATATTCCAATAGCTATTAAACCTAAAAGAAAAAGTGTTGTGGTTTGATTAAAGATTAGAAAACACGATATTGCTCCTGTATAGCAAAGTACTTTTTTAAATGTTGTGGTTTGATTAAAGATTAGAAAACACGATATTTATTATAATATTGAATTAGACCCAAAGCACGTTGTGGTTTGATTAAAGATTAGAAAACACGATATTTCACAAATAATGTATTAGCATCATAAACACGTTGTGGTTTGATTAAAGATTAGAAAACACGATATTCTGATTTAAAACATAAGGAATATAAACCTAGTTGTGGTTTGATTAAAGATTAGAAAACACGATATTAATTGGAACGTTACACAAAAGGTCCTGGAGGTTGTGGTTTGATTAAAGATTAGAAAACACGATATTCTTTCGCTTTAATACTATTTTACTTGATATGTTGTGGTTTGATTAAAGATTAGAAAACACGATATTAGTTGGTATGTTACCTTCTAATAATCAATAAGCTAGAGTGAAATATCGTATAAAAAAACGCTTCTTTTTTGCAGTGATAAGGCAAGATTGAAGCGTTTTTTTTGTTTTAAGATTTTTTTTAAATTAAAATAACTCAAGTTGTGTGGGTGGTGGTTCTTTGGGTACTTCTGCACGTCCCCAAAAATTCATAATGTTTCCAAATTGTTTGTCGGTTATTCTTAATATGCTCACTTTGCCCAAAGGCGGTAATAAGCGTTTTATGCGTTTTTCGTGCGCATCGGCACTTTCGCTACTGGCGCAGTGGCGCATATATACAGAGTATTGCATCATGTTAAAACCATCTTTAAGCAAGTTTTTTCTAAAGCCTGCTGCGTTTTTACGGTCTTTTGCCGTATCGGTTGGTAAATCAAAAAAAACAAATAACCACATAATTCTATAGCCGTTTAATTCCATAATTTTGGGTACTTTATTTTTTTTATTTCGCCTGTAAAACATTGCTGTAGCGAGCTGGCTGTTTTTTGTAAAGCCACCATTAAAGGACTTTTTTCGTCTTTAAAATAAACGGTGCGTGTTAGTATTTGTAATAAAACAGATTTTATTTCGGTGTTAAGTTCCTGCGCGTCGTAATGTTCCATTAAGGTGTAAACGGCTTCGTCAACAAGTGGTCTAAAAGGTTCCATAATATCGTCTGCAAGCGCAAAGGCATTGTATTTGCTTTTGTGGTGTATGCCCAAGGTGTTTAGCAGTCCACTGCCAGAAAGTGCTCTAGCGGTAGCTGCCCTTAAAATGGCATAACCGTAGTTTAAAAAGTTGTTGGGGTATTGGCCAAAACGTTCGCGTTTAAAATCTTCTTTAAAAAAAGATTTCCAATAAAAGTTGGCGGCAACACCTTCCATATTGCTGGTATCGCCACTTAATACTTTAGATGCCAAATAATCAAATTTGTTTTTATTTCGAGTAATTTTTTCTAGCAGTAAACCTTGATTTGTAATTTTTTCAATTACGGTTTGCTGCCATAATTGCTTTTTTAAAGGTGTGCTGGCGTTTATTTGGTGCTTAAACAGTGCTTGTTGAATGTGGTGGCTGTTTAGGTTTAAAAACAGGCCGTTTGGCAAATGCGATTTACTGCAAATTACAACAGCACAATTGTTTTCTATAAGTAAGTTTAACGTGGTAATGCTTATGTAAACTTCGGGATTGTCTATTATTACAAATCCAATATCTTCAATAGGTATAGTAGATTCCCTATAATCGTTTTTTATTACCAATTGCAGGTTTTTGGTGGTTATACTGCTTTTGTTTTCAACTAAAATAGATTTTTTTAACATACTTTTGCTTTTAGCAAAGTAAGATAAATATCACTGTTAATATATAAAAATATTAGCTTAGGAATCTTATTTTTTTTAATTATTTGGGTAAAATTCTTATGTTTTTTTAATAGCTGTCTTTAATTTTTTAAAAAAGTAATGTTGACAAACCAAAAAATCTCCGGTTTATCAAACATAAACAGGTAAGTAAGCGTTGCAAAAGGTTTATTGGGTTCCAATTTGATCGATTAGCGATACAGATCTATCTGTTTTTTTAAGGGATAATTCAAGTTTAGAAATTTTTTGAATAACAATTACAGCTAAAGCAATCGATAAAATATCTACCAAATCAGACACCATGTAAAAATTATTTGCATCTATAAACTCATCAATCGTTGTTGCGCGGTTCATGGCTTTCGAGGCGAAATTGCCAACCACACCATTTACTATATACAGTATCCACCACAAAACTATAAAACTTGTGTTTTGATCTAAAACCAATGTAGAATCGTATGCTTTTATGGCTTTTTGCGTTTTTAAATATATTTCCTTCATTGTTTTTACGGGGCGCACCCAGTTTACAAACGGAATAAAGTAGCCCCAAACGGCAGCGTTTTCAGTATAATCCATACCAATATCCAAACGGATTAAATTCGCGTAAGCTCTTCTAAACCATTTTATAAACAAAACAATTAGGCTTATTATGCATATAAATTTAAATATTGCCAAAAACATGGTGGCATAATCTAGGTTGGTAATATACTCATCTGAATATTCACCGTACTCATAAGCTTTTAAAACCGAGTTTTGATAATAGCTTAAACCTATCGAGAGCAAATCTGTACCTGCCAAAATTGCAAATAGAATTAATGTATGCTTGCTTCTTAAAAAGTTGTCTTTTACCAATAGGTTTTCCATAATTTACTTTTTGTAAATATAAGATTATTCTTAAAATGTAAAAGAAAAATTTTACAAAAAACAGTAAACTGTCTCCTAAAAAAAGCGTAAAAGGGTATTGGTTAAATAGCTTATAGAGTAAGCAACCAAGTACGTTGCAATTTTTTAAACTTTTTTAATTCTTTACGTAAAATGGGTAAAAAATCTTTGCCGTTGCTGTTAGAATGCTCTAAACGATACGAGTTTTTGTATAACATGTTTGTAATGCGTTTAAGCGATGCGATGTGTTTGTGTCTTCTTTCTGTATAACGCTCTAATTCTGCATTAACGATTTCAGGAACCAAAGATACCGATTGCTGTACTATATCGCCTGAAAAATAAATGTTAACATCCTCGGACCCATCGTCTTTTAAAACAGATAAATCCTGATTTAAGTAAGCGGAAATGTTCTGAGATAAGACAAAAATATCTAAAGCTTTTTTATAAATCGGTAATTCCGATAGGTTTTGTGGGGTATTAGGTAACATGATTATTTTTTCTAAAGCAATTTCATCAAAATTACTCACAAGAATCCACATTGGTCTTTAGGTTTTAAAGTAAATTTGTATTTTTGATTTAAATATTAATGTTTTACTGTTTAATTTCTTTAAATAAATATGGACAACCTGAATAAGAAGATTTTAAAGTGCTTACAACAAAACGCAAGGCAATCTAATGCAGAGATTGGAAGGCAGGTTGGCATTAGCTCACCGGCCGTTTCAGAGCGTATAAAAAAAATGGAAGATTTGGGGGTTATTGAAGATTATAAAACCTTGGTTTCGCCATTCGAGCTGGGATACCAATTTAAAGCCATTATTACTTTGCGGGCTTTTATGGGAAAGCTAAAACCGTTTTTGGAAAAAGTAAAAACCTACCACGAAGTTATAAATTGCTATCGTATTACGGGCGATGAGAATATAGTTATGGAAGTGGTTTTAAAAGACCAAAAACACCTCGAGGAATTTATAGACCAATTGATAATTTACGGCGAAAGCAAAACGCAGATTGTTTTGTCTCGGGTGGTAAAACAAAAAGAGGTTAAGCCTATTGATTAGTTATTGTTCTTCAAAATCATCTAAATTAAAAGGTATGTATCATCTGGGTCTTTTTCGTCGTAATTTATACCCAGAGGATTAAAAAGCCCCTCCCATCTATCAGTAATATAATACTTACGGTTAAAAGTTTTTACCCATTCTGCAAATAAAATTCTAAACGCATCCACTTCAATTCTTAGTAAGTCTAAATATTCAATATCTTTAAAACCGTGCATTTGTATAGCTTTAGCATCGGTAATAAGTTCTCTTGCGGCTTTTCTAATAATAGTAGCGTTTTCCATTTTAATATCGTAAAACATATCTTGGTCTGCGGCCCCAGCAATTTTTGAGGGTATAATTATTGCGTTTTCTCTTAGGTATTGTAAATTATTCTTTCTTATTTTTGATTCAATTTCATTTTCAAATTCAATAACAGATTTTTCAACACATTCTAAAATGTAATCCACCAATTTTGTATTTCCATAGCTTTTTTAAAAACTGGTAATTTTTTCCATTTTTCAATCATACTCATAACTATTGTTTTTTGCCTTAATGAGAATTAAAATTCACAAAAAGTATCGTAATTAAAATAGATATTGTTCTCTTCATAATTTATTGTAGGCGCCAAGGCGGATTTTTCTTGTTTTTACCAGCTTTATAAAAATGATGTGATTGCCATCTAAATCGTTTAAATGGGCTTCTCGCCACAACCACATTTTATCTTCGGGTTCACTTGTAAATATAATGCCTTTTGCTTTTAGATGTTTTGTTAATTCATCAAGAATGTCATCTTCAAAATAAACAGTAATGCCTTTGCCTCTGGTAATTTTTTTACTTTATGAAATGAAAACGTTGAATTTCTGTCTGGGCATTCAAACCTTACATAATTTGGTGTTGCATCTACAATAAGATGCAGCCCCAAGATTTTATAAAACGCTGTTGCTTTTTCAACATTTAACGACGGAATGGTTATTTGGTTTAAATGGATTATAAATTGTTTTTTACTCTATTATTCAACCATATTGAAAGTAATGTTGCCAAGGTTGCGAACGCGCCTGTAATTAACCAATTTATCTGATAGCCATAATGTTCTACAATACTTAATCCTATTTTAGAACTGAATATGTGTGCCAAAGAAAACGACATGGCGTACAAGGCCATATAGCTGCCCTCGAAACCAGCTTTTGCCCGTTTTAAGGCAAAGGTGTTGGTGTAAGGGAACCCTAACATTTCGGCAAAAGTTATAATAACCATGCTTACTATTAAAATACCTATCCAGAAATTGTTGTAAAGTACATAAAAACTCAGCCCGAATAAAATACAAGATACCATAATAAATTGGGTGTGCTTTATGTTTTTTTTCTCAAGAAAATGTATGAATGGCATTTCTAAAACAACAATAATGGCCACATTTATAAACATTATTAGCCCAATGTTAAATTCGTTTAAACCGAATTGTTCTTCGTAGTAAATGGGCATGGTAACTAATAACTGAAAAAACGTCATGCCCATTAAAAAACAAATGGCAATAAATATCCAATACGATGTATCTTGGTAAATTACATTTTTGGCTTTAATAACTTTAGATTCTATTTCTGTGCTACGTTTTTGTTTTACTTCTTTTACTAAAATATAAAATGCAACAATAGCGGTTATGCAAGTTATACCATCAATCCAAAACAGCATATTATAGCCTTTTGTAACAATTATTAAGCCGGCTAATGTTGGGCCAACACCCATTCCTAAATTAATGGCCAAACGAATTAAAGCTAAAGATCTGGTTTGGTTTTCTGGCTTGCTATACGTTTTTAACGATACAAATAAAGCAGGACGAAACGTATCTGCAACTATCATTATAAATAAAATGGCAAAACACAAACCCCAAAACGATGTTATGTACTGTAAACCTATAAAGCCTATTCCGGTTACAAACAGGCTTAAAACCATAACTTTATAAAAGCCAATTTTGTCTGTTAACCAACCGCCTAACCACGAGCCTATAAGCGAACCAATACCAAAGAAAACCAAAATCCAACCAGCATCATCTTTACTAAAATCGAGGTTTTTGGTTAGGTATAACGACAAAAACGGAATAACCATTGTGCCCGCCCTGTTAATTAAAGATATTAAAGCGAGGTACCAAATGTTTTTCGATAAACCTTTAAAAGATTCTAGGTAATTGTTAAATAGTGTTTTCATTGTATTGGTTGGTTTTTTTATTTCCGCTAAAGCGGAAATCTCATTTTCATCATATTTTTTAAATTGATGGTTTTACTAAAAACAAAAAGTCCGACTGCGAAGTCGGACTTTTAAAAATAGTGTAATGTTTTATAATCATATCACCACAATAAATAATAAGCCCAACATCTTGCCTTTAAACAAGAGGTGCTTTGCTTTCTATAAATGGCGGTGTTACGCATCATTTCTGTTTTTTTTTGATTTACCAAAGCTAAATAAAAATTTCGGTAAGTTTTGTTTTCGAGCAGATTTTTTTAATTATTGCTATGTTTTATGGTGCGATTCAAGTATTGTTAGGGGTATAAAACTTACTGGTTATTATATGATATCCTAAAACAATATTCATTAGAATGTCTATAACCTTAGCTTAAAAAAATGCTGTAATTAGCATAAAATAGATTAATAAATTATAACTATTTTTTAATAAAAACTGTTGATAACTTCTCGGTAAGCATTGCCTCAAAAAAGCTACTTTTGCAACTATAAATTTTGAAAATATGTCTGATACAATAGAAAAAGTAAAATGCTTAATTATAGGGTCTGGGCCCGCAGGTTATACGGCTGCTATTTATGCGGCAAGAGCTAATATGAAACCCGTTTTATATCAAGGTACACAACCAGGTGGGCAATTAACAACTACCAACGAAGTTGAAAATTTCCCTGGGTATCCAGATGGTATAACTGGGCCCGAAATGATGATTGAATTACAAAAACAAGCAGAACGGTTTGAAACCGATGTGCGCAATGGTTGGGTTACCAAGGTAGATTTTTCTGGCGATGTGCATAAAGTATGGGTTAACGATACCAAAGAAATACACTGCGATACAGTAATTATTTCAACAGGAGCTTCTGCTAAGTATTTGGGTTTGGAATCTGAGCAAAAATACTTGAAACTAGGTGGTGGCGTTTCGGCATGTGCCGTTTGCGATGGCTTTTTCTACAGAAATCAAGAAGTGGTTATTGTTGGTGCCGGAGATTCGGCTTGCGAGGAAGCGCATTACTTATCTAAGCTATGTACTAAAGTTACCATGTTGGTAAGACGAGACGAGTTTAGAGCTTCAAAAATTATGGCGGCTCGAGTTAAAAACACAGAAAACATTGAAATATTATTCAATACCGAAACCGATGAGGTTCTGGGAGATGGACAAGTGGTAACCGGTGTGCGCGTATTTAATAATATAACCCACGAAAAGCACGAGATTCCAGCCACAGGCTTTTTTGTGGCTATTGGACACAAACCAAATACCGATATTTTTAAAGATTACCTTAATCTAGACGAAACAGGATACATTATTAACGAACCCGGAACATCTAAAACCAATGTAGATGGCGTTTTTGTATCTGGCGATGCCGCCGACCATGTTTACAGGCAAGCCGTAACTGCTGCAGGAACAGGCTGTATGGCAGCTTTAGATGCAGAGCGTTATTTGGCTGCTAAAGAAGGATAAAATTATAAAGCTGCACGGGTTTGCCAAAGTTACTATTAACCAAAAAAATGCCCCATAGCTTCGCCTTGGCGTTTCCGTTTAAGTTTAATTCCCGATCCCGATCCCGATAGCGATCGGAATCGGGAATATAAATAATAAATTTAGTTTTTTGGCCCTAAGATTCCCAAAAAACCAAGCTTAAACACTTCTAAGCCACAAGAATACTGGTACTGCCTCGAGCTTACTTCGTTTCAATAAATTTTTATTGGGCCTAATTTTATCGTTATTTTTGTAAATAAAACAAATAGCTTCCTTTAAAGTAATCTAATAAAAGTACCTTAGCTATTGTTTTGTTAAGAATTTATAATTTATGTCCAATACCCTTAAAAATATTTTAAGCATTAAAAAAAAAGCATCAAATCTTGAAGCTTACTTTAAGCCTTTTAGAGAAGAAATTATTGGCATTAACCAAGAATTTGATTCGCCTTATGGTAAAAAGAAAATTATTTATGCCGATTGGACAGCCAGCGGAAGACTTTATAAATCCATAGAAGAAAAATTACTGAATGATATTGGCCCATACGTAGCCAATACCCATACCGAAACCTCTGTTACAGGTTCTGCAATGACGCTGGCTTACCACGATGCGAGAAGCATTATTAAAAAACATGTTAACGCTTCAAAAGACGATGTTTTAATAACCGTTGGTACGGGCATGACCGGTGCAATTAACAAGTTTCAGCGTATATTAGGATTAAAAATAAATGAAAATTTAAAAGATCACACCCAGGTTCCAGAAGCAAAACGGCCAATAATTTTCGTTTCGCACATGGAGCACCACTCCAATCAAACCTCGTGGTTGGAAACCATTGCGCGGGTAAAAGTAATTCCTTCTAATACTGATGGCTTACCCTGTATTAATAAGTTGCAAGATTTAATAACCCAACATAAAGACTGCCCCATAAAAATAGCTGCCATTACAGGCTGCTCTAACGTTACCGGCATAAGAACAAACTACCACGATATAGCTAGGGTAATGCACCAAAATAACGGCTTGTGCTTTGTAGATTTTGCCTGTTCTGCACCCTACGTTAATATAAATATGCATCCAAAAAACGACGATGAGTATTTAGATGCCATAAGCTTTTCTCCGCATAAGTTTTTAGGTGGACCGGGGGCTTCCGGCGTATTAATATTTAACAAAAAACTCTATAAAAACCTAGTGCCCGATAATCCCGGGGGCGGTACGGTAAGCTATACAAACCCATGGGGCGACCACGACTATATTGATGATATTGAAACCCGAGAAGATGGTGGCACCCCAGGCTTTTTACAGGCCATTAAAATAGCTTTATCTATTAAACTAAAAGAAAAAATGGGCGTTAAAAATATTTTAGACAGAGAGCACGAGCTTAATGCTATTATATTTAAACGTTTAAAAAAAATAAAGAACCTGCGTGTTCTAGCAGAAAACCATACCGATAGATTGGGCGTATTTTCATTTTATATAGAAGATGCACATTACAACTTAATAGTAAAACTTTTAAATGATAAGTTTGGAGTACAAACCAGAGGTGGTTGTAGTTGTGCAGGTACCTATGGGCATTATTTGCTTAATGTTGATGAGCCAACATCCAAATCCATAGAAAAGAAAATACTCGATGGCTGTTTAATTGAACGCCCGGGTTGGGTAAGAATGTCTATTCATCCAACCATGACTAATAATGAAGTGCAATTTATTTGCGATGCCATTGAAGCTGTTGCTAAACATTTTAAAGACTGGGGAGAAGTCTATACTTATAATGCCATTAAAAATGAGTTTGTACATAACAGTCATCAAAATATAGAAAAAAACATAATTAAAAACTGGTTTAATATTTAACCAAAAAAGTTAGGCTTTAAAAAAGTATAAAACATATAGCTCCGTTGTTATCATGCACCGGAGCTTTTTTTTGTGGTAAATTTATTGTTTTATCCAACAATTGTTAGTTGATTTTATTTATGTAAAAAACCATACAAAAACCATACAAAATGCTCAAGATTTCAATAAATAAAAGGATTTTGTTATATTGGTAACGCAACAATAACTGCTTTAAAATTGAAAAAACTATTTAGGCTTGCAACATGTATATACCTTTTGGGTTCTTTAATAATTAAGGCCCAGGAAATACCGCCCATACAAGTTTATACGCCAAAAATGTATGGAGCAGAAAATCAAAATTGGTCCATTGCCCAATCAAAAGATAAAAACATTTATGTTGCCAACAACAAAGGCCTTTTAGAGTTTAATGGAGCCAAATGGCGTTTATACCCCTCGCCTAACCAAACCATAATTAGATCTGTTAACGTTTTTGATGATGTAATATACACGGGCTGCAGTAAAGAGTTTGGGTATTGGCAAAGAAACCAATTGGGCGATTTGATCTATACATCGCTTTCACAAAGGCTTCAAATTGAATTTCTTGAAGAAGAGGAATTTTGGAGCATTGTAAATTTCGACGATTATATCTTGTTTCAATCCCTACAGCGCATCTATATCTATAACAAAATCAATGACACTTATGTGGTTATCGATACAGATTCTACCATTTACAAAATGTTCAAGGTTAACGGTAGCATTTACTTTCAGCAAACAAAAGCGGGGTTGTATAAAATTGAAAACGGCATGCCCAAATTAATTTCAAACCATGCGGTCTTAAAAAACAGTTTGTTGGTTAACGTTTTTAATCATAAGGAAAACCTTCTAATAGAAACCGAAAATGCGGGTTTTTACATTTTAGAAAACAACACTTTAAAGCCATGGAATATACCGGCCAACAAATTGCTTCCTCAAAGCGGGGTTTACAGGAGCGCTAAATTACGCGATGGCAGTTTTGTGCTGGGTACCAGATCTAACGGGATATTCCACGTTACAGAAGAAGGCGAGATCAAGTTCCACATTAACATAAAACGTGGTTTAAGCAACAATACCATACATGCTATTTTTGAAGACACCGAAAATAATATATGGCTAGCGCTAGATAATGGGATTAATTGTGTTAACATAAAATCGCCCTTCAGGATATATTACGACAAAGAAGGCAAAATAGGAACTGTTTACGCCTCGGCAGTGCACAATGATTACTTGTACTTGGGCACCAATCAAGGTTTGTACTACAAACCTCTGTATTCCGATTCCGAGTTTCAATTCGTCGAAAACACCCAAGGTCCGGTTTGGAGTTTAATAAAATTAAAAAACACCTTGTTTTGCGGCCACGATGCGGGTACTTTTATTGTAAACAAAGACACTGCCAAATTAACAGTGGACATACAAGGTACCTGGAACATTGCTCCAATACAAAACAAAGAAAACGAGTTGTTGCAAGGTAATTATAATGGGCTTAACGTAATTACCAAGGTAAATGGTATATGGGTTTTAAAAAACAAAATTGAAGGTTTCGATATTTCAAGCAAGTTTTTCGAAATTTACAATGATAATATTTTTGTAAGCCACGAATCTAAGGGTATTTATAAAATAACAGTTGATAAAGATTTTACCAGGGCTACCCAAGTTGTTAAAGATTCAATAGTTGGCAAAAGCCTTAATTCTAGCGTTATAAAGCACAATAGCAATATTTTATATGCCCATAACGAAGGGGTTTTTAAGTATAGTTTAGCACAGAAGCGATTTATAAAAGACTCTGTTTATAATGGTTTGTACACTAAAACCAATTATACTTCTGGCAAACTAATATCAGACAAAGAAAACAATATTCTATGGAGTTTTTCCCAAAATAACCTAAGTTATCTTTCACCCGGTAAATTAAGTAGCATACCAAAAGTTAATAAAATATCGTATTCTACGGCACTCCCCAAAGGCTTAACAGGCTACGAAAATATCTCGCATTTGCAAAACAATAAGCATTTAATTGGTACATCAACAGGATACGTTGTTTTAGACCTAGATAAGTTAAATGAAAAAACATACAGCATATCCATAAATACCATTTCTACAAACGATTTAAAAGGAAACCTGCAAATTGTATCCAAACACAATAAAGGGCTTTTTAAAAACAAGGCCAATAATATTGAGTTTAATTACAGTGTCGCAGAATTTGATAAGTACCTAGATACCGAGTATCAATACCAATTAAAAGGCATTTACCCAGAGTGGAGCAGTTGGTCTGCCAGTTCCAGCATACTGTTTAAAAACCTACCGTATGGCGAGTATGTTTTTAACGTAAGGGCAAAAGTTGGCAACAATATAACCAATAATACAGCAACCTATAGTTTTAAAATTGAAAGACCTTGGGCCCTGTCTTACCAAGCCATAATTGTTTATAGTATTTTATTTATCTTGTTTTCTCTACTGTTGCATAATTTATATAAGCGCCATTACAAAAAACAAAGAGAAAAATTGTTGCAGAAAAACGCAAGCGAATTAGAATTGAAAGAACTTGAAAACCAACAACAATTAATGCGTTTTAATAACGAAAAACTAAGGCAGGATATAGAAAGTAAAAACCGCGAGTTGGGAATATCAACCATGAGCCTAATTAAAAAGAACGAGTTTTTAAATAGCCTTAAAAAAGAGCTTAAAAGCGTTTCCGAAAACGATAAAAGCCTTAAATCTGTGATTAGGATGATAGATAAAAACCTTAACAACACAGACGATTGGAATGTGTTTGAAGAAGCTTTTAACAACGCCGATAAAGACTTTCTTAAAAAAATCAAGGCTTTGCACCCATCGTTAACATCAAACGATTTAAGGCTCTGTGCATACCTTAGGCTAAACCTTGCTTCAAAGGAAATTGCACCTCTATTAAATATCTCGCCTCGAAGCGTGGAGGTTAAGCGTTATCGATTAAGAAAAAAAATGAATTTACCGCACCAATCCAGCTTAACAAATTATATCCTTGAAGTATAGGTGTTTAGTATGAGCCATACATACCTATACAATACCACAACATTTAATAAAATAACGTTTTTTTAACACTAATTTATTGTTTGGTAATATGTTGCCAAAACACCCGATTTTATTATGCTTTAAGCATCAAATGCTATAGTTTTTTGTTATGTATGCTTTTTGTTTGGGTAAAATATAAGGATACATCAATCGTATAGTTTAATTTTAACTAAACTCAAAAAACTAATTCAATGAGACACAATCTCTTTAAAATTCTAGCGCTTTTCTTTATGGCATATTCCAGTGCCCAAAATGTAAGTGTTAGTGGAAATGTACAGGACGATACAGGCTTTCCCATACCCGGAGCCAACGTATTGGTTAAAGGTACAAGTACGGGATCCGTTACCGACTTTGATGGTAATTTTACTATAAACGATATTCAAGTCGGTTCAACACTTGTATTTAGTTACATAGGCTATATAACGCAAGAAGTTGTGGTGGCCAATGGCAGTAACCTTAATATACAGATGTTGCCAGATATAGCCCAATTAAGCGAAGTAGTTGTAATTGGTTACGGCACGCAAACCAAAAAAGAAATAACAGGAGCTGTTTCCGTTATCGGGTCAGAGACCATAGAAGCCTTAAAGCCCACAAGAGTAGAGCAGGCTTTACAAGGGCAAGTAGCCGGTGTTAATATTACATCGCAATCGGGTTCCCCGGGCGGTGGCACAACCATAAGTATTAGAGGTGTTTCTACAAACGGAGATAGCAGACCATTAATATTAGTAGATGGCAATGTAGTTGAAGACTTAAGCGTTGTAAATCCCAGCGATATAGAAAGCATTAATGTGCTAAAAGATGCTACGGCGGGTATTTATGGTGTAAGAGCAGCCAATGGTGTAGTATTAATAACAACTAAAACAGGGCGTAAAGATATGCCTTTAACAATAGAGTATTCTGCCTATACTGGTTTTCAACAAACCTCCAGGAAGTTGCCGGCGCTAAACGCTACAGAATACGCTGCTTTGGTAAACGAAGCCTTTGCAGCTGGTGGCAGTACTCCTCCTTTTACAGATTTATCTGCCTTGGGTGTTGGTACGAATTGGCAAGACCAAGTTTTTCAAACAGCGCCGATTTTTAACAATAGCATTACCTTTAAAGGTGGTACCGAAAAATCATCGTACTCGTTTAGTAGCTCTTTTTTAAAACAAGATGGTATTGTTGGCGGAAGCAAATCTAATTTTACCAGATTTACAAAACGCGCCAGTTACAATTTTGATTTTTTAGAAAATTTTAAATTCACTTCTGGCTTAACCTATACAAGTACCAACAAGAATAATTTAGTTGAGTCTGCATTAGGCTCGGTGCTTTTTAATGCCTTGAACATGGATCCCACAAAAAGTGTTAAAGATCAAACAGGTGCTTTTACCATAGCCGAAGGCTTGGGTAACGAGGTTATTAATCCAATAGCTCAAACTGCTAATGCCTACGATAAAACCAAGGTAAGTAAACTAAGCGGAAATGCAGGTTTAGGGTATAACTTTTTAGAGCATTTTACGGCTCAAGCTAATGTTCAGTTTAACTATTCAGAAGTACGTTCTAAAATATTCAGGCCCACTGTTAATTACGGTAGCGGAAAAGTATTTAATATAGATAGGAGCGAGGTTATAGAAAACTTGGATTATTTTAGAGACTATACCTTTGATGCTTTTGTAAAATACGAAAACACGTTTAACGATATTCATAAACTCAACCTGCTTTTAGGAACATCGGTTTTTAAAACCACTGGCGAATTTACCGGAAAAAAAGGATTTGATATTGAAGGCAATATTGTGCAAAACGCCAATATTTTCCAAGCTTCGAATGTTGAAGACAGATTTCGCCTTAAAGGCAGAAACGACACCTTCGACTCTAGGTTGCTCTCCTATTTCGCAAGATTGCAATACGATTATAAAGGCAAATATTTATTGTCTGCTGTGGTACGTCGTGATGGCTCAACTAAATTCGGTCCAGAAAACAAATTCGGTATTTTCCCATCGGGTTCAATTGGTTGGGTAGTTTCAGACGAGGATTTTCTGGCCGATAGCAACTCCCTAAACTTCCTGAAATTAAGAGCATCTTACGGTATTTTGGGCAACGACAGAATTGGAGATTTTAGGTTTGTTTCTCTCCTAAACGGAGAAGGGACCTATGTTTTTGATGGCCAACTGGTGAATGGATTGGTTCCGGGCGTTATATCAAATCCAGAGATCCGTTGGGAAAAACAAAAAACCTTAAATATTGGCGTAGATATGAAGTTTTTAAGCAACAAGCTGGATGTTACTGCCGATTATTTTAAGAAAAGAACCGAAGATCTATTGGTAACCCCTCAGGTATCTGGTATTATTGGAGCAGGTGCAGCAGGTTCTGGCGCACCAACTATTAATGCAGGTGTGGTCGAGAACAAAGGATTTGAATTTGCCATTGGCTATTCTGATAATTTTAACGATAATTTTAAATTCAGCGTTAAATACAACGTTACCACAATTCAAAACCAGGTCGTTTCGGTTAGTGCAGACGGCGGGTTTCTTTCAGGCGGAAGTTTTGGTGTAGGCCAAGATCCGCCTTCAAGAATGGAAGCGGGTTTCCCAATAGGTTACTTTAGGGGGTACAGGACCGATGGTGTTTTTCAAAACCAAGCAGAATTAGACGCATATCCAACCATTGACGATCAAGTCCAGGCAGGAGATTTAAGGTTTGTAGATGTTAATAACGATGGTTTTATTGATGATGATGACAGGGTAAATCTAGGCGATCCAATTCCAGAAGCTACCATGGGGCTCAATATATCTTTGGATTATAAAAACTTCGACTTTTCAGCCTATGCCTTTGCATCAGTTGGAAACGAAATCGTACGAAATTACGAGTGTAATCAAAATTTAACAAACCGTACGGTTAATTTCTTAAACCGATGGACAGGTGAGGGCAGTACAAATACAGACCCAAGGGTTACCACAGGTGCAAATTCAAACGGCTTGTTTTCAGATTATTTTGTTGAAGATGGCTCTTTTGTAAGATTGCAAAACGTACAATTAGGATATACGTTTAAGCCTGAATCAGAAGATTCAAAAATAGACAAACTACGTTTATACGTATCAGCAAGTAACCTATTTACCTTAACAGAATACAGAGGTTACGACCCAACGGCATCTAGCGGAGATCCCATAGGTGGAGGTATAGATCAAGGGTTCTATCCAAACCCAAAAACCTTTTTACTTGGTCTTAACTTAAAATTTTAATTCAGAATTATGAAAAATTTAAAAATAAAAAATATACTTATAGTCTTTGTGCTAATGGTGTCCTGTAGCGACGACTTTGTAAATGTCGATTCGCCAGACGCGAATTCTGAAAGCTTCTTTAATACTGAAGCAGATTACGCAAGTGCTTTAATTGGAGCTTACGATGGGTTGCAATATACCTATGTAAATGTGATGCTGGGAGAAATAGCATCAGATAATACACTATGCGGTGGCGAGAGCGCTACAGATGTTGTTGGTTTTCAAGAAATAGACGACATGAGGCATACACCAAACAACGCCAATTTAAGGGATATTTGGAATTGGATGTTCGGCGCGGTAAATCGTGCGAATTTCATTTTAGAGTTTCAGGACAAAACAGATTTTCCAAACAAAAACAATATTATCGCCCAAGCCCGTTTTTTAAGAGCTTATTACAATTTCGAACTTGTAAAGTGGTTTGGCGATATTCCTTTTGCCATCGATAAGCGTATTCAATTTGGAGATCAATTCACTATTGAAAGATCTCCAAAATCTGAAGTCTATTCCCTTATAGAGCAGGATTTAATGTTTGCAGCTGCCAACTTGCCCTATGCACAAGCCCAAAAAGGAAGGGTAACAAAAGGCGCTGCCCAGGCTCTATTGGGAAAAGCGTTCTTGTACCAAGATAAATTTGCAGAAGCTGCAACCGTATTGGAGGATTTAATAATTAACGGTCCTTACGATTTGGTAACAGAAACCAGAAATGTTGAAGGTGTAACCATATTACCGATTTTTGAAAATGATTTTGAAAACAACATCGAATCGGTTTTCGAGGTGCAATATACAGATCAAGAGGGCGCTGGTTTTGACTGTTTGCAATGTAGCGAAGGTAACGTTGCAGTAGGTTTTAATGGCATTAGAAACTACAATGGGCCAGTTTTCGATTCTGGGTTCAGTTTTAACGTACCAACACAAGAAGTGGTTGATGCTTTTGAGGCTGGCGATATTCGATTAGATACAGCTATTTTAGATATTAATGCTTGGGCCTCAAATACTGGTGCAACTTTCGCTACAGGCTTCGAGCATACGGGCTATTACAACAGAAAATATATTGCCCGTAAAGGCGATTTAAATACCGGAGATGCTAACCTAACTAACCCAAACAATTACAGAGCCATACGTTTTGCCGATGTATTGTTAATGGCGGCAGAAGCCTTAAACCGAGGTGGAATAAGCGATACAAGAGCACAAGGCTATTTAAACCGTGTGCGTACAAGAGCAATGCTTCCAGATGTAGCAACTACGGGCTCTAACTTAACAAACGATATTTATAAGGAACGCCGTGTGGAATTGGTAGGCGAAGGCCATCGTTTTTTCGATTTGGTAAGAACAGGACGAGCAGCACAAGAAATAGAAGGCTTTACAACTGGAAAACATGAGGTCTTCCCTATTCCGGAAATTGAGATACAATTAGCAGGAAATACATGGGCGCAAAACCCAGGATACTAAATCATAAAAAATTAACTTATGAAATGCGCCATAATAAAAGTTTTGAAATTAACTGAAATCACTATTGGCGAAATACTTATGACGAAAAAAACAATAAATATTAACTTATGAAAACATTAAAATATATAATGAGTTTTGCTTTGGTATTCTTTATAAGTTGTGCCGAAGACGATAACGATTTAAGTTTTGTAGGAAACATAGTAGCTCCTACAGAGGTTTCGGCACAGTTTAAAGTAGCACAAGACAATAGCGGATTGGTTTCCATTACACCTAATTCCAATGGAGCAGTGTCGTACAACATTGCGCTTGGCGATGGTACAACAGATCTGGTAAATGTAAAACAAGGCGAAACCTTAGAACACACTTATACCGAAGGTACATATACGGTAAGTCTTGAAGCTGTTGGTTTAAGCGGTTTAAAAACGCTGGTAAATCAAGAATTGGTAGTGTCGTTTAAAGCACCCGAAAATTTGGTGGTTACCATCGAAAACGATGCGGCAATCTCAAAACAAGTCAATGTAACGGCTACGGCAGATTATGCAGTGTCTTTCGATGTGTATTTCGGCGAACCCGGAAATGATACTCCGGTAACGGCAAACATAGGCGAAGTTGCATCGTACAATTATCAAGATGCTGGAACCTATACCATTAGAGTTGTAGCCATGGGTGCAGCTATTGAAACTACCGAATATATTGAAGAGTTTCAAGTTACAGCAATATTGCAACCATTAGCTGGGGCGCCAACACCTTCGCGTTCTCAAAACGATGTTATTTCTATTTATAGCGATGTTTACGCAAATCCAAATCCTATTGATTATTATCCAAATTGGGGGCAAACCACCACATACACGCAAATAGATGTTAATGGAGACAATATAATCCAATATGGCGATTTAACTTACCAAGGTATCGATTTTAGTAGCGTTCCTGTTGATGCTTCGGCAATGGAATTCCTTCATGTTGATATATGGACCGCCAATGATAATTTTAATGCAAAACTATCGCCTATTAGCTCGGGGCCAAACGAGACCGCATACGATTTAGAATTAACCGCAAACCAATGGACATCGTTCGATATTCCGTTATCATTCTTTACAGATGCCAATCCTTTGGTAAATCTAGCCGATATTATTCAGTTTAAATTCGATGGCGTAGCTTCTGGGGCTGGTACTATTTTTGTCGATAACCTGTATTTCTACAGAGCGCCAACTACAACGGTACCAAGTGTAACGCCCATTACTTTCGAAACACCATTCGCTTTAGATCAATTTGATGGTGGCGGCACATCAATAGTAACTAACCCAGATACCAACGGAAACAATTCGGCAAGCGTTTTAGAAATGGTTAAAGGAGCAGGACAACCATGGGCGGGTTCTAAAATTACCATCCCAACACCATTCAATTTTTCAAATTCAACAACTGTTACTGCAAAAGTTTGGTCGCCAAGAGCAGGTTTAAATTTACTTATGAAATTTGAAGATAATGTACCCTGGCCTGGGGTTACAGGAACAGCAGAAATTACCGCAACAACTACACTAGCAAATGCATGGGAAACCTTAACCTTCGATTTTTCAGGAATTGATACGAATATAGATTGGTACAACATGGTACTCATTATGGACAACGGAACACAAGGCGACGGATCTGCCAATTACACCATTTATATAGATGATGTATCAACAAACCCGATGCTGGATTTCGAACCAAAATTCGAATTAAGTTCATTTGATGGCGGGGGTATTTCGGTAATAGCAAACCCAGATACCAACGGAAATTCTTCCAGTATGGTTGCAGAAATGGTTAAAGGCGCAGGACAACCCTGGGCAGGTTCTAAAATAACGGTGCCATCACCATTTAATTTTGAAGGAGCAACAACAGTAACCGTAAAAGTTTGGTCGCCAAGAGCAGGCTTAAATTTACTTATGAAATTTGAAGATAATGTACCCTGGCCAGGAGTTACAGGAACTGCAGAAATTACGGCAACAACAACCCTGGCAAACGCTTGGGAAACTTTAACTTATGATTTCTCTGGAATTGATACGAATATAGATTGGTACAACCTTGTTTTGATTATGGATAATGGCACACAAGGCGATGGATCTGCCAATTATACCATTTATATAGATGATATCGAACAAAACTAAAGTCAAAAATTTTAAAACTAAAATTATGAAAAAATTAAAATATAGCTTCAGGGTTTTTATAATGTTGGCTCTCGTTTTTACTGCCTGTCAAGAAGATGATGTTGCCGTTGGGGCAATAACAGCGCCTTCAAATATTCAAGTAGATGTAGATATTGTTGGAGCCGATGCAGCAAATCCAAACGGAGACGGCAGCGGAACGGTTAACTTTACCGCAACGGCCGATAACGCGATTTCCTACCAATTTGTGTACAATAACAATACAACATCTGCTCCCGGAGGAAAACAATCCTACGATTTTTCGGTATTAGGATTAAACACTTATTCGGTAACGGTATTGGCATTTGGTACGGGCGGCGCTTCATCAAGTAAAACCGTTGAGGTAGAAGTGCTTTCGTTATACGATCCACCAGCAGATTTAACAGAAATGTTACACGCCAATAGCTCAAGGGAATGGCGAATTAAAGCTGAAGCGAAACCCCACTTTGGCTTAGGGCCAGTTGGCGGATTTATTCCAGGTGAATGGTACAGCGCAGAGCCTTTTGAAAAAGACGCTGTTGGCATGTACGACGACCGATATATTTTTAATGCCGATGGTACATTTACACACATCACCAACAGCACTAATGACGATCCAACTACAGATACTTCAGGTACGGTTTTTGGGCGCGACCCATTAATTAACGAGTTAGGTGGTACGGGCGGCGGTACCGCTGATGGCGCGGATATATTAAATTACCCGTTTAGCGATTATACAGCACAATGGAGTTTAGGCGCACCAGGTGGTGTAGAAACACTTAGTTTAACCGGGACTGCTTTTATGGGGTATTACACAGGAGGAAATCATAAATACGAAATTTTTAGTCGCTCAGCTAACGAAATGGTTTTAAAAACTACCGATGGCAATGGCGAGTTCGATTGGTGGTTTACCCTTACAACTGAAGGTGAGGCGACCAGCGAATTTGAAACCGCTTACACCAACTTGGTTTGGGAAGACGGGTTTGATACAGATGGTGGTGCTCCTAATCCTGCCAATTGGACTTACGATATTGGTACAGGAACCAACGGATGGGGAAATAACGAAGTGCAAACCTATACCAACAATGCAGAAAATGTTTTAGTTGAAGGTGGTCTTCTTAAAATAACCGCAAAAGCAGATGGCAGTGGCGGTTATACATCGGCAAGAATAAAATCTGAAGGTTTACAAGAATTTACCTACGGAAGAATTGATGTTAGAGCTAAATTACCATCGGCTCAAGGCACCTGGCCAGCAATATGGATGTTGGGTTCAAACTTTTCAACGGTGGGATGGCCACAATCAGGCGAAATTGATATTATGGAACAAACCGGAGACGATAAAGCAAATTCTTTAGGGACTTTACATTGGTTCGATTCTGGTACCAATGCCAATGCCAGCTTTGGTAATACTACGGCGGTATCAAATGCAGCATCAGAGTTTCATGTGTATTCTCTAGATTGGTCTGCAGATAAAATGTACATACTTATAGACAATGTGCCGTTTTTCGAGTTCGATAACAATGCAGCATTACCATTTAATCAAGATTTCTTTTTCATTTTAAATATTGCCATGGGCGGTACTTTAGGTGGTACAATAGACCCCGGGTTTACGCAAGACACTATGGAAATCGATTATGTAAGAGTTTATCAATAAATAGTTTGAGTGTTTTTAAAAAGGTCGGCATTCTTACAACCGGCCTTTTTATTTCATTTTAAAATAATATAGGCATATTTTTTTATTGTATTAAGTTCAAATTCCAAATAAATAATACAATAATCATTTTGTTGCCAGCAATACATCTATACCAAAATTAATGAGCAATATATCTATAAAAGCAGATAAAAACGTTTTAAACCACACCCAAAAAGTAAAGGGTCAATTGGTGAGTTTTGATGGTGAAACCTATTACAAGATTTCTAACAGCGATGCTATGCGCCCATTTTTTATGAGCATAGTTAGCGACTCAAACCATTGGATGTTTATTTCTAGCAATGGCGGTTTATCGGCAGGCAGAAAAAATTCTGAATCTTCATTATTTCCTTATTATACCGATGATAAAATAACCGAACTAGCCGATATTACGGGGAGCAAAACCATCTTTCAAATTCATTTAAAAGGAAAAACCTATGTGTGGGAACCTTTTTCTGAAAGACAGGCTGGACTTTATCAAATTACCAGAAACATTTATAAAAACAGATACGGCAATAAGGTTGTTTTCGAGGAAGTTAACAAAAATTTAAGACTAACGTTTCGATATCAATGGAGTTCAAGTAACCAATTTGGTTTTGTAAAAAAATCGACCCTTCAGAATAACTCCAATAAAGATTTAAACATCACGTGTTTAGACGGATTGCAAAACATTTTACCCGCTGGGGTAACTTCCGATATGCAAAACGCATACAGCAATTTGGTTGATGCTTATAAAAAGAACGAGTTGTTGCCAGAAGTTGGTTTAGGTATTTTTTCGTTAAGTGCTATTATTGTTGACAAAGCAGAACCTAGTGAAGCTTTAAAGGCGAACACGGTATGGTCTGTTGGGGTTAAAAATCCAACGTATTTAATAGCGTCAACACAGCTTAGTAATTTTAGAAAAGGAAATGCTGTAAAACAAGAAGAAGACATTCGCGCAGAAAAAGGCGCGTATTTTACGGTTTCAAATATAGATTTACAAGCCAATTCAGAAAAAAATTGGAGGTTTATTGCCAATGTAAACCAAACCATTACGGGAATTACCCAAATTTCCGAACTCATAAAAAATGAAAATGACGTAGTTCGTCTTATTGAAAACGATATTGAGTTGGGTACAGAAAACCTAATAAAATTAACCACAGCTTCTGATGGTTTGCAAGTAACCGCAGACCCTTTAACAAACACAAGACACTTTGCAAACACGCTTTTCAATATCATGCGTGGTGGCATTTTTGATGACGATTACAACATCGAAAAACAAGATTTTGTAACATACATTTTAAAGGCCAACAAAGACGTTTTCAATACAAAACAGAAAACCTTAGAAGCTTTACCCGAAATTTTTCAGTTAAAGGATATTAAAGCTTTCGCTGAACAAAGCGCGGATAAAGATTTTAAACGTTTGTGTTTCGAATATTTACCGTTAAAATTCAGCCGAAGACACGGCGACCCAAGCCGACCTTGGAACAAGTTTTCAATAAACACAAAAAGTGAAATTGACGGTTCTAAAATTTTGGATTACGAAGGCAATTGGCGCGATATTTTCCAGAATTGGGAAGCTTTGGCGCATGCATACCCTGAGTTTATCGAAGGTATGATTCATAAATTCTTAAACGCCACAACTTTTGAAGGCTACAACCCGTACCGCGTAACAAAAGGCGGATTTGATTGGGAGGTTATTGAAGAAGACGATCCGTGGTCGTACATAGGCTATTGGGGCGATCATCAAATTATTTACCTTCTAAAATTTTTGGAGTTTATTGAAAAGCATTACCCAAATAGATTGGAAAAACTATTCGATCAAAATATTTTTGTGTATGCCAATGTGCCTTATAAAATTAAGAGTTATCAAGACACTTTGTTAAACCCAAAGGACACGATTGATTTTGATTATAAACTGAATGAAAAAATAAACGAAAGAAGGGCGGAAATAGGCGCAGACGGGGCATTGCTTTTAGATAAAAATGCGTCCATTTACAAAGTCAATTTAATTGAAAAATTATTGGCAACCGTATTGGCAAAACTGTCTAATTTTATTCCAGAAGGCGGTATTTGGTTAAACACCCAACGCCCCGAATGGAACGATGCCAACAACGCTTTGGTGGGCAACGGCGTTTCTATGGTTACCTTGTATTATTTAAACCGTTTTTTCAATTTCTTTGAAACGGTGGTATCAAAATCTGAAACCGAAAAGGTAGAAATATCTTCAGAATTAAACGTGTTTTTTAATGAAGTTGTTACCACATTTCAATCTCATAAAAACATACTTTCTGGGCATATTTCGAATAAAGACAGAAAAATAGTTTTAGATGGTTTAGGAAAGGCAGGGAGTAAATTTAGAAGCACTATCTATGAAAACGATTTTTCAAGCGATAAATCTTCTGTAAACAAAACAGAACTTTTAGAATTTATAGGGGTAACAAAATCCTATTTACAGCATACCATTGATGCTAATAAACGCGCAGATAATTTATATCATGCCTATAATTTAATGACGGTTGAAAATAGTGGAGAAATTTCCATTTCATATTTATCCGAAATGCTCGAAGGTCAAGTTGCCGTTTTAAGTTCGGGCTATTTAGCGCCAAAAGAAGCTCTGGATTTATTGGACGGATTAAAACACAGCGCACTGTTTAGGGCCGACCAATACAGCTATATTTTATACCCAAATAAAGACTTGCCGAGGTTTGACAAAAAGAATAATATTCCAGCCGAAAACGTGGAGCAATCCCAATTATTAAAGCAATTGGTTGATGATGGGAACACGCAGATAATTGAAAAAGATGTTTTAGGAAATTTCCATTTCAACGGAAACTTTAATAACGCAAATAGTTTAAAGGAAGCGTTGCATAAATTATCGGATGAAAAATATAAACCACTGATTGAAAAAGACACCCAATTCTTATTGGATACATTCGAAGCTGTCTTCAATCACAAAGCATTTACGGGACGTTCGGGAACATTTTTTGGTTACGAAGGATTGGGGTCAATTTACTGGCACATGGTTTCCAAATTGGTATTGGCGGTTCAAGAAAATGTACAGTTAGCCATTAACACCAATGAAAGCGACGACATAATAGGCAGATTGTTGGACCATTATTATGAAATTCAAGCCGGAATTGGCGTGCATAAATCTCCAGAATTATATGGCGCATTTCCAACCGATCCGTATTCGCATACGCCAGCAACAAAAGGTGCACAACAACCGGGAATGACAGGGCAGGTTAAAGAAGATGTGTTGAGCAGATTTGGGGAACTGGGCGTTTTTGTTGAAGATGGAAAACTGTTTTTCAATCCACGATTGTTACGAAAAAGCGAGTTCTTAAATTCATCAAAATCGTTTGAATATACCAGCATAAATAAAGCAGATAAAACCATTCAATTGGAAGCAGGTTCATTGTGTTTCACTTATTGTCAAATTCCAATAATTTATAAAATTTCAGAAAACGAAACCATTAAAGTGGTTTATCAAGACAACACGATTCAAGAATTTCAGGATTTAAGTTTAGATGAAAAAACTTCAAAATTAATTTTTGAAAGAACAGGTAATATTAACCGCATTGAAGTTTCAATTGTAAAGTAGATTTTAAAATGAAAACCACTCTAAGAAATACATTGATATTGTGCATTTTAATTGTGATGGTTGGCTGTGGGAATAAACTAAAAAAAGAAGAAAACAAGGTGGCAACAGAAAAACTGATAACAGCAAAAGATATTTTAGGTAACCCTGATTATTTGGCCATTTCTTATGGCGGTTATAGGCAAACGTCGCGAGATATTCAACCCACAATTGAAGAGCTTAAAGACGACATGAAGATTCTTGCCGCTATGGGTGTTAAAATATTGCGCACCTATAACGTACAGTTACAGCAAGCGCCAAACTTGTTAAAGGCTATTAGTGAACTAAAAAACGAAGATTCAAAATTTGAAATGTATGTTATGCTTGGTGCGTGGATAGATTGTAAAAACGCGTGGACAGACCAAACACCGGACCATAATGTGGAAAGCGAACAAAATGCTGAAGAAATAGTTAGGGCAGTAGCCCTTGCAAAGGACTATCCGGACATTGTAAAGGTAATTGCCGTTGGTAACGAAGCCATGGTGCGTTGGGCAACAAGCTATTTTGTGCAACCCAACATCATTTTAAAGTGGGTCAATCATTTACAAGGTTTAAAGCAAAAAGGCGAGCTTTCAAAAGATTTATGGATTACAAGTTCAGACGATTTTGCCTCTTGGGGCGGTGGCGATCCGAGTTACCATACTCCGGATTTGGAAAAGCTAATTAAGGCTGTCGATTATGTTTCCATGCATACCTATCCGTACCATAACTCACACTATAATCCGGAGTTTTGGAAAGTGCCGGAAAATGAGCAAAACCTATCCGATTTAAAAAAGATAAATGCAGCGATGTTGCGGGCTTTTGAGTTTGCAAAAAAGCAATATAATGATGTTTACAAATACATAAAAAGCATCGATGCGTCAAAAACAATTCATATAGGCGAAACGGGTTGGGCAACGGTTTCAAATGGGCATTACGGCAACAATGGGTCCAGAGCTACGGATGAATACAAATCGGGACGCTATTATGAGTTGATGAGGGCTTGGACAAACAAAGAAAACATCTCTTGTTTTCACTTTGAAGCGTTTGATGAGCCGTGGAAAGATGACAGAAACCCGTTAGGTTCAGAAAATCATTTCGGACTTTTTAAAGTCGATGGTCAAGCAAAACATGCCCTTTGGGATTTGGTTGATAAAGGCGTTTTTAAAGGATTAACCAGAAACGGAAACCCCATAACAAAAACCTATAATGGCGATAAAGATGCTTTAATGAAAGACGTTTTGGTGCCGCCAACAAAAGAATAAAGATGAAAAACTATATCGTACTATTTGTAATGCTTTTTGCTTTTGCATCGTGTAAAAACGAGGCGCAAAGCCATGTGGTTTCGGTAAGCGAGCGTCAAATTCTTGTAAACGGTTCGCCCTATCTTATAAAAGGGATTTGTTATCATCCCGTGCCAAAAGGAAGCGATAAAAGGGATTTTAGCACCTTAGCCCAAGATTTAGACTTAATGGTCGAGGCGGGCATTAATACCATTCGAGTTTATGCGCCTATTGATAACAAAGCGGTTTTAGACGACATACATGCAGCCGGAATTAAAGTGATTATGGGTTTTGGGTATAATCAAAAAGGAAAGTTTGATATACTTTCAGGAACATATATCGATTATGTAAACAAGTATAAAAACCACCCATCCATTTTAATGTGGGAACTGGGTAACGAATACAATTACCATCCAGAATGGTTCAGTGGCGACATAAAAAATTGGTATAAAGCCATGAATGATGCTGCAGAACGTATCCATAAAAACGACAGCAATCATCCCGTAACCACGGCCCACGGCGAGCTGCCCGATGCATTGGCATTGTCAATGGGGCCAAATATCGATGTTTGGGGGATGAATGTGTACCGATGGGACGATCCATCAAGTATTTTTTCCCAATGGGAAGCCGTTAGCGATAAACCCATGTATTTATCCGAAGCCGGTGGCGATAGTTATATGGCCATTTCAAAGGCTGGATTTAAGGAAGGTATTAATGAAAAGGCACAAGCTGCAGCCAATAATAATATTTTAGACAAAATTTTTGAAAACCAAGAGGTTTGCTCTGGTGTTACCATGTTTTCGTTTACCGATGGCTGGTGGAAAGCAGGAAACCCAGATACGCAGGACATTGGTGGTTGGGCGCCCAACAGTAGCGGCGTGCCATACGACGGGACTCCAAACGAAGAATTTTGGGGTATTGTTGACATCGATAGAAACAAAAAAGAAACATTTAGTGTTGTAAAAACCAAATATAATCAGTTAAAACATTAAGAAAATGAGGCGCTGCAATTATGTATCAATTTTTATATTGGCGATACTATTATTAAGTTGTAATGTGAAAGGTAAAGCGTTGGATTTTGAGGTTTACGAAACATCGGAAAGCGGAAATAAACTAACCAGAATTACCGAATTTAAAACACTGGATAGTGTTGTTAAAATAACTTTAAACCCCGTAAAAACGTTGCAAACCATTACAGGTTTTGGCGGTTCCTTCACCGAGTCTTCAGCTTACTTATTGAACAAGTTGAGCAAAAAAAATCGCGATACCATTCTGCAGGCTTATTTTGGTGAAGAAGGCGCGCGCTACTCGTTAACAAGAACCCATATTAGTTCCTGTGATTTTTCATTGAATAATTACACCTACGCACCGGTTGAAGGTGATATGGAATTGGAAAATTTCTCCATAGAAGAAGATCGTAACGATTTAATTCCAATGATAAAAGACGCTATGGCGATTTCAAAAGATGGTTTCAAAATTATAGCCTCACCTTGGACGGCGCCACCATGGATGAAAGATAACAATGCCTATGTTGGTGGCGAGTTATTGCCACAATATTACGATACATTCGCCCTGTTTTTTTCTAAATATTTAGACGCCTATAAGGCTGAAGGTATTGACATTTGGGGTTTAACGCCTGTAAATGAGCCTCACGGAAACGGCAATAATTGGGAGAGCATGCATTTTTCGCCCGAGGCAGAAACAGATTTTGTTCAAAATTATTTAGGCCCAAAGCTTGAAGCCAATGGCATGGGAGCCGTTAATATTCTTGGTTACGACCAAAATAGAGCCGGTTTAAAAGAATGGGTCGATGCCATGTTCGCTACCGAAGCATCTTCAAAATATTTTGCCGGTACGGCCATACATTGGTACGAGAGCACTTATGATTATTTCCCCGAAGCTTTACAATACGCTCACCACAAAGCACCAGAAAAATACTTGATAGAAACCGAAGGCTGTATAGATTCTCAAGTTCCGGTTTGGCAAGACGATGCTTGGTATTGGAAAAAAGAAGCTACCGATTGGGGCTATGATTGGAGAGAGCCCGAAAAAAAATATTTACACCCAAAATATGCACCTGTAAATCGTTACGCGAGAGATATTATTGGTTGCTTAAACAATTGGGTTGATGGTTGGATAGATTGGAATATGGTATTAGACCGACAAGGTGGACCAAATTGGTTTGAAAACTGGTGTGTCGCCCCGGTTATTGTAGACCCGGAAAAAGATGAGGTTTACTTCACGCCACTATACTACACCATGGCACATTTTAGCAAATATATAAGACCTGAGGCTAAAGTTATTTCGCATGATAATTCAGATGAAACCCTTATGGTAACAGCTGTTAAAAATCCAGATGAATCCATCGTATTGGTGTTATTCAATGAAGGTGATACGCCTAAAAGTTTCAATATTAATTTAAACGAACAATCTATTGCTGTTTCGATAAGTAAAAAGGCGATTCAAACCATAATAATTTCAAATCAACACTAAACCCAAAGTATTCATAATGTTAATTAATAACTAAGCAACATGTCAAAAACCAGTAAAGTACCCTTAGGACAAAAAATGGCTTTCGGTGTCGGGATGCTAGCCAATCAAATGTTTCCGGCAGCAATAAGTATTTTTATTGTTGTATTGGTTCAAGATCTTGGGTTTCCGGGCTGGATGTGGGCAGTTGTTTCCGTTGGGCCTAGGTTATTTGATGCCATCACAGACCCGATTATGGGCTTTATTTCAGACAATACAAAATCTAAATGGGGTAGAAGACGACAATATGTTCTTATAGGTGCTATTGTTATGGGAATTTCATTTGTTATTATGTGGCAATTGTTTAGGGATAATGGCATTGATTATAATTTTGCGTATTTCTTCTTTTGGTCTTTTGTTTTTTATCTTGGGCTAACTATTTTTAGTGTGCCCTATGTAGCAATGGGGTATGAAATGAGCGACGATTTCCATGAACGTACCAACATTATGGCTATTGCACAATGGATAGGGCAGTGGGCTTGGGTTATTGCACCATGGTTTTGGGTAATAATGTACGATACAGGGTTGTTTGAAACTGCAGATATTGCAGTAAGGGAACTGGCTGTTTATGTTGGTATTATTTTTGCACTTTGCGCTATGGTTCCGGCCATTTTTATAAAAAGCAAATCTTCGGTAAACGAAAATTACTCTTCATTAACCATCCAAAATATTGGTGGTAGCTTAAAAGAGATCGGTAATGGTTTTGTAGAGGCTTTTAAATCAAAACCATTCCGTAAATTATGTATTTCAACATTTTTTATTTTCAATGCTTTTAATACTGTAGCAGGTTTTACGTTTTTTATTATTGTTTACTATTTATTTAATGGAGATGCAGGTGAGGCTGGAATATGGCCAACCCTTTTTGGAAGCCTGGGTGCTTTGGTTACTACTTTTTTGGTAATTCCGTTGGTAGCCAAAATGTCTAAAATAATGGGTAAAAAGAAAGCCTTTATGGTATCTCAAACCATTTCGTTAATAGGTTACATCATGTTTTGGTTTTTATTTGTTCCGGGCAAACCCTATATGTTTTTGTTTGCTTTACCGTTTTTTTCTTTTGGCATAGGCGGACTGTTTACAATTATGATGTCTATGACTGCAGATGTAATTGATTTAGATGAATTAAATACAGGTAAACGTAGAGAAGGGGTTTTTGGAGCAATTTACTGGTGGATGACAAAATTTGGCTTTGCCATTGCTGGCGGTTTAACAGGAACCATTCTTACCCTTGTTGGTTTCGACACAGCGCTAGAGGTACAACCAGAATCGGCCATTACAGGCTTAAGGTTGTTTTTCTCTGGTTTGCCAATTGTGGGTACTTTAATAGCATTGTATATTATGCATGACTATGATATTACTGAGGAAAGAGCTAATAAAATTCGTTTAGAACTAGATAAACGAGCTAAGGCTAAAACCCATAAGCAAACCAATACGTTTAAAAAAGAAACTAAAAATGAAGAATACCCTGTTATTTAGACCTGCTAAATCTAAGGCCTTGACAGAAGATAATATTCCTGATAACTCCAATAAAGCGTTATACTTTAGTTTTAATTAACTTTTTAGGATATGCTCATAGATGTCATATTATATATTAATGAAATAAGCAACCCAGCTTTTAAGCAACAAGCGGCAAAAAAGGGATTATAACAGAAGCAAAATCGCTAAACTTAGCATATAATTGTAAAGAAGTAAAGCCCAAGTTTCAAAATACTTTTTCAAGATACCTAATATATTATATCCGCTCCCGCAGATAATATGCTTACTTGTATAACAGAACCATTAATAACAGTATGCAAAGAGTAAAACTTGTAAAAACATCATAAAAGAAAAATTGATTTTCATTCTAATCAAGTTAATTAATAGGTTTTTTCTAAATTCCTTTAAGTGGATTTATGCTGTATTTGTTTTTATAACATCAACATATTCAGAGTATATGTCGAAAAAATAGCTGTTAAAATTTTGAATTACTAAAATTATTTTTCTAATATTGCATTATGTATTACATAATACGTAATACAATAAACTAACGTATTTTAACTAATTCAAATTATTTAGTATGAAAAAAAGAAAGCTTAATATCAGTTATTTGATATTTATTATGCTCTTTTCTTTACCAATTTTAAGTTTTGGTCAAGAAAAAACAATTACAGGAACCGTGGTTTCGGCTGGTGACAATATGCCATTGCTAGGGGCAACGGTTATTGTAAAAGGCACAACTACAGGAGCGTCAACAGATTTTGACGGTGCTTACACCATTACGGCCAATACAGGAGATGTTCTTGTGTTTAGCTATATTGGGTATGCTGCAAAAGAAGTTACTGTGGCTAACGAAACGGTAATTAACGTGTCTTTAACCGAAGATACGGCAATGCTGGACGAAGTGGTTATTACAGGTTATGGTAAACAAACCAGAGCCACATTAACAACTTCGGTATCTAAATTAGATACACAAATTTTAGAAACATCAACACGATCTAATGCGGCAACCGCTTTACAAGGGACTATTGCTGGTTTACGTGTAACAAACACTACGGGGCAACCAGGATCTACGCCACAAATAGTTTTGCGTGGTGGTACTAATTTTAACGGTACGGGTACCCCATTAATATTAATTGATGGTATCCCAGGTTCTTTTTATGCCTTGAATTCAGACGATATCGAATCTATCGAAGTGCTTAAAGATGCTGCTGCTACCGCTATTTATGGTGCAAGATCTGCCAATGGTGTTATTTTGGTTACCACTAAAACTGGTAAGGTTGGAAAATCTTCTATCAATTACAGATATAAGTATAGCATCAATAACGAAAGAAACGACCAAAAATATATTGGTGCAGCAGATCATATCAATTACAACAGACAATCTATCGCTTGGTACAGAGAGGTTGTTAACAACTCAGGTAGCTTTGGTGCGTTTTTAAACGGTAACCATAGTGCGGCAACAGGTAATAATACCACTAACGACCCATTTACCACACAGCTTTTAACACCTGCAAATCAATATTTGTTAAGCCAACCAGGGTGGATGTCTATACCCGATATTTTAAATCCTGCCCAAGAGATTTTGTTCTTTGATAACAAAGAGGTTGGAGATCGTATCTATCAAGATAGCGCATCTAAAGACCACTATTTATCTTTTGATGGAGGTAGCGAAAAAGGAACCTATTACTTAGGTTTAGGTTTATTAGATAACGATGGTTTGGTTTTAGGCTCAGGATTTAAAAGATACTCAGGAAAATTTAGCGGCTCTTACCAAGTTACAGATCGCGTAAAAGTAAATTCAAACGTTTTATACTCGCATTCTAACCTAAGCAGAAGTCCGCTAGGTGGCGATGATACGGTATTTAGAAGATTCCAAGGTCAAGCATCTACATCAAGAACTTTTGATAGTAACCCAGATGGTACTTTTACCAGCGATTACGCACCTGGGCAAAACCAAGGTTTTGGTAACCCTTTATATTACCAAGATAAATTTGTTAGAAAAAACTTAGAACAACGTTTATCGGCCTCTGTTGGCGTTAATTGGGATATTATTGACGATTTAACATTGGCTGTAAATGGTAGCCACTTTACTATCAATAACCACAACGAAAGCTTTAATAGAGCTTACAGGGTAGGTAGTAATCTTGGACCACTGCGTACGGGACGTGAAGCATCTGTAAGTTTAGGAAGAACTTTAAGAAACCAATTAACAGGTACCTTAAACTATACCAAAAAATTTGGCAAGCATAACGTTAATGCCTTAATTGGTGCAGAATATTTTAAAGACAACTTTTTTAACACATCTGCTGGAACAAGAAATTCTCCAACAGATTTAATTGAAACCCTTAATGCAGGTGCAGAGGCTAACGGAATACCTTATAGCTTTGAATCTGAATATGTTATAACATCTACCTTTGGTAGATTACTTTACGATTTTGATGATAAATATCTATTTGGTTTTACCTTTAGAAGCGATGGGTCTTCAAAATTAGGAAACAATAAATTCGACTTTTTCCCTGGTGTGTCTTTTGGATGGAATGCTCATAACGAAAAATTCTTTGAAGAGTCTTCATTAAGTAATACCATTTCTAGATTAAAGCCAAGATTAAGTTATGGTGTAAATGGTAATCAAGAAATATTAAGCAATTATGGCGTTTTCGGTTCTTACGGAAGCCAAGGGGTTTATAATGGTCAAACAGGTTACGCTAATTCTGGGTTACCAACTCTAGATTTATTTTGGGAAAAATCAACAACCTTTAATGCTGGTTTAGATGTCTCTTTCTTTGATAACAGATTATCAATCATTACCGATGTTTACTCTAGAGACATTAAAGATAAATTGGCAGGTCTTACACTGCCATTCTACACTGGCTTTAGCAGTATAACAACCAACAACGGAACCATACGTAACAAAGGTTTTGAGTTGCAAGTTAATGGCGATATCATTAGAAACGATGATTTAACTTGGAATGTAGGCGCTACGTTTACATCCAATAGAAACTATGTTGTAAAACTACCTGAAAACGATAACGACCTAAACAGACAAGGCGGAACATTAATTTGGAACCCTAATACTCAAGAAGAAGAGTGGGTAGGTGGTTTCCAAGAAGGACAACGCTCAGGTCACGATTTAGTAGTTGCTTTCGAGCAAGCTGGTATTTATGCTACACAGGCTGAAGCCGATGCAGACAATGCTATTACCGATACTTATATGCCAGGAGCTAGCCGTAACCAACGTTGGGCTGGAGATGTTAAATGGGTAGATCAAAACGGTGACGGTGTTATCGATAATCTAGACAGAAAGGTTATTGGGCGTACCACCCCAGATTTTGTTGGTGGTTTAACAACCAGTTTACAATACAAAAACTTTAACTTATTTGTAAAAACCGATTTTGCTACCGGACATTTAGTATGGAACCATATTAGAAACAAAGGCTACGGGCAAACACAAGGTAACCTTGCACAACCTATTGAAGTGCTAGATTCTTGGACACCAACAAACACCGATACCGATTGGCCACGTTTTGTTTTTGTTAACGGAGCCAAAAACGTTTGGAGAGGTAGCGAAGGTGCTAGTAGCCTACAAAATTTCGCAAACAATAAATTCTGGGAAAAAGGAGATTATTTAGCATTGCGCGAAGTAACTTTAAGCTATAATGTGCCAACTGAACATTTTAACGATGTTATTAAAAGGCTAAACATATATGTAACCGGTTCAAACTTACATTACTTTAAAAGTATGAGTGGCGATACGCCAGAAGTAGGTGGAGTACAATATGGGCAATTCCCTGTTCCTAAAACATTCACAATAGGACTTAACGTAACATTTTAAATTTAAAACAAAATGAAGAAGTATATATATATATTAATAGCTGTAATGACTTTTAGTGCTTGCGAAAGCGAACTGGAATTAACAAGCCCTAGTCAATTAACAGCAGCAGGTTTTTGGGATACCGAAGAAGGTGCAAAAACCGCACATACAGGATTGTATGCAAACTTAAGATCATCAGCAGGAACGCTATGGTTGTTAGGAGAAATGAGAAGCGATATTTGGGGCGGACGCACTTACGAGTCGCCATCAAATCTATCTTTAATCGAATCTAACATTACAATATCTACAGCACCTTTTGGTGGGTGGGCAGGTTTGTACACTAGAATTCACAGACTTAACGACTTTTTGTTAAATGCACCAAATGTAACTTTTAACGATGAGTCCGAAAAAAATCATTTATTAGGTCAGGCTTACGGGTTAAGAGCTCTATACTATTACACCTTACTAAAAACCTGGGGCGATGTACCTATTATCTTAGAGCCTTTTACAGATATAGATCCTGCTGGATTAAGCAGAGCAAGATCACCGCAAAGCGAGGTAATGGCTCAAATTAAATCTGATATTGCTGCATCTTTAAGTGCATTCGGATCTGATGATAGTTTTTACCAAGGAAGCAGAATATTCTGGTCAAAAGCTGCAACTTTAGCACTTAAAGGCGATGTGTTTATCTGGTCTGGTAACCTATTAGGTGGAGGAAACGCAGATTTTACAGAAGCCAAAACCGCTTTGCAACAAATAGCATCTTTAGGTGTTAGTTTAGTACCAAGTATAGATGATTTATGGGGCGTACCAAACGAAAACAACAATGAGTTTATTTTTGCCCTGCAATACAAAAGAGACGAAGCTTCTAACATCTACAACAGTTTAACAGGTAGAAGTACTGAAATCAATCCTCAGTTTAACGCTGCTGGAGAATCTATGAGCGATTTTGTTATTGCTGGAGCAAACCGATATGGACAATCTGAAAAAACCATATTGTTATTAGACGATAATGACGATGCCCGTAAAGATGCAACTTTCATTAGATTATATACTGATGATAATGGTGGTTCAGGATACCCAACCTACAACGAGCCAACATATTTCGGTTCTATATTCAAAAAGTTTTTAGGTCAAGTAGATGGATCGGAACGTATTTTTGAAAACGATGTACCTGTTTACAGATACGCCGATGTTATTTTACTTTTGGCCGAAGCAAAAAACTTACTTGGTGAAGATCCATCAGGAGAAATCAATCAAATTCGCCAAAGAGCTTACGGTGCAAACTATGTACCTGCAACTCACGCCTACGTAAACAGCACCCAAACCGATAATGCCAATGCTATTTTAAACGAGCGTTACAAAGAATTTATTGGAGAAGGAAAACGCTGGTGGGACTTGAGAAGAGCTGGTGATAGCTTTGTATATGATAATGTTAGCTTCATATCACCAAGCGACAGCCAGTTATTATTATTACCAATTACTGAAGACATGATAGGTAGAAACCCATTGTTAGAACAAACACCAGGTTATACCAATTAATCATTATATAGTTTCATTAATTAGTTTAGTTTGAGTTAGTCAAAAAGAGAGTTTTAGTTTTAAAAACTTAGCTCTCTTTTTTTGGCTAATACTATTAATAAAACATATAAAATTATTAAGTCCGATTTATGGAAATAAAAAATTTAATAGCTGCAGCTTATGCACCAATGCATAACGATGGTTCTATAAATACCACCAAGATTAAAGATTACAGCAAATTTTTAATCCACAATAAAGTTTCAGGAGTATTTATGAATGGCTCAACAGGAGATTTTGTCTCATTATCTACCGCAGAGCGTAAAGAGATTACCCTAGCATGGTCCAAAAATAAATCAGAAGATTTGTATTTAATAGATCATGTTGGCCATACCAATTTACACGAAGCAAAAGAGTTAGCAACCTATGCTGCCGATAAAGTAGATGCTATCTCGGTACTGGCACCTTATTATTTTAGGTTAAATAAGATTGAAAAATTGGTTCAATATTGCAAAGAAATTGCTGCCTGCGCACCAAACCTTCCTTTTTATTATTACCATATTCCTGTATTGTCTGGTGCTCATTTTAATATGAACGAGTTTTTAAAGCTCGCAGAACAAGAGATACCTAGTTTAGCTGGAATAAAATTTACCAATAACAATTTAATTGATTTTCAGCATAGTAAAAAGGTAGCAAACGGTAAATTTAACATACTTTTTGGATTCGACGAGTTGTTTATAAACAGTTTGCCCTTGGGTGCAACCGGTTGGGTTGGTAGTACTTACAACCACTTGGCACCATTGTATTATAAAATAAAAGACCTTTTTGAAAACGGCCAAATGGCTGAAGCCTCAGCATTACAAACCAAAGCCATAAGATTTGTTGAAATATTAGACAGCAAAGGTGGGTTTAATGGTGTAGGAAAAGGATTTATGAGAGTTTTGGGCGTAGATTGTGGCCCAAGCAGATTCCCGCATTCTACTTTAAGCGATGCCGATTACAAGATTATTAAAGAAGAGTTAGATGCTTTAGGTTTGTCTGCTTTGTTTAGCAGTACAGAAAAATCTTTAGCAAAATAACTTACAATAGTTTGTTTTGTTCTTTAAAAAGCCAATTTTAGAGTTTTTCTAAGGTTGGCTTTTTTGTTAAAATTTTACCATCCTTAAAATCCTCTCAAAATGTGGCTCAAGATGGTTTCTCATGGCTTCCCTAAAAATTTCGGCATTACCATTTTTTAAAATTTCCAATAAATCTCTGTGCGTAACAAACTTACCTTTTGAGTATTTAAAATCCTGCGCACCAATAGGCATATTATCGTGTACATAATTAAATACCGGCAATAACAGGTCTTGAAACCTTTGTAGTGTAGAGTTTCCAGACATCTCGTATAATTTACCATGAAAAGCAATTTCGTTTTTTAAGCTAAAAACCACAGTATCTATTTCCTCCTTTTCTTGACTAGCCACAATTTTCTCCAATTCATCAATATCATTTTGGGTTTTTCTGGAAAATAATAAATCTGCCATACCCATTTCCAAAATCAACCTAAGCTCAAAAATATCTACTAAAGCTTCCTCTCCCAGTAAATTATACTCAATGGCTTTTTTAAAATTCTGTATAATATCGGGTTGGGTAAGTACCATACCGCTACGTTTTTTAGATTGTATAACGCCAATGGTTCTTAACCTTAAAAGTGCTTCTCTAATAACAGTCCTGCTTACACCAAGGGCCTCTGCAAATTCCAGCTCTTTAGGTATCGAATCGCCAATTTTCAAATTATTTTCCTTAAAATATTCTTTTAATCTAAGCTCTACTTTGTCAACCAACGATAGGTTTTCAAGCGGTGCAATTTTGCTAAGTTTGGCTTTCATTTCATTTAATTGTTAAAAACAAGTCATTCAAATGTTTAATTTCTTATTTTTGTATTATGTTATACATATAAAATTACAATTTTTTAGCGTAAAAACAAAAAGCAAAACAAAAAACTTATTCGATTATGAATTTTTCTACAATATACAAGAAAACTTTACTTGAAGATGTTATTCCGTTTTGGGAAAAACACTCAATAGATCTGGAAAACGGAGGCTATTTTACATGCTTAGACACAAAAGGCAATGTTTATGATACCGATAAGTTTATTTGGCTACAGGGGCGACAAGCATGGACGTTTTCTATGCTATACAACAAAGTAGAAAAAAATAAAAAATGGCTTGCCATAGCTAAAAACGGCATCGATTTTTTGCGTAAATATGGCATGAACGATAAAGGCGATTTCTATTTTTCGGTAACTCAAGACGGCAAACCCTTGGTGCAAGCCTACAATATATTTTCAGACTGTTTTGCAGCCATGGCATTTAGCCAATACGCCATAGCCTCTGGAGATGAGGAGGTAAAAGAACTTGCTAAAAAAACCTATTTTAATATTCTTAGTAGAATTGATAACCCAAAAGGGAAGTACGAAAAAAACACAGATACCAGGCAACTAGTTGGGTTTTCGTTACCCATGATTTTGTCTAATTTGGTGTTGGAGTTGGAAGCCGTTTTAGATGCAGACGAAGTTGAAAAAACAATAGATTACAGCATCCATCAAGTTATGGAAGTGTTTTTGGATAAAAAATCAGGTTTGATTTTCGAAAACGTTTTACCTAACGGCGAGCATCATGATAGTTTTAATGGGCGATTGTTAAACCCCGGCCATGGTATTGAAGCCATGTGGTTTATGATAGATATTGGCGTACGAAAAAACGATAAAGCACTCATTAATAAAGCAACTCAAACTATTTTAACTATATTAGACCATAGTTGGGATGATAAACATGGCGGGATTTATTATTTTATGGATTCTAAAGGCCATCCGCCACAACAATTGGAGTGGGACCAAAAACTATGGTGGGTACATTTAGAAACCTTGGTGGCATTGGCAAAAGCTTACGAGCAAACCCAAAACCCCGATGTTTTAAAATGGTACAATAAAGTACACGATTATGCCTGGAGCCGTTTTTCGGATCCTGAAAATGGCGAATGGTACGGGTATTTAAACCGCCAAGGCGAAGTGTTGCTAAATTTAAAAGGCGGTAAGTGGAAAGGCTGTTTCCATGTACCAAGAGCCATGTACCAATGCTGGAAAGCTTTCGAAAGCATTGAAACCAAACAATAATAATTTAAACCATTAAAATAATACAAAAATGATTAGAAGTACTGTTTTACTATTGATGATGGTGTTGCTAAGTTCTTGCAAAGGGAAAGGCAATACAGAAACAAACCAAAAAAATACCGAACCTATTAACGAAACCCCAGAATTTGTAGCCCTATTTAATACAGGCATGGAAGAGGGTGTGGCTTGTTACAGAATTCCTGCAATCGTTACTGCTCCAAATGGAGATTTAATAGCCGCTATCGACCAAAGAGTTCCCGGTTGTGGCGATTTAAAATGGAGTAAGGATATAAATATTATTGTACGAAGAAGTAGCGATAATGGTAAAACCTGGACACCAATTGAAATGGTTATCGATTTTCCAGAAGGCAAATCGGCTTCCGATCCATCTATGATAGTAGATAAGGTTACAGGCGATATTTTTATGTTTTATAACTACATGAATTTAGATACCGAAAAGGATATTTACTATTTACACGTTATGAAGAGTTCTGATAATGGTAAAACTTGGAGTAAACCAGAAGACATTACATCTCAAATTGCAAAACCAGAATGGCACAAAGATTTTAAATTTATTACCTCTGGCCGTGGTATCCAAACGCGATCAGGTAAGTTATTGCACACTATGGTTAACTTAAATAGCGGATTGCATTTATTTGGAAGCGACGACCATGGTAAAACTTGGTATTTTATTGATACACCTATTTTGCCAGCCGACGAATCTAAAGTAATAGAACTTGCCGATGGTACTTTAATGATTAATGCACGTGTAAACGGCAAAGGCATTCGTTATGTACATACCTCTAAAGATGAAGGGAAAACTTGGGAAACCAATCCAGTGCCAGAATTAATAGACCCAGGTTGTAATGCAAGTATTATCCGTTATACTTCTATTGAAGATGGCTACGAGAAAAACAGAATCATTTTTTCTAACGCACAATCTGAAAATAAACGTGTAAATATGTCGGTTCGTATTAGTTACGACGAAGGAAAAACCTGGAGCAAAGGTAAAACCATTTACCCAGGCTCATCGGCTTATTCCTCATTAACTGTTTTAAAAAATGGCGATATTGGTTTGTTTTTTGAAAAAGACGAATATCAAAAAAATGAGTTTACAAGCTTTTCTTTAGAATGGTTAACCGATGGTAAAGACAGCTATAAAGCGCCTAAAAAACAAAATTAGTTTTAAAATACAATAGTATTGCACCTAAAAAATACTATTGCAATGTGTTTATATTGAGTGTATTATTAGGATAATTTCCATAAAAAAACCAAACTATTTTTTTAATTAGTTTGGTTTTTTTATTCATAAAAAATTATAATAGCTAATTAACTATAAACCTTGTGTTTACTTAAGCTTAACCAAGTTGTGTTTGTTTTTGTAGATTTTTATTATTGGGTGATTTTTCAGGAGAGTTTCTAAAGCTAAACTTATGCTTTAAAGGCTTCTTGTTTTTTATATTTTAATCTAAAAACAACTGTAATAAAACGTTTTTTCAGAATTAAAAAAAACTACGCGCAGTTAAGTAAATCCTTTGTTTTTATTCATAAAAAAAAAATTATTGAGAAAAATAGGGGCGATGTGCTTTTATTTTTTGGAAAACTTAAATTATAAAAAAGTATAAATTTAAAAGAAGCAAATAAAAAAACGCAGTTTAAATACATTGTTTGCTGTATTCAATGTATTTAAATTGCGCTTTATAGCCTGAAAATATAATTTTATTTTTTAGATGCTACTAATAAAATTTTAAAAGCACTTATTTTGTTGAGATGGGTAACATCCAATACGAGTAAGAGTAATCTTTATAAGGCAATCTGTATTGTTCCATTGGCAATCGGCCCCAACTATTTATACTCCCTATTCCTTGTTGGAAACCATCAATATTTACAAAAACTTCTTTTCTAGGGTCTAACTCACCGGCATGTTCTTGCCTTCTTTTATCTCCTGAATGTAAATCGTCTTCGCTATAATTTAAAGCAGAAATATGAAAAGGTGTTTCGCTTAAAAACTGCAAACCAAATCCATCTTCTTTGGTTAAAGTTGCCCAACGCACATCCTTTTTATTGCCATTTTCTTGCGGACGGATATAAGGGAAATATTGCTCTTCTATAGTTTGTTTATACAAGCCTACTTTGGCAGCATGTTGCCTATCTGCATAAGCCTCAAAAGGCCCTTTACCGTAAAAGGTAATGTTTTTATACGCTTCTGGTAATACCATTTTATTTCCGAATTTAAACATATTCGGGTGGTCGCCTTTAATCGCTTTTAAATCGTTTGTAACTTTTACAGCACCGTTTCCGTTTACAATATAAGTTTGGGTAAATTGGGCATCGCCGTTTAAAATAGCTCTTGTGAAGGTTATTTGTACATTAGTTTTAGAAATGGTTTTAACTGCAGAAACAACATTAGCTACTTGCGCAGCATCTTTCCAGACTTTAAACTTATTTTGAAGTCCTGCACCGTAATCATTATCTACAGGTGCTCTCCAGAAATTAACTTCTGGTCCGTTTTTCAACAAGCTTTGGTTTTTGTAATTGTAAGCTGTTAAGTTTCCTGTTTTTTTATTGAATAAGATTTCAAAATCATTTCCAGTTACAGTAATTACATCGTTTTTAGTTTGATGACTTACCGATGCCGTTGCTTTTTCTGGTACAGCAACACGTCCTTTTTGTAATTCAAATTGCTCATAAGCTATAATATGTCCAGTTTTCAGCAAAGGCTCATCCGATTTTAAAATAGCTGAAACATTTAAGAAATACTCTACATTATCTTCAAATGCTTTTTTAAATGGAATGCTTATGGTTTTTTTAGTTTGCGGAGCTGTTACAATATTGTTTATAGTGCCAGATTCCACTACTTTGCCATTAGCAATAACTTCCCAGTTTAAACTATAGTTTGATAAATCTCTAAAGAAATACCAGTTTTTAACATCAATTGTACCATTGGCAAGATTATTATCATAAAACTTTATATCTTGATGAATGTGCCTAACCTCGTAAATATGTGGGTTTACTCTTCTATCTGGTTGTACCAATCCGTTATTCAAAAAGTTATTATCGCTTGGTGTGCCTTCTGGTCCAAAATCGCCTCCGTAAGCAAAAATTTCTCTACCGTTTTTAACCGTTCTTAAACCTTGGTCAACAAAGTCCCAAATAAAACCGCCTTGCAATTTATCGTATTTCTCGTACAAATCCCAGTACTCTTTAAAGCCGCCCATACTATTTCCCATAGCATGCGCATATTCGCATTGCACATAAGGTTTTGTTCTTCTTTCGTCTTTAGCATAAGCCTCTACCATTGCAGGTGTATCGTACATGGGTACAAATAAATCTGTATTCCATTCGTGCACCGCACGCTCGTATTGGGTTGGTCTGGTGTTGTCTAATCTTTTGGCCAATAAATACGATTCGTAAAAATTGTATCCATTTCCAGCTTCGTTTCCTAAAGACCAAATTACGATTGAAGGGTGGTTTTTATCTCTTTCAACCATGCGCTCTACTCTGTTTTTATGTGCTTTTAACCAAGCAGGATTATTGGCCAAAGTTCTGTCTAAAGCATAGCCCATACCATGAGATTCTATATTGGCTTCATCGATAACATAAATGCCATACTCATCGCATAATTCATAAAAATACGGGTCGTTTGGATAATGTGCCGTTCTTACGGCATTGATATTATGTTCTTTAAAAATTTTGATATCCCTTAGCATATCCTCTCTAGAAACCACATGGCCATTATCAGGGTCGTGTTCATGCCTGTTTACACCTTTAAATAAAATAGGTTTGCCGTTTACTAAATATTGGCTGCCTTTTACTTCGGAAGTTCTAAAACCTAACTTTCTGGAAATGGCTTCTAAAACATTTCCTTTTCTATCTTTAATTTGGATATTTAATTGATATAACTCTGGAATTTCTGCAGACCATGTTTTAACTTTCGGAATGGTTTTATTGAATTTTATGGTTTTATCTGAATTTGAACCTAATTCGTAAGCCGTTGAAGTTGTGTAAACCGTTTGATTGTTCTTGGTTATTTCAACACTTACTGATCCTTTTTGAGTTTTTGTATCAATGTTTTTTAGGTCTAAAGCCAAATCAAAAACACCATCGGTGTAATTGTTTTCCAATCCTGCTTTTGCAAAATAATCTGCTATTTGCACGTTTGGTCTTGCGTATAAATATACATCGCGCTGAATTCCAGAAATCCTCCAGAAATCCTGACACTCTAAATAGCTGCCATCGCTCCAACGGTAAACCTCTAGAGCAATACTGTTTTGTCCTGGTTTAACAAACTCTGTTAGATCAAATTCTGCGGGTAATTTCGAGCCTTGGCTATACCCAACTTTTCTGCCATTAACCCAAATGTAAAAAGCAGACTTTACAGCTCCTAAATGTATATACACAGCTTTACCATCCCAATTATTAGGAAGGTTGAAAGTTCTTTTATAAGACCCTACAGGGTTATCGCCATCTGGAATATCAGGCGGATTCAAATATCCTTTTTGAAACGGATAGGTTGCATTTACATAAATAGGCACTCCAAAACCTTCAACTTCCCAATTTGCAGGCACTTTTATTTTGTTCCATTTTGAAGTATCAAAATCTTCTTTGTAAAAATCTGCTGGTCTCACCTCTGGTGTATCGCTATAATTAAATTGCCAGATACCATTTAGCGATAAATAATTTTCAGCCTTTGAAAAATCGTTCTGTTTTGCTAAATCTAAACTAGTGTATGGAAAAAAGGTAGCGCGCGCATCTAATTTATTAATCCCAATTACATCTGGGTTTTCAATAACGGGATCTAGTGTTTGTGCATGTATATTTTCAATCCCAAAACAGGTAACTAGAGTTAATACTAATAACTTAAATTTTCTCATTTTTAAAGGCGTTTGTTTATTAATTATTTAATGAATTTTAAATTTTGGATTAAAGACAAATATAAGTAAAAATAGGGGAGTTGTATTATGTTTAAAATATAAAAACTACGCGTACATATCCTTTAAATCTGCATCGTTCAATTCTTTAAAAAAAGAAGCCAATTTTTGTGTAACAGCCTGAAAAAAACGTGAACCATTTTCTGGGGTTGCCTTTTTTGGGTTGCCAACGCCCGTATCTTTGGTAACCGATGTCCATTGGCGTTGCGCTGTTACCCAACCTTCTTTTAAGGCTTCGATTTTAAATTTTTTAGATGCGCCATCGCCAGCTTCCTGTAAAGGCAACACCAAATTGGGTTCTAAAAACATGGTAACCGCAGTTTCTAGCTCGCCTGCATGATCTCCGGGTTCGTTAAAAAAATCATTCCCGTTTTCTGCATGCCACCAATTTACGGCACACACGAAAACCTCAGGAAAATCAACGGATAATTCTCTAATTATTTGCTTAAAATTATTGCCGCCGTGACCGTTTACAATGACTAATTTCTGTATGTTTTGCCGATTTAAAACATCTACAATATCTTTTAAAACCACCAATTGTGTACTCGGATTCATGTTGATGCAAAAAGAAATATCGAGCTGCCCTGTGTTTACGCCAAAAGGAATTGTAGGCAAAACCACCACTTTTGCATCGTTTTGCCAAGCTATTTTTGCGGCTTCAATAGCAGTGTTTTCAGACAAAATATTATCGGTTGCATACGGCAAATGATAATTGTGCGCTTCGGTTGCGCCCCAGGGCAAAATGGCAACCGTGTATTTTTGATCTTTAACCGTTTTAAAATTGGTTTCTGCCAACACATAAGGTCGTGGTTTTGTACTCATTTTAATTAACGTATTTACGAATTATTTTGCTCCATTTTTTGTAGCCTTCATCACTTAAATGCAACCCATCGTAGGTGTAATTTGGCTGAATGTGTTTTTTAGCATTTCGCATTTTTTTGTGCAAATTGATAAATTTCACATCCAGTTTTTTTGCCATTTTTTTTAACTCCTTGTTGGTTTCTATAATTTTTTGGTGATTATTTTTATGCCCCGAAAACTTTTTACCCACATTTGGATTGATTGGCAAAATACTTTGTAGATATATTTTTGTTCCTTCGGATTGACTTTTGATTTGCGAAATAATTTTTGCTGTATGTTCTAAAACATAAGCAATGCTTTTACCGCGTGCCAAATCGTTTGTACCAATTAGTAGAAATACTTTTTTGGGTTTAGATTCGGTTACCTCATCCAATCGAAATAAAATTCCGTCGGTAACATCGCCACTAATTCCTCTATTAATTACATTTTTATCAGGAATTAAGGCTTTCCAATCGCCGCCTTCGGTAATGCTATTGCCTAAAAAAATAATTTCGTTTTTTGTGTTGGGTTCAGCTTCAAACAAGGCTTTTCGTTTGTAATAATGGTCTGAATAGGTTTGCGAAAACACACTGTTTACAAAAGCTAAAAACAGAATTACAATTAAATGTTTCATTTCACAATATGTTATTTATTCTCAAATTTGGTACTATATTTTAATTCGCTCACTTCTCTAAATCCGTCTTTTGTTACTTCAACTGGAACGCAGGTAAACATCCATTTCCAAGACCTTGTGTCTTGCGGAATTTTCAATAATACTTTATTCCAACCTTTTTTTAAAGCGATTTTTGTCGGACTTCTATAAAAATAATCTTCGTCAATAAACGGAATCTCATCTGTTTTTGTGCCTAAATTGGGTTGTTTCCAAACTGGCGGCGCAATTTCGGTGTCATTTACCCAAATTTTTGGTTTGGTGGTATGCCAATCGCCTTGAGCTGGAAAAGGGCCAACGCGTCTTCCGCCCGAACGCGACCAACCCTGAAAACCTACCCAAAAATCTTGAATTCTGTCGTTTGGAGAATAAATATTGGTGTAGGCATAATACGTGCCTTGCCTTTCTTTAGTAACCGCTTCAAATCCGAAGAAATGTTTTAAATGGATGGTTGCCCCAGGATGCGTATCTGTCCAAGTATATACTTTACCGTCAATGGTGTAACTTTCTTTGATTTCTTTTTCTACGGGGAATGATTTTTCAACATTTCCGTTGTGATTCAAAACGCCCAACAATTTCCAATGCTTATCGGTTTGCCTGATGTATTGAAACTCTTTTCCTTTAAAAAACAAATCTCTGTGTGCAATTACTTTGTCTTCAAAAGCCTGAAAATCTTTAAATTCCTGCGTGTCTTTTGCTGGCAATTTTGCCCAATATTCTGGATAATCTTTTGCTCTTCCGTTCCAAATAGCATCGGCATAAAAAACCATTGAAGGATAAATGGGGTTTTGAACTAAAACATCGCGTTCGTGGTTTATATTATTGTCTGGCCATGCTGCCAAAACACCGCCCAAGGCTAACGCATCGCCTTTTGGCTGGCGCGTTGGTTGCTGAAAAAACAGGCGTGCCATACCAGCAAATGGGTCTAAATGATTGATGTAATTGCTTCTCGAATCTATGAAACGATGTCCTTTTCTACCTTCGTGATAAGCCCAAAGTTGATTGATGGACGTAGAATCTTTTTTTACAACAATACCTTTTTTCCAAACAATAACTTCGCGATTATTTTTTTTGATGAGTTGCATCAATTCAAAAATAACATCGTGGGAAACGCGCTCAAAATCGTTGCGCACTTCGTCGGTGCCAATATGAATGTACGGCATGGTCTCGGCGTCTGCCAAATCCATTAACTCTTGAAATAAATCGAGTAAAATAGGCCTCACCTTTGGGTCTCGCATTTCATCAATTTGCAAGGCTTTTCGAAACGCATCAGTATGACCGGGAATGTCAAATTCTGGAATTACCGTAATTTTACGTTCTTTACAAAAAGCCAAAACATCTTTAAAGTCTTCTTGGGTATAAAAGTTTCCTTTTTGTCTTGTTGTTGCCGCTTCCGATTGTAATTCGGGGTAAATTTTACTCTCTAACCGCCACCCTGGGTTATCGGTTAAGTGCCAATGAAACACATTGTATTTGTATTGCGATAATATTTCAATTTGCTCTTTTAGCTGCCCTACCGATTGAAAATTACGCCCTGTATCGTGCATAAAACCACGGATTTTAAAAACTGGGAAATCTGTAATTTCTACTTTAGGAAAAACGCCTTTATCTTTATTTTTTCTAAAAATCTGTTTTAAAGTTTGAATACCGTAATAAATGCCTTTATCAGAATTTGCGGCAATTGTAATGGCATCAGAAATTGTTAATTTGTAGCCTTCGTTATGCATATCTTCGGCAATATTTTGTTTTACTAACTGAATCTTTAAACCATTTTCGGTAGTATTAATTTCGTTTGTTTTAAAAAAATCGGTGATTAATTTTGCTTCATTTTCAAAATTGGTAGGTTGAATTTTGAAGCTTTTAAAATGAAGCTCTTCCGTACCGTAAGTCATTTTTTTAGGCGTTGGAATTATAGGGTATTTTTCTGCAAGATTTTTAGGGTTTGTTTGAGAACAGCCCATAAAACAGAAAAATAAAAGGCTTATAAAAACAATGTTTTTTATTTTAAATACATTCATTTTGATAAATTTTTAAAAGCGCTTCGGTTTCATAAAAAAACATAAGATCTCGACTGCGCTAGAACGGACAATGCTTAATGTTTTATTTTTTCAATCTAAAAACCACAACATCTCTAGCAGGAACTTCAATTAAAATATTGGTGTTCGTAGTGCCAATGGTTTTGTTTTGCCAAAGATTTTCAATCGTATATTCTCCAGAAAAATCTTTAATATTCATTTGATTCCAATTTACCTGATACTTTTTATTAGTAATTTCTCTGTTAAACAAGCAAATTGCAATATCGCCATTTGACAGTGGTTTTTGCCAAACCTCAAAATTTCCGTAATCTTTAATTTTAAAGCCTTGTTTGCCTAAAGCATCTTGATTTACAGCAATTAAGGCTTTGTTTGTTAAGATTTCTTGATCGGTAAAAGACATGGTTCTTAAATCGTTGCCCGCCATTAAAGGAGCCGCCAACATTGCCCACATACTAAAATGTGCTCTAGCTTCGTTTATTGGCATGTTGTTGCCAACGGCCAACATATCGGGGTCATTCCAATGTCCTGGACCTGCATATTTTTCTAGTCCAACTTGCATATCTACTAAATCGGACCAGCCAAAGAGGTTGCCATTAACATTGCCGTCAAAACGTCCATTCATATCAATATCTAAGGTGGTTCTCCATAAGTGCCCAACATTTTCAGCCCATTCCCAAGGTTTGTTTTCGCCCCATTCGCACATACTAAACACAATCGGTCTTCCCGCTTTGTACAGAGCATCTCGCATTAATTTATACGATTGTTGCGCATCTTGCCCCTCGGTAAAACACCAATCATATTTTAAATAATCTACGCCCCATTTGGCATAAGTTTCTGCGTCTTTATACTCAAAACCTTTACTTCCAGGGCGTCGCGCGCAGGTCATGGTTCCAGCATCAGAATAAATTCCGAATTTTAAACCTTTAGAATGTACATAGTCTGCCAAAACCTTAATTCCTGACGGAAATTTTTCTTTATCAACAATAATATAGCCGTCTTTATCGCGCCCTATTTGCCAACAATCGTCAATTACAATATACTCATAACCAACATCTTTTAACCCTTTTTCTACCATGGCATCTGCCATTTCTCTAATAACAGTTTCGTTTACGCCTTCACATTCAAAAGCGTTCCAACTGTTCCAGCCCATGGGAGGCGTTAAGGCTAAATTTTCGAATTTTTGACCAAAAACCAGGCTTGATGTTAGCAAGCATCCTAAAAAAAATAATTGTAATGATTTCATGTTTTATATATTAATTTATTCTATTATGTTCGTAAATGTTGATGCAGGAAATCTGTATTTGTTGATTAAGTTTCCGTTTGTAAACGACGAAAAAGCATATCTTACAAATCTAGGATTTTCAATTTTTGGCGACCAAACAATCAATTTATCATTTTTGATTTTCGCCATTGCTTTTACAAATACTTTATTAGCTCCTGCAATTTCTATATCGTTTATTTCATTTCCGTTTAGAGTTTTTAAACCTTCGGCATGTTTAAAATGGACTTCTAGTTTACTGTCGATTACGTTTACAAAGTCGAGTAAAGGACCCGAAAAAGCAATTGGTTTGTTATATAATTTTGCAAGTGCAATTTTAGACAATCGCTCGCCAACAATCCATTTTTGCGTAGGATGCACGTCGGTTTTGTGTCCCGCATCATAAGAAACCGCCATTCCTGTGTTTTTAATAGTTAATAATTTACGTTGCGCATTTCTAAACGCACCCCAATTGGGGCGATTGATGCTACTTAACTGCACATAATAAAACGGAAGTTCGGGCTTTTTAAAATGAGTTCGCCAATCGTTTACAAGCATTTTAAATAATCGAGTATATAAATCTTCGCGCTCTGCATTCGATTCGCCTTGATACCAAATAACGCCTTTAAAATTAAAATTTTTGAGTGGCGAAATTCCTGCATCAAATAAAAATGTTGGATCGTAAGGATGTCTGTTTTTTAAGTTTTTATTAAAATTGAAATTCTCAGATTTACGTTTCGAGTTCCAAGAATCTACCAATGGATTTAGCCACAAATCGTTAAGCATGCTAATAGTTTCGTGGGTTTTCTCCATACGTTCTCTACTTATCCAGCTTTGTATGGGCGAACCTCCAACGGCATTGCAAATAATACCAATGGGCACATTTAGTTCTTTTTGAAGGCGATAAGCATAGGCGTAGGCTATTGCCGAAAAGTTTTTAAAAACCTCGTCTTTTTGGTTACTCCAACCCGAATATTTAAAATAATCGTTTGCGTTAATTTTTGCAAAATCTTGCTGGGTATATTTGTTTCCGTGCAATACTTTGGCATCCATAGAAAACACAAAAACATTTGAATTAAGTGAATCTTTTACAACGGAAGGTGCCGATTGCATTTGATGGACTTTCCAATCCATGTTCGATTGTCCTGAAGCCAGCCAAACATCACCAACAAACACTTTGTTGAAAGTGATGTTTTTAGAACTTTGAGATGTCACAGAGAACTTATAAGCACCGCCAGCTTTCATGGCAGGAAGCGTAACTTGCCAAGTACCGTTTTTTGTTGCTTTTGTAGTTGCTTTATTATTGTGTAAACTAACCGAAATAACTTCGCTTGTGTTGGCAGTACCAGTAATAATAATGGGTTCGTTACGCTGAAACACCATGTTTTCGCCGTAGTATTCAGGAAGTTTTAATCCGCCAAAATCGCCAGAAATTGCGCCATAAACTTTAGTTGCAATTACATAAGCACCTTGTTTTGTGGGGTGTAAATTGTCTGGGAAATATTCTGGAAAACGATATAAAGGTTCGTGCAGATTTATAAGCTCTACGTTTGCGGTTTTAGCGATGGTTTCAATTTTATCTTGAATTTCTTGAAAATTTTCTCGCATGCCTTCTTCAAACCAATGATGCCCCGAAAAAGTAGGTGTCATTTTACAGATAATCACTCTGGGTTTTGAAGGTAGATTTATATACAGCGCAATCATCTCTAAATAATCGGCTATAAATTCGTCTTTATGTTTTGGCCAGTTATTATTGCCTTGGTCGTTTAATCCTAAATGAATAATTACGATGTTAGGGGCAAAGTTTTGCGAAGCTTTAAATTCAGTTTTATCCCAATACGGTTTATGCCCGTTTTTAAGCATGGTTGCTCCAGAGAACCCAAAATTGGCAACTTCATAATTGTTACCTAGTAAATTTTGTAATTGGGCAGGGTAAGCATTAGTGGCCCTGTCTTTAATACCAGCGCCATAGGTAACCGAATTGCCAACGCAAGCCACTTTTATGGTTTGGGCACAAATAGGGTTTGTTGTAAAAAACATTAGAAATACACTAATTAGAAGTATTTTAAGAGGCATATTTGGTATTAAGTTAAAATGTTGCAATTTGTTTAATTAGGTTTTTTAACTTTAATTTTGCCCAAATTAAACAGGTTTAATTGCTGGTGTTTAAAGTTAAGCAATAACACAAAACTATTGTACATTTTAAACCACAACAATGGCTGTAAGGGTTTAGCCAATTATTTGTTTAATACTTTAACTTCAAACAATTTGTCCCAGCGCTTACCTGTAACAAAAATAGTTTTATTTTCTGGGTTGTAGGCAATACCGTTTAAAACATCTAATTTATTATGTTGGGTAACTTTTTCTTTAAGTGAAGAGAAATCTATAACAGCATCAACAGCGCCGTTTTTTGGGTTTATAATGGCAACGCCGTTTTTTTGGTATATGTTAGCGTATATTTTTCCGTTAATCCATTCCAGTTCGTTAATACGTCCTATTTTGCCTTTATTGGTAAGTACTTGAATGTAATCTTGTTCAACCAAGGTTTCGGGGTGCAGTATCCATATTTTTTCTGTACCATCGCTTTTGTAAATAATATTCTTATCATTACATAAGCCCCAACCTTCTTTACTGTTTCCGTATTTAAAGCTGCTTAATTTGTTTAAGGTATTTACGTCGTAAACAAAGCCTGTATTTTCTTGCCATGTAAGCTGGTAAATTTTATCATTCAAAATCGTTAAACCTTCACCAAAATATTCATCGGCTAAATTTATATTTTTCAGCACTTTACCTGTTTTGTAGTCCACTTTTCTAAGTTTAGACTCTCGGTACTGCCCTGTGCTTTCGTATATGGTATCGTTAAAAAACTCGAGCCCTTGGGTGTACGAGGTAATATCGTGCGGATATTGGTTAATAATATTAAAGGTATATATTTTTGGGGCTACATCATTTAAAATGGTAATGCTGGTATTTGCGGTTTGCTTGCCGTTGTTAAAAAAAACGGAAGCTTCAATAGCATACTTACCTAGTTTGTGTGTATGCAATGCGAAGCTTTTACTAATTCTTTTTCCGTTTAAAGTATAGATTACAGAATCAATTATGTATTTTTTTTTATTTTCTAAGGAAAGGTTTAAGGTGTCTGATATCGAAATATTACCTTTCTGGGCATTGGTTTTAATAGAAAAATCATTTTTTTTCTCGGCAGAATTTGATCCACAGGATAATATAAAAAAACCTAAAAATATGATTGTGAGGTGTTTGAGGAAATACATGATAAGCTTAAATTTTCAAGCAAGATATTTATTTAAAAACAGTTTAAAAAATTATTGTGAAAATTTTAAAAGGTTGTATCTTTGCAGCCGGCAAGTCCTACACAACCAGCTCCTGTTGAATCCTCCAGGGCGGGAACGCAGCAAAGGTAAATGGTCGTAGCGGTGTGATGTAGGTAGCTTGCCTTTTTTAAGACTATCCTAAAATCCTTTCCAAATAAAAAGGGTTTTTTAAATTATATAAAAGATTTGTTGGTAATAATACCAACAAATCTTTTTTCATTTATACTATTTATATCGATATCATTATTAATTTTACCTTTTTAAATTTTTTATTAATATTTATGTCTAAAGTTGTTTTAATAACCGGCGGTTCATCGGGAATAGGAAAATCTGTTGGCGAGTATTTAACCCAAAAAGGCTTTACTGTTTATGGCACGAGCCGAAATCCAGATAACTATAAAAACAGCAAGTTCCCAATTTTAGCACTAGATGTTAAAGATATTACAACCATAACCAGTACAGTAAAGTTAGTAATTGAAAAAGAAGGGTGCTTAGATGTGCTAATAAACAACGCAGGCGCAGGCATTACAGGCCCCATAGAAGAAATCCCAGAGGCAGAAATTAAAGCCAATTTCGATACCAATTTTTTTGGTCCCATAAACGTTATCAAAGCAGTTTTGCCACAAATGCGCAAGCAACAATCGGGTTTAATTGTAAACGTAACATCTATTGCGGGCTACATGGGTTTGCCGTATCGCGGTATTTACAGCGCCAGTAAAGGCGCTTTAGAGCTTTTAACCGAAGCCTTTAGAATGGAGCTTAAAAACTTTAATATAAATATGACGAACGTTGCACCCGGGGATTTCGCCACCAACATTGCAGCTGGCAGATACCATGCGCCACTTTTAAACGATTCGCCCTATAAAAAAACCTACGGCAAAACTTTAGAATTAATGAACGAACATGTCGATTCTGGAAGCAACCCAAACCTAATGGCTGAAGCTATATTTAAAATCATAAACACCAAAAACCCAAAAGTACATTATAAAGTAGGGGAGTTTATGCAAAAGTTTTCTATTGTGCTAAAACGGATTCTTCCCGATAAGGTTTACGAAAAATTGTTGATGAATCATTACAAGCTTTAACAATTTTTTGGCGTTTCCCTGCGGGTCGGGCTTTTCGTTACAATCTTTTTGTTCGTGCCTCGCAAAAAGGATTTTCACTGCAATCCCTAACGCAATAATCCGCCAATGCCAGTAATAAACCAATAAACTTGTTTTTGTTTACTGTCAAAGCTAACCAATGTTAAACTTTAATATTTTTTATGGTATGTTATTTGATATAAGGTTTCAAAAAAATCTTTCATCATGAAACAATCAATACGCCTCATGCTTTTGCTTTCCTTTTTTACGTTCACTAATTGCGAAAACGTTGTCGATTGTATTATTAATGTACGCCCTGTTCTATCCGATGAAAAACTAGCTGTTGGTGGCGTTAATCAATATTATTCAGAAAAAATATATGCAGAAATAAAGAATGAACCCCAAGACAATGCCTACGACTACCATTTTGATGTTCGAGGAAAAATTCCCGATGGCTTGGAAGTAATTATTGATTTCAGAGAAGTGTTTATTGAAGGCATGCCAACCAAAGCGGGCAGATATACCTTTACAGTATATTTGGATGTCGATCCGCCAAACGGGTATTATTACGATGAATTTGGTAATGAAAGGTACGACGATTCTTTGTGCAGCGACAGTACCTCGAAGACTTATACCATTGCCATTAAATAACAACGAATACATATTTAAAATTGTTAATATATTTTAATTAAATTTTCTTCTGGAGGTCTGTTTTAGTTGTAAATTCGCAAAGAATTTATCACAACTAAATATATACAAATGAAATTTTTTATTGATACTGCAAATCTTAATCAGATAAAAGAAGCGCAAGACCTTGGTGTGCTTGATGGCGTTACCACAAACCCATCGTTAATGGCCAAAGAAGGCATTACCGGACACGATAACATTTTAAAGCACTACGTTGATATTTGTAATATTGTAGATGGCGATGTAAGTGCCGAAGTTATTGCTACAGATTTTGAAGGTATGGTTAGAGAAGGCGAGGCATTGGCCGAATTGCACGAGCAAATTGTTGTAAAACTACCCATGATTAAAGATGGTGTTAAGGCCTGTAAATATTTTGCCGAAAAAGGAATAAAAACTAATGTTACCCTAGTGTTTTCTCCCGGTCAAGCCTTATTGGCGGCCAAAGCTGGCGCTACTTATGTGTCGCCGTTTATTGGGCGATTAGACGATATATCTACCGATGGATTAAACTTGATTTCAGAAATTAGACATATTTATGATAACTACGCTTTTAATACTCAAATTTTAGCAGCTTCAGTAAGACATACCATGCATGTAATAGATTGCGCTAAATTAGGTGCCGATGTTATGACGGGGCCACTAAGCTCTATTGAAGGCTTGTTAAAACACCCATTAACCGACATTGGTTTAGCCAAATTTTTAGAAGACTACAAAAAAGGAAACTAAAACGTATTCGTTTTTTCAATATAAAAAAGCCTCAACTAAATAAAAAAAATTGAGGTTTTTTTTTACCTATTTATTAAACCCAAAAGCTGTTCTTCAAAATTTCGGGCAAAAATATTGGTTTTGCTGTTTACTATCTTTTTGTTTTCATCTACAATAAAAGCTTTAACCATAGGGTAAATGGCCAGCACTTCTTTTGAGGCTTTTGGGTTTTTAAATTGATACTGGTTTTTAAACGAAAAACGGTTGCGTTTTAATGCTTTTAATGAAGAGTCCAAACCATAATCATCAACATTAATAGCAATAAACCTTACTTCTGGGTATTTGGAACGCAGCTCGCTAATTTTATGTTGGCTTTCTTTAAAATGATCGTAATAAGATTGCGACCAAAAACTAATTACGGTTGGAGAGTTAATAAGTGTAGTAATACTGGTTTCGGTATTATTGCTATCTATAAGTTGTATTTCTGGGAAAGAGGCACCCGTTTTTAACTTGTTTAAAGTATTGGCGTAATGGGTAACCATTGCTTTGCCCTTTTTATTGGAACTTTTGTTTAAGTAATAATTTAGAATGGTGGTATTGTTTTTTTCGTTGTTGCTTTTATTTAAAAAGTTTATTGTATAGTGGTGCAACAGTTCTTCCTTTATTTGGGTATCTGTTACCAAACTATCAATTAATGCAAGCCGGTCTAGATTATAGCAAATATTAGAGCTTTTAAAACCATTGTTATTAGCGTGTTTATAATGCTCGTTAAGGGCAATATTGCTAAAATTCCACCGTAAAAATGTATTGTAAATATGGTAGTCTTTTAAAAAAGTATCGTTGTAGTTAATGTTTTTCCTGTAGTTGTAAAAGTCTTTGGGAAGGCCTTCTAATATGTCGTTTTTATTATGTCCATAATGTACAAACGGATAGATTTCTTTGTTAAAATAATAGTAATACTCAATATTGGCAAGTGCAATTTTGTTAAACAGCTCTGAGGTATCATATTTGTTTTTAAAATCCTTAAGCTTTTTGTGTTTTTTGTTTTTTAGGTTTTCTATTTCTTTTTGGTAAGCCCCTGCACTTAATTGGCAGAATTTAAAAATCTTTTTTTCTTCAATTTCGTTTTGTAAAAACTCGTTAATTAAGTAGTTGTTTTTTTTTGCGCCCTTGCCGGTGTAAACCAACGACTCGTCAAACTCTAAAGTATTTAACCTAAGCATAATACTGTCTTTAGGTTCTAGCAATACCATTTGCAGCTCGCCTCCATGTTTAAACGTGTAAATGCCAGGTTTTAAGTTGTTTATTTTATAAATAAAACGGCTGTTGCCGTCTAGCCTAATGGTATCTATAATATGTTTGGATTTAGAGAGCACCACAAAATTACCATTGGCATTAATAATTTCGCCACCCAAATAAGCATAGTCGCCATTGTTATTGGTGCCATCTTGTTTACATCCCAATAGGGTTATTGCAATAAGTAGTGTACAATAAAATAATTTCATAGTCCCGCTTCGGTTTTTTAGCATCAATGCTCAACAAAAACAAAAATATAGCTTGTATTTATAAAGTGCTGTTAAGGCGTTGTTAAATGTTAAACCTATGGTTTTAGGCTTAGTAACATTGCAAAAATAAGTAATGGAAGTTTCGACTTGTGGTTTGAATTTTCTACTTTTGCAAAAAATTAAATATATACTATGTTATCAGTTTCTAACTTATCAGTACAATTCGGGAAGCGTGTACTTTTTGATGAAGTAAATACCGCCTTTAATAATGGTAATTGTTATGGCATAATTGGAGCCAATGGTGCTGGAAAGTCAACTTTTTTAAAGATTATTTCCGGAAAAATGGAGCCCACATCCGGCCATGTGTCTTTAGAGGCTGGCAAACGTATGTCTGTGTTAGAACAAAACCATAATTTGTATAACGACCACAGTGCGTTGGAAACTGTTTTAATGGGAAACAAACCCTTATTTAAAATAAAAACTGAAATTGATGCCCTTTACGCTGATTATACCGATGAAAATGCTGAAAAAATTGGAGAGCTTCAAGTACAGTTTGAAGAAATGAACGGTTGGAACGCCGATAGCGATGCCGCATCCATGCTATCTAACTTAGGCATTAAAGAAGAGCATCACTATACCTTGATGGCAGATTTAGACGGAAAACAAAAAGTACGTGTACTATTAGCGCAGGCCTTATTTGGAAATCCGGATGTGTTGATTATGGATGAGCCAACCAACGATTTAGATTACGAAACCATTTCGTGGTTAGAAAATTTCTTGGCCAATTACGATAACTGTGTAATTGTGGTGTCTCACGACAGACACTTTTTAGATGCCGTTTGTACTCATATCTCTGATATCGATTTCGGAAAAATAAACCATTATTCTGGTAATTATACCTTTTGGTACGAGTCGTCTCAATTGGCTGCAAGACAGCATGCACAACAAAACAAAAAAGCCGAGGAAAAGAAAAAGGAACTCGAAGAATTTATACGTCGTTTTTCTGCCAATGTTGCAAAAAGCAAGCAAGCCACCAGTAGAAAGAAAATGATCGAAAAGCTTAATATTGCCGATATTAGACGAACCAGTCGCCGTTATCCCGCCATAATTTTTGAACGCGATCGAGAGGCCGGAGACCAAATACTAAACATTAACGGTTTAGCTGCTTCAATAGACGGCGATGTGTTGTTTAAAGATATCGATCTTAATTTGAATAAAGGTGAAAAAGTGGTTGTTTTCTCCAGAGATTCTAGAGCAACAACGGCATTTTATCAAATTTTAAACAATAAAGAAAAAGCTGAATCCGGTAAATTTGCATGGGGCGTTACAACCACACAATCGTATTTACCGCTTGATAACAGCGAATATTTCAACAACGATTTAACACTTATAGATTGGTTGCGCCAATGGGCAAAAACCGAAGAAGAACGCGAAGAGGTGAACATTAGAGGTTTTTTGGGTAAAATGATTTTTAGCGGAGAAGAGGCCTTTAAAAAATCGTCGGTATTATCAGGAGGCGAAAAAGTACGTTGTATGCTTAGCAAAATGATGATGACAAGGGCTAATGTTTTAATGCTAGACGAGCCAACAAACCACTTAGATTTAGAGAGTATTACGGCGTTTAACAACTCGCTTAAAAACTTTAAAGGCACAGTGCTTTTTACAACACACGACCATGAGTTTGCGCAAACCGTTGCCAATAGGGTGGTGGAGTTAACTCCAAATGGCATTATAGATAGGCACACTACTTTTGATGAATATATGCAAGATCCCAAAATAAAGGAACTGCGCAATAAAATGTATGCGGTTACTGCTTAATTTACCCATGCTAATAATAAGAGTAAACTGATCTGCACTGAGCGCAGTCGAAGTGTAGTAATCTTTTAAATTGAAACTAACATTAAGATTCTAATTTAAAATAAACAGATTGCCACGATTTTTATTTAAAAATCTCGCAATGGCTCTATATTTTCAAATCAGCATTGATAGTTTCAACAATTTCAACAGCTTTGTCGAGTTCGTCTTTATGCACATATAATTCTTGTTGACCCGGAAAGGATGGACCAAAACCAGCTAAACGACCAGATTCTGATTCGTCTTTAACAACGGGGATAATACCTGTTTTTTCCAACTCAGAAATTATGCGTTGTACGGTAATAAAGCTTCCCGTAAAAATTTTAATATAATTAGAATTTAGCATGGCGATGGATTTTTTTAATTTATGTTTTTAATAATGGCATGGGCTTTTTCAAGTTCGTCTTTGTGCACATAAATTTCCTTTAGCAAGTGGCCACCATATATCTTTGGGTCAAGCCCCGATTCGTTTTGGTCTTTAATAACAGGGCTAATATCTATTTTTTCCAGATCTGAAATTATACGCTGTACGTTAATAAGGCTCCCTGTGAAAATTTTAATATAATTGGAATCAGACATAGCAATGGGTTTTAAAAGTTGTTTACTAAAGATACAAAATATATAAATACAAAAAAAGCCAGCTTTCGCTGGCTTTAAATAAATTTTATAAGAATTACCTTAACTCTGCACCAAGTTGTTTTTCAAAATTGGTTTTAAGCTTGTTCATAATTTTATCGATTTGTTTATCGGTAAGTGTTTTGTTTTCGTCTTGAAAGGTAAAACCAACGGCATAACTTTTTTTGCCTTTTGGTAGGTTTTTACCTTGATAAACATCAAATAAATTTACGTCTTTAAGCAATTGCTTCTCGGTTTGTTTGGCTATTTTGTAAATAGACCCAAATGTAACGGCATCGTCTAAAAGTAGCGCAAAATCGCGTCTTACTTCCGGGTATTTGGGTATGGCCTTAAAAGTAATGCTGTGGTGTTTTAAAGCTTCTAAAATAGCATCCCAATTAAAAACGGCAAACAGTACATCTTGCGAAATGTTAAAATGTTTTATAATGGATTTTTTTACCAATCCAAGATCAACTAATTTGGTTTTGCCCAAGCTTAAACTTAGGCCTTCGCTAAATAAATCGCTTTTAATGGGTGTTTCGTTGTATCTTGCAATGCCTAAACGGTTTAATAATGCGCTAACACTTCCTTTTAAGAAAAAGAAATCGCTCTTTTTTGAAGCCACATTCCAGCTTTCTTTATGTTGGTTACCTGTTACAAAAAGTGCCAAATGCTTGTTTTCTGCTCTGGTTTGGTTGTAATGGTGGTAGGTTTTGCCAAATTCGAATAATTTTAAATCTTGGCGTTTCCTGTTGATATTGTGCGAAACGGCTTCCAGTCCAGAAAACAATAAAGATTGGCGCAACACCGATAAATCGTTACTTAAAGGGTTAAGTATGGTAATATTGTGCTCGTCTTTTAATTGCTCGCTTAAGGCCGTATAATTTGGGTTTGTTAAGGAGTTTGAAAGGATTTCAAAATAGCCTTGGGCTGCCAATTGGTTACCAATAATTTTCTGTATTCTATGGTCTTCAAATCGGGATGTACTGGAAATAGACGCGTTAAGCTTTTTGCTGGTTTTAACATTGTTATAGCCGTAAACACGTAAAATCTCTTCAATAATATCGGCTTCGCGCTGTACATCGTTTCTGTAAGCAGGAACGGTTACGCCCAATCCGGTTTCGGTAACATTGTTTACTTTAATATCCAGCGAGGTTAAAATGCGCTTAATGGTTTCTTTAGGGATTTCTTCGCCAATTAATTTCTTGGCATTGTCGAAGCTTAAACGTACTTGAAAGTCCTCAATTTTATTGGGATACACATCAATAATATCACATGTAATTTCGCCACCGGCCAATTCTTGGATTAATAAAGCGGCACGTTTTAGGGCATATTCTGTGATGTTGGGGTTTATGCCACGCTCAAACCTAAACGAGGCATCGGTATTTAAGCCGTGGCGTTTTGCCGATTTACGCACCGTTATAGGGTTAAAAAAAGCACTTTCTAAAAAAATACTTGTGGTGGTGTTTGATACGCCAGAGTCAATGCCGCCAAAAACACCAGCGATACACATGGGTTTTTCGGCATCGCAGATCATTAAGTCGTCTTCGTGCAATTCGCGCTCAACACCATCTAAAGTTGTAAATTTAGTTCCCGCATCAACTGTTTTAACTTCAATTTTATTGCCAGAAATTTTTAAGGCATCAAAGGCATGTAGTGGTTGCCCCAGTTCGTGCAGTACGTAATTTGTGGCATCTACAATATTGTTAATAGGGCTTAGGCCAATTGCTTTTAGGCGGTGTTGCAGCCATGAAGGAGAAGTTTTTACTTTTACCCCAGAAATGGTAAGACCACAGTAGCGCGGGGCCAGATCTTTGTTTTTTACTTCAATATCTATTTTTAATGTTCTATTATCTACACGAAAGGCACTTACCGATGGCGTTATAAGTTCTAAATTAATATCTTTTTGAATTAATCCAGCTTTTAAATCGCGAGCAGTACCGTAGTGGCTCATGGCATCGGCGCGGTTTGGAGTTAACCCGATTTCGAAAACTTGATCGTTTTCAATATCAAAAATATCGGCAGCAGGTGTGCCAACCTTGATTTTATCATCTAAAACCATAATGCCGTCGTGCGATTTTCCTAATCCCAGTTCGTCTTCGGCACAAATCATGCCGTGGCTTTCTTCGCCGCGAATCTTTCCTTTTTTAATGGTCCAAGGCTCGCCTTCTTCAGTATATAATGTTGTTCCTATTGTGGCTACAGGTACTTTTTGTCCGGCAGCTACATTGGGGGCACCGCAAACTATTTGCAATGGCGCATCGCCACCAATGTTTACGGTGGTTAGTTTTAATTTATCGGCGTTTGGGTGTTTAACGCAGGTTAAAACTTCTCCAACCACAACGCCTTCCAATCCGCCTTTAACCGATTGGTAGGCTTCAATGCCTTCAACTTCAAGTCCTAAATCGGTAAGCAGTTCGCTGGTTTGTTCTGGGGTCCAATCTGTTTTTATAAACTGTTTTAGCCAGTTGTATGAAATCTTCATAAATCAAAATGGTGTTAAGCCCGCAAAGATAAAATAATGCATTGTAATTTATAAAACTTAAAAGAATAATTAATACCTTTATTTGTTAGGGACTTAAGTTTAATGGGTTTGTGCTAACGCCATGGCTAATTTAGAGTTTATAATTTAGAGTTGATAGCAATTTTATAATTCACAACAACGATTTGAGATGTCTCCCAAACCGTTGTTGCTTTTTTGTATTGATGTTTTTTTAAGTTATTTGAGTTCTTCAAAAATTGTATCAATGGTTTTTCTTGTTTTTTTTTGGTTTTGTGCTGTATCCTCAGAATGTCTATAACCAACTGCTAGTAATACAGTGGCATTTAGCCCTTTTGCCTTTAGCTTTAATTTTTCATTGATGGCATTTGCATCGAAACCCTCCATGGGTGTACAGTCTATTTGTAATGTTGCGCAGGCAGTTATTGCGTTTGATAGTGCAATGTAGGTTTGTTTGGCTGTCCAATAAAACATTTCAATTGCCGATTTTTCTTTGATTTTGCCTTTTACAAAATTGCCATAACCCGAGATATTTTCGATTGGAATATTGTTGGTTTTGGCTTTTAATTGCATCAAATCATCAACATCTTTATCTGTTACTTCAACAGTATTACAAAATACAAATAAATGCGAAGCCTCTGTAATTTGTGTTTGATTCCAGGATAAGGGTTTTAGTTGTTCTCTTATTTCAGGACTTTTGATTTCCAGGACTTTATAAGGTTGAAGGCCATAAGAAGAGGCAGATAGCTGTACCGCTTCTTTTATATAATCTATGTGGTGTTGCGCTACTTTTTTTGAAGCATCAAACTTTTTGGTGGCATAGCGCCATTTTAAGTTTTCTATTAATTGCATGATTTAGTTAAGATTGTTTTATTAATTGTACATCAATTACCAACTTTACCGTGTCTGATACGACAATGCTGCCCGCTTCTGTAACGGCGCTCCAAGTAAGGTTGTAGTCTTTTCTGTTAAGTTTCCCGGTAATTTCAAAACCAGCTTTTGTTTGTCCATAAGGGTCAACGGCTATTCCATTAAAATCTACATCTAAGGTAATTTCTTTGGTTACGTCTCTTATGGTTAAATCGCCAATTAATTCATCGCCATTAAATGATTTTGATGTAAATTTTAGTTCGGGAAATTTTTCAGCATTAAAAAAGTCGTCCGATTTTAAATGGGCATCTCTGTCTTTGTTTTTGGTATTTATAGATGCGGTTTTAGCACTAAATTGAAAACTGGCATTATTAAAATTATATCCATGTGTTTTTGCAGTTGCCTGAAAATCTTCGAAATGACCTGTTACTGTAGAAATCATCATGTGCTTTACCTTAAAAGCAATTTCTGAATGTGCGTTGTCTATTGACCAATTTGTATTGTTCATTTTTTATAATTTTTATGTTTTTATTTTTATTTATTTTTCGATAGCAAATAATCTAAAGAGTATTTACCAGCACCTATTATTGCAATGCTTAGGTATATTACCGCATACAGAAGTGCAAATTCTTGCTTAGCAAAGCCATCGTTTGCGTGTATAACAAAGGCTGCAACCAGCATGGTTATTAACAAGGGTATTGCTGCAAAACGGGTGGCCAAACCTAAAATTAGCAATATAGAACAGACAACTTCTGAAAATACGGTAAGTGCCAAAGAAGCCGTTGCCCCAACGCCCAATGGATCTGGAAATTGTATTGGGCCGCTGCCAAATAAAGTTACTAGTTTGCCCCAGCCGTGGGTTAGCATAAAAATTCCGATTACTACGCGTAGTATTAAAAGAGCGTTATTTACGTTACTAGGGTAATCGCCTGAATAGAACATGTGCTTTGTTGTTTTTTTCATTTTTTTTACTGATTAAACGGTTAATTTATTATTGTTTTAAAACGTCTTTAATATCTGCTGATTTTTTAAACATGGCATTTGCAAATGGACATAATGGTATTATTTTTATGTTTTTCTCTCTTGCCATTTCCACAATCTTATAGAGCAATTGTTTACCAACTCCTTTTCCTTTAAATGGTAGCTCTACTTCTGTATGATCTATAATAATAAAACTTGGGGAAGGTATCGAGTAAGTCATTATACCAGCTCGTTCACTACCTTCTCTAGCTACTGCAAAACCTTTGTTTTCTTGTTGTTTTATTGTTGTTTCCATTATAAGGTTTTTAAAATTTAAAGATTGTAATTAAATGGTTTGTTTACATTGTCATTGGTACTTCCATTAAAAGTACACGAGCATTTTCTGTGGCTTTTACACTAATACTTTCTGTGTCCCAAATACCTATTCCGTCTCTTTTAGATAATTTTTCGCCATCAATTTCCACTTCACCATTTAAGATAAACGCATAAACGCCATTGCCGTTTTTTTTGATTTTGTATTCATCGGTGTTTCCTTTTGTAAAATTCCCTAAATGAAACCAAGCATCTTGATGCAACCAAACACCTTGGTCGTTTTTATTTGGAGAAAGCACTTGGTAGAATTTATTGTCTTTGGCGATTTCCCTGATAGAAATTTGGTCGTATCGAGGTGTTACATTTTTTGTTTTTGGAAACACCCAAATCTGAAGAAATTTTACTTCTTTGTCTTTGTTTTTGTTTTTTTCTGAATGCGTTATGCCCGTTCCAGCACTCATTACTTGCACATCGCCTTCTTTAATTACGGCCACATTGCCCATACTGTCTTTGTGTTCTAAATCGCCATCTAACGGAATTGAAATGATTTCCATGTTATCGTGCGGATGCGTGCCAAACCCCATTCCTGCTTGTACACGGTCGTCGTTTAAGACACGAAGTGCGCCAAAATTAATTCTTTCCGGATTGTAATAATTGGCAAAACTAAAGGTGTGGTACGAGTTTAACCAACCGTGATTGGCGTGTCCTCTTGTTTCTGCTTTGTGAATTATTTTGTTCATGGTTTTTTTATTAGTTATACTTGCCTGCATCTTAGTTTGTTTTATTTTTATGATGCAAAGATGGGGCGGTTAAAAAAACCTTAGAATATAAAAAAAAGGTAGAAACTTATAAAAAAACGATATTTAATGCTTTTTTTCGTTTTTCTTGAAGTTTGAAGGCGATACTTGCGTGTGTTTTTTAAAAAACGCACTAAAATTGGCAGGCTCGTTAAAGCCTAATTCGTAGCCAATTTCTTTATTCGATAAGGCAGTAAAATAGAGTAACCGTTTAGCTTCGGTTATTATTCTGGTTTGAATGTAGTCTTTTGCGGTTTTACCGATGCGAGCTTTTACCGTTCGGTTTAAATGGTCTGGTGTAATATGAAGCTTGTTAGCGTAAAATGTAGTGGAGTGTTCTTTTTTATAATTTTTTTCAACCCCTTTTTTAAATGCCCTGATTAGGCTTTCTCCAGTTGTATCGACATCAGATTCTATGGGGTTTATGGCACAAACATTGTTGCATTCTATAAGTAACAGTTTTAAAAATGCGCCAATAGACAAGAATTTCATGTTGTTTTCGCTATTGAAGAGTTTAAAAATTTGATTGGCAAAGTTATCTATGGCTTTAAATTGTTCGTGCTTTGGTGATAAAGGAGGGCTTTGTCCGTAGTTTTGAAAAAGGTTTAAGTTTTCTACAAACGATAACGGAATAGAGTTTTCTAACAAAAACTGATTGGAAAACACCATTGAGTAGCCAAAAGATTTTTCAGCCTCCATAACTTGGTGCACCTGCCCGGGCGATACAAAGAAAATTTGTTTTTTAGATAAGCTATACGCGTTAAAGTCTATTTTATGCAGCCCTTTTGCTTTATGTATAATTAAAACCGTATAGTAATCGTGTCTGTGGGGTTCGTCTATTTTACCGTTTCGCTTGGTGTATATAGCTTCCATTTTGGAGATTCCAAAACTTAGCTCATCCTTGTAGCTGTTTACTTTTTTATATGTTTTAACTAGACTCATTTTTGGTTTTTTTTACCTTTTAAAAACCTGTGGCATAATATTTTCTATTTGTTTTGTTCTGTGTTGTTATAGCTTGCTGCCATAATATAGCAAATTTTGGTTAACACTTGTTTTTAAGCTTGCAAATCCTCTAACATCAAATTATAATCGTATTGCAAATCGTCGTGCAAGGTCGCTATTGCCTTTTTTGTTAAAAGGATTTGGCGGTTATAGGTGTTTTGCAATTGAGTACTGTATTTTATGTTTGGAGAAAAGTCTTTTAATTTCTGGCAGAAGTAGAGCAGTAGTTCCACTTCGGTTTCCTTTTTTTGTGAATACCGGATGTACTTTTTTATGTTTTTTAAAATTTTCCGAACGCTTTTTCTAATGTAAAAATAACTTTTTGTATTAATGGTTTCAAATTCCTCATCAATATAATTTTTAACCGATGCGATATAACCGTCTTCATTGAATGATTCAAACAATAAATAGGTAAGCAGTTCTTTGTTTTCTTTTTTAAATCGCGATAAACGCAAGCAAAGTTTTATTAATTCGTCTGCCGATTGATGCTGTAATTCCTTTTTTATTACCGTTACCGATACTGCTTTCATTTTGTTTATTATTTGTTAATTTCCGCGTTAAGCGAAAAAACAAAGGCTTTTGTCGTAAATGTTATGGTTTTAATTAAGCTATTAAAATAAGCATGCAGCAAGTTAAAAAAAGAAATTTGCTATTTAGGTTAAATTTATAAATAAAACCTTTTTGCTTTATATGGAATAAACTCTTGTGGGCTTTTATATGGATTTAATTACCTTAATTTTGGGTAGTTTTCTGGGTTGGCTTCGTGCATGACCTCGTAAACGGCTTCAAAAATATCTTCGGCCGATGGCTTCGAGAAATAATCGCCATCGTTGCTATAGGCAGGTCTGTGCGCCTTTGCGGTTAGGGTTTTGGGTTGCCCATCTAGATATTGATACGCGTTTTGGGTGTTTAATATTTCGTTTAAAATATAGGCCGATGCGCCACCGGGAACATCTTCATCTATAACCATAACTCGATTGGTTTTGGCTATGCTTTTTACTATGTCGTGGTTTAAATCGAATGGTAATAAAGACTGTACATCAATTACTTCGGCATCTATACCAACCGAGAGCAATTCTTTGGCGCTTTCCTGTACAATTCGAAGTGTAGAGCCGTAAGATACCAGTGTAATATCTGTACCGGTTTTTAAGGTTTCAACCACGCCAATAGGTGTTTTAATAGCACTTAAATTATTGGGCATTTTCTCTTTTAGCCTATAGCCATTAAGGCATTCAATTACTAATGCGGGGTCGTCTCCTTGCAAAAGGGTGTTGTAAAAGCCAGCGGCTTTGGTCATGTTTCTTGGCACTAAAACATGAACACCGCGTACTAAATTGATGATGCCACCCATTTGAGAACCAGAATGCCAGATGCCTTCTAGCCGGTGCCCACGTGTTCTTAAGATTAAAGGTGCTTTTTGTTTGCCTTTTGTTCTGTAATGCGTTGTGGCCAAGTCGTCGCTAATAATTTGTAGGGCGTACATAATGTAGTCTAAATACTGTATTTCTGCAATGGGTCGCAAACCGCGTAATGCCATACCAATACCTTGGCCTACTATGGTGGCCTCGCGTATTCCTGCATCGGCTACTCTAAGCTCACCGTATTTTTCTTGTAAGCCTTCTAGACCTTGGTTAACATCGCCAATAGCTCCTGAGTCTTCACCAAATATTAAGGCCTCTGGATAGGTATTGAAAATAGCATCGAAATTATCGCGCAAAATAATGCGTCCATCTACTTGGGGTGCGTCAACATCATAACAAGGTTTTATTTCCTTTACAAGAGTTGGGGACTGTTTGGTATTGGAATATAAATGCGAGCTGAATTTTGGTTGTAAAGCTTCAATAGTAGTATCTATCCATGTGGCCAGTTGCTCTTTGGCTTCGTTGTTCTCTCCTAAAGTGTGCCTTAATGCTTTTCTGGCATGCGAGATAATGTCTTTTCTGGAAGGTTCGTTTATGGTAGATAAGCTATTTATAAGGGGCTTAACAAACACCCCATTGCTGCTTGTGTTTGCAACGCTGTTCAATATAGAGATTAATTGCTGTTTTTCTTTAAGTATGGGTTGTAAAAAGTCGCTCCATGCTTTGTTTTTTGCTGTTCTAACTATTTTTTTTTGTTGGCGCTCTATATCTGTAAGTGTTTCGTTGGTGGCAATACCGCTTTCAATAATCCATTGGCGCATTAATAGGTTGCAGTCGGTTTTCTTTTCCCATTCCAAGCGCTCTGGAGACTTGTAGCGTTCGTGCGAACCAGAAGTAGAGTGCCCTTGGGGTTGGGTTAATTCTGTAACGTGTATAAGTACCGGTACATGTTCTTCTCTGGCAATGGTAGAGGCTTCTTGGTAGGTTTCAACAAGATTGGCATAATCCCAACCTTTAACACGTAGAATCTCAAAACCTTTGTTGGTTTTGTCGCGTTGAAACCCTTTTAATATTTCAGAGATATTTTCTTTGGTAGTTTGATGTTTAGCGTGTACCGAAATACCGTATTCGTCGTCCCAAATGCTAATAACCATTGGTACTTGTAAAACGCCAGCGGCATTTATGGTTTCGAAAAACAAGCCTTCGCTTGTACTGGCATTGCCTATGGTGCCCCAAGCAACTTCGTTTCCGTTATTAGAAAAATTACTGGTGTTAATGCCTTTAACTTCCCTAAATATTTTTGAAGCCTGTGCCAACCCCAATAAACGCGGCATTTGTCCAGCGGTACAAGAGATGTCTGCACTGGAGTTGTATTGGGTGGTTAAGTCTTTCCAATTTCCGTTATCATCTAGACTGTGGGTTGTAAAATGCCCTCCCATTTGGCGGCCTGCAGACATTGGTTCCAGGTTAATGTCTGTGTTGGCGTAAAGTCCTGAAAAAAACTGCTCTGGGTTTAGTTCTCCAATGGCCATCATAAAGGTTTGGTCGCGGTAGTAACCAGACCTCCAATCGCCCTTTAAAAAGGCTTTGGCCATGGCTAGTTGAGGCAGCTCTTTACCGTCTCCAAAAATGCCAAATTTTGCTTTACCGGTTAATACCTCGCGACGCCCCAGTAAACTACATTCTCTACTTCTTACAGCAATGGTGTAATCGTTTAGGACCTCTGCTTTAAAATCTTCAAAAGAGATGTTGTTTTTCAAATCTGGAATGGTTTGCATTTTTAAGGGTTTTTACATTTGCAAAAGTAGTTAAATTTTGTCGTTTTTACAATTATTAGATATATAAACAAATTGAGTAATTCTTATAAATTCGTATTTTATTTTAATTGAATTGTTAATAGTTTAATAAAACAACAGATTTAATGAAAATAGCTTAAAGGATTTGGGTTTTAATACCAGCGTCTTCTAAATAGCCCTAATAGCGATTGCGGATCTACGGTAAACTTGAATCTTATTTTTTGGTCGTAGTGAGGTTGCCCAATTTCCCAGCCCAAATTTGAATATATGGGGAAATAGATTTCAAAATAATCAGTTACCAGATTGATTCTAATACCCGAATCGTAAACAAATTTTGGGTTATCAAATTTATTTTTTACAAAGCCCATATCGCCGTATGCCAAAATGTATTTCCATAGTGTCGTGCTGGCGTTAAATGTGCTAATCCATTGGTTTGCAAATGGGGTTTTTAGTTTCGATTTAAAGCCGCCTTCTGCGGTTATGTACTGTTGGCTGAATATTCCGGTGGCTTCAGAACGCCCCAAGTAGTTGTAATCAAATAAATAATCGGTTGGCCTATCGAGTGCAAAGCTAAAATAATCTGAAGTGATATCGGTTCTGTTGCTTAAAAAGGCGCCGGTGTAAAATCTTAGGTTTAATTGCCTGTTGCTTTCAAATAGCTTTCTGTATTCGTAATTAAATGAAACTTTACTGAATGTTTTGGCTATTTGCAAGTCTGTGGACCACTTGCTAAAGTTTATTAGGTTGTCGTTAGAGTTTAAGTAGTTTACGTTAAATATGTTGTAGTTGGGCTCGTCTGCGTTTGTTATGTTGTTTAGGTCTTTGTCTCTGTGAATGTCTATATATCTTAACTTTAAGCGTTGGCGTTTGTTCGATCTAAAATCATTGTCATTTCTAAATAAAAATGTTAGCGATGGTATTATTTTTCTAACAAATAGATCTTCTGCAAAAGAGGTGTAGCTGCCTTGTATTCCGTAATTTATAGAATAAAGGTTGCTGTTTTGTAAATAGTGGGTTACTGATGCCGAAGCTGCACCGGTAAAGGATTTCGATTTTAAGGCGTATCGGGGTTGTATTTTATAATTAAACTGTTTTCTAAGCAGTGTGGTGTTGTAGGCTTTTATTCCAAAAGTAATGCCATCGTAAATGTTATTAAATTCGGCTAGTGGCATTAGGAATACTTGGTTGTAATTAGGGTCTTCAATATCTTTAAAAAGCCTGAATTGTAAGGGTTTGTTGTTAAAAAAGAAGCCTTTCAGCGATTTCCAGTTGTCTCTTAAATTCTGCTCTGGAATGATTTGTTCGTAATTTAAAACCAGCTTATTGCCATTGTTTCGTGGTATGGTAATCGTTTTGCTTTTTGTAACATTTTCTATCCAAGATTTAGAAATAATGCTGTCGTTGTTCAATGTGTATAAAGAAATAGGCATACTGTTATTTCTTTTGTTCTTTATGGTTAAGGTTATGGAGTCTTCTGTTTTTTTAACCTTTTTTATTTTAAAGTCTATTTTTTTTCTGGTGTTTATATAATCTTTAAAAAACCAATCGATATCTTTTTGTGTTTTTGTTTTTATATAAGCTTCAAAGGCTTTGGGCGATGTTTGCTTAAGTTTTGTTTGCTCTAAAAATGATTTTAGCGTGTTTTCTAAAATGCTGTCATTTATAAAATCATCTAAATATTTAAGGCCAACCGCAGCTTTGTACTTATTTGCTATGCTGGCATTAAATTTAAGCAGAGAGTCTTTGGCCATGGTTAAGGGCTGGTCTCTGTTGGTTCTTGCCATCGTCATAAACGCGAATATGTATTTATCGTTAAAAGACATGTTTGCAGCATGAAACGACCTAACGCCCCAAAAATCTGCTAGCGAACCAAGAAATTTCATGTTTGGGTAATGGGCTTCAACATAATTTATTAAATAATAAATTTGTATGCCATCAAACAGCCATTGGTCTTTTCTTGGGTTTATTAACAAGGTGCTTTCCAGGTAATTGTGCAGTGCGACTTTTAGAAGTTTTAATTCGTATTGAAAATGATTGGGGTAAAGTTTAATAAAACTGGGCAGAAAATTTAAGCCATAAATAGGGTCTTTATTGTAATCGATGTTGCTTAACACCAGTTTTTCGTGCGGATACTTGCCAAAGTTATTAAATAGGAATTTGGTTATTTTCTCGGTGATTAAAACCTTGTCTAAAACGTCCAGTTCTCCATTTTTTATATTCGATATTAATGATAAGCCTTGGGTTTGTATGGTTTCGAAATCTGAAACTTTACTTAAAAACAATTTACTGTCTATTCTGTTTTTTCCTTTTAGGGTAACGGTTTGTTTTTTAGTGCTTTGGGTTTTGTTACTTATATTTAATTCTGAAGTAATGGTATAACCTTTAGGACAGCTTATCTCTAAATTCAAGTCTGCTTTAGGGACAAATAAATCGTCTAAATTCTTATTGCTGTAATACTGCCATTTGCCATTGTAAACCGCAGGGGTTATGTACCAATATCGCAGGCTTAAATCTCCAGTTTCCGAAATGCCGTAACTTGTAAATTTATCTTTTGGTATTTGTACAATATATTCTAGATTAATGGTGTAGGTTTCATTGGGTTTTAAAGGTGTTTTTAAATCTACTTTTACAACATCCAATTGGTTTTTTAGCTGGCTAAAAACCAATGGTTGGTTGTTTTGCCTAATTGAGGTAATTACCGAGTAGCCCCTATCTTCGTTTTTTGCTAAATGGAATTGATTGTTGTACTCTTCGGCAAACCTAATGGCAAGTGGTGTTGTTTTTGTAGCGTAGCTATTGCTCCAATCGTTAAGGTAAATGCTTTGTAGTATATCTTTCGATGTGTTTTTATATTGAATGGTTTGCGATATGGTTATTTTTCTGTTCTCAATATCGAAATCAGCTTTTAGGTCAATTTTATTTTGACTAAAATTTATGATGCTGCTAAAGATAAATAGGATAGAAAAAAAAGGGCGTAACTTCAATTTAATTATAGCATTAATAAGGTTAACAATAATAATGGCTTTGCAATATAATACAATATCGTGTTTGGTTAATGTTAAAGCCTTTGTATTATAAAAGTTTTGCTTGTTAAAAATTAGGTTTTAAATCTGATTCTTTGTAAAAAGCATCTAAAATATCAATTACCTCTTCTTCGGTATCTACTAAATGAATTAAGTTTAAATCTTCAGCAGATATATTTCCAAATGTAATTAACAAGGTTTTTTTTATCCATTCTAAAAGGCCTTCCCAAAAATCTGTACCCACCAAAATAATGGGGAATTTTTCAATTTTATGGGTTTGTATAAGTGTAAGCGCTTCAAAAAGTTCATCTAAAGTGCCAAAGCCCCCAGGCATAACCACAAAACCTTGGGAGTATTTTACAAACATGACTTTGCGTACAAAAAAATAATCGAAATCCAAGCTTTTATCTGGGTCAATATACGGGTTGTCGTGCTGCTCGAAAGGCAGGTCTATATTTAGCCCAACAGAAGTGCCGCCTCCTAAATGCGCTCCTTTATTTCCTGCTTCCATAATGCCTGGGCCACCACCTGTAATAACACCGTAACCAGATTCTACAATACTTTTGGCAATACTTTCGGCTTGTTTGTAATACTTGTTGTCTGGTTTGGTTCTTGCTGACCCGAATATAGATACGCAAGGGCCTATTTTACTTAGTTTTTCGTAGCCATTAACAAACTCGCCCATAATTTTAAAAATAGCCCAAGAATCGTTTGTTTTAATCTCGTTCCAGCCTTTATGGTGTTTTTCTTTTCTCATTTTTTTGTAGTCTTTAGTTGGTAGTCTTTAGGTGTTGGTTTTGCATTTTTTTCAAGAGTCTAAAGTCTATCGACTATAGATTAGTAGGCTAATTTAACTCTTTTTTTAAAAATTTTGCGGTATGGCTTTTTTTGTGTTTTATAATGCCTTCTGGCGAGCCTTCGGCAATTATTTGTCCACCGCCTTTACCGCCTTCGTAACCTATGTCTATAACGTGGTCAACGGTTTTAATAACATCTAAATTGTGTTCAATAATCAACACCGTATTGCCTTTGTTTACAAGCTTGTTAAGTACAATCATAAGCACTCTAATGTCTTCAAAATGAAGTCCAGTAGTGGGTTCGTCTAAAATATAAAAAGTGTTTCCTGTGTCGCGTTTACTTAATTCGGTGGCGAGTTTTATACGTTGCGCCTCACCGCCAGAAAGTGTTGTGCTTTGTTGCCCCAAAGTAATGTAGCCTAAACCAACATCTTTAATGGTTTTGAGTTTTCTATTGATTTTAGGGATATGCTCGAAAAACTCTACCGCTTCGTTAATCGTCATGTTCAATACATCGCTAATCGATTTTCCTTTATAGCGAATTTCTAAGGTTTCACGATTGAAACGTTTGCCTTGGCAGGTTTCGCACTCGACATAAACATCGGGGAGAAAATTCATTTCTATAACGCGCAATCCGCCGCCTTTACAGGTTTCGCAGCGTCCGCCAGTAACGTTAAAACTAAATCGGCCCGCTTTATAACCGCGAATCATAGCCTCGGGGATTTTAGCATATAAGGCTCTAATTTCGCTAAAAGTGCCTGTATAGGTTACGGGGTTGCTTCGCGGTGTTCTCCCGATGGGCGATTGGTTAATGTCTATAACCTTATCAATATGTTCCAAGCCTTTTATGCTTTTATAAGGCATTGGTTTTTTAACACCATTAAAATAATGCGCGTTTAAAATTGGGTAGAGCGTTTCGTTTATTAACGTAGATTTTCCGCTGCCCGAAACCCCTGTAACACCAATCATTTTTCCTAAGGGGAATTTTACCGAAATGTTTTTTAAGTTATTTCCGGTGCAGCCTGTTAGCTCTAAAAATTTACCGTTTCCTTTACGGCGTTTTTTGGGGATTTCTATGGTTTTGTTGCCGTTTAAATAATCGGCGGTAAGTGTATCGTGTGTTTTTAGCTCATCAGGATTTCCAATGCTAATTATTTCGCCACCGTATTTCCCTGCTTTTGGGCCAATATCAATCACATAATCGGCACGTTCTATCATGTCTTTATCGTGCTCAACTACAATAACGGAGTTCCCAATATCTCGTAATGATACCAATGAATTGATAAGTTTTTCGTTGTCGCGCTGATGTAACCCAATACTGGGTTCGTCTAAAATATAAAGCACTCCAACCAGTTGAGAGCCTATTTGCGTTGCCAAACGAATGCGCTGTGCTTCGCCACCAGATAAGGATTTAGAGCTTCTATTTAGCGATAAATAATCTAACCCAACATCCAACAAAAATTGCAATCGCGATTTAATTTCCTTTACAACTTCTTCTGCTATTTTTAATTGTTTTTCTGAAAGGTGCTCGTGCAAGGTATTAAACCAATCGGCAAGTTCAGCAATATCGGTATTGGCAAGTTCTGCTATGTTTTTATTGTTTATTTTGAAATAAAGCGATTCTTTTTTTAATCGAGAGCCTTCGCAAACTGGACATTTAATTTTGTCCATATAGTCTTTTGCCCAACGTTTTAGCGACTGAGATTCGGCCGTTTTGTATTGGTTTTCAATAAAGTTTGCAACACCTTCAAAATCTATTTTGTAATTGCGGGTAACGCCCAAAGTTTTACTTTCAATAGAAAACTTTTCGTTGCCACCGTATAAAATCATCTGTTTGGCAGCTTTCGGAATATTTTTGTAAGCATCAGTTAATTTAAAATTGAAGCGTTGTGCAATGGTTTCAAATTGCTTAAAAATCCAAGAATTTTTTTCTGGGCCATGAGGCGCTAGTGCTCCATTTTTTATAGAAAGTGAATCGTCTGGAATAATTTTATTTTCATTTACTTGGTATAATTCCCCAATACCGTTACAGTTTGGGCAGGCGCCTTTTGGTGAGTTGAACGAGAAATTATTGGGTTCTGGATTTGGGTACGAAATTCCAGAAGAGGGGCACATTAAATTTCGGCTAAAGTAACGTGCTTCTTGTGTGTCTTGATCGATAACTAAAAGAACGTCTTCGCCGTGATACATAGCTGTATTAATGGTTTCGTTAAGACGTTTGTCGTTATCTGCAGAATCATCAATTACCAACCTATCGATAACAATCTCAATGTCGTGGGTTTTGTAACGGTCCAGTTTCATGCCCTTAACAATATCTCGAATTTCGCCATCGGTTCGTACTTTTACAAAACCCTGTTTGCCAATTTGCTCGAACAATTCGCGGTAATGCCCTTTACGAGACCTTATAACGGGGGCAAGTATATTAATACGCTTTCCGCTAAAATCACTTATAATAAGCTCTTTAATTTGCTGGTCGCTGTAGCTTATCATTTTGTCGCCTGTGTTGTAGCTATATGCATCACTGGCACGCGCAAAAAGTAAGCGCATAAAATCGTAAATCTCGGTAATAGTACCAACGGTAGAGCGTGGTGATTTGCTGGTTGTTTTTTGCTCGATGGCAATAACGGGAGAAAGTCCATCAATTTTATCGACATCGGGCCGTTCTAATCCGCCTAAAAATTGCCTCGCATAGGCCGAAAAGGTTTCTATGTACCTGCGTTGCCCTTCGGCATAAATGGTATCGAAGGCTAAAGATGATTTTCCGCTACCCGATAAACCGGTAATTACTACCAGTTTTTCGCGAGGAATAGACACATCAATATTTTTAAGATTATGAACGCGTGCGCCTTTTACTTCAATAAATTCTTCGAAATTAGTCATAGAAATGCAAAGTTGCAAAGATAAGGTTTTAGATGTTAAATTCTTGTGAAGTTTTATTCATAACACTAAGCTTTCAAAATAATTACTTGCAAAGAGGTAAAGTGAGCAATTCTAGTTTTCCATTAGTAACTGTTGGCTTACTAAATCGCCAATTTTTATACCCTGATTAATGCCCACTTCAACTGCGGCTCTGTAATGAATGCCACCATACATTCTGCTAATAGCTGCTTCTTTGGCGGCGGCATTAAACGATGTAAATGGGCGTACGGGCAAGCCATAGGCGGTTTCGGTATCGTCTAAAAAACTAAAATTATCACCAAAAATATTGGTTAATACTGTAGCGGCGGCTCCAGAAACTACTGAGTGTCCGCTGGTGTATTCCGGAAAAGGTGGCGTTTGTAATATGGGTTTCCAATCGGCATCAAAATATTTGTTTATAAGTGTTTCGGGCCTTACAAGGTTGCTACGGTATTTTTCGTCCCAACAACTTATAAAGGCATCGGCAATGGCGATGGCTGTTTTGGTGTATGCGAAAACGGTGCGGTTAAAATTGGCATTTTCGATTTTGCAAGCAATTTTTGTTATGCCAATCCAATGTGCGCCCGGAGTTATTTTTTTTACTGCAAACATTAAGTGCCCGCGTGTAACTGAAACATACGGATTGCAATCCCAAAATCGGGCAATTAGTATTTTTTCAGAGTTATCGCCTTCTTCGGTGATTTGGTTGCTAATGTCATAAACTTCTTTAAGCTCCTTGTAAAAATCTGAATCTTCGTTTATTGAAAATTCGGGCGGCAAAACAGGTTTAAATTGAGCTGATGAATCTATGGCAAACGGCCGGATTTTACCCCAATGTGGCTCAATTGCATCCATATAGGCAGGTGGCGTAGGTTGCCAACGTGCCTCATTTTCTGGTTCGATGGTAAATTTAGGCATGGTTCGCGTTTGGTTATAATTATCATCATTCATCCAGTTTACAATAAAATTTGAAACCTGAAGACCGTAATGTTTTGAAACTTCAAACTCTAATTTATTTTCAGATTCCCAAACTTGGTATAAGCTATCTCGATAAGTTTCAATAAGCTGTTCAGAAAAAATTAAATGTTTGCTCACATCAATATGGGCAATTAAAGCTGCTAATTGATAATTGATGTTTTTGGTTTTGGCTCTAGGAATGCTTTTTAAATGTGTTATTTGCCCTTTTAGTGAATTGTATGCGGAATCATTTTGCGCGATGATTTCATAAGCTGCAATATTTGGATAAGCAAAAATCCGGCTTGCAACCGGTGGAGAAAATATATCGTGCACCATAACTTCAACAACCTTATCAACCGATGCGTGAAAATGGTTGGGTGTTATAACAATTGGTTTTGAATTGTTTTGACAAGACACGACAAATAACCCTATTGAAATAAGTAAGAATGATACTTTATTTAATTTCATGTTTAAAAATATTTATTTTATGAGTTCGTAAACCTGAACTTTATCGTTGTTTATCGTTGTTAATAAATATGGTTTTTTATTGAAATGAATAATGCTCAGCTCTTTGATGGCTTTATCGCTAAAATCGAGTCCTATTTTGTTTCCTAAAACAATGTCAGTTTCATTTTTTATAAGAGCTCCGGGAAAAGAATCGAACTTACCGTGAAAAGGTGTAACCCCAAAATAGTTTCCTGCGGCCAAAACTTCATCTTTTCCATCGGAATCAAAATCGAAACTTAAAAAAGAGCTTATGGGCGACACTTGCAATTCGTTTTTAAAAGGTACAAAAGTAAAGTGGTTGTTTTCGTTTTTTAGGTAGCCCGATTTAAGCTCGTTAACTTCTAGTATGGTGGCTTTTTCAATGTTGTTTTTTCCTAAAATAGCTTCAATGGGCTGTCCTGCAAAGTCTTTGTACGATGTAAAAATTTTATGTAATTTAACAAGTTGGCTTGCCAATTCGTTTAAACCCAATAAGGGGTAATAAGCACCGTTTTTGTAGGTGCACACAATGGTTTCTGTGCGTCCGTTTCCGTCAAAATCGCCATAATACATGCGCATAGGGTAATCTGGCGAGGCTTTAAATTTCGAGTTGGTGCCCCAATTTCCCAAAAGGTAATCTGTATCGCCATCGTTATCAATATCAAAAGGTTCAATGTGTCGCCAAAGGCCTTTTAATTTTGAATCGATAAGCTGTTCTTCTGTAAAAACACCTTTGTTGTTTTTGAAGAATTTTGGGGCCATCCATTCGCCAACTAAAATCAAATCAACTAGCCCATCATTGTTAAAATCGCTCCATATAGCATCGGTAACCATACCTGTTTTTTGCAAAGCGTCATTTTTTACTATTGAAAAAGTGCCGTTTTCATTTTCTAGAATATAAGAATTCGGAATATTTCCAAAATCGCTAGATACGGCGTGGCTTCCTATAAAAAGATCTAAATCATTATCGTTATCAAAATCGTTTGCAATAATTACCGATGCATTTTCGTAAAACTCCGGAAAGGTTTCACTTTTAAAACCTTTGTTGTTTTGTATAAAATAACTATCGAGTAGCGGTTTGGTTTTGTTGGAAAAATCTGCGCCGCCAGAGCCAATAATTATATCGTTTTTAGCGTCGTTATTAAAATCTGCAATAAGTGCTTCTACATCTTCTTTTATAGAGTCGTTGGTAAAAATGTTTATTCTATTTTCTTTAAAAGTGGAATTGGTTTGAAAAAATATTTTTGATGCTTTTTGTTTCGATCCGCCAAAGTAAACATCATCTTTCCCGTCGTTATCCAAATCGCCAACAGCTACTGCTGGCCCACGATCTGAAACGCGGTAAGGGATAAGTTTTTGCCTGTTGAAATCGAGATATTTGTCTTCAACATGCGTAAAATCGATACCTAAGTTATTGTCTGTTTTTTTGAATAGCTTTTTTTGATTATTTAAAAGTGAGTTATAATCAAAGGGTTTTGTATTGCTTGGTTTTATGGTTAATGTTTGATTTAGCGCCACATTTTTTATAGTCTGGCTGGTTTTATTTGGCCATATTATTTTAAGAGAATCAATGTTTTGAATAGCACCAAAACCAAAATGCATGATGGGTTCTGATGAGGATTGAAAACCTCTTGCTGTGTACAATTCTTTATATTGGAGTTTACCTTGGTTATATGTAAAAACCTTGGTGCCAATACCATAATGGTTTGGGCTTTTGTAATCAAATTTTATTTTGAGATAACTGGTTTTGTTAGTTGTTTTATTATTGGTTTGGTTTATGTAAAGCGAAACTATATCGTTAATGTTACTAACCACAATATCTATATCACCATCGTTATCCAAATCGCCCAAAGCGGTTGCGCCAGAGACGAGTTTTTCGTTGGGCATCCATTGTTCGGAAACGTTTTCAAACTCTAAATTTTTACTGCCTTTAAACATGTAATTGCCCACTTTTCCGGAAGGCATCGCATCAAGTGATTCTTGATTCATCAATTTAGAATTGTTTATATTATTTTGAATTTTTTCGTTTGAAAAAAAGTTGGTAAAATCTAAATCATTGGGGCGTTTTAAAATGCCGTTGGTTACAAAAATATCTTGTTTGCCATCTTGATTGTAATCTGCAAAAAGGCAGCTCCAGCTCCAATCGGTCGCCGCAACACCGCTTAACAATGCGGTTTCCATGTAGTTTGAGTTTTGCTGATTGATGTGCAGCATGTTTCTTGTAAATTGGTAATGGTAACCAAACATGAGTTTGCGAACGTTTTGCGTTTGCACGTCATCATCTCCTTGCGAAGATTTTAAAACCACTTCGTCTTCGGGAAGCATATCCAACGACATAAGGTCTGGCCAACCATCGTGGTTTATATCGGCTACATCGTTGCCCATGGAAAACCTGCTGGCATGCCCAAAAAATTCTCTTAATTTTTCAGAGAAGGTGCCATCGCCATTGTTTAAATAATAGTAATCGTCTTCATAAAAATCGTTTCCAACATAAATATCTGGATAGGCATCTTGGTTAAAATCGGCAACGGCAACACCTAATCCGTAACCGCTAATACTGCCAATAATACCGGCTTTTTCGCTTACGTTGGTAAATTTTCCGCCATCATTTCGCAGTAATTTATCGCCTGTTTTATAATTTCTTTTTTGGCGTAAACTAACACCTTTGTAAGACTCATCAGTATGCACCGCGTGGTTTAAAAGGTAGAGGTCTAAATCGCCATCTAAATCGTAATCTAAAAAGGCTGCCGATGTACCAAAAGATTGAAAGTCTAGCTTGTATTGCGCGGCACTTTTGGTGAAGGTCTGGTTGCCATTGTTTATGTAAAGTTCGTTATGCCCAATAAAATTATTTAGGCCAACAACGGCACAAACGTAAATATCTAAAAGCCCGTCGCCATTAACATCGCCCATAATGGCACCTGTGTTCCAGGAGCTGTTTCCGCCAACTTGGGCTTTATCAGTAATGTCTTCAAATTGAAGATTTCCTTTATTTAGGTACAATTTATTTTTTACTTGGTTACCGGACAAGAAAATATCCGCAAGTCCATCGTTATTTATATCACCAATGGCAACGCCGCCACCGTTGTAAAAATAGATGTAGTCCAGTATGTTTAAAGCGTTTGTTTCTGTTATGGTGTTTTTAAAACCGAGTCCTGTTTCTTGAGGAGTTACGTTAACAAATAATAGGTCTTTTTTTTGATTGCAAGAAACTATTAGCAACCCAAGTAATATGATTATTAACTTGAAATTATTCATTTAAAAGATATTGATTTATTTTGAAATATTTTAAAATTTGAATAGCAAAACATCGTAGCGAATATACGTTTTTTGCATATATTTTTTAAGAGGAATGCGTTTGATTATTAAAAACTTGCTGTTTGTTAGTCGATGGTTTTTGCTGTAAAGATGCTATAAATGACAATTAAAACATATAATTGCTATTCCGTACCCTTAATAACGCCCATGTCAATACCAATAAAAAGTAGTTTATGAAACGTTGGCAATTGCGCACCGCTTTCGGTAGTAATCCAGTTGCTCCAAGTGGCCTCTAAACCATCAATAGGAAGTAAGGAGGTCCACATTTTAAAGCTTTTGGGTTTGCCCGCATCATCAAATAACCATAAATACGAATCGCCCGGTGTTGAGCCGCCAAATGTGTAGGTTACTAAAAGGGCTTCTTCGTTATTATTCAGTTTAACCAATCTGCGTTCAGCACCTTCATCAAATACTTTATAGGGGGCCACAAGCCAAAACGAATCGTTATTAAAAATTTTAATGGCTTCGTTTATCAAAGCTTCTGCCATTTCGCCATTTTTTTTAAAGCTGTGTACATATACTTTGCTTAGTGAATAGTCGTTTAGGTTAAGGCTAACACGGTATTCATCCCAAAACACATCGCAAACCCCTTCGTTTTTTTTCCATTCAAAATGATGTCTCTTATTAAAAGTCCACTCAATATAATTGGTGTTTTTGTAAGCTTCATAATCTAAAACCTCAAGCATTCTGTAAGCTAGTGCATCGGCCTTTTTACCTTGAATTCCCGTTGGAATCGCTTCGTTGTATTTAAAAAAGAGAAACCCGAATAAAATTATACTGGGCAGGGTAAAGAATATGATAACCCCTGTTGCTATTTTGATTATTTTTTTTGATTTGGATTTCACTATAATAGCCTTTGTTATCTAGCTTTTATGATAGATAATTAATGAGCTAAATTATTAAATATAAGGGACTAAGTGAAGGAAAAATGTTAAAAACCGACAGCCGTATCATCTCCTCGATAATCTGCGCCACCCTCTAACGTTTTGTCCTGTAAAACCATAATTCCATCGACTTTACCAATTACTGGTGAATCTTTTTCGTTAATGGAGTATCCGAGTTTTTCAAGCTGATTTACCAAATTAGCATCAAAAGCGTTAGGTTCCATTCTAATCTCGTCTGGCAACCATTGATGATGAAAACGTGGTGCGTTTACCGCTTCTTGCATCGTCATATCAAACTCGTGCACGTTTAAAATAGTTTGCAGCACCGATGTTATGATGGTAGAACCACCGGGAGTTCCCAAAGTCATAAATAATTCGCCATTTTTTTCAACAATAGTTGGTGTCATCGAGCTCAGCATGCGTTTTTGCGGTGCAATACTGTTTGCTTCGGCGCCAATGAGACCAAACATGTTTGGTTCTCCGGGTTTACTGCTAAAATCGTCCATTTCATTATTTAAGAAAAAACCAAGTTCAGAGCAATATAACTTTGAGCCATAACCAGCATTTATGGTTGTTGTGGCTGCAATGGCGTTACCAAATTGATCGATAATAGAGTAGTGGGTGGTTTCATCACTTTCAATAATTTTAATATTGCCGTGCGATACATCATTAGATTTTGTGGCTTTTTCAAACGAAAAATCATCCATTCTTTCGCTTAAATATACTGCATCAAATAGTGCGGCACTGGGTATGTTTACAAAATCCGGATCGCCTAAATAAAAACTTCTATCGGCATAGGCACGACGTTCGGCTTCGGTAATTACCTGAATGGTTTTAAGTGAGTTGTGCCCAAATTCATCTAACGGAAAAGGTTCTATCATTTTCATAATTTGTCCCAAACAAATACCACCGCTAGATGGTGGTGCCATAGATATAATTTTTAAATTGTCGTAACTAAAGTTTATGGGTGTGCGCCATTTGGCTTCGTAATTTGCTAAATCTTCTTCAGTAATTATACCACCGTTATCTTGAATAAATTTTGCTAATTTTTTGGCGGTTTCACCTTTGTAAAATTCATCTCTACCGTTTTCTAAAATACGTTCTAAAGTATTTGCTAAGGCGTTATATTTTATAGTGTCATTTTGTATCCATGGATTTTCTAAAAGAATGGAATCTTTGTTTGCTTTTCTAAAATATGGCTGAAAATGCTTAATCCTGCGTTCCTGTTTTTTGGTAACCACAACGCCTTTTCTTGCTAAGGCTATTACTGGTTTTAAAATAGCTTCAATGGGTAACGAACCTAGTTTTTTATGGACCTCGAACACACCTGCAACCGTTCCTGGTACACCAACTGCCATAGCGCCCAATGTGCTTTTTTCTGGGATTACATTACCGTTTTCGTCTAAATACATGTCTTTTGTAGCTGCTAACGGTGCTTTTTCGCGGTAATCAATACTACCAATTTCGCCATCGTTTTTTCTGTAAACCATAAAACCGCCACCCCCAATATTTCCAGCATAAGGGAAAGCTACGGCCAAAGCCAATTCGGTAGCTACCATGGCATCAAAGGCATTACCGCCTTTTTTAAGAATATCGCTGCCAATTTGCGAGGCTTCTACACGTGCCGAAACCACCATGGCTTTTTGGGTTATTAATCCTCTTTTTAAAGTTTTATCTGGTAATGATTGTTCTGATTTTTTACAAGAAATAATTATAAATAAAATTATAAATAAGGATATAAAATGTTTCATAAAGTAGTATTTAATTCTTTTAGTTTTTGTTTAGAAGATGCTATCAATTCATCAAAAAAAGAGGTAAATTCATTTTCAAAATCGTTGTAAAAGGCCTCGAGTTCAATTACGGCTTCATTCATTCCAGAACGGTTTTTTGTGCGCCTGTTCATACCTTCCAAAACCCTTTGAATACCTTCAATAGAGGCGTAATTAAGCAGCCAATTGTCAGCCATCATAAAGGGCATCATTTTTTGGATGCGGACTGGCAATATATGGTAATGTTCTTGCAACGAATCGTAAAACCTATTCGCAAACTCTTCCAAAGGAATATCTGAATAATGCCTCCAATTTTTTGCTAGAAAATGATCGTATAAAATATCGACAATAATACCCGAATAATGTCCGTATTTTTTGTGCAATCGTTTAGTGCTTTGTCGTACCGTCTTGTGCGCATCGGTAAACGTATCAATGTGCCTATGCAGCAAAATACCTACTTGAATAGCTTTGGCATAATTTTTATAACTTTTGCCCTTTATCCCATCGGCCATAAAGTTGCCAATGGTTACCAAGTCGTTTTCGCCCGAAAGATAAATATGCGCCAAATAATTCATTTTTGAAATTTACGAATTACGATTTAATAAATACAACTTTGTAATTGTATATTTGTAATTAACAATAATACAATTTAAGGAATGACACTAATAAAATCTATTTCAGGAATTCGAGGTACCATTGGCGGTCAAGTGGGCGATAATTTAACACCTATTGATGCGGTAAAGTTTGCATCGGCTTACGGTGTGTGGCTAAAACAACAGCGCAACAAAGAAAACTATCGTGTTGTGGTGGGCAGAGACGCACGTATTTCTGGAGAAATGATTCAGAATTTAGTAATGAATACCTTGGTTGGATTAGGCATCCATGTTATTGATTTAGGCTTATCCACCACACCAACCGTTGAAATTGCTGTACCCATGGAACATGCCGATGGCGGTATTATTTTAACAGCGAGCCACAACCCAAAACAATGGAATGCCTTAAAACTTTTAAATGAAAAAGGCGAGTTTTTAGATGCCGTTGAAGGGGCTAAAATCTTAGAAATTGCAGAAAGTGATACCATGGATTTTGCCGATGTTGATAGCTTAGGAAAAATAACAAAAAACGATGCTTATATCGATTTACATATTGATGAGGTTTTAAAGTTACCCTTGGTAAACGCAAAAGCCATAAAAGATGCTAAATTTAAAGTGGTTGTAGATGGGGTAAATTCTACGGGAGGTATTGCTATACCTTTGCTTTTAGAGCGATTGGGTGTAGAGCCCATTAAATTATTTTGCAATCCAACAGGGCATTTTCCGCACAACCCAGAACCTTTAAAAGAGCATTTGGGCGATTTATCAAAAAAAGTAGTTGAAGAACATGCTGATTTTGGCATTGTAGTCGATCCTGATGTGGACCGATTGGCCTTTATGGATGAAGCCGGAGACATGTTTGGTGAAGAATATACTTTGGTAGCCTGTGCCGATTACGTATTGAGTAAAACACCCGGAAATACAGTAAGCAATATGAGTTCTACCCGTGCATTACGAGACATTACAGAAAAACATGGGGGCACTTATGAAGCCAGCGCCGTTGGAGAAGTAAACGTGGTAAAACTAATGAAGAAAAATAAAGTGGTTATTGGTGGCGAAGGTAACGGTGGTATTATTTACCCAGATTCGCATTACGGGCGCGACGCTTTGGTTGGAGTGGCTTTGTTTTTGAGTTTATTGGCTGAAAAGAAAATGAGTGTAAGTGAGCTACGTAAAACCTATCCTAATTATTTTATGAGTAAAAAGAAGATACAATTAACACCAGGTTTGGATGTTGATGGTGTTTTAAAAACGATAGAAACCCGCTACCAAAACGAGCAATTAACTACCATTGATGGTGTAAAGATTGATTTTGCCCAAAGTTGGGCACACCTGCGCAAAAGCAATACCGAACCCATTATCAGGATTTATACCGAAGCAAAATCGCAAAAGGAAGCAGATGGTTTGGCAGATAAATTTATTGAGGAAATTAGTTACATAGCTAAGACTTAGTAACCAAAGCAATTTAGCTGTCATTGCGAATAGCACTTTTTTGTGCGATGTGGCAATCTGTTTAAAACTATTTTCGCTTATAAGATTATTACGTCGCAAAAAAAAGCTCCTCATAATGACGGAAAGCAGAGTCTATTTCACTTCTTTCTCCCGATGCTTCCAACGTTTGTGAGTCCAAAAATAATATTCGGGAGCGTTGTAAATTTGCTGTTCAACTTCATGCAAAAACATATCGGTAATTTGGTAATCTTTGTAGTCTTTTGGTTGTTCGGCAAGCGTCATGATTTCTGCCTCATAAAAACCGCGTTTTACTTTGGTAACTTTTAGGTAAGCAATGGTTAAGTCCAGTTTTTTTGCCAAACGTTCGGCACCTGTAAAACAAGGTACTTTAATGCCCATAAATTTGCCCCAATACACTTCTTTGGTTAATCTTGGTGATTGGTCGCTTAAAAATGCAACAGTGCTTTTTATACCTTTGGTTTCATTGTGGTTAATAACGTTAATGGTTTCTTTGGTGCTAATTAATGTGGTGTTAAATTTAGAACGGATATTACGCACCAACCTATCAAAATGTTTGTTCGCCAGCTTTTTGTAAACACCAAAACCTTTGTAGCTTATATGGTTTTGAAGCTCGACAGACCATTCCCAACTTGCGTAATGCCCATACATTAATAAGATGCTTTTGTTTAAAGCTTCCAAACGTTTAAATTCCTCTGGGTTTTTAAGCTTAAAACGCTTTTTTAATGCCGTTTCAGAAATGCCCATCGTTTTTACCATTTCTAAAAACATATCACATAAATGCTTGTAGAATTTCTTTTGTATGGTTTTAATTTCTTTATCTGATTTATCAGGAAACACCAATCTTAAATTACTGTTTACCACCTTTTTTCTGTAGCCAATTATATGGTACAAAAGTATATAAACACCATCAGAAATTATATAAAGCAATCTAAAAGGCAATATAGAAATTAACCACAAAAACGGATAAACAATAATATAAACTAGAAATTGCATTAATTAATTTTAGATTTGTAGCCGCAAAGATATATTAATTCATTTTAAAGTTTCGCTATGGGCAAATTAGATTTAATTACCATTATAATTATTGCAGCCAATGTTATTGCGTCTTACAAAGGTTTTGGCGATTATGGCTTTTTCGAAAAATACAAGTTTAATGTTGGCGCTGTAAAACGTGGCGAACAAATTAGATTGTTTAGCTCGGGGTTTTTGCATGCAGATAACGCCCATTTGTTTTTTAATATGTTTACCCTGTATTTTTTCGCAGATGTGGTTATAAATGCTATGGGCACTTTCAGTTTTGTTGTGGTTTATGTGGGAAGTTTGCTTTTAGGAAGCTTGTTGTCGCTTTATTTTCATAAAAACGAATACCATTATAGTGCTGTTGGGGCGAGTGGAGCGGTTTCGGGTATAATATATTCTGCTATTTTATTGCAACCTGGAATGAGTTTGTATATGTTTTTTATACCCATTCCAATTCCTGCTTATCTTTTTGGTATTGGCTACTTATTATATTCCATTTACGGCATGAAAAACCGAATTGGCAACATTGGGCACGATGCCCATTTTGGAGGAGCTGTTGGTGGTTATATCATTACTTTAGCGCTTTCGCCATGGCTGTTTAAAACCAATTTGTTAATGATTGGTTTATTGGCATTGCCCATTGTTTTACTATATGCGTTAAAGCGTATGGGGAAGATATAATAACTTAGCTTAGAATTTTAGTAACAAATCTATAGAAATGGCATAGCTATTGAAATTATAAACTGAAAGCACATATCGAATATATTTTAAGTATTTGATTTTCAGAATTTTAAGTTAATGCATAAACCCCAAAAAATAAAAAGTAATTTGTTTTAATGACAGATTGACTTAAAAAACATATATGAAGAAATCCAATTTTACAACATTAGACAGTTTGTCATTTCAGGAATTTGATGAAAATTCAGAATTAATTCCGTTAATGACACCTGAAGATGAAGAACTGATAAATAACGAGCAACTGCCAGAAACGCTGCCCATTCTTTCGTTACGAAATACCGTGTTGTTTCCGGGAGTAGTCATTCCAATTACCGCTGGTCGCGATGCATCAATCAAACTTATTAACGATGCCAATAAAGGCAGCAAAGTAATTGGTGTGGTGGCACAAAAAGACGAATCGGTAGAAAACCCAACGGCAAAAGACATTCACGAAACAGGTACGGTTGCACGAATTCTTCGTGTTTTAAAAATGCCCGATGGTAACGTAACGGTTATAATTCAAGGAAAAAAACGCTTTAAAGTGGCCGAGGTTATTACCGAAAAACCTTACATGAATGCCACCATACGCGATTTGCCAGAAGCTAAACCAGCAAACAACAATAAAGAGTTTTCTGCCATTATCGATTCTATAAAAGATTTGGCGCTAGAGATTATTAAAGAAAACCCAAACATTCCTAGCGAAGCTTCATTTGCCATAAAAAATATAGAAAGCAATTCGTTTTTAATCAATTTTGTGTCGTCTAACATGAACCTCTCTGTAGAAGAAAAGCAATCGCTTTTGGAGATGAACAACCTAAAAGAGCGTGCGCTGGCCACATTAAAATTTATGAATGTGGAGTTTCAAAAGTTAGAGCTAAAAAACGATATCCAATCTAGAGTACAGATGGATATGAACCAGCAACAGCGCGAGTATTTCCTGCACCAGCAAATGAAAACCATTCAAGAAGAATTAGGCGGTGTAAGCCATGACGAAGAATTAGAGGAAATGAAAGCGCGTGCCAAAGAAAAACAATGGGACGAAAAAGTGGCAAAACATTTTAATAAAGAAATTGCCAAAATGCAACGCATGAATCCGCAAGTTGCAGAATATTCTATCCAGCGAAATTATTTAGAGCTGTTTTTAGATTTGCCTTGGAATGAGTTTAGTAAAGATAAATTCGATTTAAAACGTGCCAAAAAAATTCTAGACCGCGATCATTTCGGACTGGAAGATGTAAAACGGCGTATCATAGAATACTTAGCCGTTTTAAAGTTGCGTAACGATATGAAATCGCCAATTCTCTGTTTATATGGACCTCCGGGAGTTGGTAAAACATCATTGGGCAAATCTATTGCCGAAGCTTTAGGTCGCGAATACGTTCGTATTTCGTTAGGTGGATTGCGTGATGAGGCCGAAATTCGCGGACACCGTAAAACCTATATTGGTGCGATGCCAGGGCGTATTATTCAAAGCCTTAAAAAGGCGGGAACATCAAACCCTGTTTTTGTTTTAGACGAAATCGACAAGCTATCCAACTCGCATCAAGGCGACCCGTCTTCTGCCATGTTGGAAGTTTTAGATCCGGAGCAAAACAACGCCTTTTACGATAACTTTTTAGAAATGGGTTACGATCTTTCTAAAGTCATGTTTATTGCAACTTCCAACAGTTTATCTACCATTCAACCTGCCTTGCGCGACCGCATGGAAATCATCAATGTTACAGGTTATACCATTGAAGAAAAAGTTGAAATCGCAAAGCGTCATTTACTGCCAAAACAATTAAAAGAACACGGTTTAACCGATAAGCATATTAAAATTGCTAAGCCTCAATTAGAAAAAATTGTAGAAGGTTACACACGAGAATCCGGTGTTCGTGGATTGGAAAAACAAATAGCGAAAATGGTACGTTATGCTGCCAAAAATATCGCTATGGAAGAAACTTACAACGTTAAAATTTCAAATGAAGATATTATTGAAGTTTTGGGCGGCCCTAAATTAGAACGCGATAAATACGAAAACAACAACGTTGCAGGTGTTGTAACAGGATTGGCGTGGACTAGTGTTGGTGGCGATATTCTGTTTATAGAATCCATACTTTCAAAAGGAAAGGGGACGATGACCATTACCGGAAACCTAGGGAAAGTAATGAAAGAATCGGCAACAATTGCCATGGAATATATAAAATCGAACGCTGATGAATTTGGTATTAATTCTGAAATTTTCGATGCATACAACGTACATATCCACGTACCCGAAGGCGCTACTCCAAAAGATGGCCCAAGTGCCGGAGTTACTATGTTAACATCTTTAGTGTCATTATTTACACAACGAAAAGTAAAGAAAAGTTTAGCCATGACCGGCGAAATTACACTACGCGGAAAAGTACTGCCTGTTGGCGGCATTAAAGAAAAAATATTGGCAGCAAAACGTGCTCGTATCAAAGAAATTTTACTTTGCGAAGAGAACCGTCGCGATATCGAAGAAATAAAACCAGAGTATTTAAAAGGTTTAACCTTTCATTACGTAACCGATATGAGCGATGTAATAAAAATAGCAATAACAAATCAAAAAGTAAAGAATCCGAAGAAATTATAAAAAAAGTGCATTACTAAAACCTCGACATAGTTCGAGGTTTTTTTATGATTCCCGTTTTTTCGGGAATAACAATTTTAGTTGAAACCTCAAGGCTCTGTTTTGAAGAATTCTTTTTAGAGTAAAATAAAAAATACTCGCTGCCGTTTTAAGATAGATTTGTTTACTTTGTGGCGGTAAACTACCTCGGTATAAACGCAGGGGGCTTTTAAGGGTACTAATTTTGATTTCGAGCTAAAACTCGGAGCATTCAAACCTCGATTATCGAGTAAATATGCTAAAGAAAATTATCACTATTTTTTGCTTGCTTTCGGGCGGTTTAATTATTGCTCAAGTTGGAGGTGAGGCAACTTACCAATTTCTCAATTTGGTGTCATCGCCACGTCAAGCAGCTTTGGGCGGCAAAGTGTTAACCAATGTAGATTACGATGTTACCCAAGCCCTTTACAATCCGGCAACCATCAATGTGGCCATGGATAATCAATTAGCTGTAAATTACACCAGTTATTTAGGCGGCATTAGTTACGGTACGGCAGCTTATGCTTATACAATTGATAGGCGTACCCAAACCTTTCATGCCGGAGTAACTTATATAAATTACGGTTCTTTTGAGGGGTATGATGAAAACGGAAACCCAACCGGAAGCTTTACGGGTAACGAAGCCGCTTTATCAATGGGCTATGCGACGCAAATTGGGTATTCTGATTTTTATTTTGGCGGAAATTTAAAATTAATAACCTCAAAATTAGAACAATACAGCTCGTTTGGTGCTGCAGTAGATTTAGGGTTATTATATATTAATGAAGATTTGGATTTTCATGCTGCCCTTGCCGTTAGAAACTTAGGATCCCAAATAACAACGTACGCAGGTTTAAACGAACCATTGCCTTTTGCTGTAGATTTTGGTATGTCGCAAACCTTAGAACATGTCCCCATTCGTTGGCATGTAACGTTTGAAAATCTTCAAAATTGGCCCATTGCAAGACCAAACCCAGCACGAACTACAAGCGATTTAAGTGGTAATCAGTCTAATGAAAAAATTGGCTTTTTAGGGCAAGCAATCAGGCACACTATTTTGGGTGCTGAACTGTTCCCCGAGGGCGGATTCAATATCCGATTGGGCTATAATTTTAGAAGAGGCGAGGAGTTGCGCATTATAGACCAGCGTAATTTTTCGGGCTTATCGGCAGGTATTTCAATTAAAATGAATAAAATGCGATTTAGTTACACCCATGCCAAATATACCAGTGCCGCCAATTCCAATTTTTTTGGTTTGCAAATCGATTTACAGTAAAATCGGTATTCAGTAAACAGTTGCAGTATTCAGTTACACTCAAACGCATGATTTCATTTATAAATAATTAAAGAGCATTGTGTTTTTCATTTTTGAACACTTTAAGTATTTTTGCAGCATCTAAAAAGAATATTATTTTCCAGTGACTTTAGGCATTTTAAGTACTTTAGGCACTTTTAACTTTATATATGTCAAAAATCACCATAGCCATTGATGGCTTTTCATCTACCGGAAAAAGTACCGTAGCAAAACAAATCGCAAAATATTTGGGTTACGTTTACGTCGATTCTGGTGCAATGTATAGGGCGGTAACCTTTTTCGCGATGCAAAAAGGGTTGATAGACAACAATCATTTTAATGTTGAAGCCTTAATTTCACGATTAAACGAAGTAGAAATTAGTTTTAAATTTAATGAAGCCTTAGGTTTTGCCGAAGTGTATTTAAACGGTGAAAATATTGAAAAACAAATTCGCACTTTAGAGGTTTCAAGTTTTGTAAGTCAGGTAGCAACGGTTTCAGAAGTACGCAAACAATTGGTAAGACAACAGCAAAAAATGGGGCAAGATAAGGGTGTGGTTATGGATGGCCGCGATATTGGTACTGTTGTTTTTCCCGATGCCGAACTTAAAATATTCATGACCGCTTCCGCGGAAAGACGCGCAAAACGTAGATTTAATGAACTTTTAGAACGCGGTGATGCGGTTATTTACGACGATGTTTTAAAAAACGTACAAGAACGCGATCATATCGATTCCAACAGAAAAGATTCGCCGTTGTTAAAGGCTGAAGATGCTATTGAGATTGATAATTCAAATTTATCATTACAAGAACAATTTGAAAAAGTTTTGCAACTAGCAAAAATAACCATTGAAGGGTTGAAATAATTAAATAATTAATTGTCATAAAAATTAACTTTTCAAAATCATTCCAGAATTTATGCCGTAAAAAAGCGAATCTTCTAATTAGGGCCCGCTGGTAAAAATGTTCTATTTTAAATCTTAACTATGGATTCGGAATAATCAATTCCTGATCGGGATGAATTAAATCTGGGTTTTTCAAAATATCAGAATTTGCTTTAAAAATAACTTTGTATTTCATAACATCGCCATAATAGTCCTTAGCAATTTTCCCTAAAGTTTCACCGCTTTTTACAGTATGTCTGTGGTAAACGCTTTCGTCTGCCACTTTAATATCTGCCATAATATCGCTGGGGTTTTCGCCACCAATCTCTTTAATTTTATCCCAAAGTAGGTTTTTATGGTATGGTGTGCCCGCGGTTCCCCAAACTTTTAAAATCCCGTTTTCTTCTTTAACATCGCCGTTTTGTATGTTAAGCTCTTGCCCTAAATCGAGTACCGATTGGTATTTTGCTTTTGTTGTCATTGTGTTTTGTTTTTAATGGTTAATCTAGCTAAATATAGCAAAAAGGGCATTTAAAAAACGCATTTTTAAGTTTATTTACAGGTCTAACAATCAGTGGTTTAAAATAATTAAATCAAATTAGGCTAATTTGTTGAAAATATGTATTTTTGCACTCCTTTTAGCGAATTATTGGAAAGATAAAAGGGACGAAACTATAAACAAAATAACACTTCTGTGTGTTAATCGCTTAAATCTTCCAAAGCATACAGAATACAAAAACACATGTAATTATATTTCCGCGAAAGCGAAAAGCAACAATTAATTGCATATTTTATTAAATGGCTGAAAAAGCAAAACAAGCTAATCCCGAAGTTTCTGGAGAAGCAACCGAAACAAAAACCGTTGAAGCTCCAGTAGTATCTGAAGCTAAAGCAAACCCTGAAAAATTCTTAAAAGACTTTAACTGGCACAATTACGAAGAAGGTATTGATGAGGTTGATGACAAACAATTACAAGAATTTGAAAAACTAGTAGCCGAAAATTTCGTTGACACTTTAGATGACGAGGTTGTAGAAGGTACTGTAGTGCACATTACAGATCGTGATGCCATTATAGACATTAACGCAAAATCTGAAGGTGTTATTTCTTTAAACGAATTTCGTTACAACCCAAACCTAAAAGAAGGCGACAAAGTAGAAGTATTGATCGATGTACGCGAAGATGCTACGGGCCAATTGGTATTATCGCACAGAAAAGCGCGTGTAATTAAGGCTTGGGATCGCGTAAATAAAGCCCACGAAACAGGCGAAATCGTTAACGGTTTTGTGAAGTGCAGAACAAAAGGCGGTATGATTGTAGATGTATTTGGCATCGAAGCATTCTTACCTGGTTCTCAAATTGATGTGAAGCCAATTAGAGATTACGACCAGTACGTAAATAAAACTATGGAATTTAAAGTAGTGAAAATCAATCACGAATTTAAAAACGTAGTGGTTTCCCATAAAGCACTTATTGAGGCTGATATCGAGGAACAAAAGAAAGAAATTATTGGTCAATTAGAAAAAGGTCAAGTGCTGGAAGGTGTTGTTAAAAACATTACATCTTACGGTGTGTTTATAGATCTTGGTGGCGTTGATGGATTGATTCATATCACAGATTTATCGTGGTCTAGAATTAACCACCCTAACGAAATTGTAGAATTAGACCAAAAACTTAATGTGGTAATTCTTGATTTTGACGAGAACAAATCAAGAATCCAATTAGGATTAAAACAATTAAGCAAACACCCATGGGAAGCTCTTGCAGAAGAGGTTAAAGTTGGCGATAAAGTAAAAGGTAAAGTTGTTGTAATTGCAGATTATGGTGCATTTATCGAAGTTGCCGATGGTGTTGAAGGACTAATTCACGTATCGGAAATGTCGTGGTCAACACACTTGCGTTCCGCTCAAGATTTCGTGTCTGTAGGAGACGAGGTAGAGGCTCAAATCTTAACTTTAGATAGAGAAGATCGTAAAATGTCTCTGGGTATCAAGCAATTAACCCCAGACCCATGGACCGATATTACAGGCAAATACCCACTAGGTTCTAAGCATACCGGTATTGTGCGCAACTTTACAAACTTTGGTGTTTTTGTTGAACTTGAAGAAGGTATAGACGGATTGATTTATATCTCAGATTTATCTTGGACCAAGAAAATCAAGCACCCATCTGAATTCTGTGCCGTTGGCGATAAATTAGATGTTGTTGTTTTAGAATTGGATGTTGAAGGCCGTAAATTATCTTTAGGTCACAAACAAACCACTGAAAACCCTTGGGATAAATACGAAACTGAATTCGCTTTAGATACCGTTCACAAAGCGGCTATTTCTGAAATAGTTGACAAAGGTGCCACTATCGAGTTTAACGAAGACATCGTTGCTTTTGTGCCGTCTCGTCATCTTGAGAAAGAAGATGGATCTAAACTTAAAAAAGGTGAAGAAGCCGAATTTAAAATTATTGAGTTCAATAAAGAATTTAAACGTGTTGTAGCATCTCACACTGCTATTTTTAAAGCAGAAGAGATTAAGAATGTAAAAGCGGCTGTTAAGAAGCAAGCCTCTCAAGCTGCAGAAGCTAAACCAACTTTAGGTGACGCTAATGATGCTTTACAAGCGCTTAAAGATAAAATGGACGGGAAATAGTAATAATTTCTGTGTTCCTGCTCAGGTAGGAATCTCATTTTAAATAATTTAAAGCCTCTCGGTACCGAGAGGCTTTTTTTGTTGTTATTGCCAACGCATTAAAGCAATCTATTGATGTGCACTCCAAATTTATAAGCATACTAAGCAATGCACACTCGTAACACCGTTGCGTTTTAAAAACTGCAGTTGCGAACAAGCTATTGAGTCCCGAAGCTTCGGGTAAGGAAACGAGTAGTAAAAGCCCGACCCCTTTTCGGGTTGCGCCCAAATAAAGATTAGCGTTAATGGTTTTAACTTCTAAAATTTTGCATTACCTTTGTACTCCAAATACGTTTGGAAATTCTATGAGTCAAAAAGTGTTACTTAACGCCAAAGCCATAAACATCATTCTTCATCGATTGGCTTGTCAACTTATCGAAAAATATAACGATTTCTCTAACACCGTTTTAATTGGCCTACAGCCCAGGGGCATTTATTTGGCCGATAGGTTGGCCAAAATTTTAACCGAGCATTACAAGGTTAAAAACATTAAAGTTGGGCATTTGGACATTACCTTTTTTAGAGACGATTTTCGTAGAAGTGGCAAACCTTTAGAGGCAAATGCAACTAAAATCAATTTTTTAGTAGAAGATAAAAACATTGTGTTTATAGACGATGTGTTGTACACAGGCCGAAGTATTCGGGCTGCTTTAACAGCAATACAGTCTTTTGGAAGACCAAACGAAATAGAATTGCTAACCTTAATTGATAGGCGTTTTAGCCGGCATTTGCCCATTCAGCCCGATTACACAGGAAGACAGGTAGATGTAATAAATAACGAAAAAGTAAAAGTAAACTGGAAAGAGCGCGATAATGAAGATTCGGTTTACCTAATAGAAAAATAAATAACTAAAGTTTGGTTTTAAGTACTTGTGAGTAGCTTTTAACTTTTAACTTTTAACTTTTAACTTTTACAATGAGCGAATTAAGTGTAAACCACTTATTAGGAATTAAATATCTCAATAAAGACGATATTAAACTTATTTTTGAAACTGCCGATCATTTTAAAGAAGTGATTAACAGACCCATAAAAAAAGTGCCTTCGCTCAGGGATATTACCATTGCCAACTTGTTTTTTGAAAACTCGACCCGAACCAAACTCTCTTTCGAGCTTGCCGAAAAACGTTTATCTGCCGATGTTATTAATTTTTCGTCTGCACAATCTTCAGTAAAAAAAGGAGAGACTTTAATAGATACTGTAAACAACATTTTATCTATGAAAGTAGATATGGTTGTTATGCGCCATCCCAATCCTGGAGCTGGTGTGTTTTTATCAAAACATGTAAAGGCAAGCATAATAAATGCCGGCGATGGTGCGCACGAACACCCAACACAGGCCTTATTGGATTCTTATTCAATAAGAGAAAAACTAGGAAGCGTAAAAGGGAAAAAAGTAGTTATTGTGGGCGATATTTTGCACAGTCGGGTAGCGCTTTCAAATATATTTGCATTACAATTGCAGGGTGCCCAAGTTATGGTTTGTGGGCCTAAAACTTTAATTCCTAAGTACATAGATAAACTTGGTGTAAAAGTTGAAACAAACTTACGTAAAGCGTTAAATTGGTGCGATGTAGCCAATATGCTTCGTGTGCAAAACGAGCGTATGGATATTAGTTATTTTCCATCAACAAGAGAATATACACAACAATTTGGGGTGAATAAAGAATTGCTTGATTCTTTAGATAAAGAAATCACTATTATGCACCCAGGCCCCATAAATAGAGGTGTTGAAATTACCAGCGACGTAGCCGATTCTAAACAAGCCATTATTTTAAATCAGGTTGAAAATGGCGTTGCAATACGTATGGCGGTTATTTATTTATTGGCTTCAAAAATAAAACAGTAAAACATGATTATAGATCAAAACGGAAATACAGCAATCATTACCCAAGAAAAAGCCTCGATAGTAGAATTGGTAAAAAAAATTCAGGCTTTATATCCTAAATTCAAACATAACAACATTGTGGTTTCTCTAAGTGTGCTTGCTAAAATAAGCACCTCAGATATTGTAGAGTTTTTAGAGCTATCAAATACGCACAGAGCATCAAAACAATCGTTTGTAATTGTTTCAGATAAGGTGAATTTAGACGAAACCCCAGATGAAATTGTTGTAGTGCCTACCATTCAAGAAGCGTATGATATTATTGAAATGGAAGATATGGAACGCGATTTAGGGTTTTAATGTTTGTTCGTTAGTCGTTTAGTTGTTTAACTGATTCGACTTAACGACTTAACAAATCAACAACATACAAGCTTACATGAAATTAACCATTTTAGGTTGTTACAGTGCCACACCGCGCACTTTAAACAATACGACTTCTCAGGTTTTAGAAATTAACAACCACATGTTTTTAATAGATTGCGGCGAGGGTACACAGGTTCAGCTGCGCAGGCATAAAATTAAATTCAATCGTATAAAACACGTATTTATTTCGCATTTACATGGCGATCATTTTTTTGGTCTGGTGGGGTTAATTTCAACATTTAGATTGCTAACTCGCGAAACCGATTTGCATATTTACGGACCTAAAGGTATTAAAGAGGTGATTACGCTTCAAATGAAATTAGCCGATTCTTGGACAAATTATAAACTCATTTTTCACGAATTAACATCAACCGAAACAGAATTGATTTTTGAAGACGATAAGGTTGAAGTGCATACCATTCCGTTAAATCATCGAGTTTACACAAACGGTTTTCTTTTCAAAGAAAAAGCAGGCGAGCGCAAATTAGATATTAAAGCTGTTGAAGCTGCTAATATAGATACCGCTTATTTTAGAAAGTTAAAGCAAGGGTTTGATGTAAACAATAAAGATGGCATTTTAATCGATTACAAAAAAGTTACCAAGCCAGCCAACAAACCCCAAAGTTACGCGTTTTGTAGCGATACTATGTATAAAGAAGATATTGTGCCACTTATAAAAAATGTAGATGTTTTGTACCACGAATCTACTTTTTTAGAAAAACACGCACATTTAGGGCCAAAAACAAAACACTCCACAGCAATAGAAGCGGCCAAAATTGCTAAACTTGCCAATGTGGGCACACTAGTTCTTGGGCATTATTCTACACGATACGATAGTTTAAACGCATTTAAAGAAGAAGCGCAAACTGTTTTTAAAAATGTTGAATTGAGCGAAGATGGTAAAACGTTCGAGTTTTAATCAGATTTTGTTTACAAACAAATAAAACCTCATTCCATCGTACTATTTTTATTGGCGTTAATAAGCGTGTACAGCAATCCAAAAACAATAATTAGGGTTTCGGTTAAAAGGCTGTACAACAACGGTATCTTTAAAATGCAAAACAGTACGCTTACCAATATTGCCAAAGCACCGGTAATTATTAAACCGTTATGCAAAAATGTCGAGAATTTTTTAATATCGATGTTCTTTTTTTCTTCTGCAGTCATAGTATTATAACCCGCAATTAGGTTTGGGTATTTTTTTACAAAAAGACCGCAAATAATAAAAATGGCGCCCACAAGCGTTACTACAAAAAGCATTTTACGTAAATTTGAACACTTAAAGATACCATTTATTAGAAACATAAAAGCTATGCAAAACGATTTAAGCGATTATAGAAAATCTTACGAAAAAGGAGCGCTTATATTAAGCGAAGTACCAGAAAACCCAATGGAATTGTTCCAAAAATGGTTTTTTGAGGTCGATAAGTATTTTGCTGAAGACGAAACCAATGCCATGACGATTTCTACCTTGGGAAGCGATGGCTATCCTAAAAACAGGGTGGTACTGCTTAAAAAGTACACCTACGAAGGGTTTATATTTTATACCAATTATGAAAGCGATAAAGGAAAAGCCATAGCACAAAACCCAAATGTATGCTTGTCGTTTTTTTGGCAGGGTGCCGAACGGCAAATTATTATAAAGGGAAAGGCTGAAAAAATTTCTGAAAATTTAAGCGATGGTTATTTTGAGTCCAGACCACGAGGCAGTCAATTGGGTGCAATCGTATCTAAACAAAGCGACACCATAGAAAGCCGTGAATTTCTTGAAGCGAAGTTACAAAAACTAGAACAAGAATTTCAGGGCAAAGAGATACCTAGGCCAGATTATTGGGGCGGCTATATTGTAAAACCTGTAGAAATTGAGTTTTGGCAAGGGCGCCCAAACCGATTGCACGATAGAATACGCTATAAATTACAGAGCGATTACAATTGGAAAATAAATCGACTATCTCCATAAAACATCGATTAAATACCTAATTTTATTACAAAAAAATGTATTTCATCGATTAAAAACAATAAATAACGACAAACTACACGCCTTTTGTCGATTTTAACATTTTATTAACAATTACTTCTAAGTAGGCAGTTAAATTTGTAACACCAAATCTAAATTACCTACTTATGAAGTTATTGAAAAAGTTGCCATTATTGGCATTGCTTGCTATTTTAGCGTTTTCTTGTTCTACAGATAGCATTGATGATAAAGCAGACACTCTTGTTGAAAATCTAATTGTTCCGCCTACAAAAACAATAGAGATTGAAATTTTAGAGCTTATTAACAACCACCGGTTATCTAAAGGCTTGAACCCTTTGGATGATTTAAAAATTGTTAAATCCGTAGCTTATAGCCATACCGATTATATGGTTGACAAGAATAAAGTATCTCACGATAATTTTTTTTCGCGTAGCAACTATTTAAAAGCCAATGCCGGAGCCAAAAAAGTATCTGAAAATGTAGCTTTTGGTTATAGCAGTGCAGCCTCGGTAGTGAAAGCTTGGATTAAAAGCGACGGACATCGTGCCACCATTGAAGGCGACTTTACCAATTTTAATGTATCGGCAGAACAATGTGCCGACGGAAAATGGTATTACACAAACATTTTCATTAAAAAATAAAAATTGTTAAAAAAAACAATTACAACTTAATCTTTTAATTTATTTGTATTTAAAAATGCTGTATTAGGTAGGCAGCACAAGAAATTAATTGGTTGTTTTTTAAATAACTATGTAGTTATTGAATTTAGCTTTAGGTATAAAACCCCCTTGGTTTTCTTAGGGGATTTTTTGGTTTATAATTTTGCTATTTAGATTTCATATTTACTTAAATTTTTCAATTCTTTTGAAATTCTTTCATTCCAATAATTTTGCATGTCTTTATTGAAATAACTTTCATTGTCATATTGATTTTGTAATTCAGAGCCATACTTTATCATTTCTGAATATTTTTCATAATATAGCGAAACGTTTTTTTCGGATTTTGCATTAAGGTCGGAGAATGCTTTTCTAATTTTTCTTGTAATAAGTTCCCACAAATCAAAATGTAATTGCTCGTGTTTTAGTGTTTCTAAATCATTTACGACTGTCCAAGATTCATTTTTACTGAAGAAGCATTTAATAGAAAATTTTGGAACTCCATTATTATCATAGTAGCTTCCTGTGTATTTTATATGACATTGAGTTTCCGCTATAACATAAACAGGTTCTTTCTTAGGTTTTCCCTTAAAATCAGTCCATTCTAATTTTTTCGTTTTATTCCACGCAATTAGTGTATCATTTAATATTTCATTTTGAGAAAATCCAAAATGTGAAAAAATAATTAAGAATGATATTAAAAGGTTTAATTTCAATTTGAGATTGTATTATGAGCAATTAAAGTATATAAATTGTTATAATAATCTAACATATAAAAAACCACCAAAAGATATTTCCTTTGATGGTTTTTAATCATTATGAATTTAGCTTGGTATTATTCCATTTTAACTACAATAAACTGTGTACGCCTATTGAGTTGGTGCTGAGCTTCGGTACAGTTTTTAGTGCCATCGCAACCGTTTGCTAATTTGCGTTCTCCGTAGCCGTTGAACTCGGTTATTCGCGAGGCATTAACACCATTGGCAACTAAGTAATTGTAGGTCGCTTTTGCCCTTTCTTTTGAAAGCTTATCGTTGTAAGCAAACGAGCCTCTGGAATCGGTATGCGATTCAATTTTAATTACCATGTATGGGTATTTGTTTACCATTAAATCTACAATCCTGTCTAACTCTGCTGTGCTTTCACTGCGTATATTATATTTGTTAAAGTCGAAGTAAATAGGGTAGAGCTCGCTTATTGGTACTTCTTTTTTAGCGACCGGGTTTAAAACAAAGTTCGCTTTTATGCTAGTTACACTAGACTCAATGCCTTTTGTACTTACTGTTCTGGAATTGTCTATATAGTTGTCTTTTTGGGTAATTAGTTTATAATTGGTGTTTCTATCAATGTTAATCTCAAAATGTCCGTTTTCATCTGTTAGCAAATCAGCAATTTTATTATCGTTGCTATCCAATAAAGTAACCACGGCATTTGGTACGGGTGCATTTGTGGTTGCATCGGTAATGGAGCCTTCTATTTTTAATTGCGGAATTCTGTTGTAGGCATAAATATCGTCTCCACCAATGCCACCAGCTCTATTAGATGCGAAGAAACCAGACAAACCGTCTTTATTCATAAAAAACGAAAAATCGTCTTTACTTGAATTTACCGGAACTCCAAGATTTATAATGCTTTTAATGTTGTTGTTATCGTCTGTAACGGTTGCGAAAATATCCAACATACCTAAACCTGCATGACCATCGGACGAGAAAAAAAGCGCGTTTTCACTATTTATAAACGGGAACATTTCGTTTTTATTGGTGTTTATTATGTTACCTAAATTTTGAGGTGTACCAAAGGTGCCGTCGGCTTTAATATCCACATAATAAATATCCGAACCTCCAAAACCACCAGGTTTATCCGAAGTGAAATATAACCTGCTATCGTCGTTATTTAATGCTGGATGCCCATTAGAATAGGAGTTGCTGTTAAAACCTAGAGCTTCTACATTAGTCCATTTTCCATCAACTAAAGTGGCTTTGTAAATGTTTAGGTGTGTTACTCCCTGGTTATCTTTTCCTAAAACGTTTTTGTTAAAATCGTTTCTGGAAAAATACATGGTTTTGCCATCTTTGGAAATGGTTAATGGCCCATCGTGATACACCGAATTTATATCGCCTTTTATTTTGGATTTATGATTTACTATACTATCGGTACGTTTTGCTGTGGTATAAAGATCTAAAAAGGGTTCGTGGTTCCAACCGTAAACATGTTTTTTTAGAGTACCTAAATTTCTTGACGAAGCAAAATATATCGTGCCATCTTTCTCGAAAGCACCAAAATCGCTATATTTTGAATTGAAGTTAACTGGTGCTAAAAAGTAGTGGTGTTTAGCGTTAAATATAGAATTAAGGAAATCGTTGTCTTTTAAGTACCTGTCTTTTTTAATAAGGCCACCGGCTTCTTTAAAGCGTTTTAGCCATAAGCGGGATTGTTTATACTCTTTTATTCCACGCAAAGCTTGGGCATAATTGTAGTAGTAATCTATAGGAACGTTGTCTTGTTGTACTGCTTTTTTATAGTAAACAGTGGCGCTATCAGGATTTCTCATGTATGCATAACTATCGGCAAGTTGTCTGGTTGCAAAGTCTGCATTGAAATTTTTTTCGATTAGATGATGATAGATTTTGGTAGCATCAGCAAATGCGAATTTATTAAATAGATTATCTGCTTTTTTTTGTGAGCCATATTGAGCTGAAGCAGAGATGCTTAGCGCTAATAAGGCATAGGTTAGTATGTGGTGTTTTGTTTTCATTGGGACGATATTTAGGTTTCCGCTTTAGCGAGAAAAACATTTTCAACGGCAAATTTAAGGCGGTTTTTTAAGCCTGTTTTTTTGTAAAATACATCTTTTGTTTACGGGCACGATTTAGGTTAGTATTGTGCGTTCTATTCCATTTTTACAACTATAAATTGGGTACGTCTGTTTAATTGATGATCTGCCTCTTCGCATTTTTGCCCATCTTCACAACCATTGGTTAATCTACGTTCGCCAAAACCTTGGTGCTCGGTAATTCGTTCTGGTGCAACACCTTTAGAAATTAAATATTCGTAAGTTGCATTGGCTCTGTCTATCGATAATTTATCGTTATAGGATAGTTTACCTCTGGAATCGGTATGCGATTCAATTCTAATAACCATTTCCGGATAATCATTAAGCATTAAATTCACTATTTTATCTAGTTCTAAAGCCGCATCTTTTCTAATGTTGTGCTTGTCAAAATCAAAATAAATGGTATTTAATTCGGCTAGTTTTACAACATTGGGTTCTGGGTTTAGCAATAAATTTGCCGTTATGGTTGTTAGTTCAGTCTGTAAATTTTTTGATGTAAAAGTTCTGTAATCGTCAATGTATTTATTTTGGCTTCCAACAATTTTATAATCTTGGTTTCGGTCTATGTTTATTTGATAAAAACCGTTTTCATCAGTTACCATATATGCAATTTCATTATCTTTATCGTCATATAAGGTAATTTTAGAATTGGCAATTGGTTTTGCGTTAATGGCATCGGTTACAACGCCTTCAACCTGCATTATGGGTTCTCTGTAGTAGGCATAAATATCGTCGTCGCCACGGCCGCCTCTTCGGTTAGAAGCGAAATAGCCGGTTATGCCGTTGGTATTCATGGTAAAAGAAAAGTCGTCTTTGTTTGAGTTTACGGGAACACCTAGGTTTACAACATCTACAAACTCATCGTTTTCGCCTTTAATGGTGGCAAATATATCTAGCAAGCCAAGGCCAACGTGCCCATCGGATGAAAAGAACAGTACTCCTTCGTTATTTATAAAAGGGAAGCCTTCGGCATTTTCGGTATTTACCACATTGCCAAGGTTTTTGGGTTTGCCCAAAGTACCGTCGGGGTTAATATCAACAACGTAAATATCAGATCCGCCATAGCCGCCAGGTCTGTCTGAAGCAAAGTACAGCTTGGTGTCATCGTTGTTTAATGCTGCGTGTTGGGTAGAAAAATCGTCGCTGTTTATGGGTAGGTCTTCTATGTTTGTCCACACGCTGTCTTTTAGGGTGGCTCTGTAGATTTTCATGGCGGTTAAGCCATTGTTGTCTTTTTTTCTTATTTGATCGTTGTAATTATTTCTTGAGAAATACATGGTGCGACCATCTTTGGTGATGGTAACGGGGCCATCGTGGTAGATGGAATTTACATCGCCTTTTAACTTACCAGTGTGATCTACATTTCTGCGGGAGCCTACTTCTGCTACGTAAATATCTAAAAAGGGTTGTTCGTTCCAGCCATATAAACGTTTAACCGCTACACCTTCATCTCTTGAAGATGCAAAATATACTTTTCCGTCGTGCTCAAAAGCGCCAAAATCGCTATATTTTGAATTGAAGCGCACGCGATCTAAAAAGTATTGCTGTTTGGCGTTAAACACACTGGTAATGAAATTGGTGTTTTTAGAAAAGTCGTTAGCGTTTACAACGCCTCCCGAATCCTTAAAACGTTGTAGCCATGTTTGAGATTCTTTATATTTTTTAATGCCCCGAAGCGATTGTGCATATTTGTAATAATACTCTATGGGCACTTTGTCTTGTTCTACCACTTTTTTGTAGTAGCGAGAAGCTTTTTGCGGATTTCTTAAATAGGCATAGCAATCGGCTAATTTTCTAGTAGCATAATCTTTGTTGTAGTTTTTTTCAATAAGGTCTTGATAGACTTTTGCAGCTTTTACAAAAGAAAACTTATTGAATAGGGTGTCTGCTCTTTTTTGTTTTCCTTGTTGCGAAAAAGCAGAAAGACTGAGCATTAAAGCTAAACAAAATACTATTTGATTTTTTATTTTCATCTATACAATAATTAATTGTTAGAAATATCTTGGTGATTTTAATTTAGAGCTCATAAATTTGAATTCGTAAATCAATAATATCTCGTGAGTACCAGTGGTATATCTTGCAATATCTGAAATGGGTTTTTCATAAGCATAGCCTATACGCAGTTGTCTTGATACTTGAAAATCGGCAAAACCTCCAATGGCTGCTGCCTCACGGTTAAGCCTATACGAACCGCCCAACCAAAATTTCTCGTTAAATAGGAAACTTCCGGTAAAATCGTAAGACATGGGCGCACCGTTAGTGGCTTTTAAAAGTGCAGCAGGTTTAAGTTTTATGCTCTTGCTTAAATCGAATACATAACCACCGGTAAAATAATAACTGATTCGCTCTAAAGCTTCAAACTCTCTATTGTTATTGCTAAAATCGTTAGTTAATATTCTTGGAGCCGATAAGCCTAAATACCATCGGTTTGAGTGCCAAAATACACCAGCACCAATATTGGGTGTCCATCGATCTTCAGTTCCTAAAATCAAAGGGTCATTAATGTTTCCAGGATCTCCCCGAAAATCAGCATCAAAACTAAATTGTGTAAAACCAGCTTTTAAACCAAAGGCTAGTTTTCCATCATCACCTGTTGGAATGGTATATGAAAAATCGCCATAAACGTATGTAAAGTTTTGAGGTCCTAGATCATCTTCAATAAACGATAATCCTACTCCAATCCTATCGTTCCTAAGCGGCGTATGAATAGACAGTGTTTGTGTAATTGGGCCACCTTTAAAACCAACCCATTGGCTACGGTGCAATCCAACTACGCTTAAAGCTTCTCTACTGCCGGCATAAGCGGGATTTACAGAGATTGTATTGAACATATACTGAGTGAATTGCGGTAATTGTTGTGCAACTCCAACCGTACAGCTAAACAAGGCAATAGCGATTATGTTATGTTTAATAAGTTTCATATAGGTTAAGTTTTATTTGGTTCCTAAGTAAATTGGTCCAGTTAATGGTTTCAATCCACTGTTTTCTAAATTAATAATATAATAATAAGTGCCGTTTGGTAGTTTGCCCTTATTTCCTATTGAGGATTTAGGTGAGTTTCCTAGCCAACTACCTCCTGGTGGCAACAGTTTGTCTTTCGGTTTTATAGTAGGTATAAGAGGATATTGGTTGGATTCGAAAACTAAAGCACCCCAGCGGTTAAATATTTTAATGTTGGCAGTAAATCCGCATAAATCAATACCAGATATATAGAAAAAATCATTTATTAAATCGCCGTTTGGCGTTATGGCTTTAGAGATGACTATATCATTTTCACCACATGGCAGAACGGTACAATAATTAACTGTAACATCTATATCTGTAATGCTTATACAACCTTGATCTGTAGTTGTATATCTAAACTTATGGTTGATTCCTGTTTGTACAGTATTGGAATCCCACTCAATATTTGTTGGATCAAATATATTATCGGTTAGTGTTACTCCCGTACCACCTTCTAATAACTCCCATGTGCCATTAGTGTTAAGTGTGTCTGGCGTGAAATTATTCAAATCAACTGCACCTTCATCAAAACATAAATCTGGAGCTACTACATCTAAAAGGACTTCATCTAGCGACACATTTAATGTTTGTGTGTAGGTCTCTTGGTTTGCACACTCATCTGTTACTGTCCATGTTCTAATAATTTGATAATCAACTAATACATTTTCATCAAAGGTATTGGTTTCTTCAAAAACTACGGTTATTCCAGCGGTAGTGGAGCAGTTGTCTGAAAACTCCAGGGCCGGAGCATCGGGTACATCTGCACAACTTACATCTAATTCTTCATCAAATGTTGTTGTTGGTACTGGAGCCGTGGTGTCTTGTACGGTTATTATTTGTACATGCGAGGTTATTAGCCCACAAGCATCAGTTGCAATCCAAGTACGTGTAATAGTATAGTTATTAGCACAGTTTCCAGGAGTAATTACATCGCTTAATGATACGGATGCATCGCCACAATTATCTGTTGCTGTTAATGTTGAAGCATTGGGTACGGCATCACATTCCACGGTAATATCTTCAGGTAAATCTTCTACAAATTCTGGTCTGGTTGTGTCTTGAACGGTTATGTTTTGTGTGTGTATGGTTGTTAATCCACTAGTATCGGTTGCTGTCCAAGTACGAACTAAAGTAAAATTAGATGCGCAAGAGCCATCAATTCTTTCTTCACCAAAAGTAACTTCGGCAGAACCGCAATTATCTGTAGCGGTTAAAACTTCAGCTTCTGGAATTTCACTACATTCAACAGTTGTATCGGCAGGTAGTGCTTCAACAAACGTTGGATTTATATTGTCTATTACGGTTACAACTTGTGTACATGTTACACTATTACCGGCTAAATCTGTAACCGTCCATTCTACTATTGTATCTCCTTGAGGGAAAACACTTGGCGCATCGTTACTATAGGTTACAGCTGTACAATCTGACGCGTTAGGTGTACCTAAATCAACATTCGTTGCTGTACATAAACCTGCATCTACATTTACAGTTACGTCAATAGGACAAGCTATAGTTGGTGCGGCATCATCAACTACGGTTACTGTTTGAGTACAAATTGCTGAGTTTCCAGCAATATCGGTTACGGTCCATGTTACTATGGTATCTCCTAATGGAAAAATAGTAGGTGCATCGTTTGTTACCGTATCAACTGAACAGTTATCGTCTGTTATTGGAGTGCCTAAGTTTACACTTGAAGCTTCACAAGACCCAGCATCAACATTAACCGAAACATTGCTTGGGCAGGTAATGGTTGGATTAGTGGTATCGTTAACGGTTATGGTTTGCGTTACATTAATAGAGTTTTCACAAATATCGGTAACACTGTAAGTACGGGTAATAATTTCTGGATTTGAACCATTATC
>NZ_JBHULK010000001.1:366479-1010378 GCF_042684345.1 Gelatiniphilus marinus | reverse complement strand
GCCATCAGACACATCAGAGACAAAAGCTACGGTTGGTGTGCCTTGGTTATCGGCCTCGTCTGTTACCACGTTTACATCGGGTGCAGGTACATCGCTGATGCACTGCACGTTAATGGGGTCTGGGTTAGATGCCGTTGGCACTATGGGGTCTGTAATGGAGATGATTTGTGTTACGTTCATGGAGTTTCCGCAATCATCGGTTACACTGTACGTTCTGGTAATTATTTCTGGGCAAGTGCCGTTATCGGACACATCAGAAACAAAAGCTACGGTGGGGTTTGCTGTACAGTTATCAGCTTCATCAGTAACCACTTCAACGTCTGGAGCCGGAGCTGGTCCGCCAGGGATTGTAATTCCCGCTGGGTTTGAAGCAGTTGGAGCCGTGGTGTCGTTTACGTTAATGGTTTGCGTAGCGGTAACCGAGTTACCACAGGCATCTGTAATGGTATAGGTTCTGTTTACCACGGTAGGGCAAGTACCCGATGCGGTATCTGAGTTTGTAACGACAAGGTCTGTATTACTGGTACAGTTATCGGCAATGGTAAGCCCAAGTGCTTCAAGGCCGGCAACGGTATTTGCGGGAGTAGTGGCATCTGCGATGCTGCATCCTTCAACGGTTGTATCGGCAATAGTGCCAGAGACCGTTGGGTCTGTATCGTCGTTTACTGTAATGGTCTGTGTAACGTTAATGGAATTGCCGCAATCATCGGTAACACTATATGTTCTGGTAATTGTTTCTGGGCAGGTGTTGCCATCAGACACATCAGAGACAAAAGCTACTGTTGGTGTGCCTTGGTTATCGGCCTCGTCTGTAACCACGTTTACATCGGGTGCAGGTACATCGCTGATGCACTGCACGTTAATGGGGTCTGGGTTAGATGCTGTGGGATCTTGATTTACATAATCTAAATAATCTATGCCAATAATGACTGGTGTTGGTATTGGCTCGCCTACACAAAGTCCGTCAAGTTGATAACCTTGAATTAATGGAAAGGAAAACGGTATGTTAGATACTGCTCCATTGCCACTTATAGTCCCGCTTAAAGAAACATCAGGGTTAAAATTAGGATCTGTTAACATAGTACAATCTGTGGTAACAGTTAATCTAAAACTAATGGTTGCCAATACCGTATCAGGGTCCGTAGGGTTTGGTAATGTGCCTAAATCCCACACAATAGATCCATTTGTTCCAAAACCAGGACCTGTTTGATAGGAAGGGGTGTTTGTAGTTGTAAATATACTTGGGTTTGGTAAAGTTGTTGTAATATTTAAGTTACTTGGGTTTACAGTATCGGGAAGCGGAATAGTAATTACGGTATTATCCGTAGCTTCTGTACCTGTATTTTTTATTTCAATAGTGTATTCTGAGTTTTGTCCAGGTTCTAATATGTCTGGCGGACTAGGCGGGTTTCCGTTAACAGATGTAATATTTAAAACACCTTCGGGCTCTGGGACATAAGCATCAACAGCAAAAGTAACGTTAAATATGATGTAGGTGTCTTGTGTAGAGCCATATCTAAGCACCGTAGAGGTTTGGTTGTTGGTAATAACATCGTTGTTTGTATTGTCTATATTAAACATTGCAATATCCAAACCGGTGTTATTGGGGTTGTTTGGGAATCTGTTGGGATTGGTAATTGAGGAGTTAAAAAAGTTATCGGTAGTGTTGCCTGCATGCGAAAGTCTTTGATAAGCACCATCAATTTGTCTTTCTATTTCAAAATAATCACCAGAAATATCGACATCGCCTTCACCAGCCATAAGACCTAATTTTACATTAACAGCACCGTTTGAAACAGCGTTAAAACCAGATACGCTAATGGTGTGCTCAAATGGCCCAGAGTTTACATAAGCATGTCCATCAAAAACGGTAATGTCTCTCCAATTCATTTTAGAGTTTTCATACACAATTACCATGCCCCAGCCGCCATAATAGCCAGTACCATCAACGTTACCTTCTCTTAAAGCAATGTCTGCAACATAGTACTCACCTATACCACCGGTACTAGGGTCTTTAACATAAGCTGTAATATCTGCATAGCCTGCATACATATTTCGCTCGTCGCCGTTAGTTGGATAGGCAATGTTAATAGGGTCTGCAATAATGCCTGATGCTCCTGCTGTAACAGTCGTGTAACTAGATGCACCTGGGCCTTTAATTCGTACTTGGCGTTTATCGAATTGTTTTGTTATTCCGTTTTTGGTAACTTCAAAAGTGTTGGGGTCGTTATCGCCATCGGCATTATCATCTGCACCAGATTCTGTTCTACCTGTCCAATATAAACCTGCATAAATAATGTTGGAACAACTAGGAATGGCGTTATTTTCAGTTGAAAACGTTACAGTGGCAGAAGAGGAATTGAAGGTGTTAAATGTATTGCCTGGAAATATAGTGTTGTCTGCATCTACATAGCGCATCGCATCATCATTTGCACCACCATCAGAGTAATTAACTAAGGTAAGATTGGTATTACCAACCATGGTAAAATCACCTTTTATATTGTACGTTGTTTTACTAGGCGTAGCATCTGCGGCCCTGGGTGTAAAAGGTACCCTAGCCTGACTATAACCACTAAAGATTGATGTTAAAAGTAAAACTGCAAAAAGCACTAATGTTGTGTAATGCCTATTTGTAGTAGTTTTGTTAGTGTACAGTTTTCTCATGTCGGAATCTTTTTAATTGACTTTGGGCGTTTTTATGATGGGGATTCTGTTTTGTAAAAAATTCTAATATTCGAATTTGATTTAACCTTTACAAATTTTTCGATTTGTTGTGCTGTGCATTTAAAATAACATTTAACAAACACATATTTTAGATTGGAAAGCTTTTCGTTGGTTGTAAGGTCTAAGCGGTTAGAAAGGTCGCTTAGCTTTTTTACTTTAATTGTTATCAATTCGGCTTCATCAAATGTTTGTTTGTCTAGTAAACCAAACGATCTGGTGTCTTCAAAATTCAATTTCTTTATTTTATCTTTTCCATACACATTGCTTATGGTTTTATTACTTAAATAAGCGGTTGTATGAAGGTTTTGGTAGAGATTGTAAAATTTAATCCTATTGTTTTTTTTGGTTTTGTTTGCGCTAAGATTAGAACGCGTTTCATTGGCAGTAAGTTCAAAAATACCATGTTCTTGGGCTTCGGCTTTACCTGTTGATAAAAGACCTAAAAGGCAGGCGAACAAAAAGGTGTAATATGTAATAGCTGGTTTGTTTTTCATAATAATTAATTTAACTTTACTATATATAATAGACTCTATTATCGTGCTTTAGTTATTAAATACAAGTAAAAAGCAAGTAATTAAGTTTAAGTTTTTGAGGGAAAAACCGTGAGGGAGAACATTGATACACCAATGTTTTTTTGTAATTATGTATTAGATTTAGGATCATAACTTTTTAATTTTAATAAGTAGGTAAAACAAAACAACGTATATGTTACAGGTTTATCAAAAAAAAATGTTAAATCACTTATAAATTCGTTAAAAAGATATGCGCAGGTATTTTGTCGGTTTATTAAAACGGCTTAACGATTTGTTTAAATGCTAACAGCTTGCTGGCTTGGTTTTTATTTCATAATTTCCGTCTTTCTTTTTTTTATTAAATATCTTAGCTAATATTGAACAAATAAATTGATTTTATCCGAGAAAAACAACTTTTTATCGGTAAAAAACGTATTTAATCGAATTTTAATGAAAACACTAATTTTAATAAGGCACGCAAAATCTTCTTGGAAACACGATGTTATAGACCATCAAAGACCTTTAAACAAGCGCGGTACCGAAGATGCAAAAGCCGTTTCCAATCATTTAAAAGCGAGTAATTTAGCAATAAACAAAGTGCTTACAAGCGATGCGGTTCGTGCACAGACCACTGCAAATACTTTTATCTCTAATCTTAAAATTGATAAAACCCTAGTGGAATCTAATCACGATCTGTACGATTTTTCAGGATATAATCTCGTAAAAACCATTAAAGCGGTTGATGCCTCGGTAAACAAACTTATGGTATTTGGCCATAACCACGCCATAACCCATTTTGTTAATACTTATGGCGATATGCACATAGAAAACGTTCCTACCTGTGGTGTAACCATAATTGAATTCAACATCTCAAATTGGGCTGATTTGGTTAAGGGAAAAACAGTACAGACAATATTCCCCAAAACATTAAAATAATATAGGTTTTAATACTCCTTTTCAAGTTAAATTATTAATGTAAATAGAATATATTTGCTAGAATATTTCTTAGTTAAAAACATGACAAAAGCCAATAAAGACAACAATAAGCATATCAATAGGGAAATAAGCTGGCTGCAGTTTAATGCCAGGGTTTTGCAAGAAGCCACAGACGAAAGCGTGCCTCTAATTGAGCGGTTACGTTTTTTAGGTATTTTTTCAAACAATTTAGACGAGTTTTTTAAAGTGCGATACGCTACAGTTAAACGCATTGTACAAGCAGGCAAAGGTGGCAAGCACGAACTTGGTGGTATAAAAGCCAAAGAGCTATTGGAGATAATAACCCAAATTGTAATAAATCAGCAAAGCGAAAGTTTAGGTATTTTAGATGCCATAAAAACCAAATTGGAAAAAGAAAACATCTATATAATAGACGAAACCCAAATTGATAGCGCACAGCACAACTTCATAAAAAAATACTTTGTTCAAAACGTAAGTCCCGCACTGGTAACTATTATTTTAAACGATTTGGTAAAGCTTCCCAATTTAAAGGATACCGGTGCATATTTGGCCGTTAAAATGGAAATGGCAGACCATAGCAAACAATTCGCACTGTTAGAAATACCAAAAACCGTTAACCGGTTTGTTGAGCTTCCCAAAGAAGGCGATAAAAGCTATATTATTTTAATAGACGATTTATTGCGCCACTGTTTGGGCGACATATTTAACATTTTCGATTACAAAAGCATTTCGGCACACATGATAAAAATATCGCGCGATGCCGAATTGGATTTTGAAAGCGATTTAAGCAAAAGTTTTATAGAAAAAATATCAGACAGTGTAAAAGATAGGCAAATTGGAGAACCCGTAAGGTTTGTTTACGACAAGACTATCGATGCCGATACCCTGGAGTATTTAATGTCTAAAATGGAAATCGATGATACCGATAGCATCATACCTGGTGGCCGCTACCACAACAGGCGCGATTATATGGGCTTTCCTAGCTTGGGAAGAACCGATTTGCTTTACCGTAAAATAGAACCCTTGCCCATTAAAGGGCTCAGTTTCGAGTCCAGTATCTTTAAAGCCATTTCAAAAAAAGAATATTTGCTCTATGCGCCCTATCATACTTTTTCCTATGTCGTAAAATTTTTAAGAGAAGCCGCCTTAGATCCTAAAGTAAAAACCATAAAAATAACCATATATCGTTTAGCCGAAATCTCGCATGTGGCAAGCTCGCTTATTAATGCCGCAATTAACGGTAAAACGGTAACCGTATCAATTGAACTTCAAGCCCGTTTTGACGAACAAGCCAACATAAACTATGCCCAACAAATGAAAGACGAGGGCGTTAATTTAATATTTGGTGTTCAAGGATTAAAAGTACATAGCAAAATGTGCGTAATAGAAAGAGAAGAAAATAACAAATTGGTACGTTACGGGTTTATAAGTACGGGTAATTTTAACGAATCTACAGCAAAAATCTATACAGACCACACCCTGTTTACCTCAGACCAAAGGATTTTAAAAGACGTTAACAAAATCTTCAACTTTTTTGAAGCCAATTATAAAATATTCAACTATAAACATTTAATAACATCGCCACACCATACACAAAAATCTGTATTTAAGCTTATTGATGCCGAAATAGAAAAAGTTAAACAAGGAAAAACGGGCAGAATACGATTGAAAATGAACAGCATTTCCAGCTATGTAATGATCGATAAACTTTACGAAGCCAGTAGAGCAGGCGTTAAAATACAAATGATAGTAAGAGGCATTTGCTGTTTAATACCAGGCGTTCAAGACATGAGCGAAAACATAGAGGTTATAAGCGTTGTCGATAAATTTTTAGAGCACTCCAGACTTTATATCTTTGGCGAAGGCAGTGATTGTAAAGTCTATATCTCGTCTGCAGATTGGATGACCAGGAATATAGAAAACAGGGTAGAAGTAAGTTGCCCCATTTACAACAAGGCCATAAAGCAGGAAATAATTGATACCTTTCAAATTAGTTGGAGCGATAATGTAAAAGCGAGATTGATTAATACAGCACAAGAAAACGAATATAGAATAAATGATAACCCAAAAGTAAGGTCGCAAATAGCTATTTACGATTATTACCTAAACAAGTTACAAAACTAGTATGCTTTCAATAAAAAAATATGCTGCCATAGATATAGGCTCGAATGCTGTAAGATTACTAATTTCAAATATCATTGAAGAAAAAGGGCAACCCGTGCGCTTTAAAAAAAACTCATTGGTACGTGTGCCTATTCGCTTAGGGGCCGATGTGTTTATAAAACAAAAGATATCTAAAATCAACACAGAGCGCCTTGTAGATACCATGAAAGCCTTTAAGTTACTCATGAAATCTCACAATGTTGTAAAATACAAAGCTTGTGCCACATCGGCAATGCGAGAATCTAATAACGGCAAAAAAATTGTCGATCGCATCTTTAACGAATCAGACATTCAAATCGATATTATCGATGGCGAAGAGGAAGCCGCTATAATTGCTGCCACAGACCTACAGAAGTTTGTCGATAAAAACAAAACCTATCTCTATGTTGATGTTGGTGGCGGTAGTACAGAATTTTCTGTAATTCACAAAGGCGACAAAGTGGTGTCAAAATCATTTAAAATAGGTACGGTTAGGTTGTTAAACGATATGGTTAATAAATCTACCTGGAACGCCCTTGAACAATGGATTAAAGCCAACACATCTACCTACGATAAGGTAAGGGTTCTTGGTTCTGGAGGCAACATTAATAAAATATTCAAGCTTTCAGGAAAAACCATCGATAAACCCTTGACTTTTTTCTATTTAACATCGTTTTACAATATATTGCAAAGTTATACTTACAACGAGCGTATTACAGAATTGGGGCTTAACCAAGATCGTGCAGATGTAATAATTCCGGCAACTCGTATTTACCTGTCTGCAATGAAATGGAGCGGAGCAAAACACATTTACGTTCCTAAAATAGGGCTGGCCGATGGCATTATAAAAAGTATATATTACGATACCGTTTCTAGCAATACACAGTAAAATTTTACCATTCATCTTTTAAAATACGTGTATTATACTTTTTAATATATATTGCTCAACGTTAAATTGTTACACTTTTAAACCCAAACCTATTAAAATATTACTTATGAAAAAATTATTACTATTAACGGTCCTGCTAGCTTTTTCTTTTTTTGGATTTTCTCAGGAAAACGATTCTGCTAAACAACCTGTAGATTCTGTAAAAGTAAACACCAAAGGCACCGCTTTTCAAGGGGTTATGTATGGTGTTAGAGGCGGTCTTAATATCTCTAATCTTGATTTTGATAGCTCGCCAAATATGGCCAATAAACACAGAAACAGCATTTTTGTTGGTTTCTTTGCCAATATTGGTTTATCAAAAACCATATCCTTAATGCCAGAAATTCAGTTTTCGGCTGAAGGAGCAAACGAAGAGAAATTACATTTAGACTTTATTCAAGCCCCTGTTTTTTTTAGGTTTAGGCTTAGCGAAAAAATACATATTGGCGCAGGACCACAAGTAAGCTTAAAGGTGCACAAGGTAGATGATGGCGTTAAAAACTTTGCATATTCTGGCGTTGGTGGCATCGAGTACAAACTATCGCACATGCTTTTTGCCGATTTAAGGTATGCATATGGGTTCTCTAATGTTTTTGACGACCATTTAAACGTTGAAGCCAAAAACTCAAACATTCAAATAGGCGTTGGTTATAAGTTTTAACCATGAATAGTCTCGGTTTTTCCAAGATTAGCCATAATTTTACCTTCAAATTCAAGAAGTTGTTGCCATTTGGTATCAACTTCTTTTTTATTACCGTACTGTCTGGCAAAGCCTAAAAACATGGTATAGTGGTTGGCTTCGCTTACCATGAGTTTTCTGTAAAAATCGGCCAATTCTTTGTCTTGTAATTCTTCCGATAGCAATCTAAAACGCTCGCAACTTCTAGCTTCAATTAAAGCCGCATATAATAATCTATGTACCAATTGGGTGGTTCTGCTTCCGCCTTTAGGAAAAAACTTTTGTAGTTGCACCACATAATCGTCGCGTCTGTCCCTGCCTAAAGTCCAACCGCGTTTTATAATAATATCGTGCACCATTTTAAAATGGCTGATTTCCTCTTTTACCAAAGCCACCATTTCTTGTACCAAATCGGTATATTCGGGAAAACTTACAATTAAAGATATGGCGGTACTTGTTGCTTTTTGTTCGCAAAACGCATGATCGGTAAGAATGTCTTCAATGTTTTTTTCTACAATGTTTACCCAACGCGGATCGGTTGGCAGTTTTAATCCTAGCATAATTATAATACGTTTTCAATGAGGTTGATTTGTTTTGTTTTAAGGGTTCCGAATGCATCAATTGAAATACTGAAATCTTTATACACGTTGGTTCCCGGAATGTTAAATGAAGTATTTATAACTATAAAATTTTCATTTGAGTTTTCATAATCTATCCAAACAAACTGCATGATGGCTTGTTCCCAAAAAGCAGAGGCCCCATGTTTTTTGAAAAATTCTTTATTGATAACATTTTGAGCGACAAATTTATTGTTTTTTGAAATGTGAAATTGAGCTTCAAAATTTTTAAAATATAATATTTTGTTTATTTCGTTTGAAGCTTTTATTCTTTTTGTTGAATAGTCATCATCAAGCACATAATATTGTATTTTAACCTGAAAACCGCTGCTTAAAATGGTATCGGTTAAAACCTCGGTACGCTGCTCGGGGATGTATTTTATTTCCTCAGAAAAAGAATCAAACAGTTTGTTTTCTTTTAAAACCTCGGCACTTGTTTTGTGTATTCTGTCTCGTCCATCACAACTAATTAAAGTGATAATTAATGCAAAATATAAAATTGATAAATACCTCATAAACAATAGTTTATATATCTAATCCAAAGGTTTTTCTTAAGGTTTCAATATTGGGGTTTTTAGCTTTTAGTTTTTCAAATTTATCCGCACTTGTGTAGGCGTATTTTTTTTCTAAAACCTCGTTTACGGTAATCGATAAATTAATGTCGAAATTATTCAAGGTTTTTCTAATATAGCCCAATAAATCGAATTGTTGCCGCTCAACCTCCAACTTGTTGGTTTCGTTAGGATATTCCAAATGAATCGTAGTGCCTTTTAATTTGGGTGTGTCAATCCGTAAAATAGAAGCCAGATTGTACTGCCCTTTGTCTTCAATTATTTTAACATAGGCATTCCAGGTTTCAACGAGTTGTTTTTGGGTAAAAGCTTCTTTAGGTAGGTTTTCTTCATCAACAACAACATCCATTTGCCGGATTTGATGTTCTTTTTTTGCTCGAATACTGCTTAAAGATAAGCCCGAAGTGCGCTTGCTACCTTGTTTTAAAATAATTTTTGGGGGCTCTTTAACCTGTAAATTAGCAACAGCTTTGGGGATTTCTTTTTCCTTTGGAGTCGTTACCGTAGCATTGGCTTCAATAGATTTATTTTCAGTAGTTTTTGAAGGTACTGTAACAGCAATAGCTGTAATGCCTTTCTTTTTAAAATACGAAGGCGGAATTATGTAATGTTTGCTATTTTTTTTTTCTCCATCGAAAGTGATGGAGGCCAATTGCATTAAACAAAGCTCGACGAGCAAGCGTTGGTTTTTGCTGGTTTTGTATTTTAGGTCGCAATCGTTGGCGAGGTTTATACCCTGCATTAAAAAGGCTTGCGAGGCTTTTTTTGATTGCTCTAAATACTTGTTTTTGGTTTGTTCGCCAACTTCAAGCAAATCTATGGTTTCAGGTGTTTTGCTAACCAGTAAATCTCTAAAATGCGATGCTAATCCTGCGATAAAATGGTGGCCGTCGAACCCTTTTGAAAGCGTATTATTAAACTGAATTAGCAATTCGGGGATTTTATTTTCTAAAATAAGGTCGGTGCTCGTAAAATAGGTTTCGTAATCCAGCACGTTTAAATTCTCGGTAACGGCTTGTCGTGTTAAGTTTTTGCCCGAAAAGCTAACCACACGATCAAAAATAGAAAGTGCATCGCGCATGGCGCCATCTGCTTTTTGTGCGATGATGTGTAGTGCGTCATCTTCGGCTGTTATGCTTTGTTCTTCGGCGATATATTTTAAATAGCTTTTAGCATCTTTAACGGTAATGCGTTTAAAATCGAAAATTTGGCAACGCGATAAAATGGTTGGAATAATTTTATGTTTCTCGGTAGTAGCGAGAATAAAAATACAGTGTTTTGGTGGCTCTTCTAAAGTTTTTAAAAAGGCATTAAAAGCGGCCTGCGATAGCATGTGTACCTCGTCAATAATATACACTTTGTATTTGCCCACTTGTGGCGGGATACGAACCTGATCGGTTAAACTTCTAATATCATCAACAGAGTTGTTTGATGCGGCATCGAGTTCAAATATATTAAAGGCAAAATCTTCGTCGCCCGTTTCGGAGCCATCGCTATTAATCATTTTAGCTAAAATACGGGCGCAGGTGGTTTTGCCAACACCACGGGGACCTGTAAATAAAAGTGCTTGGGCTAAATGGTTGTTTTCAATAGCATTTAATAAGGTATTTGTAATGGCTTGCTGCCCAACTACGTCTTTAAACGTTTGGGGTCTGTATTTTCGGGCCGATACTACAAAGTGTTCCATGAAAATGTATTGAATAACAAAGTTAAAAATTCAATTTATAATTCTGGATTTTGAGCTTAGAATTTAATAGGAGTTATTAACAAGTGTTAGTTGTTAATTTATTGTGGGGTTTTGGGGTTTGTGTGAAAAAACAAAGAATATTTCCAAAAACAAACCATCTTCCCGTTTAACACATAAGCCAGCAAGTAAACCCGCGTTAAGGATTGAGCGGTTTGTTTGAGCTCGCCGACGATAGGAGGAAGCGAGTAGTGAAAGCCTGACCCCGACTTAAGAAGGGGTAACGCCCAAATAATTAAATATTCTTGAAAAATTGCATTAGTTTGTTGTAATTTTGCGCTTAAGTAAATCGCCTTATCGCTCTTGTGCTGAATTTATTTCAGCATCTTTTTATTTTAATGTAAAAGTTGATTTGAGGAGTTGCTGAAACAAGTTCGGCACTTGGGAGGAAAGTCCGAACACCGTAGTGTAGCATAGTGGTTAATGGCCACCAACCGCGAGGTTAGGAAAAGTGCAACAGAAAGTATGTACAGGTAATGCTGTAGTGAAACCGGGTAAACTCTATGTGGTGCAATGTCATGTAAACCAGTGTCCCGATAACAATTGGGAGAGGGCGGCACGCTCGATGCTGGAGGGTAGGCAGCTAAAGTGTATGGGTAACCGTGCACTCAGATAAATGATAAGGGCTCTTTTAGAGTACAGAATTCGGCTTATAGATTTACTTGGTTATAATAAACCCTTCTTGAATTCAAGAAGGGTTTATGGTTAAAAAATGGTTGGTTTTAAGTACTAATCTTCTTTTGGCGCGTACGATAGGTCTGGGCGCATTTCGCCTGTATGTTCTTCTGTTCTTGATGTGTAATTCATTACTTTGGCAAAAGTATCCCATCGGTCTGGGCCCAAAACTTTTTTGTTTGCTTCACTTCTTTTAGCCGAATCTATAGCGTCTTTTGCAGGAATAGAAACCAAATAATAGCTTTCCATTTGCCCAAATCCGTTGCGGTAAACATTGTAATATTCTGTTGAGCCTTTGCTTTTAAACATGGCTTTAACGGCTTTCATGCCCTCGCGGATTTTTTTGGCATTTTCTGGCTTATAATACATGTAAATCCAAGTTCGGTAGTTTTCGGCCTCGGTGGGTTCGGCATCTTCGGCGGGACTGTAACTAAGCGCGTTATCTTTTACAATGATGTAAGTGCCATGTGCGTCGTAGCATGCATCGAAGCGATCAAACAAATCGCCAAACTTGTCGCCCATAGCTTTTGCCATATCTGTAAACGGGCGTTTATCTAATTCTGCGAAGTTTTCAATTGGGGTTATATAAAAATACTTAAAATCGTGGCTCATGGCCGTAAACCAGCTTGTTTGTAGCTTATGTTCTACACAAGCGGAATGGAACTCTTTGGCGATTTTTTCATATTCCATAAATTTTGAAGGCTTAACATTGTCTTGATGTATTTGGTAGGCTTGTTGCGCATGGGCTACATTAAGGGTAAAGCATACAAGTAATGCCAGTACAAGGGTTGTTTTAATTGTTTTCATAATTATTGTTTTAAATGATTGGTTAACTTAATTGTTTGAATACCTGTTGTTAATATTAAAAACCAAGGTTAGCCTAAAGTTGTTTTTACTGCTTTTGTTTTTGGTGTTTAATCGGTTAAAAAAATCCTTGAGGCTCTGCCTCGGGGTTTTGGTTAAAAATGTTATTCCCGAGAATTCCTAGGCTATGGGGACTGCCACGGATATAGTTAGATTCAAGGAATTTTTAGTTGTTTTGTAATAGGTTGTTTGGCATTGCTATGTAAAAAAAGCGCAATTGCCAAAAAACAGGGTTACATTTTAAAAAAACAGATGGTCTATTAATTTTTTTTAACAGCTAATAATTTAAAACAAAGGGTGTACTGCAATTGCTATTCCAACAAGTTTTCGGTATTGTTTTTTTCCATTTCTGCGGCTTCAATTTCTATAAATGCGGCCGTAATTGAGGCCGTATCGTAATACCCGTATTCTTTGGCTACTTTTCCATCAACAAATTGCGAGGTTAAGTGTACCGGGATAACTAATTCTTTGCCGTTTGCTTTTAGCTTGCCGCTCCAGACCGACCAATAGTTAACCCATTTGTTACCTTCTTTATCGATAACCATTTCCAATACGGTTTTGTCGTCTGAAAAGCCATAGGAAGAGAAATTAGAAATCATCTCTTGGTGGCGCTTCATGCTTTCTAAATAGGATATACCGGTGTTTTTGTTGTGGAATACTTGTGCGGTATCTATAAATACAGATTTCCAAGTGTTCCAGTCTTGATCTTCGTAGGCTTTTACTCTTAATTTTATGGATTCGATTTCCGGCGCTTCAGAATAATAGCGCTGAGGCTCTTTACTGCACGATAGCATTAGGGTAACAATAAACCCAAATAGGATAAGTTTTTTCATTTTTAGTGATAGTTTTAGTTAATGATTCTAATACCGTAAAAAAAGGTATTTGCTTTTTTTTGGTAAAAAAATAGAGCTTTTTACTCTTAGGGAGATACCTAAATTAATGAAAAAAAAGGAATTATAATAAAAAAAGGGCTAAAATTTAGTGGGCTTCAAAAAAGCTGAACATATTGCCTCCATAAGTTTTCGAATAGCTAAAACCTTTTAAATCAGATAGGTTGGTGTGTTTGGAATGCTCGATTATAAGCAGGCCGTCTTCTAAAAGTAATGTGTTTTGAAATACCAATTCTGGGATTTTTGCAAATTGCGCTTCTGTAAAATGATATGGCGGATCTGCAAAAACAACATGGGCTTGCTGCGTGCATTTTTCTAAAAACAGAAACACATCGCTTTTTATGGTGGTAATGGGCATGTTATATTTTTCGGCAGTTTGGTTAATAAACTTTATACAGCCAAAATCTTGATCTACAGATGTTATCTGTTGGGTGCCTCTTGATGCAAACTCGTAACTTATATTACCTGTTCCTGCAAATAAATCGAGTACGGAAATGGCATCAAAATAAAAAAGGTTGTTTAGTATATTAAACAGGGATTCTTTTGCCATATCGGTTGTGGGGCGCACCGGTAAGTTTTTTGGCGCAATAATTTTTCTGCTTTTGTATAATCCTGAAATAATCCGCATTAAAAACTGTGTATTAAGGTAAAGTTTGAGTGGTTGGCATCAGTGGGTTGTAAATACTTGTAATTGTCCAATCGTTTTCCAAAACTTACATGCCTTATGTAGGTGTAAGCTATGTTGTATAATTCATCATCTTTCGAAATATTTCCAATAAGAATTAAATGTAACGTTTCCGGGTTGAGTTTTAATTGTTCGGCAGTAAAAAGTATGTAGTAAATAAAATCTTCCTTGGTGCTGTATTCAAAGGTGTTGTAAAGGGTGAGTTTTCCTTTTTTTGTTACAATAATTTCAAAATGAACTGTATTTACATTAACGTAAACCTTGGTGCCATCTGCATTTTTTTCAATTGCTAAAATACGTTCTATTAAAATGGTGGAAAAATGTTTGTAGGTAAAGCTTCCGAATTTTTCGTAAATAAAGTTGTTAATGTTTATGTACGGGACGTAAACGTTTACGCTATTGTTGGTTTTTATGGTATCGAAAGCAATAAAATCGGTTTTTAGGATTTTAGAATTAAACTTCAGGTAATGGGCTAAACAGGCTTCATCGAAAAATGCTTCTGGTACTAGTGTGGATAGCTCGTTGGTGTGTATTGCAATAACGTTGCTAAAGGTGTCTTGTAAGGCGTTTTCTGTGTTAAACAATTGGATTAGCTTGTCTAAAACTTCAAAGGGGTTTAGTTTTTTATTGAAATCTATTTGCTTTAATGTGCTAATGGTTTGTGTATCTCTATTTAGGATACAAAAAGAAAGTCCACTCAAACTTATTTGAATGGACAATTCCTTATAACTTGGTTTATTGTAATCTTTATTCGTTAGCGCCATAGGTTTTTGGCCAGTTTCCTGCTGTGTTTACTTCGTCCATAGAGCCTACTTTTAAGGCGTCTCCATTTACACCGTCAACAGATACTACTTGGTTTTCTTGCGAGAGTAGGTCTTTGTCTTGGTCAAACAAAATTACTTCTTTTTTAACCAGAGCTTCAAACACGGGTATTTTATTGCCGTTTTGGTCCAAAAGGCCGGCTTTAAGTTGAAATTTAGCCCCTTCTTTTCCAACAGGTACATTCATCATGGTTTTGTAACGGTCAGAATTTTTAAACAACGAGTCTTTTACAGGTACAAAGCCCAAGGTGTCTATTAGTACTTTGTCTTCAAACATGTCAACTCCAAATTGTTTGGTTAGTACAGGGTCCAGAACGCTGGTATCACGGCGTTGCGTAATTGTAAATTCTGCGGTATCAACAAACTTCACTAAATTATCGAAGTTGCCAGCAAATTTACCAGTTACTTTTCTGTGCGCCAGTTGCGCTTCTCTTATATCGTTTAAGCTTTTAATTACTTCTGCATAACGTTTGTTTTTGGTTTTGTTAAACTCGATAGGCGCATAGATAGACTGGAATGTATTATATCCTAAAAAAGCAATAGCTATCCAAAGCACAACTTGCAACAGGGGTTTAAATTTTGTAGGAATAAATTTGTCAACTAACTTAACCAAGCCAATTGTTACAAGAATTACAGCAATAGCAACTAAAACTAATTTCATAATAGGTTATTTATTAAAAAAAATTTATTAATGGTATTTAGCAAATCTACAATTTTTTTTTAATCGCAAAAACCAAAGAACGTAAAAATCATTTCTATATTTGAATAATTTTTAAAATATTTTGTTTTAGTATGACGTCTTCAGAATTTTACGCCCTTATCAAGCAGCGGTTTCCGTTTCGGCCTACCTTGAAACAAAATATTGTACTCCAGCAACTTACAGAGTTTGTTTTCAGTAAAAGCCCAAATGCCCTGTATTTGCTAAAAGGCTATGCAGGTACTGGTAAAACCAGTATTGTGGGTACGCTTGTTGCCAATTTGTGGCAGGCCAAAAAAAGTGCTGTTTTAATGGCACCAACGGGTAGGGCGGCTAAAGTAATTTCAAATTATTCGAATAAAGAAGCCTTTACCATTCACAAAAAAATATATTTTCCTAAAAAGGATAAAGGTGGTAGCGTGAAGTTTATTTTACAACCCAATAAACATAAAAACACCATTTTTATTGCTGACGAGGCCTCAATGATTCCTGATACGCCCGCAGAATCTAAATTTTTTGAAAACGGATCGTTGCTGGATGATTTGATGCAATATGTGTATTCCGGCCACCAATGTAAATTGCTTTTAATTGGAGATACCGCCCAATTACCTCCGGTAAAACTCGATTTAAGCCCAGCGCTGGACGAAAACAAATTAGCCTTAAATTACAACAAAGAAGTTACAAAAATGGAGCTTGACGAAGTAATGCGGCAAGAGCAGGATTCTGGTATTTTAGAAAACGCCACGGTGCTGCGCGAGGCATTATCGAGAAATGCCCACGATGCTTTTAAATTCGATTTAAACGGTTTTGCCGATATTGTAAGATTGGTTGATGGCTACGAAATAATAGACGCCATTAACGACGCGTACAGCAGTTTAGGAAACGAGGAAACCGCTATAATTGTTCGTAGCAACAAACGCGCCAACATGTATAACCAGCAAATACGAAGCCGCATTTTGTTTAATGAGCACGAGTTAACCGCTGGCGATTATTTAATGGTGGTTAAGAATAATTATTTTTGGATTAAGCCCACTACCGAAGCCGGTTTTATTGCCAATGGCGATATCATTGAGGTTTTAGAAATTTTTTCAATTAAGGAATTATACGGATTTCGCTTCGCGGAAGTTAAGGTGCGCATGGTCGATTACCCAAAAATGAAACCTTTTGAAACCGTTTTGCTATTAGATACTATTGAAGCCGAAACACCATCATTAACTTATGAAGATTCAAACCGATTGTATCAAGAAGTTCAAAAAGATTACGAAAACGAAACGAGCAATTACAAAAGGTTTTTAAAAATAAAAGGCAATAAACATTTCAATGCGTTGCAGGTTAAATTTTCTTATGCTATCACGTGCCATAAATCTCAAGGTGGGCAATGGCACACCGTTTTTGTAGAGCAGCCCTATTTGCCCAATGGCATCGATAAAGACTATTTACGCTGGTTATACACTGCCGTAACCAGAGCCAAAGAAAAATTATATCTTATTGGTTTTAAAGATGATTTTTTTGAGTAATAGTAGTAAGTTGGAAGTTGGAAGACAGAATTTGTTTGCGTACATAATCTCATCGTATTTATAATGCGAAAATGTGTACAAATTAATAAACCACTTTTTAAATTTTAAGAGTGAGAGTTCCCCGCCTTGGAGGGGCTAGGGATGGGTTTTAAATTAAAGAGTTAGAAGATAAGCTTTTACTGAGGACTGCTGATTTTGAAGTTTTTTTACCAACCAATTAACTTTTAAAATCTTTGTAAATTAGCATGGTGCTTTAGCTTTGAATGATTATTAATTTTTAAAAAAATTCCCGAAAGGGGATTTAGGCTTATGACAGTAGAAACCATTATTAGTATATGTTTAGGCATAGGGCTTGCCGCATCGGTTGGGTTCAGGGTGTTTTTGCCGTTGTTCGCATTGAGTTTGGCCGCTAATTTTGAGATTTGGCCACTCAACGAATCTTGGGAATGGATCGGCAGTACCACTGCTTTATTAACTTTAGGTGTAGCTACCCTAGTAGAAATTTGCGCCTATTTTATTCCGTATGTCGATAACGTATTGGATAGTATTGCAATACCCTTGGCAACACTGGCAGGAACTGCGGTAATGCTATCTACGGTATCCGATTTAAGTCCCGTAACCACATGGGCTTTGGCCATTATTACAGGTGGCGGAACAGCAGCAGCCATAGCAGGAACATCCAGCACAACACGATTGGCATCAACGGCAACAACTGGCGGGATGGGAAACCCGTTGCTCTCTATTCTAGAAACGGTTACAGCAACGGTAATGTCTGTTATTTCAATATTCATTCCCGTTTTAGCCCTAATTTTGGCGGCCATATTATTATTTGTGGTCTATAGGGTATATAAAAAGTTTAAACCATCAAAAGCCAAAAATCATTAATATTATAGTATTTTTGAATTGTAATCGATTATTAAAAAATGAAGATAATTTCAATGATACCCGCGCGTTACAGCGCCACGCGTTTCCCAGGAAAACTCATGCAGGATTTAGGCGGTAAAACCGTTATCTGTCGTACTTACGAAGCAACTGTAGCCACCCATTTGTTTGACGATGTTTTTGTGGTTACCGATAGCGACATTATATACAACGAAATAGTAAAAAACGGCGGTAAAGCCATAATGAGCGTTAAAGAACACGATTGCGGAAGCGATAGAATAGCCGAAGCCGTAGAGGGGTTAGATGTAGATATTGTGATAAACGTACAGGGCGACGAACCGTTTACCGATGCAGAATCGCTAAAAAAACTCATAGAAGTCTTTAAAGGCGACACCGATAAAAATATAGATTTAGCCTCCTTAATGGTGCATATTACAGACCAAGAAGAAATTAACAACCCAAACACCGTAAAGGTAATTGTAGATCAGTCTAACTTTGCGCTCTATTTTTCTCGAAGCCCAATACCATACCCAAGAGATAAAAATGCTGGTGTAAAATATTACAAGCACAAAGGCGTTTACGCCTTTAGGAAAACCGCGATTTTAGATTTTTACAAGTTGCCCATGTTGCCCCTCGAAGCTTCAGAAAAAATTGAATGCATCAGATATTTAGAATACGGAAAAAGCATAAAAATGGTTGAAACAAACGTGCAAGGTGTCGAGATTGATACACCCGAAGATTTAGAGCGCGCCAAAAAACTTTGGAAATGAGCAAGTCATTCCGTTGAAATCGTAAGATTCATCAATTCATTATTATAAAATTTTAAACAATGAATATAAAGGGAATCTTTTTTAAAATGAATTATAATTATTCATAAACAAAAAATTGATAAACGAATACAAAAACATAAAAGTCATTGGTTTTGATGCAGACGATACCCTTTGGGTTAACGAAACCTATTTTCGTGAGGCAGAAGAAAAAATTCAACGTTTATTATCAGATTACGAAACCCCAAACAAAATAGACCAAGAACTGTTTAAAATGGAAATGAAAAACCTGCCCATTTATGGCTATGGCGTTAAGGCTTTCATTTTATCGATGGTTGAAGTCGCTTTAGAACTATCTAATTATAACATTTCAAATAAAACCATCGAAGCTATTTTGAATATTGGTAAAGACATGCTAGAAAAACCAGTAGAATTATTGGATGGTGTCGAAGAGGTTTTAAGCGACTTATCTAAAAAATACAGATTGATATTGGCAACCAAAGGCGATTTGCTGGACCAAGAACGAAAATTGCAAAAATCGGGTTTAACCAAATATTTTCATCACATAGAGGTGTTAAGTGATAAAAGAGAACGTAATTATTCAAACCTTTTAAACCATTTAGATATTAAACCTACCGAGTTTTTAATGATTGGTAACTCTTTAAAATCAGATATCTTACCTTTGGTAAATATAAAGGCACATGCCATTCATATCCCGTTTCACACCACTTGGGTCCACGAACAGGTAAGCAAAAAAGAAACCAACGGTAAAATATACAAAACTATTGGTAGCTTAAAAGAGCTGATAAACCTATTAAACTAAAATACTAGCACATTACAATGTTTTTAATCGACTATGATTGAAAATAATACTATTTTTACATTTTGATAAAAGAACTTATTTTAAATGAATTACAGAAACTTTCCAATGGTGCCAAAAGTAATTTTTGGCAGAGGTAGTTTTAATCAGTTAAATGATATTATTGCCCCAAAACGTATAAGCATTAACGCCCCTTTTATTTTTTTGGTGGACGATGTCTTTAAAAACAATACTTGGCTAACCTCAAGAATACCTACGGCTTACGAGGATAAAATTATATACATTTCTGCCAACCAAGAGCCCACAACAGTACAAGTGGATGCGTTGGTAGAAGATCTTATACTAAACACCAAAGCGCTGCCCTCTGGTATTATTGGAATAGGTGGCGGCACCATTTTAGATTTAGCCAAGGCCGTATCAATCATGCTAACCAACAAAGGAGAATCTAAAGATTACCAAGGCTGGGATTTGGTTAAAAACCCTGCCATATACCACGTTGGCATCCCAACATTATCTGGTACCGGGGCCGAGGTTTCCAGAACTACGGTGCTTACAGGCCCCGAAAGAAAATTAGGCATAAACTCAGATTTTACTCCTTTCGATCAAGTTGTTTTAGACTCCGAGCTAACCAACAACGTACCAAAAGACCAATGGTTTTACACCGGAATGGATTGTTATATCCATTGCGTAGAATCGTTAACGGGCAACTATTTAAATGCCTTTAGCCAAAGTTATGGAGAAATGGCTTTACAGCTTTGCGAGTCTATATTTTTAACCAACGACCTATCAACAATCGAGGCACAGGAAAAACTTATGATGGCGTCGTGGCACGGTGGCATGAGCATTGCCTATTCTCAAGTAGGTGTAGCACATGCCATGAGTTATGGCTTATCTTATTTATTAGGTACAAAACACGGTATTGGTAATTGTATTGTTTTCGATCATTTAGAAGAATTCTATCCAGAAGGCGTAAAAGTGTTTAAAGCCATGAAAAAAAAGCATAATATTATTTTACCAAAAGGTATTTGTGCTAATTTAAGCGATAGGGAGTTTGATATAATGATTAATATATCACTTAGCCTAGATCCGCTTTGGGAAAATGCACTGGGTAAAAATTGGAAAAAAATAATGACACCAAAAAAACTAAAACAACTCTACCAAAAAATGTAATATGCGGTGGTTGGCCAAATTTATTTACTTTAAACTTTTAGGCTGGAAAGCTGTTGGCAATACCAATTTCTCAAGTAATACCATTAAAAAAGCCGTAATTATTGCTGCGCCACATACCAGTTGGCACGACTTTTATATTGGGGTTTTATTACGAGCGGTTTTAAATATTAAAACCAACTTTGTTGGTAAAAAAGAATTGTTTGTTTTTCCAATTGGGTGGTTTTTTAGAGCCTTAGGCGGCGCACCAATTAACCGCCAATCCAACGAAAACAAAGTGCAGGCCATTGCAAAATTATTTAAAGAGCACAATGAGTTTAGAATGGCTATGGCACCAGAAGGTACAAGAAAAAGAGTAGAAGATTGGCGCACCGGTTTTTACTACATTGCCAAAGAAGCTAAAGTGCCCATAATAATGTTTACATTAGATTTTGAAAACAAACAAAATAAGATTTCTGAACCTTTTTATCCCACAGATGATATAGAAGCAGATTTTAAATTTATATATAATTTCTATAAAGGAGTAAAGGGAAAAGTGCCCGAATATTCAAAATAATCTAGATTTTAAAATTTATGCTAATATTATGTTTTTGGCACAAATTTTGAATTACATTTTGTAGAATCCCGAATGAAACATAAAGTAAACCAGATTACTGGCTCTAAAAAGAAACATTCGCTCTATATACACTTAAAGCTGCTTTGTTAAAAGCAGCTTTTTTGTTTGTGTAGTTTAAAATAAATAGGTGTTTTAAATACTATATATAATTGGCATTACATTTCCATGTCACCACCGCCAAAATCGCCGCTGCGTTCGCGTTTTTTCTTTTGGTTAAACCTGTAGGTAAACGATAAATTGTAGGTGCGTCCGCCTCTAAATCTTATTTCTTGGTCTGCCGTAAAGGTATCGGCAGTTATATGGTTTTTAAAAACAGCACTATCTAGTATATCTCTAATATTAAATGCAATAGAGGCTTTGTCTTTAAACAAATCTTTACTAAAAGCCATATTTGCAGAAAAACGTCCTTTTCTACTGTTTTGTGCATCATCACTTGGGCCTCTGTACCTCATGTTTGTTTGCCAATCAATCTTGTAGGGTAAAGTTAATTTGTTGCTTAAACGTGCCGACCAAGTTAAGGCATCCGAACTTAAATCTACTCCATTAAATTCGCCTGATCTATCTAATTTAAAAAGATTAAAATCTGTATTTATACGCCATTTGCGCGTAGGGCTGTAGTTTAGGTTAAACTCAAAGCCAGAGCGTTTGTCTGTAGCTAAATTTACCGGACCTCTTTCTATTACAGGAAAAATTTCATTATCAATACTAACGGTTTCTCCGGTTTCTCTACTTACAAAACTCATTACATTTGTAGAATGCTCGTAATACACCGCGGTGCTTAGGGTAAATTTTCCAAATCTGTTCAAATATCCTAATTCAAATTTATCAGAATAAGTGGGATCTAAATCTGGGTTGCCTTGAAAAACGTTTGTTAAACTAGAGCGCGACGGAAAAGGGTTCAGCATAAAACCTCGCGGTCTTCTTAGTCTTCTATTGTATCCCAACGATAGGCTTTCGGTATCGCTTATCTCGTAATTTAAGTTTGCTGTTGGGAATAAACCTGTTAGGTTCTTTCTTTTAAAATCGCCGCTGGTTGGTTGGTCCAGGGTGGTTCTTGTATTTTCTAATCGTAAACCTAATAAATACGAGAACTTATTAATTTTGCTACCGTATTGGGTATAAACCGCAGTAATGTACTGTTTGAAATTAAAGAGGTTGGAAAGGTTTTCATTCAATTCGAAATTTCCGGTATCAGTATTCAATAATTCTACGGTATAATCAGTAGAACGATCGCTAAAATCGCCACGGAAACCCATTTCAATTTGGCTCATTTTGCCTATGGGCAGAATGTAATCAGACTGTAACAGTACTTTGGTTTGATTTTCTAGAGTTGTAACAAAATCGGTATCGGTACCATCAACATTTATTAACGAGCTTTCGTCTTCGTTGGAATCTTCAAATTGAAAATCGAAAGTTAGCTTATGGTCGGTTTTATCAAAATCTTTTGTGAAATTTAAAGCGTATTGAATGGTTTCTCCGTCTTCTAATTCTGGGTCCAGTCGTACACTTCTGCTCGTTGTATTGTTTATTTTGTTAAATTGAACAAGGTTGTTAACCGAGTTGTTTTCGCCATTGCTATTGCTGTAAACAACCGAGGTGGTTAAAGATGCCGAATCGTTAATGTACCATTCAATTCCGGCATTGGTGGTAAAGCCTTTTCTGGTATCTGTCCAATCTCTTTTTTCGTCTAGATCGGGCGTGTTTATATCGTTATATTTTACATCGTTGTACCAGCGCCCAATAGATTCTCTGTACCTGTAAGACGTGGTGTTAAACAGGTTTATGTTTCCGGTTCTGTAATTTACATTGCCCGAAATGCCTGCAGCATCCGGATGGCCAACATTAGCGGTAATGGCACCGTTGAGCCCCAATAACTTGCTGCGGCGTAAAATAATATTTAAAATTCCGGCGGTACCCTCGGCTTCGTATCTGGCCGATGGCGAGGTAATTACCTCTACTTTTTCAATAGATTCGGCAGGCAATTGTTTTAAGGCATCGGTAGAATTTAACCCCACTAGACCTGATGGTTTTCCGTTAATTAAAATACGTACGTTGTCGTTTCCGCGTAGCGCCACATTACCTTCGGCATCAACCGAAACCGAGGGTACATTGTCTAAAACATCGCTAACGGTTCCGCCGCTAACGGTTAAATCTTTGCCAACGTTGTATATTTTTTTATCGAGTTTTATTTCTACCGTGGTGCGTTCAGCTATAATTTCTACTTCGCCTAGCGATGCAAAATCCAGCTCTAAAGCAAAAGTGCCAATATTCTCGTCGGCTATTAATTCTTTATTCGAAATTTTTTGGGTTTTAAAAGAGATATATTCAACAGAAATATCATAAACACCGGTTTTAACAGGAATGCTAAAATTGCCATTAAGATCGGTAATGCCGCCAGTAACTATTTTATTTTTCTTTTTGCTAAAAAAAGAAACGGTTGCATACTCTAAAGGCTCACCTGTTTCTTTGTCTATAACGTTTCCGGTTATTAATACCTCTTTGATTGTGGGTATTGAAACAGGTAGTTCTTCTAAATTTTTAGGTTGAGAATACGCCTTTACAATACATAAAATAAAAGCGAAAGTAAAAGTAAATATTTTGTTCATGGTTAGGTTTTGCCGTTTTAGACTGCAAAAATAACCTATGGTTTAAGCTATGCAGGTTAAAGATATGTTAAAAGATTAACCTTTAAATAATATCTAAAATAAGTTCGGGCGGCCTGCCAATTACAGCTTTGTTGCCGTTAACTACAATGGGGCGCTCAATTAGTTTGGGGTTTTCTGCCATGGCTTGAATAATTTCGGCATCTGTTAATGTTTTGCCTTTATAATTTGCTTTCCAAATGGCTTCGTTTTTTCTAACTAAATCTATTGGTTTTATTTTTAATAATGCAATTATTTCTTTTAACGCTTTCGCGGAAAGGGTAGCGTCTAAATATTTAACAATTTCGAATTCCTTTCCTGAATTTTCTAGAATCTCTAATCCGCAACGCGATTTACTGCAACGGCTGTTGTGGTATATTTTTATCATTATATATTGATATTATATTTTTTTAATTGTTGAATAAGTTGATTGGGAGATGTAAAATGAATGCCATTAATATCCAAATTATTCGCAGCTTCAACGTTTGTTAAACTATCATCTATAAAAATAGCGTTTTCGGCTTTTATATCGAACCGGTTTAGGGTTAAATGATAAATGGCATCAAAAGGTTTTCTGGTTTTTTCTTCGCCCGAAACCAAAACACCTTCAAACCAATGTAAAAAACCGAACTTTTTTAAGGCAATCGGGAAGGTTTCTGCACTCCAATTGGTAAGTGCAACCACTTTGTATTGTTTTGAATCGATAAGTTTTTTAAGAATATCAACCGTTCCGGAAATAGCATCACCCAACATATCTTCCCAACGGCCGTAAAACATTTCAATCTCTTTTTGCCATTCGGGGAACAGGGCTATGCGTTCTTTGGTTGCCTTTGCCATGGGATAACCGGCATCTTGGTTTTTGTTCCAGTCGCTGGTACATATATTATCAAAAAACCATTGCATTTTTTCTCGGTTGCCGTTAAATACGTCTAAGTAAACGTATTCTGGGTTCCAATCGATTAATACACCGCCAAGGTCGAAAATTATAGTATCTATTTTATTCATTTAATTTTTGGGTTTTTACACCTACAAGTCCCAATACTTCGGGATTGAAACCTTGCAGGTCTCGAATTTTATAATTGCGAATTGTCTTCTTCTTTTTGCCCCATCATCATTAAATATGCTTTTAAAAAGGCATTAATATCTCCATCCATAACCGCATCAACATTACCGGTTTCGTGGCTGGTCCTTACATCTTTAACCAATTTATAAGGGTGCATTACGTAATTGCGAATTTGGCTTCCCCATTCAATTTTCATTTTACCGGCCTCAATATCATCGCGTTGTGCAAGTTGTTTTTGCAATTCAATTTCGTATAACTGAGATTTCAACATTTGCATGGCACGAGAGCGATTATCGTGCTGCGACCTGGTTTCTGAGCATGAAATTTGAATACCCGTTGGTTTGTGGGTTAACTGTACTTTGGTTTCTACTTTGTTAACGTTTTGCCCACCGGCACCGCTGGAGCGCGCTGTTGTAATCTCTATATCTGCGGGGTTAATTTCAACTTCAATGGTATCATCAACCAATGGATACACGTAAACCGAAGCGAAACTGGTATGGCGTTTTGCGTTACTATCAAACGGCGAAATACGCACCAAACGGTGTACGCCATTTTCGCCTTTTAGCCAACCAAAAGCAAAATCGCCTTCAATCTCTAAAGTTACCGTTTTTATGCCCGCAACATCACCTTCTTGAAAGTTAAGTTCCTTTACTTTAAAGCCGTTTTTTTCGGCATACATTAAATACATGCGCATTAGCATACTTGCCCAATCGCAGCTTTCGGTACCGCCGGCACCTGCAGTAATTTGTAAAACGGCGCTTAGGCTGTCGCCTTCTTCAGAGAGCATGTTTTTAAACTCAATGTCTTCTAAAAGCGTTGCGGCTTTATCAAAGCGGGTCTGCACTTCTTCTGCGGTAGCCTCGTCTTCTTTGTAAAACTCGTAAAGTACTTCTAAATCTTCAACAAGTGTTTTGGCAGTGTTATAATCTTCTACCCATTTTTTCTTAACTCTAATCGATTTCATTATAACTTCGGCTGCTTTCGAGTCGTTCCAAAAATTGGGGTCGAAGGTTTGTTCTTCTTCGTTTTGTATTTCAATTAATTTGGCATCAATGTCAAAGATAGTGCCTTAGTTTATCAAGGCGGGTGTTTAGGTTTTTTATTTGATCGGAAGTAATCATAGAATATTTATTTTGAACAAAAATAGAATTTAAACATACAGAATAAAATTAATACTGAGATAATTTTATAGCTTTATACACAAATTGATTTTAAATGATTATAGACCTAAGAAGCGACACCGTTACAAAACCAACAAAAGGTATGTTAAATGCCATGGTGCAAGCCCAAGTTGGCGACGATGTATTTAGAGAAGACCCAACCATAAACGCATTAGAAAAGCGTATTGCAACTATGTTTGGAAAAGAACAAGCCTTGTTTTTTCCAAGCGGAACCATGGCCAACCAAACCGCTTTAAAACTGCTTACCAACCCAGGAGATCAAGTAATTTGCGATAAATATGCCCATATTTATAATTACGAATCTGGCGGGGCATCGTTTAATAGCGGTGTGTCTTGTAATTTAATTGATGGCAAAAGAGGTATGTTTCAAGCTTCGCAGGTATTAAATGCCATAAACCCAGATGCTTATTATTACAGTAAAACCAGTTTGGTAGAAATTGAAAATACAACCAATAAAGGCGGTGGCGCGTGTTGGGATTTTAACGAGATTTTAAAAATTAGAAAAATTTGCGATGATAATAAGCTCGGATTTCATTTAGACGGTGCACGTTTATGGAACGCTTTAGTAGCTAAAAATGAAACCCCAAAGCAATACGGCGAGGTGTTCGATACTATTTCGGTGTGCTTAAGTAAAGGTTTGGGGTGTCCTATGGGTTCTATTTTAATTGGCGACGAAGCTATAATGCGCAACGCCCTAAGAATTAGAAAAATATTTGGAGGCAATATGCGACAAGTGGGTTATTTAGCTGCTGCCGGATTGTATGCTTTAGATAATAATATTGAAAGACTAAAAGAAGACCATAAAAAAGCAAAAGAAATAGGCGAGGAGCTAAGTAAATTATTAATGGTTAAAATTGTTGAACCTATTGAAACCAACATTGTTATTTTTGAATTGAATGATGGTATAAACGAAACAGAATTTGTTCAAAAACTAGCCGACAAAAACATCAAAATTATTGGTATGGGCGGAGGCAAATTGCGCATGGTTACGCATTTGGATTATACCGATGCGATGCACAATAAATTTTTAGAAATCTTGAAAAGTATTTAGTCTAAAAGTGTAGCGCTATATTGTCTAATTTACTTAAACATATCCATCCCCGGAATATTCGGCATACCTTCTTTGGCAACGGCAGCTAATTCGGCTTCATTAACATTTGTAGCTTTTTCAATGGCTTTATTTAAGGTTAAAACCAAATAATCTTCAAGCTGCTCTTTATCTTCAAGCAATTCATCGGCAATATCAATAGATTTAATCGTTCGGTTTGCCGTTAGTGTTATGCCCAACAATCCGTCGCTGCTCTTTTCGTCTATTAAAACCGTATCCAAGCGTTTTTTTGTTTCTTCAACTTTTTTCTGGGTTTCTTTAAGTTTTCCCATCATATTCATCATATCTCCAAACATAATTTTAAATTTTGTTTTACCGTACAAAGCTATTTAATTTTTCTATTTTTCTTCTGTAAAATTAATTTTTGTATTTGAAAAAACACAAATTTAATTTCACTTCATTAACCAGTATGTTAGTTCATGATTTTTTTCATTTAGTTTTTTTGTCAATTTCTAAATGAAAAAAAATCATGTACTTTTGAGGCCTTAATTCAAGAATAAATACAGCTTCATTTGAAAAATACAATTCAGCCACCAATAGCTAAAAAAATACCGCAAGCATTACAGGTTCATAACGATACCAGAATCGATAATTATTATTGGTTGAACGATAAGGAAAACCCCGAAACCATAGCCTATTTAAATGCAGAAAACACTTATACAAAACAGATGATGCAGCATACGGAAGGTTTTCAAAAGGATTTATTTGAAGAAATGAAGGCGCGCATTAAAGAAGACGATACCAGCGTACCTTACAAGCTTAATGGCTATTGGTACATTACGCGTTTTAAAAAAGGTAGCGATTACCCCATTTACGCCAGAAAAAAGGAAAGTTTAGAAGCCGAAGAGGAAATTTTATTCGATTGCAACCAAATGGCCAAGGATTTTGCCTATTTTAACCTGGGCAGCATTGCCATTAGCCCAAATAATAAATTGGCAGCGTTTTCAACCGATACGGTAAGCAGGCGCCAATACAGCATTCAAATTAAAAATTTGGAAACGGGCGAAGTTTACACCGATAAAATTTTAAACACCACTGGAAGCGTTACTTGGGCAAACGACAACAAAACCTTGTTTTATGCTATGAAAGATGAGGTTACGCTGCGTTCGCACAAAATTTTAAAACACAAATTGCATACCGATATCAAGGCAGATGTTGAGGTTTTTAATGAAACCGACGCCACCTTTAACACTTTTGTTTACAAATCTAAATCCAGAAAATATATTATTATCGGATCCTCGAGCACATTAAGCTCAGAATACCGTATCTTGAATGCCGATACGCCCGATGGGGAATTTAAGGTTTTTCAGAAAAGAAAACCAGATTTAGAATATAGTATTGCCCATTACAACGATTCTTTTTACATTATCTCGAACATTGATAACGCAACCAATTTCAAACTATCAAAAACCTACGAGAACAGTACAGAAACCAAATTTTGGAAAGATGTATTGCACTACCGAAAACATGTTTTAATTGAAGATATTGAGATTTTTAAAGATTTTTTAGTGGTTAACGAACGCGAAAACGGACTCAATAAACTGCGTATTATTAAATGGGACGGAACAGAGGATTATTATCTGCCCTTTAATTCTGAAACTTACACCACTTACATAGGTACCAACCCAGATTTTAATAGCGATACGCTGCGCTACGGTTATAGTGCATTAACAACTCCAAACTCAATTATCGATTATAACCTAAAAACCAAACAAAGCGAAATAAAAAAAGAACAAGCCGTTTTAGGGGGCAGTTTCAATAAAGAAAATTACGAATCTAAACGCCTTTGGGCCACCGCGAGAGATGGTGTAAAAGTACCAATTTCGTTGGTTTACAGAAAAGGAATTAAGTTAAACGGCACAAACCCATTATTGCAATATGCCTATGGTTCCTATGGTTCAACAATTGATCCTTCGTTTTCAACCATTCGATTAAGTTTATTGGATCGCGGATTTATCTATGCCATTACTCACATTCGCGGTGGCGAATATTTAGGAAGAGACTGGTACGAAAACGGAAAACTATTATCCAAAAAAAATACGTTTACAGATTTTATCGATTGTTCTAAATATCTAATTGAACAGAAATACACATCAAACACACATTTGTACGCCTATGGCGGATCTGCCGGTGGCTTGCTAATAGGAGCCGTTATTAACATGAATCCGGAGTTGTACAAAGGCGTTTTGGCGGCAGTACCTTTTGTAGATGTGGTAACTACCATGCTAGACGATAACATTCCGTTAACCACAGGAGAGTACGATGAGTGGGGAAACCCTAATGAGAAAGCCTATTACAATTACATGAAATCTTACTCACCTTACGATAATGTTCAAGCAAAACAATACCCAAATATGCTGGTTACAACAGGCTTGCACGATTCGCAAGTGCAATATTGGGAACCCGCAAAATGGGTGGCAAAATTAAGGGAATTTAAAAAAGACAGCAATATATTATTATTGCATACCGATATGGATTCTGGACATGGCGGTGCTTCAGGGCGGTTTGAAAGTTTAAAGGAAGTCGCTTTGGAATATGCTTTTATATTAGATTTAGAAGGAATTAGCGCATAATAAAAAAAATGCTTACTTTTGCCAAGTTTTAAGTTACAAAAAAATTAGTACAATTAAAGTAGCTTCTAAAAAGCATTTATGAAACATAACAACCAAGTTTTTGATAATGTATTAGACTTAATAGGCAACACGCCTCTTATTAAGCTTAATAAAATAACTTCAAAATTTAAAGGTAACTTTTTCGCAAAGGTAGAGGCCTTTAATCCAGGGCATTCTTCAAAAGACAGAATAGCTTTGTACATTATAGAAGAAGCAGAACGCAAAGGCATCCTTAAACCAGGCGATACCATTATAGAGACTACCTCTGGCAACACAGGTTTTAGTTTGGCCATGGTTAGTATTATTAAAGGCTACGAGTGTGTTTTGGCGGTAAGCTCAAAATCTTCCGCAGATAAGATAGACATGCTAAAAACCATGGGTGCAAAGGTTTATGTTTGTCCGGCGCACGTTAGCGCAGACGATCCCAGGTCTTATTATGAAGTTGCCAAGCGTTTGCACGAAGAAAACAAAGGTTCGGTTTATATCAACCAATATTTTAACGAATTGAATTTAGATGCACATTACCATTCAACCGGTCCGGAAATCTGGAACCAAACCGAAGGTAAAATCACGCATTTGGTGGCTTGCAGCGGAACAGGAGGCACCATTTCTGGAACCGCAAAATATCTAAAAGAACAATCCCAGCGCTTCGGGACCAATATTAAAGTTATAGGGGTTGATGCTTTTGGTTCTGTGCTAAAAAAATATCATGAAACCAGGGAATTCGACGAAAAAGAAATATACCCTTACCGAATAGAAGGTTTAGGCAAAAACCTAATACCTACCGCTACAGATTTTGATACAATTGACGAATTTATAAAGGTAACAGACGAAGAAAGCGCACACACCGCCAGATTAATAGCAAAAACCGAAGGTTTATTTGTTGGCTACACCTCTGGAGCGGTAATGCAAGCGGTTGCTCAACTAAGCGAAATGGGTGAATTTAAGGCAACTGATAATGTTGTGGTTATATTCCCAGACCACGGATCGCGATACATGAGCAAAGTTTACAGCGATAAATGGATGAACGAACAAGGCTTTTTTGATAGTGTTAATCAGGAAACCGAAAAAACGGTACAATACATAAAATAAAAAAGACCACATAAATAACTTTAAAAAGAGAGCTTTGTTTTAAATTAAGGCTCTTTTTTTGTTTATTGAATAATTGAACACCAAAAATTATGTTCAAACCATATAAATATTTAATTTTGCAGCAACAAACTTAAGAATTAATAGCATTAAGATATTTAAATAGATGAAGGATTTATTCGAAAAAATTTATAGGGATAAAGGGCCATTGGGCAAATGGGCATCTCAAGCCGAAGGGTATTTTGTGTTCCCCAAATTAGAAGGAGAGATTTCCAATCGTATGAAGTTCCAAGGAAAAGATGTTATTACCTGGAGCATTAACGATTATTTGGGTTTGGCAAACCACCCCGAAGTTCGTAAAGTTGATGCGCAAGCAGCCGCCGATTATGGTTCGGCTTACCCCATGGGCGCAAGAATGATGTCCGGACATACAGATTTGCACGAAAAACTTCAAAATGAATTGGCAGCATTCGTTAATAAAGAAGCCGCTTACCTTTTAAATTTTGGCTATCAAGGTATGGTATCTACCATAGATGCCCTAGTTTCAAAAGACGATATTATAGTTTACGATGTAGATGCGCACGCCTGCATTATAGACGGTGTAAGATTGCACCATGGCAAACGCTTTACCTACAAGCACAACGATGTTGAGAGCTTAGAGAAAAACTTAGTACGGGCCACCAAAATGGCTGAGCAAACCGGAGGCGGAATTTTAGTTATCTCTGAAGGTGTTTTTGGGATGCGAGGCGAACAAGGCCGTTTAAAAGAAATAGTAGCACTTAAAAAGAAATTCAATTTCAGGTTTTTTGTTGACGATGCCCACGGATTTGGAACCTTAGGTAAAACAGGTGCCGGAGCAGGAGAAGAACAAGGCGTTCAAGACGATATTGATGTGTATTTTGCAACATTCGCCAAATCCATGGCAAGTACAGGTGCTTTTATTGCGGCCGACCAAGAAATTATAGATTACTTAAAATATAATTTACGCTCGCAAATGTTTGCAAAATCGTTGCAAATGCAATTGGTTGTTGGGGCATTAAAACGTTTGGAAATGCTTAAAACAATGCCCGAACTAAAACAAAACCTCTGGACTATTGTTGATGCCCTGCAATCTGGATTAAAACAGCGCGGATTCGATATTGGCACAACGCAAAGCTGTGTTACCCCAGTATATTTAAAAGGCAGTATCCCAGAAGCTATGGCATTGGTTAGGGATTTACGCGAAAACTACGGCATATTCTGTTCTATAGTAGTTTATCCTGTAATTCCTAAAGGATTAATTTTGCTAAGAATGATTCCTACGGCAACACATACATTAAAAGATGTTGAAGAAACTTTAGATGCTTTTGATGCCATAAGGGACCGTTTGGAAAATGGAACTTACAAACGCTTATCGGCAGCTGTAATGGCAGCCATGGGCGAGTAGTTAAAACATAAAAAAACAATCAAAAAAAATCCGATTCGTTAATGAGTCGGATTTTTTTGTGTTTTGCAACCTATAGCCTTTCTGTTCTTGCGCTTAAAGGTTTTGGTGCCGCATGCGTTGCAGCCTGTTTTATAAAATGTCTTTTCTAAACGTGCAGCGCCTTTTATGGGTTACAGGTTTAAAGTTTTTCCAAATTTTATGTATGGCTTCGTTGTCGTCTAGTTCAGGGCCTCTAATGCAGAGTTCTATACCTTTTTTAGAGAATGTCTTGTAAAATTCATTAAAAATAATAGCGGTAATGCCTTTGTTTTGGTATTCGGGTAAAACACCAATTAAATAAAAAGTTACGGTTTTGGCGTGTTTTTTGGCGTGCAACAAATGTTTTATTCCAAACGGAAACAACTTGCCTTTCATTTTTTGCAAAGCTTCGGCATAAGATGGGGTTACAATTCCAAATCCAACAAGCTTATTATCTTCGTCCATTACGAATTTTACATATTCCGGATTTAAAAACCCAATAAACTTCTTTTTAAAATAGGCTTTTTGCTCGTTGTTTATTTCTACAAAAGAAGAGAGTGTTGCGTGCGATTTCGAGAAAACCTCAAACATCTCATCGGTATAAGGCATAATATCTTTGTTCTTTGTAAAATTCAAGGCCTTTAATTTATAGCGTCTTTTGATTAAATCTTGAATTTTTGAGAAATGTTCTGGACGTATGTTTTTAAACTCCATTTTATTCTCAGAATAGGTTTTGGCAACTGTATATTCTAGTTTTTCAAAATGTGTTGCGTAATAAGGGTGGTTGTGCCATGTAATCATGCTGCCTATTTGGTCGAAACCATGGGTAAGTACACCAACCTTATCTAAATTGGAAAACCCAACGGGGCCTTCAATAAATTCTAAATTATTGGCTTTTCCTATTGCATGGACTTTTTCTAACAAGGCTTTGGTAACATTAACATCGTCAATAACATCAAACCAGCCAAACCGCATTTTTTTTTGGTGCTGTTTATTTACTTCAATCCAATTGATAATGCAGGCAATTCTGCCTACAATCTCATTGTTTTTGTAGGCTAAAAAAAAGCGAGCCTCGGCATCGTTAAAAGCGGGGTTTACTTTTTTGTCTAGTGTTTTTAGCTCTTCCGAAATAATAGGAGGTACCCAATATTTCGAGTTTTTGTAAAGTTTAAAGGGGAACTTCACAAAGGCTTTTAGGCCTTTTTTGGTGGTTACTTCTTTAAGTTCAATCATATTTAAATAATCGATTTTAACTTGTTTTAGTTATCAAAAATCGCTGTCTTTTCTTTTTTGTTTTTTCTTTGGTTCTAGGGTGTTTTTGTTTTTTGTTTTTTTGGCACTTCTGGTTTTTCTTCTCAGTTCTTCTTTTGCAGAATTACTGTTATCGATTTCTTTATCTTTATGAAAATCCAATCGATACGAGGCTCCAAAATTAACACTAAAAACCGATGGTGTGTCTTTGGTGTTAAAGGTAATTGCGGTGTCCAACTGAAAATCTTTCCCCCATAAATAAGCACCACCAAATCTAAACAAATTATCGGCATAAAAATCGCTTTTAATGCCTTGGGTTTCACCAAATATCACCCAATTTGGGCTAAAGGAATGTGTTAAAGTTAATATGTATTGAAATTCAGAAGCTTTAAGTTCTTCTCCATTTATGGTTATCGGATTTCCATTTTCATCTTCTATTTTCATAAATGGTCGATTAAAGATTAAGTTTGTAACTAAAACCCAACCGCCTACAAAATTATTTTGTGTTGCTACCATCGCTTTGGGGCTAAAGCCTTCAATTCCCGGTGCTGTGTACGGGTTGTTTTTAGTATCGTAGTTGGTACCTAAATAAACTGAAACAGCAGGAATTAACGATTTCCACTTAAAGCGGTTGTTCGCTTTCCAACTGTATAAATTTGGTTTGTCTTCTTCAGCGTTTTTGTAAGGATCATAAACCAAATATTTTGCACCAACACTTAAAAACTTAAAGTTTGAACGCGCATCTTCAGCAGCCAAATTAGAGGTATATGTTTTGGTATCGTTTTGGTATGTGCCTTCAACATTTAACTCTAATTCTTCCCAAAGCAAGCCGTATCGTGCTGCAAAATCAACACCAAAACCAGAAACCTCAAAAGCAGTTGCTGGTGTTCTTTTTTCTTTTAAAACATAGGGGCCAACTTCAAATTGCGCTACGTTTGTTCCTACAGAAAACGCGCTTCGGGAAACCCCGGGTCTGTTGGAATTTATAACATCGGTGTATTGGCCAAAAGCTTGTATGGTTAGCAAGCTTAGCAGTAAAATTAGGGTAGATTTGATTGGGCTCATAGCAAATATTTTAGAAAAAAACTATAATTTAAATAAACGAAATACGCTCTTTATGTTTTTTATAGGATGCTCAAATATAGATATTTTATACTTTTTTTATCATTTTTGAACGTTTTTTAAATGTTTAGAATTGTATTTTTGCATAAAATATTAAATATAGTTTATAATGGGTTTATTAAGAACCATACTTATTATTGTGTTGGTGTATTATGGTTTAAAAGTGCTTGCAAGAATATTTGCGCCTTTTTTAATAAAATACGCTGCTAAAAAAGCTGAAAAACGTTTTGGTGGGCAATTTGGGCAATTTAACGGCCATCAAAACCAAGAAAAACCAAAGCGCGAGGGCGAAGTTACTATCGATAAAATGCCAAACACGAAAACTTCAAATAAAAAGGTGGGCGATTATGTTGATTTTGAAGAAATTGAATAAACATCTTTGTTGCATATTTAAAATAGACCTAAATCTTAAAGCTATTTTTTTGATTCTTTTTGTTTAAGCATATCTCGAAAATAATAGTTAATTTCACAACCATTGTTTTTTAACATATATTCATGCCGTTTTCTTTTAAAAAAATACTCCCGCACTTATTCGTTTTAATTGGTTTTGTAATACTTTCTTTGGCTTATTTTAGTCCGGTTTTAAAGGGGAAACAGATATTGCAAAGCGATATTGTACAGTATATTGGCATGAGCAAACAGCAAAAAGAGTTTCGTGCCGAAACTGGCGAAGAAACCTATTGGACAAACAGTGCGTTTAGCGGTATGCCCACCTATCAATTAGGCGCAAAATACCCACATAATTATATTAAAAAGTTAGATTTAACCCTACGGTTTTTACCACGACCAGCCGACTATTTATTTCTTTATTTGTTGGGTTTTTATGTGCTTTTGCTGGTTTTAAAAGTCGATTTTAAACTTGCGGCAATTGGAGCCATTGCTTTTGGGTTTTCAACGTATTTAATAATAATCCTGGGTGTTGGGCACAATAGCAAAGCGCATGCCATTGCTTACATGCCCCTAGTTTTAAGTGGCATTCTGCTCACATTCCAACGAAAATATATTGCAGGTTTTTTGCTTACCGTGGTGGCTATGGGTTTAGAGATTGTGGCAAACCATTTCCAGATGACCTATTATTTAATGCTATTGGTTATCGTATTGGGAATCGCTTATTTAATCGATGCTTATAAAAAGAAGATTTTGCCGCATTATTTTAAATCTGTTGGTATTTTATTCGCTGCAGTTTTTTTATCGATTGCTTTAAATGCGACCGGAATTTTAGCCACAAAAGAATATGTAAAAGAAAGCACTCGAGGCAAAAGCGAATTAACTATAAACCCTGATGGTTCGCCAAAAGAAGTTACTTCGGGTTTAGACAGAGATTATATTACCCAGTTTAGCTACGGTATTTTAGAAACCTTCAACCTTTACATTCCGCGTTTTATGGGTGGCGGAAACGGGGAGAACCTCGGTAAAGACTCGGCAACTTACGAGGCTTTTAGAAAATTAGGCGCATCGCCAAGTCAAGCTTTACAAGAATCTAAACGTGCGCCCATGTATTGGGGCGATCAACCCATTGTTGAAGCTCCTGCTTATATAGGAGCTGTAGTGTTGTTTTTATTTGTATTTGCCCTGTTTTTGGTAAAAGGGCGTTTAAAATGGTGGCTTGTTGGCGGAACAGTATTGTCGTTAATATTGTCTTACGGAAAGAATCAACCTTTTACATTTATAACAGACTTTTTTATTGATTATGTGCCGCTTTACAACAAGTTTAGAGCCGTAAGTTCCATTCAAGTTATTTTAGAATTGTGTATTCCAGTTTTAGCAATTTTCGGATTGGTAAGATTGTTTAATGATTTTGAAAAGAGAGAAGAGAAATTAAAAGCTTTAAAATTTACGGCGATAATAACCGGAGGCATAGCTATTTTGTTTTTGCTGCTTAAATCTTCGTTTGATTTTGCTGGCGTAAACGATGGGTTTTATCGTCAAAATTACGGGCAAGCTTTTATTGATGCTATTAAAGCAGACAGGAAATCTATTTTTACCCAAGATACTATTAGAACCCTTGTTTTGGTATTGCTTTCAGCAGGCTTGATTTGGGCGTTTTTAAAAGAAAAGCTAAAAGAAAAATGGGTCATGTTGGCTTTTGCAGCACTTATTCTTTTTGATTTAGTTGGCGTTAACAGGCGCTATGTAAATAACGATAATTTTGTATCTGCAATGCAGGTTAATCAGCCTTTTACAAAAAATGCAGCCGATAAAGAGATATTAAAAGATACCACACATTTTAGGGTGTTCGATTTGGTTTCGGGTCAATCAAAACCATCGTATTACCACAATTCTTTAAGTGGTTATCACGCTGCGGGGTTAAAACGCTACAGAGAGGTTTATGATTGGTACATCACGCAAAACAACATTAATGTGCTTAATATGTTTAACACCAAATATATTGTTGTGCAAAACGACAGTGGAAATCCTGTGCCTTATACCAACAAAGATGCCAACGGAAATGCGTGGTTTGTGAAAACGTTAGAACGTGTTAATTCTGCAAATGAAGAAATCAAAGCATTGGATAGTTTGGATAACAAGAATAAAGCAATTTATACTTATGTTAACAAGCCGAAACAATTGTTAAAAGAAAGTAGAGCATATAGTTCGTTTGATGTTGATTCTCTAGCTTCAATTAAATTGATAACACATCGTCCCAATTATCTAAAATACAAGTCAAACAATTCAAATGATGGATTTGCGGTGTTTTCTGAAGTGTATTACGGCAACGGTTGGAAAACGTTTGTTAATGGAAAAGAAGCAGCGCACACACGCGTAAATTATACGCTACGCGGTATGGAAATACCTGCAGGCCAGCATGTAATCGAGTTTAAATTCGAACCCGATGTGGTAAAAACAGGAAGCAAAATTGCATTGGCAAGTTCTATATTTTTCGGAATATTGCTTTTGGCTGGTTTGTTTTATAAATTTAAAAAGAAATAGTTTGTTATTCCCTCAAAGGAAGGAATCCAATATTAATCCAGTTTCAATTTTAAATATGCCTTGCTACTAGCGAATATACAAATGGCAAAAAAAAAAGCACTTATAATAACCTATTATTGGCCGCCAGCGGGAGGCCCAGGTGTGCAACGCTGGTTAAAGTTTGTTAAATATTTGCCAGAATTTAATGTTGAACCCATTGTTTACATTCCAGAAAACCCTAATTATCCTTTGGTAGATGATAGTTTAATTGATGAAGTTTCAGAAGGTTTAACCATTATAAAACAACCTATTAAAGAACCTTATAAACTAGCTAAGTTGTTCTCTGAAAAATCATCTAAAACTATTAGTAAAGGCATTATTTCAGAAGAAAAAAAGCAAAGTTTTATTGAAAAAATGATGCTTTATATCCGTGGCAACTTTTTTATTCCAGATGCCAGAAAAAGTTGGGTAAAACCTTCAGTAACTTATCTTTCAAATTATATTCTAGAAAATAATATAGATACCATTATTACAACGGGGCCACCGCACAGTTTGCATTTAATCGGTTTAAGGTTAAAAGAAAAACTAGAGGTAAAGTGGTTGGCAGATTTTAGAGATCCGTGGACTACCATTGGCTATCATAAACAGCTTAAACTGACGAAAAAATCTCAGGAAAAGCACAAATTACTCGAAAAGCAGGTTTTAAATACAGCCAACCAAATTATTGTAACCAGCGCTGTAACAAAAAACGAGTTTAAAAACATCACCACAAAACCTATTGAAGTTATTACAAATGGTTACGATTACGAATTGGTTGGCAAAGTAGCATTGGATGCTAAATTTACCATGGCACATATTGGGTCCTTGTTATCAAAACGAAACCCGGAAATACTGTGGCAGGTTATAAGTGATTTGATTAAAACGGACAGTGAATTTTCCAAAGACTTTCAACTTAATTTTGTTGGAGCCGTTAGCGAAGATGTGCTTCATTCAATTAAAAAAAATGGTTTAAGTGATTATGTAAATAATGTGGGTTATATTTCACATAATGAGTCTATTAAATATCAAAAAAAATCACAAATATTGTTATTGATTGAAATCGATTCAGAAGACACTAAATGCATTATTCCTGGGAAACTGTTTGAATATATGGTTTCCAACCGGCCTATTTTAGCTTTGGGCCCAAAAGGTTCGGATGTCGAAAAAATCATAAAAGAAACCAACACCGGTAACTACTTTTATTACAATAATTACGAGTCGTTAAAAACCACTATATTAACACACTATAAAGCATATAAAAAAAACACATTGCAGTCGCATGCCATTGGTTTGCAAAAGTATAGTAGAAAATCGTTAACCGCATTTTTATCTAAATTAATATAATGGGCATTGTTGCTACACAATCATTTAAAAACATTATATCCACGTATTTGGGTTTTTTTATTGGCGCGATAAATACCTTGTTTCTTTACACCAAGTTTTTAAGCGACGAGTACTACGGAATGGTGGGCTATATGCTGTCTTTGGCCTATGTAATAATGCCGTTAATGGCCTTTGGCGTACACAATACTTTAGTAAAATTTTATTCCTCATTTAAAACACGTGTGTCTTTAAACAGTTTTTTAACGCTCATGTTGTTTTTGCCATTGTTGATTATTTTTACGCTCTCCATCATTATGCATTTTAGTTATGAGATGATAGGTGGATTTTTATCGACTGAAAACCCCATAATAAAAAACTATTTGTGGCACACCTTGTTTATAGCTATAGCTTTAGCGTATTTCGAGGTGTTTTTTGCCTGGACCAAAGTGCACATGCAAACCGTGTTTGGTAATTTTATGAAAGAAGTATTCCATCGTGTAGGTACTATGGTTTTGTTGTTTTGTTTGTATTTTGAAGTGGTAGATGTTGAGCAATTTATGCTAGGTTTGGTTGTTGTTTATGTGTTAAGGATGGTAATTATGAAGTTTTACGCATTTAGCATTAAACCTCCTGTTATAAGCTTTAAAAAAGTCTCTAATTTAAGTGCTGTTTTAAAATATTCGTTTTTAATAATTATTGCGGCCTCTATAGCTACGATTCTGTTGGATATAGATAAGGTTATGCTGGGGCATTATATACCAATTGAGCAAATTGCCTATTATAACGTGGCTATTTTTATTGCTACTGTTATTGCTGTACCCCTACGCTCAATGCATCAAATATTATTGCCCTTATCTGCTAAATATTTAAACGAAAAAGATTTTGATGCGCTTAAAGATCTGTACAAACGCAGTTCGCTAAACCTGTTTATAGTAAGTGGGTTTATTTTTTTGCTTATTGTGCTTAATATTAATCAGTTATATAATATTATTCCTGAAGAGTTTAACGGCGGGCTTTTTGTGGTTTTTTTAATTAGCGTTGCTAAATTGTACGATGCCTTGTTAGGTAGCAACAATGCTATTTTGTTTAATAGCGATTATTACAGAATCGTGCTTTTTTTGGGTGTAATTCTGGTAATTTTAATGGTTTTGCTAAATATGGTTTTTATCCCGCTATACGGCATTAATGGTGCTGCATTAGCCACCTTTTTGGCTATATTTTTATACAACTCGATTAAGTTGTTTTTTGTTTTCAGAAAGTTTAAAATGTTGCCCTTTAGTGCCAATACATTTAAAATAGGCCTGTGTATTGTTTTAGGTGTTTTGTTGTTTTATTTCTGGGATTTTTCTTTTCATCCAATACTAAATATCATACTAAAATCGGCACTTGTTAGTATTGTCTATGGGCTTGTTATTTATTTCTTTAAGTTTTCAGAAAATATTACGGAAATTATTGACAGGGTTTTAAAGCGTAAATAAGTCATTTAATCATTGTGAAGCTTGCTTAATTATCTAAAGATGCGTCATTCTGAATTTATTTCAGAATCCCATCTATCATTATGAGAACCTAAAACAGGTTCGGGTTGTCATAAATTTTACTTTTTTGAAAGCCCCTAGTTTAGCTATCAATATTTCATGCATTGTTTCACATTTTTTAAACAATGAGTTTCACTAAAAAGAAAACCCCACGAATTTGCTTTGAGGCAAACGTATCGTGGGGCTTTCCAACTAACCAACCAAAATTGTTAGGATCGTCTTCTTGAAGTCGATCTTGTATTTTTATTACTAGAAGCACTTCTGCTTTGTGTTGCTCTTTGTTTATTTTGTGTTGACCTAGAAACGGTTCTTTGCGTTGTTCTAGGTTTACTTTTTCTAGTTACCGTGCGTTGTGTGCGTTGCACGGTTCTAGGTTTGTTAAGCGTTGTTCTTGTTGCAACGCGTTGTGTGTTTCTAGTTGTTTTCTCTCTTTTATTATATGTACGTGTATTTACGTTATTTGGTTTTCTGGTAACAGAAGTATTTCTATTTCTAGTTACGGTTCTCGTATTGTTTACATTTGGTCTTGTAGTTCTGGTAACGCTTTCCCTTGTTCTTTTATTATCATTTGTGCGTGTATTGGCTCTAGTTGTGTTTGTTCTAGCATTATCACGTCTTGTCGATGTTCTGCTATTAACGTTTTCAGAATTTGCTCTAGTATTTCTGTTTACGGTCGAAATATTTGTTCGTCTTGCCAAATTTACTTGGGCCACATCTCGTCTAGAATTGGCACGTTTGTTAATTTGTGTTTTATTTCTGGTGCTTCGGTTTACGGTTGCATAGCTTCGGTTTCTGTAAATTTTATGTCCGCGTCTAGTGGCAATTGCAGTTCTGGGTCTGTAATTGTTGTAAAACGGTCTGTTATAAGTGTAACGAATGGGTTTATAATACTTTCTGTATGGTCTGTTGTACACTACACAGTAATCGTAAGCCGGAACACTATAATATCTGTGCCAAGGTCTGTACACATAATGTCTGTTGTAAATATTAATAAAACCAGTAAAATGCGAGTAACGGTTGTAACGGTTGTAGTGCACATATAAACCACCAACGCGCGAAATGTGCCCATAGTTGTTGTAGCGAATATTTACATTTCCAACCTGACTTACGCGCCCGTAATAATCATAATAAATAGGTGTGTTTTCTATTTGAATAATCGCACCATATTCATCGTATTGCACGTAAGCGTTGTAGTTGTAACCCGAATTAAAGCTAATACTTACGTTTGGCGAACCAATAGATACACCTAACCGTGAGTTGCCTCTTAAAATATTAAAATCGAATTGTCCGTCGCGGAACACAGAAAACTCAATACCGTCTTCTACAAAAATGAAAGAATTGCCGTAACCTCCATAATAAGTTGCACCTATTTTTGCTGTGGCATTGGTAGTGGCTGCGGTAGCAGTAAACCCTGTTAAGACTAACCCTGCTAATAAGAATATAAATTTTTTCATAATTGTATGTTTTACTTGTGTTACGTTTATTTAGTTACAAACAACGTGCCAAAAAACCAAAAAACGCTGTAAGTAATTATAAGTCAGTAAAATAAGTGTTTTGTGTTTTTAAATAGAGCAACCTGTTTTGTTAAAAAACACAATTGCTTAATAGCCTTTTATGGCTTTTGTAGCTTAGTTTAATATTAAAATGCCCAACGGTTTAAAAACTTTGTAATTAATTTACAATTTTACCATCAACCATAGTTAGTTTTCTGTCGGCTAAATTAGCAAGTTCTTCGTTGTGGGTAACAATTACAAAGGTTTGCCCAAACTCTTCGCGAAGTTTAAAAAAGAGGCTGTGCAGGGTTTCGGCAGATTCGCTGTCCAGGTTTCCGGAAGGCTCGTCGGCAAAGATTAAATCGGGGTTGTTTATTAAAGCCCTGGCCACGGCAACACGCTGTTGTTCGCCACCAGACAATTGGTTGGGTTTATGCTTGTAACGATGCGATAAACCTAAAAAATCTAAAAGTTCTTTGGCGCGTTTTTCGGCATCTGTTTTTTTAGTACCTTTAATAAATGCTGGTAAACACACGTTTTCCAGAGCGGTAAATTCTGGTAATAATTGGTGGAATTGAAAGATAAAACCAATATGCTCGTTTCTAAACTTAGCTAAAGCTTTATCGTTTAGCGTATTAATATTGGTGTTGTTTATTGAAATGCTAAAATTTTCTTTAGCAGAAGCTCGATCTAAAGTGCCCAAGAGTTGCAATAATGTGGTTTTTCCTGCACCCGAGGCTCCGACAATAGAAACAATTTCTCCTTTTTTTACATGAATTTCTACACCTTTAAGTACGTGTAAATCGTTGTAGTATTTATGAACATTATGTGCTTTAATCATAGAAATTAATTAGGGAATGAAAATACTGCTTTATAGATTTATAAGCAACGATTAGCGGTTACTTTTATTTTTTAAAAAGGGTTTTAAGATTTGAATAATCGATAAAATATTGAAGCCTTAACGAGAATACGTGCTGTATGGGTTGATTGAACAAGGTGTTTAAGCTATTAAAATAACTGTCTTTTGATGCATTATCAGAATTAAAAAGTGAATTGCGGTATAAAGCCGTAAGTTGGCTGCCCGGGGCAAATTGCCACGAGTAGCGCAAATCTAAATTCCAAGTATTAAAATTTATGTTTGGGCTGTCCTCAATACTATCTACATTATAGCCGTTATTTGCAGAAACTGTGCCGTTGTTTTCAAGAATAAACAATTGATAATCATAATTTACGGTACTCCAAAAGTTTCTAAAATTAAAGTTTATGGCATGTAACGGATTAAAATTATAGCTCACGTAGAGTCCGTTTTCAACCGAAACCACATCGCGTTCACCAAAAACAATGTCATCATTTATATTATCAACAAAACCACGGCTTCCTTTGTTGTTTTGGTATTCAAACTCGTAAGTTATTTTTAACTTATCGTTGAATCTAATTGTGGGCTCCAGTTCTAGCTCGTAGCCAAACAAATCCCTGGTGCTGTCAAACAAGGTAAACAAATTTAAATTGGTTTCAATGGAAAAAGTTTTATTTGGGTTGGTTTCTAGCCAAACACCTGTAGATCCAAAATTTTTGTAAATAAAGAAACGTTTGTTTTCAAAATCTCGAGGCTCAAAATAGTCGTATTGTTTCCCGGGCTGTATATTAATTCTTGCGCCAAACCACATGAGTTTTTTGTTTTGTGCGCTTACGCGCATACCAAAGTTGGTGCCTGTAAATGTACTTGGTTTGTATAAGCGACGGTAATTTGCCCAAGTGTTTGCCCTAAATGCATTTAATCTTTTAGTCGGCTCGAAAATTTGGTACAAGGCATCGAAGCCAAAATTGTTAAAGTTGTTTCTTAGGTTTAAACCCAGGTCGTTTATATCGTATTTTTCATCTGCAAACTCATGGTCTATACTATAGCGTAACTTGCCATGTGTTTTTCCGGCTCTAAAAAACGAACTTAAACCGCTGCTTATGCCAGTAGATAAATTTACGTTACTCATTTTTACTTCACCACGAATATTATAAGTATTTCTTTTGTTTGAAACATCGGCCAGCAGACCCGTAGCGTTGGCATCTCTAAAATTGCCGTCTCTGGTAACATTGGTGTTTATAAAGCTTACTGATGAGTTTTTATTGAATTGCTGGTCCAGCACCAAAATGTTGTAATTGGCAAGGGGTTCGGTAACTTTATTTCTGTAGGTAATAATGCTGTCGGTTATGGCTTGGGTATTTTGGTCGCGAATATATTTTGTTGTTTTTATTTTAGCTCGAGTTTTTTGGGTTATGGCATTAAAAAAACCAAGGCCCAAACCCTTTTTGGTGCGCCCCGAAACCTTAACGGCGTTTAATGTTTTAACTATGTTTGGGTTATCTATAATTTCTTCATTAATATTGTTGTTGCTTATTAGCTCGTCCTCAATATTGTCTTGTTCTACGGGCGAATTACCAACTCGTCTTGAAAAAAACAAATTACCTTTATTAAACAAATCTACACCTTCTTTAAAAAACTGGCGTTGTTCGCTAAAGGTTTGCTCGAAAGGGCCAAGGTTTAATCTTACATTATCAAAAGCAGCTTGACTAAAATCGGGGATTAAAGTGGCATCTAAGGTAAAGTTTTCGGTAATGCCGTATTTTACATCTAAACCCATTTTTAAATCGGTTTCGTGTTCGCCATCAAAATAAGTCGATATACCTGAAACAAACGGATATAAACTTAAGCGAGTAGGTGGCTCAATGTTTTTTATGCCTGTTAATTCGCCGTGATATAAACCAATATTCCCTTTGGTTCTGTCAATGGGGTTCCATGAATATTGCGAGTTATCTATTCTATAACGTCTATGGAATTGTATGCCCCAGGTTTGCACATCATCGTTAGAAAACCGAAGGGCTCTATAGGGTATTTTCATTTCAACAATCCAACCATCGTCAACAATTTTAACGGCACTGTCCCAAACGGCATTCCATCCAAAATCTTCGCCGCCATCAATACTTGGCGATGCAATGGCATCGGCTTGGGTGCCAGAGCTAAACACAAAAAACTCGGTATCGTTTTGGGCATCGTTGTTGGGGTTTAGTACCACTCCAAAAAAATCTGATTGCCCAAAATTATCACGACTTGTAAACTGCTTTTGTATATCTTCTGGTTTGTCCTTTAGGTATGCTCCAACATAAATGGCATTATCATCAAAAGTTATTTTAACAGTAGTTTTTTGGTGTGCTTTTTCAGCAATACCCATTTCTGGTCTAAATTGTGTAAAACCCTTTGCCTCGTCTGCATTTTTCCATGCTTTATCATTTAGCACTCCATCAATTTTTGGAGCTTTTTCAGTCCTTAAAACATGCAAGGTTTTTTTATCCTGGGCTTGGGTTAAAAAAAAGCATAGTAGAATGGAGCATAACGTGGTTTGTTGCCGCATTAAGGTTGTTTTTGTTGTTTTTGGCCGATGGTTAAAAGACAATATTAATAAAAAAATGTTACACTTTTAACAAATGTAGTTTTGTTGAAACTGCATTAATCTTAACTAAACGTTAAAAAGCCAAACGAATTGTTAATGTTTTTTTCTAAATTTTAATATGAAGATAATGTCTAATTTTTTTTGAGTATTTTTATTGGGATAAGAATTTTTGAAGCTTTGTTTACAAGTTTCGGTCTAAATTGTCTATCCCGCAAGCTGGGAGTCTTAATAAATTGCAATATGCCATATAAAAATTTTGAAGAGTACAACATACAGGTAACCGATGATGTAAAAGAACGGTACAAAAACATTATTGAAGATTTGGGTGAAAATACCGATAGAGAGGGTTTGATTAAAACACCCGAACGTGCTGCTAAAGCCATGCAATTTTTAACACAAGGTTACAATCAAGACCCTGTTGAAATCCTTAAAAGTGCTATGTTTAAAGAGTCTTATAACGAAATGGTTATTGTAAAGGACATCGAGTTATATTCGCTTTGCGAGCACCATATTTTACCATTTTTTGGGAAAGCCCACATTGCTTACATCCCGAACGGACAAATAGTCGGGTTGAGCAAATTGCCCCGAATAGTCGATGTGTTTGCAAGACGCTTGCAAGTGCAAGAACGTTTAACCGAGCAAGTTTTAGATTGCATAAACGATACCTTAAAACCCCAAGGCGTTGCCGTGGTTATTGAAGCGTCGCACATGTGCATGATGATGCGCGGTGTACAAAAACAAAACTCGATAACAACAACTTCTGGGTTTAGAGGACAGTTTGAAAAAATTGAAACCAGAAACGAGTTTTTAAAACTTATTGGAAAGTAATTTTTGGTATATTTCTTGCGTTATATAGATTAAAATTAATCTTTTATGAATTTAGAGCAATTAAGTAAAAACAAAAAATTGGCGTTAAGCCTATTGTTTGATATTATTGGTATGCTAACCATTTTGGATATTATTTGGGCGCCGGTATCGGCCTATTTAATGAGTAAAATGTACAAAGGTACCAAAGGGAAAGTTGCCGGTGTAGTCTCGTTTATTGAAGAAGCTATCCCTGGTTTTGATATTATTCCGACCTTTACCATTATGTGGTTTTTAACCCATGTTTTCCAAAAAGAAGAGCAGCCCATTGTGGTTGAGGTTGAAGCTGAAAATGAATACTAATGTTATAAAAATAAAAAAATGCCTTTCTTCCGATAGCTATCGGGATTGAAAGGCATTTTTTAATTATAAACTATAAGTAAATCCTAAATTAAAGGTTCTTCCTATATTAAAAATACCATTTGGTTTTAACCGCGATAAATGGTTTATATATTTTTTATCGGTTAAATTGTTCCCAGAGAATGTAATGCTCAATTCGTTGTTAAAAACAGAAAAACTACCGCCCAAACCAGCGCTTAAAAGGTTGTAGCCATTGGTTTTGGTTTCAAAATCACTTAGCTTGTTTTGCTTGAAAGTCGATTTTAATTTAACAAATGCATAGCCTTTTTTTATCCAGTTATCTTCAAACTCAACCCTTACAATATTGCTTAGCGATTTTGCAGGAATTAGCGGTAAATAGGTGTTGTCTTTCTGTTTTCCGGTTACGGTTTCAAAGCTCGACTCGAAATGTAACCAGTGTATGGGATGCGGATGAAAGTGCAGCCCAAATTCGCCACCATAAAGTTTAGCATCGTTTTGTAAATACAGATAAACAGGGGTGTTGTTAATTAGGTTGCCATTAGGCGAAAGGAAAATATAATTGTTAATGCTATTAAAAAAACCATTAACGAATATCTCGATATGCTTATTTTTATATTCTAAAGCTAAATCTGTTTGAAAATTATTCTCGCTTTTTAAATTAATGTTTCCAATTTCGTAGCGGTTGGTACCACCGTGAGATCCATCGGAAGTTAACTCAGATAAATTTGGCGCTCTAAACCCCGATGCAAAATTTACCCTGGCAGTAACATTGTTGTTAATGTTTTTTTTAATTCCGAAAGCGCCGTTAAAACTATTAAAGTTTTTGTTTAGTCCAGAAGCTCCGTTTATGTTGCGGTTGTCAAATCGTGCACCTAGTTGAATATCTATGGTTTCAAAATGAATATGAGACGTTGCCAGCACACCAATATCGTTTGTAGTTGCATCTGGTATAAGTTGCTCTTCGCCGTAGTTTGTGTTGGTTTGGTTCATGCCCTGCGCGCCAACAATGGTTTCAAATTTTCCTAGTGTTGGCAAATGGTATTTTACATCGTAATTAAAGGTTTTTAATTTCATTTGTAGGGCAGCTTCTAAAGCCTCGTGCTCATTGTGCTCTTCGTGTTCTTCTTCATGCTCATGATCATGGTGTACTTCTTCTTCTTCTTCTTCTTCATGATGATGGTGGTGGTGGTCTTCAAACTCTTTTCTGTCGTTATATGTATAGCCTAGTGTTACATCTAGTTTCGAATTATCTAAAAACAAGGTCGATTTAGAGCTAAACACATGGTTTGTGATGTTTTGAAATGGAAGCAAAGGTGTTTTGATTAAAGACTGTTCGCCAATCTCTTCTGGGATTCCTATTTTAGAATTATTCACATTGTATCTAAATACAGTTTTAAACCCTTGGTTTTGATATCCCAGACCTGCTTTAAAATCTTGTTCTCTGTACCTTGTGTTGGTAACGCGATAGTCTTTGGTTTTGTAATCGGAATGCTCTGTTAAACTTCCTCTAAATAAAAATTTAAAATTATTTACCGAAGATTTATAGCCGGCATTGGTACTGTAGCCTCTTGTGTTGCTGTAAAAGGTAGATCCAAAATCTCCAGATGCTGTATTGATATTGGCAAATTTCTCGGGGTTTAGGTAAAGTACGCCACCTAAAGCATCGCTACCGTAAAGCAACGAAGCAGGGCCTTTAATAACTTCAACCCCTTCAATACCGGTGTCGCTAAGGCCTAAACCGTGTTCGTCTCCGTATTGCTGGTTTTCTAGCCGGACACCTTGGGTGTAAACCAAAACACGGTTAGAGCTTAATCCTCTAATTACCGGCTTGCCAATGCCCAAACCTGTTGTAACACTTTCTACGCCTGCAATGTTGGTAATGCCATCAGCTAGGGTAATAGCGCCTTTGGCCTTTAATTCTGCCATGTTTTTTTGCTCAACTTTCATAACATTGTCGCGTTGTAATTTATGAAACGGCGTTGAGATAATAATGCTTTCCATCTCTATTGCAGATGGTTTTAATTGAATTGATATCGGGCTATTTAACGGAGTGGTAATGCTTAATGATTGCGTTTCGTAGCCAATGTTAGAAAACAATATGGTATGTGTTCCCGTTGGTAGGTTGAGTAATGTAAAATTACCTTTTTCGTTGGTGTTTGTTCCTTTTTCTAAATGTGGGATATAAACGTTAACATAGGCTAGTTTTCCATTGGTTTCGGCATCGGTTACAACGCCTTCTATTTTATTTTGTGCATACGCATTTGATAGTACCAAAAGCAGCAGCATATTAAGAAATAATTTCATAAAGTTGTTTTTTAAATAATATTAAATTAAAACAGGTGGCCCGCGAAGCGCGGTTTGTAAGCGTTGGTACTTGCTTAAAAAGTGGTATTGGGATTTAATTTGAAGCGATTCGTTTTTTTCTTTAAACAACTCCAGATTAAATAGGGAGTTAGCAAAATTTTTATTGAGCTGAAATTTGTAAAAATCGCAATCTAGATCGATTTTATGTATGTGGGCAGTATCGTAGCCTTTGCAAACCTCGTGCGTATGGTGGGTAAAAACATGTGAGAATTTTACTGTTATGGGCACCAAAAATACCACAGCTATAAATAGAGTGATAATCTTAAAACCAATATGTTCTTTAACGAGTTGCATTAATCTAAAAAGCGTTTGAAACCAATTTTACGAAGCATCTTTTTTTCGAAATCCCAAAAAAACTTGAATTGCCCAAAAAGCCATCCTATAAAAACCAAAAGAATTTGATAAAATACAAACCCAATGATTATGTACAATAACCAATAAGCAAAAGTAGGTAGGTTATCTTTGCTTACTCCCATTAATTTTATTAGTGGTCTACTAACAAATAACGATGAAGACCCCGTGGTGGCAAACACCAAAAAGATGCTAATAAGCTCCCATTTGTAAGCTACTTCCCATTTTTTTTCTAATTTACCGAAAATGAAAAGGATAAACTTTAAAAGTGCCATAAAGATAACAGCGCTTAACAAGACCAAAAGGATACTATTTACATCTTTTATAAGCATGTTAGCCAGCTTGTAAGATGAATAGCCCAAGGCTGTTAATCCTAAAAAAGGTAGAAAAAGCTGCCAATTATGCTTTATCTCCCAATGCTCTTTAAACTTTTTCACTTTAAAATTTTGACTGCAAAAATAGTTAAAGCGTTTTAAATTCTGGGTGTAAAAGCTGTTAATTGTTGCTTGTAAGTTAATTGAAAGTAAATAAAATAATTATACAATTTGTAATTTACCTCGTAGCCATAATCGATTCCGGGTTGGTAATCTATTTGCATTTCGTAAAGGTTTGGGTTAAAGCGCTGTGGCTGAAGCACTCTTTGGTTCCATTCCACAACATATTGATGGTTTCTGTTTTCTAAAAACTGTTGCGAATAATAGCCTTCTGGTTTTGCTCTACTTGCCAGCCAATAATTAAACCCAGGTTCTATAATAGTAATTTCGTATTCTAATTTATCGTTAGCAATGGTTACCGTATCATTGTTTGCGGCTGCTAATTCTTTTTCTGTTATGTTCTTTTGCGAGTTTATGGGCTTAGATGTGTTACAGCCTATAATAAGCCCACAAAATAATAATAAGATAAGACTTGTTTTAATTGTTTTCATAGCATTTAAATGTATTTTGTTTTTTGTTGTACGGTGGTTTATTGGTTTTTATTTTTCCGAAAGTAAATTTTAGTTTAATTGCTTTAAAGTAGAAATGTGTAAACTTTTACTTTTGGTGAGGGAACTAAGCGTTTTGATTTGTATGTGAATTTACAAAAATCGTGCCTTTAACAATTGTTTTTGAGCTAGTTTAACAAAAAAAAGCGTCATGTGATTACACGACGCTTTGTTGTTTATGTGGTTTTTAAGCACTTATTTGCCTCCAAAAAGCCCACCTAACAATCCGCCAAGTCCGCCTTTTTTCTTGGCGCTTCCCAAAACCATTCCAGCAACGTCGTCAACCACACTGCCATCGCCGTCTGCATCAAGTATTTTTTCCAAGAAACTTTGTTCTTGTTTGGCTTCGTTGCCACCAAGTAAACCACCAAGCAATCCGCTTAAATCGTTTGGTGTACTTACATTATTTTGTCTGGATTGTTTGCCTAAAACACCCATTAAAATAGGTGCAGCCACTTTAAGTATGTTGGCTACGGCACCGGCATCTAATCCAGATTTTTCGCCAATAATTTTTTCAACACCTTGTTTTTTACTTCCTAAAACGTGGCTTAGAATTCTATCACCATCGCTTTTAACATCTTCATTAACGCCACCGCTAAACAAATCGCCAAGGTTATCTAAAATGCTTCCATCGTGCTTATTCATTAATGCACCCATTAAGCCTTGTGCGCCTTGCGGGGTTGAGGCGTTGCGTTCCATGGCTTTCATTAATACAGGCAAAGCCATTGTTAAGGCACTGCTTGTTCTGGTTTCATCGGTTCCTGTTGAGCCTGAAACACCACTTATAATGGTTTTTCCTAAGTCGCTGTTTAATAAGTCTAAAATTCCTGACATGATTATATTTTTTTTATGGCACCACTTAATTGTTAAAATGGGTACAAGATTAATAAATTGGATGTTGAAGGTACAAAAAAAGTCCCAACTTGTAGTTAGGACTCATTTGTGGTAACTAAGTCACATTTTATTTATGAATAGTTTTTTGTTAACCTAAAATGTTTATTATTTGAGTTGCTAATTCAATGCCTATTCTATCTTGCGCTTCGTTAGTAGCCGCACCAGTATGTGGCGTTAGTGATAACGAAGGATTCATTAATAATTGAATTTCTGGTTTTGGTTCTTTTTCAAAAACATCTAAAGCTGCTCTGGCTACTTTGCCGTTTTCAATGGCTTTTATAAGAGCTACTTCGTTTACCACCCCGCCACGGGCTGCATTGGCTATTATAACGCCATCTTTCATCATGTTAAATTCTGCTTCGTCAATTACGTAGTCATTTTGTGCTGGAACGTGTAGGGTAATAAAATCGGATTGTTTTAGTACATCTTCTTTAGAAATGGTTTCAATTTCAAAATTTAAGGATTGTCCGTCAAAAAAATCTAATTGCAAATTGGCTTTTTCTAAAAACGGATCGAAGGCAACTACCTTCATGCCAGCACCAAGTGCTACCTTTGCGGTAGCTTGACCAATACGCCCAAAGCCTAAAACGCCTAGTGTTTTTCCTTTTAATTCTGTGCCTTTGGCATAGGCTTTTTTTAGGCCTTTGAAGTTGCTGTCTCCTTCTAATGGCATATCTCTGTTTGAGTTGTGCAAGTAGCGGGCTAATCCGTAAAGGTGGCCAAATACCAATTCTGCAACCGAATGGGATGAGGCTGCTGGTGTGTTTATGACAGAAAGTCCTTTTTCGCGAGCATACTCCACATCAATATTATCCATTCCAACGCCACCACGCCCTATAATTTTTAAGTTTGGGCAAGCGTCAATTAAATCTTTGCGTACTGTTGTTGCGCTTCGTACCAATAAAACATCGATTTCTTTTTCGTTGATGTAATTTATAAGTTGCTCTTGCGCAACAGTTGTTGTAATGATCTGGTAACCGGCTTTTTCCAGGGCATCTATACCGCTTTGGGAAATGCCGTCGTTTGCTAATACTTTCATTTATCTAAGTTAAAAGTTGAAAGTTGAAAAAGTTATAAGTTCTGAGAACGAATAATTATTCAACTTTAAATTAAATTTTATTTGTTGTCATTGCGAGGAAGTATGACGTGGCAATCTTTTGATGAGATTCCTTCACTTCGTTCGGAATGACGATTAATTATTTATGCTTTACTTTCTAATTCACTCATTATTTCCACCAAGGCCTTAACGCTTTCTATGGGCAGTGCATTGTACATCGAGGCCCTGTAACCGCCAACACTTCTGTGGCCGTTTATACCGCTAATGCCGCCTTCTTTGAGCATGGTTTCAAAGGTGTCTTTTAGGTTTTCGTTTTCAAGTGTAAATGTGGCATTCATTAAAGAGCGGTCTTCTTTGTTTGCAAACCCTTTAAACAGAGGGTTTAGGTCTATCTCAGAATACATTAAACGCGCTTTCTTTTCGTTTTCCTTTTCAATAGCTGCAATACCACCAAGTTTTTTTAGCCATTCTAAAGTTAGCATGGATGTATATACGGCAAAAACCGGTGGTGTATTAAACATACTGCCACTAGCTATATGTTTTTTGTAATCCATCATTGAAGGGATTTTGCGCGACACTTTGCCCAAAATATCTTCTTTTACAACTACTAGAGTTGTTCCTGCTGGACCAAGGTTTTTTTGTGCACCGGCGTATATTAAATCGAATTGGGAAAAATCCAGAGTACGCGAAAATATATCGCTGCTCATATCGCAAACCATGGGGATATCGCATTTAGGAAACGATTTCATTTGCGTACCGAAAATGGTGTTGTTTGTGGTAAAGTGAAAATAATCGTAATCTGAAGGGATATCGTAGCCTTTTGGAATGTAGTTGTAGTTGGCATTTTTTGATGATGCTACTTCGTATATGTCATCATAAATTTTGGCTTCATTAATGGCTTTGTTTGCCCAAGTTCCGGAGTTTAAATAACCGGCTCTTTTTTCTAAAAGGTTTAGTGCTACCATTAAAAACTGTGTGCTAGCGCCCCCTTGTAAAAAAAGTGCTTTATAGCCTTTGCCTTCTAGCCCAAGTAATTCTAGAGCCAGAGCCCTGGCTTTTTCCATAATTTCAACAAAGTCTTTGCTTCTGTGCGATATTTCTATTAACGATAAGCCACTGTTATTGTAATCTACCACGGCCTGAGATGCTTTTAGTAAAACCTCTGGAGGTAAAATACATGGGCCTGCGCTAAAGTTGTGTTTTTTCATTTTGAAGGATTGAAAATTAAAGATGCAAAGGTCTTAATTTATATAGGATTTTTTGTTATAAAAATGATAATTTTTAAGCTATATTTCTAATAAAAATGCAATAGTATCTACATTGTCGGCATAATCCCAAAGCTCTGGTTTTTGTGTTTTGCCAAAAGCTATTTCGTGGCTTGTAAAGCCATTTGAAACGATACATTGTATTTGGTTGGCATCGGCTTTTATTTTTTGCTTTAATTGATTGGCATCATCGTAATATTCGTAAAACACCGTTGCAATAGGCGATGTGTAGCTAGCATCTTCTTTTATCATAAAAAAACCATTTTCTAGCATATCAAATTCGCTCATTAAATATACGGCTTTGTTATAATCGTAATTATTAGCGTATTTAGCTTTTTCTATAATATGATGCCAGTGGTAAATAGCTTCAAAAAAGGTATCGAAATTATAGTTTTTAGGTACAAAAAGTTTAGATACGTTTCTGCAGCCCAAACCGTAATATCTAAAAATATCTTCGGCGAGTTGTTGTAAATCTTCTTTGGTTTCTTTGCCGTTTAAAACTGCAACCGAATTTCTGTTATTTCTAATAATAGATGGTTTTCCTTTAAAATAATACTCGAAATAGCGTGCTGTATTATTGCTTCCTGTGGCAATAACGGCATCAAAATGGGTTAATTTTTCTTCGGTAAATTCAATTTTATTTTTAAAATCGTTTTCAACATATTCTAAATATTTTGCTAAAAAAGGAAGCAAATGTTTATCGTTTGATGATTGCTTAACCAATACCCGATGCCCAGAAATTAACACCGATATAAAATCGTGAAACCCAACCAACGGAATGTTTCCTGCCATAATTATGGCTACCTTTTTTGGGTTAACAGCATCTAAATTATAGGGTTGTAACCACTTTTTTAAATTTTGAAGCGTTAAAGCATCAACCCAACCTTGTAGTGCAAATGTTATATTTTCTTGAGTAAACCAGCCATTGTGCTCTTCGGCTAATTTTATTTGGTGTTTAAACCCATCGAAGAAAATAGCATTGTGTTCTACATTATCCTTTTTTTGGATAACTTTAGTAGAAAATTGACTTATAAATTCTCCTAATTTTACAAAAGCGTTAATTCTTTGTTGTAAATGCATTCTATATTTGGTTATGAATGGTTTTGGTTTTATTTTTGCTTTTCTGCCTATTTCTGGGCAGTTGCAAATTTAAGTAAACTTAAAAGAAAAAACGCTATGGCAATTATAATAACAGACGAATGCATAAATTGTGGCGCATGCGAACCCGAGTGCCCAAATACAGCAATATATGAAGGTGCCGATGATTGGCGCTATAAAGATGGAACCAGTTTAGAAGGCACTGTTGTACTAACAAACGGAACTGAAGTTGATGCAGACGAGGCCCAAGAACCAGTAAGCGACGAGATTTATTACATTGTGCCAGATAAATGTACCGAATGTGTAGGTTTCCATGACGAGCCTCAGTGCGCTGCGGTTTGCCCAGTGGATTGCTGTGTGCCCGATGAGGATGTGGTAGAGACCGAAGAAGAGTTGTTGGCCAAACAAAAATTTATGCATCCAAATGGTTAAACAGTAACCGACATTAAATTATAAAATGAATCCCGAGTTTTTTACTTGGGATTTTTTTTATGTAAAAGAATTAGCAAATTAACTACATTTGCACTCGCAAATAAAAAAGATTTCCGTGTTCACGGAAATGAAAAAATAAAATTTCAATGAAAGCAGGAATTGTAGGATTGCCAAACGTAGGAAAATCGACGTTATTTAATTGTTTATCAAATGCAAAAGCGCAAAGTGCCAACTTTCCGTTTTGTACAATCGAGCCTAATATTGGTGTGGTAAATGTCCCAGACCCTCGTTTAGAAAAGTTGGATGAATTGGTAAATCCAGAGCGCGTTCAGCCTGCAACCGTTGAGATTGTAGATATTGCGGGATTGGTAAAAGGCGCCAGTAAAGGCGAAGGTTTAGGTAACCAGTTTTTAGCTAATATTCGCGAAACCGATGCTATTCTTCATGTATTACGCTGTTTTGATAACGATAATATAGTGCATGTTGATGGCAACGTAAACCCCATTCGAGATAAAGAAACCATCGATATGGAATTGCAGCTTAAAGATCTAGAAACCCTAGAAAAGAAGTTGGATAAAGTAAAACGTTCCGCTAAAACAGGTAATAAAGAGGCCCAAAAAGAAGAGGCTGTTTTATTAAAACTTAAAGCCGGTTTAGAAGCAGGAAAATCGGTTCGGGCCATTGAGATTTCAGAAGACGATTATTACGATTTTGTAAAACCCTCGCAACTTATTACAGATAAGCCGGTTATGTATGTTTGTAATGTAGATGAAGGTTCTGCGGTTTCTGGCAATGCTTATGTCGAGCAAGTAAAAGAAGCTGTTAAAGACGAAAATGCCGAGGTATTAGTACTTGCCGTAGGTACCGAGGCCGATATTAACGAGCTGGACGATTACCAAGAACGCCAAATGTTTTTACAGGATATTGGATTGGATGAAGCGGGTTCTGCTAAATTAATTCGTTCGGCATACAAACTGCTAAATCAACAAACCTATTTTACTGCAGGGGTTAAAGAAGTTCGCGCTTGGACCATAGATGTTGGCGCAACGGCACCACAGGCTGCAGGGGTTATCCACACCGATTTTGAAAAAGGCTTTATCCGCGCAGAAGTTATTGCTTACGATGATTATGTGGCTTTTGGTAGCGAAACCAAAGTTAAAGAAGCCGGCAAAATGCGTGTTGAAGGCAAAAATTACATTGTTAAAGATGGCGATGTGATGCACTTTTTGTTCAACGTGTAATTTTACCCAGCTATTGGCCGGTAAACCATTAGGTCTCTGGTAAATGTTTTTAAGGGCTACGTGGTATTTTGCAGGATTTTGTGCATTTTATCGAAAGGTTTGGTTAAAGCTTTAAAACTTATAGTCTTAAAAGGAGGTTTCATTCGTAAATAGATTTAATCAAATCTAAAATTCATGAATGTCAAACAATCACTCTTATCAATTATTCTATTAGGTTTTACAACCTTATCTTTTGCGCAAGTTGAAACCGACGAATCTAAATTCGCGCTAGGTTTCTCAGCAGGCTACAATAGAGGCTTTGGTGCCCAAATAAGCATAACGGCTTTACGCCCCTTAGAAAGTTTGCCTGTACAAATTAGGTTTGGTATAGGGCTTACTAAATTAAATCCAGGAAACGCAGCAGACGCCAGACGCATTTTTATAAACAATGCCACCAATGGCGTACCCGAAGAAAAAGCCAAATCATTTGATTACAGACTCGATTTTATGCTAAATTCCAATTTTATAGATTCAGAATCTACCAAGCTGGTATTTGGCCCAAGGTACTCAAGCTTTACAGCGAATTTTAAATACGTTGGCGGCAATGAAGATTTTGATGTTACAACCAAACAATTTGGAGTGGGTCTGGGCGCAGAAAGTCAGTTTAAAATGAACGATAAAATTAACCTGTTGGCCGCAATTGGGTTAGACTATTTTTTCAATAACACCCTAAAAGGCCACGACACCTCTTACAGTCCAGACAACGATAACGTAAATGCCAGAAACGACAACGCAAATAACAATGCCGAATTTACCTATAAAGATGCCAACAAAGCCATAAAACAACCCCAATTAATGCCCCGTGTGCTTATAGGTTTGGTATATAAACTCTAGTAACACCAATCTTAAATAATCTTTAAACCAGTGTTCTCAACAGCATTGGTTTTTTTATTGTTAATTACTTTGTGTAATCGCTGTTTTATATTATAATTGGTTGTGTTATATTAGCATCCTATCATTAAATTCTGCTCAATTTTATGGCTGTACAATCCAATTATACCGAAGACAACATACGTTCACTAGACTGGAAAGAACATATCCGTATGCGCCCAGGTATGTATATTGGCAAATTGGGCGATGGCTCGTCGCCAGACGATGGCATTTACATCCTTTTAAAAGAAGTGCTCGACAACTCCATTGACGAATACGTAATGGGCGCGGGTAAAACCATAGAAATTTCCATTCAGGGCACAAAAGTTACCGTGCGCGATTATGGTCGAGGCATCCCCTTGGGCAAAGTGGTCGATGTGGTTTCAAAAATGAATACCGGCGGTAAATACGACTCCAAGGCCTTTAAAAAATCGGTCGGCTTAAACGGTGTTGGTACCAAAGCAGTTAATGCGCTATCGTCGTTTTTTAGAGTAGAATCTACGCGCGATAGTAAAAGCGCTTCCGCGGAATTTGAGCAAGGTAAATTAATTGCCAAGGATTTATTAGAAGAAACTTCCCGTAGAAAAGGCACCAAGGTGTCTTTCGTTCCAGATGAAGCCATCTTTAAAAATTATAAATACAGAAACGAGTATATCGTTAAAATGCTGAAAAACTATGTGTATTTAAACCCCGGTTTAACCATAGTTTTTAATGGCGAAAAATATTTTAGCGAAAACGGTTTAAAGGATTTGTTGAGCGAAAACATTAACGAGTCCGATAGGTTATACCCCATTGTACATTTACGAGGCGACGATATTGAAATTGCCTTAACGCACAGTAAAACCCAATATAGCGAAGAGTACCACAGTTTTGTAAACGGGCAAAACACCACCCAGGGCGGTACACACTTAAATGCCTTTAGAGAAGCTGTAGTTAAAACCATTCGTGAGTTTTATGGTAAAAATTTTGATGCCTCCGATATTAGGAAATCTGTTGTAAGTGCCATTGCCATTAAAGTTATGGAACCCGTTTTCGAGAGCCAGACCAAAACCAAATTGGGCTCTACCGATATGGGTGGCGATTTGCCAACGGTACGTACCTATGTTAACGATTTTGTAAAAACACATTTAGATAACTATCTGCACAAAAACCCAGATACCGCAGAGAAAATACAGCGTAAAATTTTACAGGCCGAACGCGAGCGAAAGGAATTATCGGGTATTAGAAAATTAGCTAAAGACAGAGCAAAAAAAGCAAGCCTTCACAATAAAAAATTACGCGATTGCCGGGTGCACTTTGGAGATACCAAAAACGAAAGGTACCTTGAAACCACTTTGTTTATAACAGAGGGCGATTCGGCTTCGGGTAGTATTACAAAGTCGCGAGATGTAAATACACAAGCCGTTTTCAGTTTAAAGGGAAAACCACTAAACTGCTACGGATTAAGTAAAAAGATAGTTTACGAAAACGAAGAATTCAACCTGCTTCAAGCCGCATTAAACATTGAAGAATCTTTGGAAGATTTACGCTATAATAACGTGGTTATCGCTACCGATGCCGATGTTGATGGTATGCACATTCGGTTGTTATTGATAACCTTCTTTTTGCAATTTTTCCCTGAAGTCATCAAAGAAGGGCATTTGTATATTTTGCAAACCCCATTATTTAGGGTGCGCAATAAAAAAGAAACCATTTACTGCTATTCTGAAGAAGAACGGCGCGATGCCATCGAAAAATTAAAACCAAAACCGGAAATCACACGATTTAAAGGATTGGGTGAAATCTCGCCCGATGAGTTCAAGCATTTTATTGGTGATGATATTCGGTTAGATCCTATAATGTTGGACGATAACATGTCTATCGATGAACTATTGTCTTTTTACATGGGTAAAAACACCCCGGACCGACAGGAGTTTATAATTGATAATCTGAAAGTAGAATTGGATTTAATTGAAGAAGAGAAGTAATTGTCATTCCGCACTTGATGCGGAATCCAAAAAAAATATAAAATAGATTCCTGCCTTCGCAGGAATGACAAGAATATGATAGAACACCAAAACGACGATTTAGAAAACAACAATACAGAAAACCAAGAGCCCCAAGAAACCATTACCCGAATTACGGGTATGTACAAAGATTGGTTTTTAGATTATGCCTCGTATGTCATATTAGAAAGAGCCGTACCTGCTATTGAAGACGGTTTTAAACCCGTGCAGCGCCGTATTATGCATTCCATGAAAGATTTGGACGATGGGCGCTACAATAAAGTGGCGAACATAGTTGGTCATACCATGCAATACCACCCACACGGTGATGCTAGTATTGCTGATGCCATGGTGCAAATTGGTCAGAAAGATTTGTTGATTGATACTCAGGGAAACTGGGGAAACATTTTAACGGGCGATAGGGCAGCGGCATCGCGTTATATTGAAGCGCGTCTTTCAAAGTTTGGGCTGGATGTTGTATTTAACCCTAAAATTACCGAATGGCAGGCCAGTTATGATGGCAGACGAAAGGAGCCCGTAAACCTTCCGGTTATGTTTCCGTTGCTTTTGGCACAGGGCGGAGAAGGTATTGCGGTGGGCTTATCAACTAAAATATTGCCGCATAATTTTATCGAACTTATTGATGCTTCCATAAAACATTTACAAGGTAAACGCTTCACTATTTTACCCGATTTTCCAACGGCAGGAATCGCAGATTTTTCAAATTATAACGATGGTTTACGAGGCGGAAAAGTTCGCGTTCGTGCAAAAATTTCGCAAGTCGATAAAAACACATTGGCCATTACCGAAATTCCTTTTGGCACCACCACATCGTCGTTAATAGATTCCATATTAAAAGCCAACGATAAAGGTAAAATCAAGGTTAAAAAGATTGAAGATAACACCGCCGCCGAGGTAGAGATATTAATCCATCTTCCGTCAGGATTATCGCCAGACAAAACCATTGATGCCCTGTATGCCTTTACCAGTTGCGAATCGTCTATTTCGCCATTGGGTTGTGTTATTGAAGATAACAAGCCTTTGTTTATAGGGGTTACCGAAATGCTGCGTCGCTCTACCGATAATACCGTTCAGCTTTTAAAGCAAGAATTGGAAATCAAATTAAACGAGTTTGAAGAGCAATGGCATTTCGCATCGTTAGAACGTATTTTTATAGAAAACAGGATTTACCGCGATATTGAAGAAGAAGAAACATGGGAAGGTGTTATTTCGGCTATCGATAAAGGCCTTCAACCCCATATAAAACATTTAAAACGCGCCATTACAGAAGATGACATTGTGCGTTTAACCGAAATACGAATCAAGCGTATCTCGAAATTCGATATCGATAAGGCACAACAAAAAATTGAAGCTTTAGAAGATCAAATAGCGCAGATAAAACATCATTTAGCAAACCTTATTGATTATGCTATCGCCTATTTTAAGCGGCTTAAAAAAGATTACGGCGAAGGGCGCGAGCGCAAAACCGAAATCAGAACGTTTGATGATGTCGATGCTACCAAAGTTGTAATAAGAAACACCAAACTTTATGTAAATAGGGAGGAAGGTTTTATAGGAACCTCGTTGCGCAAAAACGAATATGTTGGCGATTGTAGCGATATAGACGATATAATCGTGTTTACCAAAGAAGGTAAAATGATGGTTACTAAAGTAGATACCAAAACCTTTATTGGTAAAGACATCATTCATGTGGCGGTGTTTAAAAAAAAGGACAAACGTACCATTTACAATATGATTTACCGCGACGGAAAAGGTGGGCCATCATACATTAAACGTTTTGCAGTTACCAGCATAACCCGCGATAAAGAGTACGATTTAACCAACGGCAATAAAGGGTCGGTGGTACTATATTTTTCAGCAAACCCGAATGGAGAAGCCGAAGTGGTTACCGTTAATTTACGGCAAGCCGGCAGCATAAAAAAACTAAAATGGGATATCGATTTTGCCGATATTCTTATAAAAGGACGCACATCAAAAGGGAATTTAGTAACTAAATATTCTATTAAACGTGTTGAATTGAAAGAAAAAGGTGTATCAACTTTAAAACCTCGAAAAATTTGGTTTGACGATGCGGTACAACGCTTAAATGTTGATGGTAGAGGCGAATTGGTGGGCGAGTTTAGAGGTGAAGACAAACTGTTAATAATCAATCAATCTGGAATGGTTAAAACCGTAACGCCAGAAGTAACCATGCATTTTGACGACGATATGATTGTTATGGAAAAATGGGTGCCTAAAAAGCCCATATCTGCCATTTATTATAACGGCGAAAAAGAACTGTATTACGTAAAACGCTTTTTAATAGAACAAGAAGGAAAGGAAGAATCGTTTATACCAGATCACCCAAATTCGCAATTGGAAATTGTTTCTACAGATTGGAAGCCCATGGCAGAAATTGTTTTTGCCAAAGAACGTGGCAAGGACAGAAAGGAAAATTTACAGATTAACCTAGAAGAGTTTATTGCCATTAAAGGGATAAATGCTTTGGGCAACCAGCTTACCAAAGAGAAAGTAAACCAAATTAACGTTTTGGACCCCATCCCTTTTGAAGCCCCCGAAGAAACCCCTGCAGATGAGATTGAAGTGGTTGATGAAACAGAAATTTCTTCGAATGATTCAGTAGAAAAAAACCAAATTAATAAATCTAATTCAGATGATAAATCTAATGATTCTGGAGATTTAGAAATGGATGATGAAGGGCAAATTACTTTGTTTTAAATTAATGTAATTCAGTTGTTGTTATTTGCTTCAATTCATTGGTAATAACATTCACATTAGTTTCATAATCAAACCAAAGCGTCGATTCATCTTTTTTAAACCAAGTTAGTTGGCGTTTTGCAAAACGACGGGTATGTTTTTTAATTTCAGAAATTGCAAAATCTAAAGTCCATTCACCATTCAAGTAATTAAATAATTCTTTGTAACCAACGGTATTTAATGCGTTTAATGATTGATAGGGCATTAAAGTTTTAACTTCGTTTAATAAACCTTGTTCCATCATTATATCAACACGCTGGTTAATACGGTCGTAAATAATTTCCCTTTCCGCAGTTAAACCAACGGTAATGGTTTTAAAATCTCTTTTGCTTTTTCCTTGGTTTAAAAATGATGAATAGGGTTTACCCGAGCCTAAACAAATTTCTAAAGCACGAATAACACGATGCGGATTGTCAATAGCTATCGTATTATAAGCTTTACTATCAAGGGTATTTAATTGGTTTTGTAAATGTTTTAATCCTTTAGATTGTAATTCGTTATTTAATTGTTCGCGAATACTTTTATCGACTTCCGGAAACTCATCTAAACCTTTAGTAACAGCATCAACATATAAGCCGGAACCGCCAACCATAATAACCACATTGTTGGTTTTAAAAAGGGTGTTTAAGCATTGTAGTACATCTTTTTCAAACGCACCCACATTATAGTTGTCTTGAATGGATTTATGATGAATAAAATGGTGTTTAGCCGCAGCTAATTCTTCAGCAGAAGGTGCAGCCGTACCAATTTGCATCTCTTTAAAAAACTGTCTGGAGTCTGCCGAAATAATATCTGCATTAAAATATTGCGCCAGTTTAATACTTAATGCTGTTTTGCCTATTGCCGTTGGCCCAACAATGGAGATTAATAACATACCATTAATTTAATTTACGACCACATTTAAAGCAAAATTTAGCATTATCTTGATGCTGTACAGCTAAGCAATTAATGCAGCATTGAGAGTTAAGATGTACAGGTTTTTTAGAGTTTCCTGTTTCAGTTTTAGGTTCTTTGTCTTTACCAGATTTGTAAATGTTAGTATATTCTGCCGATATAATGCCTGTTGGTACGGCTATAATACCATATCCCAAAATCATAACAAAAGAGGCTATAAGTTGCCCAAAAGGCGTTTGTGGGGTAATATCCCCAAAGCCAACAGTTGTAAGTGTTACAATACACCAGTAAACACTTTTTGGTATGTTAGTAAAACCATTTTCTTCACCTTCAATGAGGTACATAATGGTGCCTAAAATAATTGAGATAATAATAACAGCATAAAGGAAAACCGATATTTTTGCTCTACTGGCTCTTAAGGCACTCATTAAATTATTTGAGGCTCCTAAATAACGGGTTAATTTTAAAATTCTAAAAACACGAAGTAGCCTTAAAGCACGTATAGCTGCTAATGCATGAATACCACCAAAAATTAAAGAAATGTATTTAGGAATGGTTGAGAGCAAATCTACAATACCATAAAAGCTAAAAATATAATTTAGTGGTTTTTTAACCGTTAAAACTCTTGCTATATATTCTATGGTAAATAATACGGTAATAATCCATTCTGATATATTAAGAAAATCATGGAAGTTTTTATCTATACTCTCTACACTTTCTAGCATAACTAGCAAAATACTGGCTAGAATGGTTATTAATAAAACCACATCGAACAGCTTACCTTGAGGTGTATCGGCCTCATAAATAATTTCATGTAGCTTTACCCTTAATTTATTTCTAGTGTATTTGCTCATAAACTCAAAAGTAGTAAAAGATTTGCTATTTCTTCTTTAATAAAATTAACGATTTGGTTTGAATATCTACAATGTTACTCATAAACGCTTTTAAATATGGATAATATTCTGCCGGATAAACAGCATCTTTAAAACTTATTTTAAACATCATGCTTACAGCGTTTTCATTTAAAACATTAGTAAAAAGAACACTTCCTTTATTATTTGGTAAAGTAAATCTCGAATTTTTTGGTAGTTCTGAGGCCGTATAATTATCGCCAAAATTAAGTTTTAATATATAATAATAGGTGTCTTTATAGCCAAAGTCGATGGGGTAAGTGCGTTCTTGAAGCTTAAAAGGATTCTCTTTAAAAAACGTGGTGAAAAATGGGTTTAAATAAATGTTGTCTCCTGTTTCATCAGAATTATATGCAATGGCATAGGTTTCTATAAAATCAGGATTTGTTTTGCCTTCGCTAATTACCTTATGATTTGATATATCTATGTTTGGATATTTGTCTTCTAAATTTGTTACGTAAGAATCACTATTTTGATAATATTTTTTTCTGCTATTTAGTGCATGATAGCCTGTTTTTTTAGAGCTTATTGTTCCTGTTATGTTTTCGTTTTCATCAATATTTAATTCGGCTTTAATTTGAATTTTCGATAGTTTATTTGGTTCAAGATCAACCCATTGGCTTCCGTTTTTAAAATCCATTAAGCGTGCGTAGCTGTTTAAACATCTAAAAGGGATTTCGCCAAAGCTTAAATACGGGTCTGTGGCATCAAGTAAATATGTTTTGTTATCCATAGTAACTTGAACAATTAAATAATTAAAGTCTGAAATAACCGGGTATATTTTAGTAGGAAACCCATGGTCTCTTGTCGAAATTAAAACAGGTTTAACATCAATATCAGCTTCTTTTAACAAGTTATGCAACAAGATATTTATTGATGATACGTTGCCCGATTTATTTTTAATTAAATCTTTTACCGATACATCTTTAAATATTTTATAATCGCCATTCCAAGTGTAGTTTTCTTGAACGTATTTATAAATAGCTTCGGCTTTTTTATAAAGATCTGTTTCGTTAATACTAGTTTCGCTTAAAAAATCTTCTAAATTAATAGATTTTGAGAGTTGCTTACCAATATCTTTATCGGTTCTAAATTCTCTGTCTGTTGTTTTCCAGGTTTTAGTATAGTTATTAATATTGCCTTCAAAATCTTTAAATATTTTTAACTCGTATTCAATTCTAGCTAAGTAATTAGATTTGCTAGTCATATAATCTTCTTCAATAAAAGCAGGAACATCTTTCATGGCATAGGTAGAAATGGTGCAATCTGCTGATGCACCTCGGCTACCGCTTAAACAGTTCTTTTTAATATCCTGTTCGTTTTTAAAAAGTTTTTTACCGCCAACTAATTTAACATTGTACTCCCAATTTGCCGGAATGCTTGTGTTGTACTCGCTATAAAGCTTTGGGATATCGCTTTGAAACGCCCAACCTTTGTATTTAAATTTAAATGGAGATTGAATGGTATAGCTATAATTTATTACCGATCCTTCCTTAATATTTGGCAGTGCAAATTTTACGAGGGTATAATTATCGTTGTATTTTTCTTCAAAAATATCGACTTCTTTTAATTTTGTGGTGGTTACTTTTCCGTTAACTAAATTGTAAGTTGTGGCAACAATATTTTTAACTTTTTCTTTTCTGTTGTCGTTATTATACAAATAAATGGTAACGTTTGCTTTATTAAAACCCTCGCGATTTAGTATTTTTATTTTACGTTTTTCTTCGGTTTTTAAAGTATAATCGTTGTTATCGATATAGCTATTTCCGTGTTCGAATAAAACTAGCGCATTTGCGGTGGAGTCTTTCTCATAAGATGTCATTTTTAATTCATTTAAACTAACTCTGTAATTATAGGATTTGTTTTCTGTTTGAGAAAATGAATACATAAATGAAGTTAGAAGAAACAAAAAGGTGTAATATTTTTTCATATTTAACTAAGCGTAATAATTTTTAATCGTTTATTTTTTCTGAGATAACTTTGAATGATGTGCTGTGTATCTCTATTGTTTGCCATACGTGTAATTATGGATTCTAAAACCTCAATATTATTTATTTGATAATTCAAATTAAAATAGCCCAAACCTTTAAATATACCATTTTCAATAAGTATGGCGCTGTGCTCATCGACCGCTCGACCTTTATCGATAATTACCATGTTTTTGTTTTGGTAACTGTTTTTGTCTATTAAGGTTTGTACGCGTTTGTTATAAACATCGGCGGGCTCTTTTTCAATACAAGCACCGTTGCAGCTTTTTATATCGTAGTTAAAACAGCTGGTATTGGTTTTGTATAGACCGCTTAATTTTTGGCAAAGTTTATAATCTTCAACTGCTTTTGTGATAAAACTTTTTCCGCTTTGGCGGGTACTAAAAGTGGTTATGGGTTTTTTTCTGCCGTCGGCAACATCTATTTTTAAATTAATATAACCGTTTTCATCTATAAAACTATATAATGCGTGCGTAAAGATATTGCGCCGTAACGCGCGGTTATAAATGGGTTTGTTGCGTTTAATTTCTTCGCTTTCTTTTAAAAGTGCCACCAGTTCGCTACCCGTAGCCTCATAAGTTACCGCGGCTACGTTTTGCTGTATTTTTTTTGATTTTTGATTCGTATTTGTAAAATGCTGATTGATGCGCTTTTTTATATTGTTACTTTTACCAATATAAATAATATCGCCATTGGCTTTATGAATATAATACACACCAGTTTTAGATGGCATTTCTTCAATAATATCCAAGTGTCGTGGTTCTAATTGATGTTTGGGGTTTAAACGAATGGATTGCTGGATGATGTTTTTTGTGGTGTCTTTATCCAAAAGTATTTTAAACAATTTTACGGTTGCCAAAGCATCGCCCGAAGCACGGTGCCTATCGGTTACCGGAATACCAAGCGAACGCACTAGCTTGCCTAAACTATACGAGGCTTGCCCCGGAATTAAATCTTTGGCGAGTTCTACGGTGCAAAGGGTTTTGCGTTCAAATTCGAAGCCAAGGCGTTTAAATTCGGTTTTTAAAATCCGGTTGTCAAATTTAGCATTATGTGCTACAATAATGCAGCCTTCGGTAATTTCTACAATACGTTTGGCAACCTCATAAAATTTTGGAGCATTACGTAGCATATTACTGTTAATACCGGTAAGGTTTACTACAAAAGGTTGTATCTCGCGTTCGGGATTTACAAGGCTTATAAATTGATCGACTACCTCGTGGCCATCGTATTTATAAATAGCAATTTCGGTAATGCCTTCTTCGTTGTACTTGCCACCGGTGGTTTCTATGTCTAATATTGCGTACAAAAAGTGTTTATGTGTTTATTTGTTTGTCGTTTAGTGGAAGGCTTTTAACTGTGACTGTTTACTAATTATTATAATTCCGTTCGCCAAATATACTACTTCCCACGCGAATCATGTTACTACCGCAATCAATTGCCAATTGGTAATCGCCACTCATGCCCATTGAAATAGTTTGCAGTTTACAGTTTACAGTTTGCAGTTCTTTTAAATTATCAAAAGTCGTTTTTAGTAAAGTGAATTCTTTTTCAACTAGATTCGTGTTATTGGTAAAAGTTGCCATTCCCATAAGGCCGACCACTTTTATATGTTGCAATTCTGAAAGGGCTTTAGATTGAATAATCTCTGAGGCTTCGTTGGGCGACATTCCAAATTTAGAATCTTCTGAAGCTATTTTTATTTGCAATAAACAATTAATAATTCTATTGTGTTTTTTGGCTTGTTTATTTATTTCCTTCAACAATTTAAAATTATCTACACCATGAATTAAGCTAACAAACTCAGCCATGTGTTTTACTTTATTGCGCTGTACGTGCCCAATCATGTGCCACTCGATATCTTTTGGCATATCTTCATATTTATCAACCATTTCTTGAATTTTATTTTCTCCAAAAATGCGTTGGCCCGCATTATAAGCTTCCATTAAATCGCTAACGGGTTTGGTTTTAGAAACGGCAACCAATGTAACGTGTTCTGGTAATTTTGATTTTATATGAAGAAGATTTTGTTGAATGCTCATTATCGTTTTTTAGTAGAAATTTCTATTATTGATTATCATTTATTAAGTTGGAAAACGTATCGAAATCATTTTCTGTATAAAAAATATGCTTTGGAACATAAATAAATTGCCCTTTTGAGATATATAACATCCAATAATCTGGGTTTGAGATAACTTTTTGAATAGAATTTGGATTTAATTTTGTTTCATTATCATTTCTTTTAAAGTATAAATAATCGTTATCAAATGATAAATCTGTTTTAGAAAAAATAGGCTTGTGTCCTTTAGAATTTGTCCAAAAATAAAGATAAGTAAAAGTTATAAGCGGATAAGCAAATGCAAAAATTGAGAAAAATGTACTAAAACTATCTTCTCCAAATTGTTGAAAATGAAATAGACCCAAAACAAGCATCGATAAGTATAGCCACCAAGATTTTTTTAGCCTTTTTAATAGTATTATTTTAGTATACTCTTTTTTTGAAATGGAGTATTGTTTTGTTTGAATCATTACTTTAAAAACTGTTTAGCCACTTTCTCAGCCTTTCTACTTTCAGAATAATCGTAAAAACCCTCACCAGATTTTACACCCAATTTACCCGCACTAACCATATTTACTAACAGTGGACATGGCGCATATTTAGGATTTTTAAAACCTTCGTACATCACATTTAAAATAGAAAGGCAAACATCCAAGCCTATAAAATCTGCTAGTTGTAAAGGGCCCATAGGGTGTGCCATGCCCAGTTTCATAACGGTATCGATTTGGCTAACACCAGCAACACCATTGTATAAAGTTTCAATCGATTCGTTAAGCATGGGCATTAATATGCGGTTGGCTACAAAACCCGGATAATCGTTTACTTCAACAGGAACTTTACCTAAGGTTTTAGAGAGTTCCATAATCGTATTCGTGACTTCATCACTTGTATTATAACCACGGATAATCTCGACCAATTTCATAATAGGTACGGGATTCATAAAATGCATCCCGATAACCATTTCTGGTCGCGCGGTTGCTGCTGCAATTTGCGTTATGGAAATAGATGAGGTGTTGGTTGCTAAAATAGTTTCCTTAGGGCAAACTTTATCTAATTGTTTAAAAATATTTAGTTTTAAATCTACGTTTTCGGTAGCCGCTTCAACCACAAGGTTAGCATTTTTAACACCTTCGGAAATATTTGTAAAGGTCGAAATATTTGCTAACGTATCATTTTTATCGGATTCGGTTATTTTTTCTTTGGCCACCATTCTATCTAAGTTTTTAGAAATGGTTTCCATACCTTTTTTAAGTGAAGCTACACTAATATCTATAAGTTGAACTTTAAATCCGCTTTGTGCAAAAGTGTGTGCAATACCATTTCCCATGGTGCCTGCTCCAATTACGGCGATGTTTTTCATATAAAGCTATTTTTCATTTCCGCGAAGGCGGAAATCTATTTTAATTTATATTCATTTTGTCTTGATACAAAACGAATCAAAAAATCATTTCAAAATTAGGAAATTGCTAAAGCACCATTTGCTTTCAGAATTTCGTGCTTAAAGCTTCGCTTTGCATCTTCATTCTTTCGCTCTTTATTTCTGAATTTTTTGATGATTCCGACTTTGTCGAAATTAGGGACTTGTTTTTTTGCAATATTCTTTTTTAATCTTAATTACCTGTCTTTTAAAAACAATTAATTATTTGTGTTGCCACGCGCAAAGCTTCAGTGCCATCGTGTAAAGTTACAACGGGCGTTGTGTTATTGTTAATAGCATCGGCAAAGGTTTCTAGCTCGTCTAGAATGGCATTGTTATTTTCAACTTCGGGGTTGTCAAAATAGATTTGTTTTTTAACGCCTTCTGCATTTTGCAGTATCATATCAAAATCACCGGGGTTTTCTGGGGCGTCTTTCATTTTAACCACCTCACATTTCTTTTCTAGAAAATCAACTGAGATATAAGCGTCTTTTTGAAAGAAACGGGCTTTACGCATATTTTTTAACGAAATCCTGCTGGCCGTTAAATTGGCCACACAACCGTTTTCAAATTCTAAACGGGCATTGGCAATATCGGGCGTGTCGCTAATTACCGAAACGCCACTTGCCGATATGGTTTTTACTTTAGATTTTACAACGCTTAAAATAATATCGATGTCGTGAATCATTAAATCCAGCACCACAGGCACATCGGTACCACGCGGATTAAATTCTGCTAAGCGGTGCGTTTCTATAAACATGGGCGATTTAATATGGTTTTTTGCTGCTGTAAAAGCAGGGTTAAACCGCTCCACATGGCCTACTTGACCGCGCAAATTGTGCTCTGCTAAAAGCGCCCTGATATGTTCGGCTTCTTCTACGGTGTTGGTTATGGGTTTTTCAATAAATATATGCCTGCCTTTGGCAATGGCTTGTTTGGCACATTCGTAATGCGATAATGTGGGTGTTACAATATCTACCATATCAACAGCATCGATAAGGGCTTCGATAGTATCGAAAAATTTATAACCAAATTCGGCTTCTACTTTTTTTGCATTTTCCGTATCGGCATCATAAAACCCAATAAGGTTGTATTTGTTGGATTGATTAAGAAGTCTTAAATGAATTTTACCTAGATGACCAGCACCTAGCACACCAGCTTTTAGCATATTTTTACGTTTTCAACAAAAATAAGATATTTAACACATGAATTTTATTATTTTTTGCTAATTTTTTTACTATTTCTAATCTCAAAGCCTTTGGCACGAATTCTCAAAATAGCCACGGATAAATAACTTAATTTATTATGAAGAATTAGTTTTGATTGTTGGTTTTTTTTGTTTTAAAAACTAGACGCGCAGTACTTTAATGAAATTGGTTTGAGAATTCTGTTTAAATTGTTTTCCGCTTTAAAATGTTTGATTAATTTTAGCATTGAAAACTACCCAAGCATTGAAAGATACATTTAAGCACAAAGGATTACGGCAACAGCTAGTTAACGTTTTAAGAAACAAAGGAATAACCAACGATGCGGTTTTAAAGGCTATTGGAAACATACCAAGGCATTTGTTTATGGACTCTGGTTTTTTAGACCATGCGTACCAAGACAAAGCGTTTCCTATTGCGGCAGACCAAACCATATCGCAGCCCTATACGGTGGCTTTTCAAACGGAATTGTTGGAAGTTAAAAAAGGCGACAAGGTTTTGGAAATTGGTACGGGCAGCGGGTACCAAACCGCTGTTTTATGCGAATTGGGAGCTAAGGTTTTTAGTATTGAACGCCAGCAGGAACTGTTTAAAAAAACCAGTAAGTTTTTACCAAAATTGGGGTATCGTGCTAAAAAACTCGTTTTTGGCGATGGTTACAAAGGCCTACCCGAAGAAGCGCCTTTTAATAGTATTATTGTTACCGCCGGCGCACCGTTCGTGCCAAAGCCCTTATTGAGCCAGTTAAAAATAGGAGGAAGACTTGTAATACCCGTGGGCGATGATGTGCAGATTATGACGCTTTTTATTAGAAAAGGACCAAAGGAATTTGAACAACACGAGTTTGGTGAGTTTCGTTTTGTACCGCTTTTGGAGGATAGGAATTAAGGATTTCAGTGTTCAGTCCGCTCATTTACCCAATTTCAGTATCCGAAATGCTCCCTGAACTACCAACACAAAAACAATTGTGCCAATAATTAAATCAGGTTTGTTTGAGCTTAACCAATTTACCAAAACTCCTGCAATTATTACTCCTAAATTTATAATCACGTCATTCGAGGTGAAAATCATACTCGCTTTAATATGTGCTTCATCTTTGCTTTTGGACTTTTGTAAAATGTAAAGACAAATTCCGTTTGCAATAAGTGCAAAAATCGAAACGATAATCATTGTCGAAAAATTGGGGAGTTTCTCATCTCCGAAAAATCTCCTTAAAACTTCTACAAATCCAATAATCGCAAGTGTGATTTGAAAATATCCAGCAATTTTCGCAATTTTCTTTTTCTTAATTAAAGTTCCGCCAACCGCAAACAAACTAATTCCGTACACAAAACTGTCGGCAAGCATATCCAAACTATCGGCAACAAGTCCCATGGATTTTGAGACAATTCCCGTTGTCATTTCGATTATAAAAAAGGCAAGATTTATTGCAAGTACAGACCAAAGTAGCTTTTTTTGGTTTGCATTTTCTTTAAACTCAATTTGGTCTGTTTGTTCAGTCGATACTTTTTTTCCGCCTAAATTCAGTTCGATAACAGATTTTTCGATTTGCTCGATTTCTCCATTGTGAAAAACGGTCAGTTTTCGATTAGGAATATCAAAATCCAAATTTGCAATACTTGAAATTCCATCCAATTTCATTCGGATTAGATTTTCCTCCGAAGGGCAGTCCATCTTGGTAATTTCAAATATTGTCTTTTTCACTCGTTTTTTTTTTTTTTGACTAACAACAACACCTTATAACCCAAGCTAAATGAATAAATCAAGCTTATCAGTTGCCAATAACTTAATTAAAACTATCAACTGCTCCAACAACAGGTAAAACCAAATACGTTCCATCCAAATCAACAGTCAATTCCGTTCCTGGTTTTGGGTGTAACGTAAACTCTTTATCACTTGAAAAAATCATCAAACCTATTTGTTGGCCGGCTTTTATAACTTGGTCGTCTGGTTGTAAATTAAAAGTTATTTCGTAAAACTTACCGGGTTTTAAAGGATTACTTTTGGTTAACGATTTATGGTTTTGCGGGTCTGCCCAACCTCGGGTAATAATATTATCGGTTATTTTGGTGCGTCTGCCATCATTCCACGGCAGCGATACCAACCAAACCGATAAATTTGCAGCAGGTTTGTTGCTAGCCAATTTAATGGTGATTTGTGGTACCCCAGAAATATGAACATCTTGTGTTAGTTTGGGTGTTACATACAATAAACGGTGGTTTGTAATTTCAGCACGTGCCAATGCTTCGCCACTAAACGAGTAATTGTCAACTAAGGTTTCTTTGCCTTGTTTTGTTGGTTTTGTTGTAGTTAATCCGCCGGTTTTTGGAGCACCAGATGTTAGGTGCAAGGTTACGGGTTTTGCTTCAGGATTTGGGTAGTCTTTATAAGCCGTGGGGTCGTTTATTTTGTCGTCTTCGCGAACTATCCACGCTTTGTGGGGTTCGTTTTCAATATTATTGTCAATTCCATGTAAATACTGGGTAAACCATTTGTTCATCATGCTTACTGGCGGCGGGCCACCATGACCAAATTGATGGTAATATATCTGTGCCGTTAAGCCCATGTCTTTGGCTTTTTTATAAATGCGGTAACTGTGTTCGGGCATAACGTTCCAATCGTTAAAACCGTGTGCCATTAACAATGCGGCTTTCATGGGTTTCATGTGGTTTAGGTAATCGCGTCCTGCCCAAAAATCGTTGTAATCGCCAGTAATTCTGTCCATGCCGTTTTTCATTTCGGTATCACGGATTTTGGCATTGTTATGTGCACGTTTCAATTCGTTGCCACTATGAATATAATCGTACAGCACATCAATATCTTCGCCTAAATATCCACCAGGAGAACGCACTAATCCGTTGGAACGGTAATAATGATAATAAGACGTATTTGGTGCCACAGGAATAATAACCTCTAAACCTTCAACGCTCGTGGTTGCGGCGGCCAACGGAATGGTGCCGTTGTACGATGTTCCCGTCATGCCTACTTTTCCGGTGGACCAAAATGCCTTAACTTCTTTATTGCCGTAAGGCTCGGTATAGCCTTTTGCGCGACCATTTAACCAATCGATAACCGCTTTTGGAGCCAAGGATTCGTTAATGCCGCCAACGGTAGGCGAACCTTGGGATAAGCCTGTGCCGGGTGATGATGAATGCACTACAATATATCCACGTGGTACCCAGGTTTGAATTTGCGAATTAGAAATTATTGGACGTTCTCCCAAACGGGTAACTTCTGGGTGTACACGAGGTTTTCCCATAGCACCCAATTCGTGTTTTACATCCCAAAATACACCATCAACATTGGGGGCAACACCAGCGTAATACGGGCTAGATTCGTAAATTACGGGGAGTTTTAAACCTTCGGTTTCGGTTTGGTAGGGTCTAGTAACGCCAACATGCATACGGTCTGGTTTGCCATCGCCATCGGTATCAAAAGTGGTTTCGACAAATAAATCGTGGCGAATCCATTTTTCAGGTGTATTAAAAGCTTCAACAATTTGCGCTTCGCCGTTTTTAAAAACCGGTACTGCTTTTTTTTGGGCTGAGGTTGAAAATATGGTAACAAATACCATAGACAGTGTAAACGCTATGGTTTTTAATTTAAAATGATGCATCATGGGTTTATTGTTTAGAGAGGTACATATTTGGTATGGGTTGTTCTTGGGTTTCTTGGGTCCAATACAAGTTTACAATCCACCAACGTTGGCCATCATAAAATAATTGAATACTGTTAATGCCTCGCATAAAGGGGGTTTCATCCGTTTCACTTTTAAAAGCTTCGTAGGTGCTAAAAACTTGCGCAATTGTACCAAAAGCATCCACTTTTCGGTGTATTTCTTTTTCAAAAAAACCGTTGTTAACTAACCATTTTTCGGAGCTTTTAATGTAATCGTTTGGCGACATATAACGTGCTTTATATACGCCTTTATTATCTTTTCCTGCGGCTATTAATTTGGCATCTGCTTTAAAAAGGTGTTTAAAAAGCGTCCAATTTCTTTCTTGACCCTTTTCGCCAGAAATAACGGTATAAAGCGTATTTATAATGCTATCTAGGGTTTTTACATTATCGGAATAATCTTTAGTTTCTTTGGGTGTTTCTTGCGTATGTATTGAAAGTGTTAACAGGCAAAAAAGTGGAATTAAAATGCGTTTTTTCATAAAAAAAAATGTTTGGTTTTTTTAAAAGCTACAAATTAAAAATTAGTAAGTAGTTTAAGCGTTAAGGGATTCTTAAATTACCTATACGTTTTTTTTACCCTATCTAAATCTCGCTTGTTATCGCGGTCTTTAATGGTTTCGCGCTTATCGTATAATTTTTTTCCTTTTGCCAGGGCAATGTCTAATTTGGCAAATCCTTTTTCGTTAATAAACAATCGTAACGGAATAATGGTCAATCCTGTGTTCTGCACTTCTTTTTGCAGTTTTTTCAATTCCCTTTTGTTTAAAAGAAGTTTCCTTTCGGCTTTTGGCCGGTGGTTGTAATAATTGCCAAAGGCGTACTCTTGTATGGTCATGTTAATTACAAAAAGTTCCCCTTTTTCGTTAAACTCACAAAAGCTTTCTGCAATAGAGGCTTTACTGCTTCTAATGGATTTAATCTCGGTTCCGGTAAGCACGATCCCTGCGGTGTACTTATCCAAGATTTCGTATTGAAAGCGCGCTTTTTTGTTTTGTATGTTAATGGTTTTTTGCATGGAGCACAAAGCTACAGGATTTTACTTAAAAGTTAAAGATTATTCAGAACTTAAAATAATTACAGTTACTTTAGTTGCTTTAAACCTGATATTTTTTTTTGAATGAAGAAATTCCTTCTTGTATTTAGTGTATTGTGCTTTGTTACATCGTGTACTAGCGTAAAAACCTATAACGAGCAAATCAGATCGTTGCACACGGTTGAAGATTTACAAAACGATATCGATAAACTTTACAGGCAACTTAAAAAACACCACCCAAAACTCTATCAATACACCCCAAAAGCAGTATTGGATTTTAAGTTTGATAGCTTAAAAACAGCGATAAAACAACCCATGAATTCGCGAGAATTTTACAAAAAACTTGCACCTGTTGTTACCCATGTTAGGCAGGGGCATGTTTCGGTAGGTTCGGCAAATAAAAGGTTTACCCGTAAAGAGAGGAAGCTTTTAAAAAAGAAGAAATTTGAGTTTTACGATTTAGATTTCGAATATTTAAACAACAAACTTTATGTAAAAAACACACGAGGTAAAGATTCATCACTTATCGGAAATGAAGTCCTCAAAATTGAAAATGATTTAGCTCCAAATTTAGTTGAAACATTTAAAACCCAATTTGCCACAGATGGTTACAACACCACATTGCACAATCGATTTGTTGGTAAAAATTTCAAAACATTTTACTACAGAAATAAAGGTTTTGTAGATAGCTTAAAAGTAACTTTTAAAAATAAAGATTCTGTTTTCACAAAAACATTTAAACGTTTAAAAAAAGAAGATAAAAAGGTTGAAAACGATTCATTAAAAAATGATTCAGCTAAAACAGTTAAACCAAAAAGGCTAACCAAATCAGAAAAAAAAGCCAAACGAATTGCCCGAAAGAAGAAAAAGAAATTCAATAAAAAACATGGATATATTTCTAAAAACAAATATACCAGAAACCTTAATTTTATAGGAAATGACAGCACCATTGCGCTTATGAAAATACGTGCTTTTGGTAACGGCCCGTACAAAGCGTTTTACAAAGAAAGTTTTGCGAAATTAGATTCAGCAAAAACCAAGTATTTTATTTTGGATTTGCGCGATAACGGTGGCGGTCGCATTGCTGAAATCGATAAACTATATTCGTATTTAACCGATAAAAATTATCAATTTATTACAGCAAGCGAAGTAAAAAGCAGAGTGCCTTTTATGACGTTTATAATGAGCAACACCTCATCAACTAGCCGTAAAATTGTTGGCGGATTGTTATCGCCCATTATAATTACCCATAATTTGTTGAAAACAAAAAAGAATGCTGGCAAATTGTATTACAAATTCAATAACTTTTCAAAAACCAAAGCACCCAATCCGTTACATTTTAAAGGCAAAATTTATGTGCTTATCAACGGGAATTCTTTTTCGGCGTCCTCGCTTTTATCAACCCATTTAAAAGCAAACAAACGCGCTGTTTTTGTGGGCGAAGAAACCGGTGGCGCATACAACGGTACCGTGGCGGGCATTTATAAATTATACCAATTGCCAACAACTAAACTTAAAGTGCGCATGGGCTTAATGCAAATAGAAGCCCCACAAAAACAGCTCCCCGATGGTTATGGCGTAAAACCAGATATTAAAATAATACCAACAATTAAAGATAGAAAATTAAAAATAGACACCGAGCTCAAGTGGGTTTTAAGCGATATTGAAAAGACTAGCGATTAATCTTTTTTCTTTAACAAAAATCGTACTTTTGTTCTTTGTTAAATTAAGAAAAATAAAACAAAATATATGAATTCTTACGATGTAGCCATTATAGGTTCTGGCCCTGGCGGATATGTTGCCGCAATACGTTGCGCCCAATTAGGCATGGAAACAGCAATAATTGAAAAATACCCAACCCTTGGTGGCACCTGCCTAAATGTGGGTTGTATTCCCAGTAAAGCCCTTTTAGATTCGTCTCACCATTACGAAGATGCCGTTAAACATTTTGAAGAACACGGTATTGAAATCCCCGGCGATATTAAAGTAAACCTAGAAAAAATGATTGCACGCAAGCAAGCCGTTGTCGATCAAACTACAGGTGGCATCGATTTTTTAATGAAGAAAAACAAGATTGATGTTTACCAGGGTTTAGGAAGCTTTAAAGATGCAACGCATATTACCATTAAAGGAGATGAAACTATCGAAATTGAAGCAAAAAATATAATTATAGCAACAGGTAGCAAACCATCAAATTTGCCATTTATCAATATAGACAAAGAACGCGTAATCACTTCAACCGAAGCTTTAACACTTAAAGAAATTCCAAAACATTTAATCGTTATTGGCGGAGGCGTTATTGGTTTAGAGTTGGGGCAGGTTTATAAAAGATTAGGAGCAGAAGTAACAGTTTTGGAATACGCTGATAGAATTATCCCAACCATGGATGCGGGCTTATCTAAAGAATTAAATAAAGTTTTAAAGAAACAGAAGTTTAAAATAAATGCGTCGCATAAAGTAAAATCTGTTGAGCGGCAAGGTAATGAAGTTATCGTTAAAGCCGATAATAAAAAAGGAGTAGAAGCAGAATTTAAAGGCGATTATTGCTTGGTGTCAGTTGGGCGGCGCCCATATACAGATGGCTTAAATGCCAAAGCTGCTGGTGTAAAAATTAATGATAGAGGGCAAGTTGAGGTAAACGATTATTTACAAACTTCAGCTTCAAATATATACGCCATTGGCGATGTAGTAAAAGGAGCAATGCTAGCCCATAAAGCAGAAGAAGAAGGCGTTTTTGTTGCCGAAACCATCGCGGGGCAAAAACCACATATCGATTATAATTTAATTCCGGGCGTGGTTTACACATGGCCAGAAGTTGCGGCTGTTGGTAAAACCGAAGAGGAATTAAAAGATGCTGGAGTAGATTATAAAACCGGACAATTCCCCATGCGTGCATTAGGCAGAAGTAGAGCCAGTATGGATTTAGATGGTTTTGTAAAAATTCTGGCCGATAAAAAAACAGATGAGATTTTAGGCGTTCACATGGTAGGTGCCCGTGCTGCAGATATGATTGCTGAAGCAGTTGTAGCCATGGAATACAGAGCTAGTGCCGAAGATATATCGCGTATGTCGCACGCACACCCAACATTTACAGAAGCTATTAAAGAAGCTGCTTTAGCGGCAACAGACGATAGAGCATTACATATTTAGAAATAATTTTTTTATGATAATAGAACCAAAAACAAGAGGCTTTATATGTTTAACCGCACACCCAAAAGGCTGCGAGCAAAACGTAATGAATCAAATTAATTATATAAAAGAACGACCAGTTGCAAATGGACCAAAAAAAGTATTGGTTATTGGAGCTTCCACAGGATTTGGTTTAGCATCACGAATTACCGCAGCTTACGGATCAAATGCTGCAACCATTGGCGCATTTTTTGAAAAACCTCCAACCGAAGGCCGTCCGGCATCTCCAGGTTGGTACAACAGTGCCGCTTTCGAGGCCCAAGCGCATAAAGATGGTTTGTACGCCAAAAGCATTAATGGCGATGCGTTTTCAAACCAAGTTAAGGCACAAACCATAGATTTGATAAAAGCCGATTTAGGCGAAATAGATTTATTGGTGTACAGTTTAGCATCGCCAGTAAGAACACACCCAGATACGGGCCAACGTTTCAAATCGGTTTTAAAACCCATAGGAAGCACCTTTACAAATAATACAGTAGATTTTCATACCGGCGAGGTTAAAAACATATCTATTGCACCAGGTTCCGATCAGGATATAAAAAACACAGTAGCCGTAATGGGTGGCGAAGATTGGCAGATGTGGGTTAACCAACTAAAAGCAGCAGGTGTTTTATCAAACGACTTTAAAACAGTGGCCTATTCTTATATTGGACCATCGTTAACAGAGGCCGTTTACAGAAAAGGCACCATTGGTCGCGCAAAAGACCATTTAGAAGCCACGGCGTTTAATATTGCAGATGCTTTAAAAGACATTAACGGGCAGGCCTATGTGTCGGTTAATAAAGCTTTGGTAACACAAGCTAGTTCTGCTATTCCGGTAATTCCCTTGTATATTTCATTACTGTACAAAGTGATGAAGGAAAAAGGCATCCACGAAGGTTGTATCGAGCAAATCGAGCGTTTATTTAACGCTCGTTTGTATGCAGAAAATTTAGAATTAGACGAAGCAGGCAGAATACGTATTGACGATTGGGAAATGCGCCACGATGTGCAAGCTAAAGTTTTAGAACTTTGGAACAATGTAACCACCGATACCTTACCAAAACTAGGCGATTTAAAAGGTTACGAAACAGATTTCTACAACCTTTTCGGGTTTAAAGTTGATGGTGTAGATTATAAAAAAGACGTAAACGAAATGGTTGAAATTCCGGGATTGCAAGACTAGTAAAATAATATTTACAAATAAAAAAAGCGACCTACTTTGACTACGCTAAGTAACCAAAGGTCGCTTTTTTTATTGCTTAAAAATAAAGTCCTTCAAAATTATAGCTAATCATATACTAGCTGTTACAACCTAGTATCTTGATGTTGTAATATTTAAAAACTCATTGTCTAATTTTAATAGTATTAAAATCATCATTTTTATAATAGCTTCTACTATTCAATAAGTAAATTATGTAAAAAATATCTTATATAAAATATATTTCAACAATAAATTATGCGTTTTAAAGTTTAAAAAATAAATATGTAGTTTTTTTTGTGTTAAATGTGACTTATCAAGTAATATCGTGTCTAATAACTTAAGGAATCACTTTTAAAATTGAAAACCCTAGACCATATTAACAAGTTAACCGACGAAGATTTGGTAAAAGCCATTGTTAAAACCAACAACACATTGCTTTTCGAGATACTGTACGACAGGTATGCGACATTGGTATATAATAAGTGTTTTGGGTTTGCAAAAGATGCCGACGAAGCTAAAGATTTAACCCAAGATGTATTTTTAAAACTCTTTGTTAAGTTGGCTAGTTTTAAAGGGAAATCGAAATTTTCAACCTGGTTATATGCCTTTACTTATAACCACTGTGTAAATTATGTAACCAGAAACACCGCAAAAAAATTTGAAAAACAATCGGTAGATTATAAAGACATTGAAAACCTTTCTTATGCAGATGAAGACGATACCAGTTTTCTCAACATGAAAGTAGATAAATTAAAAACCGCCTTAGAGTTTATTTCACCAGAAGAGAAAATGATTTTACTGTTAAAGTACCAAGATTTTCTATCTATTAAAGAAATTGGAAGCGCCCTAGAAATTGGCGAAAGCGCGGTTAAAATGAGAATTAAGCGCGCCAAAGACAAACTAATAGCCGTTTATACCAACAACCTTAAATAATGGATAATCCATTTAAGCATATAAACCAGCCACTTAAAGAAGTTCCGCAAGAACTTAAAGCTAAGGTTATGAGCGATATTGCCACGGCTAAGTTGCTAATGGATTTAGCGAGCTTATTCTCTGTTGATATGGCTAAAATTGTGGAACAGACCATTAGAAAAAGAAAACACAACCCTAACCAATACAATAAGTAACCATGGAAAAAATAACAGCGTGGAATGAAGGTGTTATAAATTCATTATCGACAATCACAGAAGAAGTCGCCAAAGTTGTCCCCAATATTCTTGGTGCCATTGCCATTGTAATTATTGGTTGGTTAGTAACCAAACTTATAGTTGCTATAGTTAGAAAAGCATTAAAACTGGCCAAGGCCAATAAGTTAGACGATAAAATAAATGAAATTGAAATATTTGAAGGCAAAAAACTAAATTTCAACATCATTAAAATTGTTACCAAGTTTGTAAAATGGATTATGTACATAATGTTATTGATTATTGTTACAGACATCCTAAATCTTACTATGGTTTCAGAGGAAATCAAGAATTTCCTTGGGTACCTGCCCAAATTGTTTTCAGCTTTAATCATATTTACAATAGGTTTGTTATTGGCTAATTTCATTAAAAAAGCCATCAAATCGTTTTTTGAATCTATGGATTTATCGGGTTCAAAAATCATAAGTCAAATTGTATTTTTCTTATTGCTCACTTTCATTTCAATAACGGCTTTAAACCAAGCAGGTGTAGATACAGAGATTATTACAAGCAATATTACCATGATTCTGGCGGCCTTTTTGCTGGCCTTTGCCTTAGCCTTTGGCATTGGCGCCCAAAAAGTGGTGGGCGATTTGTTAAAGACCTTTTATGCCAGAAAAACTTACGAAATCGGACAAAAAATAGAATTTAATAATATTAAAGGCGAGGTGGAAACCGTTAACAATATTTCGGTAACCCTTAAAACTAAAGAAGGAAAACTAATAGTCCCTATTAAAGACATTGTAGAGAGCCAAGTTAAGGTACAGAGTTAATTTTAAGTTAGGGTTAAAATTTGGTTGGTTACCCTCTGTGTTTTAAGCAACTCTCTACATGTTACATCCCTTTTCATTAATTTGGAAAGGGATTTTTTTTGTGCAAATTCTACGTTTTTTATAAATGGTTATAAAAAAGCTAACTTCGCTTTTTATGTTTTACTAAAAACCACCACTTTTCTCCATGAAAAAACTACTTAATATTTTAGTTGTTTCCTTCTTTTTTGTGAGTTGTTTTAAATCTAAAAACGAAACGCAATCTGTTTCACCTAAAACACTTTTTGAAGTTCAAGATGATCAGGTTGGCATGTCCAAATTAAGATTGATTTATATTGACACGATGTTGAATGATGCAATTAAAGACAATATTATTCCTGGTGCAGTTGTATGGGTTTCAAGACGCGGAAAAATAGTATATCATAAAGCCTTTGGTATGGCTGATAATAGCTCAGAAAGGAAGTTGCAACAGTCCGACATTTTCAGAATCGCTTCACAATCAAAAGCAATCACATCAACAGCAGTAATGGTGCTTTGTGAAGAAGGCAAGTTTAATTTAGACGCCCCCATTTCTAAATATATTCCAACGTTTAAAGGCGAACAAATTTTAGGTTCGTTTAACGAAAACAATTCATCGTACACCACAAAACCATCTAAAAAACAAATCACGATTAGGCATTTGTTAACCCATACATCGGGTCTCGGTTATGGCTTGATTGATGGCGATTACCGATTCAACAAAATATACAATAAAGCAAACATTATTGATTTATTTACAACTGAAAATATTAGTATTGAAGATAACATTAAAAAGCTTGCTAAACTGGCATTGCACCATAAAACGGGAGAAAGGTTTACCTATGGCGAAGCACTCGATGTGCTATAAAAACAAACCCAACGCATTAAAGGCGATAATGCTTCTAATACATTCAGAAAACTTGTAATGCAATCTATAGTCGATTAGTTAAAAAATACAGTCCTTCAATATGTTATATATAATAAGTGGCGTATCAAGAGCAGGAAAGACAATAGTTGCTAAAAAACTAGCTTCACAAAAAGGCATATCTTATTTGTCTCTCGATTGGTTGGTAATGGGCTTTACTAACGGTATCCCGGAATACGGATTGCACCATATGCTATTGCCCGATGAAATCGCAAAAAAAATCTGGGGTTTTTTTAAAGCCATCGTTGAAAGTATGCTTTGGAACGATGTCGATTATATTATTGAAGGCGAAGCGATACTGCCCGAATTGATAATTGAATTATTCAATAAACATCCTAATAAATTAAAAATATGTTTTCTCGGTTTTGCTGATATTTCTGTTGATAAAAAAGTTGAAGAAATAAAAGAATTCAGTTGCGGAAAAAAAGATTGGTTAATTGATAAATCAGATAAATACATGAGAAACCATGTAAAAAACATGATGGCGCACAGTAAAACAATAAAGGCATCTTGTAACAAACATAATCTGCGTTATTTTGATGTGTCTAAAAACTTTGTTACAGCTATTAACAATGCAATGTGTTATTTAAAAACATAAAAAAATACCACGGCAACACTATATGCAGTATAATAAGTTATTAATACATTGATTATTATAGCATCATAAAAATAAGACGTATCTTTACACATTAATTTTTAAAATCGACAGGATAATTTAAACTATGGCAAAATCGCAAGTAACATTTAACAAAATTGAAAAAGAAAAAAAACGCTTAAAGAAAAGAGAAGAAAAGCAAAAAAAGAAAGACGCCCGTAAAGCCGAAAAAGAAGCTAGCGGAAGCAGCGGCATACAGTTTGCTTATGTTGATTTTAACGGTAATTTAACCGATACACCACCAGATCCAGCAATGCGCGAAAAGGTTGAGGCCGAAAGCATTGAATTGGGTATCCCAAAAAAAGAAGATAGAGTACAAGAGGAGCCAACGGCCAACGAAGGTAAGGTTTCGTTTTTCGATCACTCTAAAGGCTTTGGATTTATAATCGATAGCGTTAACCAAGAAAAATATTTTGTTCATATAAGCGGTTTAATTGATGAAATTACCGAAAACGACAAAGTTACCTACGAATTGGAGCGCGGACAAAAAGGCATGAACGCCGTTAGAGTCAAGAAAATCTAGTTCCCACTTTTTTTAATACATTTAAACTCACAGCACAATATGAGTTTACCCCGCAAAACCATTTTAATTGTATTGGCTTTTTTTGCCATATATGTTATTTGGGGCTCTACCTATTTGCTTAATAAAATTGCGGTGTCTCAATTACCGCCTTTTTTTTTGGCATCGGTTAGGTTTTTAATGGCCAGCGCAATTATTTTTTTAATAGCCAAAACGCTTAAAGTTAGCCTTTCAATATCCAAAAAACAATTAATAAATGCATCTATTGCCGGTTTTTTGTTTTTAACTTTGGGCAACGGGCTTGCTGTTTTGGCCTTAAAATACGTAGATAGTGGTTTTGCTGCTTTAGAGATTTCTGCACAACCCTTAGTAGTGCTTATAATGATGCGTATTTTCTATGGTAAGCGCATTGCACTTATGTCTTACATAGGCGTGGTATTGGGCTTTATAGGCATTTTTCTTTTGGTAAGCCAGAAGCAAATTATAAGTCAGGAAGGGCAGGTTTTGGGCATGGTTTTAATTTTTGCATGTATGTTAAGTTGGGCCTATGCCAGTATTTTTGTTGGTAAAGCAGATTTGCCCAAGAGCTCGTTTGTAAATACCGGCTATCAAATGCTAACGGGAGGTATAATGCTAGGGGTAATCAGTTTAATTTTAAACGAACCTTGGTCGCTACCCCACAATTGGCAAAACGATGTACAGTGGTCTATGCTTGGGCTAATACTATTTGGTAGCATTGTTGCGTTTACCGCTTTTAATTTTCTTTTAAAAGAAGTATCACCAGAAAAAGTGGCAACATCAACTTATGTAAACCCTATTATTGCTTTAATATTGGGATGGTGGGTTTTAAACGAACACATTACAACGCAATCTATATTTGCGGCAGTAATTTTACTAACCGGTGTGTACTTTATAAATACCAAGCGCAAGTTTAAACCACGACGCGTATAGTAGTGGGTTTCCTGTTGCATGAATTAAAACCAACAAGAACTTTTGGTTTGGCGAACTCTAAGCTTATTCGTAATTTTGCAGCCATAAAACAAACAAATGAAAGTACCAATTACTGTAAATGTATATCGAAGAAAGATAATGCATTTTATTACCAAAAACATTGGTAGTTCTCAAACCGAACCAGAATTTGATGCCAATACAAAGGTTGAAATAAAAAAAATTCTAATCATCAGGCCAAACCACAGATTGGGTAACCAGTTGCTTTTAACTCCAATTGTGCAAGAGGTTATTGATACTTTTCCCAATTGTGAAGTCGATTTGTTTGTAAAAGGCGGTGTGGCGTTTCCTGTTTTTCAGAATTATACAGAAATCAATAATATCTTTCAGCTACCAAAAAAGCCATTCAACCATTTGTTTAAATATGTTAAATGTTGGGTTTTAATCAAAAGAAAACGTTATGATTTGGTAATAAATGGCGATAAAAATTCATCTTCCGGTCGATTACTCACTCAAATTTCAAAAGCAAAATATAAAGTTTTTGGCGATGTAAATGAGACTATTAAGCTAAAGCACAACGATTACGAACATATTGCAAAATATCCTGTTTATAATTTAAGGCACTATTTAACTAAATTGGGCTTTGATGGAAATAGGAGTAAAGTGCCTACTTTAAATATCAAGTTAAGTGATTCTGAAATTAAAAACGGTAAAAATCTGCTAAACGATATTGTTAAAAATGATAAGCAAACCATTTGTATTTACACCAATGCCACAGGCAATAAATGTTATTCTGAAGAATGGTGGAACACGTTTTACAGCCGTTTAAAAAACGAGTTTGAAACCGATTTTAATATTATTGAAATGTTGCCCATTGAAAACATTTCGAAAATCAACTTTAAAGCAACACATTTTTACAGTAAAGATATTCGCGAAATGGGTGCTATTATAAACAACACCGCTATATTTATTGCTGCCGATAATGGCGTGATGCATTTGGCAAGCGCATCGGGAACGCCAACAATAGGTTTCTTTTCGGTAACCAACCAAAATATTTATGCGCCTTACGGAAATAGAAGTTTGGCTTTAAATACAAATACCACATCCATTGAAGATTGGGTTGCCGAAATTAAAAAGATTTTGAGCTAATTAGTTGCGTTTTTTTTAAATTTTTAACAATCTGTTATTACAACAATTTACTGATATTTTGTAACTTAGAAACACAGTTAAGATTGCTTAAAAATGAAACATTTGTCCATACTAACCCTAATTGTTGCGATTGCTTTTTTTTCGTGTAAATCGGCAAGTTCAAAAATAACCGATGAACAAATTGAAGCACTTGAAGTTTTGGTTGAAAATAGGAACTTCACTATTGAATCTACTTGGGCGCATCCGCAAACAACATTAGCTACGCAGCAGGTTTTTAATTCGGGGTTATTGCCAGCAGGATCTTCGTCTGGAGCTATAAATCTTATCGGGAACTCAAATTTTTTAACCATTTCTGGCGATAGTATAACATCGTATTTACCGTATTTTGGCGAACGCCAAATGCATGTGGGTTATGGCGGAAATAATGGTGCCATTCAGTTTAACGGTATTGTTGAAAACTATACTGTTACCGAAGGGAAACGTGATAGCTATACTATTTCATGCACTGCTAAAAGAAAAACAGAACGCTTTAAAGTTACCATCAAACTATTCCCTAATTTAAAAAGTTACATTACATTAACCAGTGCTTCAAGAAACTCCATTTCTTATTCAGGCGAAGTAAAATCTTCAGATTAGTTAACCTAATAACAAGTTTTGCATTTCATCTATTCGTCGTAAAATTTTATAGTTCAATCGATTTTTTTATTTATGGGCTTCATAATTAATTAATTTTGAAAGTATTATAAAAATTCACCCATGAAAAATCTATTAACCCTACTTAGTCTTTTAATAATTGTAAGCTTTTCAACTCCTGTAAACGCTCAAGAAACAAACGAAACTTCAAGCGATATTCCGCAGAATTATAAAAAGCGAAGCCCTATTTACGATTACACCGAAAAGCAATTGAATAGCGTTGATACCATTCCAGATTTTGCAGCAAGATCTAACAAGCTTAAAATTACTGGAACCATTTACGAAAACGATGGCGTTACACCTGCCAAAAACGTACTTTTATTTATACATCAGGCCGATGAAGATGGTAATTTTAAATTAAAAAGGCACAACAAAAAGCGCTATGTTAAGCATAGAGGTTGGATTAGGACAGATGCTAACGGGCGCTATACGTTTTATACCTTTGTACCTGGTAAATATATATATGGTAACGAGCTTGCGCAAATTCTTCCAATTGTTAAAGAACCTAACAAGCCGGAATACAAAATTGAATCGTTTATTTTTGATAACGATCCCTTGTTAACAAAATCTTGCAGATTAAAAATAGAGCAAACAAACCCAGGCAGAATTATCAAACTCGATAAAAAGGAAGGTTTATTTGTGGCCAATAGGGATATTGTTCTCGGTAAAGAAGCAATTGCGGAATACTAATTTGATCGCTTTTATTTCTATTAACCTTATTTGTAACAGTTTTTACTGTTTTAGCACAAAGTTGGGGCTGTCTTAAAAGTCTTTAGAATTTAATTTGTCTTGTTGAGTTTGTATAGACCAATCTTGATTACCAATTTTTAGCTAGCCCAAATAACATAGAATTCCACTTTTTAAACAGCCTCAATGTACTTTAATTTACACTATAGGAATTTATAATATCTTTTAGTTTAAGTTTTAAATCTTCACCGGTATAGTAAACCATTTGCTCGTTACTGGGGAAAGGTACAGCTTTGTTTCCCAGCAATATTCTATCGTTTTTAGTAAGCGCGCGTTTATCGCCTCTGGATTGTGCAAAGGAATGTTCGAAAATAAATTCGCTATCAATGGTAAAGGTGTCTAAAGGCAAATTTGAAGCCATATCAAAATACACCACATCGGCAATAACTTGCGAAGATTTTGTTTGTACGCTTTTAAGCAAACGGCATTTAACCCTAATAATTTTTTCTGTTTTTATATCGTTGCCCAAAGAGTCTTTTGCAACATTTCCTGCACTGTCGAGTTTGTATTTCCAACCATCTTTAACATCTTTTTCCTTTAAAAATTCGCGTTCTTTTATTCGCTCTGGCGATATATTAATGCGCTTTAAATTAAGGTGCATGGCATAATCGTAATTTAAACCTTTGATTTTGTTGGCATGATAAACACTCCAGAATTTATTTAATCCGTAAGTATCGAAATTCAACAAATCCTCTTCCAATCGCTTGGGTATTATTTGTTGCGTTTGGTTGTTAACGGATACTAAAATATAATTGGTGCCTCTTTGGTGCGCTTCTTTCATAAGCTCGCGCGTATTTTCGTAATTAGGATTAATCTTGTCTAAGTAATCAAGCGTGCTATAGGCTTCTCTTATGGCAAATTTGTCGTCCAATTCCAGCAAATCCAAGCCTTTTTCATATAAATAATCCGACAGTTTTTCGCGAGACTCAATAATAACATCGCTATAATTTTTAAACATAAATGGAATTTCTTTTCCATTTACACGCAATGGCAAAATGGGCTTAATGGCCTCTTGTCGTGCATTCAAATCTAAATAACGTTTGTAAATCTCACGATATAACTCTGGGTTTTTGTCTTTTTTAAGATGATTGATGGTATTTAAATCTCTAGCTTCAGCTTTATAATAAGCATCTTGAAGCATTAAAACCACATCGTGTTTACGTTTAGAGTCTTTATTAGTTCTCAGTTTTTTTAACGCTGTATTTATGGCTAAATCGTAATGGCCAGAGTTTACGGCCTTTTCAACTTCTTTTGTTCCGCTGCAGGCGATACATATTGAAAGCGTTACTAATAGGAGTAGTGTTTTTTTCATAGGTTAAAATTTAAGGGTATTGGGGTAGTATTTCAATAGTAATGCCAAAAATATAAAAAACTATTGTTTAGCAATAAATTAGAATAGTGTTTATGGCCGTAACTTTGTTTTTAGGCAAACCTTAAAGCGCTTGCTGCCATGTTTTTAAGGCATTACGGGACACAAGAATATAGTACCTAATGTGGGCGTTTTATAAAACAAAACTAATAAAGGCAAACCGTAGCAAGGGTTGCCTTTGTTTTAATTAATAAATTTAAACCTAATTACTTTATTTTTTGCCGTACACAGGAAGCAGTTTGGTAAATACTTCACCAAAGCCAATACGTGTGCCATCTTTTTCGCAATACCCACGCATAATAACGGTATCGTTATCGTTGATGAATTTACGATCAGATCCATCGTTCAATTTAACAGGTTTTTCACCACGCCACGATAATTCTAGCATTGAGCCATAAGAATCTGGTGAAGGACCAGAAATTGTACCGCTTCCCATCATGTCGCCAGAATTTACTGGGCAACCGTTAACCGTGTGATGCGCTAATTGTTGCGACATATTCCAGTACATATATTTAAAGTTCGATTTGCTAACAACGGTTTCTTTAGCACCGTTTGGCTGTATGGAAACTTCTAAATTAATATCGTAGCTCTTTTTGCCTTTGTATTGCAAATATTCTAATTGCGGTTTTAAGGGTTTTGGGCTCTCAACTCTATAGGGTTCTAAAGCATCTAAAGTAACTATCCAAGGAGAAATAGATGTAGCAAAACTCTTAGCTAAAAATGGGCCCAAGGGTACGTATTCCCATTTTTGAATATCGCGTGCGCTCCAATCGTTTAGCAGTACCAATCCAAAAATATATTCTTCGGCTTCTTCAATAGGTATAGGCTCACCCAAATCGTTGGCATCTGTAGTAATAAAAGCCATCTCTAATTCGAAATCCACTAATTTCGAAGGGCCAAAAACAGGTTGGGTAGCACCTTTTGGAAGGGTTTGCCCTTGGGGTCTGTGCACCGGAATTCCTGATGGGATGATAGATGAGCTTCTGCCATGGTAACCCACAGGTATGTGCAACCAATTTGGCAAAAGCGCATTATCGGGGTCTCTAAACATGGTACCTACATTTGTGGCGTGTTCGATGCTTGAATAAAAATCGGTGTAATCGCCAATTTGTACGGGTAGTTTCATTTCAATTTCATCTAAGCGAAAAAGTACTATTTCTTTATGCTTTACATTGTTTTTTAAGGTTGTATTGTTGGCATCAAAAATCTCAGCAATTCGGTTTCGTACCAAACGCCATGTTTTTCTACCATCGGCAATAAAATCGTTTAAAGTATCTTGTAGAAAAATATCATCGGTTAAAGGAATACCGTCAAAATACCCTAATTGATGCAAAGCGCCAAGGTCTATGGCCGTATCGCCAATGCGCGAGCCTATGGTAATGATATCATCGCGTGTTAAAAATACACCAAAAGGAATATTCTGAATGGGGAAATCTGAGTTTTTATCGACGTGTAACCACGAAGTCCTATCTGGATTATTAGCTGATAATGGCATAACTGTTTTTTTGATGGTTATTAAATTCATATCAAACCTACATAAATTTTTTATTTTTTTTGTTATAAATGATTAAAAATTGGGTTTACCACAATGGTTAACAAAACGGTTTAAAACTTAGTGTAATTATGTGTTTTTTAATGTTTTTTGAAAAATCTATTTGTTATTTTTGCCCCTTATTTAACTACAAATAGAATTTATGCAACGCGACGAACAGATTTTTGAACTTATTGAAGCCGAGAAACAACGCCAATTACATGGCATAGAACTTATTGCATCAGAAAATTTTGTAAGCAACCAAGTAATGGAGGCTGCAGGCTCTGTGCTAACCAACAAATATGCCGAAGGCTACCCAGGAAAGCGTTATTACGGGGGCTGCGAAGTGGTTGATGAAGTAGAGCAAATCGCCATAGATAGAGCTAAAGCTTTGTTTGGTGCTGCCTATGTAAACGTACAGCCGCATTCTGGTAGTCAAGCTAATACTGCTGTTTACCATGCCTGTTTAAAACCTGGAGATAAGATTTTAGGATTCGATTTGTCTCATGGAGGCCATTTAACCCACGGATCGCCAGTAAACTTCTCTGGTAAATTATACAACCCTGTATTTTACGGTGTAGAACAAGAAACCGGTATTTTAAATTACGATAAAATACAAGAGATAGCTACCAAAGAACAGCCAAAATTAATTATTGCAGGTGCTTCGGCATACTCGCGAGATTTGGATTTTAAGAGATTTAGAGTTATTGCCGATAGTGTTGGCGCGATATTAATGGCAGATATTTCGCATCCGGCTGGATTAATTGCCAAAGGTATTTTAAACGACCCGTTGCCACATTGCCATATAGTTACTACAACAACCCACAAAACCTTACGTGGCCCTAGAGGAGGTATGATTATGATGGGGCAAGATTTTGATAACCCTTTCGGGATTAAACTTAAAAACGGAAGCTTGCGTAAAATGTCGTCTTTATTGGATTCGGCCGTTTTCCCGGGTAACCAAGGTGGGCCATTAGAGCATATTATTGCCGCTAAAGCCATTGCTTTTGGCGAAGCCTTAAGCGACGATTTTTTACACTACCAGCTTCAAGTTAAAGCCAACGCCAATGCCATGGCAAATGCATTGGTTGCCAAGGGTTACAATATTATATCAAATGGAACAGATAACCATTCTATGCTTATAGATTTGCGCAATAAAAACATCTCTGGTAAAGCCGCAGAGCAAGCCTTGGTAAAAGCAGATATAACTGTAAATAAAAACATGGTGCCTTTTGATGATAAATCGCCCTTTGTAACCTCGGGTATCCGGATTGGCACATCGGCAATCACAACACGTGGTTTAAAAGAAAACGATATGCTTGCTATTGTAGATTTAATAGACGAAGTTATCAACAACCATGAGAACGAAACTGCTTTAAAAACCGTAAAAGGCAAAGTAAATGCCATGATGAAAGGGAAACCTTTGTTTGTTTAAGCAGATTTTGTTATGCTGAACTAGTTTTAGCATCACATCATCAATAGAATATACAATATAAACACGAAAATCCTTATACAGTCAGATAGCTAATGTGCTGCCAGAGGTTTTGTGATTTTGTTTTGCACATCACCGTTTTTTTAATTGCAATACAGAAATAAATTAGCCCACAAAAAAAGCGCCCAATTGGGCGCTTTTTAAATTTATATAAATTACTTTTTTTAGAATTGATAACGGATGCCCAAGGCAATATCGAAATCCAAATCATTGTTATTATAAATATCGTCTCCAAAACCAATTTCTGGTCTAAAATCCAACGACAGCAGCAGTGGTATATCAAAATTATACTCTATACCAATATCGCCTGCTACAAAAATAAAGGTGTCGGTTACGTCTTTGCCACCAGGTGCGTTAATGCTAAACGATCCTAAACCACCACCAGCACCAGCGTACCAATTAAAGCCACCATCTAAATTCCAAACCCATTGGTATAAACCAGCGAGCTTAAAACCGTCGTAGTTATTGCCGTCGCGCCAGCCCAAATCCAACTCTAAACGGTTGTTGGCGCCCAAGGCGTGCTGATACGAAATTTCGGCACCAAAGCCATCGCTATCGCCCAAACGTAAACCAATGGCATTGTTAGCAATATCTTGCGCACTTGCAGCAAATGTAAACCCTAATAGGGCAGCCGATAATAAAAATAATTTCTTCATAAGTTAAAGTTTTGTTTTATCTGTTAATATTTATTGTTTTAAAAAGGTCAGATTTAACATTCAAATAATTAAGACCATGTATTTTAGTTTTAGCTACGAATGTTTCATTAATAATATACGACCTACTTTATAAAATAGATTACTAAAATATTCTATTCATTTTAACAAAAATAACGCCAAAATTGTAATTATATTTAACTTCTTTTTAGATTTGATGCAAGAATTATAAAATCATGGGTTTAACACCACATTTACAGGCTTTAAGGGAAAACCTTTTGGGCGAACTTTTTTATGACGATTTAATAAAAGCCATATATGCCACCGATGCGTCTGTTTATAGAATGTTGCCCTTGGCCGTAGCGTATCCAATAAACAACGCCGATATCAAGGAGCTTATTAAGTTTGCAAAAACGCATAACACTTCGCTAATTCCTAGAACCGCTGGTACATCGCTTGCCGGACAATGTGTTGGTAAAGGTATTGTGGTAGATGTATCGAAACATTTTACAAACATTTTAAATATTGATGAAAAAGCGCAAACCGTAACTCTACAACCTGGTGTGGTGCGCGACCAGTTAAATAATTACTTAAAGCCCTTTGGCTTGTTTTTTGGCCCCAATACATCAACCTCTAACCGCTGTATGATTGGTGGTATGGTTGGCAATAACTCGTCGGGTACAACCTCTATTCAATACGGTGTTACGCGCGATAAAGTATTAGAATTACATGCTGTTTTAAGCGATGGAAGCGAGGTTGTTTTTGGTGAAATATCTTCAGATGATTTTAAGAAGAAAACAAGCGAACCCTCTTTAGAAGGCCATATTTATAAAACGATTTATAATGAATTAGAATCTGAAACGGTTCAAAATAACATTAAAGAAAATTTTCCAAAACCAGAAATACATCGAAGAAACACAGGTTACGCCATTGATGAGTTATTGAAAACCAATATTTTTTCTGATTCTAAAGAGAATTTCAATATGTGCAAACTCCTTTCGGGCAGCGAGGGCACACTGGCGTTTACAACCCAAATTACTTTAAAGTTAGATGTCTTGCCGCCACAAGAAAGTATTATGGTTGCAGCACATTTTAACAGCATCGAAAACTGTTTAAACGCAGTAGAATTGGTTATGCAGCACAATTTGTACACCTGCGAAATGATGGATAAAACCATTTTAGATTGTACAAAACACAATAAAACCCAACGAGAAAATAGGCAGTTTATAGAAGGCGACCCCAAAGCGATTTTAATGTGCGAAGTTAAAGCTTCCAGGTTAGATGAGGTGAAAATTTTGGCAGATATTTTAGTTTCTTCAATTAAAAAATCTGGTTTAAGTTACGCGTATCCGAAGCTTTTAGGAAAAGACATTGAGAAAGCAAACAATTTAAGAAGTGCTGGTTTAGGATTGTTGGGAAACATTATTGGCGACAAAAAATCGGCAGCCTGTATTGAAGATACCGCTGTGGCATTGCCAGATTTGTCTGATTACATTTCTGAGTTTACTCAATTGATGAAAGATTACAAACAAGATGCCATTTACTATGCACATGCTGGTGCTGGCGAGTTGCATTTGCGCCCCATTTTAAATTTAAAAAAGAAAGAAGATGTTGTTTTATTTAGAAAAATAACCACCGATGTGGCGCATTTAGTGAAAAAATACAAAGGCTCGATGAGTGGCGAGCACGGTGATGGTATTGTGAGAGCTGAGTTTATTCCTTTAATGATTGGTAACGAAAATTATGAAATTTTAAAACGTACAAAAACGGCTTTTGATGCCCATAATATTTTCAATCCCGGAAAAATTGTGGATGCTTTCCCAATGGATGAATCGCTGCGTTACGTCTCCAATAGAGAAGAGCCAAAGATTCAAACGCTTTTAGATTTCTCGAAATCCCAAGGTATTCTTCGCGAAGCAGAAAAATGTAATGGCTCTGGCGATTGTAGAAAACTTCCAGAATTTGGCGGAACGATGTGCCCGAGTTACAGAGCCACTAGAAACGAAAAAGATACCACCAGAGCGCGTGCCAATGCACTGCGCGAGTTTTTAACGAATTCTGAAAAGGAAAATAAATTCAATCATAAAGAATTAAAAGACGTTTTTAATCTTTGCTTAAGCTGTAAAGCCTGTGCCAGCGAATGCCCAAGTAGTGTAGATGTGGCGAGTTTAAAAGCTGAGTTTTTGTATCAATATCAAAAAGAAAATGGCGTATCGCTGCGTACCAAATTGTTTGCTTATAATAATACATTAAATGATTTTGGAAGTCGAATTCCGAAGCTTACAAATTTTGTGTTTTCAAACGGATTTACAGCATCATTATTAAAAAAAAGTTTCGGAATCGCTAAGGAAAGAAGCTTGCCTTTAATTTCAAATAAAAGTTTAAATAATCAATTTCAAAAAATTGAAAGTAAAGTAGTTAAAGAAAAAATTATTAAAACTGTTTATTTTTTTAATGATGAATTTACCAATCATTTAGACACTAAAATTGGCATTGATACCATTCAGCTTTTAAAGGCTTTAAATTACGAAGTTAAATTGATTAATCATGCAGAGTCTGGTCGTTCATTTTTATCAAAAGGCTTATTAAAACAGGCTAAAAATTTTGCCAATGTAAATGTTGGAATCTTTAAAGGTAAAATTTCAGAAAACACACCGCTTATCGGTGTTGAACCTTCAGCGATTTTCACTTTCAAAGACGAATATTTAAAATTAGCAGACGATAAAACTTCCGCGGAAGCGATAGCAAAACACACCTTTTTAATTGAAGAATTTATTCAAAAAGAAATAGCATTGGGAAACATCAGTTCTAATCAATTCACTTTAGAAGAAAAAACCATAAAATTCCATGGGCATTGCCACCAGAAAGCCATGAGCAATCAACTGTCGAGTTTTTCGGTTTTAAGTTTACCCAAAAATTACAAAGTTACTATTATTCCTAGCGGTTGTTGCGGAATGGCAGGCAGTTTTGGCTACGAAAAAGAGCATTACAAAGTGAGTATGCAAGTTGGCGAGCAAACGTTATTTCCAGCGGTAAGAAAAGCTCCAGAAACTACAATTATTTCGGCAAATGGTACGAGTTGCAGGCATCAGATAAAAGATGGCACACAAAGAGAGGCTAAACACCCAATTACTATTTTGAAGGAAGCGCTGGTTTAGTTGGCAGTATTCAGTCATCAATCTCATTTACAACAAAACACAACTTCAATTTCCATATGTCTCAGAATAGATTTATTTTAGCATCAAAATTTTACTATGGCAGGAAACTCTTTCGGAAAACTATTCAACTTAACAACTTACGGCGAATCTCACGGGCCTGCTTTAGGCGGTGTAATAGATGGTTGTCCGTCTGGTATTCAACTCGACTTGGATGCTATTCAAGATGAGCTTAACAGACGCAAACCTGGGCAATCGGCCATTGTTACCCAACGTAAAGAACCCGATACGGTAAAATTTCATTCCGGTATTTTCGAAGGAAAAACCACGGGGACTTCCATTGGTTTTGTTATAGAGAATACCAATCAAAAATCGCACGATTATACACATATAAAAGACAGTTATCGTCCAAGTCATGCCGATTATGTGTACGACAAAAAATATGGTTTTAGAGACTATCGCGGTGGCGGGCGCAGTTCGGCACGCGAAACCGCATGTCGTGTTGTTGCCGGTGCCATAGCAAAACAAATGTTAAAAGGAATCGAAATAACTGCTTATGTTTCGGGTGTTGGAAATGTAAAACTTGATAAGCCATATACCGAATTAGATTTAACAAAAGCAGAATCAAATAATGTGCGTTGCCCCGACGAAGCCATGGCTTCAAAAATGGAAACCTACATTAAAGAGGTGCGTAGCAAAGGCGATACCGTTGGTGGTATAGTAAGCTGTGTTATCAAGAATGTGCCCGTTGGTTTGGGCGAACCCGTGTTCGATAAATTACATGCAGAATTGGGTAAAGCCATGCTCTCCATAAACGCTGTAAAGGGCTTTGAGTATGGTAGCGGATTTCACGGTAGTACCATGTACGGCAGCGACCACAACGATGCATTTAATACCGATGGTAGTACAAAAACCAATTTTTCTGGCGGCATTCAAGGCGGTATAAGCAACGGTATGGATATTTATTTTAACGTCGCTTTTAAACCTGTGGCCACACTTATCCAAGAATACGAAACCATAGACAAAGAAGGTAAAGTGGTAAAAATGCACGGAAAAGGGCGACACGATCCTTGTGTGGTGCCTAGAGCGGTGCCTATTGTAGAGGCCATGGCGGCTTTGGTTATTGCCGATTTTTATTTAATAAATAAAATGTACAATTAGAATAGTTTTTTGAAGTTATTTCCCGCTTGCAATTTATCCTGAGCACACCCGAAGGGCTATGTCTTTCTTGTACTGAACTTGTTTCAGAACCTTATTAAACATGTTATAAATAGTATAAATCTCTATTTTTATTAAACAAATCGTTTAACTGAAAAAAAGATGCCGCATCAATCGGGGTTAAGCAATCTGCTATGGTTTATTTACGCCTAAAGGTTTGTTATGCCTTGAGGAACTATTGAGGCATCACATCATTTAATTATTTAATTTCTTATAAAATAAATTCTGATCGCAGTCTTAGGGCTCTATTCTTTTATAACTACATTATTGCGAGGGCAAAGTACGTGGCAATCCATTAATTAAAAATGATATTGATGCCTTTTAGGTAGTCCGCAAAATTTACTGCCTTAAATTTTTTTAAAAATATGTTTAAAATATTAATAGCTATAATAAAAAAAACAAGCAAAATCTTAATACATAATTTTGGCAAATACAATGTTACCTTGCCACATGTAATTGCTCTGTTACTCACTTTGGTTTTTGTGGTTGTGGGCATCAGTTTATTTATTGAACTTACCGAAACACTTACCACAGACGTACTTGTTGCATACGATGCTAGAGTTACCGATTATATTATTTCGTTTCGGTCGTCAGCCTTAACAAATTATTTTGTGTTTGTAACCCATGTGGGAGATGTTTACGGCTATTTAACCGTGCTTGCTATTAGCTTTTTTCTGTCTATAGTTATTTTTAAACGAAAAAAATATGTGCTGCAAATTTTGGTGGTATTGCTTTTATCGGCGCTTTCAAACTTGGTATTAAAACGTATTGTAAATAGGGCAAGACCAAGTACAGAACACCTGGTTCCGGTAGAAACACTAAGCTACCCCAGTGGTCATGCCATGAGCGCCATGGCTTTTTATGGTTTTTTAATCTATCTGTCTTATAAGTTTAAAATGAATAGGTTTAAAAAAATTGCCGCAATTTTTATTTCAACCTTGTTGATTTTAAGCATCGGGATAAGCCGTATTTACCTTGGTGTACATTTTCCTTCGGATATATTGGGCGGATTTATTGCTGGTGCCATTTGGGTAGTGTTTTGTATTGTACTGTTTAATATGATTGAAGTTTTTAGGCGCAACCCTAAAACATAATCCTGCCATAAAAGCAGTTTATTTGGCAAAAATTGAAAGCCAACCATAGTAGCTACACACAAAAAATACTTATATTGTTAGCCATTTTAAATTACGAATCTAAAAAAATCTCTTGCTAAAAAGAGGCTGGAAAAACTTATGAAGAAACTCGCATTGCACTGGAAAATTATTATAGGCATGGTTTTAGGAATCGTTTTCGGATTTATTTTATTATCAACCAGTTGGGGAAGGGAGCAAGTTGTAACCGCTACTATTCCGGCTCACGAAAAAATTATTGAATCGATTGTAAATGGCGAAGTTATTCAAAGCGTAGAAATTGTAGAGGCCCAACAGGTAAAAGAGTTAAAAGCAAAGCATTTTATAAGCCGTTGGGTGGCACCATTTGGCACCATTTTTATCAACCTTTTAAAATTAATTGCCGTACCACTTATTTTGGCATCGTTAATAAAGGGGATTTCAGATCTTAAGGACATTTCTAAAATAAAATCTATGGGCTTGCGTACCATTTCAATATATATCGGTACAACAGTAATCGCCATAATTATTGGTTTAAGCATAGTTAACGTGGTTAAGCCAGGTATTGGAATGCCAGAGGAGACCATTGAAAAAATTAAGCTTAAATACGAAAACGACGAAGGCGTTGTAGATAAGTTAACCAAAGCCTCTGAACAAAAAGACGCAGGACCATTGCGCGCTTTGGTCGATATTTTTCCAAGTAATGTTTTTGAGTCTTTTGTAGAAGCCTCGATGCTGCAGGTTATCTTTTTTGCCCTTTTTGTTGGTATTAGTTTGTTGCTTATTGGCGAAAAAAAAGCCAAACCACTAGTCGATTTTTTTGATTCGCTTAACGAGGTTGTTATGAAAATGGTCGATTTAATTATGCTGTTCGCTCCCTATGCTGTTTTTGCGTTATTGGCGAATGTTATAGTGGCTTTTGATGATACCGAGATTTTGGTGAAACTTTTATATTATGCTTTTTGTGTTGTTGGTGGTTTAATTTTAATGATTGGGTTCTACCTTTTATTGATTAGTGTATATACAAAAAAATCGCCATTGTGGTTTTTAAAACAGATAAGTCCAGCGCAATTACTGGCGTTTTCAACCAGTAGTAGTGCCGCCACATTACCCGTAACCATGGAACGTGTTGAAGAACATTTGGGCGTGGACAAAGAAGTCTCTGGTTTTGTTTTGCCCGTAGGTGCTACTGTAAATATGGATGGCACAAGTTTGTATCAAGGCATTGCAGCCGTATTTATTATGCAGGTTATTTGGCCAGAAGGCTTAACCTTTACCAATCAATTGGTTATTGTTGTTACAGCATTATTGGCCTCTATTGGTAGTGCCGCTGTACCTAGCGCTGGTATGGTAATGTTGGTTATTGTATTGGAATCTATTGGGTTTCCTGCGGAATTACTACCTATTGGTTTAGCGCTTATTTTTGCTGTTGATAGACCTTTGGATATGTGCAGAACCGTGGTAAACGTAACTGGCGATGCTACCGTTTCTATGATGGTAGCCAAGTCTTTAAACAAATTGCACGACCCCAAACCAAAAGAATGGGACGACCATTATGATGAGGTAAAATAGATTAGTCAATAAAACTTGACTAAAAATAGCTTACTGCCCTATATTGCCATGCTACTATTAAACCAAATTATTAATCAATGCTACATTAACCTCATGTTTGCCATCAAACAGCATAACATTCAAATTATCTTTAAATAAAAGTTGAGCTTTTTGGGTTTCAGATTGTAAGCGATTTTCAGTTAAAAACTCATCGTTTTTTCCGCAAATCAAATTTACCTTAGCCTTTAAAAACACAAAGTCTTCAGCATGTAATTCTTTAGGAATACCGCCAGAATGCAATACCAATTGCGCACATTGTAATTGCCGTTTTGCCACATAACGTGCAGCAACGCTAACCCCTTGCGAATACCCAAATACTATTAAATTAACATCGTTAGGAATGTTTTCAGCTTCAAAAATAGCATCAAAATATTGCATTGCGTTTTTGGTTTCCATTGCAGTATTTTCTTTGGTTAGCCAACTTGCGCCAACATGTTTAAACTCAGATTTTAAATAATATTTACTCGCTGCTTGTGGTGCAATAATATAATTTTCATCAGCATTTAATCCTTTAAAATAGCGTAAAAAATACCGACTTAAATACCCCATGCCATGGCAAACAAACCAAACGTTTTTGGTCGATTTTGTAAGCGTGTTTAAGGTAGAATAAGAGTTGGTTGCGGTGTATGATATTTCTTTTTCTTCTGATTTCATTTACACTTATGTTTTGTATTTTTGTTTGCGATTTTAAAAATACACTATTCTATGCAATTATCTAAAGAAGCCGTTTTAGAAAAGGCCAATAAAGCTTGTAAAAACACATTAATGGAAACCTTAAATATTGAGGTTGTAGATTTTGGAGCCGATTTTTTAGTTGCAAAAATGCCGGTTAATTCCAGGGTGCATCAACCCGATGGTTTGCTACATGGCGGTGCAACAGCTGCTTTGGCGGAAAGTGTTGGAAGTTTTGTATCGCATATTTTTATTGATACCGATAAATTTTTTGTTCGTGGTTTGGAAATTACGGCAAATCACCTAAAAAGTGTACGCGATGGTTTTGTTTATGCCAAAGCCACTTTTTTACACAAGGGCAGAACCACGCAATTACTGGATATAAGGGTGACCGATGATGCCGATAATTTAATTTCTATTTGCAAACTTTCAACCATTTCGTTACCCAAAAATAAATAGTTAATGACTTTGGAAGATTTTTTTAATCGAATTGAAACGCAGTATAGCAACCAATTGCCTTTTGTGGTTTACAGAAAACCCAATGAAGATACCGTAAAAGCGATACTTCAACAAACAAGTAATTTATTTTTTACCCAAGATTTTACCGATAAAGGATTTGTGTTTTCGCCTTTTAATGCTGCAGAAGATTCGGTTTTAATACCCATTGAAAATTCGGAAGTAATTTCTATTTCTCAACAATTTGTCATTTCGGAGTTTATGCAGAGCGCAGTCGAAGTAAAGGCAGGAAACCACTCAGATAGTAGTTTTGCTCAAATTGAGAATGAATCAAAAAACCATCACATCAACCTCATAAAAAAAGGCATCAAAGCCATTGCCGAAAACGCTCTTGAGAAAGTGGTTTTATCGAGGCAGGAAACGGTTGGCCTTTCGGCGGAAACCAATCCCATTTCAATTTTTAAAAAACTTTTAAACACGTACAAATCGGCATTTGCATATTGTTGGTATCATCCCAAAGTAGGATTGTGGTTGGGTGCAACACCAGAAACATTAATTAAAATAGAAGGAAAACAACTCTCGATTATGGCATTGGCCGGCACGCAAGATTATAAAGGCACTTTGGATGTAGTTTGGAAAGCCAAAGAAAAAGACGAACAACAAATTGTTACTTATTTTATTACCGAAAGTTTAAAACCTTTAATTGAACACATAAAAATAGCTGAAACCGAAACCGTAAAAGCGGGTAATTTACTGCATTTAAAAACCATGATTTCGGCAAGATTGCAAGCCCATGCAAAATTAAAGGACATTGTTTCGGTATTGCATCCAACACCGGCAGTTTGCGGATTTCCGAAACTTGATGCCAAACAATTCATTCTAAAAAACGAAAATTATAATCGCGAATTTTACACGGGTTTTCTGGGAGAATTAAATTTTGATTCCACAAAAGCACCGCGTTCTGGGAAACGAAATATTGAAAACAGGGCTTATGCCATAAACAAAAAAAGCACGCAATTGTATGTTAATTTGCGTTGTATGCAATTAAAAGATAGCAAAGCCCTAATTTACGTTGGCGGCGGTATTACCGAAAGTTCAATTCCGGAAAGCGAATGGGACGAAACGGTGTCTAAATCGCAAACTATTAAACGTGTTTTGTAAATTAGACCTGTGTTAGGTTTTTAAAAACCTAACACAGGTCTCGCTTTCTAATAGCCTATTTAAAGTGATTGTTTATGATGAGATTCCTTGTTAGATACCAATAAATATTCGAGAATTTATAACGCAAATTTTCACTTAGGTTTTGTACTTTTGAAAACCATGAAACACCCAAAAATTCCGCTTGCACAAACCGTTATTCAGCTATGTAAAGCCAAAGGCATAAAGCATATTATAATTTCTCCCGGTAGCCGTAGTGCCCCGTTAACCATTGGGTTTACCAACAACCCGTTTTTTAAATGTTACAGTATTGTTGATGAGCGTTGTGCGGCATTTTTTGCTTTAGGCATTGCACAGCAATTGCAAGAGCCAACGGCTGTGGTTTGTACTTCGGGTAGTGCATTGTTAAATTATTACCCCGCTGTGGCAGAAGCTTTTTATAGCGATGTGCCGTTGGTGGTTTTATCGGCAGATAGACCCAAACATTTAATTGGGGTTGGTGATGGGCAAACCATAAATCAAAAAAACGTTTTTAAAAACCATATTTTATATTCGGCTAATTTAAAGTTGGATTTAGATGAAAAAGTTGAAGTTGAAGAGGAGTTGCCCATTTTTAAGAATTTAGAAAATAAACTTGAAACTTTATTGGGCTTAAAACAAGGTATCCAAGATTTTAACGAAACCGAAATTAATAAAGCTATAAATATTGCATTTTCTAAAAGCGGCCCTGTACATGTTAATATCCCGTTTGATGAGCCCTTGTACGATATGGTTGATGATTTATCGGTAAACCCGAAATCTATTTCTGCTGAAAACAAACCTTTAGAAATTGAAGACTCTATTTTAGAATCGTGCATAAACGATTGGAATGCGGCTTCAAAAAAAATGGTATTGGTTGGCGTTAATCAGCCCAATGATATAGAACAGCAATGGTTGGATATTTTAGCAAAAGACGATAGTGTGATTGTATTTACCGAAACCACATCGAATTTGCACCACAACGAATTTTTTCCGAGTATCGATAAAATAATCGCACCTTTAAAAGATGAGGACTTTAAAAATCTTCAACCCGAAATCTTACTCACATTTGGAGGCTTAATCGTATCAAAAAAGATAAAAGCATTTCTTCGCAAGCATAAACCAAAGCAACATTGGCATATCGATTTTAATAAAGCAAACGATACGTTTTTTAGTTTAAGCCAATGGATTAAAACCACACCAAATTACTTTTTTTCTAAATTTTTATCAGAAGTAAAAACAGAAGAAAGTGATTATAAACCGAATTGGAATACTGTAAAGTCGCTTAGAAATAATAAGCATAACACCTATTTAAAAGCGATTGATTTTAGTGATTTAAAAGCTTTTGAAATTATTTTAAACAACATTCCAAACCACACTATTTTACAATTAGGAAACAGCTCAACAGTGCGATACGCGCAATTATTCGATTTGGATAAAACCTTAAAAGTGTTTTGTAACCGAGGCACGAGCGGTATTGATGGTAGCACAAGTACAGCCATTGGTTGCGCCGTTGCCAACACAAAGCAAACCACTTTAATTTCGGGCGATTTAAGTTTTATTTACGATAGTAATGCGCTGTGGAATAATTATATACCTAATCACTTTCGAATTATTATTATAAACAATCAAGGTGGCGGTATTTTCAGGATTCTTCCCGGGCAAAAAAACACAGAGAATTTTGATAGATATTTTGAAACTAAACACCAATTAACTGCAGAACATTTATGCAAAATGTATGGTTTTGAATACGAATCGGTTTCGAATGTATCAGATTTAAAAAACAGTTTAAACTCATTTTATTCGGAAAGCGATCAGCCAAAACTGTTAGAAATTTTTACACCCAAGAATTTGAATGATGAAGTGTTGCTTCACTATTTTAAGTCTATTTAGATTTCCGCCTTCGCGGGAATGACTCCCAACGCTTTGTGAAATGCAAACCCCAAGGCAAGCATCGAGGATTTTTTTCGATTAAAGTGACTTTCTGTAATTCTGCGTGTCTAAAAAAATAGTTATCTTTAAAACGTATTTTTATAAACCCTTAAAAAAACTATATTATTATGAGCAAAAGAGACGAGCTTATTGCAAAATATGCAACAGATTTAAAAGACAAATGTGGTGTTGATGCCGACATGGATTTATTAACCAAAGTTACTATTGGTTGCGGGCCATCTATTTACAATGCAGATTCTGCAACAGTTTCCGGATCGGACCAGACAGAACTGGCCACCGTTAAAAACAATTTCTTAATTAAAAAATTAGGGTTGAGCGATGGCGCTGATTTAGATAAAGGTATTCAAGCCGTTATGGACAAATACGGTCAATCCAACAGAAATAAATACAGAGCGGTTGTTTATTATTTATTGGTTAAACATTTTGGTAAAGAGTCTGCTTACTAATATTTGCAGTTTTACATATTTTAAAAAGCGTTGCAATTTTGTAACGCTTTTTTTGTGCCTTACCCAGAACTACAAAAAGGTAGTTCTGACCTCTCTTAAGCAGTGGTAAATAGGAGACCCAAAGCATAGTTTTCGGGGAGTTATTAAGCTTGTAGCTGCGTTTTGAGACTCCATTCCTGCCCTCATTATTTCTGCAGATTGATGTTTTCGACTTTGTCGAAATTTAAGACTTTACTTTTTAATGTTTTTAGTTTAATGTTTGTTTTAAGTTTTCACAATTCTTTACAAATAGATAACTTACTGCAAACTGATTACTGCCAACTGCTAATTGTTGCGCAAGGGATTGAACGGTTCGACTGCGCTTACCGCAGGCTAAATGTTTGAGCTCGCCGACGCAGGAGGAAGCTAGTAGTGAAAGCCCGACCTGTTACCCTGAGCGTAGTCGAAGGGCAAGGTTGCGCCAAAAAATAAACTATAAATTACCGATTAAGTTGCGCCTTGTAAACTACTACCGCGGATTAAAAATTGTTACCTTTGCCGCATGATACATTTAGGACAAATAAATACTTTGGAAATACTGCGTGAAACGGACCATGGCGTGTATTTAATTGATGATGAGGACAACGAGGTTTTGTTGCCCAATAGATACGTTCCGGAGGCTTTTAAAATTTGGGACAAGATTGATGTTTTTGTGTATTTGGATAATGAGGAACGACCGGTTGCATCAACAGATTTTCCTTATATTACGAAAGGCGATTTTGCGGTTTTGCGCTGTAATCAAGTTACAGAGTACGGTGCTTTTTTGGATTGGGGTTTGGTTAAGGAATTGTTTTGTCCGTTTAAAGAACAGGCCTTTAAAATGAAACCCGGTGGCTGGTATTTGGTGCATTGTTATTTGGATGAAAAAACCGATAGGCTAGTGGCATCGAGCAAAACAAATCGGTTTTTGGATAATAAAGAACTTACGGTTGCCGAGTTTGATGAGGTGGATTTGATTGTGTCGCATCCATCGGATATTGGGATGAATGTAATTGTAAATAAAAGGCATTTGGGCCTGATTTACAAAGATCAGGTTTTTAAGGATATTAGTGTTGGCGACAGATTAAAAGGTATTGTTAAAAAAATACGCCCCGGCAATAAATTGGATATTGCTTTGGGGCAAATAGGTTATAGAAACATTGAGCCCAATGCCGAACGCATTATGCAAGAACTTGATGATAACGACGGGTATTTAAACCTGACCGATAAGTCGGATCCCGAAGCCATAAAAGAGCAGCTTCAAATGAGTAAAAAGAACTTTAAAAAAGCCGTTGGGAGTTTGTACAAACAGCGTTTAATAGAAATAAAGCCAGACGGGATTTATCTAGTTTAAAGAAAAAGACGAACAGTTTTTTACTTTGTGGTACACACTGTTTAAAGCGTCTGGGATGCTATTGAAACAAATATCGTCAGAGAGGCAGAACATGTTTTCTGTTTCGGCATTCATCTTGCCCGCAAGGTTGTAGCTAACCACACCGTAGCCACATAGGTTTCTTGCTTTTTTCCTGAACAGTTCGGCATCCAAAACCTTTACAGAATACGAGTTTGTACGGTTGGCGATAACGCCAAAGGGTTCCGAGGTGCCGAAAAAGGTGTGCAGTTCATCAAATATTTCTTCGGAATTGTTAATGTCTACATGGACGCCCTCGTTAAACTCGACCACGGCGATACGGTTAAAAAAGTAGATGTTGCCCAAATCTTTTTGGACGGATTTAATAATGTGTTTTGAAAAATCAGACTCCATAATTTTCATGTTGTTGCAAATCTTTCCCTCGTTGCGCTAGGTGGATTAAAATTAGTACTGTTTTGGTTTACTGTAAGTTAGACACGGTAAATAACAAAAAGTCACAGTCACCAAAAACAGGTGTGCAAATATACTATGCGTACATAATATATTTTTACACTACAGATTTTTTTTTTTTTGTAAAAATCAATGTTTTTTGTGGTTTACATAATAAAATGAAGCTATTCCACCTTTTTAGTAGATAAAATTCAAAGAATTTTGAGCAATGTTGTGTTTTTTGTAAACCTTCAAAAAAGCAGGTTGGTTTTTTTGATAAAATAACTTTTAAAAACATATCAGATATTTATTTTTGGTTTATTTAATTGAAAAAAAACCTAGAGCCGGCGTCGAGTTTCCCGTTGAGATATTCATTCTCGAAAAAGCGGGGATTTAAGTTGAAATATTTGTTTTTTGCCAAAAGCCAAAATAAAACTAAAGAAACCCCAGCTGAGTGAAGCATGCCTCGTATACTTATATCGAGAAATAGGTTGATTTTAAAGGTGTGCCTTTAATAAAACAGTTCTATTGAAAAAATTCATTGTGGCATTATTCTTTTTTTTAACTTAAAAAACTGTATAAACAATAAAATAAGTATTGTATTTGTAGTATAATAAATCTTTCATTATATTTATATTTTTCTTATAAAAATTTGTTTATTTCATTTTTTTTTTTTTTTTCTTTACGTAAAAAAATAAATTATGTACTTAGATAAGAAATATTTTATGGTTTTTGTATTTGTGATTAGTTATAATTTTAATTTCTCACAAAGCAGCTATAGTGGTAACATTCAATATTAAATGTTTAGTTCTTTTGAAGAATTTTATTTAGGTACTTATACGCTTAATGCCAATATATTTTTTAGTAATGGGCCACTTAGTGTTAGTCATTACTATTTTGAAAAAGGTACTGGCGGGGTTGGGATTACATATTCTTATATCGCTCATAAGCATTTCACGAGGATTAATAGCTACCCGCAAACAATATATTATGACCAAAGCCCTTCTTGTCCAAATTATAATATGCCCTGCAACATAGTTGGACACGGGCCAAATTTAGTGCCAGATGGCGCAGAGCGTCTTAGTGTATTTGCTAAATTTTGGTTTTCTATAGAACAAAGAGTAGCAATTTCAGGGGCTACCGTTACTTATCACATGCATTTTGATGGTATTGGAGGCGATATGCATTCAGTTAATGTTTATAATGGGAAGAGTTATTAAAAACAATTGTATAATAAATAATTAATAGTAATGAAAAATAGAACATTTAGTTATTACGTTGTTCTTTTATGTTTTATAGGTCTAATTTCCTGTAAAGACAATAAAGAAGTTTTAAGAGAGCCTGATGCATATTATCTAGAGTATTTAAAAAAAGCTTTTGAGGATAACAATATAGTTGAAACCCCATCTTTTAAAATAGATTATAGCAATTTTGAACTTGATGATAAACTAAGCCATGATGAGTTAATTTTTGAAATAGATAGTAAAGTACAATTACTTAAAAGAATATTGGAAACTAATAGGCAACAAGAGTTAGAAAGAGTCAATGTTTTAATAAAGGTCGTTAAAGAAAACAACTTGGAGCACAAAGAAGAGTTTTATGAGAAATTATTAAGAGCAAAGACAGATGACCAAAAGATTGATTTGTATGCAAAAGAGTTAAAAGAATTTTTTTCTAAGCTAGAAATTGCTAAATTGAAAAATGACCCAGATTTGTCTACTAAAGTTGCAAACGAATATTCCTATTTAACTGTTTTGGCTAAAGATGATAACGGTAATTACGTAAATAAAACAGGTTTACATGTCAAAGAAGGTCTAAATTATAGTATTGCTAAATATGATAAGGTTTACAATAAAAAACAAAATGCAACTTCAAGAAGCAAAAATTCAGTGGTATATGTAAATGGAGTACAGATAAAATAAGATGTGAAGCAACTAAGCGTAAACCAGTATCAATTAAGTATTTTCTTTTTTTGGTAGTTGTTTTTTTAAGAAACTCTAATTAAGCCAATTTTCATACAAAATCAATAAAAACAGAAGTTTTTGTTTTCTTTAATGAAACAAACTTTGTTAAAAATGCTATAATTAGCTAAAAATCAGTTTAAATATATTATACTTTGGTGTTAAGAATAGCAAAGCGTTTTTGTTATTTTTGCATCATGATAAATCAAGACACCATAGTGGCCTTGGCTACACCCTCGGGCGCGGGCGCCATTGCCATTATTCGAATTTCAGGCAAACAGGCCATTGGTATAGCCGAAAAACAATTCCAATCGGTTTCGGGCAAGCAATTAAGCAAACAGGCAACGCACACCATCCATTTGGGGCATATTATGGATGGAGACAGGACCATTGACCAAGTATTGCTGTCCATTTTTAAAAACCCAAATTCTTATACCGGTGAGGATGTAGTCGAGATTTCTTGCCACGGCTCCAATTATATCCAACAGGAAATTATTCAATTATTTTTACGACAAGGTTGCCGAATGGCCACTGCGGGCGAGTTTACCTTACGGGCCTTTTTAAACGGCAAACTGGATTTGAGCCAAGCCGAAGCTGTGGCCGATTTAATTTCTAGCGATAACGAAGCCGCACACCAAATAGCCATGCAACAGATGCGCGGTGGTTTTTCGAGTGAAATCGCTAAACTTCGCGAAGAACTTTTAAATTTTGCTTCGTTAATAGAATTGGAACTCGATTTTGCCGAAGAGGACGTGGAATTTGCAGATCGCAAGCAATTTAAAGATTTAATCGAACGTATTTCCATAGTCTTGAAGCGACTCATAGATTCCTTTGCTGTGGGTAATGTGATAAAAGAAGGAATTCCAGTGGCTATTGTTGGCGAACCTAATGTTGGTAAATCTACTTTATTAAATGCTTTATTAAATGAAGATAGAGCGATAGTATCTGAAATTGCTGGAACCACGCGCGATACTATTGAAGACGAAATTTCAATTGGAGGCATAGGATTTAGATTTATAGATACTGCAGGAATCCGTGAAACCGAAGATGTTGTTGAAAGTATAGGCATTAAAAAAACCTTCGAGAAAATCGATCAAGCTCAAGTGGTTATTTATTTGTTTGATGCACATGATTTTAATGATAAGAGTTCGGTTTTAAAAGTAGAATTAGAGAAAATTAAAAACAAATACCCCCAAAAACCTCTTCTTGTAATAGCAAATAAGATTGATAAGGTAGATGATGTTTTAATAGCTAAAATACAATCTGAAATTCCAGAGATTAAATTATTATCAGCTAAATCTGGCTTTGGCATAGAGCAATTGACGAATTCACTTCTCGAATTAATCAATACCGGATCGCTAAGAAATAATGAAACCATTATAACCAACTCACGACATTATGACGCCTTGTTAAAAGCCTTTCAGGAAATTCAGAAAGTTAAGTATGGTCTTGAAACAGGGCTTTCAGGAGATTTTTTAGCCATCGATATTCGGCAGGCATTATACCACTTTGGTGAGATAACAGGAGAGATAACCAACGATGATTTATTGGGTAATATTTTTGCTAATTTTTGTATAGGGAAATAACTTTCTTTCTTTTATTTGTTAATCCCTTGTTATTGTTGACTTTATAGTATTTTATCTTCTTTTATTTGTTGTTTATTTGCTCTTTTTTAATTAAATTTGTTGTATATCTGTTGCCTAAAATATAGAATTGTTGCCCATTTCTGTTGGCGAAGATATTGGCGAAATGATGCACCATAACGCACCACGTTGCACCATTACGCTACATAAAGCACCATTTATGAGCAGTAATTTATTCATTCCTAAAACTTGTAAGCATTGCGGTAATGCCTTCACAGCACGTACAACAGTTACTAAATACTGTGGCGATACTTGTGCAAAAAGAGCCTATAAGGCACGCAAACGTCAAGAAAAAATCCAAGCTACTCTTACTAAAGATATGCAACAGCAAAAACAAGTTGTTGAAGTTCACAATCCTAATGCTGTAAATAACAAGGATTTTTTAAGCGTAACAGAAGCTTCACAACTTATTGGAGTAAGTAGATGGACCATTCAAAGAATGATACAACAAGGACGTTTAAAAGCAGTTCCTTTTGGTAGAAAGCGTATTGTGGCCAGATGGCAAATAGAAAACCTTTTTAATTAATTCCATTATGAAAGTAACATTAAGACAACGCAAGAAGAACGACAAAATAAGTCTGTATTTAGATTACTATCATAAAGGCAAACGTAAAACAGAATACTTACGCTTATACCTTACACCTAATCCTAAAACCAAAACTGAAAGAGAAGTTAATAAGAAAACCAAACAATTGGCTGAAACTATATGTGCACAGCGACAAATAGAAATTCAAAATGGTATTTATGGCTTTCAAGATATTGAAAAGCTAAAAGGCAGTTTTATTACTTACATCACAGCTTTAGCAGAAAAGAAAAATACAAGCTCTGGCAATTATGGGAATTGGAATAGTATGCTCAAACATTTAAAAAAGTTTTGTCCAACTGATGTTAGTTTTCAAGACATAGACAAATCATTTGTTGAGCGTTTCAAAGAATATTTAGATAAAGATGCAATAGGTAGAGCAGGTAAAAAGCTGTCTCAAAATTCAAAATATTCGTATTTCGGTAAATTTTCAGCTGCATTAAAACAGGCGGTAAAGGATGGTATATTAAAAGTAAATCCTGCTAATGGTGTGGAGTATTTTAAACAAGGTGAACCTCAACGTGAATTTTTAACGCTTGATGAATTACAAAAAGCTGTTAATACAGAATGTGAACTACCTCTTTTAAAGAGTGCTTTTATTTTTTCTGCTTTAACCGGATTACGTTGGTCAGATATTGAAAAACTTATATGGTTAGAAATTCAGCACTCAAAAGAAATGGGATATTATATCCGATTTAGGCAAAAGAAAACCAAAGGTGTTGAAACCTTGCCAATATCAGACCAAGCAAGAGAATTATTAGGAGAAGAAGGGAAACCAGAAGAAAAAGTATTTCAAGGTTTACATTATAGTGCCTGGTCTAACTTGAAACTACAACAATGGATGATGAAAGCAGGTATTACAAAGAATATCACTTTCCATTGTGCGCGTCATACCTATGCTACTTTACAGCTTACTTTAGGAACAGACATATATACTGTATCAAAATTATTAGGTCATAAAGAATTAAGAACTACACAGATTTATGCAAAAGTAATTGATGATAAAAAGAAAGAAGCTGCTAACCGTATTCAACTGGATTTATAATGAAAGGAAGTATATTTTCAAGTTTGGTTTCAATAACCAATGGCTTACATAGAGATAATAGACAGGAAAAGGATTTTAAATACCTATTGTCTGATTTAAAATTGAATCCAAAAGCCAATAACGCTGTTTTTAAAGTAAACTTTAAAAAGCCTTTAAATGCGAAAAAGGAATACTACCAAAAGCTAATATTTAATGAAACAGAAAAGACAGTAGTATCATTTGTAAAGGAATTTCCTAAAAATGCTACAGTTCCAGAAAATAAATACAGCTTTACTATTCTGCTTAACAAATTTGATAAGTACTTAAATGACATTTCAACTTATATCAATAAAAGAGGAGTAACAGCAGATTTAAATAATGATGACAATTATATCATAAACTACTTAAAAGTATCTGCAATCCGTTTATATGCTGAACTGCAAGAACAATATGGACAGTTTTCAGAAAATTTAAACTTCACAATTTTAGAAATAGCTGAAAAGTATTTTAATGATACAACGTTTGACATTAACCAGATAGAAAAAGCGAACACAAAAAAAACAGTTATTAAAAAAGAACCGAGAGTTACAGCAAAACCAAAAACCTCATTTGGTTATAAAAACAAAGACACCTCAACCTTATTAACCGTACTAAAGCAATTAAACCTAAAAATTGATTTGTTAGATAATCGTTCAACTGTTGAGCAATTGCAAGAACTATTGTTATCTAAAGATTTTACAGTAGTAGATTTCCAAATTTATCTTCAATGCGAAACTACACAGTTTAGTTACCTCGTAACAAAACTTAAACCATTTTTCAATGGTTTCAATCCTACGGTAATAGAACGTTCTGGTAAATTTAGAACTAAAACAGATACACCTTTAAAAGCAAATAATCTTCACAAAAACAAAGTCCACAACCCAAAAGAAAAGGAAGAAATAGACAATATTATTCAACAACTGCAATAAAAAACAGTAAGAATAGTAAGAAACCTTACTGTTGTCTTACTCTTGCTTTACACTCTTACTAAAATAGGAAAGCCAATTTTAAACCTTTGTCCTGTTCTTGAAAACCAAGAATGACATTTGGCCAGATGTCCATTTACTATAAACTAAAATTTTATTAGTTATGGACGAAATATTAGAACGTCTCAAAATTATTGAACAACACGTTTTAGACAGAAACATTATTGTAAAAAACGTATTAAGTTTTAACGAAGCGTGTAAGTTTTTGGAATTATCACAATCCCATTTATACAAACTTACAAGCACAGGAACCATTCCACATTATAAACCGAATGGTAAGAAAATTTATTTTAACAGAGTTGAATTAGAACAATGGTTATTAAGTAACCGTGTGGATTCACAAGATGAAATCGAACAGCAAGCTGCCGATTACCTAATTAAGAAAGGAGCGGTAAAGTTATGACGGAGATAATCGATTTAATCTTGGCGCTCTCGCAAGATATTAAGGACTTAAAAGCACGTATCGAGTTGTTGCGACAATCGAGAGCAGAAGTATTGAAAGATACGTGGATTGACAATCAAGATGTATTGCAAACCTTACGCATTAGTAAGCGAACTTTACAAACATTTAGAACCAACGGAATATTGCCTTACAGTAAAATAAAAGGCAAGTTCTATTACAAAGTTGCTGATATAGAGCAATTGCTTCAAGATAATTATTACAACCATAATTTCAAATACAATGGAGGTAAATAGAGAAGCAATATTAGAAAAAACACATTATGGTTTAAAGATTTATGCTTATGTGTTGAGACAGTATTATCCTAATCAAACAGTCCTTTCTTTAAAAGGAAGGGACTGTGGGATAACTCGCAATCCGTTTAACGGTGGTAAAGAGACCTTACGTATTCATATTGATGGTGTTATTGCAACGCATAGAGATACAGAATTAGAAGACTTTAAAGGTGATGTATTCGATTTTGCACAATACCATTTTAGAATAACCAATGAACAGGAATTATTTCAAAAGATAAATCAAGAGCTACATCTAAATTTAGAGATTCAGGAGAAAGACGAATTAGAATGGCTTAATGAACCTGACGATTCCTGGTATGCAAACTGTAGCTTTTTCAAAGCACCTGTTCGCAATGTGTTTCCTACGGAAACTATGCGATTGCATCAAGTATTTGAATTAATCACAAGTGATAAATACAAAAAGATAACCGAAGATTTAAGATTAATTACAGATGTAAAAGAAGCTCGTAAATTCAAAGCGAATCACTTTGATTACGTAACCTTTTCAGGAACTTTTGAAAAGCGTAACGATAGTAACTTGTTACAGCATTCTAACCTATTAACTATTGATTTTGACCATTTAGATAATCTGCAAGAGTTAAAAACACAATTGTTAAACGATGAATATTTTGAAACCGAAATGCTTTTCATTTCACCATCTGGAGATGGCTTAAAATGGATTATCAGGATTGATGTTTCAGAAGTGACACATTCAGAGTATTTCACAGCGGTAGCAAATTACATAAAACACAATTATAACATTGAGGTTGACCAGTCAGGTAAAGACGTTTCCAGAGCCTGTTTTTTACCATACGACCCAACAGCCTTTTTACATAAAAGACATCAAACATTATGAGCAAAATATTTAACCCAAAAGATTGGTTAGAAGTTCCAAAAGAACAACAAAAACCAACAAGCAACAAGGCAACAACAAATGTTGTTGCTGTTGCTAATAGTGATATAGAATCCTATATTACAGCAATTGAACAATCTGGTATAGACATAACAGGTAATTATGCTACTTGGCGTGATTTAGGCTTTGCTTTAGCTGAAGAATATGGAGAATCTGGTAGAGATTATTTCCACCGAATAAGTAAAAATTATTCAGGTTACGATGTTAAAGAATGTGATGAACAATTCAATAAATGCCTAAATGCAAAAGGACACGGAATAAGTATTGCAACTTTTTATCATCACGCGCATCAAGCAGGTATAAAACCGATGAAGCAACATTACAACAACGAGATTGCTACAAATGTTGCAACCGTTGTTGATGCACCAGAACAAACAATGCCAACAATACCAGAAAAGGTATTTGACACATTACCGCAGTTTTTACAACAAGTTGTAAATCCTGCAAGTAGTCAGGAAGAAAAGGACATTTTATTATTAGGCGCATTAACAGCATTTAGTGCTTGTTTCCCAAAATTATTTGGTATTTACGACCAAAGAAAAGTATTCAGTAATTTATACTTATTTGTAACTGCACCAGCTTCGGCAGGTAAAGGCAGACTTAACCAAATTAAAAATTTGGTAGACCCTGTGCATAAACTAAAGCGAGAACAAGCAAAAATATTAAAGCAACAGTTTCAGTCAGAAACAGCTACTTATAATATGAACAAGGGCAAAGATGAAAACTTGGAAAAACCAAGTAAACCGCCAGAACGAATGTTGTTTATTCCCGCCAATAATAGTGTAACAGGTGTATATCAATTAATTTCAGATAATGAAGGTAAAGGATTAATTTTTGAAACCGAAGGTGATACGTTAGCTCAAGCCTTTAAAAGTGATTACGGTAATTATTCCGATGGTTTTCGTAAAGCATTCCATCACGAAACCATAAGTTATTATCGTAGAACTGATAGAGAATATGTAGATATTGAAAAACCTTGTTTATCTACAGTTTTATCTGGTACACCTAAACAAGTAGCGACTTTAATTCCTAATGCTGAAAATGGATTGTTTAGTCGTTTTATGTTTTATTATATGAATATCAAGCCGACTTGGAAAAATGTATTTAAAAACAACAATAATGTAGGTTTAGATGATTATTACAACCAATTAGGTAGTGAGTTTTTAGGACTGTATAAAACGCTTAAAAATAATCCAGAGATTGAAATTAGGTTAACCACAGCTCAACAAGAGCAATTCAATACGTTTTTTGAATCCTTACAAACAAAATACATCAATCTACAACCAGAAGAATATATTGCTACCATTAGGCGGTTAGGCTTAATTGCATTTAGGATTATGATGCTTTTTACAGCATTTCGTATTATGGAAGATGGTGATGTTAATGCAACTAAAGAATGTGAGGATATTGATTTTGAAAATGCGCTCATAATTATTTCGATTTTAGTGAAACATAGTAGTAAAGTGTTTAACGACTTACCAATTGAGCAAAGGACAGTAAAACGTTTAAACAGAAAAGAACGTTTTCTGGAAAGTTTACCAAAACAATTTACCAGACAAGATTATTTAGATTATGCCACTAAACAGAGCATCCCACATAAAACAGCAGAAGGCTATATTACCAAATTTGTAGAAGCAGGTTTAATACACAGAGAAGCACACAATAATTATTCAAATCCTGCAAAAACATAATTCAGGATTTAGAGGATTTAAGGATAAAATTGATAGGACTTCCTTAAATCCTTAACTTCCTCATTCCCTTGTTAATAACTGTTAATATCTTTTTCTTACTTCTTTCTTTCCTTTTCTTAAATTAGACAAAATTTGACAAGTCTAAATAATTCTATTATGGTGTTTGGAGAGTACATACGTTCATTGCGTGAAAAACGTAATTTACTATTAAGGGAAATGGCTGCAAACCTAAATATGGATGTTGCCTATTTAAGCAAAATAGAACGTGGAAATCGTATAGCAAGACGCGAACAAGTAGTTGCATTTGCTAAAACTTTAAAAGAAGACGAGAACGAATTAATTAAGCTATGGATGTCAGAACAAATAGTACTAATGCTAAAAAATGAAAAAGAGCGTACGGAAATCCTCAAAATAGCGGAAGAAAATTTAAATAGATTGACAAAAAAATAATAGTCTATGCAAGAACACCTCAAAACCAATATACTTAACTTCAAATGGCCCAATAGTACGCCTACAATATTTTTAGCGTTAGAGGATATTGAAGGAGACCACCCAATCCATAAATCAAAGTTTTCTAAACAAATATTAGAGGCGTTTCCTGAAACAGATTTATCGCAAACAGACGAAATTTACACCTCTTTTACTGATGAAATACCTAACGCACCAAGTATTAAACTAAATTTAGTAGATGGTAGGGAATTAAGAATCTACAAGCAATATTTAAAACATCAGTTAAGAACTTATTTTAAATCTAAAGAATATATAGTTGTCAAAAACTTTGTAGGTGATGTACAGGTTTGGATGCCTTCCAAAAAAGGGAATACAGAGCATTATAATTTGTATTATAAATTCTCATTTAAAATACAATTTGCAAAATTAACCGACTTACCAGAACTTATTGTATCGTACGATGGCACATCAAAAGTCCTTACAACGTCTGTTAAGGATATTGAGGATTCGGAGGTAATAAAACGTTGCGTATATGGACAAACTATTTTCAATTATCAAATGAACCTCGACACAGAGGAAAAAGAAGAATTTTACAATACTATTGAGTTTGATAAAGCATTCCCAATTTTTAGTTTGCCATTAGCCAGAGCGTTAAACATACCTATTGAAGAACCATTAAGACCAGCTAATAAATACCAAAAGTATGTTGCGCTCATTAATAATTTTGCAACCAACTATCTATTTAAAGAAAATTTTAAAGCCATTTTTCCGTTTAAAAACGATGCATTTATAGATGTGCCACTCAATCGTATCAATCACATTGACCCACAATTAGGTTTGTTAGAATTTGGTAAAGACCAATACGGTAATAAAAAAACCCATTTAGTGCCTAAATTGGCAATGAATAACCTTAACCCATACAAACGACCAAACAACCAAAACATTAAGTTTTTCTTTGTGTACCATACTTCACATAAAGAAGCAATTAAAACCTTTTACAACAACCTTAAAACTGGTGTTACAGCGGATAAAAAATATTTTAAAGGGATTGAGGCTTATGTAAACATTAAGGCTTCAACTTCTAAAGAGCATTTTATAGAGTTTACCAACGAAAGTGACCCAATTCCAGAAATTACAGAAAAGTTAGAAAACCTTTCATTCGACCACGATACTGTACGTTATGCAGCTTTCTATTTAAGTCCTTTCGATAAGTTTACACCAAATCCAGAAGACCGAGAAATCTATATTCAAATCAAAGAACTATTTCTAAATGAAGGCATTGTTACACAGGTTGTAGATTATGAAAAAATGGTGGTTAATATCGAGAATCAATACAACTTCCAATTCTCATTACAAAATATGGCATTGGCAATTCACGCCAAATTAGGTGGTGCACCTTGGAAGCTCGCAGTAACAGATAAAAAAGAATTAGTAATAGGAGTTGGTGCATTTACAAATCAAGGCGAAAACAGACGTTACATCGCAAGTGCCTTTAGTTTTCAAAACAATGGCTTGTTTAGAAAGTTTGAATATTTTGACCAAACCGAAACAGACCTTTTAGCAGGTAGTATATGTAAAGCCATAAGAGATTTTACATCGGTTGCAGAAGCAGATAAAGTAGTGATTCATTTTTATAAAGAAATGAGCTATGAAGAATTACAACCTATTATTAAAGGGATGCATACTTTAGGCTTAAAAGTACCCTTATACATTCTAAACATTAATAAAACAGAAGCAGAAGATATTATTGCTTACGACCTTAATTGGAATAAAAAACTAATGCCAGTAAGTGGTACATACATTCGTATAAACGAAAACCAATTTTTGCTATTTAATAATGCACGTTATCTCAATTCACAACGCTATGCAGATACAGATGGCTATCCATTTCCAATAAAAATTAAAATAAGTAGTCCAGATGAAGATGCTTTTGAAGATGCAGATGTAGTGTTAGAATTATTGACACAAGTATATCAGTTTAGCAGATTATATTGGAAATCGCTTCGACAACAAAATGTACCAATAACAATAAAATATCCAGAAATGGTAGCACAAATAGCACCACGATTTAATAATGGTGTTCCAGATGATGCTAAAGATGCTTTATGGTTTTTATAAAAGAATGATATGTCAAGATTAAGAAGAAAAGAAACACTTGCATCTATAATGGGTTTTGGGTTTATCCATTTTGAGTTCCATTTAATTGAAGATTATATGAATCATATGGAAACTCATTTTGAAATGGAATTGAAAAATATTGAGGTCGAATATGATAATTTTCAAAAATCTAAAGAAGAAGATAAATCGGAGTTTTCAGAAGAATATTTAGACCATATACAAGATTCCTTTATTGACAATGTTTTTATGTTTAATGATGTTTATATCAAAAATTATAGAAATGCTCAAATCATACAACTGTATTCTTTTTTTGAAGATGTTTTAAAGCGTGGTTGCGACAGGTTTGCATCTTATAAACAAACAGACTACAGAGTAGATGACTTAAAAGGTAATAATGATATTGATAAGGTAAAGAAGTTCTTAAAGCAGTCAGCTAAAGTTGATTTTTCGGTACTCAATCCTGAATGGAGTTTTATCGATAATTTTAGACAAGTACGTAATTTAGTTGTTCATCATAAGGGTATAATTAAAAACAACGATACCGTCAATAATAGTGATAAAAAGTTCAATAATATTAAGAGTTTTAGCAAAGGTCGGTTTACGCTAAAGGAATATGTGTCTTCACAAAATAGATTCGAAATAGTACTTGATAATCCACAGTTTTTTAAAGAGATAATAAACAACATCGAAAGTTTATTAGATAAAATAGGTAGTAAGGAAATGCCTTTAAACAAAGTAAAATAGAGTATGTCAAACCCTATAAAACAACATTATATTCCACGTTCATATTTAAAGAACTTTGGTATTGAAGGTAGAAAAAGAAACTATTTTGTTGATGTTTACAAGTTAGATGATGATATATTATTAGAACAAATAAGTACAAAAGATATTTGTTTTGAGAAGAACATTTATACAATACCGGCACAATCAGATGAGGTTAAATATGCTTTAGAAAAACATTACGCTGAAAATGTAGATAGTGAATTTCAAAAGGTCTATTCCCTGCTTATTGATGAAAAAGCTTTAACGGTAACCCAAGAACAAAAAGTACAGATACTCTACGTTTGTCTCTCACTATATTTTAGAACACCAAGAATTTTAAATCTTCAACGGAGTATGAATAATCAAATTTTTGATAAAGCGGCTCATACAGCAGATGAAGAAGGAATGATAAAAATGAACTTATATGGTGAAAAAATAAAGTTTCACATTGATGATATTGAAGCTGTAAAAAAAGAACATAACGAACGTTCAAGAACGGTTTTTTTAGTAAACCATTTAGAACAATGGGGGAATTTTGTAAAATATAAATATGACTGTACTATTAATGTTATAAAAATTAATGATGCGAATGCACCTCTCATAACTTGCGATAATCCTGTATCCATCAGGCATTTTGAAACAAATCGTTTTCAAGGGTTATATGACCCAAGAGCAGTAATAACTTTACCATTAGACCGCTCACATTATTTAGAAATTCATCCTAATGACTATGCAGATGGCCAAACAAGAATTAATCGTCTTACACAAGATAGAGACTATGTATTCACTACAAATGGAGTAACCCAACAGAATGCAGAAAAACTATTAATTGGTTATAAAGGCGATATTGATAAACATTTCGATATTCAAAATCATTATGAAAAACCAGAAAATGGTGAGGAATTTGTCAAAAAAGCTAAATACAGAGCCGAACAAGCTCTAATTCTATTTGAGATTTTAAAGAAAAAAGGTTTTGTTTCCAAAGAATTTATTGGTAAGCTAAAAGAGTTATTAGAACACCCTTATTGTAAGGATGACATACAAATGCTGAAGTATAAAAAAGTACTTTCTAAAATGGGTAAATGGTGATTTATCTAATTTTCTAACCACTAAACTTCTGTTAAACAAAATCAATAGTTGTTAAAATTTCGTAACTTTGTGTCACAAATGAAACAAATATTCCATAAAATAATGTCTTTAGCAATGGCTTTCGTAGTGTTATTTTCTACGTTGTCATTTACTGTAAATATGCATTATTGTGGAGATACTTTAGTGGAAACGGCTATTTTCCATAAAACCGAAGGTTGCGGAATGGAAATGGAAAAACCTTCTACTGATGGATGTTCTATTACCAAGAAAAATTGTTGCGATGATAAACAATTAGCAATTGAAGGTCAAGACGAACTTCAATTACAAGTTGACAAAATTACGTTTGAGCAACAAGTATTCATAGCGTCATTTGTTCATACCTATATTAACCTTTTCGAAGGTTTAGATAACAATGTGTCTTCTTACGAAGAATACAAACCACCACTCGTCATTAGGCAAATCTTCAAGATTGACGAGACCTATTTAATTTGATTTTTAAACAAAAACTGTGTTATCCTATGGCTTTATGCTATGTGGATAATTTGTTGCTTGCCTGTCCGGTAGGCAGGTATTCGTTGTCGTTGTAACATCAATGTCTAACTGTTTAATAATCAAAACCAATGCTAAATAAAAGCATCAAATTTTTAATAGAAAACAAACTCGTAGCAGTACTACTACTCGTTCTTTTCGTAGGATGGGGAACAGTAAATGCACCTTTCAATTGGGAACAGTCCCGATGGCTATCGGGATTACCAAGCAATCCAGTAGCTGTTGATGCTATTCCAGATATTGGAGAAAACCAACAAATTGTATTTACAAAGTGGGATGGTCGTTCACCACAAGATATTGAAGACCAAATTACCTATCCATTAACCACATCCTTGTTAGGTATTCCTGGAGTAAAAACCATTCGTAGTTCGTCTATGTTTGGCTTTTCAAGTATCTATATCATTTTTGAAGAAGACATAGAATTTTACTGGAGTAGAAGTCGTATTCTCGAAAAACTAAACTCATTACCAAGCGGCTTATTACCTGAAGGTGTTAATCCTGCATTGGGTCCAGATGCCACAGGATTAGGACAAATATTTTGGTACACACTTGAAGGACGTGATGAAAACGGAAACGTTACTGGTGGTTGGGATTTACAAGAGCTACGAAATATTCAAGATTACTATGTAAAATATGCACTATCCTCTGCAAGTGGAGTATCTGAAGTAGCTTCTATTGGAGGTTATGTGCAAGAGTATCAGGTCGATGTTAATCCTGAATTAATGCGACAATACAATATTGGTTTACATCATATTGTAAAAGCTGTTAAGGAAAGTAATAAAGATATTGGCGCACAAACTATTGAAATCAATAATGCAGAATATTTAGTTCGTGGTTTAGGTTATGTCAAGTCCATTTCAGATATAGAAAATGCAGTCGTTACTTCCGAAGATTATACAGCAATACGAATTAAAGATATTGCTAAAGTATCGTTAGGTCCTTCAGCACGCAGGGGAATTTTAGATAAAGAAGGAGCAGAAGTTGTTGGTGGTGTTGTTGTGGCACGCTATGGCGCCAACCCAATGGAGGTCATAACCAATGTAAAAACAAAAATTACCGAATTAAGTACCGGATTGCCCTCAAAAGTGTTGGAAGACGGACGTACATCGCAACTTACCCTTGTGCCTTTTTACGATAGAAGTGAATTGATTAAAGAAACCATTAGTACTTTAAGTGAAGCTTTAACATTACAAATTTTAGTCACCATTTTGGTTATAATCATTATGGTGTTTAATCTTCGAGCTTCGGTTTTAATTTCTGGGTTATTACCTGCAGCGGTTCTAATGGTTTTTATAGCTATGAAGTTCTTTGGAGTAGATGCAAACATTGTTGCTTTATCAGGTATTGCAATTGCTATTGGTACTATGGTCGATGTAGGTGTGATTCTTTCAGAAAATATTATAAGGCACTTGGACGAAAGTGAAAAGTTAAAAGTGAAGAATGAAAAGTTAGAGGGTGAAAGTGTAAATGTCATTCCGACAGAGGGAGGAACGAGCGACGAGGAATCTCATAAAGGATTAACAATAAATCAAATTGTTTATAACGCCACAGCAGAAGTATCTGGTGCTATTGTAACCGCAGTAATGACAACAATAATTAGTTTCATTCCTGTATTTACTATGATTGGTGCAGAAGGGAAATTATTTAGGCCATTGGCTTTTACAAAAACCTTTGCGTTAACAGCATCAATTATTGTCGCGTTATTTTTAATTCCACCGTTTGCTGCATTATTATTCAGAAAGAAAAGCATTAAAAACACTTTTAAAACTATTTTAAATGGTGTATTAATAGCCTTAGGAATCGTAGCAATAGTTTACGGTTATTGGTTAGGGTTAATATTGATATTTTTTGGGGTTATAAATTTTCATAGACAATTCAATTTTCTTCCCTTTGGAAAGATGTCGAAGGCAGATGGGCTTATTTCAGCATCTGCGATAGTATTCCTGTTAGCCGAATATTGGCGTCCATTAGGCGTTGATAAAAGCATCTTCTGGAATCTCATTTTTGTTAGTGTTATATGTTTTGGTTTATTAGGTGTTTTTTCGCTATTCATCAAATACTATACGCGTATTTTAAGTTGGTGTTTAAATAACAAATTATTGTTTCTATCTGTACCAACAGCTATTGTAATTGCAGGGTTTTTCATTATGAAGAACACAGGCAAAGAGTTTATGCCATCCTTAAATGAAGGCTCATTTCTACTTATGCCAACATCAATGCCACATTCTGGCGTAGAAGAAAATAAAAGAGTTTTACAGCAATTAGATATGGCTGTCGCCAGTATTCCAGAGATTGAAACGGTAGTTGGTAAGGCAGGAAGAACAGAATCAGCATTAGACCCAGCACCACTGTCAATGTATGAGAACATCATTCAGTACAAACCAGAATATATGCTGAATGTAGATGGAGAAAGGCAACGCTACAAAGTAAATGATGATGGTTTGTTTGAATTAAAAGATGGTCGTTTTATTGCAAATCCAAATAATTCTGAAAATGTTACTTATAGTACAGTTAAAAGGTCTCAACTAATTGAAGACAAAAACGGCGAATTCTACCGCAATTGGCGACCAGAAATCGAATCACCAGACGATATTTGGAATGAAATAGTTCGTGTAACCAAATTGCCAGGCGTAACCTCTGCGCCAAAACTTCAACCTATTGAAACCAGATTGGTAATGCTTCAAACAGGAATGCGCGCACCTATGGGAATTAAGGTGAAAGGCCAAGACTTAAAACAAATTGAAGCGTTTGGAGTACAATTAGAAAACATTATCAAGGAAGCTGAAGGTGTTAAAAAAGAAGCTGTTTTTGCAGACCGTATTGTTGGTAAACCGTATTTGTTAATTGATATTGATAGAGAGAAAATTGCACGTTATGGCATTTCAATACAAGATGTTCAGGATGTATTAAAAGTAGCAGTTGGTGGTATGGTTTTAACACAAACGGTTGAGGGTCGTGAGCGATATGGTGTTCGTGTGCGATACCCAAGAGAATTAAGAGCAAATCCAACAGACTTACAACAGATTTATGTGCCAGTTGAAAAAGGCAGTCCTGTTCCATTAAGCGAATTGGCAACCATTCGATATGAGCAAGGTCCACAAGTCATTAAAAGTGAAGATACCTTTTTAGTAGGTTATGTACTGTTCGATAAACAAGCTAGTTTTGCAGAAGTAAGCGTTGTTGAAAATGCACAAGCATTGATTCAAGAAAAGATAGATTCTGGGGAACTAATTGTTCCAAAAGGAATCAACTATGCATTCACAGGAACGTATGAAAATCAGTTACGAGCAGAAAAAACACTATCTGTAGTTGTGCCTTTAGCTTTGGCAATTATCTTTTTAATTCTGTATTTCCAATTCCGTTCAGTAAGCACATCATTAATGGTGTTTACAGGTATTGCCGTGGCCTTTGCAGGTGGATTTGTAATGATATGGCTCTATGGTCAAGATTGGTTTTTAAACTTCAATGTCGCTGGCGAAAATATGCGAGACTTATTTCAGATGCATCCCATTAATTTAAGTGTAGCGGTTTGGGTTGGGTTTATTGCACTCTTTGGTATTGCAACCGATGATGGTGTAGTAATGGCAACCTATTTAACGCAAACTTTTGATAGAAATACACCAGAGAATATAAAGGAAATTAGAGCGTCCATAGTAGAAGCAGGAGAAAAACGGATTAGACCTTGTTTAATGACAACAGCAACTACCATATTAGCATTATTACCAGTATTAACCTCTACAGGACGAGGAAGCGATATTATGATTCCAATGGCAATACCAAGTTTTGGTGGAATGTTAATCGCTTTAATCACCTTATTTGTTGTACCAGTTTTATATAGCTGGAAAGCCGAAGTTCAACTTAAAAGAGCATCAAAATGAAACATATAAAAACAGTCTTTTTTCTTTTTTCAATTCTCTTTTGTCTCAAAGGTAACGCCCAACAATTAGAAATTTTAATTAATGAAGCGTTGGAAAACAATCCCGAGATTCAAAAATTCGAGTTACAGTACAAAAGAGTTTCAGAAAAAGTAAATGAAGTCAATACGATTCCTAATACTGAATTTGGTGTAGGTTATTTTGTAAGCGAACCAGAAACGAGAACAGGAGCGCAACGCTTTAAAGTATCAGCAAAACAGATGTTACCGTGGTTTGGTACAATTACTTCACGAGAAAATTATGTGAGTTCGTTAGCCGATGCAAAATATGAGGACATTGTTATTGCAAAGCGAAAATTGATGGCTTCTGTATCACAATCCTACTATAATTTATACGCTAACAAAGCGAAACAAAGGGTGCTAACAGAAAACATTAAACTATTGGAAACCTATGAAACATTGGCTTTAACATCGGTTGAGGTTGGTAAAGCTTCTGCAGTAGATGTGTTGCGTTTGCAAATGCGTCAAAATGAAATGCAACAACTAAAAGATGTTTTAAGTCAACAGTTTTTAGCAGAACAAACTAATTTGAATAATCTTTTGAACAGAGAAAATGATGTTGCTGTTAGTGTGGTAGATAGTTTAATGATGCCGGCAGAAGACTTTGAAATCAATACTGCAAATTTAGCATTGCATCCCGAATTATTGAAGTATGAAAAACTCTACCAATCCATTGAACAATCAGAATTACTAAATCAAAAAGAAAGCAGTCCTATGATTGGTTTTGGGTTGGATTATATTAATGTTTCCGAAAGACCAGATATGAATTTTAGTGATAATGGAAAAGACATTGTAATGCCAATGGTATCAGTGTCAATTCCAATATTCAACAAAAAGTACAAATCTCAAACCAAGCAAAATGAGTTAGAACAGCAAGAAATAACAGCTCAAAAACAAGAACGATTAAACATTTTGGAAACGCTTTTAAGTAAAGCGATTAATGAACGAATTTCTGCAAGAATAAGTTATGCAACGCAAACCAAGAACTTAAAACAAGCCAAAGATGCAGAAGACATCTTAATCAAAAGCTACGAAACAGGAACGATAGATTTTAATGATGTTTTGGATATTCAAGAACTACAATTAAAGTTTCAAATGAACCAAATAGAGTCTATTAAGAGCTACTATGTGCAAAGCACAATTATTAATTATTTAATTCAGTAAATTATGAAACACACATATCACATACACGGAATGACTTGCAACGGTTGTCGTACTCACGTAGAAGAAACACTTTCTAAAGTGAAAGGTGTTTCAAAAGCAACAGTCAATTTAGAAAAGGCAAAAGCTACAATCGAAATGGAATCCCATATTCCTATAGAAAAGTTTCAAGAAGCCTTAAAAAATGATGGTGGGAGATACAGTATTCATAAACAAGGTGAACATCATCACCATTTAGAAGATAAAAAGGAAAACCAACCAAAAGCAAAAGGCACAGGTACATTTTATTGTCCTATGCATTGTGAAGGAGATAAAACTTATGATAAAGCAGGAGATTGTCCTGTTTGCGGAATGGATTTGGTCGAAGAACAAAATCTAACAACAGCTACAACTGAACAATGGACGTGTCCAATGCACCCAGAAGTTGTAAAAGATGAAGCAGGTTCGTGTCCTATTTGCGGTATGGATTTAGTACCAATGCAACCAGATGTTTCAGCAGAAGAAAAGACCTATAAAAAATTATTGAAGAAGTTTTGGATAGCAACTGCATTCACATTACCAATATTCTTAATGGCTATGAGCGAAATGCTCAATAACAATCCATTGTACGATATAATGGAACAGAAATATTGGAATTGGATTCAGTTTGGATTATCTATTCCAGTTGTATTTTATGCGACTTGGATGTTTTTTGAACGTGCTTATAGAAGTATAAAAACGTGGAATCTCAATATGTTTACCCTAATTGGGATTGGTGCAGGTGTAGCTTGGTTGTTTAGTGTGTTTGGGATGTTTTTTCCAGATGTATTTCCGGCACAGTTTAAAACAGAATCAGGTGCAGTACACGTCTATTTTGAGGCAGCAACGGTTATTCTAACCTTGGTGCTTTTAGGACAGTTGTTAGAAGCGCGTGCACATAGTAAAACCAATTCGGCAGTAAAAGAGTTACTAAAGTTAGCACCTAATAAAGCCATAAAAATAATTGATGATGAAGAAATTGAAGTCAGTATCGATAAGATAGAATTAAATGATATTCTAAAAGTAAAACCTGGCGATAAAATTCCTGTGGATGGTGTGATAACTGAAGGCGAAACAACCATTGACGAATCTATGATTACAGGAGAACCTATTCCTGTAAACAAATCTCAAGATGATAAAGTAAGTAGCGGAACAATTAATGGGAATCAATCCTTTTTAATGAAAGCCAAAAAAGTAGGAAGTGATACGCTTTTATCTCAAATCATTCATATGGTTAATGATGCCAGTAGAAGTCGCGCACCTATTCAAAATTTAGCAGATAAAGTGTCAGGTTATTTTGTGCCAGTAGTAGTTCTTATTTCTATTATCACATTTATGGTTTGGGCAATTTGGGGCCCAGAACCTGCTTATGTGTATGCACTAGTCAATGCAATTGCAGTACTAATTATTGCGTGTCCTTGTGCTTTAGGTTTAGCAACACCAATGTCTGTAATGGTTGGTGTGGGTAAAGGTGCTCAAAATGGTGTATTGATTAAAAATGCCGAAGCTCTTGAAAAAATGGATAAGGTAAATACACTTATAGTTGATAAAACAGGAACAATTACAGAAGGAAAACCAACAGTAGAAACAGTAGGTGTTTTTAGTGATACTTTAAAAGAAAAAGAGCTATTACAATACATCGTTTCATTAAATACCAATAGTGAACATCCTTTGGCAGAAGCGACTGTTAAATATGGAAAAGAACATAACGCTGAAACAATAAAATCTGAAAACTTTAGTGCTGTCACAGGAAAAGGTGTTGAAGCGATAATAAATGATAAAAAAATAGCATTAGGAAATCCTAAAATGATGGAATATGCCAAAGCAGATATTACTTCTAAAATGAAAGACGAAGCTAAATCTTACCAAAAACAAGGTAAGACAGTTTCTTATTTGTCGATAGATAAAACCGTTGTTGGCTACGTAGTTATTGGAGATAAAATAAAAGAAACAAGTGCCAAAGCAATTAAAACACTTCAAGATAAAGGCATTGATGTTATAATGCTTACAGGCGATAATCACGATACCGCACAAGCAGTAGCTTCAGAACTAAATCTTGCAGATTTTAAAGCCAGTATGCTACCAGAAGACAAACTCAAAGAAGTAGAGAAACTACAAAAAAATGGAAAAGTAGTTGCTATGGCAGGTGATGGAATTAATGATGCACCAGCATTGGCAAAAAGTGATGTAGGTATTGCAATGGGTACAGGAACAGATGTGGCGATAGAAAGTGCAATGATAACCTTGGTAAAAGGAGATTTACAAGGCATTGTAAAGGCTAAAAATTTAAGTCATTCCGTAATGAAGAATATTAAGCAGAATCTATTTTTTGCACTTATTTATAACACATTAGGAGTACCTATTGCAGCAGGCGTATTATTCCCATTTTTTGGCATTTTATTGTCGCCAATGATAGCAGCTTTAGCAATGAGTTTTAGCTCGGTTTCGGTTATAGGTAATGCACTACGATTAAGAACAATTAAAGTTTAACCATTAAAATCAAAATTTTATGAACACACAAGAACACACAAACAACGATAATAAAGGTTTGAGCAATTACACTAAATTCTTTTTGATGTTAGGCTCATCATTTGTTGCAATGTATATCACAATGTACTTAAACACTTATGAATTTGACCACGTATGGTTTAGTCTAACACGATTTTATATGGTCTGTTTAGGTATTGCAGCTATGGCTTTAATTATGTTTTTCTTTATGAAGAATATGTACAAGAATAAAAGGAAAAATTTGGGTATTGTATTAGGTAGCATCGTCCTTTTCCTTGGTGCTTTAGGTTTAGTACGTGACCAAAAATCAACCGTAGGTGATGTACTTTGGATGAAGGGTATGATACCACATCATTCCATAGCAATTCTAACAAGCGAAAGAGCAGATATAAAAGACCCAGAAGTTAAACAATTAGCAGAGGATATTATTAAAGCACAGAAAAAGGAAATAGAAGAAATGAAAGCAATGATAAAACGATTAGAAAATGAAAAATAATAAAATAGTCATATACGTTGGCTTACTCGTAATAGGTGTGTTGTTGGGTTGGTTGCTATTTGGAGGTTCGTCCAATGAAAGTGCAAAACATAATCATAAGGAAACAACTGAAACCAATCAAATGTGGACCTGTTCAATGCACCCACAGATTATGCAACCAGAACCAGGTGATTGTCCTATCTGTGGAATGGATTTAATTCCTGCCGAAAGTAGTGCAGATGGTTTGTTGGCAGACCAATTCCAACTAACAGAAAATGCAATGGCATTAGCCAATATTCAAACGACAGTTGTTGGCAAAGGAAACATTGATGGGAATACCATTAAGCTATCAGGTAAAATTGCTGAAAATGAAGAAGCAAACGCAGTACAAGTCAGTTATTTTTCAGGAAGAATAGAACGTTTGAATATAAACTTTACTGGAGAGGAAGTAAACAAAGGTCAATTGTTGGCAACCATTTATTCGCCAGAATTGTATGCAGCACAACAGGAATTGATTACAGCATCATCTTTAAAGGAATCGCAACCTGCATTATATAAGGCAGTTCGTAATAAATTGAAGTTGTGGAAACTTTCTGAAAGTCAAATTAATCAAATAGAAGATACTGGAAAAGTAAAAGAAAACTTTCCAGTCTATGCTATGGTTTCAGGAACAGTTACCGAAAAATTGGTAGAGCAAGGCGATTACGTTAAACAAGGTCAACCCTTATTAAAAATTGCCAATCTCAACACAGTTTGGGGAAATTTTGATGTGTATGAAAATCAGATTGACCGCTTTACAAAAGGACAGGAAGTGTTGATAACAACCAATGCTTATCCTAATAAAGAGTTTAAAGGTAAAGTAGATTTCATTGACCCAGTTTTAAACACCAAAACAAGAACTGTAACCTTACGTGTGGTATTAAATAATAAGGATGATGTTTTTAAACCAGGAATGTTTGTAACGGCAAATATTGAACGAGTTTCAAGAAGTAATGATGAGGTATTAACAATCCCAGCATCTGCTATACTTTGGACAGGTGAACGTTCTGTGGTTTATTTAAAAACCAATCCAGACCAAACCGTTTTTGAAATGCGTGAAGTTGTTTTAGGTAATCAAATTGGTAATGAATATGAAGTTTTAGAAGGATTATTTGTTGGAAATGAAATCGTAACTAACGGAACTTTTACGGTTGATGCAGCAGCTCAATTACAAGGAAAAAAGTCTATGATGAATAAAGATGGTGGTAAAGTAATGACTGGACACGAAGGTCATTTAGGTATGGAAAACAATTTACCCAACAAAGAAAGTGACCATACTAATATGAACGAAAGATTGACAGTATCAGAGAAATTCCAAGAACAATTAAAAGTTGTTTACAATGATTATATCAATTTAAAAAATGCTTTAGTAAAGGAAGATTCAAAAATTACTTCAGTTAATGCAACAAGTTTATTTGACAATTTAGGTAAAGTTGATATGAAATTATTATCAGACAATAATGCTCACGCACATTGGATGTCATTAGTAAAAGAAATACAATCTTCTGCAACATCCATTTCTAAAACGTCAGATATAAAAGAACAAAGAGACCACTTCAAACATCTATCATCACATTTAATAAATGCTGTACAATTGTTTGGTGTTAATGAAAAAGTGTATGTGGAATTTTGTCCTATGGCAGATAACAACAATGGTGCATATTGGTTGAGTAAAGAAGAAAAAGTAATCAATCCATATTTTGGTGAAGCAATGCTAACCTGTGGTGAAGTAAAACAAGTAATAGAATAATAATAAATCAAGTAATAACAATTAAATTTTAAACAATGAAGAAAGTAATTTTAAGTGTAGTTGCAATAGCAGCATTAGGTTTAACAAGTTGTAAAAACGAAACTAAAAAAGTTGAAGATACTACAACAACAGAAGTGTCAAAAGAAATCGCAATGATAGATTTATCTTTTGGAGTAAGAGGAAATTGTGGTATGTGTAAAAGTACCATTGAAAAAGCAGCCAATAGTGTTGAAGGTGTTGCAAGTGCCAATTGGGATGTCGATAAAAAGAAGATTGATGTTTCTTTTGATGATACCAAAACAGATGCTATGACAATTCACAAAGCTATTGCAGCTTCAGGGTATGATACTGAAAAAGTTGCAGGTAGTGAAGAAGCCTATAAAGATTTACCAGGTTGTTGTAAATACGACCACGAAATGATGATGAATCAGTCAGGTGAAATGAAATCGGAAGACCATTCAAATCACGACCATTAAGCCAATAATTTAAGAGTCTTTTTCGAAAGGCTCTTTTTTATTCCCCACAACCCAAAACCCAGTTTTTTCGTACCTCAAAATCCTCTGTCTTTTGTGTTGTTCCGCTCGCCAATGCATAATTGGTTTTATGTCATAATACTTGTAGCCAACGCTATAATGGCACATTGCTTGTTTTATTTAAACGTCGTTATTTTATAAAATTGGTACAATAAAAAAGCAAAGAGCCATTGCCAACGCTCAAACAACTATAACGCCAGTAAACCAATCCCAAGCTATGTTACATAATAGAAGTTATAGTAGCAAAAATCCTTTCAATGGTTGCCTACGGCGTTTTATTATATTTTCGTAGCTATAACTGCTATTATGTAAAATATCCGCTTATCCAACGCTCACATCCGAACTTTTAATCACATTTTGAACAAGTATTAAACAGTCGTACATTTAAAGGGTAACGTTAATTTTGAATAATATTAGTTATCTCATTCAACTGCACAAAACCATCGTTAAGTCCAAGTATTCCTTACCTCAAGTCTTTGTTTGTTTCATTTCGCTAACAAACATTATAGTCCACTTTTCCCCACCACCCAAGAAATAGGATATAAAAAAATAGGTTTACAATATTTATAGTACGCCATAGCACATTACTTTTTATCGCTCGCCTTGTCTCGAGCGCCAGTCGAGAGGTCAAAAAAGTAATAAGCTATTGTCTAAAAGTCCTGTATAAGTAGCTTGTTTAAATGCTGTTTTATCAAACAACTATTTAAAATTCTACCCATACAAACGCTTCATCCACCGCTCAATGCGTTTAGTAAACCTATTTTTTTAAGAGTTAATTCCCCAGAAAATTTAAAAGCAAATTGAATCAAGTTTAAACCAATTTGAAATATTAAAATAAAAAAAGATGGCAAATATATGTGGCTACCTTTGCCAACCGCACAAGGCTATAAAGGTCAAGCCCTACGGGTTTTGAATAAAACTTTTTTCAACACCCTTTTTCTTTTGATTTAAACATTCAACTCAAAAAACTTTTACCCAAAAACCTTGACAGCCTTACCCACGCCACAACAACTATAGCTATCTTTTTTCTTTTCAAAAAAAATAATGGCGCGAAGCGTAGCGAAGCAATTTTAAATTGGATAGCTATGTCAACTTTTGAACTAAAAACACACCAAGTCGGAAGAACTTACTCAAACCCTCACTTTTTTATACTAAACAAAGGACTAAACAGCGGAAAACCCTTGACAAATCCTTGTCCTAATTGTTTTGTAGTCACAACTTCAACCGAAGAAGAAAAAAACACGCTTTTTCACATATCTATGATGTTGCAAATTGGCGGTTTTTACGCTTACTATTTAAAAGGAAGTGTTATTCCGTTTATTTCAATAGATGATTGTAGGAACATTTTGAAAAACAGCTACAGCTCATTGTTTTATGATTCAATTCAGTTGCAAAAACATATTAATATTGTGTCAGCAATTAATAAAAAGGAAAAGGAGCTTCATAAAATCATTTCAAAAATGGCAGATTTGAAAGTGTCATATATTCAAAGTTTATTTTCTAAAATGCAAAAAGAAGCAATCTAAAGCAACAAAATCCATATCGAAAGAATAGCATAAAACTTGCCATATATTTCAATGGAAGGTACAACTTCGTGTTAAGTCCGTACCAAGTCCGAAGAAAATTATGTTTCATTTAAATTATTTATGTTATGGGTAAAATTGCTCAAGGTATTTTAGGAGGTCTTTCAGGTAAGGTTGGTAACGTTATCGGTGGAAGCTGGAAAGGAATTGATTACATTAGAATTAAACCTTCAAGTGTAGCCAATCCAAGAACTGTTGGTCAAGTAAACCAAAGAACCAAGTTTACTGCCACTTTAGAATTTTTACAGGCTGTAAAGCCTTTTATTAAGTTAGGATATAAAGGGTTAGCTGTTAAGAAAACAGAATTTAATGCTGCGATGTCGTATGTGTTGAATAATGCGATTACAGGTACTGAACCTAACTTTGTTGTTGACTATCCAAACGCTTTAGTAAGTCGCGGAGGTTTATCTGGTGTTCTAAACCCAACGACTGATTTGGCAACTGCTGGAGAAGTAACGTTTGGTTGGGATGATAACTCTGCTGAAGGTAACGCAAATGCTACTGATAAGGCGATGTTGTTAGTTTATAATCCATCAAAAAAGGAATCTATTTCTTTACTTGATGGAGCAGACAGAACAGTAGGTTCTCAAATTATTCCAATTCCAACTACTTATGCAGGAGATACAGTAGAGCTATTTATGGCTTTTATTACTGCTGATGGTAGTCAAGTATCAAACAGTATTTATTTAGGCTCTGGTACAGCTAATTAATGCTTGGTGTTTTTATTTGGAAACCGCTCTAATCGAGCGGTTTTTTTTATACTATATTTGTTCAGCTATTTATTAATAGTTGTTGTCAATCTTCTCTTATTATCCATTTTTTGTATGCTATTTGTTGCCCAAATAGATTAGTATCAATGAATACAGGGTTAGTTAAATATTGTATAGGGAAGTAAACCTGTTAACTCGTTTAATGTCATTTAACACGATTTTATGTTAAATTACTGAAAATTTTAAAACAGATTTTCGATTTGGTTAAAAATATGATTTGAACACAGAAAAATGCACTCTAATAAAGTGCTTATAATTAATAAAATTTTTACTTTTGGCCGCACAAACTTTAAAAGTTAAATAATTAAAATAAATAGATTCATGGTAATTGGGGTATTAAAAGAATGGTTTGATAATAAAGTTGGTTTAGTTCCTGCTGTTGTAAAAAAGCTTATTGCTAAAGGATATACTGTGCAAATAGAGACAAAATCGGGGAGGTCCTCTTATATAGCTAACGCTGATTTTGAAGCTGCTGGGGCAATCATTAAAGAAAGAGACGAAATTTTTAAAAGTTCAGATATTTTAATTTCTTTCACTCCAATAAAAGAAGAAGAATACAAAAAGTTTAAAAAGGGGGTTGTTTACATCTCAAATTTTAAACCTTACATCTACAAAGATGTAGCCGAAAAATTACAAAAATACGAAATTCAAGCTTTTAGTTTAGATATGATTCCTAGGTCGTCGATAGCTCAGTCTATGGATGTTTTATCATCTATGTCATCTATTGCAGGATACAAAGCTGTGTTAAAGGCTGCCGATTTGTTACCTAGATATTTTCCAATGTTAATAACATCTGCGGGTAGTGTTAAACCTGCAAAAGTTCTTGTAATAGGAGCTGGTGTTGCAGGCTTGCAAGCAATAGCTACTGCAAAACGAATAGGAGCGATTGTTGAGGCAGTAGATACAAGATTGGAAACTGAAGATGAAGTAAAGAGTTTAGGTGGTAAATTCTTAAAAGTAGAAGGTGCTAATCAATCAGTTAGCCAGGGTTATGGTAGCGAACAGACAGATGAGTTCATACAAAAACAACGCGAAATGATGTTTAAGCATATTACAGAAGCCGATGTTATTATTTGTACTGCTACTGTAAGAAGTACCAAAGCACCGGTAATTGTAACCAAGGAAATGGTTGAAAACATGCGCAGAGGTTCGGTAATTATTGATTTAGCATCAGATGCAGGAGGAAACTGCGAGCTAACCGAAGATGGAAAATCGGTTATTCACAACTATGTGCACATTATTGGAAATTCTAATCTATCTGATGGTGCCGTAGTGGATGCCAGCACCCTTTTTGCAAATAATATCTATAATTTTTTAAATCATATTTCAGATTCAGATTTAAAACTTAAAAGCACCGATCACGACGAAATCTACACATCTTCCTGTATTTCCAACTGCAATTTGGTCACTAACTAATTTATAAAACAATTAAAAAAAAGAAATTATGTGGATGAATTTAATTCATCCACATAATTTCTTTCAATAAATATTAACTAACTAAAAACGAATCCGTTATGAGTGAAATAATTCAATTCATTTCCAATAATTTAAACATGATTTATATTTTGGCCTTTGCTATCTTTTTAGGTTTCGAAATCATATCAAAAGTACCCACTGTATTGCATACGCCCTTAATGTCGGGTTCAAACGCCATTAGTGGCTTAATATTAATAGGGGCCATATTATTAATTCGAGTAACCCCTTCTGATAATTACATAACCCTTATTTTAGGAACTCTTGGTATTGTTTTTGGATCCATAAATGCTTTTGGTGGTTTTGCGGTTACAGGTAGAATGTTGGAAATGTTTAACAAAAAAAGAAAGAAATAATGACTGTTTTTTTTGATATTTTATTATTTATAAGCTCTATATTATTAATTGTTGGTTTAAGGAAATTATCTCATCCAGAATCAGCTAACAACGGAAATATACTCGCCGCCATTAGTGTTGGTCTGGGAATTATTGTATCTATTTTTTATCCGATGGAAACGCAAAACAACAATTATTTGTTTATTGCTTTAGGAATTATTATTGGTGGTATAATTGGTTTAATTGCAGCCAAAAAAGTAGCCATGACAGCAATGCCGGAAATGGTTTCCTTGTTTAATGGTTTTGGAGGTTTTTCTGCTGCTTTAATTTCATTAATTTGGCTAATTAACCATAACTCATCTGGCGGGTATGCAGATTTAAGCGTTGTACTGTTCAATCTTTTCTTAGGCTTTGTTGCCTTTACAGGGTCTATGGTCGCTTTTGGCAAATTAAGCGGAAAGCTTAAAGATAACCATCTAAAAATACCTTATGCCTCAATTGTAAATATTACATTGCTAATATTAGCTGTGGTATTAATTGGTGTTTTTGCATATCAAGGTAAACTAACCCACGTACACCTTATTCTATTTACAGTACTTTCAATAATCTATGGTGTAACTTTTGTGGCGCCAATTGGTGGAGCAGATATGCCGGTGGTTATCTCATTGTTAAATTCCTTAACAGGTATTACCGCTGCTATTTCAGGAGTTATGACAGATAATAAACTCATGCTACTTGGTGGTATTCTTGTTGGTTCTTCCGGTATTATTTTAACCTTGCTTATGTGTGTAGCCATGAATCGTTCTTTAGTAGCGGTTCTATTTGGTAGTTTTTCTTCTGCAAAAGCTGGAGAAACGGCAAACTCTGTAAATGGTGTTATTAAAGAAATCTCAGTTTCCGATTTGGCAATACAGCTAGCCTACACCGAGCGCGTGGCCATAATACCAGGTTATGGAATGGCAGTTGCCCAAGCGCAAAAAATTGTAAAAGATGTTGAAAACCTGCTCGCATCTAAAGGGGTAGAGCTTAAATATACCATACACCCAGTAGCAGGAAGAATGCCCGGGCACATGAACGTTTTACTTGCCGAGGCTAATGTTAATTACGATAAGTTGCTTGATTTGGAAGAATCTAACGAGTATTTATCCAGTACCGATGTTGCCATAGTTGTAGGGGCAAATGATGTTGTAAACCCATCTGCAAAAGAAGATCCTTCAAGTAAAATATATGGTATGCCAATTTTAGATTTAAGCCAGACTAAAAATGTGGTTGTTTTAAAACGTGGAATGAATCCTGGTTATGCAGGCATTGAAAATCCCTTGTTTTTTAAAGACAACACCAAGATGCTTTTTAGCGATGCAAAAAAATCTCTGGAAAGTATTTTAAGTGAATTAAAACAACTGTAGTTTTATAAATTCAGGTATTCATTTTTTTTTCAAATCGATTATTTTACGATTCTTGTTTAGAAAGTAAAACCTTGTTTTTTCAAGTGTTTTTTAAAAACAACAAGACTCCCAACATTTTTTTAGATAAGCTTATAGGCATTTAAAAAAAATGTTGGGAGTTTTTTAATGACAATCTAGTATAAAGGCTATTATTAAAGCCCATATTTTAGCAAGACATTGCTTATAAATTTTGCGTAAAGAATGTAGAATTCTATTAATCAATTCCCTTTTATACGTAGCCATAAATCAGCTAGTAGCGTTTTGGCATCACGCTTAGTTTTTTCTTGTTCTATAAAACTTACATTTCCAGATTCATCGGTTTTAATTTCATACTGAAACACAAAATCTTGAGACTTAGGAGCCATATTTAAAAGCCCAAACCGCAGGTCGTTGTAGAATAGCTTATCGCCTTTTTGGGTAATGGTGTACCAGCCTTCAGATATAGAAACCATCTTTTTAACTTTTTCGTTGTCAATAATATTACCAATTAACTCGTGGTTCTTTCTGTAACTTTCAAAAGTGATGGGTTGTGTATCAAAAAAGGAATAATTCCCCAATAGATAAGCATCTTTGGTATCTATATTAGCGCTCCATAATATGGTATTTAGCGGCGCTGGTCTGGTGTCAATTTCTTGGTATGCAATGTTTTGGTTTTTTAGTGCGTTTTCAAACTTGGTATAAGCATTCCATTTTAAAACAAAGGTCAGTGCTAAATAAAAAGAGCTTATAAAAAGTCCGGTGTAATTGAAAAAGCGTCTTTTTTTCGAGGTTCTTTTATGAGACATTGCCAAAATTAAAAACACTAAAAATGGCAGCGTGTACAGTGGGTCTATTACAAAAATGGTTTTAAATGCCAATCGCAAATCAAAAGGCCAAAATAGTTGGGTGCCCCAAGTGGTATGTGCATCTAAGATAGAATGTGTTAAAAATACCCAGAAAAACAACCAAGACCACCCCTTATAACTTTTAAAAGATTCGTATAATGATACCAGCCACCCAAAAAGCGGCGCAAAAAGGACTGCAAACAGTACAGAGTGCGAAAACCCTCTGTGAATTAATAATGATGTTACGGTGTCTGTAAAGTGCGATGCAAAAATATCTAAATCTGGTATGGTACCTGCAATGGCACCGTATAAAATGGCTTTATTGCCTACCTTTTTTCCTAAAACGGCTTCGCCAACGGCGGCACCCAATACTATTTGTGTTAATGAATCCATAAATTCTACAAAAATAAGTCTTATAAAGTTAATCGCTTCAAGGTTTTTTTCTAGATTTTGTTAAACTTTATGACAATTATCATGTTTTAAAATTAAATAATACATCAATTTTGTTTTGTTGGTTTTTTATTTGTGATTATATTTATGAACGCAATAAACTCAAAGTATTGAATTTAAATAAAAAAATACTGCCGCCTAAAACATCAAGATGGCGCACCACTGCCGTTTTTTTTATTGCCGTAATTATTGGTCTGGGCTTGTTTATGGCTCGAGAATCTAAAATAACATCTTATCTTTCAGACAACCCGCAAGCCTGTGTAAACTGCCATGTTATGACACCCGTTTACAATAGTTGGATGCATAGTTCGCACCGCGAATGGGCCAATTGCAACGATTGCCACGTACCGCACGATAATGTATTCAACAAGTATTATTTTAAGGCTAAAGATGGTTTGTACCACGCCTCTGTTTTTACAGCCCGCGCAGAACCAGATGTTATCAAAATTAAAGAAGCCTCGCAAGAAGTGGTACAAAACAATTGCATACGCTGCCATGTACAGCAAGTAACCCAAGTAAAGTATAAAGGTTGGATTGAAGGCCATAAAGAAAACAGAACAGGGCGCCAATGTTGGAGCTGCCATACCCATGTACCGCACGGAAAAGTACGTGGATTAACCACTGTAAAATATAATATCGCACCATTGCCAACCGATCAAGAAGGACTTGTAATTCCTGCTTGGATGGATAAACAGATTAAAGACCAATAAAATTTTTATCAAATGAAAAACAAAGTATTATTTATAGTAACCATTATTGTAGTTTTTCTATTAGGGCTATTGGCATCTAGTATTGTAAACAGAAAATCTGAAGCTAAGTACAAATACGTACCGCAAGTTAATATTGCTGAAAACGAACCAAGAAACGAAGTCTGGGGCGAAAACTTTCCTTTAGAATACCAATCGTCTTTACAAACCCTAGATACTTCATTTGCATCTATGCAAGGTGGTTCTGCCATGCGTGATGTACTCGAAGAAGACCCTCGATTGGTTATATTATTTGCCGGATATGGCTTTTCTAAAGACTATAACCAAGGTAGGGGGCACGCATATGCCATAGAAGATGTACACAACACATTAAGAACCGGAGCACCAACATCCAAAGAAGATGGCCCCATGCCCGCAACTTGCTGGACCTGTAAAAGTCCAGATGTACCACGTTTAATGAATGAGAAAGGCATTGCCGAATTTTATAACGGAACATGGGCAGAAACGGTATCTGAGGTTGTTAACCCCATAGGATGTGCCGATTGCCACGATTCTAAAACCATGAAACTACGTATTTCCAGACCGGCTTTGGTAGAGGCTTTTGATGCCATGGGAAAAGATATTAACCAAGCTACGCACAACGAAATGCGCTCCCTGGTTTGTGCGCAATGCCATGTGGAATATTATTTTGATAAAAATTACCAGGAAAAGAAGGCGTGCCCTATTTAAAATTTCCTTGGAAAAATGGCATGACCGTTGAAAACATGGAAGAATACTATGACAATCTAGAGTTCGCAGATTGGACACACAAATTAAGTAAAGCACCCATGCTAAAAGCACAGCACCCAGGCTACGAAACCTTTAAAACCGGCGTACATGCCGATCGAGGCGTATCTTGTGCCGATTGCCACATGCCTTATAAAAGCGAAGGCGGACAAAAATTTACCGACCACCACATTCAATCACCATTAAACAACACATCTAATGCTTGTCAGGTTTGCCATAGAGAAGAATCCAGCAAATTGATAGCAAACGTTTATGAAAGACAGCGCAAAGCAACTGAAAATCGCCTTAAATTAGAAGACCTTTTGGTTAAAGCGCATTTGGAGGCTAAAAAATGCTGGGAATTGGGAGCAACAGAAGAGCAAATGAAACCCATTTTAACCGATATTCGCCACGGCCAATGGCGATGGGACTACTCTGCAGCAGCCCACGGTGCATCGTTCCATGCCCCAGTTGAAACCGCAAGGGTTATTGGAAGCGGTTTGGTAATAGCCCAAGAAGCACGCGTTAAGTTAGCACGTTTATTAGCAGATTTAGGGCATAATAAACCCGTAGAAATGCCAGACATTTCAACAAAAGAAAAAGCCCAAAAATATATAGGTTTAGATGTCGAAAAATTAAAAGCCGATAAACAAGAGTTTAAAAGAACACTTTTGCCAAAATGGCTTGACGAAGCCAAAGCACGCGAAGATAAAATGCCAATTCACGCTGTGTCTTCTACAAAAAAATAACCACATAAAAACATTGATGTAAAGATGCCTTATTAATTATCTAGTAAGGTATTTTTATATGTAAAACTCAACCTCATTTAATTTACAATGAATAAACTATTTCGCTTATTTTCTTCACCAATTTTAGCAACTGTATTACTCTTTTTATTTGCCATAGCTATGGCTGTTGCAACTTTTATAGAAAACGATTTTGGTACTGCAACAGCATGGAAATTAATTTACGATGCCTGGTGGTTCGAGCTTGTTATGTTGGGTTTATGCGTTTGCTTTATAATGAACATAAATAAATACAAGCTTTGGCGCATAGAGAAATGGGCGTTGTTAACTTTTCACCTCTCTTTTATAATTATTTTAATAGGTGCTGGAATTACACGTTATGCATCTTATGATGGTATTATGCGTATTCGCGAAGGTGCATCGTCTAACATAATAATATCCAGAAGCAATTATCTTCATCTGCATATTTCAGATGATAATAGCACAAAAACACTTCGGAAAAAACTTAGCTTTTCGCCATTGAGCGATAACGATTTTAAAGTTGAAACCGATTTTAACGGAACGCCAATAACAGTATCGTACAAAAACTTTATCGCCGATGCTATTCCACAAATAAAAGACAATTCCGAAAACGGCAAGCCCATGCTTTTAATGGTGGTTTCAACAGGAAATGGACGAGAAACCATTTTTTTGGAAAAAGGCGAAGTTGAAGCTGTTGGCGCGCATAAGCACAAGATTGGCTTCGATGTGGTTGCCCCCGATGTAATCAACATAACCGAAAACAATGGTGCGTTTCATATAAAATCGCCCAGAAATCTAGGCACATTTGTTATGGCAACCCAAACGGCGGGCACTATAAAAAAAGATAGCTTGTACACTATGCAATTACGTACGCTGTATCGTGATGGCGATGCGTCTTTTGTACCCATGTCTTATCACCCAAAAGGTGAAATAGTATTGATTAGCGATTCTGAAAAACCAAAAGACAACAGCCCACAAAAAGATGATGCTTTGCTGGTAAATGTACAGGTAAACGAAGCGGTTAAAGAGGCTACGCTGCTTTATCGTGAAGGGTTTTTACCAACAAATCACGATGTTAATATTAATGATTTAAACATTAGTTTATCATACGGATCCGAAGCCATAAAAACACCATTTTCAATTAAGTTAGACGATTTTCAGCTGGAGAGATACCCAGGTTCTACGAGCCCTTCGGCCTATGCCAGCGAAGTTCAGGTAATCGATAATAACACTAAAACACCGCACCGTATTTTTATGAATAATGTGTTGGATTACAAAGGGTATCGGTTTTTCCAAGCCAGTTATGATACAGACGAGTTGGGCACGGTATTATCGGTAAACCACGATGCTTTGGGTACAAACGTTACTTATTTAGGGTATTATTTAATGATGATAGGCATGTTTTTTACCCTTTTCGGAAAAACCTCCCGATTTAGACTAGTTAATAAAAAACTTAAAAAATTAAAACTAAAAACAGCTACAATGTTTTTGCTGTTTTTAGGCATTGCTAATGTTTCTTTTTCACAATCTAATGTTCCATCCGAAAAAGCAAAACCAACAATTAATATCCAATCTATTGAACAGCTTAGAATAGACGAGCAGCACGCAGATATGTTTGGCAGGCTTATGGTACAAGATTTAGACGGCCGAATAAAACCCATGAATACCTTGGCATCAGAGTTTTTAAGAAAACTATCGCGCAAACCCTATTTTAAGTTTTCCCAACAAGGCGAAAATGTGCGCTATTCTGCCAATCAAGCTTTTTTGGGCATGCAATCGGCATCGAATATTTGGCAATTTGTACCGCTTATTAAAGTGGATGTAAAAAAAGGAGGCACGCTTTTTTCAGATTTAGAAATCAGTGAAGATGATTTGGTCGCATTTACCACATTATTAGACGATAAAGGCAAATATATTTTGTCTGATGCTGTTGAAGCTGCCAATAAAAAGAAACCGGCCGAACGCAGCGAGTTTGATAAAGAAGTTTTAAAAGTTGACGAGCGCTTCAATATTTTGTTCAATGTGTTTTCTGGTAATTATTTAAAGATTTTCCCCAACAGCAACGACGAGAACAATACATGGCACAGCCATACCCATCACTTTCAAGATTTCCCTTTAGAAGATGCGCAATTTGCACAAAAAATTATACCGGCTTATTTTAAAGATGTAAACGAAAAAAAATGGGTTGATGCCAGTGAGAAATTAGAATATGTTAAAACCTTTCAAGACGTATTGGGAGCCGATATAATTCCGGGTCGTAAACGGGTAGAAGCAGAATTGTGGTACAATCAACTCAATCTTAATTTTTGGCTATTTCAAGCTTATTTTGTTATTGGGGGCTTGCTCTTGGTATTGGCCATTTCAAAAATTTTTACAAAAAACAAACTATTGGAAATTCTTTGGAATGGGCTAATAATTACAACGCTGGTTAGTTTTTTAATGTTTACAGGCAACATTATTTTAAGGTGGTATGTGGCGCAACACGCTCCTTGGAGCAATGGTTACGAAATGTTGGTTTTTGTAGCCTGGGTGCTTTTGCTTTGTGGATTGCTCACTTTTAGAAAATCTGATTTTTCACTTCCGTTAGCAACACTCTTTTCCGGAGCCTTACTGTTTGTTAGTTATTTGGATTGGTTAAGTCCGGAAATTACCAATTTAATGCCAGTATTAAAATCGGTATGGTTAAAAGTTCACGTGGCTACAATTGTAAGTAGTTACGGGCCATTGGCACTTTCGGCAGTATTAGGGTTTATGGCACTTTTACTTATGATTTTTAAAACCAAAAACTCTAAAAAAGAAATAGACATTCGTATTAAAGAGCTCACTTATATTAATGAAATATCCATGACCATTGGTTTGTTTGTACTGGCTATAGGTACATTTTTAGGCGGTATTTGGGCCAACGAATCTTGGGGGCGTTATTGGGCATGGGATCCTAAAGAAACTTGGGCACTTATTAGTATAATAGTGTATGCTATTGTGCTGCATCTTAGGCTTATACCAAATCTTAAGAGCAGTTTTATATTAAATTCGGCAAGTGTTTTTGCTTTTGCTTCTATAATTATGACCTCTTTTGGGGTAAATTACTATCTCTCGGGCTTGCACAGTTATGCTGCTGGAGACCCGCTACCAGTACCAAAGTTTATTTATGTTTTAGCGGCTTTGGTAATTATAGTTGTAATTGTTGCTTATTACAGAACTAAATCATTAAAAAAAAACAAATTAAGGGATAGCGCAATTGGCTAACCCAATACAAATTTTATTTTTTAAGTTTATGCCATAATGTACCCATGGTTTTAGCGCCAACAAACATGCGTTTGTATCTATAAAAATAAATTAATAACTATAAAAAACCGATAAAACGCTTGTTTTTTACGATTAATTACATAAATTTGTTGCTTAAATCCTTAAATCTTCAACATGAAAATTAAAATTATATTAATAAGTTTTAGCTTTTTTTTAGTTACAGGCCTTGGTTTTGCACAGAAAAGAAATGAGCCAAAAAGTATTATTAGCGATAACGTTTCTATAAAAAAATATCATACTAAAGAAGATCTTGATCGTATGCAAAAAGGACAATTGTTGGATTTGTATGTAGAGCGTATAGAAAGTCTTGTTAAATTGTTGCCTTACATTGCATTTGCAACCAAACCAGGAGTTACCATGACAACTTTGGGCATCCCTAACGATAAGGATAACAGAACGGCACTAGACGAGCAATTTGATGCTACCGAGAGTTTTCTAGAAACCAATAACGAGTTCCAAAGGCGTATTTTACCCTACTCTGATACCAAAAACCTAGTGGCAGCCATTCTTTTCTTTGAAGAAACCATGAAAGCCCTGCATGAATACAGCGAGTTTCAATTTTAACAAAAAAAGCTTTTATCTGCGTTTGTGCAATTGTAACTACTACATTTCTCCCATTATGTATGGTTATACTTTCATATAGCGCACTTCGGGCTTCTGTTTTCTAAAATTCACCTAATTTATTATATGCGCTGCAAGTGGTTAAGCCATCTATTTCAGGTACATAGGCTTTTTTTAAAATCCAGATCTTAAAAAAAACAAGAATTGGATCATTGTTTTTATATTTCTTAAAATGCATTTCGTCGATAAAACCATGTAGCAAAATTCATCATTTTATGTATTTTAACGAAATAATTGGTATTTCATGGATTTTTAATATATATTTGAGCGTTATATAAATAGGAAATCTTATTTGTTTTTTCCATCTTAAAAACCGAATTATGAAAAACTTTACTCAAATACTATGTATATGCCTTGTAATTACAGGGAATATTTTTGGGCAACAGGAAAAAGGAATAATTGGAGCCGATAATTGGCTGAATAATTGGACGGAGTTTAACCCTAAATTTGTCGATTATGGCGAGCCCACGCAAATTCTTGCCGGCAATATAACCGAAGATACCAAACTGTTAAAACGCTACAGATATTTGCTGTCGGGAAATGTTTTTGTTACCGATAGCACTACACTAACAATTGAACCCGGAACGGTAATAATGGGCGATTATGCTTCAAAAGGATCGCTTACCATTTCTAAAGGCGCTAAAATTGTGGCAGACGGATTAGAAACCGATCCCATTGTATTTACCTCAAACCGAAGCGTTAAACGAGCAGGAGATTGGGGCGGACTTATATTGCTTGGCGATGCGCCAATCACGAAATTTGGTAGCGGATCTGTTGCCTCATACTATGCACAATTAAATGCATCAATATATGCCAATTCTAACTACGGTGGCCAAAACCCTGCAAGTAATTCTGGTATTTTAAGATATGTAAGAATTGAATATGCTGGAAAAAGAATAAAAAATGCCGGATATTTTAATGGTCTTTTGTTGGCCAGTGTTGGCCATGAAACGGTTTTAGAAAACATTATGGTAAGCCATTGCGCCGGTAACTCGTTCGAGATTTTAGGAGGTGAGGTTAATTTAAACAAAGTCGTTTCTTATAAATCCAACGGTAACGATTTTATGTTTAATTTCGGCGCACAATCTAATTTAACAAATGCATTGGCAGTACGTTCGCCCTATATATCTAATAGATCGGGCGCTCGTTGTTTGCTTGTAAATTCGTATAATAATAAAGAGGAAGTCGATTTTACCAAAAAAGGCACCATGCTAGTTGCAAAAAACTTAACCCTTTTAACAGATAGCGACGATATTACCTCAGATATTAAACAAGGTTTGGTAAAAGAGGCCGTATATGTTGGGCACCTTGCTTCGCTTAACATGAATAAAAGCGTAATATCTGGATTTAACCCAGCGGTCTTGCTTGAAAATAAAATTAGGGTAAATCAAGAAAACCTAGAAAAAATACAGTTTTCAGATATGTATTTTAACAATTGCAACGGTAACATTTTTGTTGAAAACAATATGAACAACGAAGATTTAGAAAACTGGTATGGCAATTCTGCATTTTTTAATGTGTACGCCAATAGCAACAATTCTGAAACTTTTATAGATGCCAAAAACAGAAAGCGACCAGATTACAGGCTAAGGATTAACAAGATAATTGCATCAAATGAAGTAGATCCGGATTTAAAGAGATTAGACGATTAAAAAAAGAGTGTTTAGCCATTTTTTCAATAGCGTTTTTACAACTTGTTTACGACCCAAATCCCATATTTAAGTTTCCCATAAATATAAAAGACAGCGAGTTTAAATTTTAAAAAAACACCATCGAAAATGGCTTCTTCTTTAAAGAAAATTATAACAGATGAAGCATTTAACCTTAACCTACAGTCTTGCTTTTTTTATTCTTTTATTAACTAAGTCTATTGGTGCACAAGTGGTTATTAGTAACCCAAGTTTAGGGTTTACCCAAGCTTGCGCCAGCGATTCGTTTAATACTTACTATATTACTTTTGCTTTTTCTCCAGAGGCTAATTTAAGTTCAACCAATCAATTTATCATCGAGCTTTCAGATGCATCAGGGGCTTTTACAAACGCTACCGCGGTTTACACATCTGCACAGGGCACAATAACATCATCGCCAGCAACCATTGGTTTTTCATTGCCTACAGATGCTGTTGGCGAATCTTATAAGCTCAGGGTGAAAAGTACAGCACCTGTTGCTACAAGTACCGGATCTGTAGCTTTTCCGGCCTATTATAAAATACAAGATACACCTTTTTCAATAAACAATTTAATCGATACGGGTATGTACTGTTCTGGCGGTAGCTACTTATTAACTATAGATAACCCTGGTGCAGATGACAACGATTCGCCATTGCAGTACCCAATGCTCACTTATAATTGGTATAAAGAAACCAGTTTAACCACATCGGTTTTTGTGGCATCGGGTAATACACTATCGGTTAATCAACCAGGGACCTATTTTGCCGAAACCAATTATGGTTCTTGTACATCCAATTCATTTTCAAACCGGGTTACGGTAGGCGAATCTACAACCAACGGTACCTTTGCTATTAGTTCCAGTCTGGGCAACCCTTACTGCGCAAGTCAAGGCTCAACATCTTTAAGCGCTATAAACGGTGTAAGTTACAAGTGGTATAAAGATGGGGTAGAAATTCCCGGGGCCACAAACCAAATGTATGTAACCAATGAGTCTGGCGAATTTTCTGTAGATGTCGATTTGGGCGATTGTAGTACCAGTGCATCAATAAATTTAGATGGTTATGGCTTTACAAGCGATATTGATGTATTAGGTGTTAACACCATTGATGATAACCAAACCCTAGTAGCCACAGTAACAACAACTGCCAATAGCCCCGAGTTTAAATGGTATTTTAATAATGTGTTAATTACAGGTGCCACAACCCAAACTTACCAAGCCACCAAAACAGGAAATTATAAGGTTGAAGTTACCCAAACACTTGGCTGCGTAGCCACCAAAGAGCACTCATTTATTTTAAGCAAGAGTGCATCTAAAATACCCAATTTGGTTAGCCCGAACTCAGATGGCTTTAATGATACATGGATTATACCCAAAGCATATTTAAGCGGAACAAACACCGAAGTGCTAATCATGGATTCCCAAGGAAAGATAGTGTTTAAAACCATAGATTATACAAACAATTGGCCCGAGAACCAATTGGATTTTAACAGTATAAACCCTGTTTATTATTATGTTATTACCACCTCGGATAACAAAACAAAAAAAGGCTCGATTACTATCGTAAAATAAAATGAAAAAATGGCTTTTACATATCGTTTTGTTTTTTTGTATCGCTCAACAATCATATGCCCAAGATAATGGCGTAGTTGCCTTTGATGTGCCCTCAAGAAACTCTTTAAAATTTAATAAATACACCATAAACCCAACATTTAGTTTTGTTAGAGAACAAAATAAATATATTACCTTTTACAATAAAAGGCAATGGGTACAGTTTGATGATGCTCCGTTAAACTATTTGGCAAGTTATGCCGGCAGGTTTAGGGAAAATATGGGCTTAGGCGTTGGCCTGTTTCAGCAAGATTATGGTGTGTTGACTACCTTTGGTGGCATATTGAATTTTGCCTACAATGCGGCACTTAACACCGAAAGCAATTTAACGTTCGGGCTTAATCTTGGGTTTTACAAAAGCGGTATAAACGAGGGTAGTGTCAATACAAATTTCCTCGATCCATCGCTGGAAAACATACCTTCAAATTCAATAATCACAATAAACCCGGGTATAAATTACGGTACAACTTTTATTGATTTGGGGCTTTCAGTTAAAAATGCCGTTTCCTATAATTTGTTAACCTCTCAAATGATTCAAAACAACCCAGAACAAAGCATTCAAGGGCATTTAATGTACACAGGTTACCTAAGTAGCCGTGGTTTTTTCGATGAGGGTAAATTTACGGGATTGTTGCGTTCCGAATTCAAAAAAAACCAAACCGTAGTCTCTGGATTGGTTATGCTTAACGTACCCAAAGGTATATGGGCACAAGCTGGCTATAACAGTCTATACGGTGTTTCAGGCGGATTGGGCTTGAACATTACCACACAATTAGCGGTTGAGTATAATTACGAAAAAGCTATTGGAGATCTGTTAACTTTTGGTAACTCTCACGAGATTACTTTGGCCTACAAATTTAAAAACAAACAACGCTACAGTTATAGCGGTGATGATGACGAGCAAGCCCTTATAAACACAAATACCAAGAAAAAGGTACTTGCTAAAAACAGTACAGCACCAAAGCTTAGCATAGAAGAAAGGCGCCTAGCAAAAGCAGAAGCTCAAGCAAGAATTAAAGCAAGACGTGAAGCTGCAGCAGCCAAAGCGGAAGCAAGAAAAGTGGCCGCTCAACAAAGACAAGCAAAAGCAGAACAAGAAAATATTGCTAAAATTGCCACTGAAGTAGCCAAATCAAAAGCGAGCGAGGATACCCAAGCACTAAAGGAAGCAGAAGTTAAAGTTGAAGCAAATAAAAACAACGAAGCAGAAAAAATAAAGCAGGAAGAGGTAGCAAAAATAGAAGCCCTGAAAAAAGCAGAAGCCGAAAAGCAGAAGATAGAAGCTGCAGCTAAACTAAAAGCTGCGGAAGCTGCCCAATTAGAATTGGAAAAGGAAGCCCAGGCAAAAGCAGACCAGGAAAACCGAATCAAGTTGCAAGAAGAGGCTAAAGCTGAGGCTCAGAATAAAGCAGATGAAGAACGATTAAAATTAGAGGAAACAGCTAAACTAAAAGTCGAAATTGAAGCCAAAACAAAGGCTGAAGAAGCTCAAGCAAAAATTGAAACTCAGGTAGAAATTGAAGCACAGAAAAAAGCAGAAGGTCAAGCTGTTGAAAATAAGCAAATTAGCGATACAGCAGCAATTAAGAAAACCCAACCCAAAGCGGCACCAAATGCAATAAAAGACGAAACAATACAAATGATAGAGCTAGACGGTGTATTAGTGCCCGTGCCAACAAACCAAAACACAAGGTACCTAAACGACCTCACCAAATTAACAGCTAATTCTAAAATAGAACAGCAAAAATTATTGTTAAAATTAAGCGAAACGGTTGATAGTAGAAATCAAGATCTTAAAGATTTAAAAGAAGAAAACGATTTAAGCGAACGTGGTATTTACAAGGCACCTAAACCATTTAAAAGTGTTTCGGCAGAAAACGCCAAATTAGAATCTTTAAAGCAAGAAGTGGACAACGTAATAAAATCGCAAAACAACCAAATTGCACAATTAGAGAATTTATATAACGAGAGGCTTAAAACGGTTAACGATAAAAACGATGCTGCCAATATATTCTATTCTAAAACAATACAGGATCTTAAAACCGAACAGAGAAAAGCCATACAAACAAAGCAAAACCTATTGTCTAACTTGCAAGCCATTAATGAAGCTACTGAAATAGAAAGAAAACGAAGAATAAAACGTGCTGTTTATGATAATGAGGAAGACCGGTATTTAAAAGACAGAGCAGCCTTAAAACAAATAAAACAATTTACCCCGTTAGCCTCTGAGCCTTTAACGGCAGCCGACTTTGACTCTGGTGAGCAACAGGGCACTAGCATTCAAATTGTAAAAGAAGTAAAGCATGTAGAAAGCGGTTATTATGTTGTAGTTGCGGTACATAGCGATGTGTTGAAAAGAGACGAATTTTTAAGGAAAGCTGTCGCTGCCGGACAAACAAACATAGATTTCTTCTTTGATGTATCATCTAATAAATACTATATCCACTATCAAAAATTCAATGATATCGATTCTGCTAAAAATGCTATGAAATTAAAAGGAACCAAGCCTTACAACAATAATATGGCGATGGTAAAAGTTGAAAATTAACGTTGTAGCTTGGTGCAAAACAAAGGTGTTTTTGGTTTCCGGCTTAGGGTTGCTAGAGAAGTAATTAAAACTAGTTTTTTTATATATATTTTAAAATCACCGGGATAATTATAATCATTCTAAATTACAGGTCAATTAAAAAACCGATTTTTTTACTGTAAAATATTACAAAAAAAACAACTACAAGGGTTTAAGAGCGTAATTCAACGATTAAATACATTATTTATTGTATTCCATTATCCTTATTGTAAAAAAATTCACGATATTTACCGTTTAAAATCATTAAAATAAGATAAAATACTTTACAGGTAAAAATAATATTACTTTATTGGTTTTCAGAATAGTATAAAATTTCTTTTTTATATGCCCCAAATATAAAAGAAACGCTAAAAATAATCGACCATGAAAAAAACTACTTATGTTAACACCTTAGTTGTTGTTTTATTCCTCGCAATAGGTTTACAGGCTTTTTCTCAAAATTTTGTTCCATTTACCCCTAGGTTTAATCAAGATTTAAAAGGCGATATTGTTTTAATTGGCAACAACATTCTAGGGCCAGATAATAATGCATTTAACAACAATTCGGTTTATAACCATAATGTTAACATGCAATATATAGATATAGATGGTGATGCAACAACATTTAGCTCATCTAGTGCAGATTTAGTAATTCCAGACCCAGATTGTTACAAAATCATTCATGCAGGATTGTATTGGGGAGCTGTAAATAGTGGTACAGCACCTATTACAAATGTTAAACTTAAAGGTCCGTCAGGTGCTTACCATGATGTTGTTGGTAATATTGTTTTTAATGCAAACGGCACAACTGTAGATGGCGGAGATAGTTTTCCGTATGCTTGTTATGCAGATGTAACCAGCATTGTTACGGGTTTAGCAAATAATATAGGTACTTATACTGTGGCCAATGTATCATCGGCACAAGGGCGAACAGCGTCTTATAACCCTAGAAACGGCACAGGGCATTCAGCAGGATGGTCTTTGTTTATTGTTTACGAAAACCCCAAATTACCTGGTAAGTCCATTACCAGTTTCGATGGGTTTAGTGCCATAAGTGTACCTGGTGGAAATACATCATTGGATATTCCTGTTTCTGGTTTTAGAACTGTTCCAGCTCCTGCACCAGTTCGGGCAAACTTTGCATTTGCGACCTTAGAAGGGGACAGCCCTATTTTAGGCGATCAATTATTGCTTAACGGTGTAAACCTCTCTACTGCTGATAGACCAGCAACTAACTTTTTTAACAGTTCGGTTACCCAGCTAAGCGCAACTCCTGTAAACAATAGAAACCCCAACAGCACTAATACTTTAGGTTTCGATACAGGGGTAATGGTTGTACCAAATCCAGGGAACTCGGTTATTGCTAATGATGCTACATCTGCAACAGTAACGCTAGAAACCAGTGGAGATACGTATTTTCCTTATTTTTATGCTTTTGCCGTCGATATCATTGAACCCAATATTGTACTTACCAAAGTTGTTGAAGATGCTTTGGGGAACGATATTGGTGGCCAATTGGTTGGTTTGGGCGATGAGTTGAATTATGTTATTGGTTTTCAAAATACAGGAAATGATAATGCCACAAATTTAACTATTAGAGATATACTTCCATTGAATATCGTTTTTAATTATCCGGTAGATATCTTGGATTTACCTTCAGGTGTTGCCGTGCAAAGTTACAATCCAACTACTAGAGAAATAATTTTTAGTGTTGATGATTCTGTGGTTGAAGAAAACGATCCCTTACAAGAAATCCGGTTTAAGGTAACCGTAGTGCAAACCTGTAGTTTGTTAAATGATGCTTGCGATAATATAATAAGTAATCAGGCATTTGCTACTTATAACGGCACTTTAAATCCTACTTTTACCATTTCAGACGATCCAAGTTTCAATACCAATGCAGGCTGTTTGCTTAACCCGACCGCTACTAATTTTCTTGCCGATATAGATTGTACGTTTACCGAAGAAGTTATACTATGCGGAGACAGTACAGTACTAACGGCTGGAGATGGATACGACTCGTATTCGTGGTCCACCAGTCCAACAGGCACACCGGTAATAGGCAGCACCCAATCCATTACCGTTACCACAACAGGAACCTATTATGTGCGCAATACAGCAACGGCACCTTGCCAATCAATCAATCAAGAGTTCGAGGTAATTACCTTTGGTGCTGGTGTAACAAACCCCTTAATACCTTTTGCAGATCAAGTGGTAGTTTGCCCAAATGATGGTAAGGAGTTGCCCAATTTTTTCTTATGCGGTACAGGCGATTCACGAGATATTCAAACCAACATTACCGATGCATCTTCTATAATTTGGGAAAAATTAGATGAAACAAGTTGTGCCGCGGTCACAGATCAAGATTGTGCTAATGAAGATGCAGGCTGTACATGGAACCAAGTTCAAACAGGTCCAAATTATTTAATAGATACGGCTGGCCAATACCGATTAACCTTAAATTATACTGGAGGTTGTTTTAATCAGTTTTATTTTAACGTTTATACCAATTTATTGGTTCCAACGGTAAGCTCAAGAGACATTTATTGTACAACACCCGGTGAGATAGTAGTTGGCGGTGTACCCAATGGTTACGAGTATAGTATAGATGGTACTAATTATCAAACTAGCAACACGTTTTCAATTACAACGCCTAATATATATTCGGTTTATGTAAGGCAAATAGGGGTAAGTCCAAATCCGTGTATTTTTTCTGTGCCCGATGTTCAAATCCGCGAACGCGATTTTATGGTTTCAACACTTATAGAACAGCCTTATTGTAATGCTGAGTTTGGTAGTGTGGTTTTAGCAGCAAACGATGTGCGGCCGCAATATTTCTTTTCCATTTACAACGGCGCAACTCTAGTAAATAGCGTAGGCCCAATAAATGATAATAATTATACGTTTTCAAACCTAAACCCCGGCATTTACACGGTTAATGTTTCAACAGAAGATGGTTGTACCCATTCTGAAGATATCGAGATTATAAACCCGCCTTTATTAGAAGCAACCTCTGCACTTACACAACCGCTAACATGTACTGATGGTGAAATTACCGTATATCCGGTGGGTGGGACACCACCATATTTTTACTTTGTAAATAGCACTACGGTTTTTCAAACCACACCAACAATTCCTGTAACAACAGCAGGAGTTTATAACATTATGGTTGTAGATTCCAACAACTGTACAGCAGAAACATCTATAACTGTTGATGCCACACCTGCACCAGATTTTAACGTAACTAAAACCGATATTTTATGTGCAGATGATTTGAATTCTGGTACGATAAACATAAACGTAACCAACCCCAACGGAAATAGTTTACGATACAGTATCGATAATGGCGTAACATTTTTTAATTCGCCTGTTTTTACCGGACTTACCGCAGGGAATTACGATGTAGTTGTAGAATATACCCTAGCAGCAGATGTATGTTTAACCGCACCGCAACCCACAACCATTATTGCAGCAACAGACATCTCTGGTACAGCAACTTTAACAACACCTTATACCTGTTTAACCAATGGTGTAATTACCGTTTCTGGAGTATCTGGAGGCAATGCACCGTATAGTTACAGTCTTGATGGATTTACCTTTCAAGGCGGAACGACTTTTTCAGGATTAACCAATGGTACATACACGGTAACCATTATGGATGCCAACAACTGTACTTTTGTTACCGCTCCAATTACTATCGATCCTTTAAATCCTCCAACAGATTTAACCTTTAGCAATACACCATTAAGTTGCCCTACTGTAACTACCAATGTAACGCTAACCACAACTGGCGGAACATTACCTTTAGAGTATCAAATTGTTGCACCTGCGGCTTCTGCAACGGCATATCAGTCTTCAAATATATTTTCAGGATTGGCATCTGGTACTTATACATTTCAAGTAAGGGACGCCAATGATTGTTTATATAGCGAATCTTATACCATTTTGCCATTGCCACCGGTAACATTAAACACGGTATTAACTAAAAATTTAGATTGTACGGCATCACCAGATGCGGTAATTACTGGTACAATTTCTAGTGGTGTCGCTCCATTTACTTATGCCGTTTCATTTAATGGCGGTGCTTATGCTTCATTGGGGGCAACGGGTTCTCCGTTTACTTATACCACTTCGGTTGATGGTACTTTTCAATTCCAAGTAACCGATGCTAATGGCTGTACTGCTGAATCTTCAGTACAAACCGTAAATGCCATTTCGTTACCCGATATCATTTCAGTAGTGCAAACCCAACCTATTTTATGCAGTGGCGATTCTAACGCCTCCATTCAAGTAAATATAGATAATACCGTTGGTACGCCTCCATTTACAATTAATGTGAATAACGATACTACCGGAACGAATTACGGTACGCAAACAAGTAGTTTGCCAGCGGGCATATATACCATTACTTTAACCGACTCTAATTCGTGTACAGATACTGAAACCATAACCATAGCCGAACCTAATCCTATTGGTTTTAATTTAAGTAAAGTGGATATTACCTGTAATAACCCGGGTGGCTCAAGCTTAGGCTCTATTACGGTTGAAAACGTTACGGGCGGTACAGCGCCTTTTACTTATTACATAACAAATAATTTTGGCGATGTTATACCAGGCAATCCATATTCGGCCGTATCCAATGAAGATTATACCTTTAATATTATTAATTTTGGTATTTATACCGTTAATGTTGTTGATGCCAATGGCTGTAGTTTATCTGATGTAATTACTATGGCATCTCCACCAGATGATTTGCTTATTGATGTTAATACCGTAGTGCCCGATTGTACAACGGGTGGTATAGCTGTGGTAGAAGCTACGTCTCTAGTGGGAAGTGGTAGTTACGAGTTTGCTATTTTAGAATTTAACTCGGCGCCTTACGCGTTGCCAACATCGTATTTGCCACCAGATGTTCCGGGAGGCAATACCAGGACCTTTAACAACTTAACGCCTGGGGTAGTTTATACCTTTGTGGTACACGACCTTGTAACAGACTGTTATTTTGTAAAATCTGCAGATGCGGCCATTGATCCAGCATCAATCCTTACATCTACAGTTGTTCCAAATAATGTGGTTTGTTTGGGCGAAAATAATGGTAGTGTAACCTTTACCATTGATAATTTTGATAGCACCACAACATCGGTTGATTATGCTATATATAGGGCTTATACAAATGTTTTGGTAGATGGACCTGCCAATGTGCCCGTTACTTTTGGCGTGCCGCAAACGGTAACAACACCAACTCCAGGGACTTTATCGGTAGGGCAATATTATATGGTTTTTACCGAAAACGGAACGGGTGCATTTAATGGTTGTGAATCGGCATCGACTATTTTTGAAATTACAGAGTCTGTAATAGATTTGGATATTACGGCAACAGTAGACGCCAATGCAAATTGTGCTCCAAATTCGGGTGTAATTAGTGCTATAGCCACAAACGGTACGGATCCGTATTTATACCAAATTACAACATCGGCAATACCTCCATTGGCAACAGATCCTTTATGGGCTTCAGCAACTACCTTTAATGTAGATGCTAACAATTATTACGTACATGTTATCGATGCCAATGGGTGTATAAAATCGACACCTGTTATAGTGTTGCCACCAGATCCGGAACCTGTAATTACGGCAACAGTTAACAATGCGTGTACCGTTACCGAAGGTGATTTTGAGATCGATGTTGCTTTAACAACAGCAGGAACTCCACCATATAGTTACAGTTTAAACGGTGGAGCATTTCAGTCGCTTACGGCACCATTTACCATATCTAATTTAGCTTCTGGCACACACACCGTAGAGGTAAGAGATGCCAATGGATGTGGTAATTTAGTGTCTGTAACTATTGAGGCACCTATAGATTTGGTTCCAACAGTAACGGCATCTGCAACTTGTAATGATAATGATGGGCAAATTACGGTAACAGGCACGGGCGGAACAGGTACTTATACCTATGCTATTAGTCCGGTTCCGGCATCTATCAGCGTAAGCGGAAACGTGTTCTCTGGTCTTCCGTCCGGTATTTATACCGTTACCATTACAGATGCTGTTACCTTATGTTTTGAAGAGGCTACTGTAGTTGTACCCATCGAAACACCTGCTACGGTTATAACAACGCCCGCGGCAATTACCTGTTTTAGTGGTAATACAGGAGCTTTTGAGCTTCAGGTTAATGGCTATACAGGAACTTATAATTATGAAGTATTTGATAGTACCAGCACCTCGGTTTTTGGTGTGGTATCTGCCAATACCTCTACAAACCCACAAATAATAACAGGACTTTTGGCGGGAAGTTATACTGTGGTAATTACAGAAACAGCTAGTCCGTTTTGTTCAAGTACATCAAATGTTATAATACCGTCTCCAGCAGAAGTTTTAAGCTTAACTGCTACCGAAACTTCAAACGTAACCTGTGATGATAACAGCGGTACAATTACAGCGGTTGCCACCGGTGGTTGGGGCTCTTACGAGTACGAATTAACAGGAGCTGCATCGGTGGCGTATTCTTCAAACGGGACATTTACTAATTTATCAGCGGGTATTTATAACGTTAATGTTAGAGATGCTGGCGGATGTATTGCATCTTATGGCGTAACCTTAGCTGTTCCGCCTCCAATTGCGGTAACGGCAACAGCTAATGTGCCCATGTTATCTTGTTTCGGAGATTCAAACGGAACGATAACGGTAAACGCTAGTGGCGGCCAAGGCACTAATTATTCTTATACATTAAACACTATTGCGCCAACAGCAAGCACTTCTGGTCCGCAATTATCAAACGTATTTACTGGATTGGTAGCTGGAACTTATAGTATAACTGTTACCGATGGCTATAATTGTTCAATGACTTCAACAGATGTAGTAATTACAGAACCTACTTTAATACAGGCAAGTTTGGTTGCTGCAACAACACCAACCTGTACTACTGATGCAGCATTAACTTTAAGTGCAACGGGGGGCACAGGAACTTACGAGTATAGTAATTCTGCTAACTTTGCAACGGTTTTAGGATCATTTGCTTCATCTACAACAATTACAGGTGTAACTTCAGGTACATATCAATATTACGTAAGAGATGCCAATGGTTGTGTGTCTGCTGTTTCAAATGAAATAACCATCGATCCGCTGCCAACATTAATAGTCGGTTTAGATACAACTAATGCTTCAATTAATTGTGCTGGCGATAATACAGGTGTTATTATCGCAACTGCAGAAGGCGGTTTGGGCACCTACATATATACGTTGCAAGATGCTACAGGTACAGATATTGCTCCAGCACCCGTACAAAGCAGCCCGGGCGTATTTACCAATTTACCACCAGGAACCTACCAAGTACAGGTAGATAGCGGAGATTGTTTAGCGGTAAGTGCACAAACTGCCATTATCGAACCAACGGCACCGTTGGTTGCTAATTTTACGGTAACCGATGTAACTTGTACTGGAAGCAATAATGGTGTGATGGAAATAACGGCATCCGGAGGAACAGGTATTATAAAATATGCGATTTCCCCGCAATTGAATCAGTTTTTCGATTCCCCTGTTTTTGAAGATTTGGCTCCGGGCACCTACCAAGCCATTGCGCAAGATGAATTGGGCTGTTTCGTTATTTTGGATTTCACTGTTAATGAGCCTGTCCCGGTAATGCTTACAATTGTTCCAAACTCAATTATACCCGAGGTTTGCAGTGGCGATTTAGATGGAGAATTCAGTATAGAGATTTCTGGTGGTACTTTACCATATAGCGTAAGTTTAAATGATATTAACGGCACCTATACAACGGGCGCACTAACGCAAACCCAGTTCGATTTTACAGGATTGGCTGGTGGAGATCACGTGGTTTATGTGCGCGATGCTGAAAACTGCGAATCTGAATGGAACATAACATTCCCGCCCTCGGTTTTAATAAACCCAGAGTTAGTGGTGGAGTTTGGCTGTACCAATAACTTGTCAACCAACACGGTTACCGTAACGGTTGATGCTAGCGTAAACCCATCAGATTTAGATTATTCGCTTAATGGCGGCGTCTATCAAACCAGCAATGTGTTTGTTGATGTACCTCCAGGGATGAATCACTCTATAGATGTTAGGCATACAAACGGCTGCATACAAACAACAGATACTTTTGATATTGAGGCTTACGATCCGTTAACATTAACATTGGAAGACGGTGCTTTAAACGAAATTGTTGCCACAGCTTCAGGCGGAACAGGCGATTACGAATTTACGTTAAACGGCGTGCCTTACGGAAGCAGCAATAACTTCTTTATTTACGCATCGGGCGATTACACCGTTACCGTAACAGATAGTTATGGTTGTTTTGCCACCGCAACACGGTATTTTGAATATGTTGATGTGTGTATTCCTAATTATTTCACTCCTAATAATGATGGCAATCAAGATCAATGGGGCCCAGGTTGTTCAGACCAGTACAAAGATTTGACCTTTGATATTTTTGATAGGTACGGCCGCAAAATAGCAACCATGCGCATTGGCGAAAAATGGGACGGAAAGTACAATGGCAAAGAACTCCCTACGGGCGATTACTGGTATGTTATAAGATTGAACGATAAAAACGACAACCGTGAGTTTGTTGGCCACTTTACACTGTACCGATAAAGTTTTCAAAAAAAAAATCATAAAAATGAAAAAACTAATTACATATCTTCTTTTTATAGCCGTAACCTATCATAGTTATGGACAAGAATTGAATTTGCCTGTTTTTACCCAATATTTGGCAGATAACGAGTTTGTAATTTCGCCCGCTTATGCCGGTATTGGCGATAATTTAAAAATTAGGGCAAACGGTTTAACTCAATGGGTTGGCATAAAGGGCGCGCCAGATAACCAATCCATTTATGCCGATTTCAGGATTGCCGACCGCTCTGGTGTTGGTGTGTCTTTGTACAACGATAGAAACGGAAACACGATCCAGACCGGTGCTAAATTCTCGTTTGCGCATCATTTGGTTTTAGATTATTATTCAAGACAGTATCTTTCGTTTGGTATTTCGTACAATTTAAATAATTTCAGAATAGATATTAATAATTTTGTTGATTATGGTCCAGGGGGAAACCCAGTTCCGCCATCAAATATAACCGACGATAGGCGCACATCAAACCATAATTTCGATGTGAGCGCACTTTACCGCTACAAAGGTTTTTTTGCAAGTTTTAATGCCAATAACATTTTAGATAAAAACATAGATAAAGACATTCGTAAACTGGAGCCAAACCTTATTTCAAACTATCAACTTTATTCGGGCTTTACCTTTCGAGGGCCTAAAAAAAGCGGACTGGAATACGAGCCTTCTATATTTTACCAGTTATTTAGTAGCGATAAGCGTTCTGCCACCGATTTGAATTTCAAATTCAGGAAATACAATAAAAACGACGATTATTATTGGGCAGGACTATCCTACCGATTCCTTAACGATCAGTTTTTAAAACCTTTAAACGTTGGTCCAATGGCCGGATTTAAAAAATCTAATTTTTACTTTGGCTATGCTTACCAAATAACCATTAACGATTTGGCAAGATTTAATTCGGGTACACACGTGGTTACAATTGGTATTGACTTTTTACAAGGTATTAGTAATTGCCCATGTACGCAAAGTGCCGTTCGTAAAACACTTAGCTATTAAAATTGTAGTTATTAAAATTAAAGTATTTAACAGTTTTTATATTGCCCAGGATAGAAATTGCGCCCTTATAATCAGGTTGCAATGTAAAGGGGTGCAGCTGCCATTTGTGTTTTTCGGCCTCGTTCCATTTTGTTTCCAATAATTTGCTTTTACTGTTTGAATTTATACAAACCGAAAACGAATCCAATGCAAACGAAAGCCCTAGAGATTTGGCTTTTACAAACGATTCTTTTCGTGTCCAGCATCGGTAAAAATTTTCGACCTGTTTTTCTTTTGGGACTTTTTTTAAGGCTTCGATTTCTAATGCCGAAAAAAAATTTGAAGCGATTTCCAATACATCAAAATCATTTTTAACCTTTTCAACATCCACGCCAATATCAAAATCCTTAACAAAACCAAGTACGATTAAACCCCCCGAATGGGAAATATTGAATTTTAATTTTGAATCGAAATCATATTCAGGCTTCCCGTATTTGCCGTATTTAAAGCTTAGGGATTCGGGTTTTATGTTTAGATATTTACTAGATAACTGTCTTAAAATACCTCGAGAGATGATGGATTGTTGCTGGTTGGTTTTAAACTTGAATTTTGATGTTTTTTTTATTTCATCTTCAGAAAGCAGCTTTAAATAATAATTTAGGTTATTGGTGTTATTAGAAAAATATGCATACCATACATGTACAACGTTTTTTAATAGTAAATAAGGTTTTTTTGTTATATTGTTATTGTGCATTTTTTAATGGCTGTTTTCAAATTCTTGCATACAATTTTCCAAGGTTTTTGATGTATGCTTTACAATTGGATCTACAAACAACGTGGTATGGTGGCCTTCTACGGGTACTATTTTTATTTGGTTTGATGCAATTTCGTTCCATGTGTTTTTTATATCTTGGTTCATCGTTTTATCTTCTTTTTCGGTAATTAATACGGTAATTGTTCCATGGTAAGGTGGCCAATTGTATTTTAAATAGTTTTTAACTTGGTTGTCTCTTAGCACTGCAATTTTTCTTTGCTCTTTGTTGCCAATATGTTTGCTTACAGCGGGTTTTATAATGCGGTTTATTCTAGACTTAGCAAATAGTTTTACTGCTTTAAACGGATTTTTAAATAAGCGTATAAAAAACTGTGCTGTTCTCAACTTAATTCTTGATGTGGCGTATCTATCTTGGTTTTTAGCTACGGTATCTACAATTATCAGGTTTACTTTTTCGCCTTCTTTTTTTAGAATTCTGGAAATCTCTAAACCAACAGCAGTACTAAAGCAGTAGGCCATAATGTGGTAAGTGCCTTGTGGTTGCACTTGCTTAATTTCATTTATAAAATCCAGAGCCATTTGTTTTATACTGTCGTGCAGAATCAAGTCTGCATCAATGCTAGATGCTTGAATGCTGTATATAGGCCGTTCTTTATCTATATATTTTGATAAAAGGTTATAAAAGAAGAAGTGTGCGCCACCACCATGAATACAGAATAAAGGTGCGTTTTTGCCTTGTTGTTTAATGCCAATGATATGTTTTAATTTTAAATTTTGTAGCTCTTGGTTGGAAGTTGCTTCTTTTTTGTTCGATATTGATTTCGAAAGTTCTGCTATGGTTTGGTTATCAAATAACTGGTTGGGCGTAAGGTTTAAGTTTAGTTTTTTTGCTTTTGCTATAATTTGAATGCTTAATATGGAATCTCCGCCAATATCAAAAAAATTATCCTGAGTACTTATGGATTCTATGTTAAGTACTTCTTGCCAAATTTGTACAAGTTTAGTTTCAACAGCGTTTATTGGATTTTTAAATTCTTGTGTTTTTTCTGAGTTTGAATGCGAAGTGGCTTTTTGCCTTAGTGCCTTGATATTAATTTTTCCATTGGGAAGCATAGGGAATTCTTCTAGCTTTATAATGCTTGAAGGCATCATGTAATCGGGTATTTTGTTTTTTAAAAAGGCTTTGAGTTTTGTGGTGTTTAAATCTTGGTTACTGGTAATGTATGCAACAATGCGCTTAGGTTTTTTTAAGTTAGATTTAGGCTTGTTGGCCATTAACTGTTTCATTTTTAAAAAAAGCAACTCCCGCTCGCTTATTGATAATGTTTCTATATTATCGCTTATATTGCCCGTAATATCAAAAAGATTTACGGCATTTAGTAGCTTGTTTATCTCATTAGTTGTTAGGTTGTCTTTAAGTATTTTGGCAATTAGGGCAATATTGGTGAATGTACTTGGATAAATAATGTCATTTTTACCACCACTGGTTTCTGTTACTACTATGGCTTTGTTAACTAGATTGCTTTCAAGTATTGCTTTTTTTATTTCGTCAAGTTCTATTCTGTGCCCTCTAATTTTAACTTGATAATCTGCTCGACCTAAAAACTCAATGGCACCATCATTTCTAAATTTGCCTAAATCGCCTGTTTTGTAAAGTTTTTTGTTGTTTTCAGTGTTAATAGGGTGTTTTATATATACAGCTTCTGTAAGTTCTGGCCTATTTAAGTAGGTTTTAGATAGTCCCGTTCCGCCAATATAAATTTCTCCAATGGCACCATAGGGTACCATGTTACGTGTTTTGTCAAGAATGTAAATTTCTGCATTGGCAACAGGGCTACCAATGGGAATGGTGTTGTATTTTAAATCTTCTTGGGTAATTTTATGTGCAATACACCAAACCGTGGCTTCAGTAGGGCCATATTCATTGTATAAATTTACCGTTGGTAGCTTTTTAAAATGTAGCTTACATAAACTTTTACCACAGGCCTCTCCTGCTACAATAGTGGTTTTTAAGCTTTTTAAATTTGTAATGCTGGCGTGTTCCAATAGTAATTGGTAAAGCGATGGCAGCATTAATGTATGGCTTATATTGTGTTTTTTTATTAGTGTTTCTATTTTGTTTATATCTTGTTCAATGCGTTTTTTGGTAATAACCAGGTTGCCGCCTGTGCACAGGGTCCAGAAAATACCGGCTTTAGAACTATCAAACGAAACTGAGGACATGAGCAAAAAAGCCGATGGATTTTCATCATAAAAATCCAACCTGCCAGCCGTAGAGTTTATAATGTTTTTGTGGGTAATGGGCACGCCTTTTGGATTTCCGGTACTGCCCGAAGTGTAAATTACATAAGCTAAATCGGTTTCTTTTGCTATTGGAAACTCAATAGTACCATCATTTTTTGAGTAATCAATGGTATCAATTAAAACGTGGTTAGTTTCAAAATCATCAAAAAGATTTAAAAGTGAATTTTGAGTTACTATGGTGCTAACCTTTGCGTCGTTAAGTATAAAATTAATACGCTGTTTTGGGTATTCTGGATCTATTGGTAAATAGGCGCAGCCTGCTTTTAAAATACCCAGTAGGCCAACAATCATATTTAAAGAGCGCTCGATGCACAATCCTACAATTTCTTTTTGGCTCGATTTTTTTAATACCTCTTGTGATATTTGGTTTGATTTTTCGCTTAGCGCTTTGTAAGTAATCGAATTACCATTATAGGTTAAAGCTACGTTTTCTGGATGTTTTTTAGAAATATCTTCTATGATATTATGAATACCGTTAAATTGAGTAAAGTTTTTGGAAACGGGTTGTTTTTTATTTAGTAAAAACGCCTTTTCGGTAGCGGTGTACATGGGGATTTCTGAGATGCGCTCGTTTGGGTTTTTTACAATAGTTTCTAAAAGTAATTTAAAATGATTTTGAAAACGATCGATTGTTGGCGCACTAAATAGATCTGAGGCATATTCGAATGTTGATGATAACAACCCATCTTCTTCAGAAATATATATGGTGAGATCAAATTTTGAAACTTTAGAATCAAACCAAGTATGCGTCATTTTTAAATCATCATTAAAAAACGGGTTTTCTGGTACCGAATGGTACAGAAACATGGCTTGAAAGAATGGGTTTATGCTTAACGATCGTTCTATCTTTAGTTCTTTAACCAAAACATCAAACGGTACATCTTTATTAGCAAAAGCCTCTAAGGTTGTTTTTCTTACTTGTAATGCCAGATCTTTAAAAGTGGTGCTTGGTAAGATTTTGGTTCTTAAAACTATGGTTTCGTTAAAAAAGCCTATAAGCTCTTCGAGTACTTTTTGGTCTCTGTTGGTTACTGGCGAGCCTATTAAAATATCTGTTTGTCCTGTGTATTTGTGCAAAAAAACATAATATACAGAAAGCATGAGCACATACGGAGTGGTTTCTAATTGTTTTGATAAGGCTAGCAATTTGCTGGATAAATCGCGGTTAAATACTTGAGTGTATGAGGCAGCACCTTTAAAAGAGGGTTGCAGTGGCCTAACAAAATCTGTGGGTAAATTTAAATTAGGAATCTCTCCAGCGAGTTTGTTTTTCCAGTAGTCTAGCTGTTTGGTATTTGTTTTTTTGGTTTGTAGCCAATGTGCATAATCTGAGTACTGAAGCTCTGTTCTTTTATTTTTAAAAGCGGTGTTTAAAGTTAATGCGTTGTAGTGGCTTGCTAAATCGTCTCTAAAAATTCGCATGGACCACTTATCGGTAGCAATGTGGTGCAGTGTGATTAGCAGTATGTGCTTTTGGTTGTTTATCTTAATTAGCGCTACTCTAACCAATGGATTTTTTGTTAAATTAAAATGCCTAGTGGCTTGGGCTTCCATAATCTGGGAGGCCTTTGCATTGGCTTCTAATTCTGTTAGAGTGCTTAAATTGTGGGTAGAAATGTCTAAAACCGCAGACTCATCAATTTTTTGATAAATGTTGCTGTCTTTAATATGGTATGTAGTTCGTAATATATCATGGTCGTTATATACTTTTTTAAGGCCTTTTATAAGCGAATCTTCTTGAAGTGAGCCATTAAAAGTATATGTTTCAGAGTAATTATAAAAAGGACTTGTAGGGTGTATTTGCTGCAAAAACCACAGTCTTTTCTGTCCGTGCGACAAAGGTATGCTTTCCTGCAAAGGGGCTTTTTTTATAACGTTTGCAGTAGGTTTTACTTTATCTCTGTTTTTCCATCTGTCGAGTACTGATGATTTTTCTATATCTTTTTTCACAAGCCATGTATTGAGTTAAACTATTTAAGCCCGAGCCATTTTGCTGTTTCGTAGGCATACATTATTAAGTAATCATCAAATAGCAGGTTAATATCAAATGCACGTTCAATAAACCAATATAACGAGATAATAATGAGCAATACCGATGTGTAAACCAAAAACTTTGGGTAAAAGTTATACTTTCTTATTAAATAAAGTACAGGAAAAATGCCAGCAATAATGGCCACTTGACCAACTTCTACGCCAATATTAAACCCTAACAGCGATAGTGTTAAAAATTCTCCGGTTAACCCTAAATCGCTTAAAACGCTGGCAAAACCAAATCCGTGGAATAACCCAAAGATAAAAGCAATAATCCAGTCTTTCATTTTAAAAATGGGTTTAATATTATGGTAAGCCGCCAAACCTATTGAAAACGCGATAATGGATTCTACAACTCTAGAGGGTAACATTACAATTTCCAGAGAAGCAAGCGTTAAGGTTATGGTATGGGCTATGGTAAAAAAGGTTACCACTTTAATAATGTAAATAAAAGCCGTTTTAAACGTCATAACTGGCTCCCAACCGTAAATGCTGTATTTGCTTGTATTGGTTTTGCGCCTTCTAACAACCGATGGTAATATAAGTGCCAATAGAAATAAAATATGATCGATACCTATCCAAATATGCCAAATACCTTCTTTTACCATGGCCACTAAGCCTTTCCAAACCGATGTGTCTGTTACCGATAAAACCTTGGTGTAATTTTCGTTATCGTAAACTAAAGCTATCATAGCCTCATTGTTAATAATACCAGATTTCCAGTTATGCTGTATGGTTACATAATTAATATGGTTCGGGTCTTCTTCTAAAAAAGATTTAAAAGTAATTTCAATATTATCGGCAATGTTTACAGAGTTATCTAAATAAAAGCCTAAAGAGATAAAATCTCCAAAACTAGTGGGAATGGTATAAAGTTCGTCAACAAAAATAATGTTGTGATGGCCTTTTAAGGATTTGAACTTGGTCGTGCTTAAAAGGTAGTTTTGTATATCCTGCCTATGCAATTTTATATCTGCAACGGTAAAGCTTTGGCTAATGCTAAAGCCTAAAATGTCGTTTAATTCGTTTACGTTGATATGAAATTCGCCTTCAATATTGGATGTTTCATAGATTTTTAAATAAATAATACTTCTATCTGGATTGTGGGCCTGTAATTTAACTGAGGCAATTACTATGAAAATAAACAACAACGGAAACAATAGCTTTTTTTGCATAATGGATGGTTTGAAATTGAATTTTTTATTAAACAATATCGTTATTATTAAAATATTCTATGCTAGATAGGTTATTATTTTCGATTAATTCAATAAATTAGTCGTCAAGTTGCATAAAATGTATTTTAAGTGTAGCGCTATTTCTTATACCTTTGTTTTATTACTCTGATATAAAAAATGCTATGTTTTATGTTGAGGTTATTTAAAATGAAATTTTTATTGATGTTAACTTACCTGAGCTAATTATTAATCAACTTTTTAACGACTAATTTTACACTTGGCTTACTATGGAAATAAATAAAATTTTAAGCACTTACATAACCAACGAATTTGTACAAGACCAACCAGAAAAAATAGCCTTTAATGATGATATTTTAAGTTCGGGAATTGTAGATTCTATTGGTATGATAAGACTTGTAAACTTTATTGAAAAGGAGTTTGGTATCGAAGTGCTATCAGAAGAGATGACTTTTGATAACTTTAAGAGCATTGAAACGATAACCGATTACATACAACAAAAAATAACCCAATTGATATAGACAACCTAAATATGAGCAACCAATACATGCCATTAACCCAAAGTCAATTAATGCTGTTGGCAGGACAAAAACTAAATCCAGAATCGCCATTGCACAACACTACACACGCTTTTGATATTTCTGGGGCCATTAACGTGGCGGTTTTTAAAAAAGCTTTTAAAGCATTGGTTGAGCAGGTTGATGCGCTCAGGTTTGTTTTTTTAGAAAAAGACGGTACGCCATATCAAACCATAACATTAAATACAAATGTTGAGTTGGAACTTATCCATTTTGATAATGATGCTAACGAGAGCGACATAAAAAACTGGCTAAAGCACAGAAGCGAACTACCTTTGGATTTAACAAAACAAGTATTCGATGCGGCATTGCTCAATATTGATAATCAAAGGTACATTTGGTTTTTAAACATGCACCATTTGGTTACAGATGCGGTTTCGGCTACATTGGTTTACAAATATTTAACCCAATTATATAAGCATGTAGAAAACGATGCTTTAAATGAAATGATTGAAATTCCTTCATTTAAAGATTACATTATTTTTGAAAATAATCAACAAAAACAAGATAATGCACAAAATTATGAATATTGGACCCGTAAGATAAAAGGTCTCAGCAAAACCTCAAATTTTTACGGAAAGCAATCAAAAGAGAACAGTACAGCATCAAAACGCGTATCTGTAAAATTAGGATTAGAGCGCTATCAAAAAATAAAAGATTTAGCTAAAAAACCAGAAATAAGAAGTTGGTCGTCAAACCTCACCCATTTCAATATATTGGCAACCGCTTTTTTTGTTTACTTACACCGCATAAGTGGCGACAAAAAAATAGTTTTTGGGGCGCCGGCACACAACAGGATAAACACCACTTATCAAAATACAGTTGGTCTATTTATAGAGATATTTCCAGTGGTTATGGAGCTAACCGATAACGATACCTTTTACACTATACTGCAACGTTTAAACATTGAAGCCAACAACTATTTAAGGCACGTAAAACCAGGAATGGTTGTGCCAGAAGTAAGCAGAAGCTTTAATACTATTTTTAATTTTATAACCGCTAGTTTTTCAGATTTTAACGGAATGCCAATGCAGTCTGAATGGATGCACACCAACCATATCGACATGACCCACCAGTTGCGATGCCACATTTACGATTTTGATGCCACAGGCAATATGGAAGTGCATTTCGATTTAAACAACGTTGTTTTTAATAATGAAGTGGCGCAACAAGTACCACTGCATTTTTTAAAAATAGTTGATGCCATAATTGAAGATATTAACCAACCCATAAACAAGCAAGCATTAGTATCAACCAAAGAAATCACAGGTTTTTTAACGCCACAATTAGGGCTTTCAAATCCGTACATTTCCATTTTAGAAACTTTTCAAAATCATGCCAAAACCAATCCCAATGCTGTTGCGCTACAATATAAAAATGAAACGTTAACGTATAAGGGACTTAATAAAAAAGCAAATCAACTTGCACATTATTTAAGTAAGCAAGGTGTTGTAATCGATAATAAAATTGCAATTTATAATTACAGGAATTCAGATTACATTATTAGTGTTTTAGCCACTAAAAAACTAGGCGCAGCATTCGTACCCATTGCTTCCAGCCAACCTTCAGAACGTGTTGGTTTTATAATTTCAGACTCCAATTGTTCGCATGTTTTAACCAATAATGATTTAAAAAATAACTTGGTTTCTATTGAAATTCCAATTATTGATACATCAGCTATTAAAGCAGATTTGGCAAACCAATCTTCTGAAAATTTAGATATTAAACAGGATGAAAACGGGCTCGCTTATGTACTTTACACATCGGGCTCCACAGGAAACCCAAAAGGCGTTCAAATTTCAAACAAAGCACTTTCAAATTATATATTTTGGGCTAAAGATTATTATAATTTTAATAGCACATTGGCTTTTGCACTTTGCACTTCCATAGGGTTCGATTTAACTATTACATCAACCTTTTTGCCATTAGTTAGCGGCGGAAGAATACTTGTTTACAAAGAAAACACTTCTGGTCCAGATACCGCGGTTTTAAATGTTGTAAAAGATAATTTAGCCAATGCCATTAAGCTTACACCGTCGCATTTAATGCTTTTTAAAGATAAAGATTTAACAGATTCTGCTATCGAAAAAATAATAGTTGGTGGCGAAGATTTTAAAGTTAGTCTTGGTAAGTCTATAAAAAAAGCATTTGGTAATCGCGTGCAGATTTATAACGAATACGGTCCAACCGAAGCCACCGTGGGCTGTATTGTAAGCGAGTTTAACCCAGAAACACATCAAGATAGTTCGGTGCCCATAGGCAAACCCATTTTAAACATGCATGCTTATATTTTAGATGACTATAAAAACCTAGTGCCAAAAGGAGTTGTTGGCACTTTGTATTTAAGTGGCGATAGTTTGGCAAATGGCTATTTAGGCTTAAACGCATTAACCGAAGAAAAATTTACAGACCATCCTTTTATAAAAGGACAAAAAATGTACAATACCGGCGATTTGGCCAGAATAAACGAAAATGGCGAATACGAATATTTAGGTAGAGTGGACGAGCAGGTTAAGTTGCGCGGTTATCGCATCGAGCTAACCGACATCGAATCTAATTTAAACGCTATAAATGGCATAGAAAATTGTGCTGTTGTTTTAGCTAAGAGCAGCAAAATAAAAATTGCCGAAGCAGATGTTGTTAATTGCAAAGACTGCGGATTGCCATCAAATTACCCCAATACCGATTTTGATGAAAACGGTGTGTGCCATTTATGCAATGCCTTTAAAAACTATAAAGACAAAGCTGAAAAGTACTTTAAAACCGAAGATGAGTTAAAAACGATTTTAACCGCAAACAAAGGCAATAACCCAACTTACGATTGCATATCGCTATTAAGCGGCGGGAAAGACAGTACCTATATTTTGGCTCAATTGGTGGGCATGGGCTTAAAGGTTTTAGCCTTTACTTTGGATAACGGATACATTTCCGAACAGGCTATCGATAACGTAAAACGCATTGTTAAAAAGCTTGGTGTCGATCATGTTTTTGGAACCACCAAACACATGAACGACATTTTTATCGACAGTTTAAACCGCCACAAAAACGTATGCAATGGTTGCTTTAAAACCATTTACACGCTAAGTACCAAAATAGCCATCGAAAAGCAAATTCCGTTTATCGTTACAGGGTTGTCCCGCGGGCAGTTTTTCGAAACACGTTTAACCGAAGAGCTTTTTTGGGACGAAGAATTGGATGTAAAAAAAATTGACGACACCATTTTAGAAGTCAGAAAACTATACCACAGAGAGGAAGACGCTGTAAAAGATTTGTTGGACGTATCCATGTTTAAGGATGATGCGGTTTTTGATAAAGTACAGTTTGTAGATTTTTACAGATATTCCGATGTGAGTTTAGAAGAAATGCTTACGTATTTAGATGAAAAAATAGGTTGGGTAAGGCCAACAGATACAGGGCGATCTACAAATTGCCTCATCAATCAAGTTGGAATTTATGTGCATAAAAAAGAAAAAGGCTATAGCAATTATTCGTTTCCGTACAGTTGGGATGTACGCTTAGGGCACAAAACCAGAGATGAAAGCCTTGAAGAAATAAACGAATATATTGAGGAGGTTGAAGTAAAGCGCATTATGGAAGAAATAGGCTATAAAGAATCTGATGCTTTTGAAAACGATGAAAAACTCGTGGCTTATTATACCGGTAACCCATCTATTTCAGTAAAAGAATTAAAAGATCAGCTTTCTAAACGTTTGCCAGAGTACATGCTACCTTCCAGTTTTAAGTATTTGGATGAAATGCCACTAACCAAAAACGGTAAAATTGATAAGCAAACCCTTCGCAGCTTTAATACCGAGCAACTTGAACTGGAAACAGCTTATGTGCCACCAAGAAACGAAATTGATAAACTAGTTGAGGGCGTTTGGAAAAATGTTTTACGGTTAAATAAAATTGGTATCCACGATAATTTTATTGCTTTGGGCGGCCACTCGCTCGCGGCAATACGAGTTACCTCCAGGTTAAATGAAGAGCTAGGATTGGAAATCCCGCTCAACAAAGTATTTAATTTACCAACCATTAAAGCCTATTCAGATTATTTAGAGCAAACCATGTTAGAATTATTATAAGAGAACTAATTAAAGCCAAACTTGAAAAAACTAAAAGCACATATTATAAAATTTACCGCTATAGCCATAAGCGTTATATATGTGTTTATGCCTTTGCACAAAGAGATTAAATATGTATTGCACGGTATCTCGCATGCTTTGGAAATGCCCGATAATGTATTATCGCACAACCAAAATGAAAACCTAAATTATAAATTCAAGAAGTCAAAAACCAGATATCACAAGCATAATATACTAGATTTATTAGATGGTTTGTCTGTAACTGGCCAGCATTCAAAAAACTCTAACATGCCAAATCTTGTTGATAATATCATCGATAAACATTATCATAATTCAAAACATCAGGCTCAAAAATTAGTTGCCACAAAATCAACCACAGTTATCGATTCCTATAAAGAAAAAGTAAAAGATCTTTTTTACAGAAAAATAAAAATCCCTCCAAAGCAATTAAATGTACAACTGTCTTAAAAAACAAATTGATAAAGTTTTTCAATAAAGACAAGCGGTGTTTAAACACAATTCACTTTTTTTTTAATAAACAATTGCGCAAATTTTGCCTAATCTGGTGTTTGGGTAGTGCGCAATTACAAAAACCATAAAATGAAAAAACATATACTTTTATATATGCTTTTTGCTGTTTTTAGCAGCGTAAAAGCTCACGAATTAAGCGGTATTGTTGTATCTGAAGATAACAATAAACCCTTGCAAGGCGTTGGTGTTTACAACAAAACCACGGGCGCATATACCTATACCAACGTTTCTGGTTATTTTGAGTTAGACGATATTTCGATAAACGACATCATCTACTTTTATCAATTAGGTTACGAAAACCAGGAGCTCGTTATTGTTGAAAAACATTTAGATAGCGAAATCAATATCACGTTAAAAATTTCATCGGCTTCTTTAGATCAGGTTTTAATCGTTTCAAAAGTAAACGTATTAAGTAATTTTGTTAATGTTGATTTAAAAACAAGTCCCGTAAAATCATCGCAGGAAATCCTCAGGAAAATCCCGGGATTGATTATCGGTCAGCATGCTGGCGGCGGTAAAGCAGAACAGATATTTTTACGGGGTTTTGATATTGATCACGGAACAGATATCGCCATAGATGTAGATGGTATGCCGGTAAATATGGTGTCGCATGCCCACGGCCAAGGCTATGCCGATATGCACTTTATAATACCCGAAACCATTGATAATATCGATTTTGCAAAAGGGGCTTATTATGCCAACAAAGGCAATTTTAATACGGCGGGTTACGTAGATATTAATACCAAAAAAACCATTGATGATAATATCGTTTCGGTTGAAGCGGGCCAATACGGTACATTGCGTGCGTTGAGTATGCTTAAGATTGTCGATGAGGAACACAGTAAGGCGTACCTAGCATCAGAGCTTATGCTGTCTGATGGTGTTTTCGAGTCGCCGCAAAATTTTAACCGTATCAATGTTATGGGGCGCTATAATTTCAATAATTATAAAGACCAAGAATTTAACATGGCTATTTCACATTTTCAAAGCAAGTGGGATGCCTCTGGGCAAATTCCGGTACGTGCTGTTGAAAGCGGATTGATTAGTCGTTTTGGGGCTATAGACGATACCGAGGGCGGCAACACCAGCCGAAGCAATTTTTGGATCAATCATACCAAAGAACTGGACGAGCATTCCTCAATAAAATCATCGGCTTACCTTTCAAAATACGATTTCGAATTGTTTTCAAACTTTACCTTCTTTTTAGAAGATCCTGTAAATGGCGATCAAATCCATCAAAAAGAAGACCGAACCATAATAGGTGCAAAAACAGCTTACGAGCATTCGCTTCATTTAAAAGACCACGATGCCCAGTTAAAATACGAGCTAGGTGTTGGTTTTAGGTACGATGATGTTAACGATGTGCAATTATCAAGAACATTAAACAGGCAAACCATTTTAGAACGATTGGCTTACGGGAATATTGATGAGTTAAACGGATTTACTTATGCGCATTTAACCTACAAAAAAAATAAATGGACACTAAACCCGGGCTTGCGCTTAGACTATTTTAATTTCGATTACGAAAATTTACTAACAGCTGCCTACGATAATAAAAGTGAAAATAAATTTTTGGTTAGCCCAAAATTGAATTTTATTTACGCAGCATCTCCAAAATTGCAGGTGTTTGCAAAAACCGGTTTAGGTTACCACTCCAACGATACCAGAGTAGTTACCGCCAATAACGGCAAGAAAATTTTGCCAACCGCTTTTGGTGCCGATCTTGGTGTAATTATGAAACCCATTGACCGTTTGGTTATTAATGCAGCACTGTGGAGCTTGTTTTTACAACAAGAATTTGTGTATGTTGGCGATGCCGGAATTGTGGAACCCAGCGGAAAAACAAAACGCTATGGTGTAGATTTTGGCCTGCGTTACCAATTAACAGATGGCTTGTTTTTTAATACCGATGTTAATTATACCTATGCCAGAAGTAGTGATGACCCTAGCGGACAAGATTACATTCCGTTGGCACCAGACTTAACCTCTTCCGGTGGTTTAAGTTTTAGGGATTTGGGTAATTTTTCTGGCGGATTAAGTTATAGGTTTATTAAAGATCGTCCAGCAAATGAGGATAATTCCATTGTGGCAGATGGCTATTTTATAACCGATTTTAATTTGAACTATAACCATAAAAACTGGACGTTTGGTTTGATTGTTGAAAATTTATTCGATAGCGAGTGGAACGAAACCCAATTTGCAACCGAAAGTAGATTGTTTAATGAGCCCGATGCGGTTGAAGAAATTCATTTTACACCCGGGACCCCGTTCTTTTTAAGAGGTAAAATATCGGTTAGGTTTTAAAGCAAGAAGGTTATTTATATTGCACTAAACACTTAAATAGCGCATACTACTATGCCTTTAAAGTGTTTGGTGCAATTAACTTTTTAAAGCAACCTTTTTTTTAAAGAATTCTAAAGGGTTTTTGCTTAAATAATATCCAAGGTTTTCATGCATTGGTGCATCTGTTTGTAGGTCCGCTCAATATCGGCATCCAATCCAATGGAAAACCGAATCAATCCATCGCTTAAACCCATTTCTTTTTGTTCGTCTTCAGGGATTTCTGATGAAGTGGAGCTTCCCGGGGCAGAAAACAGGGTTTTATAAAACCCAAGGCTAACAGCCAAATAGCCTAAGTTTCTGTTTTGCATCAGTTCCATAAGTTCGTTGGCTTTTTCCAAAGCACCTACATCAATGGTTAGCATACCTCCAAATCCGTATTTTTCATTCATCATCGATTTGAACAATTCATGAGAAGGATGCGATTTTAATCCCGGATAAACCGTTTTTAAACCATCAGCTTCAAATTTTTCAGCTAAATACAAAGCATTTTCACTATGCTGTTGCATGCGAATATGCAAGGTTCTTAAATTCTTCAACACTGATGCTGCTCGCAAACTATCCATAGTTGCGCCTAAAAGCATGCAGGCACCGTTGTTTACATTGCGCAAATTGTTTATAAATTCTTGAGTGCCACAAACCACACCGCCAACGGTATCGCTCGATCCGTTAATAAACTTTGTTAAACTATGTATAACCACATCGGCGCCTAAAATGGCCGGGGAAATGGATAATGGCGAAAACGTATTATCGACCACTAATTTTAAATTGTGTTTTTTAGCAAGTTTTGCCAGCTCTTTAATGTTGGCAACTTCCAAAAGCGGGTTGCTAACCGATTCGCAATACAAAACCTTGGTGTTTTTTGTAATGGCCGCTTCAACACTGTCTAATTTTGTTATATCGACAAACGATGTTTCAACATTAAAGCGCGGTGCAAAGTTTTTTAAAAAAGCATAGGTACCGCCATAAATGGTTCGGCTAGAGACAATGTGGTCGCCAGCACCGCAAAGTTGCAATAAAACCGGTGTAATGGCGCCCATGCCCGAGGCTGTAACATTGGCGGTTTCGGTGCCTTCCATGGCTGCTAAAGCTTCACCCAAATAGAGGTTTGAAGGTGATGAGTGGCGCGAATATAAATAACAACCATCGGCGTTACCTTCAAAGGTGTCAAACATGGTTTTTGCCGATAAAAAGGTATAAGTTGAAGCATCGGATATTGAAGGATTAACACCTCCAAATTCACCAAAATACTGTAGGTCCTGAATGTTGTTTGCGGGTTTAAAAGCCATGGTATTTCATTTTATGTATTTATACAAAAATCAATATTTTTAGATTATAAAACAATATGTGTTACTTTATTAAGAAAATAAATCTAATTAATTTAATAACAATAGATTTTAGTTTTAAAAGTATTCGATTATAAACTATCTTTATGAAAATTTTTCAACCATGGTTTTTGATGATACAGACAAAAAACTCTTATTCTATCTGCAAGAAGATAGCAAGCAAACTAATAAAGCGCTTTCAAATAAATTAAACTTATCGGTTACGGCGGTTTACGAGCGTATTAAAAAACTCGAAAAAAATGGATACATCAACAACTATGTTGCGTTGGTAAACAAAGAAAAAATCGATAAGGGGTTTATAGCCTATTGCCATATAAAACTGGAAAAGCACAGTCAAGATTTTGTAGTTAGTTTTGAAAAGGAAGTCAACCGCCTAACCGAAGTGCTGGAATGTTACCACGTAAGTGGCGATTACGACTACCTATTAAAAGTATTGGTAAAGGACATGGCAGCCTTTAGGGAGTTTATGGTAAAAAAACTAACCACCATCAACCATATTGGCAGTACGCATAGTATGTTTGTAATTAACGAAGTAAAGCACACCACAGCAATTAACGTTTAATATGCAATCGGGTTTATATAAAAGTTTTGAGTTTTTTATCATTTTTATTTTGGTGCCCATAAGTTTTGCTTTGAGCTATTCGCCGTGGCTTAAACTAATCATTGGGTTTACCGGTTTTATTTACATTGTTTTTGTGTTGTTGAAAGTTGAAAAGGAAAAAATCCAAATCTCTAAAAACCTAAATTGGAAACTGTTTTTTAAGCAAACACTTGTTAAGTTTTTAGGTATTGCCATGGTTACAACGCTTTTTGTTTGGTTTACCAATAAAGAAGCCCTTTTTAGCGTATTATTAAATAAACCAATATTATGGTTTTTAATTCTAATTATTTACAGCGTTTTTTCAGTGTATCCGCAAGAACTTGTTTACAGAACTTTTTATTTTAAGCGATATAGCGGGGCGCTTAAAAATAAAAACCTTTTCTTGTTTATAAATGCAATTATGTTTTCTTTAGGGCATTTGTTTTTTAAGAATCCTTTGGTATTGGTATTAACTTTTTTTGGCGGGTTATTGTTCGCAGTAACCTATAACAAAACAAAGTCCACACTTTTGGTTTCTATTGAGCATGCCATTTACGGCTGTTGGTTATTTACAGTAGGCATGGGCGATATGCTTGGTTTTCCTTTATGATTTTGTAAAGGTTTAGGTTTTATGGAAAGATAATTTAAAGTTAATTAAAACTTTTTACTATTTTAGACCAGCTATTATTAACTAAAAAACCAAATTAAAAGATGAAAAAATTAAGCTACATTATTTTAGGAATTATTATTGGCGCCTTAGCTACGTATTATTATTGTCCAAGACAAATTGATGATGGCGCAACAGAAATTGTAAAACCCAAAGGTGTTATTACTCCAGATCAAGCTATGGCGTTAAATAACAATTGGACTAAATATAGAAAAGCAGCAGTAGATTCTGCAGCAGCTAGACAAGGACGGGAAATTGATGACCGTTCAACATGGTGGTCTATAAAAAATATTGAAAACTACATAGCCTACTCAAAAAAACAAACCGATAGTTTGGGGTATACCATAACGGGGCTTCGTGTGTATTTGGGCGTTTATGGTGAAAACGCAGGCCGAACCAAAAGAAATTTAACCACCATGTTTGTTGTGCCAACGGTAAAAAAGGCTAAAGACAAAGCCAGTATGAACCCGTTTGCTTTTCAAGATGAAGATGAAGAGGACTGCGAGGAATGTGAGCCTTTGAATGAAGGAGGAAATGGTGGCGGCGGTTCTGGTTATCCTAACTAGAAAAAATATTTCTTTGTACGATTAATTTTATTGTTATATTTGGAAGAACTTTAAAATTATATTCATGAAAAAATTAAAAAATGTATTAAAATTTAGTGTATGTATGTATGTATGTATGTATGCTCAGTTACAGTTGCTCTAAAGATGAAGCGAAACCATCAGAACAATCATCAAGCGAAACGTTTTATAAGCCTTCTGGTGTTATTACCCAAGACAAAGCAAAAGGATTAAATGATGCTTGGACAGCGAAGAACACTGGTAAATTTAGCAAAGGGGCAAGCATGAAGTTTGAAAACGATGACAGGTCGTTTTGGTGGACTATAGAAGATATTAGGAATTACTTAGATTATTCTGAGCATATTGCTAAAGAAAATGGGCATGATCTGAATGGGCTTAGAGTATATTTGGGAGCCTATCCGAATACGGGTAAAACGACCTTGTTTATGGTACCAACCATTAAAAATTCAACATCAGAAGCTAGTATGAGCCCATTTACTTTTCAAGACGATGAGGAGGACTGCGAGGAATGTGAGCCTTTGAATCATGGAAGTGGAGGCGGAGGTTATCCTCCTAACTAGTAAATGAAAGATTTTTTATTAAATAATTATACCATATTAACACACCTGTTTGAAGCCATAGCGGCTTTAACAGGTGTGTTTTTATATAAAAAACATTATACAACCGAGGTTAAATATTTTATTTGGTTTTTAGTGTATTTAACGATTTTTGATTTTATTGGTACTAACTACAAAGGTTATGTTGATGACGGTGAATTTCTAAATTTTTTAAAAGGAACTGTTATTGAAACAAATCATTGGTGGTATACATTTTTTTGGAAAGTTGGAGCCATACTTTTTTTTGTTTTTTACTACTCAAAAATCTTAAAAACAAAACCGTTTAAAGATATTGTTAAGATTAGTGGGTATGCTTTTTTCTTGTTCTCAGTAGTATATATTGCTATAAATTGGGATGCCTTTTTTAATACATTTTTCCCCATTATAAGTATTTTGGGAGCCATTATTGTGTTTTTATGTTCGGTGTTTTATTTTATCGAGGTTCTGCAAAGCGACAAGATATTAACCTTTTATAAATCCATTAATTTTTACATTAGTTTCGCCATATTTATTTGGTGGCTCATTATCACGCCTTTGGTGTTTTATGATTTATATCATACCAGCGGCGATTGGAATTTTATTTTCTTAAAATGGCAAATCTATTTATTCGCCAATATATTTATGTACTCAACCTTTACCTTTGCATTAATCTATTGTAAACCAGAATCTAAAAATGAGTAACTGTTTAACTGTTTTTTTAGCACAGACCCAACCCGTTTCTACCGCGGCCGAACGCTATTTGCTGGTGTACATGATTATGGTTTTAGTCATTATTACCGCATTGGTTGTCGTGTTTTTTGTGGTGTTTCAAAAACGAAAAAACAAATTGCTTTTAGATCGTATTAAGCAACAGCAAGCTTTTGAAAAAGAAATAGCCTTGGCACAAACCGAAAGCCAAGAACAAACCCTGAAAAATATTGGCTGGGAACTGCACGATAATGTGGGACAACTATTAGCATTTGCGAGCATGCAATTAAGTATTTTAAAAGCCCAGGTTGCCGATGATGTAAAAGATAAGTTTAAAGACACCACAGATGCCCTAAAGGAAAGTTTGAAAGAAGTCCGCTCGCTTTCAAAAACCTTAAATAACGAAGTGGTTTTAAACATCGGATTTGAAAAATCGATTAGCAACGAGTTGAATCGTTTAAAAAAGATGAAATTTACCAGTGCCGAATTGCTTATTAAAGGCGATAAAGTAGATTTTGAAAATAGGCAGCACGAAATCATCATCTTTAGAATTTTACAAGAGTTTTTGTCCAATTCGGTAAAATATTCTGATGCTAAAAACCTAAAGATAATTTTAGAATATCAACCCAAAATAATAACCATTACAGCTTCTGATGATGGTAAAGGTTTCGATATGGCTACCGTTAAAAAAGGCTCTGGCTTAATAAATATGCAAAGTAGAGCCGCTTTGATTAATGCAACATTAGAGCTGCATTCCAAACCAAACGAAGGTGTAACACTAACCTTAAACTATCCAACGTTTTAATTAAACCACTTAAACATAGTTTTAATCAGCTTTAATTTGCCTTTGCTATACGGTGCGTACCTAAGTGGCGGATCAAACCACGTGCCACGTTTTACAATCGCTTTTTTATGCGAAAAGGTATCGAAACCATATTTGCCGTGGTATGCGCCAATACCACTTTTACCAACGCCGCCAAAGGGCAAATTGGCATTGCCGTAATGTATTAAAGTATCGTTGATTGCTCCACCACCAAAACTGAATTTCTCAATGGTATTTTCAATAAAATGTTTGTTTTTTGAAAACACGTAAAGCGACAACGGTTTTTCAAAATGCCATATTATAGATTCAATATCGCTTTCGGTTTCATAAGAAAGTATGGGTAAAATAGGTCCGAAAATTTCATCTTTCATAACGGCGCTATCTAAATCCGGTTCATCAATAAGCGTGGGGCCGATGTATAATTCTTTTTCATTAAAGTCGCCACCAAAAACAATATTTGCATGTTTTAATAGTAGTGCCAATCTTTTAAAATTTTTAAGATTGATGATTCTAGGATAGTCTTTAGAATTTTTAGCATTACCGTAAGCGTTTGTAATTTCACGCTTCAAATGGCCTGTTAATTTATTTTTTATTGAAGCTTTTACAATCAAATAATCTGGCGCAATACAGGTTTGTCCGCCATTGAAGAATTTGCCCCAAACCAAACGTTTTGCCGTTAGTTTTAAATCTGATGTATCGTCGATAATACAAGGCGATTTCCCGCCCAATTCCAAAGTTACCGGTGTTAGGTGTTTTGCGGCCGCCTGTGCCACTATTTTTCCAACCGTAACACTGCCGGTAAAAAAAATATAATCCCAATGCTCTTTTAAGAGCTTGGTTGAAACCTCTACATCGCCCTGTACCACCGTAGCCATTTCTTTTGGGAAAATATCTTCTATAATATTGGCTAATAATTGCGAGGTGTTTGCTGTAAGCTCGCTAGGTTTTAAAACCACGGTATTACCTGCCGCAATGGCCATTATTAATGGGTTTATGGCGAGTTGGAACGGGTAGTTCCACGGGGCAATAATAAGCACGGTGCCGTAAGGTGATTTGTAAATATAATCTTTGGACGGAAATAATAATATAGACGATTTTACCCGCTCTGGTTTACTCCATGTTTTTAGGTGTTTTATGGCCAGATTAATTTCGGCAATAACCAATGCGTTTTCACTTAAAAAAGCTTCGAAAAATGGTTTTTTAAAATCTTTATATAAGGCATTAAAAATGTCTTTTTCGCGATTAATAATCTCTTGTTTTAGCCTTTTAAGCAAAGTTGTTCGTAAAGCAATGTCTTTGGTTTTTTGTGCTCTAAAATAGGCTTTTTGAGCTGAAATTATTTCTGGAATCGTGTTCAAAATAATTTTTAATTATATATCCGTAATTAATAATAATCATAGAATAATGTCAAGCTGAACTTGTTTCAGCATCTCATTATTATTTAACATCTAGCTATTTGCTGAATAAGGCCCTGAAACAAGTTCAGGGTGGCAAACTAATTAACGTGAGTTCGATATAATTATAGTTCATAATCAGTAGGTTGTAAATTTACAAAGTTAAAATTATGTCATTCAGACGAAGAATGAGGAGGAATCTCTATTGAATGAGATTTCTCGTCGCTCTTTCCTCGCTCTGTCGAAATGACAAACAGCTGAAAAACAACAAACTAAAGTATATAATTATAAAAATTTTAAATCGAACTCACGTTAATTATGTTACATTTTTTTAATAAAGATATTAAATTAAGTTTAGCAAGCCTCCCAAATAGGATCTTTTGGCAATGGTGCGATAACGTGAATGTGCTTATTTGAAACCGGATGTACAAACTTAATTTCCCGAGCATGTAAATGAATGCCCGCATCTTTGTTGCTTCTGTCGAAACCGTATTTTAAATCGCCTTTAATAGGGCATCCGATACTTGATAACTGACAGCGAATTTGGTGGTGCCTTCCGGTTTCTAAATTAATTTCCAGCAAAAAATAATTATCGAGTTTCTTTATGGTTTTATAATGCAGAATCGCCTTTTTGCTATCGGTTATTTCTTTATTATGTGCGTAAGATTTATTGTTTTTAGGATTTTTTTTTAGCCAATTAACAAGCGTGCCTTCTGTTTTTTGAGGTTCGTTTTTAACAATGGCCCAATAGGTTTTGCTAATATCTTTTGAAACAAATAACTTGTTAAGCCTTGGTAAAACCTTACTTGTTTTCGCAAAAATAACCAAACCCGAAGTGGGTCGGTCTAACCGGTGCACCGTACCTAAATATACATTTCCGGGTTTGTTGTATTTGTTTTTTATATAAGCTTTTACAACATCGCTTAATGGTTTGTCGCCTGTTTTATCGCCCTGTACAATATCGCCCACGCGTTTATTTACAATGATGATGTGGTTGTCCTCATAAAGCACAATAAGGTTTGATTTGTAAGACAATATTTTAGACATTCTTAGAGTTTTAGACAAGTTAGATGTTTAGAATTTTAGTGTTGATTTGAATTTAGAAACCATTTTAATGATTTCTTGTAATTCTGAAATTGCATCTTCTAATTCTGAATTAGTTATAAAGTTTAAATCATTCGCTATTAATAGCTGTGTCTCAATTTCGTAAGCTGAACCTAAAGTTATTTGAAGAAATCTAGAAAAGTCTTTATTTGATTGTCTTGAAGAGCCTTCAGCAATATTTGAAGGTATAGAAACTGAAGCTCTTCGTAATTGATTGGTTAAACCGAATTTTTCAGATTCAGGAAATTTTGATGTTAAACTATAAATTTCAGAACAAAATAATCTACTTCTTTTCCAAATTTCTAACTCTTTAAATCGATGCATTTTTTTAGATTAATTAGATTGTTAGACTTGACTTAGACGAGTTAGAACTGCTAGTTAATTTAGAACTAAAGAGTTTAAATTTAAATAAATAATTTATCTAAAAATCAAACTTGTCTAAAAATCTAAGAAGTCTAAACTAATATTGCTCACTTTCATTCGGGAAATCCTGTGTTTTTACATCATCGACATATTGCGAAATAGCCGATGTCATATCTTCGTATAAATTCATGTAACGGCGTAAAAAACGCGGATTAAACTCATGCGTCATTCCCAGCATATCGTGCAACACTAAAACCTGCCCATCAACACCATTTCCGGCGCCAATGCCAATTATGGGAATGCTCACACTATCAGCAACTTGTTTGGCCAAAGCAGCAGGAATTTTTTCTAGAACAATAGCAAAACAGCCAATTTTTTCAAGCATTTTGGCATCTGCAATAAGTTGTTCGGCTTCTTGCTCTTCTTTGGCCCTAACGGTATAAGTGCCAAATTTATATATAGATTGTGGGGTCAATCCCAAATGTCCCATTACTGGTATTCCCGCATTTAATATACGTTTTATAGAGTCTTTTATTTCTTTGCCACCTTCTAGTTTTACCGAGTGAGCACCACTTTCTTTCATAATTCTTATAGCAGAACGCAGTGCTTCTTTAGGGTCGCTTTGGTAACTTCCAAAAGGTAAATCTACAACCACTAAACACCTGTCTATCGCTCTAATTACAGACGATGCATGATAAATCATTTGGTCCAGGGTTATGGGCAATGTGGTTTCGTGGCCAGCCATAACATTGCTAGCCGAATCGCCAACCAGAATCACATCGATACCTGCACCATCAACAATTTTTGCCATGGTATAATCGTAGGCTGTTAGCATCGATATTTTTTCGCCATTGGCCTTCATATCAACCAAGGTTTTAACGGTAATGCGCTTGTACTCTTTTTTTGCTGTGGACATGTTTTAGTTGCTTTTTATAAATAGACGGTAAAAGTAGTAAAATAAGTGTTATGCCAAATGAATTATAAAATGATTGATGATCGGAATTACGTTTTCTGTTGTCCTCAATAAAAAAAAGCTGCTTAATCTAGGTTTTGTTTTATGGTAAATGTATATACGTAATTAGTAATAATTTAGCGTAAGGTCATGCTGGACTTGTTTCAGTATCTCATTATTATTTGTCAGGCAGATATTTGCTGAATGTTGGCCCGAAACTAGCTCAGGGTTACAAACCAATTATGTTACCCTAAAGATAATCACATCGTTTTTTTTTAAGTTTATTTGGCAATATTACACTTTAGGTTAAAATTTTAGTGTATTTATGCTTTTTAAATTGCAGTTTTACTTTTAAAAACCCTAACCGGAAACTAAAAAATAATTACTAATTTTATAATCCATCAAAAAAACAAAAAATGAACGTTTGCTTTATAATGTACCCATGGGAAGATATAGACCCAGAAAACGATACTACACTGGCTTTAATTAAAGAATGCGTAAAACGTAAACATGGGGTTGCTATGTGCACACCGGCAAATTTAACCATTAGAAATAGTGTTACCAATGCCAGTTGCACGGTTATTAACAAGATGGATAAAACCCCTTCGTCCCTAAAATCGTTTTATAACAAAGCCCAATTACGCGAAGAGATGCTGCCACTTGCGGGTTTCGATGTTATCTTTTTTCGTGCAAATCCACCGTTGGATCCCATTATGCTAAACTTTTTAGACTCGGTTAAAGACGATGTGTTTATTATGAACTCGCTTCAAGGTATGCGAGAAGCCAACAACAAATTATATACCGCTGCCTTTGGCGATGCACACAGCAACATAATTCCGGCAACACACGTATCAAAAAGTAAAAACTATTTAATAAGGCAGATTAAAGAATCTAAGGCCGACAAAATGATTTTGAAACCACTTAACGGCTTTGGTGGCTCGGGTGTAATACTTATAGAAAAATCGGCGATGAGCAATATTAACTCTTTGCTTGATTTTTATATTAGCAGCAGTGGCGACGGCACTTCAAATTACGTAATCCTTCAAGATTATATTGAAGGTGCCGATGCTGGAGACATACGTATTTTAATGCTAAATGGAGAGCCCGTTGGAGCCATGAAACGGGTTCCTGGAAACGAAGATCACCGCTCCAATGTTTCGGCTGGCGGAAGCGTGCAGCGCCATACCTTAACCAAAGCAGAAAAAGCCCTTTGCAAACAAATTGGCCCTAAATTAGTTAACGATGGCTTGTATTTTGTGGGTATTGATGTTATTGGCGGAAAATTGGTCGAGGTAAATGTAATGTCTCCGGGCGGGATAACCTACATTAACAAAGTGTATAAACTTAAAACCAAAATAGAGGAGAAGGTGGTCGATTTTCTTGAAATGAAAGTTATCGATAAACTCCAAGCTTTCGATAGGCGTACCCGATTGCGAAAAACGGTACAAGATGCTTAATCAATTAATAATTATTAGTAAAAAACATATTGTTTTGTCATGCCGAAATGAGGCACGATTGAGACATCTTATAACCAATTAGAATTTAGCAAATGAGTTCTTATGTAAACTTAACATCTCCAACGGTTTCAGCGGAATGGCTTCATAATAATTTGAATGCCGAAAATCTTGTTGTATTAGACGGGACCATCAATAAACCGTTTGACGCTTCACAAAAACAAATCCCAAAGGCACGCTATTTCGATATAAAAAATAAGTTTAGCGATGTGTCCAATTCGTTTCCAAATGCCTTTCCTTCGGCAGAACAATTTCAAAAAGAAGCCAGAAATTTAGGCATTAATACCAATAGTGCTATTGTAATTACAGATGATAAAGGTATTTATTCCAGCGCCCGCGTTTGGTGGTTGTTTAAAGCTTTTGGCTATAATAATGTGGCAGTTTTAAATGGCGGCTTTCCAGCATGGTTAAAAGCAGGTTTCCCAATAGAAACCATGAAAAATTACTCTGGAAAAACTGGTAATTTTGTCGCACAGCTTCAACCCAAATTCATGCAGTTTTTTAATGATGTTGTAAAAGCTTCAAAAAGCAAAACCCATAACATAATCGATGCACGCTCTGCCGCTCGATTTAATTGTTTAGAAGCTGAACCCAGAGCAGGATTGCGAATGGGAAACATTCCAAATTCAAAGAATATTCCTTTTAAAAATCTTTTAAATGATGACGGTTTACTAAAACCAAAAGAGGAATTGAAAACCATTTTTTCAAAAATTATAAATAAAGATGATGATATTATTTTTTCATGCGGCTCTGGCATTACAGCTTGTGTCTTGGCTTTGGGCGCTGAAATTTCAGGGTATAAAAACATGTCGGTTTACGATGGTTCGTGGACGGAATGGGGGAGCTTGGTTAAAGAATAAATCATGCAAAAACTTTCAATAAAAGATATAATTAGTAAAATTAGTAACGAGGAAACTTTTGAAGCCGTATCTTCAGATTATTCGTTTACCATAAAAATCGATAAATATGTACCTTATGCTTGTGCGGCGATTCACGACGGGCATCAATTTAGAAAAGAACTTTGGGATAATTGCATACATACCGAATACGAGCGTTGGTACGAAGAAGACCCAGAAACTAAAAACATGGTGAAATCGCATCCCATTGTTATTGCGGGTTGCGACTCGCGTTTTGAGTACGATTTAAACCGTGCACCAAAAGATGCGGTTTTCGATACCGCTTGGGGAAAGCAACTTTGGCACGAACCGATTTCGGAAAAAATGAAAGACAAAAGCTTAAAAAAGCACACCAATTTCTATAAAATGGTACATACTTTAATTGCTGTTTTAGAATCTAAATTCGGATTTTGCACCGTTTACGATATGCACAGTTACAATTGGAAACGCTGGGATAGGGATGTGCCAACCTGGAACTTAGGAACCTTGAACATCGATAACAAGCGCTTTGGCGATGCGATTGAGGGTTGGCGACAAAGTTTGTTTGAAATTAAATTTCCAAACGCTATAAAATCGACTTCAAAAATTAACGATACCTTTCAAGGCAACGGTTATTTTTTAAAATACATAACCAATAATTTTAAGAATACCTTAGTTTTGGCAACCGAAATAGCCAAGGTATATTGCAATGAGCAAGATTATATTATATATCCGGAAGTCCTATATGCTATTGAAACCCAACTTAATAAACGCCTTCCGGAACACGCTATGCAAACTTACCATAGCTTTAAATGATTAGAAATTTATATGAAGACCCACAACACCGTAACAAGCAATTCGCTATTGGATATCGATAAAAGTATTGATGCACTTGTAAAACAAATAGAGTTGCTTAGTTTGGTAAACCCAACAAATATTGAAGCAGAAAAAACACGTTTCTTCTCATCTAAATACTTAATCGAACCCGTTTTTAAATACCCCGAAATAAACTTCGATAAGTTTAAACTGCATCGAAAATTATTCACTCAAAAAATAGAATGTATTGAAAATAACGAGATTAAAAACTTCTACGAAGATATAATCTATACTTATTCTGGCTTAATTCAATGCATAGAAACCATTGGTAACGGTAAAAAATTCTATTACAACAGCTTGCATTGTTTTGGTACCCCTACAGAAATCGATGTAGAAAACGCAAAATACATACTTCATTTTAAAGATACCGATAAAGATTCGCCAGCATTTGTACCAAAATACAACGCCAAGGAAGCCGAGTCTTTTTTTAAAACCTACTCCAAACAATACGATTTTAGTTACCACATAAAGCAATCCGACAAAATTTCGGCTATAGCCATGGTATCAAACCATGAAAAAAGTTTGGTGCTCAATTCCAATCATCTGTATTCCGATAACGAAATTGCCGTACTTACCAACCACGAAATTGGAGTGCACATGGTAACCACCATGAATGGTTTGTTGCACCCGTTAAAAATATTTTCGCATGGGTTTCCAAACAACGAAGAAACCCAAGAAGGCTTAGCGGTTTTTGCAGAATATATGAGCGATAATTTAACGGTTACACGTTTAAAAGAACTGGCTTATCGTGTTATTGCGGTAAATAGTTTGGCCAAAGGCTACTCGTTTTCCAAAACCTTTAGTTTGTTGCATAACCAATATGATTTAGACAGGGAAACCGCTTATTATATAAGTGTTAGGGCTCACAGAGGTGGCGGTTTTACAAAAGATTACCTGTATTTAACCGGACTTAAAAAGGTTTACGATTATTACCGTTCTGGTAACGATTTAAACTTGTTGCTAACGGGTAAAGTAAGTTTAGAATATACCAAGGAAATACAATTGTTTATAGATAAAGGGCTGGCTGTACCTGCAAAATATATTACCGATGCCTATGCAGAAAACAGCAATACCAATAAAACAGTAGATTTTATTTTGAAGAATTTGAAGTAGCTTTGTTACTAATGTAAATTTATTTAAACCTTTTCAAATTAAGTGTTTAACCGCTGTTTTTTTAATCTAAAAGAAAGAGGCTGTTTGAAAATTGATTATCCAGTATCAAACTGAGTGCAGTCGAAATTTTAATGTCTTGCATACCAAAGCATTTTTTCTACGCCCTCCTGAAGATTCGGGAGTGATATTTAAAGTATAAATTAACTTTTTCAAACGACCTATTTCTTTGTCCGCAAGCACCGGAAGCTATTCCCAAGAATCCCGTCTCTATAACTATCGGGTTTGCCCAAGGCTATTTGGTTTCAGGTAATTTTTAATAAAAACGCTTTTAAATCGCTATAAGTTGAAATTTTAACCGATACTTTCTCTTTGCCCATAACCGCTTTGATTTGAGGAGGCAAAGGTTGCTTTACTTTAACAACATCTTCAACAACATCTAAAAACTTGGTGGGATGTGCAGTTTCTAAAAACACGCAATGTGTATTTGGATGGTCTTTTAAATACGCTTTGCAGCCCAAATAGCCAACAGCACCGTGCGGATCTGCCACATAGTTGTAATTGTTATAAATCTCTAACATGGCTTCTTTGGTAATTGCATCTGAAAAACTATACGACGACAGGTTGTCTTTTAACGTATTAAACGCATTTTTATAAATTTCTTGAATACGGATAAAGTTACTGGGGTCGCCAACATCCATTGCGTTGCTTATGGTTTGCACCGATGGTTTGGTGGTGTACTCTTGGGTTTGCAAATAGCGGGTAACCACATTGTTTTCGTTATTAGATGCTATAAAGTGCTTAATGGGCAAACCTAATTGCTGTGCCATCATACCGGCACAGACGTTGCCAAAGTTACCGCTAGGTACAGAAAAAACAATCTCTTCGTATTTATTGTGCAACTGTTTGTAAGCAAACATAAAATAAAAGAGCTGAGGTAGCCAACGTGCTACGTTAATGGAGTTGGCAGAGGTTAACTGCATTTGGCTTGTTAGTTCTTCATCTAAAAATGCGGTTTTTACCATGGCTTGGCAATCATCAAAAGTGCCATTAACCTCTAATGCTGTAATGTTTTTACCTAAAGTTGTAAGTTGTTTTTCTTGAATATCGCTTACTTTTCCGCTAGGGTAAAGAATTACTACATTAACCCCTTTTACACCTAAAAAACCATTGGCCACGGCACCACCGGTATCGCCAGAAGTGGCAACCAAAACGGTAACTTCCTCGTTATTATCTTTATTGAAATAACCTAAACAGCGTGCCATAAAACGCGCGCCAACATCTTTAAAGGCCATAGTGGGGCCATGGAACAATTCTAATGTAGAAATGGTGTTGTTAAGTTGCACCACAGGGAAATTAAAATTCAAGGTGTCCTCGACAATTGTTTTTAAAATATCGTTGGGTATTTCGGGCGATACAAATTGCTTAATCGCTTCAAAAGCAATTTCGGTATGCGATAAATTATCAATATTATCAAAAAACGATGATGGCAATGGTGTTATGCTTTCAGGAAAGTACAGGCCTTTATCTGGTGCCAACCCTTTAATAACAGCATCTTTAAACGATGCGTTTTCTGCTTTTTTGTTTAGTGAGTAGTAGTTCATTGTATGTAATTCCTGCTAAGTCGGGAATCTGTTTATTAGTTGTTCGTAAATTTTAATTTATCCAATAATCTTTACACCCTCGGTGTTGATTTTTGATACAAAAACATCGAATTCTATGTTTGTTTTTGAATATACTTTTTTAATGGCCGCTTCTACATTTTTAGCTTGTTCCAGTCCTTCAGTTAAAGAAAAAACTGATGGCCCAGAACCAGAAATCCCACAACCTAAAGCACCATGTTGTAAAGCGGTTTGTTTTACTTCTTTAAAGTACGGAATTAATTGGCTGCGGTGTGGTTCTATAATAACATCGTGCAACGCCCTTTTTATAAGTTGGTAATCGTTGGTGTGTAATCCATGTATTAAACTGCCAAAATTGCTCCATTGCGTTATGGCATCCTCCAGCGGTACTTGTTTGGGCAATATGGCTCTGGCTTCAACGGTTTTTATTTCAATCTGCGGATGTATAATGGTAGCATATAGGTTATTTGGTGTTGGAATTTGTAAAATCTCAAGTGGCGATATGCTTTTTACCAAGGTAAAACCACCAAAAAGCGCTGGTGCCAAATTATCGGCATGCTCGCATTTACTGGCTAAAGCTTCGCCTTTAATGGCAAATGCCGTAAGCTGTGTTTTGTTACAGGGGTTGCCTAAAAGTTGGTTCATGCCAAAAACACTACCAACTGCACTTGCTGCACTACTGCCTATACCGCTACCTGGTTTTATGTTTTTATAGATTTCAATTTCGAAACCGCAATCTGGTTTTAAGGCATTGTACATAGCTAGTGCCGAAACCCCAGCTACGTTTAGCTCGGTTTCCAAGGGTAAATTAAAGCCTTCGGCTTTGGTTACAAAAACACCTTTTTTGTCGGTTTTCCTTATTACCATTTCGTCTCCAACTGTATCTAAGCAAAACCCTAGTACATCGAAGCCACAAGAAACATTGGCAACTGTTGCCGGCGAAAATATTTTTATTTCGTTCATATTTTATAGAAATAAGAAAATTGAGAAGAGATAATTGATTGATTTAAAACTGAGTTTGTTCTCTTTTCTTTATTCTTTTTAATCGTTTCCAATTTTAATTATATCAGAGAAAATACCAGATGCCGTAACATCGGCGCCAGCACCGGCACCTTTAATAATCATGGGTTGTTCTGGGTAGCGCTGGGTGTAAAACATAACAATATTGTCTTTGCCTTCTAAGTTGTAAAACGGGTGGCCTTCGGGTATTTCTTGCAAGCCAACCCGTGCTTTTCCGTTGTTAAACTGTGCCACATATTTTAATTGGCAATGGTTCGCTTTCGCGCAAGCAAATAGTTGTTGGTAATGTGCTTCATCTTTAATTAAGGTTTGGTAAAAATCATCAACCGTATCACTTTTTAAACCAGATTCTGATAAGAAGGGATTGTTTTCAATATCTTCTAAATTCATTTCAAAACCACTTTCTCTTGCCAGAATTAAAATTTTTCGTGCTACATCCACACCACTTAAATCTATTCTTGGGTCGGGCTCGGTATAGCCTTCTTCTTGAGCTTGTTTTACCACATCGTGGAATTTTGTGGTATCATTGAAATTGTTGAAAACAAAATTTAAGCTCCCCGATAAAACCGCTTGTATCGATGTGATTTTATCGCCCGAAGCTATAAGGTTATTTAAAGTGTCTATAATTGGTAAACCTGCGCCAACATTGGTTTCAAATAAAAACGGAGCATTGTATTTAAGCGATAGGCGTTTTAACAGCCTATAGTTTTCGTAATCGCTAGAGCAGGCAATTTTATTGCAAGCTACAACACCAATACTTTGGCGCAAATAGTTGGGGTATAAATTTGCAACTGCTTGGTTTGCAGTAATATCTACAAAAATGCTATTGCGTAGGTTTAAAGCTTTTGTGTTTTCGAAAAAGCCTTCTAAACTTGCTTTTCTGCCTGCGGATAGTTGGGCTTTCCAGGTGTTTAAATCGATGCCGTGTTCGTTAAAAATCATGGTTCTGGAATTGGACAAGCCAATAATGCGCACATTTATTTTTAAGTTTTCGTTTAAGTATTTTTTTTGTTGCTTTATTTGTTCTACCAAGCGTTCTCCCACATTGCCAACACCGGTTATAAACACATTGAGTTGTTTTATTTGAGTTTCAAAAAATTTCTCGTGCAAGGTGTTTAAAGCCTTTTTTATGTCTTTTTTGTCTATTACAGCTGAGATGTTTTTTTCTGAAGCCCCTTGCGCAATAGCTCTAATATTAATATTGTTTTTGCCCAAGGTGCTAAACATTTTACCGCTAATGCCTTGGTGGTTTTTCATGTTATCGCCAACCAAAGCGACGATGGATAGCCCTGTTTCAACAGTAATAGGGTCTATTTTATGGAGCGCAATTTCATTTTCAAATGCTTTGTCGATAGCTGTTTTTGCCGCTTCGCTATTGTTTTCATCTAGCCCTAAGCAAATGGAATGTTCTGATGAGGCTTGGGTAATTAAAATAATGTTTATTTTTTCTTGAGCCAAAGTTTCGAACAAGCGTTTTGAAAACCCCGGAATACCAATCATGCCACTGCCTTCAAGCGTTAACAGTGCTACATTGCTTATGTTGCTAATGCCTTTTACCGGAAATGCTGCGCTTGTGGCGTTGTTGGAAATAATGGTGCCGGCTGCTTCGGGTTTTAAAGTGTTTTTTATGTGAATGGGAATGTTTAAATCCAATACCGGTTGTACCGTTGGTGGGTATAAAACTTTGGCGCCAAAATGCGATAGCTCCATAGCTTCTTGATACGAGATTTCTTTAATGGGGTAGGCTTGTTTTACCAGTTTTGGGTTGGTGGTAAACATGCCGCTTACATCGGTCCAGATTTCTAATTGTTTAACCTGTAATGCTGCTGCTACAATGGCTGCGGTAAAATCGGACCCGCCACGACCAAGTGTGGTTTGCTCGCCCATGGTAGAGTTGGCTACAAAACCAGGTAGAATGGTAATTTGCTGTGTGGCCGATTTAAAATAATCTGTAATGTTACTATTTGTTATATTAAAATTAACTTCGGCCTTTGTAAAATCAGAATTGGTAATTATTAATTCTTGTGAATTTTTAAGTGCAACCGATAAGCTTCTGTTTTTTATAGTTTCAGCAATAATGAAAGACGATAAAGACTCACCAAAACTAACCAATTTATCTGATGTTTTGGGCGATAGTTCATTAATCAAATAAATGCCATCAAGTAAATTTTTAAGATCGTTTAGCCGATTTTCAATAGAATTAATAATAGATTTGTTGTTATCTGGATTCAGTTCATTTATAATTTCAAAATGAATGGCTTTAATTGTATTAAATGTATCTAAAAAAGTACTGTCTTTGTTTTGTGCTTGTTTACCGGCAAGCAGTAATTTATCGGTAATACCACCAACAGCCGAAACCACACATATTAGAGCATCTTCTTTTGAATAATTATCTAAAATGTGTATTACTTTATCTATATTTTTTGCAGAACCTATAGATGTTCCTCCAAATTTTAAAACCTTCATTTTTTAATGAATTTGTATATTTAATAAATTGTTTAAGAAAATGTAATTATAATAATTACAAAGTTAGCCCGGAGATATTATAATTAGAAACCCCAAAGGGTAAAAGTAGGGGTAATTGCAATAAAAGTATAACCTATTATTGCTATAAAATAAGGACGGGTATTTGTTGTATTTTGGTTTAAATGAATCATTTTTCATATTTAAAACAAACCAAAAGTATTATTTTTAAATCAATAAAAAAACAAATTGATTTTTTTTATAGTATTCTTATCTAGTTTCTGTTTTTCATTAAAATAATATAGAAAACCAGATAATGATTAAAAAAACAATAACAGCCAAATAAGTCATTTATACAAAAAAACAATAGCATACCCGATGAAAATATTTTCTAAAGCACAAGTTTACAGTGGCGACAAACTAACAGCCCAACGGCAAAACATAACATCGACCGATTTAATGGAGCGTGCCGGAACCCAAATTTTTAATTGGATGCACGCCCGCATGCAAGGCGCCCAAGTGCCCATACACGTATTTTGTGGCATTGGTAATAATGGGGGCGATGGATTGGTTGTTGCGCGCCATTTGGTAACACATGGCTATAATGTTAAAACCTATGTGGTGAATTGCAGCGATAAACGTTCGAAAGATTTTTTGGTTAATTATGATAGAATTAAAAACGTAACTAAAAACTGGCCAACGTTATTGAGCTGTAAAGGAGATTTTCCTAAAATACACCACAACGATATTATAGTTGATGCGGTATTTGGTATTGGGCTAAACCGACCTGTTGATGCTTGGATAAAAGCCTTATTTGTACATTTTAAGAGTGCTAAAGCCTATACCTTGTCTATCGATATTCCTTCGGGTTTAAATACTGAAAAAACACCCGAAGATGAAGATGCAGTAGTTTGGGCGGGATACACATTAAGTTTTGCTTCGCCAAAACTGGTATTCTTTTTACCGCAAACAGCAAAATATACTGTACAATGGGAAGTGTTGGATATTGGCTTGGACAAGGAATTTTTATACACCACAGAAACCGAAGTTGAATTAATAGGAAAACACGAGGTACTGCCCATGTACATACCAAGAGATAAATTTTCGCATAAAGGCCATTTTGGGCATGCGCTTATTATTGGTGGTAGCTACGGCAAAATTGGTGCGGTAACCTTAGCCAGTAGAGCTGCACTTTCTGTAGGTGCAGGTTTAATAAGTGCTTACGTGCCTAAATGTGGATATACTGTTTTACAATCGTCTTTTCCTGAAGCCATGGTTATAACTGATACTAATGAAGCACTAATTTCTAAAATCGATTTTAAAATAGAACCCACAGTTATTGGTTTTGGGGTGGGCATAGGTACAAAAGCCAAAACTGTAAATGCTTTTGAAGCGTTTTTAAAAGTAAACATAACACCATTGGTTATAGATGCCGATGGTATTAACATCCTGTCTAAAAAGAAAGCCTTATTAAAATTATTGCCAAAATTAACTGTTTTAACGCCGCATCCAAAAGAGTTAGAGCGATTAATTGGTAATTGGAAAGACGATTTCGATAAATTAAAAAAAGTAAAGGCTTTTTCTAACAAACACCATGTTATTGTGGTTATAAAAGGAGCAAATACCATTACAGTGTTTCAAGACAAGCTGTATGTTAACTCTACAGGCAATCCAGGGTTGGCCACCGCAGGAAGCGGCGATGTGCTAACGGGAATTATAACAGGATTGATTGCTCAAGGTTATAACCCGTTGATAGCAAGTGTTTTTGGTGTGTATTTACATGGTAGATCTGCCGATATTGCAGTAGAAGATTTTGGTTACCATAGCTTAATTGCGAGTCGTGTTATCGATTATTTGGGCGATGCTTTTATTGATTTGTTTAAACAACCCGAACAACAAGAACAAGATAAAAAAGAAGAAAAAAATAGTTAGCAAAAGGAAAAACAGCAATCATAGAAATGAAAATAAAATTTAAAAAGAAAAGATTACGTATAAATTTAATATTTGGCATGGTATGGCTTATACTCGGTATTTTAAGTATTGTGACCGATGAAGATCTTCGTTGGACTGATTACGGATATTTAATAATAGGAATTTTATATTTGGGACACTATTTGTATGATTTAACATATCAATATCTCACTATCGAAAACGGAACAATCCAAAAAAACGGACTTTATGGATTTGGGAAAAAAATAATTCTTGAAGAAATAAATTGGATTAAAAAGTTTGCAGGAGATTACACACTGAAAACTGAACAAAATGAGTTGAAAATAAATACGGAATTGATTGACAAAGATTCGCTGAATGAATTGAATAAAATATTAGCAGAACTGAATTTACCATCTAAAAAAACACCGTTTACTAACAATGTATAATCACAATTACGGCAGGTTCTACTACGTTCTAATCCACTCATAATTGCAAGTGCCTGTGCGAAACCTAAAAATTATAGGATATTAACCCGTAATTAAAGGTTGTGCAAAACCTTTATGGGCAATAAAAAGAGGCTCTCTAAAAAGTGATTATCCTGTGTCAAACTGAGCGGAGTCGAAGCTTTAATGTTTTGAAAACCAAAGCATTTATACTGCGCTCAATGTAACATTTAGAGTAGAAATCGACTTTTTAGACAGCCTCTTTTATTTTAATTTTATGGAATAAATTAAATATTTAATTCAGTAAATAATTCTTTAATAGATGCGCTTGATGGTCTTGGGGCATCTGGTGTTACCACATTTCCGTTGGGGTCTATCAATAAAAACCTTGGAATGCCTTTAATTTTATAATCTTGTACAAACTGCGTTTGCCAGCCTTTTGGTGCAAATAATTGAATGCCGCCCAGTTCTTTATCGGTTACCATGGCTTTCCAGTTTTCTCTGGCCTTATCCCACGAACCACCATGACTTCTATCGTCATCAATCGATAGGCTAACAAATTCGATGTTTTTCCCATGGTATTCTTTTTCCAGGGCCTTTAAAGACGGGATTTCGGCTTTACAGGGGCCGCACCAAGTTGCCCAAACATCAACATATACGTATTTTCCTTTTAAGTCTGAAAGTGAGGTTGTTGTGCCGTCGAAGTTTTCAAAATCATTAAATACCGGCGAGGGCGATCCTTTTGGCAATTCTTCTTTTAAGGCAATAGATTCGCCTATGTATTGCTTATAGAAATTAAGCATGGGTTCTATCTCGTTTTTCCCTTTGTTGATTATTGAGGTATCCACATGAGAATTAGCTTCGTAAAATCTAGTTAATTCTGTTTTTATATTATCCAGTTTGGTTTCTAAACCCGCTTTGTCCAGTTTAGTCAGTTCTTCCATGTTCAGTAAATTTTCTTGAAGCAATGCTTTTTCAGCTAAAAAATTACTGTGTTCGGATCCCGTTCCCGTATATTTCACAGTTTCGTCAAAGGCTTTTGTGTCTAAGGTTAGGTTTAGATCAAATCCGTTTTTTAAGAATACCGAAGTAGATTCGCTTCCGTCGTACAGGAAATAAAGACCGGTTTCAACTTTTAGGGTATCTTTAAAAGTACCGTCTTGGTTAACTTGAATAGCTTTCGAGAAGCCTCTGGTTCTAACCACTAAAGAGTCGCTGTTTTTATTGGTAATTGTGCCCGATAAGGTTACATAATCTTTAGGTTCTTCTTTACATGCTACAGCAGTTGCAAAGGCGCAGCATAGAATTAGTAGTTTTTTCATTTTTTTGGTTTTAAAGTTGTAAAAATAGCCATTAGTATAGCTTTGGCGGTAGTATTAACATTTGTTTAAGAAATAGAATGCCTTTAGAGTTTGTGGGTTAGCCTTTTGTAATCGACCATTTCTGGGATAATATTTAGAGCAAGCAATTGGTTTTGTACATAATTGAGTGTTTTTTTATCTATAAGCTCCTGAGACCACTGGGTTAAACTCAGCCATTCTTTAACATCTTCTAGCTTTTGTTGGTAGCGGTTTGCTATGGTTTTGTCGATTCTTGGAATATCTTTAAATGCTGTAGTGGTATTGTTTATTATATTCAAAATCGTTTGAAGCTCTTTTTTGTTGGATTCTATAAATTCATTGCGTGCAGCAATTACAAAACAAGGCCAGGGCGAGGGGCAATTGCCTATGCGCCTAAAGGTTTCGTTGTCAACCAAAGGTTTTGTGGTAAATTTTTCCCATAAAAAATAATCGGCTTTTTGGTTAGTTAAACCTTCAATAGCACCGTTAAGGTTTTTTATCACTTCAAAATTCAAATCATTTTCTAAATTCCAATTGTTGTTCTTGGCATTTATGAAAGCCATTAAATGCGAACCGGAACCGTATCTGCTAATCGCCGCCTTTTTACCTCTTAAATCTTCAATGGTTTTATAAGGCGAGTTATGAGCTACATGAATCCCCCAAATTAAAGGGGTTTGCACAAAGGTTTGAACGATTTTGCATGGGTTTCCGTTTATAATATCGGTTACAATACCTTCGGTAAGAATAACGGCAATATCGATTTGCTTGTCTCTTAGAGCTTTGCACATTTCGCCAGTGCCACCGTAATAATCGTGCCAGCGCAGATTAATGTTTTCATTTTTATATTCACCCTTTTTTAGTGATAAATACCATGCTAAATTAAAATGCTCGGGCACACCGCCAATGTTTACTTGCTTCATTTGGTGTTTTTTTTTAAATTCTTTCTAAAGTGTAAATAATGAGGTCTTCAATAATTTTACTGGGGTTTTGGCTAAAGGTGCCATTGGCTCTGTTTGCTATTACCGCATTTAAGGAAAGTGCGTGGTGACCTAATAATTTGGACAAGCCGTAAATGGCCGATGTTTCCATCTCGAAATTTGAAATATAGGTGCCTTCAAAATTAAAAGCGTCCATATTATTATTTAAACTTTCATCTTGTAAAGGTAAGCGTAAAACGCGCCCTTGTGGGCCGTAAAAACCGCCGGCAGTTGCTGTAATTCCAGAATGTGTCTGTTCGCTTTTAAATTGTTTTTCTAATTTATTACTGTTTTTTACAATTATAGGTCTTGCTTTTAAAGGCGACCAGTTGGTTTGTTCTATAAAAGCATTTTCTATTTTTGAATCGCTAAAGGGTGCAATTTGGTAGGCGTGAAGCATGCCATTAATATCTAAACCATGCGAGCTCAATACAAAGGAATCTACCGGGATGTTGCTTTGTAAAGCCCCCGATGTACCCACCCTAATTATGTCGAGACTGGTAAGTTTTTCTTTTGGTTTTCTGGTTTTTAAATCGATATTAACCAAGGCATCCAATTCGTTTAAAACAATATCGATATTATCGGGCCCAATACCGGTAGAGATAACCGTTATGCGTTTGTCTTTGTATGTGCCGGTTTGGGTTTTAAACTCGCGTTTTTGGGTTTTAAACTCAATAGTATCAAAATGTTTTGTTATTTTTTCAACGCGGTTTTGGTCGCCAACACAAATAATGGTGTTTGCAATGTTTTCGGGTTTTAAATTAAGATGATAAATACTGCCATCTGGATTTAAAATAAGTTCGGAGTCTTTAATGCCCATCTGCAATTGTTTTTATGAGTTTGTTTTGTTTTTTGTTGAATTGGTAATCTAATTTATTAACACCGCCAAAAACCATGTTGTTGTTTAATTGTAATGAAAAATTATAAGTACCCAACAGGGCTTCGTGTCCTTTTCTGTTTAATTCTAAGCCTTTGGTAGTAACAGAAAAAAAGATATTCAACTTGTCGATTATTCGATGGAACTGAAGATCGGTATAGCCGTAGTATCCTTGATAATTTATCGCATATCCTAATAGATGATGCATTGATTTTACCGTGTTGTTTTTAATGATGCTTAAAATATTACGTTCTAGGGCATTTAAACCGCTTTTATAATCTGGAAACCGTTGTAAATGAGCCTTTAAGCAGTTGTTAAGGTATATAAACGACGATCTTTTTACAATAAAGGGTTTAAGCAAATTATGGTCTTTGCCGCAGTATATGCCCCAAAGCGTGGTGGCCAACTGTATATCTTCAGGGTTTAATTTAACCTTGTTTTTGTAGTGTTTTAAAAGTTGTTCTGCAGTAAGTTCTGGTAAAGCTTTAAGATTTTTTTCGCCTCTAATCCTACCACTACAAACCAGATAGATGGGAAGTCTTGTTTTTTTTTGCTTTATAAGGCTAATAACTGCCAGCATATTGATGTGGCAAAACAAATCGTACTCGAACCAAAGCACAATTTCTGTGTAATTATCCAAATCATTTAATTTATTGAGCTCTTTTTTTATTTCGTTAACATCTAAATCGATGTCGTAATAATCTTTTAAAAAAGAAGTTCTTAAACTTAAAAAATGATTGTTATCAATAGTGGCTAGCGTGGGGCCTTCGCAAAGCATTTCTTGCCATGTTAGTTTTTCTCCAACAATATCTAGTTCGTTTAAATAATTTGTTAAACTAGTTCCATTTGTTATATGCAATAGCTTTTTAGCCATAAATTAACCGCCAACGCGTTTTACATTAAAGCCTTTGGCTTTTAGTATTTGCATGATTTTATCGCGGTAATCACCTTGAATAATAATTTTATCATCCTTAAAACTACCGCCAACACTTAGTGTTTTTTTTATGTCTTTGGCAAGTGCTTTAAAATCCTGGGTTGCTCCTGTGTAGCCTTCTAAAATGGTTATGGGTTTGCCTTTTCGTTTTTCGTATTTGCAAATTATAGGATCGTCTTGCAGCCACAAATCTTTTGTTTCTTGGGTTTCATTAACTGGTTCTTCAGAAATATGATCGGGAAATAAGTTTTTTAGTTGGTCTTGTAAATCCATATTAGCCCCTCTTAATCTCCCCAAAGGGGAGAAACTCAAATTGGGTATTTGAGTTTTTTGTTTTATTTGTTAGATTATTATTCTATTTTCTTTATAATTTATTCCTTCCCTTTGGGAAGGTTAGGATGGGCTTTTATTTTTTTATCAACCCTAGTTCAATTAAGCGTTCGGTTAAAAATTCGCCAGCAGTAATATCATCAAAAGCTTTAGGGTTTTTTTCGTCAATGCAACCTTCTAAAACATTTAATTTCATATCACTAATGGGATGCATAAAAAACGGAATGGAATAACGCGAAGTGCCCCAAAGTTCTTTTGGTGGGTTAACAACGCGGTGTATGGTAGATTTTAATTTGTTGTTGGTGTGCCTCGAAAGCATATCGCCAACATTAATCATGAGTTCTTCGGGTTCTGCAATGGCGTCCAACCATTCGCCTTTGTGATTTTGTACTTGCAATCCACGGCCTTGTGCGCCCATTAAAAGCGTTATTAAATTAATGTCGCCATGTGCTGCGGCACGAACCGCTTCTTTAGGCTCTTGGGTTATTGGCGGATAATGTATGGGTCTTAAAATAGAGTTTCCGTTGTGAATGTAGTCGTCAAAATAAGTTTCCTTTAAACCTAAATGCAATGCTAAGGCACGTAATACGTATTTTGCGGTTTTTTCAAGCATTCTGTAAGCTTTTTTGCCTACGGTATTAAAGTTTGGCAATTCTTCTACGGTTACGTTTTTTGGGTATTCGGCTTCTAATTTTGGGTTGTTTTCAACATACTGCCCAAAGTGCCAAAATTCTTTTAAATCGCCTTCTTTTTTGCCTTTTGCGCTTTCTTTCCCGAAAGATACGTAACCTCGTTGTCCACCAATTCCTGGAATTTCGTATTTCTGTTTCGTTTCAGTTGGCAAACTAAAAAAACGTTTAACCTCAGAGTATAAATCATCTACTAACTTATCATCTAAAAAATGCCCTTTTAATGCTACAAAACCAATGTCTTCGTAAGCTTTACCAATGGCATCTACGAATTTTTGCTTTCTATCGGGGTCGTTAGAGATAAAGTCGCTTAAATTAACACTCGGTATCCTTTTCATAAGAATAATTTTTTAATGGTATGTATTACAAATGTACAAAAACATTGTAGATTTTTTCGGGTATATTTTGAGATAACTTTTCTGAAGATATATCCATTTTATTTTATATTTGATAAAATTTGTAACCCCTGTTTTATGAGCGATACCACCTCATTATTCAATATGGCCTATATTGCTAAAGATCTCGATAAGAAGAAGTTGCTTCAGCTTTACGCCAATATGCTAAAACCCAGAATGATTGAAGAAAAGATGCTTATTTTACTTCGTCAAGGTAAGATAAGCAAGTGGTTTTCTGGTATTGGTCAAGAAGCAATTTCGGTTGGTGTAACCATGGCCATGAGCCAAAGCGAGTACATATTGCCCATGCACAGAAACCTTGGTGTGTTTACTACTAGGGGCATCCCTTTGCAGCGGTTATTTGCCCAATGGCAGGGAAAGGCATCTGGATTTACTAAGGGTCGAGACCGCTCGTTCCATTTTGGAACCCAAGAGTACAAAATTGTAGGTATGATTTCGCATTTGGGGCCGCAATTGGGCGTTGCCGATGGTATTGCCCTGGCCAGTAACTTAAAAAACAAAAACGAGGCTACGGCTGTTTTTACAGGCGATGGCGGTACTAGCGAAGGCGATTTCCATGAGGCCCTAAACGTGGCTTCAGTTTGGAAACTGCCCGTTATGTTTTGTGTTGAAAACAATGGTTACGGTTTATCTACGCCAAATAGCGAACAGTATAATTGTAAGGACATTGCAGATAGAGCCTTGGGTTACGGCATGGAATCGCATATTATTGATGGCAATAATATTATTGAAGTTTACACCAAAGTTAGTAACATTGCCTCAAACATTCGGGAAAATCCACGCCCCGTTTTAATAGAATTTAAAACTTTTAGAATGCGCGGGCACGAAGAGGCAAGTGGCACTAAATATGTGCCGCAGAATCTAATGGATGCCTGGGCTAAAAAAGATCCAGTGGTTAATTTCCAGTCGTTTTTAAAAGCCGAAGGGTTGTTGAATGAAGTCGAAGAGGTGTCAATAAAAGAAGGAATATTAAAAGAGATCAATGAGAATTTAGACATTGCTTTTAATGAAATTGACATTATTCCTAATGAAACCAATGAGTTAGATGATGTGTATAAAAATTTTGAATATGAGGAGATTACGCCGAATAAAAACACCAAAGAGATCCGTTTGATAGATGCCATTTCCCAAGGATTAAAACAAAGCATGCAACAACATAACGATTTGGTAATTATGGGACAGGATATTGCCGAATACGGTGGCGTATTTAAAATTACCGAGGGTTTTGTTGAAGCCTTTGGAAAAGACAGAATCCGTAATACACCAATCTGCGAATCGGCCATTGTTGAGGCTGCCATGGGGCTATCTATAGCCGGAATTAAAAGCGTTGTAGAAATGCAATTTTCAGATTTTGTGACTTCTGGATTCAATCCTGTGGTTAATTATTTGGCAAAATCGCATTACCGTTGGAATCAAAATGCAGATGTGGTTATACGAATGCCATGTGGTGGTGGCGTTGCTGCTGGTCCGTTTCACTCGCAAACCAACGAAGCATGGTTTACCAAAACCCCGGGTTTAAAAGTGGTGTATCCTGCATTTCCTTATGATGCCAAAGGCTTGTTGGCAACCGCCGTAAACGACCCCAATCCGGTGTTGTTTTTCGAGCATAAAGGTTTGTACAGGAGTATCCGTCAAGAGGTTCCCGAAGATTATTACACCTTGCCATTTGGAAAAGCATCGGTTTTAAAAACGGGCAAGAATGTAACCGTTATTGCTTATGGCGCCGCGGTGCATTGGGCGTTGGAAACTTTAGAGAACAATAATAACATTCAGGCAGATGTAATAGATTTAAGAACCCTTCAGCCCTTAGATACCGAAACAATTTACCATTCGGTAAAAAAGACAGGAAGAGCCATTATTTTGCAAGAAGATTCTTTGTTTGGTGGGATTGCAAGCGATATTTCCGCTCTTATAATGGAACATTGTTTTGAGTATTTGGATGCCCCTGTAAAACGCGTGGCAAGTATGGAAACCCCTATACCTTTTGCCAATCAATTAGAAGCACAATACCTCGCTAAAGGTAAGTTTGAAGCCGCTTTAAAAGATCTTTTGGCATATTAAAATTTGTTGAGTTTTCATTTTGAAAAAAGATAAACTCTTGTAGGATTGTTGTTCGTCATTGCGCATCATTTTTTTTAATGATGTAGCAATCTGTTTATTGATTATTTATGTGAAAATTGAAACAGAAAATTAAAAGAATACCACGTTTCATTTTTTTTTACGATCATTATGACTTAAATATTAGTGTATTTGTGCAAAATAAAATTTATGAATTACATTGAGGCCTTTAAAACAGCATTTTTCAATACCTTAAACTGGACCTGGGATTCCATAGTTTTTAACGTGCCCTGGTACACCAATTATTTTTGGGGTTTAATTGTTATTTCGCTTGTTGTTTGGGGCTTGGAAATTGTGTTTCCATGGAGAAAAAACCAATCTATTTTTAGAAAAGATTTTTGGCTCGATGCCTTTTATATGTTTTTTAATTTCTTCATTTTTGCTATAGTTATAAGTGGTGTTTACAAGGCGTTGGAAGTTTTGTTTTTGCAGTTGGGTATTACGGCAAAATCTTTAGCGGTAATAGATATAGCAACATTTCCTATGTTGATCCAACTTCTGGTTTTTTTTGTTTTACAGGATTTTGTGCAATGGTTTACGCATGTTTTATTACATCGTTTTAATATTTTGTGGAAATTCCATAAAGTACACCACTCGGTAAAAGAAATGGGTTTTGCAGCACATTTACGTTACCATTGGATGGAAAATATTTTTTATAAACCCCTAAAGGTTTTAGCAGTTATGCTTTTAGGTGGTTTCGAGCCCGAGCAAGCCTTTATTGTTCATTTTATAGCCATAACCATTGGCCACCTAAACCACGCCAATGTTAAACTCACTTACGGCCCTTTAAAGTATGTATTTAACAATCCGGTAATGCACTTGTACCATCATGCGTACAGTTTGCCCAAAGGCCGGAATTACGGTGTAAACTTTGGGATTAGCTTAAGTTTATGGGATTATATTTTTAAAACCAATTTTGTTCCAGAAAAAAGCGGAACTATTGAATTGGGCTATTCAGACGATTTTAAAATGCCCAAAAGTTTTTTAAAGCAAATGTTTTATGGGTTTAAAAAAGAGGATTAGTTTACCAAATCAGCCGTAAAATAACCAATCGGTTGCGTTTTATAAAATTTAAAGGACAAGCGTTTTTGGGCGATTTTTCAGTTGTGCTAAAGCCACCATGTTGTGTTAGTTTTTATTGCTGCCTTTTGGTAAAATGGAACTAGATCAGGTTTAAAAAATTCGGTTTTCGCTTTTTTTATATTTGCAAATGACTAATCCTTAGTTGTAATTCATTAATTCTTTCAATTTAGTAATCAGATCCGGAAACTCTGTTACAAAGGCCATTAAATTTATAGAATTTTATTTAGCCTTAGCTTTAATCGAAAGGAATTCCTCGAGTTTATTCACCGTGGTTTCCCTTGCCCAACTTGTTGGGAGTCATTAGCAATCCCCTTAACTGGTAAGAAAATAAAACTTAATTTAAAAAACAATACCCTTTGCCAGAGCTTATTTTAGTGAGCATAACGCTTAGTGCCTTTCCAAATCGCCCCACTTGAGTTATTAAAACTTATTATTCGCCTATTTTGCGACGTGTTTTCTTGTGTGTTTATGCCTAAATGTTTAGATAATTTGATAGATAATTTCATGATTTCTTTGATTGATGATGATAAATTCTCAATTAAAAGACGCTACATTATCTGTAACGTCTTTTAGTGTTCCAATGGTTACTTTTTGTAGGGTTTAAAGTGCTGCTTAATTGATTGGTGTTTAATGTTCTCATAATTTTGTTTTTTTAATTGATTACTGTTTTATAATTATTCAAATATGTTTTAAAGTGTTGCTAGTTAGTGATTTAAATATCTGAATTGTTGTTTAATGATGATGGATTCTAACTATCTAAAGCGCCTTTTGCTATTCCATTGGTTGCTTTTTGTATGGTTTAAAGTGCTGCTTAATTGATTGGTGTTTAATGTTCTCATGATTTTTGTTTTTTAATTGATTTATACTGATAAGACGATGCGAATTAAATATTGTTACAGTACTATGCATAACATACTAATTAATTAACATATTTTAACTATTTAAGGGGGAATACAAGGTAAGTTTGTTATGTATTGAAAGACTTTATATTATATTTAGGAATGGTTTTTGCTTAAATAAATGCTAAATAACATTTGTAATAAGAAGAATTTCAGATAAAAATAATAGCTTTGAAGTCCGTAACGGCACTTATATAAATTGATAAAAAAATTAAACAACAGTTTATTGAATAATTTAAAATGATGAAATTTTATGCTGCCTTTTTTGTTTTGTGCTTTTTTGCTTTAACGGCAAACGCTCAAATAGATAGTAAAAATAAATCGACATCTATTCCTGCGGTAAAAAGTAAAAAGGATTCTGCCGAAGTTAAGCCCATGTTGCCCTCAAAACCTATTAAAAACAACACGGTTAATGGTATGTCTGTGCCAAAAACAAATACTGCTTTAAATTTTCCTAAAAAGGAATTTTCCATGTTTGGTGAAAAATTTGGGAATCCGGGAGAATTATATGAAGATAGATTGAATAAAAAAACCAATGAACTTAAAACCGAAATGCTTTTAGGCACAAAAGGCAGTAAAACCGACCAATATTTCGGTGATTTTAAAACCAAATCTAAATATGTTAGAGTTGTTTATAGAGACTTTGGAGAGCAAGATGGAGATTATATTCGTGTATTGGTAAACGATGAAATTTTAGAATTTCGAGTTATGTTAACAAACAGCACTAAAGGTTTTAAATTAGATTTAAAAGATGGTTTTAACAAAATAGATTTTTTAGCTTTAAATGAAGGTTATTTAATGCCCAATACTGCCGAATTTCATGTTATAGACGATAAAGGTAATATTATTGCTGGCAATCAATGGAACCTTTCAAGTGGTGTAAAAGCAACTATTATAGTGGTTAAAGAATAATTTAAGATACAATCTTATCAATCAAATTTAATTCCCCTTCACTAAAGTTTAAACAATCTAAACCTTTTACATTTTCTTTCAATTGATTTGCAGAACTTACGCCTACCAATACTGAGGCGACTTGTTTCTGTCTTAAAATCCAAGCAATTGCCATTTGCGATAGTTTTTGTCCGCGTTCTTGCGCCATAGCATTTAGGTTTTTAATTTTTTCAATATGAGAATAAACCATTTCTGCATTCAAAAAAACCGAATCGTTTCCTGCTCTAGAGTTTTCAGGAATCCCCTTTAAATATTTATCGGTAAGCATACCTTGGGCTAAAGGCGAAAACGCAATACATCCAACGCCATGGTTTTCTAAAGTATCTAAAAGTCCATCTTCCACCCAACGATCGAACATCGAGTATCTGGCTTGGTGCAAAATAAAAGGCACATTCAAACCCTTTAATAGTTTAGCAGCCTTTTGGGTGTCTTCTGGTCCGTAATTAGAAATGCCCACATATAAAGCCTTGCCTTGCCTAACAATATCTGCCAACGCACCCATGGTTTCCTGTAGTGGCGTATCTGGGTCTGGTCTGTGATGATAAAAAACATCAACATAATCTAAACCCATGCGTTTTAAGCTTTGGTCTAAACTAGATATTAAATATTTTCTAGATCCAAAATCTCCGTAAGGTCCAGGCCACATAGTATATCCTGCTTTTGTGGCTATAAATAATTCATCTCTATACGGTTTAAAGTCTTGCTTAAATATAGTTCCAAAATTTTCTTCAGCAGACCCCGGAGGCGGTCCATAATTATTGGCGAAATCTAAATGCGTTATTCCTAAATCGAAAGCTGTTCTTAAAATGTCTCTTCCATTTTTAAGGTCATCAACAAAACCAAAGTTATGCCATAACCCTAATGAAATTGCTGGAAGGCGTACACCGCTTTTCCCGGTTCTATTGTATTTCATATTGTCATAGCGTTTTGAATCAGCTTGATATGATGTTATTTTAGTTTTGTCGTTAGCTTGCATGTTTTCTAATTAAAAAGAAGTATAAAAATATGAATTAGTTTGCAGTAATATTGTATAATCATTCATTTTTACCCTCATTTTCAGAAGAATTAAAATTCATTTATAATTTTCATGGCAAACATTAGTTATTAACCCTCTAAAGGTGTTATTTTTGCACCTCTGAAAAATCAAAATATGTCTAAAATATCGACTTTAGAATTAGAAGAAAGAAAAGCTGGCAAAGACCTTTATAGCTATCAAAAAGGAGCTATAGATAAAATTTTCAAGGCCTTTGAAGAATCTCCAGACGATTATCATTTATTGTACCAGCTTCCAACGGGTGGCGGAAAAACGGTTATTTTCTCTGAAATTGTAAGACAGTATTTAAAGCACCATAAAAAAAAGGTGCTTGTTATGACGCACCGCATAGAGTTGTGCAAGCAAACCTCGAACATGCTTACAGAATTTGCAGTACATAATAAAGTAATTGACAGTAAGGCAGATTTAAGCGACCAAGCCGAATATAGCTGTTTTGTAGCCATGGTCGAGACTTTAAACAACAGATTAAATGATGATAAATTAGATATTTCGGATATTGGTTTGGTTATTATTGATGAGGCGCATTACAACTCGTTTACCAAATTGTTCAAGTTTTTTAGCCAATCGTTTATTTTGGGCGTAACGGCAACGCCCTTAAGCTCTAGTGTAGAATTGCCCATGACCGATAATTATGATGAATTGATTGTTGGCGAAAGTATAGAATCCTTAATTGATAACGGCTTTTTGGCACGGGCTAACATGTACTCTTACAATGTGGGCTTAACATCGCTTGTTGTGGGCGCCAATGGCGATTATACTGTAAAATCTTCTGAAGATTTATATACAGACAACGACATGCTATCTAAGCTAATACAAGCCTATGAAGAGCGCTCGAAAGGTAAAAAAACATTAATTTTTAACAATGGTATTAACACCTCGCTGCACGTTTACGATACCTTTAGGCGTGCCGGTTACCCCATTGCACATCTCGATAATACCAATACTAAAAAAGAGCGCGCCTTAATTTTAAAATGGTTTAAAAATACACCCGATGCCATTTTAACATCGGTTAGTATTTTAACAACTGGTTTCGACGAGCCAACCGTTGAAAGCATCATTTTAAACCGAGCTACAAAATCGTTAACGCTTTACTACCAAATGATTGGTAGAGGGTCGCGTATTTTAAAAGATAAAAAAACGTTTGATGTTATTGATTTAGGAAATAATTTCCATCGTTTTGGTGCTTGGGGAGACGATCTGGATTGGCAAAAAATATTTAAGTCGCCTTACTATTATTTAGACTCTTTGTTGAGCGACGAAGAGTTGGAAAGCAATTTTAGATACGAAATGCCCGACGAATTGCGCGCAGAATTCTCAAAATCCAAAGTGGTGTATTTCGATGTACAAAAAACCTATGTAGAATCTGTTAGGGCAGGAGCTTCATCAAAAGTGGTTTTAGAGCGCTCTATAGAACAGCATGCCAGAATATGCATAGAAAACAGTGAAGATGTTTACGATGCCTTGGCCTTGGCGAAAATGCTTGGAGACGATATAGATTTTAGAATTGGCAGATACACCAAATGCATTAGCAAAAGCACCTATAATTTTGTAGAATGGTTAAAAGGCGATTACAGAAAAAAGCTAAACGCGTATCTGCGTGCCAATTTTGATACCGTTTTTGAAGATATACATGGGTATCCGCCAGAAGATTGATTTTTATTTTTGCATTAAGGTTGTAAACAGAGACAAAGTGTTGCAATGGCGCATGTTGCTATTTGTAAAATAATTATTAGCTTAAGTATCTCAAATTGGGCAATTAATGCTCTTCTTTAGGCTTTATAAATTCCAATTTGTATTTTTCTAAAAACTGCTTTTGTCTTTCAATCATTTGTTGGTTAAATTTATCAATGTCCATAAAATCATTACCAAAATCACTACCAAAAAAATCATCATTAAAAAATTGTTTGCTAAAAAGCGAATCTTGAGAAAAGAAGTCTTCGAAACCTTGGTTTCTAAATCTCGAAAAGTTTTTAAAAAACCTAGATTTGTAAGATTGCATCAAACTATCGCGCTCTACATTTGTTAGAGCATCAAACGCATTGCCAGAAGACCAAGAGTAGATGCTGTCGTACCTAATTAAATTGCCGTTTTCATCAAATTCCTTGTCAACTTTCCAAGAGCCTTTGGGTTGTTCTATCTGTTTTTCCAAGTTGGTTTTGGGCACATTTTTTTCGATGTCTTTTTTTTGTCCGCTACAGCTAAAACTTAATAAAATAGCCATAGCCAAAATACCACATGTTTTCATTATTTCTAATTTTTTATTATTGAAAAAAACTCTATAAACAATAAATAACTTGTTTTTTATAATGGGGCTGAAACTTATGTTTCAGCCCCATTATTCATCTCTATAATTTGGAAAAAATTAAGAAATGCTAATTGTTCTTGCGGGCTTTTGTTTGGCTTCTTCTTTTTTGGGCAAAACAATAGTTAAAATGCCATCTTTATAATTGGCATTTATTTTATCGTCGTTAACAGTTTCTGGTAGGGTAAAGGTTCTTTTAAACGACGAATAGCCAAATTCTCTACGCGTATAATTCTCTTCAGTGTGCTCGTTTTCTTGTTTTGTCTCAGTAGAAATTGATAATACCTGATTGTTGAGGTTAATTTGGAAATCTGATTTTTTTAGACCCGGGACAGCCATTTCAACCATATAGGCATCAGCCGATTCTTTAATGTTAACTTTGGGTAAGGTAATGCCTGTATTGAAATTTGAAGTGAACGCAGATGGAAGGTCTCTGTTAAAGATCTCGTCTATCCAATGCGATAAATTTGAGAAGTTTGCATTTGAATTCGTGCTTGCTAAACTTCTGTTTTTAGGAACATTAACTAAATTGCTCATAATCAAAAATTTTAAATTAAACATTTATTTCAAATTTGAAACCTTTTTTTACTTCATTAGTTGCATAAGCAAATAAAATACCAAAATGCATTAATCGCATTAAAATGCAAAATTATTGTTAAAATTGTTATTAAAACCGCCAAATATTCAGTATTGTTGGTGGTTTTTTGATTAACTAAATGCCAATATGGCATTTGGTTGCCTAGTTTTTTATTGTATCAGAAAAACTTGGATTGATAATCACTAAACCCTTGAAAATTGAAACGGACCAGATTGTTTTTATTTAACCACATATTGGTAAATTTTAAAAACGGCACGAAGATTTAACTACTGCGAACAGGAAACTGTGGCTACTTTCGTTTATTGCGTTTATTGTAATTTTTATCGCCACGAGTTTTTGGCTTTTTGTACTTAGCAGCTATTTTAAATTTATACGAACCACCCAAATTCTCTTTCGAGTTCTTTTCAGATTTTTCATGGAATGCTGGCCCAGGAGCTTCTTTGTCCAGCCGTTTGGTTGGGTTGTTGCGCTCTTTTATATGCGGACGTTCTTCTTCAATAAGTTCGTTGGAAATTTCAACAACATCTGGGATGCTTAGCACCGGAATTTCCATTTGCATCAAATCCTCGATATTTTCTATAGCCTCCTGTTCCTTTTCAGTAGTAAACAAAAGGGCTTCACCTTTGCGTTCGGCACGACCGGTTCTTCCAATTCGATGCATGTAATTTTCAGGGTAATCGGGCGTATCAAAATTTATAACATGACTAACATTATCAATATCCAATCCACGTGCCATCACGTCGGTAGCAATTAAAATACGGTTCTCGCCAGTCCTAAATTGCTCAATGCTTCGCAATCTGTAATTTTGTGTTTTATTGGAATGAATCACGCAAAGTTCTTCATGGAATATTTCGTCTAATTTTTCAAATAAACGATCTGCCATCTTTTTATAAGCCACAAAAACTAAAACCTTGTTGAAGGTTTCGGTGTCATTCAATAAGTGAACCAATAGATTTACTTTGGTATAAAAATTTGGGACAATATATCGGGTTTGGCTAATGTTTTCTAAAGGCGTTCCCGAAACGGCTATGGAAACACGCTCAGGACTTTTAAAGAAATCATTAATTAGTTCGTCAACATCTTGCGTCATGGTTGCCGAGAACATGATGTTTTGTCGGCGTTGTGGCAGGATATCAAAAATATTAATAAGCTGATGCCTAAACCCTAAATCGAGCATGACATCCACTTCGTCAATCACTAATTTCTGAATCGATTTTAATTGCAACACACGGCTTAAAGCCAAATCGTACAAACGCCCCGGAGTGGCCACTAAAATATCCAAACCTTCGGCAACTGCTTGTTTTTGCGTGTTAATATTAGTGCCACCGTAAACGCCTAAAACTCGATTATTAATGTATTTTGAGAGCTTTTCAATTTCATCAACCACTTGCACAACCAATTCGCGCGTGGGCACTAAAATTAAAACCCGCGGGTTTTCTTGGGTAGAAAATTTTAGGTTTTTAAGTATAGGAAGCATGTACGCAAAGGTTTTTCCTGTACCGGTTTGCGCAATACCAACCATATCTTTTCCCGAGGCCACCACGTTAAAAGCCTCTGCCTGAATGGGCGTTGGCGTGGTAAACCCTAAATCGTTTAAGGCGTTGTGTAAAGGTGTGTTTATGTTTAAATCTGTAAAAGTCACTATCTTGTTTTAAGCTGCAAATCTACCATTAATTTTTTAGACTAAATGGTTATTATGAATTTCAATAGTATAAGTGGCTTCAAAAGTTTTGCCGGCAAGTAATGCAATAATGCCTTCTTTGGTTTTAAAATCTTGATTGGTGTTTTCGCCATCGGCAACGCCCAACCACGGTTCAATGCACACATAGTCGCCCTCTGGTTTTGCCCAAATACCCAAATACGGAAAATCGTGATAGCTCACCGAAAGTATAGCGCCATTTAACTTACTTTTTAAAGTCACTTTTCTGGATTTTAAATCTTTAAAAACGATTGCATCTCTATTAAATAGATCGTGGGTTAAATTGATGGTGTTCGAGCTGTTTAAAACGGTTTCGGTTTCAGAGGAAATCAATCCATTTTTAATATTGATTAAATGCGTTTTGGCGGTTTCAGTGTGTTCAAACTCCAAACTGTAATCTTCGTAATTTTCATTTTCAAACACGGGGCATTTAAAAGCGGGGTGCCCGCCAACAGAGAAATATATGGTTTTGTCATCCACATTTTTAATCTGGTGAATCACATCTATCTTATTATCAACAAGTAAATAAGTGATGTAAAACTCAAATTTAAACGGATAATTTTTCAGCGTTTCATCGTTGTAAAACAGAGCGAAAGTTAAACTGTTTTCGGTCCGTTCGTGCAAAAAAATATCGTTGTTATGCCTTATAAAACCGTGTTTTGGCATGCTGAATTTCTTGTCTTCAAAAGTATAGCTATTATCTTTTAAAGCTCCTATAATAGGGAATAGATTGGGTGCGTAACTGCCCCAAACGTTGGGGTTGGCATCCCACATAAATTGGGTTTTGTTTTGTGTTGAAGATATGTCGCAAAGTTCTGCGCCAATATTTTTTACTGCTATTTTTAGCTTGTTGTTTTGTAAAACGTGCATCAAAAAAATAATTTGTATGCTACAAAACTCTTAATTTTTTAAGTATTCTGAGTAACTTTACCCCATAAACTTTTTTTTTGTTGAGAACCACAAAGATTTTTAAAGTAGAAAACACCTATACATTTAAGCACCAAATATTGGTTTGGGCGCAACAATTTGACGATGTGGTTTGGTTGGATTCCAATCCCCAAAGCGATGGTGACAAACAGAACCATGCCAATTACGATGCGGTTTTAGCGGTGGATGCCCTTACCAGTATCCAAACGGATTTTTATGATGCATTTGAAAAGTTAAAAGAGTACCAAACCCTTGTAAACGATTGGATTTTTGGTTATTTAACCTACGATTTAAAAAATGATGTTGAAGCCTTAAGTTCCAATAATTTTGACGGATTAGCGTTCCCCGATTTATATTTTTTCCAGCCTAAAAAGCTATTTCTTTTTAAAGGTAGCGAAGTTGAAATTCGTTATTTAAAAGGTGTTGAAGATGAATGGGAAGACGATTTAAAAAACATCCGTCATTGCGAGGAGGAACGACGTAGCAATCTGCAAAATGAGAGCAACAACATCAAAATAAAACTCCGCATTCACAAAGACGAGTATTTTGAAAAAATAAACACTATGCTCGCCCACATCCATCGTGGCGATATTTACGAAGCCAATTTTTGTCAGGAATTTTATGCCGAAGACACCGTTATAAACCCGTTGGAAACGTACAATAAACTCAATGCCATTTCAAATCCGCCTTTCGCAACCTATTTAAAATGCCACGATAAGTATTTGTTATCGGCTTCTCCCGAGCGTTATTTGAGAAAACACGGCAATACCATTATTACGCAACCCATAAAAGGAACAGCGAAGCGTTCGGACAATATTGAAGAAGATGAGCTATTAAAAAACGCCTTGTTAAAAGACAAAAAAGAACGTAGCGAAAACATTATGATTGTAGATTTGGTGCGTAACGACCTTTCTAAAACAGCCATAAAAGGCAGTGTTAAAGTTGAAGAATTATGCAAAATTTATACCTTTGACCAAGTGCATCAAATGATTTCTACGGTAACTTCAAAGGTGGAGCAGCACACGCATCCCGTTGATGTTATAAAAAGCACATTCCCCATGGGTAGCATGACGGGCGCACCCAAAATTTCGGCCATGAAAATTATTGAAGACTTAGAGGAAACTAAACGCGGACTCTATTCTGGTGCTGTGGGTTATTTTTCGCCAATTGGCGATTTCGACTTTAATGTGGTTATCCGAAGTATTTTGTACAACCAAACAAAAAAATATGTGTCGTTTTCCGTTGGTGGGGCAATTACTGCAAAAAGCAAACCTTTAAACGAATACGAAGAATGTTTGGTAAAAGCCAAAGCGATGCGAACGGTTTTAGAGCATTAGCCCAAACGTTCCTTTAAGCTTTCAATGGTTAAATTTAAAATGCGTTTTACACGTTTTGCTTCAATGTTTTTAACTTGGGCAACTTCATCGTAATCCAGCCTTCCAAAAACGAATAAATCTACAATTTCAGATACTTTTAAGGGCAATAAAGTATAAAATTTACCTAAAATATTTTTATTGTTTAAAGCCGACATATCTTCAACTTCAAGCGCATTTTGTATCGAGGTGTTTTCGTTGTCATAAATAAACAAATGCTTGTGTTTGTGGTCTTGTTTGTACGAAATATCGTTGAGTTCTTCGTTCATTATAAAATCAAAATCCTCATCAACGGTAAAATGCTCTTCCAACCCGTCCAATTCTTCTTCTAAAATATCGTTTGTGCTCAGCGTTTGTTGATGAAATGCTTCTTTTTCAAACAACTCATTTAAATCGGCATCCACAATTTTGAACAACTTGATCTTTATAGCGAAAGCATCCATGTCCATATCGTAACCGCCTTCGTAAAATTTTGCAATAGCCTCGTCTATAAAATCGTTTGAGGCATACATGTTTTTTGGAATGATGCCTTTTGATTCTGCTATATACAAGCGGTGTTTAATATAAGCTTGCAAATGTTGTGTTGCCGAAACAACTTTTTTGTTAAAGGCATTTAAAGCCTCTTTATCGTTTAGTTTATCTGTAGCGCACATAGCTTTTGGTTTTATAATTAAAGCTTAAAGTTACAAAAAACTTAATTTTGAAACATGATTTTTATCATTGTAATCTGCCCACATCATGTGTATATAAATGAGCAATGTTGTATATTTGAAAACATGCTAAAACTATTAAAAACCCATATAAAAAAAGATTTTGCTTTCTTAAATAAAAGCAAGTTGCTCGTTGCCATTTCTGGCGGAATGGATAGCGTGGTTTTAGCGCATTTGTGCCATCAATTGCATTTAAATATTGCCTTGGCACATTGCAATTTTAATTTAAGAGGAGGTGAAAGTGATGCCGATGAAGCCTTCGTTTTAGATTTAGCCAAAAATTTAGATTTAGAAGTTTTTATTGAAAGTTTTGATACTGAAGCCTTTGCAAAAAACAATAAGCTTTCCATACAAATGGCAGCACGCGAATTGCGTTACAGTTGGTTTGATGAATTAGCCGAACAATTAGGTTTCGATTACATTTTAACAGCACATCACGCCGATGACAATCTGGAAACTTTTCTCATCAACCTATCTCGAGGAACGGGTTTAGAAGGTTTAACGGGAATTCCGGCGATTAACAATAAATTGGTGCGACCGCTATTGCCCTTTTCCCGCGAAGCGATTGAAACCTACGCAAAAGCTAAAAACCTAAAATGGCAAGAGGATAGTAGTAATGCATCAACCAAATATTTACGAAATAAATTACGGCACGATGTGATTCCTGTTTTAAAAGGAGTGAATCTGCAATGGCTTAAAAATTTTCAAAACACCTTAAAACACCTAAAAGGGACATCTGATATTGTTGCCGAAAGTGTCGATGTTTTTTTGAACAAAGCCATTGAAAATATGGACAACAACGAGGTTAAATTTAAGATTTCGGCGTTTAAAAAACTTGCACACCCAAAACCTTATTTGTATGAAACTTTTAAGGAATTCGGTTTTACGCAATGGGATGATATTTTACATTTATTAGATGCACAATCTGGAAAGCAAGTCTTTTCAAAAACACACCGATTAATAAAAGACAGAGCGCATTTATTATTAAGTGAAATTAATTTAGGTGAAAGCGGGCCGATTACTATTTTAGAAAAAGACAGAAAAATTGAAACCTCATTCGGAATTCTATTTTTTGATGAAGTTGATGCGATTACAGAAAAACGAAACAATATTATTTACGTTGATAAAGATAAATTAAAAATTCCGTTAACCATCAGAAAATGGGAAGAAGGCGACGTGTTTTATCCTTTAGGAATGAAGGGCAAAAAGAAATTAAGCAAATACTTTAAAGACGAAAAATTATCACTTTTAGATAAAGAAAAAGTGTGGTTGTTGTGTTCAAATAATGAGATTGTTTGGGTAATCAATAAACGCGCAGACAATCGATTTAAAGTAACCGAAAACACAAAACATATTATTAAAATAGAAATGCAGTAATTTTTTTACTCCTGTATTTCGGCTATCGTTCAAGTTAAACTTTGGCGGGAATCTACTTTAAAAATAAAACTTAAAGAATAATTAAAAACTATAATCCCACACTGAGCTTGTCGAAGTGTCACATAAAATATTAAGCATTGATTTGAAACTACAGGGCAACATCGTCGATATACCGAACAAGCGCATTTTTAAAGGTGAAATTGTTATTGAAAACAAAAGGATAATATCCATCACCGAAAAAAATCACAACGTTAACCATTACATACTTCCGGGTTTTATCGATGCGCATATCCATATAGAAAGTTCCATGCTCGTTCCAAGCGAATTTGCGCGTTTAGCGGTAACTCACGGTACGGTAGCAACCGTTTCCGATCCGCACGAAATCGCTAATGTTTTGGGTGTAAAAGGCGTTGAATTTATGATTGAAAACGGCAAGCAAACCCCATTCAAATTCAATTTTGGTGCGCCGTCCTGTGTGCCAGCAACCACATTCGAATCGGCCGGAGCCGTTATAAATTCTGAGGCTATCAAAACGCTTCTCGAAAATCCAGACATCAAGTATTTGGCAGAAATGATGAACTACCCCGGTGTTTTGTTTGATGACGACCAAGTGATGAAAAAGATAGCTTGGGCAAAACAATATAACAAACCCATTGATGGGCATGCGCCAGGTTTAAAAGGCGACAAAATCACCAAATATATAAACGCAGGAATTTCAACGGACCACGAGTGTTTTACTTATGATGAAGGATTGGAAAAACTTCAAAAAGGCATGAAGGTTTTAATTAGAGAGGGTAGTGCCGCCAAAAATTTTGAAGCCTTAATAGATTTGTTGCCCAAACATTACAAAAACATGATGTTTTGTAGCGATGATAAGCATCCAGACGATTTAATAATAAGCCACATCAATAACCTTTGCGCCAGAGCCGTGGCTAAAAACATAGATGTTTTTAAAGTGTTGCAGGCGGCATGTATTAATCCTGTAGTGCATTATAATCTCGATGTTGGTTTGTTGCAAGAAGGCGACTTTGCGGATTGCATTGTGGTCGAGGATTTAAAGGATTTTAAAACGCTTCAAACTTATATAAATGGTGAGCTGGTTTTTAATAAAGGCCAATCGTTAATTGAATCTATTTCTTTTGAAATACCGAATAATTTCAATTGTAATAAGAAGCAGGTTTCTTATTTTAGATTTGAATCTTCGGCAAAACAAATTCGGGTTATCGAAGCTTTGGAAGGGCAATTGGTAACCAACGAAATTATTGAAAATGCTTTAATTAAAGATGGTAATTTAATTTCGAATGTTGAAAAAGATATTCTGAAAATGGTTGTTGTTAACCGTTATCAAGATGAAAAACCAGCCATTGCATTCATAAAAAACTTCGGATTAAAAGATGGAGCTATTGCATCATCGGTGGGTCACGATTCGCATAATATCATTGCTGTTGGCGTTTCGGACGAAGCTATTTGTAAAGCCGTTAATTTACTCATAGAAAACAAAGGAGGTATTTGTGCCGTATTAAATTCAGAAGAAAAAATAGTACCGCTTCCCGTTGCAGGAATTATGAGCGATAAAGACGGTAAAACCATTGGTAAACAATATGCCGAACTCGACAAAATGGCAAAACTACTTGGTAGTAAATTGAATGCGCCTTACATGACACTCTCGTTTATGGCGTTGTTGGTAATTCCATCATTAAAATTAAGCGATAAAGGCTTGTTTGATGGAAATACATTTAAATTTAAAGCTTTGGAAATCTGATTAATTTGACCAACAAATAATATTGTATCAACTGAAAAACTGCGACTGACACTGTCCACCAAATATATGCCCATCATAGAACCCACTTACAAACCAAAATTCTATTTTAAAAACGGATTTATCTCAACCGTATATTCGGGATTATTCAGACGTGTAAATGGCGTTAATCAAAAACGCGAGCGCTTCACTTTAAACGATGGCGATTTTATAGATTTAGATTGGAGTTTTTCAAAAGGAAAGACAAATGAGCTTATCATTTTATTGCACGGTTTAGAAGGTAATGCGCAACGCCCTTACATTACAGGTGCCGCAAAACTTTTTAATAACAATAACGTTGATGCCGTTTGCGTAAACTTTAGAGGGTGTAGCGGAGAAACCAATTTAAAATACAGAAGTTACCATTCTGGAGCTACCGACGATTTAATTGAGATTATTGAGCATATAATTTCTACAAAAAAACACTCCAAAATTTATTTAAAAGGCATAAGTCTTGGCGGCAATGTAATTTTAAAATATTTAGGAGAAGGTAATGGCATTCCAAAGCAAATAAAAGCTGCTATTGCCGTTTCCGTCCCTTGTTATTTAAAAGGTTCGGCAAAAGAACTGCACACCTTTAAAAACATACTCTTTCACGATAGATTTAAAAAGTATTTAGTTGAACGCTTAAAAAACAAACAAGTGCAATTTCCTGATGATCTGAGTGTTGAAGATATTAAGTCCATCAAAACTTTAATGGATTTTGATAACGTGTACACCTCTAAAGCACATGGTTTTAAAGATGCTTTTGATTATTACGAAAAAAGTAGCAGCCTTCAATTTCTTCAAAAAATAAAAACACCAACTTTAATTATCAATGCGCTTAACGATTCGTTTTTATCGCCCGAATGTTACCCAGTAAAAGACGCTAAAACAAATCCGAACCTCTATTTGGAAATGCCAAACCATGGCGGGCATGTTGGTTTTATCGATAAAAAGAATGTGTATTATAATGAAAAACGAGCTTTGGAATTCATTAAATCCGTGTTAAAAGAATCTTAGCAATTAGCATCGCTATTATTTTTTTGTATTTTTAGTAAGAATAAATGCTTCTAAATAATACAACTATGCCAACATTCAACTTAAAAATCAACAACAAAACCCATTCTGTCGAGGCAGATATGGATACCCCTTTACTTTGGGTGTTAAGAGATCAAATAGATTTAGTAGGTACCAAATATGGTTGCGGTATTGGGCAATGTGGCGCTTGTACCATACATGTTGATGGTGTTGCTACCCGAAGCTGTTTACTACAAATATCGCAGGCCGAAGGTATGCATATTACAACCATTGAAGGACTTTCAGAAGATGGCAATCACCCCGTTCAAAAAGCATGGTTAGAGCATGATGTGCCACAATGTGGTTATTGTCAGTCCGGACAAATTATGACGGCTGCTGCACTTTTAGAAAATAATCCAACGCCTTCAGATGAAGATATTGATATAGTCATGGATGGAAATATTTGTAGATGTGGCACTTATGTTAGAATAAAACAAGCGATTAAAACGGCATCTAAACTATAAATACAGAAATCATGACAAAAATAAAAACAAAATATAATCGCCGTTCATTTTTGAAGGTTTCTGCTGCAGCTGGTGGTGGTATGTTAATAGGTTTTAGTTGGTTAACAGGTTGCACTTCAGATAAAAAAATAGAACAATTAGCCATACCAAACGAATGGTTTGATATAAACGGCTATATTAAAATAGGAGATACAGGTATGGTAACTATTTATTCACCAAACCCAGAAATTGGTCAGAATATTAAAACTTCAATGCCAATGATTGTTGCAGACGAATTGGATGTAGATTGGAAACATGTTGTTGTTGAGCAAGCACCTTTAAATACAGGATTTTATCAAAATCAATTTGCAGGCGGAAGCCTTTCTATAAAATTAAGTTGGAATGCTTTACGAATGGCTGGAGCAACTGGAAGACGTATGTTATTGGAAGCCGCAGCAAAAGAATGGCAGGTAAATGTTACAGATTTATCAGTTTCAAAAGGTGTTATTAAAGAGAAAAATGGAGAAAGAACAATTTCTTATGGAGACTTAGCATCAAAAGCCGTAGGCATTGAAATTCCTGAAGAAGTAGAACTCAAAGAAATTTCAGATTTCAAATTGATTGGTACAAGCATCAAAAATGTTGATGGTAAAAAAATAGCTACGGGTGCACCTTTATTTGGATTAGATTTTAAAAGAGAAGGGATGAAATTGGCAATGATTCAGCATCCACCTGCTTTTGGAATGAAGTTAAAAGATTTTAATGAAGCCGAAATTAAAAGTTTGCCAGGAGTTGAAGATGCATTCATTATCGATATAACTATTGAAGAACCAGCTTGGTGCGATGAAAAAGGCTTTCTTCAACTTATAGCCATTGTTGGCAATTCTACTTGGCAATTAATAAAAGCTAAAAAAGCAATAAAAGCTAATTGGGATGTTGTAAGTGATTTGGAGAACTCTGAAACTCATATTAATAGTTTAGATAAAGCCCTTTTATCTGGCAATGCAAATAAAAATAGTAGAGTAGATGGTAACCCAGAGGCGGCATTTAAAAAAGCTGTAAAAGTTATTGAACGCAGTTATAGTGCGCCTTTTATGGCTCATAATACCATGGAGCCTATGAATTTCTTTGCTAATGTTACAAACACTTCGGCAGAACTAATTGGGCCAACACAAACACCAGAAGCACTTGAAAAATCGGTTTCTAAATTGCTAAATCTTGATATAGAGCATGTAACTGTAAACATGACGCGTATAGGTGGTGGTTTTGGGCGAAGACTCTACGTTCATTTTGGGGTTGAAGCTGCCGCAATTTCAAAGAAAATAGGAGCGCCAGTTAAACTTATTTATACTAGAGAAGATGATATCACACAAGGCACTTATCGTCCAGCTTACAAATCAACTTATAAGGCTGGTTTAGATGAAAATAACAATTTAATTGCTTTTACGGCTAAAGGTGCTGGATTGCCAGAAGGTGCAATATTTCCAAATCGTTTCCCTGCCGGTACGGTCGATAACTATTCAGCAGAACAAATTAATGTAAAAACCAACATAACAACTGGTGCGTGGCGAGCTCCAAAATCTCATTTTACAGCTGGAGCCGAACAATCATTTCTTGATGAGGTTGCAGAATTAGCAGGCAAAGATCCAATAGATTTTAGATTAGAATTGTTTAATCGAGCTATTAATAATCCAGTAGGCGAAAAGAACGATTACGAGCCAGAACGTTATGCTGGCGTATTAAAATTAGTAAAAGAAAAATCGAATTGGGGCGAAACAAAACCAGGCGTTTATCGTGGTGTTGCTGCATATTTTTGCCACTCTAGTTATGTTGCAGAAGTTGTAGATGTGGTTTTAGAAAACGGAAAACCAAAAATAAAAAACGTTTGGTGCGCTGTTGATTGTGGTATAGTTGTAAATCCTGATGGCGCTAAACATCAGGTTCAAGGCAGTGTTATAGACGGCATCGGTCATGCCATGTATAGTCAATTAACTTTTGATAAAGGCGTCCCTAACGAAAAAAATTTTGATACTTACCAATTAATGCGACATTCGCAAGCACCAGAAAATATAGAGGTTTTCTTTGTTGAAAATGAAATTGCACCAACAGGATTGGGCGAACCTGGGCTTCCGCCAGCTGTTGCAGCCATGGCAAATGCACTTTATCGAGCCACGGGGAAACGGTTTTATAAGCAACCATTTATTAGTAACATTGTTTCTAAAAAAGTAATAGGATAGTGACACACGAATTTAAGGAAATAGTAGAAGAAGCCTCATCCGCAAAATCAAAAGGCCTAAAATCTGTTTTGGCATCCGTTGTAGCATTGGATGGCTCATCCTACAGAAGACCAGGCGTAAGGATGCTTATTCTTGAAAACGGAAAAATGATTGGTGCCGTAAGCGGCGGATGTGTTGAAAAAGAAATCCTATTACAATCGGAAACCGTTTTTAAAACAGGTACAGCTAAAATGATGACTTACGACGGCAGATACCGTTTAGGGTGCGAAGGCGTTTTGTATATTTTATTAGAAATATTCAACCCCAATAAACCTTTTATAAATGCTTTTCAAAATTGTTTGAAAGACAGAAATGCCTTCGAAATACAATCTTATTTTGAAAAAAAGGAAGGTGTTTTTTCAGGAATTGGCACTCAAATAAAAATCAATAATAAGTCGTTTTCAGTTTCCGGGAATAATTTAGAAAACCAAAATAAATCGGGTTCAACCTTTTATCAAAAGATGCCACCCTGTTTTAAATTAATAATTATTGGTGCCGAACACGATGCGGTGCAACTCTGTAAATATGCCGCTTTAACGGGTTGGGAAGTAACCATTGTTTCAGGAGCATCAGAAGCCAAATCGATTTCAGATTTTCCGGGTGCGCATGGTTTTTCTGCTATTTCCCCAGAGCAAATGGATGTTAAATTAATAGACAACCAAACCGCCATTGTGCTAATGACCCATAATTTCGCGACCGATTTAAGGTATTTAGTCGCATTAAAAAACACCAATCCAAATTATATTGGTGTATTGGGACCAACAAAACGGCGAGAAGATTTGCTCTCTCAATTTATTGAATATTGCCCGAATGCAGAAAATGAGTTTTTAGATAAAATCCATGGGCCAGCAGGTTTAAACATCGGTTCCGAAACGCCACAGGAAATAGCCATTTCCATAATTTCTGAGATTTTATGTGTTATCAGACAAGAAGAACCTGTATATTTAAGTAAGAAAACGGGGCCTATTCATACCTCGTAACTAATTCTTTTGCACAAACCATCAAACATATCCGTCATCATACTAGCCGCCGGCGCCTCAATACGCATGGGAACACCCAAACAACTTCTAAAATGGGGGAATTCCACTTTATTGGGCAATGCCATTGAGACTGCTTTAAAATTACCCGTAAAAGAAGTTGCGGTAGTGTTGGGCGCCAATTATAATGTGATTAAAAAACACATAGAACATCATCACATAACTATTTTAAACAATGAAGAATGGCAAAAAGGTTTGGGTAAATCCTTAGCTTTTGGCGTTGAATGTATGGTAGCTTCAAAACAAGATATTGATGGAATTTTAGTAACTTTAGCAGACCAACCTTTAATTGATAGCCAATTTCTAAATAAATTGATTGATGCGTTTAATAAAAAAACACATCCTATAATTGCGACATCGTATAAAAACAAAAAGTGCGGTGTTCCTGTTATTTTTGATAAGATATATTTTGAGGAACTACGGACTTTGAGCGATGATTTTGGTGCTAAATATATTTTAAAAAAATACAATGCATTAGTTGAAATTTTAAAACCTGAAATAGATAATTTAGATTTAGATTTAAAAGCAGATTACAAATCGCTTTATAAGAAAAAAATTGATAGTAAATGAGCGCATCGCCAGAACATAAAGCCAGCACGCCAGAAAAATTTTGGGATTTAAAAACTAAAAAACCTCCAAAAAATAGTGCAGGTTTTACTTCTATAAAAGTCGCTTTTGGTCAGGTTACAAAATACATGAATCCTGTTGATGCCGTAAAATTATCATTTAAAATAAACCAAAAAGGCGGTTTTGATTGTCCGGGTTGCGCATGGCCAGATCCCGACGACGACCGTTCTGCTTTGGGCGAATACTGCGAAAATGGACTAAAAGCCATGGCCGAAGAAGCGCAAAATAAAACCATTGGCGAAGATTTTTTTAAAGATCATTCTGTCGAAGCACTTGCAGAATTATCGGATTTTGAAATCGGTAAATCCGGGCGTTTGTCCGAACCCATGTTTTTGGCAAAAGGCGCAACACATTATCAACCTATTGGGTGGGATGAGGCTTTTAAAAAAGTTGGTAATCATTTAAACGCCTTAACAAATCCCGACGAGGCTGTTTTTTACACTTCGGGCAGAACTACAAACGAAGCGGCATTTTTGTATCAATTATTTGTGCGCGAATTTGGTACGGCCAATTTACCAGACTGCTCCAATATGTGTCACGAAGCAAGCGGTAGCGCACTATCTGAAACTTTGGGTATTGGTAAAGGTTCGGTAACTTTAAACGATTTGTATAAAGCCGAAGTGGTTATGGTTATTGGCCAAAACCCAGGCACCAACCACCCTAGAATGTTAACCGCTTTAGAAAAATGTAAAAAAAACGGCGGTAAAATTATAGCTGTTAATCCGTTGCCCGAAGCGGGGTTAATAAAGTTTACAAATCCGCAGAACCCCATAAAATTATTAACTGGCGGCACGAGTATAGCCGATGTTTTTGTGCCGATTAGAATTAATGGCGATGTGGCTTTTATAAAAGCCTTGTTGCTTAAACTGTTGGAAGAGGAAGAGCAAAACGCTAATGTTTTTGATAAAACTTTTATTGAAGAATTTACCGATGGTTACGACGCTTTTATTGCCGATTTGAAAACATACGATTTTGATGCCTGTTTGAAAGCATCGGGAATTACAAAAGCTGTTTTTGATGAGGTTTTCAATCTTATATTGAACAACGATAAGATAATTATTTGTTGGGCCATGGGCTTAACCCAGCATGAAAATGCCGTTGATAATATCCGGGAACTTGTTAACCTTTTGTTGTTAAAAGGAAGTATAGGAAAAGAAGGGGCAGGCACTTGTCCGGTACGTGGGCATTCCAATGTGCAAGGCGATAGAACCGTAGGTATTTGGGAATCGGCGCCTCAAGCTTTTTTAGATAAAATTGAAGCCAAATACGGGTTTAAACCCACCACAAAACACGGCTATTCGGTAATCGATGCTATTAAAGCCATGTATGAAAAAAAAGCAAAAGTGTTTTTTGGTTTGGGCGGAAATTTTATCTCGGCAGTGCCCGATACCAATTACGCGGCACAAGCTTTGGCGAACTGTAATTTAACCGTTCATGTAAGTACAAAGCTGAATCGTTCGCATTTGGTAACCGGAAAAGAAGCGCTCATTTTGCCTTGTTTGGGCCGCTCGGAAAAAGACTATCAAAAAACGGGTGTTCAAACCCAGAGTGTCGAGAATTCTATGGGTGTAGTATCCTCGACAAAAGGAATTTTAGAACCCTGCTCCAATACATTGTTAAGCGAAGTTGCCGTAGTTTGTGGTATTGCGCAAGCAACTTTAAAGCAACGAAGCAAAATCGATTGGTTAAAATATACAGATGATTATAAATTGGTGCGCGACGATATTCAAGAAGTTGTTGACGGTTTTAATAATTATAACAAACGCTTAAAAAATCCGTCAGGGTTTTATTTGCCCAATGGCGCTCGTGTCAGGGATTTCAAAACCAAAACAGGAAAAGCCCTTTTTTCTATCAATAAACTCCCCAATTGGAAACTTAAAGATGATGAATTAATTATGATGACCATTCGTAGCCACGACCAATTTAACACCACTATTTATGGTTTAAATGATAGATATCGAGGCATTTATAACGAACGCCGCATCATTTTTATGAACAGAAACGATATGAAAATTAGAGGTTTGCAAGAACAGCAAGTCGTAAACTTGAAATCTGAATTTAACGGTGTTACCCGAGTTGCGAATAAATTTAAGGTAATTGGTTACGATATTCCTAAAAGTTGTTGTGCCACTTATTTTCCGGAAACCAATGTTTTAGTACCTTTAGATAGTTTTGCGCATACCGCAAAAACACCAGCTTCAAAAAGTGTAATAATTACCGTTGAAGCCAATTAAAAATAATAAGCATTATTAACTTATGAAACCAACACGATTTGAAAGTACCATAGCATTAATCGATAAAAAAAATTCTGAAGACCCCAATGTGTATCGCATTTACGATTTAGATTATCCAAAAGAATTATTGTACTCGCAACGCATGACGCGCAAGTTGTTGCAGTTTAATCCCAATGCATCAAAAGCATTGCAAATTGCGGCGAGAGCACAACATATTTGCCGTTGGAAAATAAATAGGGATGACTACCCAATGGATCGGGTTGGGTATTTAAAATGGCGAGAAACCCTCAAGAAAATGCATTCAGAAATTATCGCAACTATTTTAAAACAAGTGGGTTATGATTATGAATTTATCAACCGAATTAAGTCTTTAATCACCAAAAAACTCATAAAGAAAAATAAAGAGTCTCAAATTTTGGAAGATGTGGTTTGCCTCGTTTTTTTGGATTATTATTTTGAAGAATTTTCGGAAAAACACGACGCCAATAAAGTGATAGACATTCTTAAAAAGACCTGGAAAAAAATGTCTGATAAAGGTAGAAATGAAGCATTAAAACTCCAGTTTTCTGATAAAAATTTAAAGCTAATAAATGAAGCTATTGCTCAATAATTTTAACCGCCAATAGTAATCATACTTCTATTGTTATTATGCAATTTGGGTTCTTGAAGTTTTTCCAAAGTATTCATGCCACCACGTATTTTAAGCTTTGCTTGCACTGCTTTTTGAATGATAGGTTCAATAGAATTGCCTACTCGAAGTGTGGTTAACAAATCAGATTCGGTAGAAGAAAATAAACAGTTTTTAAGTTGCCCATTGGCCGTTAAACGCAGTCTGTTACAAGAATCGCAAAACGGATTGGTTACTGAGCTTATTATAGCAAAACTACCTTTGTATCCTTTTATTTTATAGTTTTTTGAGGTGTCGTTTGGGGCATCTTTTAAACGCACCATGTTTTCTTCGGAAAAAGACGTGTGTACATATTTCATCACTTCTTTATAGGATACCATTTTGCTGATGTCCCATTTGTTGCCATCAAAAGGCATAAACTCTATAAACCGAACGGAGATAGGTAAATCTTTTGTAAACTTGATAAAATCGATGATTTCGTTATCATTAATTCCTTTCATTAAAACCGCATTCAATTTAACCTTAAAACCTTCTTTTATCAATAATAAAATATTGTTGTAAACTTTTTTAAATTCATTACGGCGTGTTATGTGTTTAAACTTTTCTTCATTTAAAGAATCTAAACTCACGTTGATGTTTTTTACACCATTAAGCTTCAACACATCAATAAACTTATCGATAATAACGGCGTTTGAAGTGATAGACAATTCCACAGGGAGTGTTGCCAATTTCTCTAAAATAATAGGGATGTCTTTTCTAATAAAAGGTTCGCCACCCGTTAATCTAATTTTTGTAACCCCATGTTTCACAAAGGTTTTTGCGATGTCGTAAATCTCTTCGTAAGTCATTAAATGACTTTTAGGCGATAGTTGTACGCCTTCTTCGGGCATGCAATACGAACAGCGTAAATTGCAGCGTTCAATTAGCGAAATACGTAAATAGGTGTGGTCTCTACCGTGTAAATCTTGTAATATATTTTTATTAGTGTCCATTTTTACCTATTCATTTTTCATTATAAATTAATCGTGTCTTGCACCTTTCAAAATCCCAAATACATGTAAAACCGACGGGAAAATAGCATCCATAGATTCCTTTGCACCGTTGGTTGAACCCGGTAAAGCGAGTACCAGCGTATTGTTTATGGTGCCCGCCACACTTCTTGATAACATGGCGTATGGCATGCGGTTTTGGCCGTAATTTCTAATGGCTTCTTCAATGCCTAAAATGCGTCTGTCCAACAAAGGTATTAAGGCTTCGGGCGTTACATCGCGTGCCGACAATCCGGTGCCGCCCGTGTAAATAATCAAATTTACCCCCAGATTTTCATAATGTTTTGCTTTGGTTTGAATGAGGTCTTTTTCGTCTGGAATAATGATATAATCTTCAATCTTAACATCGCAAGCTTTCAACTTTTCAATAATGGCTTTTCCGGCTTTATCTTCTTTTTGACCATTGGAAATAGAATCCGAACACACAATAACAGCAGCGTTTAACGGTGTTGTAAATCGGTTTTTATAACTGGATTTGCCGCCTTTTTTCTTCAATAATTTTATGGCGTGTATCTCGATGCCTTTATCGATGGGTTTCAGCATATCGTACATGTTCAATGCCACAACGCTGGCACCATGCATGGCTTCAACTTCAACACCAGTTTTATATATGGTTTTAATGGTGCAGGTTACGATTATTTCTAAGTCGTTAATTTCAAAATCAATTCCAGTGTGTTCAATGGGCAGCGGATGGCAATCGGGTAAAATATCGGGTGTTTTTTTTACGCCCAACAATCCCGCAGCTTTGCTCATGGCAAATACATTGCCTTTTGGTACGGTGTCGTTTTTAATGGCTTCAATAGTGTCTGGTTTGCTCACTTTTACAATGGCTTGAGCGGTTGCTATTCGTAATGTTGTATTTTTATGTGTAATATCTACCATTTTATTGTTTGGTTTTTTATTTTGGATTATTAATAACAATACTTTGGGCACTTTCACATTCCCATTTTCTAATAATTTTAATGTTATTTCTTTTTCCAAATTCTACTACTAAATTCCAATCAGAAGTCATGTCTACCAAAATATCTTCATTTTTAGTTTTAAAAATCAAATCAATTGAATTAGTGTTTTTGCCTAATACAGAATCACAAATCTCATAGATTGCAGAAGTATTAATTATTTGGTCTCGATTTGTATTTTTTTTGATGCCAAATATTAACGTGTTCTTTTTAATTTCTTTTAAATGAAGTCTATTAGAATTAAACATTTATAATTTTTTAGATTAGAAAAATAGAGACTTTTTAAGTGTTAATTTTCCATTGATGCGATTCGTCTTCAAAAATTTCTTTTCCAAAAACGGGAACGTCGGCTTTTATGGCTTCAACAATATATTCTAAAGCTTCAAAAACTATTTTTCGTTTTGGTGATGATACAAAAACAAACAAGCAAATTTCGCCTGCTTTTACCTTGCCCAAACTGTGGTAAATATGCATACACGTTAGTTCGAATTTATCGAAAGTGGCTTCGCGAATGTCGTGGAATTTTTGATTTGCCATATCCTCGTAAGCTGTATATTCAATTGCCGAAACGGTTTTATCGTTTATAACATCAGCGCGGACTTGACCTAAGAAAATATTGTGTGCGCCAATGCTGGTTTTGGTTTGGTGTTTGGCGATGGAATCTCCTATAAATTCTGAGGAAATCGCACCCTGTTTAAATACGCTTTTGGGTTTTTTATCTTTCATTATAATGAAATTTTATGTTGTTCTTTTATATGTTTAATTATATCGAAAGCACCTTCTTTCAAACTAAAACAGTTTTCAATTTTTAATGCTTTTAAAATAGAAACTGCTTTTTTACTGCGGATTCCCGATTGACAAAACAGATACTTTTCTTTTTTCAAATCGATTTTATCTATGTTGTTTTTTAGTGCGCTCAACGGCATGTATGTTACTTCTAAATTTTCAACTTTTGGTTGTTCGTTTGCTTCCCTAACATCGATAAATTGAATGTTTTCTTTGGATAAAATGGAGGTGATTGAAACTTCTTCAACTTCAATTTTACAATTAAAATCCATTTCCTTTTTATGAAAATTTTCTTTGTTGTTTAAAACCGAATTGATACTTTTTTCGTTTCGATTGATTTTTAAGATGGATGTTTTTGATGTTTGTGCATTATAGCACAACAATTTTCCTGAAAGTACGTCGCCCAGATTTAAAATGATTTTTAAAACTTCGTTGGCTTCCATACTGCCGATAATTCCGGGAAGAACACCTAAAACGCCAATTTCCGAACAATTTGGAACTGCATCTTTTTTAGGCGGATTTGGAAACAGGCAACGGTAACTTGGTCCGTTGTTGTAATTAAAAACAGAAACCTGCCCTTCAAATTTATAAATAGCACCAAAAACTAAAGGTTTATTGGTAATTATACACGCATCATTTACTAAATAACGGGTTTCAAAATTATCGGTGCCATCAACAATAATGTCGTATTGATTAAATAGGTTAATGGCATTTTGATGTGTTAATTTTTCCGCGTACGAGATGATTGAAATACTATCATTTAAATCTTCCAAACGTTGTTTTGCAACCATGGCTTTGTTTTTGCCTAAAGATGATTTGCCGAATAAAACCTGACGTTGCAGGTTGGATAATTCAACCACATCAAAATCTATAATACCAATGGTGCCCACACCCGCAGCGGTTAAATACTGCAGCACCGGGCAGCCCAAACCACCAGCACCAATTACCAATACCTTGGCATTGGAAATTTTGTTTTGACCGGTTTGACCGATTTCGGATAAAATAATATGTCTGTTGTATCTACTCATAATCAGCCTCCTGCAAAAGGCGGTAATAAAGCGATTTCGGTTCCTGTAATTTCGGTTTCAACGGAAACCAATTCTTGATTGTGCGCCACTTGAAAATCCTTGTTTTTTAATGCCTTATATTTTGAGTAAAGTACATTTAAAAGCTCTGAAATAAGTTGTCCCGAAAACTCCAAAGATTCTTCTTCTTTTTGGGTAACTTCGGCTATTTGTCCGAAATATTTAATGGTTAAATGCATTTTCAATTTGTTTTAATTCTTCTTTTGTATTCACGTTCATGGTAGAAAATTCATGCGCTTTTTCTAGTCTGATGGTTTTAGATTTGCAGGCTTTTACGGCCACTCGCAAACGCCGTTCGTCTTTCTGTAAAAACCCATTAAATGTGTCTTTAATGTGCCGTTTATATAAAGCAATCAACGGCATTGTTTTTCCATGGTTTTCAATTTGAATGATTTCAGAATTATCATCGACAACTTCAATTAATTTTTTTAGAACTTCGGAAGAAATCAGCGGAATATCGCAACTCAAAATCAAATTGTAATCGGTTGATGAAGCTTCTAATCCAGAGTAAATCCCCGCCATTGGACCTGCGTTTTTTTTGATGTCGTTTACGCGTTTCAATCCGAATACATCATAATTTGAATTATCTGAAACTATCATGATTTCAGAAACCAAAGGTTTTAAGGCCTGAATGCTATATTGAATAAATGGTTTGTTATCCAGCATTAAAAACCCTTTGTCCGTTCCCATTCGCGAGCTTTTTCCGCCTGCTAAAATAATTCCTGTTATGTCTTTTTTGTTTATCATTTTATGCGAAAAATAATTTAGCGCTTGCAATTACGAGAACAAAAGCCAAAATATATCGAAGCTTTTGATTGTTGATTTTTTTACTGCCATAGTAACCGCCCAAAACACCACCAATAAGTGCAATGCCCACTAATAAAAACGATTCTTTTTCTAAAGTTACGCCGCTACTTAATTGCCCGATAAGTCCGGAAGCGGAATTTACCCAAATAAACAAAGCCGAAACTGCGGCGGCCTCCTTCATTTTGCCCCAATGTAAAAGCAAAATTATGGGCGTTAAAATAATGCCTCCGCCAATACCGATAAGTCCCGAAAAGAAACCAATGATGGCACCAACTACCAACCCTTGCCATAGTTTAATATCTTTAATGTTGTTGCTTTCTTTTCTGAAAACATTCAACATTTTTAAAATGGCAAACACCAATAAAATTGCTAATATTTTTTTGTAAAGTGTAGCATCAACTTCAATCGTGCCTCCCAAAAAAGCCAATGGAATTGAGGTTATGGCGAACGATAAAAACAGCTTTCTGTTAAAATAGCCTTCCTTATAATAATAGTAAAATGAAATACCGGCAACGAATAAATTGAGCAATAGGGCAGTGGGTTTCATGGTTTCCGGGGCAAACGAAAACAGTGCCATTAAAGCCAAATAACCGCTTGCGCCACCGTGACCAACGCTAGCGTAAAGGAACGATACGATGGGAAGTATTAAAAGGAAAATATATATGTTTTCGGTTTGTAACATAAAGAAGTGCCTAAAGTTATAAGTGTCTAAAGTATTTAAAGTTATGAATGGTTAAAATTTTATGTTTCATAGTTGTTAGATTATTGGTATTTGTATTAAACTTTAAGTACTTAAAACTTTAGCACACTTTAAGTACTCTCTAATCATAATTCTTTTATTTTTTCGAGTTGCGTGTCTAAAAATTCCCAGCAGTTTTTATTGATGTTGTCAAAGGCGTTAACCAAAGTTTTTCCGTAATCGGTAAGTTCTGCACCGCCGCCGCCTTTTCCGCCAATGCTATTTATGGTTACTGGTTGTTTAGCTGATTTGTTAACCGAATCAATAAGACCCCAAGCTTTTTTATAGGATATATTTAAAGATTTTGCAGCTTTTGAAAGCGACCCCGTTTCATCGATGGCTTTAAGTAATTGCACGCGCCCTTCGCCTAAAAACACTTTGTTTTTTGATTCGATCCAGATTCTGCTTTTAATACTATAACTCATATTTATACGGGTAATAAAATGGTTTCAACGGTATCGTTCATATTAATTTTGGTAACCTCTTCTGAAGCAAAAACCAATGCATTCGACACGGCAAACGTGTGTTGCATGGCAGAACTTTGGCCTTCTAAAATTTCAACTTTTCCATCGTTATAAACCGCTTTTAGAAATTGAGGACGGTCGCCTTTTTTGTTAAAATCTGAAATGGATTTTGCCTTTATTCGAGGCAATTCAGCGGCATCCCGATTCATCATATTTTGTAAGGCGATAAAGACATAAACATAAAAACAAGTAAGTGCCGCTGCGGGATTTCCGGGTAGGGCGAAAATGCTTGTGTCCTCTTTTTTTCCGAAGAACAAAGGCTTACCGGGTTTCTGATTTACTTTATAAAAGATTTCTTTTACTTGTAATTTCTTTAACGCCTTTCCAACAAAATCGTAATCGCCCACCGAAATACCTCCGGTTATTAGTACTAAATCGTGGTCATTTATAACGGTGTTTAGTTTTGTTACCGTTTTTTCATAATCATCTGCAACTTTATGAATGTTAACATCGTAAAATTTTAAGCTGTAAAGTGCCGCGAGCAACATTTTGGAATTGCTTTCGTAAATTTTCCCGAAGGGTAAATCTTGTACGGCCTCAATCAATTCGTTTCCTGTGGCAATAATAGCGATCGAAGGTTTTTTAAATACCGAAACGTTTTTAATGCCTAACGAACTTAAGTATCCAATGGCTGCAGGTGTTAATTTGGTGCCCTTTTTTAAAGCTAAATCGCCTGTTTTTACTTGTTCGCCTAAAGGGCGGATATTGTGCTCTTTGTTTATGCGATGTTCAATCACAATCTTATTGTCAACAACCTTCACTTTTTCCTGCATCATTACCGCATCTGCCGTATTGGGGACTGCTGCGCCCGTAAAAATCCTTACGGCTTCCCCTTTTTTTAAAATGGGTTGATGCGCATCGCCCGCTTTTACTTCATCAATTAAATTATATGTTAAATCGTCATGCAAGCATAAGGCATAACCATCCATAGCCGATTGCCTAAAAGGGGGCATGTTTATTGGTGAATATAGGTCTTCATATAAAAAATATCCACCAGCTTTTTCAATGGTTTTTGTGGTTTTTAATAAAAGTGGTTTTACGCTGTTTTTTAGTAATTGAATAGCTGTATCTATCGAAATCATTTTAATTATCGTTATGTATTAACAAATATAACGGATTATTTTAAATTGATTATGAGTGTTTTAGCGTATTGAGCAATTAAATATTAAAAAATCAAAATACATTTCTTACATTTAAGGAGTAAAATAATACTATGCTAAAAAAAGTTTTTGGTAGTGCCGTTTTTGGCGTAGAAGCTACCACTATTACAGTAGAGGTTAACGTAGATAAAGGTGTGGGCTACCATCTTGTGGGTTTGCCCGATAATGCCATAAAAGAAAGCAATTTTAGAATTGCCGCAGCGCTACAGAATAATGGTTACAGAATCCCTGGCAAAAAGATAATTATTAATATGTCGCCTGCCGATTTACGAAAGGAGGGAAGTGCGTACGATTTAACTTTAGCCATCGGGATTTTGGCATCTACAGACCAAATTAAAGCCCAAGATTTAGAAAAATATTTGATTATGGGCGAGTTGTCGCTCGATGGAAGCCTGCAACCCATAAAAGGCGCATTACCCATCGCTGTTAAAGCCAGGGAAGAAGGCTTTAAAGGATTTATTCTGCCAAAACAAAACGCTAAAGAAGCGGCCATTGTGGATAATTTGGAGGTTTATGGCGTTGAAAATATTGAACAAGTCATCAATTATTTTGATAAAGGCGAACCCTTAGAACAAACCATAATCGACACTCGAAAAGAATTTGAAAAAAGTTTAGATTTTCCAGAGTTTGATTTTTCTGATGTAAAAGGACAAGAAAGCATAAAGCGTTGTATGGAAATTGCAGCGGCTGGCGGGCATAACATTATTTTAATTGGGCCTCCGGGTGCAGGGAAAACCATGTTGGCAAAACGTTTACCTAGTATTTTACCACCAATGACTTTGCACGAGGCCTTGGAAACCACCAAAATACACTCGGTGGTTGGCCGTGTAAAAGATACCGGTTTAATGGCGCAGCGGCCGTTTCGCAGTCCGCACCACACCATATCCAACGTGGCACTTGTTGGCGGTGGTAGTTTTCCGCAACCGGGTGAGATTTCTTTATCGCACAACGGCGTGTTGTTTTTAGACGAATTACCGGAATTTAAACGTGATGTTTTAGAAGTACTGCGCCAACCGCTGGAGGATAGGGAAGTTACCATTTCACGCGCTAAATTTACGGTAACCTATCCGTCGTCGTTTATGCTAGTGGCAAGTATGAACCCAAGCCCCGGAGGTTATTTTAATGATCCAGATGCACCGGTAACCTCAAGTCCTGCTGAAATGCAACGGTATTTGGGCAAAATCTCTGGACCATTGTTGGATCGTATCGACATACATATTGAAGTAACGCCCGTACCTTTTGAAAAACTAAGTGATGACAGAAAAGGTGAAACCTCGGTTGATATACGTAAGCGTGTTACCAAAGCCAGAGCGATACAAACATTACGTTTTGCCGATTCGGATTCGGTTCATTATAATGCCCAAATGAATACAAAGCAAATTCGAAAATATTGTAAGCTGGATGAAGCTTCGAAACAACTCTTAAAAACCGCAATGGAACGACTGAATTTGTCAGCTCGAGCGTATGATAGAATTTTGAAGGTTTCAAGAACCATTGCAGATTTAGAAGCTGTTGATGAAGTAAATGGCTCGCATATTAGTGAAGCCATTCAATATAGAAGCTTAGATAGAGAAGGATGGTTGGGTTAATTTAAACTATTTTTGTAAATATTTACTCCCCACTTGGTTTTAACGAGTTTAAAAACACCTTTTTCAATAAAGGCTTTATGGCAAAGTGGATTAAAATACAAAATCGTTATTTGTCTTGGTGCTTTTGCCAAACTCCCATAAATATTATTTAAAACCTTAAGCATTATTTTATTAGGAAAAGGATTAAAAAAATAGAAATACGTATAGCTGTCTAGTGCTTTAAATTTAGAAGCATCGCATAAAAATATTTTAGGTTTTTTTGCCTTTAATTTTTTGAGATTTTTTTTTGCAATTTTACATAGCCTAGGGGATATTTCAACACCATCGGCTTTTTTAAATTTGAATTTTGAAAATAAATAAACCATTTTGCCTTTTCCGCATCCAAAATCCAGAATAGCATCTTGCTCTTTAATAGGCATGCTTTTAAGAATAAATTTAATTCGAATATCTGAAGCCATATAGCTCTCGCTATTTTCGGCAGACAGACCAAGTTCATCCAATTCAACTTGGGCAGAAAAATCTAAACCCATTAATTTTTCAGCATATTGCATCAAGCGATTGATTAGAGTTCTCAGGCAGAAGTAAATTCTTTTAAAAAAGGATTCTATAGGACTCATTAACTTGTATTATGATATTTATGAACTCTATACCATTGATTGCCAGAAACTTTATAGTAGAGTTTGATAAAATGGTACAATAAGTTAAATCTTTTAAATAACACAATAAAGGTTTATTCGATTAATGGTTTGTAAATATCTATAAAGTGAATGTTTTTATTGGTTTTTAAAATGGATTTTGGTTAATTAATAAATATTTACAATACCTAATTAATAGTAAATTACAAAAAAAAAAAATATATATAACTTGCTGTTAAATATAAGTTTACAATAAAAAAAAGGTACCCTGATTGCTTTGAGCCAGCTTAATTTAGGTAGTTAATTTGCATTAAGATTTTTATTACAAAAAATACGTGGCAGTTTAATACTTTTTACCCCACAAAAAAAACAATCTTACCGATGGTCATCGGGAATAAAATAAAGAATGAATATATTACCTGTTGATATATAATCATTTCAATCTGCATCAATAATTTTTTATTTTATCAGATTTTTAAATAAAATATCTGCCTATACCAATGTATCATACATCTTTACCGCTAATTTTTGCTTAGTAGCAATATTCTTAAGCTGGTTTTTTTAACGAATAGACTTTAATTTTAGTAAGAATATTTGTATTTTGTTTATCAAAATAATACTTGTTTGTTACGCTATAAAGTATATGAGAAAAAACAGTTCTTACATTAATTTCAAGCTAGAAATTTTAATTTCAACAATGCATAGAACATCATTGTCTTTTCTTGAGGCCATGTTTCCTTGTCATGATTTAGAAAAATTTTATATTCTTATAATAAATCAAACAGGAAAAGGGTATGAGTTAAACTCAACTTTTAAGAATATTAGAGTAATTAATTCATACGAAACAGGACTTTCTTTAAGCCGAAATTTAGCTATTAAAAATGCTACTGGAGATATATGTTTAATTGCAGATGATGATGTAGAGTATTTACCAAATTTTCAGCAAAAGATTCTTGAAGTTTTTTTAAAGCATCCGTTAGTATCAATATTTCAGTTTAGAATTGAAACTTTTTGCGGCTTAGCATATAAAGACTATCCGAAATCTTCTAAAAAATTAGTGAAAAATCAGGATTTAAAAAAAGTGTCTTCAATTGAAATTGCTTTTAAAAGAATGGATATTATCGAAAAAGGCATTTGGTTTAATCCTTGTTTTGGATTAGGTAGTTACTTTAAATCTGGAGAAGAGTATTTGTTTTTAAAAAAAGCTTCTCAAAGCAATCTTGTTATTTGTTTTGAAAACTTGTTTATTGTAAAGCATAAATTCGAAAGATCTACAGCAAATGTAGGAAGTGATGATTCTGTTAAGGCTAAATCAGCACTTTATTTTAATGAGCATAAAAATTTAAGCTATTTGTTTGTATTAAGGTTTATTTATATTCTTTTTAAAATGCGAAAAATTGAGTTTAAAGAGATTGCTAAAAAATATAAAGTAGGTTTAAATGCCATTAAAGAATATAAAGATTTAAAAAGGCTGCATAGATAAATAAATTATATATATTTTACTTGTAGCGTACCTAGAGTATTGCACCCCGCTACAATTAAGTTCTGCTTAGTTGCAGTAATTTTTCTCTGTTTTTTAAAAATGAATAGTCTTTAACTTTTATAAGAACGTTTTTGCCTTGTTAATTAAAACAACACTTATTGGTTGCGCCACCTAGCAGAGCTTGGCGGTTGTGGGGCGTTAAGGATTGATGAGGCATCCTTTTTAAAAATAAAAGAAACTAATGCTTTTAAAATAGATGAAATTTAACAGATTGCTACGTCGCTAACTCCTAGCAATGATATTTTTTAAAAAGGTATAGCGGAAAACCTAGCCATACTATTTTGTGTGGTAAAGCAACAATATTTCAACAAATTAAACGTACAAAAAAAGCCCAATCTTTAGATTGAGCTTTTTTAAACTATAATTGAAAGCTAATTAGTTTCCACCAGCTTCTAAGTTTTTCATTTCCTTTTCAATCATGTCGTAAAACTGATCGATTTTAGGCAGTACAACAACGCGTGTACGTCTATTTTTTGCTCTGTTTTCAGCAGTGTCATTATCAACTAAAGGCACGTAAGAACTGCGTCCGGCAGCAATTAATTGCCCCGGGTTTACTCCAAGCTCTTGCAACACACGAATAATGGATGTAGAACGTTTAACGCTTAAATCCCAGTTATCTAATAGCACGCCTTTTTGGTAAGATCTGCTATCTGTATGGCCTTCAATCATGGCTTCAAATTCCGGTTTGCTGTTTATTACTTTAGCAACTTTGGCTAAAACCTCTTTAGCTCTTGTAGTTACGTTGTAGCTTCCGCTTTTAAATAATAATTTATCGGCTATTGAAATAAATACAACACCTTTCTCTACGTTTACTTCAATATCAGGGTCGTTAATACCAACTTCGCGTTTAAGGCTCGTTACCAATGCCAAGGTTACACTGTCTTTTTTGGTAAGTGCATCTTGTAAACGGTTGATTTTAAGTTCTTTTTCTTTAATACTTTCAAGTGTTTTTTCTATGCTACTTGCGCCTTTTGCAGAAAGAATTTGAAGATTGTCGTTGCTTGCTTTTAAGTCGGCAATGCGGTCTTCTAAAACAGTTGTTCTGGCAGTAGCTGCAGCTTTTTCTTCTAAACAGGAGTTTAATTTAACGGTTGCAGAATTTAACAAATCTTGAGTCTCTCTTTGTTTAGCCTGCAAATCTGTAAATTGCTTTTTAGAAACACAAGAGCTTAGTAAAAAAACGGTCGCTAAGCTAAGTAATAAAACTTTTTTCATAATTAATAAGGGATTAAATTTTCTGTTTTTGTTGATAGCGCAAAAGTATGTAAAAAACCTATGATTACAGCATTGTTAACAAAAATTTTAGTATGGTTTACAAACTTTTGTAAAAGGTTTTTCTATTTACGAAATAATCAAGCACAATAGATGTTTTTTGGTAATATTTTACGGTTTGGTTTAATGTTTTTCTTTGCTTTAACAAATAACCCAAATACCAATAAAAACTTATGTGCGCTTTAATGATGGCAAAAAAGTGTTTAAATTTTAATTCCAGTAAAAACTTAATGCCAGCAATACCATCTAAAATTAATCTTGCTGTAATTAAAAAGAAAACATTGCCTTTTGCATTTTTGGTTACGGCAAACAAACTATTCCTGAAATTAAGAAAGGTTTTTTTGGGATTGGTGTTGCTTAAAGTTGCACCGCCAACATGGTAAATGGTAGAGTTGCCAACATATTTTACTTTGTATCCCAAATTTTTTGCGCGCCAGCACAAATCTATTTCTTCCATGTGTGCAAAAAAGGCCTCGTCTAGACCGTTTAGGGTATTAAAAACCTTTTTTTTAATAAATAAACAGGCTCCAGATGCCCAAAAAATAGAAGTAGTATCGTTGTACTGTCCGTTATCTTTTTCAATGGTGTTAAAAATACGTCCGCGGCAATAGGGGTATCCAAATTTATCTATAAATCCACCGGCTGCTCCGGCATATTCAAAATAATCCCTGTTGCTGTAATCTAAAATTTTGGGTTGTATTATGGCTGTGTTCTCTTCAGTTTTAAAAGTGTCAATAATAGGGGCGAGCCAGTTTTTGCTAACTTCAACATCACTATTCAACAAGCAAAACACATCTGCTTCAACACGCTTTAAAGCTTCGTTATAACCCTTGGCATAACCTCCATTTTCTTTGTTTTTAATAATTTTAATTGAAGGAAAATTGTTTTTTACAAAAGAAACAGAGCCGTCGGTCGAAGCATTATCGGCCACATAAATCTCAGCTTCGTTTGAAGAATACTCTACCACAGAAGGCAAAAACCGTTCTAATAATTTTTGTCCGTTCCAATTTAATATGACGATGGCTACTTTCAATTTTTATGCTTAATAAGTTTATTCGTTAATTATTTTTTAATTTTTATGCTACTGCGGCTATCAACTATATTCCGGAATTTCCTTTAAAAAATTATAACGCTCATTCTTAAAATCCATTTGGCAATAATAGTGATTTAATCCGTTTGTTACCATTAAATAACTCGCGTTAAGCACCAAATTATACTGCGCAATTTGGTCGAAGGTTTTTTGGTTAATCGCAACCGATGGCGCTTTGCACTCCACAATTAAACGGATGCTGCCATCAGAATTAAATACCACGATGTCGTAGCGTTTTTTTAAGCTGTTAACAATCAGCTCTTTTTCAATATTTATTAAAGATTTCGGGTATTTTTTTACATCAGTTAAATATTGAACACAATGCTGGCGCACCCATTCTTCGGGTTGCAAAACCACAAATTTTTTACGGATGCTATCGAAAATTGAAACTTTATTTTCGTTACTTTTGAAACGAAACGAAAACTTTGGAAAGTTAAGCTCTTGCAATACTTAGATTTTATGTTTTTTCAAAGTTAAGCTTCATTAATCAAAAACCAAACACCAATGTCTTTTTCTTGGGATTTGGAATTTATAAATTGGAATTTTAGAACGATTTGGACGAAGTAAAACAATTGGTAACCGATATTAAAAACAAAAACCTAAAACCCATTTATTTTTTAATGGGCGAGGAGCCGTATTATATTGATAAGATATCAGGTTTTATTGAAGATAATGTGCTTTTAGAAGAAGAAAAAGGCTTTAACCAAATGCTGCTTTACGGACGCGACGTTACCATTGACGATATTGTGGGCAATGCCAAACGCTACCCCATGATGGCAGAGCGGCAGGTAGTAATTGTAAAAGAAGCCCAAGATTTATGGCGAACCATTGAAAAGCTCGTGGATTATGCAAAAAAACCGCAACCAACAACGGTTTTGGTGGTAAATTACAAATACAAAAAAATCGATAAACGCAAAGCGTTGTACAAGGCCATTAAAAAAGTAGGTGTAGTTTACGAAAGTAAAAAACTGTACGAAAACCAAGTAGCCGATTGGATTCGCAGAGTGTTGTCGTCTAAAAAATATGCCATTGTTCCCAAAGCGTCGCAAATGCTGGTTGAGTTTTTGGGCAACGATTTAAGCAAAATTAGCAACGAGCTGGAGAAGCTACAAATTATATTACCAAAAGGCACTCAAATTTCGCCAGAGCATATTGAAGAAAATATTGGTATTAGCAAAGACTTTAATAATTTTGAATTGCGTAAAGCCATTGGCGAAAAAAATGCGGTTAAGGCACATCAAATAGTTAAATATTTTGCCGAAAACCCAAAAGATAATCCTATGGTGGTTACAGTGTCTTTGTTGTTTGGTTTTTTCTCTCAATTGCTTCAATTCCATGGGCTAAAAGACAAATCGCCCCGTAACGTGGCATCGGCCTTAAAAGTAAACCCGTATTTTGTTAACGAATATATTACAGCAGCAAGAAATTACCCCATGCGAAACGTTAGTGCCATAGTTTCTGTGTTGCGCGAATTTGATGTTAAAAGCAAAGGTGTTGGCAGTAATGCTGTGCCTCAAGGTGATTTGCTGAAGGAGTTATTGGTTAAAATCTTAGCTTAATACTTAAAAGATGAATGTAGAAATACACCCCAGTTGGAAACCTTTTTTGCAAACCGAATTTAATAAAGCTTATTTTGAAACTTTAATCGATTTTGTTAAACATGAATATGTAAATGAAACATGTTTTCCGCCAGAAAATCAAATTTTCAATGCTTTCAATCGGTGTCATTTTGAAGATGTTAAGGTTGTAATAATTGGGCAAGATCCGTACCATGGTATTGGGCAAGCAAATGGTTTATGTTTTTCGGTAAACCAGGGTATTGCTCACCCGCCCTCGTTAATTAATATTTTTAAAGAGATAGAAAAAGATGTATCGATTCCATATCCTAAAAGCGGAGACTTAATACGTTGGGCAAATCAAGGGGTTTTATTGTTAAACGCCACCTTAACGGTAAGGGCGCACCAAGCGGGAAGCCATCAAAAAAAAGGTTGGGAATTATTTACAGACGCAGTAATAAAGCTAATAAGTACTAATAAAGAAGGTGTAGTGTTTTTGCTTTGGGGCGGTTTTGCAAAGCGAAAAGAAAAATTAATAAATACAGCCAAACACCATGTTTTAAAGTCGGGACACCCATCTCCACTTAGTGCTAATAGAGGTTATTGGTTTGGAAATAAGCACTTTAGTAAAGCCAATTTGCTATTAAAACAAAAAGGTTTAAAAGAAATAGTTTGGTAAAAAAAAAATGCAGAAACATTAACTTCCTGTTGGGGCAAGTTTTTCAGATTCTTGTTTTAAAACAATAGCAGGTTTAAAAACAATGGGTTTCTTATTTACTTTTGCAGTACTATTTGTTTTGTTGCTGCTAAATTTTAGCAATAAAAAATTTATGGTAACCAGTACAGAAATTGAGATAGTAATTGTTAGTAACATGATAGCGTTTGGGTTTTGATTATCGGCAAAATACAAAAAAACCTAGTTTAAATGCATTTTTGAGCACAAAAAATTTAATTCTGCGCAAAAATAATAAATAAAATATTACAAACAATAGTTTTTTATCTTATTTTCTTATCACTTTATCTCAATTCAATATTTTTTTTGGCACCACATCTTTATGCACCATTATAGAGATGGTTTTTAATTTAAAGTAAGCTTCGCTCATATATATATAACCATTATGGGCAACGCGGTCTGGGTTATTTCCCCAAGAATTTTTTACCTTATAATAAGTTGTGCCATTTTGATCTTTTAACATGCCAGTAATGTGCATTAAATGGTCGTCGGTGGTGTTGTAATTTTCAAATTCCTGTTGCCTTAAAACTTGGCTGATGGTTTTTTCTGACATTATTTTAGTTAAAGCATCTTTGTTGTTAACTTCATCTTTTGGTATAACTGCCAAACCGTGTTTAGACGAAAAGGTTTTTTCGCTCACATCGCAATCTAATGCAATGCTGTAACCTGCTTTTAAAGCTGTATTTGTAATATTTACCAAATCATTTAATTCAACATTTAAAAACGAGCCATTTGAGAAATTATCAGGAATATTCAATATAAAATTAGAATAATAAGGTTTATGAGAAAACGATGTAATGCTTATGTAATCTTCAGGATCTATTTTGGTCATTTCTAAAAACGATTTTGGTGTATATTGCACACCATCATAATTAAAAGTAGATATGTTTTTACCAAGATAAGTATCTAAAACACTTTCGGTTACTTGTTTCCATTTAGGTGATAACTGTTTCCCAGGATTATCTATAAATACATTCAACAGTCCTTTTAAAACGGCTATCATTTCTGCGTGATTATGCCTTAACGCATCGGTTTCCAAACCAGAATATGCCACATTTGGCACCAAACCATAATCTGCAACGCTATTAATAACATCGTGGGCTAAACCCCCTTCGCTAAACTGTGCTTTCCCTTGGCGCATAATATAGTTCCAAGCTTTTTTTGGGTAGGTGTTTCTAACAGTGTACATTTCAGACAAATCAATTTTCTTACCTGTTTTACGCATAATTTCACTCTCTAAAAAAGATGACACCGAAAAACTCCAGCATGTTCCTGTATTGCCTTGAGAAATTACATCGGTTGTTTCTAAATCTATTACAGTTTCAAATTCATAAGATTGTGAATAATTTATTAGCGAAACAAAAATTAAAATAAGGGTAGAAATGCTCTTTTTCATAATGAAATAAGTGTTTTAAAGAAATAAAATTTATTTTTGACTAAAATATAAAAAATGGAGCAAGCAAACTGGGTAACGGCCAAAGAATATCAAGATATTACTTATAAAAAATATAACGGAGTAGCAAGAATTGCGTTTAACAGGCCCAATGTTAGAAATGCGTTCCGGCCAAAAACAACAAGCGAATTGTACGATGCGTTTTACGATGCCAATGAAGATGTAAATATTGGTGCGGTTTTATTATCTGCCGAAGGCCCATCAACCAAAGATGGTATTTGGAGTTTTTGTTCGGGCGGCGACCAAAAAGCCAGAGGGCATCAAGGCTATGTGGGAGAAGATGGTTACCATCGTTTAAACATTTTAGAAGTGCAACGCCTCATTCGTTTTATGCCCAAAGCAGTAATTGCCGTGGTACCAGGTTGGGCTGTTGGTGGCGGACATAGTTTGCACGTTGTGTGCGATTTAACTTTGGCCAGTAAAGAACACGCCATTTTTAAGCAAACCGATGCAGATGTAACGAGTTTTGATGGCGGTTACGGATCGGCTTATTTAGCAAAAATGGTGGGGCAAAAAAAGGCACGAGAAATTTTCTTTTTAGGAAGAAACTATTCTGCACAAGAAGCTTTCGAAATGGGTATGGTAAATGCCGTAATTCCGCATAATGAATTAGAAGATACCGCGTACGAATGGGCACAAGAAATATTGGCAAAATCGCCAACCTCTATTAAAATGTTGAAATTTGCTATGAATTTAACTGATGATGGCATGGTAGGGCAACAAGTTTTTGCAGGCGAAGCAACCCGTTTAGCGTACATGACCGATGAAGCCATTGAAGGCAGAAATGCTTTTCTTGAAAAACGTAAGCCTAATTTTGATAAAAAATGGATTCCGTAAATGAAAAATATCTCACTTTGGATTTCAACCATGCGTTTACGAACGCTACCACTATCGGTTTCCGGCATTATTTTGGCCTCTTGTTTGGCGGCTTATAATGGCTATTTTAATTGGAAAATATGCATTCTTGCCACTTTAACAACACTTAGTTTGCAGATACTCTCTAATTTGGCAAACGATTTTGGCGATGGCATTAAAGGCACCGATAATAATGATAGAATTGGGCCAGAACGCGCCATTCAAAGTGGTAAGATTTCGCCACACAAAATGTTTAATGCTATAAAAATTAATATTTTAATTTCAATAGTATTAGCTTTTGCGCTTATATTTTCGGCTTTTGGGGTTAAACATTTTTTACTCACCATGCTTTTCTTTGCTTTGGGAATTGCCAGTGTTGTTGCAGCTATGCGCTATACCATAGGCGATAAGGCGTATGGTTACAGAGGTTTAGGCGATGTTTTTGTATTTGTTTTCTTTGGTTTGGTAAGCGTAATGGGCTGTTATGTACTGTATGCAAAAACCTTGGACCACGTGGTGTTTTTACCCGCGTGTACCATAGGTCTGTTAAGCATGGGCGTGTTAAATTTAAATAATATGCGCGATATAGTTTCAGATGAAAAATCAAACAAAATAACGCTAGCTGTAAAATTGGGTAAGGCCAACGCTAAAATCTATCATACGGTACTTATATTATCAGCTATAATTTTATCGGCTTTATTTGGTGTTTTGTATTATACATCGCCTTTAAATTTAATTTTTATGGTGGCCTATATTCCATTAATCGTTCATTTAAAAAAAGTAATCACAAATAAATCGCCCAAATTATTAGATCCAGAATTAAAAAAACTGGCTTTAACAACTGTCTTGTTAGCTATTTTAATGGGAATTGGGCATTTGTTATAGTTTTTCGTATTTTTCTGATAAAATTTAAGAACACATGAAAATCACATTTTACGGACATGCCAGTTTAGGCATTCAAATAGCAGACACACATATTCTTGTAGATCCATTTATAACCGGAAACCCAAAAGCTTCGAATATTGATGTTAATTCGCTTAAAGCAGATTATATTTTGATAACACACGCGCACCAAGATCATATTTTAGATGTTGAAGCTATTGCAAAACGTACGAACGCCGTTATTGTTTCTAACTACGAAATTGTAACGCGTTTTGGTAAATTAGGGCTTGAAGGCCACCCAATGAACCATGGCGGCACTTGGGATTTTGAATTTGGAAGCGTAAAGTACGTTAATGCCATTCATAGCTCATCTTTTCCCGATGGTTGTTATGGTGGGCAACCCGGCGGCTTTGTAATAGAGGGCGAGCACAAAAATATTTATATAGCTGGCGATACGGCGTTGACTTTCGATATGAAATTGATTCCGCTTCAAACCAAATTAGATTTGGCGATTCTTCCGATAGGCGATAATTTTACCATGGGAATTGATGATGCTATTTTAGCAAGCGATTTTCTGGAATGCGATAAAATTTTAGGCTGCCACTTTGATACCTTTGGTTATATTGAAATAGACCATGAAGTGGCAAAACGTAAGTTTTTTGAAAAAAATAAAGATTTGATGCTTTTAGAAATTGGTGAAAGTTTAGAGTTGTAAATGTTAACAGCATCCTACCACAAATACATTTTAAACTTTAAACAGGCCAGTGGCACCTCGCGAGGTGTTTTAAAAACCAAAGAAACCTGGTTTATTGTTTTAAAACGCAGCGGAAAAAAAGGTATTGGCGAATGCGGTTTATTTAGAGGTTTATCTGTCGATGATGTACCCAATTACGAAGAAAAACTTAAATGGGTCTGTAAAAATATAAATTTAGGCTTCGGTATTTTAGCAAATGAGCTTGTCGCGTTTCCCAGCATTCAGTTTGGATTGGAAACCGCTTTTAAATCTTTAGAAAGCGAAAATAAATTTGAATTATTCCCATCCGAATTTACTAAAAGCAAAGCTTCAATTGATATTAACGGATTGATTTGGATGGGGTCTGAAAGTTTTATGAAGCAACAAGTAAAAGATAAAATTTCAGACGGATTTAAATGTATAAAAATGAAAATTGGAGCGATTGATTTTCAAAAGGAAATTAATCTCATAAAATCTATTCGACAAGAATTTTCAGCAAAAGACATCGAATTACGTGTTGATGCCAATGGCGCTTTTAAAAAAGAAGAAGCTTTAGAGAAACTTAAATTATTATCAGATTTCGATTTACATTCCATCGAGCAACCCATAAAACAGGGGCAAACAGAAGCGATGGCAAAATTATGCGAAACCACACCATTGCCCATTGCTTTAGATGAGGAATTAATTGGGGTTTTTTCTGTAACAAAAAAGCAAGAATTGCTACAAACCATAAATCCGCAATACATTATTTTAAAACCGAGTTTAGTTGGTGGTTTTAAAGGAAGCGATAAATGGATTAAAACAGCAGAAAACAACAACATAGGCTGGTGGATAACCAGTGCTTTAGAAAGCAATATTGGGTTAAATGCCATAGCGCAATACACTTTTACAAAGCAAAGTAATTTGCCGCAAGGCCTTGGCACCGGGGCCTTATTTACCAATAATTTTGATAGCCCATTACAGGTAAAAAACGGTACTTTGCAATACAATAATAATTTAAAATGGAAATTTAATTTATAATGGATTATATACAACAAGCTTATAAGGTGTTGCACGATTGGTGGCGGTATTTGGTTGGTACAATTCTTGTTTTTTTTGCGTGGCAATTAATAGGCATGATTCCTTTGATGCTTACCATAGGAATTAAAATTGTTAATGGCGATAAGATTCCAGGAGATATACCACAAATGGTATCGCTTTTAGGTAATAACCTGTTTTTGTTTTTAATGCTTTTTTCGTTTGCAATTGGTTTGGCAGGTTTATTTTTTACAACTAAATTTTTGCACAACCAATCTATAACCCACCTTACAACGGCTAGAAAAAAAATAGATTGGAAACGGTTTTGGTTTATATTTTTTCTTTGGGGCATAGTGTCTAGTGGTTTTGTGCTTATAGATTATTTTTTCTTGGCACCAGAGAACTATATACTTAACTTTAAATGGCAACCCTTTTTAATTCTATGCGTCATTGCCATTGTATTGGTACCATTGCAAACCAGTTTTGAAGAGTATTTTTTTAGGGGTTATTTAATGCAAGGTTTCGGTGTTGTTTTAAAAAACAAATGGGCGCCATTGCTTATTACGTCTGTGGGTTTTGGTTTGTTACATATTGCAAACCCCGAAGTTGAAAAATTGGGTTATATCATTATGGTCTATTATATTGGCACAGGCTTGTTTCTTGGCATAATAACCTTAATGGACGAAGGTTTAGAGCTGGCTCTAGGTTTTCATGCGGCTAACAATTTATTTACAGCTTTGTTGGTTACCGCAGATTGGACGGCGTTTCAAACCGATTCTATACTAAAAGATATATCCGATCCAGAAAAAATGGGCTTAGCAGAAATATTTGTTCCGGTGTTTGTAATATTTCCAATTTTTCTTTTCATATTATCTAAAAAATACAATTGGACCAATTGGAAAGAGCGTTTGTTGGGCAATGTCGTAGAACCACCAAAAGAAAATTATAAAATTTTAGAAGATATAGGAAAACATGATTCCAAATTATAATAAAGTACATTTAAAATTTAAGCTCAACGGAGTTTATTATTCGTACAACGATTTAAACGAAGTCGCTTATAGTTTTGTAAAAGAAGGCCGCCCGTTCGAGCAAAGTATTGGCAACTTTCTGCTAGATTGGTTAGATAAAAACGATTATATAACCGTAAATACATCAGGCTCCACAAGTAAGCCAAAACCCATAAAAATAAGTAAACAGGCCATGGTTGATTCTGCCATAGCCACAGGCGATTTTTTAAATTTAAAACCAGGCAATAAGGCTTTATATTGTTTGCCGGCACATTATATTGCTGGTAAAATGATGCTGGTAAGAGCCTTGGTTTTAGGCTTGGAATTAGATTTGACTCAGCCCACATCGCAGCCCATTTTCGACTACGAAATGCACTACGATTTTGCGGCTATGGTACCCATGCAACTGGAAAAAATTTACCGATATTGCGATAACATAAAAAATATTATAGTTGGTGGTGCTCCAGTTTCAATTACTTTAAAAAAAGCTGTTAAAGACATTAAATCAAATGTTTACGAAACCTACGGAATGACCGAGACCATAACGCACATTGCATTAAAAAAACTTAATAATTATTCGTCATTGCAAAGCGATAGCAAGCCAGAATTAAACACAGTTAAAGTGAGCCAATCTGTTAAATCTTATTTCAAAACATTACCCAATATATCAATATCTCAAGACCAACGTGGTTGTTTGGTAATCAATGCACCTCGAATTTCAAAAGACACTATAATAACCAACGATATTGTAAAATTGTATTCTGATACCACATTCGAGTGGTTGGGGCGCCACGATAATATCATAAATTCTGGTGGTGTTAAATTAAGCCCGGAAAAAATCGAGGCCAAACTTCAGGATAAAATAGAGCAACGCTTTTTTATAGCCTCGGAAAAAGATGAAAGACTGGGCGAACATTTAATTCTGGTAATAGAGGGCGATTCAAATAAAATGGATAACACTATTTTTTCAAACTTGGATAAATATGAAAAACCCAAGGCTATTTACCACATAAACCAATTTGTCGAAACGGCTTCAGGCAAAATTCAGCGTAGCAAAACCCTAAATCAATTAAAAATTAAAAATTAGTTGTAACATTGCCAAAAATCTATCCACTAATCGTAAAATTCAATACCAAATGAACTTTTTAAAACGCGTTCTATCTACCGTAACAGGTATTTTTGTATTCCTCTTTATTTGTTTCGCATTACTTATAGTAATTGGGTTATTTGCAGGCTCGTCAGCAGATCAAAACATTATTGTTAAAAATAATTCGGTGCTAAATCTAAAACTCGATTTTCCTATAAAAGACTATGCCGGAAAAACCGTTTTTAAGCACTATCCTTTTTTAGATGAAGACAGAAAAGATGGCCTTTTCAATATAATTGAAGCTATAAAATATGCTGAAACCGATGATAAAATCAAAGGCATTTCCATAGAAAATAATTTTATTCAAGCAGGCTATTCGCAAACCAAAGCCATAAGAGACGCACTTTTGGAGTTTAAAAATTCTGGTAAATTTATTGTCGCCTATGCCGATATTTTTACCCAAAAAGATTATTACTTAAGCTCTGTAGCCGATACTATTTATATAAATCCGGTTGGTATGATGGAGTTTGGGGGCTTATATACAGAACGTTTGTACTTTAAGGATTTTCAGGAAAAGTCTGGTATTAAGATGGAAGTCATTCGCTTAGGTAAATACAAAAGCGCTGTTGAACCTTATTTAGAAAATGAAATGAGCGCTAATAACCGAGAGCAAATCAAAGGCTATTTAAATGGCATTTGGAGCACCGTTAAAAATGAAATTTCAGCAAGTAGAAACATACCAGTTGAAAGACTAAACACTGTGGCAGATAGCTTATTATCAAGAACCGCAACTTTAGCAAAAGCATCAAAAATGATTGATAAAATTGCTTATTACGACGAGTTTGAAAATGGTTTAAAGCATGCAATTAATTTAGAGGCTTCAAAAAAAATAAACACCATTTCCATAAGCGACTATGCGGTACACACCGCCAATAAACAAAAAACAAATACAAGCACCAACAAAATAGCGGTTATTTATGCCGAAGGCGAAATTATATACGGCGAGGGCGACGAACAATTTGTGGGGCAAGGTGCCATGAACCGCTCGCTAAAACAAGCCCGGGAAGACAATAAGGTAAAAGCCGTGGTTATCCGAATTAATTCCCCAGGCGGAAACGCTTTGGCAAGCGAACTTATTTGGCGCGAAATAGAACTAACCAAAAAAGTAAAACCCGTTATTGTGTCTATGGGTAATTTGGCAGCTTCTGGCGGATATTATATAGCTTGTAATGCCAACAAAATTATTGCAGAACCAACAACCATTACCGGTAGTATTGGTGTTTTTGGTATGTTGCCAAATGTAAAAGGGTTGGCAGATAAATGGGGCATAAACGCAGAACAAGTCGCTACCAACAAAAATACAATTCCATATAGCTTTTTTGAGCCTATGGGCGAAGCACAAGAAGCGTTTATAAAAGAAAGTATTGGCGATATTTACGATTTGTTTATTACTAGGGTTGCAGCAGGTAGAAACATGGGGCAAGACGATGTAAAAGCCATTGCTCAAGGTAGAGTGTGGACTGGTGTTGATGCCCTAAATAATGGTTTAATTGATAAACTTGGTGGATTGGATGTGGCACTAGAATATGCCGCCCAAGCAGCAGAAATTAAAGATTATAAAATTAAAGAATTACCAGTTTTTGAAAAAGATCTCGAAAAAATATTGCAAAGTTTTGGATTGGCAAAAGCAAAAGATGCCATTTTAAAGGAAGAATTAGGCGAAGCCAATTACAAAATAATGCAAGACATTAAAGCGATGTCGCAACGTAAAGGCATCCAGTTGTTGTTTCCTTTTGATATTGAGATAAAATAGTACTATATATTTATTGAAACAAAAAGGTTGAGCTAAAGTAAAGCTTGACCTTTTTTGATTACTCTTACAAAGACCAATCATTAACAACCATGAAAAAGTTTTACCTTTAATATTGTTTTTTTTCTGTTAACGTTTATTTTGTACAGTCTAAATCTTTATTGTAAAAAACTTACAAAAACTAATATTAGTCATATTATACAAGTTTTAAATAAGGTAATTTCTTTTAAAAATAATTCTTACAAAATTTTAATCAACCTATTAGTTGTTTTTGCATCTAATAGGTATAGCCTTAAAATATAAAACCATGAAATATTTAGTCATTTTATTAATAGGAATTTTAATCACTAATTGTTCAGATAACAACAATGAAGACATTTTATTGGACAAATGTAATGATGGCACGCTAGTTAAAGAGCTAACAGAAGATATTCCAGCTGTATATCCTAACCCTTCGGATACTGAGTTATTCATAACCAATTCCACAGCAAACAATACCAGACTGACGACTGACTCGGAAACCAATAATTCTCTAGAAGATTTAGGGCCAATAACATTGGAACTATATGACTTTGTTGGAAATAGGATTATAAATCAAAAGTTTAACAAAAGAGATGGTAGTCCAAAATTGGATGTTTCACATCTTAAAAAAGGAATTTATATACTAAAGATAAAAGCAAAAGAAGTTGATGAAACCCATCAGGTAATAATAAAATAAGTTAGTGCAGAAAGAGGCTGATTGAAAATCAGCCTCTTTCTTTTTAGTTAACTCACTCAAAAGCACACTTCACTCATTGCTGGTTTTTTAATACATGGTTTGATTATAGTTTTATGCTAAACTTAAAAATCGACTATTATGGAAACGGTATTAAAATTCATTCTTGTATTAATGGTTTCAATGCAATTACCAGCACAAGAAAAACTAATTTCAGGACAAGTAACATCGGCAAGTGATAACTACCCTTTGCCTGGGGCTAGCATTACTTTAAAAGGAACTGCTGTTGGTGTTCAAACTAATTTTGATGGTTATTATCAAATTAAAGCAAAACCAACAGATGTTTTAGTGTTTACTTATGTTGGTTTTGTTACACAAGAAAAAAAAGTAGGCAGCCAAAATACTATATCTGTAGCTTTAAATGAAGATGTTGCGCATTTAGATGAAGTTATCGTTACTGGTTACGGTACCACAACACGTAAATCTTACCCGGCATCGGTAGCTCAAATTAAAAGGCAAAAACAAAAGGCTTATCATAATAAATTAGCTGGTCAAATTCAATCTACACCAGTTACCCAAGCTTTGCAAGGCAAGGTTTCTGGAGTTCAGACTCCTCAGGTTTCAGAGAAGCCTAAATCGAACACTCAAATCGTTATTAGAGGAAATGCGTCCATATCAAAAGGAAGAGAACCATTAATAGTTATAGACGGGGCAGTAAGTTCTTATAATGTTATGAATCATTTAAAACCTGAAGATATTCAAAATATTAGTGTATTAAAAAATGCGAGTGCAGCTTCATTATATGGAAGCCGAGGAAATAATGGTGTAATAGTAATTTCTACAAATAAAAGTAAAACTGTTGAAGCGCCTTTGTATATTATTGACGGTGTTCCAATTAAAAAAGCGAATAATCATATTATTAAAAATTTATCGAAATCTGATATAGAAAGTGAAAAGAAATACAATAAAGCTGATGCCAAGAAAAAATTCGGTAAAATAGCCAAACACGGATGCATTGTAATTACCACGCACCAAGGAAATTTTAGAATTGACAACAATGAGAGTTACGCCGTTATTGAAGAAAATAGCTTTGAAAGAACAGCCCTTTCTCCACTATCTACTTTCTCCATTGATGTTGATAAGGCTTCGTACAGCAATATAAGGCGCATGATTAATAACGGCATGTCAATTGAACCTGATGCTGTTAAAATTGAAGAAATGATTAATTATTTTAATTATAATTATCCACAACCTACTAATGAGCATCCGTTTTCTATCAATACCGAAGTTTCAAAAACACCTTGGAATACCCATACTAAAATCGTGAAAATCGGTTTGCAAGGCAAAACATATTCCAACCAAGCATTGCCAGCATCAAACCTTACGTTTTTAATTGACGTTTCGGGGTCAATGGGATCTCAAAACAAATTACCGCTTTTAAAATCGGCTTTTAAGTTGTTAGTCAGTCAATTACGAGAAAAAGATAAAGTGTCAATTGTTGTTTATGCAGGAGCTGCAGGCATAGTTTTAGAACCGACTTCGGGAAAGCACAAAGAAAAAATATTATCGGCTTTAAACAACTTAAATTCTGGCGGATCTACGGCTGGTGGCGCGGGTATAAAACTAGCTTATAAATTAGCTGAAAAACATTTTAAGAAAAATGGAAATAACAGAGTGGTTTTAGCAACAGATGGCGATTTTAATGTTGGTGCTTCCAGCGATAAAGCAATGGAAAAGTTAATTGAAGAAAAGCGTAAGTCTGGAGTTTTCTTATCTGTTTTAGGGTTTGGTTACGGAAATTATAAAGATTCTAAACTTGAAACTTTAGCCAATAAAGGCAATGGTAACCACGCCTATATTGATAATATGCAAGAAGCTCAAAAGGTTTTTGGAAAAGAATTTGGAGGCACGCTTTTTACCATTGCAAAAGATGTGAAAATTCAAGTTGAATTTAATCCAAATAAATTACAAGCTTACAGATTGATTGGTTATGAAAACAGGATGTTGGCCGATGAGGATTTTATTGATGATACCAAAGACGCTGGCGAATTAGGAAGCAAACATACCGTTACAGCGCTTTACGAGGTTATTCCTGTTGGTGTTGAAAGTAAGTACTTAAAAGATGTGGCCGATTTAAAATATACTAAAACAACAATAAATACTGATTTTTCAGATGAATTATTTACAGTTAAGTTTCGATATAAAAAGCCTGATGGCGACAAAAGCATTGAGATGATTCATGTACAAAAAGATGAAGTTTCAGAAGCTTCAGAAAATTTAAAATTTGCCTCTGCTGTAGCACTATTCGGTATGCAATTACGTCAATCCAAATATAAAAATAGCACAAATATAGATGATGTTATAAATTTAGCAAACCTAGGGCGAGGTTATGATAAAGATGGTTATAGAGCAGAGTTTATTAGGTTAGTTTCCGCTTATCAAAACTTGTAATTTTATAAATAAAAGTTTAAATCTAATCTTACAGAAAAAAACAATTTCTCTATTTAAAAACCTTATATTTATTTTCCATAAATTAAACACATGAAAAATGCATTTTGCTTATTATTTTGCATCGTAAGTATAAATATATTTACAGCGCAACAAACCAATGAAAAATTTATTATCGAAGAACAATACCTAAAATACTTACCAGAACAATACGAAGAAGATTTAGATAAAAAATGGCCGTTATTAATTTTTCTGCACGGGTCTGGAGAACGAGGAACTGATATTGAAAAAGTTAAACTTCATGGGCCGCCAATGCTTGTTGAAAAAGGGAAACACTTTCCTTTTATTATAATATCTCCACAAGCTAAAATTCGTTGGGATGAAAATGTATTGCATCAAATAATTACTAACTTTATTGAAAATAATAGAGTTGATACCGATAGGATTTATTTAACAGGTTTAAGTTTAGGAGGGCATGGCACATGGAATTTAGCTCAAAAATACCCAGAAATGTTTGCAGCAATAGCACCTATTTGCGGTTGGGGAAATATTGAAAAAGCTTGGAAACTTAGGCACATGCCTGTATGGTGCTTTCATGGTGAACTGGATACAGTTGTACCTCTTTCTGCTTCAAAAAATATGATTAATGCTTTAAGGCCAATAAACCCTAAAGTTAAATTTACAGTGTATCCAGAAATTTACCATGATGCTTGGAAACAAGCTTATAATAACCCGAAATTATATGATTGGTTTTTAAAGCAAAAAAAACATACACACAAAGCTATTAAATTGCCATTAAAAACATTGATGCAATATGTTGGCACTTATGATTTTGAAATGGGTAATTTTAAAACAAAAAGTATCGTTTCAGTAGAAGATGGAAAACTGGTTATTAAAACAGGACAAAGCACAACACCACTTATTCCATCAAGTAAGGACACTTTTTTTATTAATAAAAATCAGCTTATCGAATATAAATTCATAAAAAATAAAAAAGGTGTAGTCGATAAAATTCTATTTTATTATGATGATATATATACTATGCCTAAAAGCAAAGATTAATTACACCTGCAAAACACCCAAATTAAACTGTTTCTCAATAGGAGCGTGATTTGCTGCTTCAATGCCCATAGAAATCCATTTTCGGGTATCCAACGGATCTATAATGGCATCGGTCCAAATTCGTGCGGCCGCATAATAGGGCGATACCTGGTTGTCGTACCTATCTTTTATTTTTTTGTAAAGTGCGTCTTCTTTTTCTTTTGTGAATGTTTCGCCCTGTTTTTCAAGCGAAGCTTTTTCTATTTGCAACAACACTTTGGCAGCAGAATTTCCGCTCATAACGGCGAGTTCTGCACTAGGCCACGCCACAATAAACCTTGGGTCGTAGGCTTTACCACACATGGCATAATTTCCTGCACCATAAGAATTACCGATAATTATGGTAAATTTTGGCACCACCGAATTACTAACCGCATTTACCATTTTAGCACCATCTTTAATAATGCCTCCGTGTTCAGATTTACTTCCAACCATAAACCCGGTAACATCTTGTAAAAATACTAGTGGTATTTTTTTCTGGTTGCAATTGGCAATAAACCGTGTGGCTTTATCTGCGCTATCGTTATAAATAACGCCGCCAAATTGCATTTCGCCTTTTTTGGTTTTCACCAATTTGCGTTGGTTGGCCACAATACCTACCGCCCAACCATCAATACGGGCATAACAAGTAATAATGGTTTGCCCGTAGCCTGCTTTATATTCATCGTATTCAGAATTATCGACCAAGCGTTTTATAATTTCAAACATATCGTATTGATCGGCTCTCGATTTTGGAACGATGCCATAAATATCCTCAGGATTTTTCTTAGGTTTTTTTGCATCACTTCGGTTAAAACCTGCTTTATCAAAATCGCCTATTTTATCTATAATATTTTTAATGGTATCTAAAGCATCGGCATCATCTTTGGCTTTATAATCGGTAACCCCAGAAATTTCGCAATGTGTTGTGGCGCCGCCCAAAGTTTCGTTATCAATAGTTTCGCCAATTGCCGCTTTTACTAAATAACTACCTGCTAAAAAAATACTTCCGGTTTTATCAACAATCAAAGCTTCATCACTCATAATGGGTAAATACGCGCCACCGGCAACACAACTGCCCATAACCGCAGCAATTTGGGTAATGCCCATGCTGCTCATAATGGCATTGTTTCTAAAAATACGTCCGAAATGTTCTTTATCCGGAAAAATTTCATCTTGCAGGGGTAAATACACGCCAGCAGAATCTACCAAATAAATAATAGGCAATTTGTTTTCAATAGCAATTTCCTGTGCTCTTAAATTCTTTTTTCCGGTAATAGGAAACCAAGCGCCCGCTTTAACAGTAGCATCGTTAGCAACCACAATACATGGTTTGCCTTTTACGTAACCTATTTTTACCACCACCCCACCAGAGGGGCAACCGCCGTGTTCTGCGTACATATCCTCGCCGGCAAAAGCAGCAATTTCAATAGATTTTTCATTGGTATCTAAAAGATAATCAATGCGTTCGCGCGCTGTCATTTTTCCTTTGGCTTTATGCTTTTCAATACGCGACTTTCCGCCGCCAAGGCTAACTTTTGCTAGTCTTTTGTTTAATTCGGAAAGTAGAAGTTTGTTATGATCTTCGTTTTTATTGAAGTTGATATCCATAATCTAGTTTTAATGCACGCTAATCTACAAAAGATATTTATCCTTAGAAAGTATGAATCTTTTTTTAATTTTAGATGAATTTAATTTAAGGGTAAACTTTAAAATTTAAGTTTGTTATTAATATATTTGAAAAAATAAAATTTGATTGTTCAATTTGTCATAAATTTAAAAATTCAATGATTTTATCATTCCGAGGAAAAGAGGAATCCTTTTGATTATTAAAGATTCTTCACTTCGTTCTGAATGACAAAAACATAAATATGCATGATTACGGATATTCAGAAATAAAATTATAGATGAAAAACATAATTGCCTTTGCGGGAAGTAACAGTAAAACCTCGATAAATAAACAGTTAGCAACTTATGCAGCAAGTTTAGTTGTAGATGTAAATACGACCATTTTAGATTTGAATGATTTTGAATTGCCACTTTTTGGGGTAGATTTAGAAAATGAAATAGGGATTCCAGAGCCAGCCCACGAGTTTTTGAAATTGATAAAAGAATCTGACGGTATCGTTTTATCGCTTGCCGAACACAATGGCGCGTATTCTACAGCATTTAAAAATATATTCGATTGGGTGTCGAGAATTGACGGAAAGCTTTGGAGCAACAAACCCATGTTGTTAATGGCTACCTCTCCGGGAGAACGTGGTGGTGCATCGGTTTTGGCCATAGCCCAAGATCGTTTTCCTAGGCACGATGCCAATATTGTTGAAACATTCTCTTTACCATCGTTTAATGATAATTTTTCTGACGGAAAATTGATAAATGAAGAATTAAATAACGATATAAAACGCAAGGTTGAATTATTTAAAAAATCATTATAGTCTAGCATAACATACAACCAAACCATACCAGATTACAATACGTTAATATGGGCATATTAAAACAGTTAATAAAAAAGCATCCTTTAAGGGGTGCTTTTTTTAAGTAAATAAACGATATTTGCTTTTAGACTAACCATCAAAAAAAAAACAATTATGGCAATGAACAAAAACACAGTATTAGCTTGGGCTACATGGATTATGATATTTGTAGGCTTAAGCTTAATAGGATTAGGTGCATTTAGGTACGACGATGTTGCAGGTTGGGGATTTGCAGCTGTTGGAGGCGGCTTTTTCTGTATAGCCTGGGTGTTTAATGCTTTAAAAGGGCGCGTTTAAATAATAGTAAATTAATTGCTGTTCAAATATCAGTTATGCATTGGTGTCATTTTTTTGCACTATCGAATTAAACTATAAAAAACAATAAATAGAACATAAAAAATAGCTTTATGAGCGACGATAAAAAAATAATATTCTCAATGTCTGGTGTTACCAAGACGTTCCCTAGTGCTAATACGCCGGTTTTAAAAAATATTTATTTAAGTTTTTTCTACGGTGCCAAAATAGGAATCCTTGGTTTAAACGGTTCTGGTAAATCTACTTTGTTAAAAATAATTGCTGGCGTTGATAAAAATTACCAAGGCGATGTGGTGTTTTCTCAAGATTATTCGGTGGGTTATTTAGAGCAAGATCCAAAGCTAGACGAGAATAAAACCGTTATGGAAATTGTACGTGAAGGGGCAGCAGAAACCGTAGCCATACTTGATGAGTACAATAAAATTAACGATATGTTCGGGTTAGAAGAAGTGTATTCTGATGCCGACAAAATGGAAAAACTCATGAACCGCCAAGCAGAGCTTCAAGACCAAATTGATGCAGCAAACGCTTGGGAGCTCGATACCAAATTGGAAATTGCCATGGATGCACTGCGAACACCTGATGGCGATAAAAAAATCTCTGTTTTATCAGGAGGTGAGCGTCGTCGTGTAGCATTATGCCGTTTACTTTTACAAGAACCTGATGTGTTGCTTTTAGACGAACCAACAAACCATTTAGATGCAGAATCTGTACATTGGTTAGAGCATCATTTGGCCCAATATAAAGGTACTGTTATAGCTGTAACGCACGATAGATACTTTTTAGACAATGTTGCGGGATGGATTTTAGAGCTCGATAGAGGCGAAGGTATCCCCTGGAAAGGCAACTACTCTTCTTGGTTAGATCAAAAATCTAAACGTATGGCTCAGGAAGGAAAAGTAGCTTCTAAACGTCAAAAAACACTTGAGCGAGAGTTGGAGTGGGTGCGTCAAGGCGCTAAAGGGCGGCAAACCAAACAAAAGGCCCGATTGAAGAATTACGATAAATTAATGAGTCAAGACCAAAAGCAACTGGACGAAAAGCTCGAAATATATATTCCAAACGGACCACGTTTAGGCACTAATGTTATTCAAGCTATTGGCGTAAGTAAAGGTTATGATGATAAATTACTTTACGAAGATTTAAACTTTAACCTGCCTCAAGCGGGAATTGTGGGCGTTATTGGACCAAACGGCGCAGGTAAAACCACAATTTTTAGAATGATAATGGGCGAGGAAACTCCAGATAAAGGTGAGTTTAAAGTAGGCGATACCGCAAAAATTGCTTATGTAGATCAGAACCATTCCAACATAGATCCAGAAAAAACGATTTGGCAAAACTTTAGTGACGAGCAAGAGTTGATTTTGATGGGCGGTAAGGAAGTAAATTCAAGAGCCTATTTAAGTCGATTTAACTTTTCTGGTGGCGAGCAAAATAAAAAGGTAAAATTACTTTCTGGAGGAGAACGTAACCGATTGCATTTAGCAATGACACTTAAAGAAGAAGGCAACGTATTACTTTTAGACGAGCCAACTAACGATCTTGATGTTAATACGTTACGAGCTTTAGAAGAAGGTTTGGAGAACTTCGCGGGTTGTGCCGTTGTAATTAGTCACGACCGTTGGTTTTTAGATAGAATTTGTACACACATTTTAGCTTTTGAAGGCGATAGTCAAGTATATTTCTTCGAAGGCAGTTTTTCTGATTACGAAGAAAATAAAAAGAAACGTCTTGGTGGAGATTTAATGCCAAAACGAATAAAATACAAGAAATTAATACGATAAACACTAACTAAAGAGGTTGTCTGAAAAACTCTATTAGATTTAATTTGTCAGGTTGCACTTGTTGAAACCGATACCGATTGTGAGTAATTTAAAATAATTCGACAAAGTTTGTGCTTAGCGCATCCAAACTTACTTATTATGTAGAATTAGACTTTGCAGACAGCTTCTTTTTTTATTTGTAGATGTGAGTTGACCCTAATTTGAAATCTGATGCTTTGTCTATACTTTCTATAACTTTATAATTATCTTTAAAAGTATTCAGTTCATTTTCAATAGACAATTCATGTTCATTTGAATAAAGAATTTTTTTAGATAATATTCCTATTACAAGTACAATTATCAAAAAAATCATTGTAAAAATTAACTCAATCATTATCTTTTTTTAGTTATTTCTTACCATACATATGCCCATCGGTAAAATCTTTGTATGGTTTTTCGTTTTCATCCTCAATGGTAGTGTCCATATTGTTTAAGCGTTCGTTTTCTTTTTTAAGCAAATAAGATTTTCTAACACCAAGAATCAATAGAAAAGAGAAAATAATAACAACAATAATTAAAACGGTTACAATATCAATTTGACTAATCAAGGGAGTGCACAATAGTGAGAGCGTTGTGTAATATATAAGCATTTCTAGTGCCTTATTTAAAGTTAATAGCATTTCAAATATAGTGCTTTTTACAATTTAACACAATTACCAACTCTACATTTTTGTAATTATGTTTTTTGTAATAAGTTAAAAACCTAGGTGTTTATTGCGCTAAGGCAAAAAAAATATTCTAAAAAAAGCCATTTTGCATAACCGTGTAACATTTTACAGGTTTTACGCACCTATAAATTAGGCAGACTTTATTTTTTAAAGGAAATTATTATTTGTTTTTAGAATTAATATTTTTTACCGAAATTGCTTGTCCGTAAAATTGTTCAACCCATACCAATTATTGTTTCTAATAAAGTAATAAAATTAAATAATATGCGGTATAAAACACAACATATAACATGTCAGATGATTTTGATTTATTGGAAACCTCGTCAAACGAAAAAAAAGAAAAAGTAGATGTCAATTGGGGAAAAGCCATTGATACGATGAAATCTAAATTATCTCAAGAAGATGATCCGGAAGTCCGTCAAAAAATATTAAATGCCACTTTAGATGATGTGGTGCACATGGCTGAAAAAGACAGAACCACACTTTTAGATGCCATTAAAGATTTAACCGATTACCAAGATGAAGTTGGTATTATTTTCGAAAAATTCTCATCACTTAATGCAACAGAGCAAAAAGTAATTGACGATGCACAAAAAGCTTTGGAACGTGCGCGAATAGAATTAGAGGATGCCAAAAACAAACCAGACACTTGGTGGAATAACCTTTGGGGACGAAAAAGTAAAATTAAAAAAGAAGAACAAGAGTTTAAAGCTGCCGAAAAAGTACGCGCTGGCGCCGATAATAAAGCCAAAGCCATGTTTCAAGAGCGTATTGAAAGTGCTGATGTACAAACGCTTTTAAGTGAGTTGTCTTATAAGAGTCAAGCCGCGGTTTCCCGTTTAAAAAACAGGGAAGTAGAGATAAAAGAAGTTGAAGAAAAGCTTAAAGATGCTATTGTTGAAGCTTCTAAAAACCACACAAAAGCCTTAGAGAAAAAGAAAGAAGTCGAGGCAAAATTAGAAGAGCAGTATGCCTTATTAAAACAAGCGCGCCAAGAGTTAGAAGATATTGCCGATAAACAATCTGCCGAATATGCCGAAGCTATTGGTAAAATAACCACTTTAGAGCAAAAAGTTGAAGAACTTGAAGGTCTTAAAAACGCTTATACTACGCTCGCTGCAAGTAAAGATAGTTTTGTACATAAACATAATTTAACCATTAAAGTATTAACATCGTTACGCAGCAATTTGCAAACGCATCGTGCTAAATTAAAAAGTGATACCGAAGAACGCCTTAAATATTACGATGGTTATGTAGTGGCGTTAAAAGCTAGAACCGACCAGGAATTTGCTGCTATTTTAGAGCATTTAGGTGTAAAAACCGACGAGCATATTGGCGAAACCTTAGCATCAATGCATACGGCAAGTGCCAAGGCACGACAAGATATGATGGACAATATTCCGGTGCACGAAAAAGTGATGCAAGGTGTTTATAGTAGTTATGCCGAGGCTTTACAGGAAATCCGCGCGAAGGATAGCGATATACAAAAGAATTTTGCAGAGCGCTACGGCATCGATATGAAAGCCATTTTTGAAGATTATTATAACGCCGATACCAACAAACCAGCTGGCGATGGAGGCAAAGTTGAAAAAACCAACCCAAAACCAGAGGCTAACGATGATGATTTGTTAAGCTAATAACAATTTTGTCATTCCCGCGCAGGCGGGAATCTCATCGAATGAAGTTAAATAATTTAAATGCGTAACGTTTTTCCGCGTTAGGGATTGAACGGTATGTTTGAGCTCCCCGACGTAGGAGGGAGCGAGTAGTGAAAGCCCGACCACTTGCACTGAGCGCAGTCGAAGTGTTGTGGTAACGCCCAAATTAATTTTATAACGTATTTCTGAAAATTCGTGAAATTCGTGTCAAAAGAAAATAAATGTCCATAAACCATATTGTTACACCATTGGATTCTGCTGTTCTCGATTCTAAAGAGCATTATGTTTTCTATCATAAAATGGTCGATTTTGCTTTTAAGGAATTGATTGTTGCCGTTCAACGCCAAAAGATTTGTAATGACGTTGAGGTGCAATTGTTTAAGCAATACTGCGATTTGTTATTGTACTCTATTGAAGCCATGCGCATTAAATACATGTACGACCACGAGGATAATATGAAGGTGGATTTAACGTATTCTGGGTTTCCCAATTATTTGGAATTTAGGTATTTGTTTAACGATTTGGAGTTGCGCGACGAGTATTTAGGCAGATTAACCCCTATTAGTGATTTAAAGGCGCAGTTTTTAAATACGCTGATGCATAAAAAGGAGCCGATTAAGAAAAGTAAATTGTTTCAAGCGGCATCGATAGTGTATTATTCGTCGGTTAAAAAGGAATATATTTTTAATCGGTTTGTGCAAGGTAAAATATTGCAAGCCCCGGAAAATTCGGCTGGAGATTTGCTGATTAGTTGGAGTTTTTATGATGTATCGCATAACCGACCCTTTATATGTTTTATGTATTTTAATTATGATGGGAAAGATGTAAACGATTATAAAGATGATATTTACGAGGTTTTAAAAACGGTTGCCGATAGAGATATGGCGTTAGATATGATGGCCCATACTATAGACAGAAAATTGCCAAAAGTTTTGCCAAAACTTATAAAACGTATTGATTTAGGCCCGATGCATAACGTGTTTGCTAAAGATGAAAACGGTATTACGCATATTATTTTAGAGGCTATTGGTAAAAAGGAAATCCCGTTGGAATCGTATGCTATTTCGTTACGATTGGATGAAGTAAAATCGGATAGCGAATTTAAAGAAGGTGGTTTTTTTAGCAAGCAAACCTTACAAAAATGGGATGCTGTTTTTAATAAAAAATATGTTTTTGCACCGCACAGAATTATTCAATTATTATATAACAAAACACCAGAGATTATGAATGGGCTTGAAAAAGCGCCGATTGAAGTCAGCAATTTGAATTTAAGTAAGCAGTAAGCAGTCGGCAGTAAGAAGTCTTGTCTTTGGTTCAAATTATGTTTATTAATAATTATAATGACTAAAATGTAAAACGGTTTAAAATAAAAAAATGAGTTTTAAAACTTTATTAGCATATCAAAAAGGTTTTGACTTAGCCATGGAAATTTTTCATTTAACTAAAACGTTTCCCAAATCTGAGCTGTTTAGTTTAACATCTCAAATTACTAAATCAAGTAGGGCTGTCTGTTCAGCAATAGCAGAATCATATAGAAAACGACAATATGAAAAACATTTTAAAAGCAAATTATCTGATGCGGATAGTGAGAATTCAGAAACCCAATTATGGCTTGATTTTGCAGTAGCATGTGAATACATTTCAGAAGACAAAAGAATCGAATTGCAAAATAAAAGCGAAGAAATAGGGAAACTATTACATTATATGATGCAAAACCCTGGTAAATTTAGATAAATATATTAAGGATTCATTTTTACATAATTAATTGACTGCATACTGAATACTGCCAACTGAAGACTAAAAAAAATGGAACACAACTCAACATTCCCCATAAAACTAACCGAACTTGATATGCTTCGTGATGAAGCGGCATCCTATTTAAAATCGATACAATGGGAGCAAGGTGCTCGTGCAAAAAATAGAGATAAAGATGCTAAAGACGAATCTATTTTACTGTATTTATCGCGTGCCAATAATGGAACGAATGCTTCCGAAATAACATCGGTTTCAAAAACTATTCTTGCTTTAAAAAAGCGGCTGTTACCAGATTCGGTCGCCATTCCTATTTATTTGAATCAGACTTTGTATGCCGTTCAAGAAGGTATCACTTTGGGTATTTGGATTAAAGATAGTTATTACGATGCTTCAGGTTTATCGAGTTTGAATGAAAACAAATCGGCTTTAGATAATAACGGAAAGCGCGAGTTTGAAAGTAAAATGCACACTGCCACAGCGTTTATGTTATTCGCTACGGCATACAAAATTTTACACGATTTAAAACCACATGCTTCAGACGATTTAAGTGTGATGAAACAGAAGTTTGCAGGTATTCCTGAGGTGTCTTTAATGTCGCCATTAAAAGGTGTTTCGTGTAGTTTGTTTTATTTTGATAAGTATTTGGGGCACCCAGAAATTGTGAAGTCAGATAAAGATGTTATCGATTTTACAGTGGTTTATTTTGAAGCGCTAATTGATGAAATTCAACTTAGAAAAAGTTCTTTAGAATACACCGAAACCATTGAAGACAGAACTTATAAATTAGAAAAATCAGAATTTGCAGTATCGGGTTGGAACAATGTGTTTTCAGGAACTGCTAAAAGCATCGAGTTCAATAAAATCCAATTCGAACAAATTGTTGGTAATCGTGATGCAAAACATTTTGCGCGCCGTTTAACCGAGCGTATGTTGAGTTACGATTTTATTGCCAAAAAAAATCCGTTTCAAGAATTAGGTGGGTTTATGCCAGTATTTATGGGCTACGGTATTCCAGGAACAGGAAAATCTATGCTAATTGCAGCTATTGCAACACGACTAAAAGAGCATTGCGATAATTTAGATATTCCGTTTTTGTTTCACCCCATGCCAGATACTTTAATTAGTACGTTTCAAGGTGGTTCTGCCGAAAAGATGGTAGAATGGATGAAACCTTTGCAAGACCCATCAAAACTTATTTTTGCCCCAATCGATGATGCCGAAAATAATTTGCAAGAGCGTACGGCGCAGGGTGTTTCGGCGGGTGTAAAAGAAGTTATTGGCGTATTTTTAAGATATACCGAAGGTGCTTATGCGGTAAATTACGGCAACAGTTCTATCGGGCTGTTTACCAACCTTCCAGAAATGTTGGATAAAGCTGTAATTTCTCGTGTTCAAGGGCGTTTTAAAATTGATGGTGCTCGTACCGAACACGACTTTTTAGATCAAGATTATATTTGGTGGAAAAAGTTTGATAAAACGATGCCAAACTTTGTGAATATGCAAAACCCGCTGGGCTACAAATATTTGGCCGATCAAGGGTTGGCGAAAAGCATGGGCGATATTTTAAATGCTATTGAAAAACCATCGGAAGAACGCGTTTTAGAAGCTTTTGATAAAGCGGATAAAATGCACGACACTAACGAACATCTGTTTTATGCGAGTTTGTACAAAGAAATTCAGAAGATATTTCCGTTCTTTTCTTCGCGCGATGTTAGGAATATTCAATCGGCAATATCATTAAGATTAACCGATTTTGATTTGGAAACCGATTGGTTTGAAAACCCTGAAATATATTTTAAAAAAGATTACGATACCAAATTCGGCATGCTTCAAGAATTGATGAAAGCGAATATGAAAGGATTGGATTTTTCTGAGATAAGAAAGCAAGAAGTAGTTAGATATTTAGACAATGTAGCTACAATTGCTGATACCGATTTTAAACGAAAAGTTGATGCCAGAGTAAATCAATTGAATATTGAAACTGAAGCTAGAGAGCAATTTGAAAATAACCAGTAATGAGTTTGTCATTCCGAACGAAGTATGAGGAGGAATCCCGTAATTATAAGATTTCTCGTCGTTCATACTTCACTCTGTCTAAATGACAACCGATTGTAAAATTTAATGAACAGAATAAAAAACATAACATCAACCGTATTATCGCAATTTTGGGGCAAATTGGAACGTATAGATTTCGATTTTAAATTTAAAAACGGTAATTGGAAACGCTTAGCTCACGAAGCCTATGGCAAAAGTGATGGTGTAGCGATATTGATATATAATGCGGAAACAAAAAAAGTCATTTTATCAAAACAATTTAGAATACCTGTTTATATTTCAGGAGTTTCAGAAGGTGTTTCTATTGAAGTTTGCGGTGGCGCTATTGACGAGGGTGAATCGCCAGAAACAACCGTTATTAGAGAAGCCAAAGAAGAATTGGGGTATCATATTTCAAATTTAAAAGCTATAAATACCGTGTTTTTATCCCCAGGAATTGTTAGAGAACGCGTGCATCTTTTTATTGGCGAATATAAAGATGCCGATAAAATTGATAATAGCGGTGGCGGTTTGGAAATTGAAGGTGAAGAAATTGAAGTGATGGAAATATCTTTTGATAAAGCGATAGAAATGATAGATTCACAAGAGATTATTGATGCGCGAACTATTATGCTGTTGCAGCATCTTAAGATTAAAGGATTGTTAAGTTAGTTTGTTATTCCTGCGAAGGCAGGAATCCAGTTTTGAAAATGATATGTATTCGTGTCCCGAAGTTTCGGGAGTGGCAAATAAAAATAAATTAGAACTATAAATAATGAGATTCCTGCCTGCGCAGGAATAAAAAAATGCAAAAACTAAAACAAGCAAAACTATATAGAAACGAACTCATTCCCGTAAGCGGAAAACTAGTTGAGCGTTATAACAAATGCTTGGTAAAACTTGGATTTACCAAAACAAAACTTAAAACCTTTTCTATTGATGGTATGGGTTGGAGTCCCGAAATTGCTGAGGAAAAAAAGGAACTTCATTACTTAAATAACGGCGATGCAAATCCACATGGAATCATCATTACACCATTGCAAAAAGGTAAACCAGTGTATGTGCCGTTTCATACGTTCGATAGAGATATAATGAAATTCGTTTTCAAAATTCACGAAAGCAAAATAAATGATATTACACGCGATTGCGCAATATGTTTGGATTTCGACCAAAACATAGATGCCTTTTACGAACCCTTGGATGTTTTAAAATACAAAATCATTTCCATCAGTTTTCATTTAATAAACGATTTAGACAAAATTAAAGCGCAGCAACTGGAACTCATTGAAACCTTCAATAGAGGCAATAATTTTATAGATGAAACTATACATCAGCAATTATTAGAATCGGCTAAAAAACATGGAGATTTACGCAACAGAGATTTAGATTTACACGAATTGCAATTTACAACAGATTCTTTTTACACCAAGGCTTTTGGAGGTGTGTATGTATTGAGAGATTTTATAAAACCCATTGTGGTTTTTGAAGATGAAAAATGGCATAAAGAAGCTATAAAAAATGTGAGTTACGATGTACTTATCTATCATATTCATCAGCCCGAATTAATGGATAAACTCCGCGACCATGTGATTATTGAATACGATTTGGAAGCCGTAGTAAAAACAAAACGATACGAGCGAATCAAAAAATTTGAAATGTTTCAGGCCATAAAAAAGCCGCAACATCCTATTAAAAATATTTTAAACGATCCGTTGCTTTATAAAAGTTATCTTAATAAACTAGATATCGAAACTCGAAAAAAAGTAATGAGTGTGGAGCGTTATTTAGAAAAAATAGAAACCAGCAATCAATTTAAAATCGCCGATATTGTAGATGTAAAGTTGTTTGAAGCCTTGCACCAACCACATTCCTCGTTAGAGGGAAAACACCAAGATTTAATTTGGATGCTTTTGGTAAATGTAGCACCAAAAGATGTTTTGTATTTGTATTGGTACGATAAAGAAGCGTTTTACAATAGTTTTAAAACTTGGGACGATTCCTTTAAAGATTGGGTAATTGAGACGATTGGTAACAATATTTGATAATTATAGACTAATTTTATAGAAACTATTTTGTCATTCTGCGCTACGACGCAGAATCCATGTTTAAAATGAAAGGAAATTATTATCAATTTTATGTTTACATACTTTCCAATAAGAAAAATGGAACTCTATATATTGGAATGACAAATGATTTGGAGAGAAGAATGTTTGAACATAAACAAAGGCTAGTTTCGGGGTTTACTTCAAAATATGGATTAGGAAAATTAATGTATTTCGAACAATTTCAATATGTTGATGATGCTATTAAAAGAGAGAAGCAATTAAAGAATTGGAATAGACAATGGAAAATAGATTTAATTGAAAAGGAGAATAAAAGTTGGAAAGATTTGTCTTTCGATTGGAAATATTAATGGATCCTGAATCAAGTTCAGGATGACAAAACACTTAAAATTATGACACTAGAACTTATTGTATTCATTGCCTCTATATTATTTGGTGCATTAATATATTGGAGAGAATCTCACGGAAACGGACTCTATCGATTTTTTAATAAACTGATGTATTCCAAAGCATTACAAATGAAGCCAACTGATAAAACGGGTTTTGTATATCAACAAAAATTTATAATTCGTTTGGTATTCATCGGTTTCTTATTTTTAATAGGGATCGTAATTACCAGATTTTTAATACCGATTGATATAGCGACTATTTCCATATTTGCATCCATGATTTTAGGAACTTTAATTGGAACGTATTTGGCTGGTTTTATTTTTAAATCCAGTAAAGTAATCGAGGAGAAAAGCGATTCTCTTGGTGATATAATGGAAGATGCCGTTGAAAAAGGAAAAGATTTTATCGAAGATTTAAAAACTAAAGATGCCAATGTAGTTGAAGAAAATGAAGCTACAAAAGAAGCACCAAAAACTCAAGAAAAAAGTGCGCGCGAACGCTTAAAAGATAAAGGGTTGTTGTAAAGTTTGTCATTCCTGCGAAGGCAGGAATCCACTTTTAAACAATTTAGTATAAACAAATAGATTCCTGCCTTTGGAGTAATGACAAAAATTATGATAAGAAACTACTGGAATAAAGGAAAAAAACAAAAAAAAATTACGATAATCGTTGGTTTAATTTTATTAATCGCCTTGTTTGTGTTGCGCGACGATTATCAACCAGCCTTACTATTTTTAAGAAAATTCATTTTCATAATCCTGTTATGTGCCGCTGTTTTGTTTTTCGGATTGCATAAGTTTAGAAACTCAGCAAGTACGGGAGCTCGTTTGGGTATTTTAGCACTGTTAGTTGTTTTCTTCGGAATATTATATGCAATAGGATGGCATTTTAAAATGTACGATTACATGAAAACCTACAATGTGTTTAATAACCTTAATCGTATTGAAATTAATGAATTGCCATTAACACAAAACGAGCGTATTCAACCGCTACAAAATATTGCATCTATGGCAAATGAAAGCGTAGGCGAAACCAAAGATGTATCGCTACCACATTTAGTAAGAGTTGATGGCGAAAATAAATGGACCATGGCCATTCAGCCCACCGAAAAGTACGTTTGGCAAGGTATAACCGATAATACCGAGGAAGTTTTTTCGGTATCGAGTACAACACCATTCCCAAGGTTTTCGAGCGAAAATAGAATTGCTGTAACCTTCTCTATTGGAGAATCTTTAAAATTTAGCCGAAACACCTATAATGCGGTTGTGCAGCGCTTCAATCTGTTGCAGTTATTTACCATGGAACCCAGCGATACGTTTTACATAAAAAACGATACGGGGCAATGGGTGCAAGTGGTAAGTTTAATTAAATGGAAAGGTTTTTTGTTTCCGTATCCAACCTTTGGTGGCGTTATGGTTATTGAAAATGGCGCGCACGATTTTAGCGATTATATAGAGCGTATTTTAATAGGAAAGGGCACTTATATCAGTCCGACTGAAATGAAAAATCACCCCTTTTTAAACGGACAAAACACTTTGGCTGAAAAAGTATCGAGGATTCAAGCTGAATCTTTAAAGTTTTTAGGCGGTTTTAGCGACCCGTTACCTTGGAATATGGAGACTGCTGTTAAAATTCCGCAGCTACCAAAAGACCAAAACCAGCAACCATTTGTAACCGATTTCGATTTTTCCGATACCAATTCCAATGCCTATAGCGGTTTGTACCATTGGTTTGGTTTAGAGCCCGTTGGCGACGAGCGTACCAGTTTAACCTTTAGCGTTTTTGTGCCCGCAGATGGTAGTAACGTGTTGTATTATTACGATCATGCTGCAAAAAAACAAGGTTATGCCGGTGTTTCGGCAATGCCGTTAAAGGTTAAGGAATCGAGAAAAGAATACGATTGGACCGCCAATACCCCGGTAGAATTTAGGCCCTACATTAAAGATATTGCAGGCAGAAAACGCATGTTCTTTTTAGGCACGGTTTCCGCGATAAGCGAAAAAAACGCAGGACAATTTGATGGCTCTGCAACACCGGATTTAGTATTGATTGATAGCGAATACCGCGATGTGATTTGGATTGATGTAAAAAAACCGAGTCTGTGGGACAAAACCGTTTACGACCAATTAAATGAAGCCTGGAGATTGAGCGAGGGCATTGGTTATTATTTTGCAGAAGAGACCAAAACTATTGATATTACTGAACAGGTTTTAGATTCAAGTTTAGTAATTCCTGTTGTTGATAAAAAGGCAGAAGCGATTGAGCGTTTACAACGGCAGATCGATTCTTTAAAAAGTATAAATAACTAATCGATTGTTTCTTTATGTTGTACTGCTAGTTTTAGCTTTTAATAATCCCAAAAGCTTTTCGTGATTATTTCATAATCTAATAAAATATCTGATTAAGTAGTGTGCCAATAAGCCAAAGAGGGCTTAAATTAGAACCAGTTTATTTTGTAATCACTTTAACAACGGTTAACAAAATAAGTTTTAAGTCTAAAAATAAATTTTGTTTTTCTATATACATTTTATTAAACCTTAATTTATCTGGTATTATGGTTTTAGTAAAATATTCTTCAGGATTATCAGCAGCTTTTAAAAGTTCAACTTCATTTCTGTATTTTAACGAAGCCAATCCGGTAATGCCCGGTCTTACTTTAAAAATCTTCATATCGTCTTCGCTATAGAAATTTACATAGTAACGCAATTCGGGTCTTGGGCCAACAAAACTCATATCGCCTTTTAAAATATTTATAAGTTGGGGAAATTCATCAATTTTATAGCGTCTTAAAAAATAACCGATTTTTGTTATGCGTTCATCATTGTTACCCAAGGTTAACAGTCCTTTGGTTTGCGAAGCGACACGCATGGTTCTAAATTTATAAATGTTGAAATCGATATTGTTTTTGCCAACACGGTTTTGGATAAATAAAACAGGCCCTTTGGAGTCTAGTTTTATTAATATGGCAATTAGTATAAAAACAGGAACGAGGAGCAGTAACCCAACGCAAGAAAAAACCAAATCGAAAGTGCGTTTTACCATTATTTAAAAGATAAATTAGTGAGTGTTGCTATGCTATCGTTATGGCAAAATACAATTATTGCTTGAGCTTCTCTAGTATTCAATTCGCCTTCAAGCATATATGTGGCACATGGTTTTTGTTGTGCTTTACTGTTTCCAAAATCAATATCGCCTTTTATCATAAAAACCTTAAGCCCATTGGTATCAATTTCTTCAGAAGAAATAGCTTTTAAAATATCAGGGCTAAATTGCAATGGTTTGGTGTTTATCCTTTTTATTACCCTAGCTTGAGGGCCATAATTGCAAGACACTTTTTTTCCGTTTAAAAAAAACGCCAAAATAATCAAACCTAATGAGAATCCGCCTAAATAATAACCAATGCGCTGTATTAATTTCATGTGCAAATAATTGTTTTAACAAGGAAAGTTGGTTTAAAAAATAAGCAAATTAATATCGCTGTAATTTAAATCGAACCATTCTCCAACAGGTTTGCTGGTTAAAATTCCGTGGTAAAAATACAATCCGTTTTTTAAACCCCTATCAAATCTCAGAGAATTTTCTATACCACCTTCCTCTGCTATTTTTAGCAAATACGGCGTAAAAATATTACTTATTGAAACAGAGGCGGTTCTGGAGTATTTTGCTGGTATATTGGGCACGCAATAGTGCACTACGCTGTGTTTTACAAAGGTTGGTTTTTTATGGGTGGTAACCTCGCTGGTTTCAAAACAACCGCCCATATCTATACTTACATCAATAATAACAGCGCCTTTTTTCATGTATTGCACCATGGCTTCGGTTACTACTATGGGCGATCTGTTTTTTCCGCGAACGGCACCAATGGCAACATCGCAGCGTTTTAGTGCTTTTGTTAGGTTTTTTGGTTGTAATGTTGATGTGAAAAGCGGCCGACCAAGATTGGTTTGAATGCTACGTAACTTGGTTATGGAATTGTCGAATATTTTAACATTGGCACCAAGTCCAATAGCGCTTCGTGCAGCAAATTCGCCCACGGTTCCAGCACCCAAAATAACTACTTCGATAGGTGGAACACCGCTAATATTGCCAAACATTAACCCATTACCGTCTTTACTGTTCGATAATAGTTCTGCCGCTATTAGTGTTGATGCCGTACCAGCGATTTCACTTAAGGACCTAACGGCAGGATAGGTGCCATCTGCATCCCTTATAAACTCGAAAGCCAATGCCGTAATGCGTTTTGATGCCAAAGCTTCAAAATATTTTTTGTCTTGGGTTTTAAGCTGTAAAGCAGATATTAATATAGCTTGTGGGTTTATTAGTTTTATTTGCTCTAAGCTTGGGGGCTCTACTTTTAATATCATAGGGCAAGAAAAAACCTTGGCTGTATCTTTTGTTATTTCTGCGCCTGCTTCACTGTAATCCTTGTCGCTAAAATTAGCGCCTTCGCCAGCTCCAGATTCCAATAAAACCCGGTGCCCATTGTAAACAAGTGCCGATACAGCATCTGGAGTTAAACACACTCTTTTTTCTTGATATGCTGTTTCTTTGGGTATTCCAATAAAAAGCTCGCCTTTGCGTTTGTTTATTTCAAGCATTTCTTCTTGAGGCAATAATTGCTGCATTGTAAAAGGTGACAGGGATTTTGACATGTTTGGATTGTTTAATAAAAAATCAAATTACGAATAAAAATCTGAATGTTTTACATCACAGCTCAAAGTTTTTTAAATCTTTGTAGGAAAAAATTTTGATTTATTGTAGATTTACGGCTATTTGAAATTTAACTGTATCCTAGATTTTTTTTTATTAAATTCATGAATAAGTGCTCCCTTTTTTTTCTGCTATTTGTTTTTTCATTATCCTGTTTTTCTCAAGATTTTAGCCTAAGCAGTTATGTAAAAGATGCTAATAAAAACCCCATTGCTTATGCTAACGTTATTGTTTCAGATAGTACAGAAACGTTTAAAGGGGCAACAACTAACGAAAAGGGATATTTTATAATTAATAACTTAAACACAGGGAAATACACCATTAAAGTAAGTTACTTGGGCTACGCCACTTACACAACTGTTATTGATGTAAATAAAAATACCGCATTAAGTCATATTGTTTTAGAAGAAAACCCAGAGGCACTAGACAATGTAATGGTTTATGCAAAAAAACCAACGGTAAAGCGATTGGTGGATCGCTTGGTTTTTAATGTTGAAAACTCAACCTTATCAAACAACAATGTTTTAGATGTGTTAAAACATACTCCTGGTGTGTTGGTTTTTGATGGTATAATTACTGTTAAAAATACTGCACCAACAGTATATATAAACGACAGAAAGGTGCATTTATCTTCGAGTGAAATTCAGCAATTGCTTGAGGGCACATCGGCCACCAACATAAAATCTATCGAGGTTATTACCAACCCACCGGCTAAATACGAAGCCGAAGGTGGGGCCGTGCTAAACATTGTAACGAGTAAAAACATTATTAGCGGCTATAACGGTAGTTTTTTTGGCAATTATAAACAAGGTTCTGAATTCCCAAAGTACGCTCTAGGCAGCAGTCATTTTTTTAAAAGCAAAAAGTTAAACACGTATTTTAATTACAGTATAAATCCCAGAAAAGATTTTAGGCATAATACCGAATCTCTTAATTTTACCGATGATACCAGTTGGGAAACCGATTTTAAAAGAACACGGAAATCTGCAAACCAAAACATAAATGCTAATATAGATTACGATATTAACGAAAACAATAGTCTAGGCTTTTCTGCAAATATTTTAATGGCCCCAAGAAAACCCAGCCAAACAAAAGTAAACTCTTTAACCCAAGTTTTTAATATTAACAGAGTTTTAGACTCTACGTTCCATACCATTAACAATAAGGTTAACGAAACACATAATTTGGCTTTTACGCTAGATTATACCCATAAATTAAAAAACGCAGGCGAGAAACTATCTGCAAGCTTACACCACACCAATTATGATTTTTCTGGTTTTCAAGATGTAAAAACAGATTACTTTATGCCAAATAATTCGGTTGCATTTAGGAACAATAAATTCCAAACCTTTTCCCACCAAGATATAAAGTTATATACCGCCCAAATAGACTACGAATTGCCTATTAGCGATTTGGCACATTTTGAGGCCGGGGCGAAATTATCTAATATTAATTCTGAAAGTGACTTAAAACAGTTTACTTTTGAAAACGGCGTAAAAACCGAAGACTTGCAAAACTCTGATACCTTTTTATACGACGAATTAAATTACGCCGCCTATGCCAGTTACTCAAAAGATTGGGAGTCTTGGAGCTTAAAAGCTGGGCTTAGGGTAGAGTTTACAGATATTAGGGGCAATTCAAGGTCTGCTAACCAAAAGAATACGAATAACTATATTAAGTTTTTTCCGTCCTTCCATATTTTAAATAAGTTGAATGGCAATAACGAGTTGTATTTTAATTATAACCGACGCATTTACAGGCCCAGATACAGCCAGCTTAACCCATTTAAATACTTTTTAAACGACAATGCCTATATTACCGGCGACCCCAATTTAAAACCCCAAATAGACGACAGCTTTACTTTGGGTTATACCCTAAATAACAAATATACCTTTGAGGTGTATTACCGCTACGAAAAAGACCCAACACTGGAAATCGTGTTTCAAGACAACAATGATAATATCCTAAAAAACATCAACACAAATATTGATAGAAGTATATCTTATGGTTTAGATTTTACTACTTATACAGGCATTGCAACTAATTGGAATCTTTATGCATATTCTTCTGTTTATTATTACGACAATCAGTTCTTCGCTTTAGAGAGCAATAATGCGCTAACCAATATAGATAAGTGGTCTGTGTATGCACAAATTATCAACTATTTTACTTTCCTTAAAGATAAAAGTTTAACAGCCGATATGTCCTTTTTGTACATATCGTCACTTGTTGATGGGCCATCAGTAATCAGTGATAGATTAGGTTTAGATTTAAGCCTAAGAAAAACATTATGTAACAATAGGGCAACTATAAGTATTGGTGTAACCGATATTTTTAACACTCTAAATTTTACAAAAACCACCAAATATTTAAACCAAGATGTGTTTTTTAAATCTGGAATAGAAAACAGGTTATTTACTTTTGGGTTTAACTACAAGTTTGGCAATTACAGATTGCGTACCAATAAGAAAGCGATTGATTTAGAGGAGCGCGATAGATTAGATTAAGCAATAGTAATAGTACTAATTAAAAATATTGTTTAATTCTTTGCCAAAAGTTTTTAGGAGATATTTTAAACTCATCTTCCAATTCTTCTAAGCTTTTGTTGGCTTCATTTATTCTGTTAAATATTCTGGCCCTAATTAGATAAATAGAAGGTACAATTACTGCCATTATGGGTATTAAATACATGAGTTGGTTTTTGTCAAAAAACATCAAATCATCATTTAAAATGCTAAATATTTGATAAGTGTACATGGAGATAGGGACTAACAATGCATGATACCACCAATGTCTGCAAGTAAAAAACCATATAAACAAAAGAAAAAGTGGTATAAACTTACCGGTTAAAGTCCACATTGCCATAGCAGCACTTTCAAAATAGCCACTGTTATAGGTAAACAAAAAAGTGTCCCAAACAGGTACGTCTGGGACACTCTCGTATAAATAAAACAAATAAGGCGTCATGGCAATTAGGGTGGCAACAATGCTACCTATTACCAAACTACTCTTATCCTTTGGTCGGAATTTTGACTCTGTCTTTTCTAACTGCTGTTTCTTGTGCATCGAGGTTATACTGATTAGCTGCTTGCGCTAAAAATAACATGCCTCCGAAAATTGCGATTGCGATTAAATACTTTTTAGTTTTCATTCTTTAAGGGATTTAAATTAATTAATTATTTATATCCTCAAAAGTAATTTATGGCTATCTTGAAAATAAGCTTAAAATGTTAAAAAAATGTTAAAAACAGTGTTTTTCAAAATTTCAGCTGCGGGTTTCCCGTAAATCTTCAAAAATCGGAGCAATTTATGTTATTCTGTTATTCAAAAATTTAATTAATTTTATTTGTTTGTTGTAATTTAACAATCCTTTTGTTGTTACTTTCAAAACCGATGTGTATTGCATTAACATCTTCATACAATATAGATTCGATTTTTTCTGGCCATTCAATTAGTTTCAAATACTCTGAATCTAAATAATCTTCAATACCAAAATTATAGGCTTCTTCTATATAGTTAATTCTATACAAATCAAAATGATAAACCAATCCGGTTTCAATTTCATATTCATTAACAATAGAAAAAGTAGGGCTACTTACTTCGTCTTTACTGCCCAGTATTTTAACTATAGCTTTTATTAGCGTTGTTTTTCCAGCACCCATGGCGCCATAGAACAATAAAGTTTTACTGGTTGCATTTTCAATTATTTTTTTGGCAACCGTATCAACTTCATTTAACTCATAACTAATTTTCAATGTGCAAATATTTATTATGCAATGTTAATTAAAATTTTGATTAAAACCTAACAGCAAATGTATTTCGTCGGATATTTTAGTATTACGTGGATTATTTAGGTGTTTTATTTGGGTTTTAAAACTACAAACGGAATAATCATTTCCTCCAATGATACGCCACCATGTTGATAGGTATTTCTAAAATAACTAACATAGTGGTTGTAGTTGTTTGGGTAGGCAAAAAACAGGTCGCTTTTTGCAAAAATAAAAGAGCTGCTCATGGTTATTGAAGGCAGGTGTATGTCTTTTGGGTTTTTGGCTACAAGTACATCCTTATTATCGTAGGTTAAGCTTCGGCCGGTTTTATAGCGCAGGTTTAAACTGGTGTCTCTGTCGCCTACAACTTTCGATGGGTTTTTTACGTTAATGGTACCGTGGTCCGTGGTGAGCATTAGCTTAAAACCAAGCTGTTGTGCAAGCTGAATCATTTCTAACAGCGGAGAGTTTTTAAACCAACTTAATGCTAAAGACCGGTATGCTTTATCGTTTGATGCCAACTCTTTAACAACCTCCATTTCGGTTTTGGAATGCGAAAGCATATCTACAAAATTATACACTAACACCGTTAAATGGTTGTTTTTTAGTGCGTTGAAATTTTCCACAAGTTTTTTTCCTGTTTTTAGGTTTGTTATTTTATGGTATTCGTAGTTTAAATCGTTTAATCCCAATCGCTTCATTTGGGTTTCTAAAAACTCGGCTTCATAAAGGTTTTTTCCACCTTCGTCGGTATCGTTTTTCCAATACTGCGGAAATAGTTTTTCCATATCGCCGGGCATTAACCCAGAGAAAATAGCATTTCTGGCGTATTGGGTTGCGGTTGGAAGAATGCTAAAAAAGGCATCTTCGGTTTCTTTTTTGTAGTAATTGTTAATTATGGGCTCGAAAACTTTCCATTGGTCGTAGCGCAAATTATCTATAACCACAAGTATTGTGGGCTGTTCTTTGCTTAACTGGGGCGCTATTTTTTCTTTAAACAAGGTGTGCGACATTATGGGAGCCTCTGTATTGGGCTGGAACCATTGGGCGTAATTTTTGTCTATAAATTTCCCAAACTGGATGTTGGCTTCGTTTTTTTGGGACTCTAAAATCTCGAACATGCCCGCGTCTTCAATGTCTTCTAATTGAATTTCCCAATAAATGAGTTTTTGATAAAGAGTTACCCATGATTCATAAGTATTAACCATAGATAAATCCATGGCTATCTTTCTAAATTCTTGCTGGTAATTTGAGGTTGTTTTCTCTGAAACCAATCTGGAATGGTCCAAGTTTTTTTTTAGGCTTAACAAGATTTGGTTTGGGTTAACGGGCTTGATCAAATAGTCTGCTATTTTGTTGCCAATAGCTTCTTCCATAATATATTCCTCTTCACTTTTGGTAATCATTACCACAGGGAGGTTGTCTTGTTTTTCCTTAATTTCGTTCAGGGTTTCAAGTCCGGTTAACCCGGGCATGTTTTCATCTAAAAAAACAATATCAAATTTGGCGTCGTCTAACACATCGATAGCTTCGCTACCGCTATTGCATGTGGTAACCTTGTAATTTTTCTTTTCTAAAAATAAAATGTGCGGTTTCAGCAAATCTATTTCATCATCGACCCAAAGTATATTTATCATAATTATTAAATGTGTTATTGTTTTAAATGCCCATTATGGGCTTCATTGGTTATATTTGTAAAGTAGTAAATAAAAACTTTAACGATTGAACAAACTTAAAATATTAAACGACCCAATTTACGGTTTTATTACCATACCAAGCACCCTTATTTTCGATTTAATACAGCACAGGTACTTCCAGCGTTTGCGCAGAATTACTCAAATGGGCATGTCTTATTTGGTGTATCCCGGAGCGCACCATACGCGTTTTCATCACGCCATTGGCTGCATGCATTTAATGCAGCAGGCGGTTAATGTGCTTAGGTTTAAGGGAGTTAGTATTAGCAAAGTAGAAGAAGAAGCCCTGTATGTTGCTATATTGTTGCACGATATTGGCCATGGCCCGTTCTCGCATGCCATGGAGCACAGTATTGTAAACAACGTATCGCACGAGCAAATTTCGTTGCTTTTTATGGAGCGTTTAAACGAAGAATTTAACTCAAATTTAACGTTGGCCATAAGCATATTTAAAGGCGAGTACCACCGCAATTTTATGTGCGAGCTAATTTCTGGGCAATTGGACATGGATAGGGCCGATTATTTAAAGCGCGACAGTTTTTACACGGGCGTTGCAGAAGGCAACATTAACAGCGAGCGCTTAATAACCATGTTGAATGTTGTGGACGACGAATTGGTGGTTGAAGAAAAAGGCATCTATAGTGTCGAAAAATTTTTAGTGGCCAGAAGGCTAATGTACTGGCAGGTATATTTGCACAAAACCGGTTTAGTGGCAGAGCAACTGCTTATTAGGGTTTTAAAGCGTGCCAAGGAGTTAACCAACCAAGGGGCAAAGTTAAATGCCAGCAAGCCACTTCAGTATTTTTTGCACCGTGAAATTTCGATAGACGATTTTAACAACGAAACCTTAAATATCTTTTCGCAGTTAGATGATTACGATATTGTTTCAGCAATGAAAGCATGGCAACACCACAACGATTTTGTACTGCGCAATTTATGCGAAATGATAATAAATAGAAATTTACTGAAAATTAAAATGAAGAACAAGCGTATTAAAAACCATAAGCTGGAAAATCATTTAAAAGCGCTAACAGAACAATACGGAATAACCAACCAAGAGGCTTCTTATTTTGTGTTTAACGGTCATATTTCAAACCAGGCCTATCAGCTAAAACACCAAAATATAAATATAATGCACAAATCGGGTAAAATCGAGGATATTGTTAAAGCATCCGACCAGCTAAACCTTAAAGCCCTGTCCAAACCCGTAACCAAATATTATATCTGTTATCCAAAAGCCTATATTTAAGCCAATAAACAATAGATGCCATCTCATGAAAAACTTTAGTACATTTTTCCTATTTTTGCGGTAATTTATAAAACAACAAATATTAAAGTGTGAAATGAGCATACTTAAAACAATAACGATAAACAATATTTTCCCTGTGCGAATTGCATCTGACTTTATAACCACATTACTTTTAAGCAGATGAAATTTACAGCACAACAAATAGCAGATATTTTAGAGGGCGAAGTGGTTGGCAATACCAATATAGAGGTATCAAAACTATCAAAGATTGAAGAAGGTACAGCAGGATCTTTAACCTTTCTTGCAAACCCTAAATACACACCATATATATATTCTACCAAAGCATCGATAACCATTGTGGACAAAACCTTCAATCCGGAAAACAAAATACGCACTACGCTTATAAAAGTAGAAGATGCCTACAAATCGTTTTCAAAATTACTAGAATATTACAATCAAATAAAAAACAACAAAACAGGTATCGAAAGCCCCGTTTTTTTATCTGATAGCTCAACACATGGCGAGAATGTATATATAGGAGCATTTGCTTATATTGGAGAAAACGTGCACCTGGGCAACAATGTTAAAATCTACCCCAATGCCTACATTGGCGACAATGTGGCTATAGATGATAATACTGTTGTGTTTTCTGGAGCCAAAATATATTCAGATTGCATAATAGGCAAACATTGCGTTATCAATTCCGGCGTTATTATTGGAGCCGATGGCTTTGGCTACGCACCAAACAACAAAGGGGAATATAGCAAAGTACCACAAATAGGAAATGTTATTATCGAAGACCATGTAGAAGTTGGGGCTGCAACTACCATAGATAGAGCCACATTAGGATCAACCGTTATTAGGCAAGGTGTAAAATTAGACAACCAAATACAAATAGCCCACAATGTAGAGATTGGCAAAAACACCGTAATAGCAGCCCAAACCGGAATAGCAGGTTCTACCAAAATAGGAGAGAATTGCCAAATTGGAGGGCAAGTAGGCATTGTTGGGCACATTGCAATTGGCAATAACGTTAAAATACAAGCCCAATCCGGAATAGGCAGAAATGTAAAAGACAATGAAATGTTACAAGGCTCTCCGGCTTTGCCGTATGCCGATTTTAACAAATCTTACGTACACTTTAAAAATCTACCAAAAATTGTTAAAAACATTAATGATTTAGAAAAAAACAAATGGGAATAGTTAACACAGAAATAAAGCAAAAAACACTAAAGAACCAGGTGTCCTTAACCGGCGTTGGCTTGCATACAGGAAAAAACGTTACTCTAACATTTAAACCGGCAGTTGCCAATTCTGGGCTTGCGTTTAAACGCATAGATTTAGAGGGAGAACCCGTTATCGAAGCCAATGCCAACTACGTAACCAATACACAGCGTGGTACTTGCCTCGAAAAAAACGGCGTAACCATACAAACCTCAGAGCACGTGCTCGCTGCTTTAGTAGGTTTAGATATTGATAACGCCATTATCGAATTAAACGAGTCTGAACCGCCAATTATGGATGGGTCCTCAAAGTTTTTTGTTGAAGCCATCGAAAAATCTGGAATCGTAGAACTTGATGCTTTTAGAGAAGAATATGTTGTTAACAATGTTATTTCCTATACCGATGAAGAATCCGGAAGCGAAATTTTAATTATGCCCGCCAAACAATACCAGATTACCACTATGGTAGATTTTGGAACAAAGGTATTAGGCACCCAAAACGCTACCTTAAATGATATATCTGATTTTAAAAAAGACATTGCAGATTCGAGAACCTTTAGCTTTTTACACGAAATTGAAATGCTATTGGAACACGGATTGATTAAGGGCGGAGACCTAAACAATGCCATAGTTTATGTTGACAAAGAACTATCTCCAGAAACCATGGAAAAACTAAGGGTAGCATTTAAAAAAGATAACATAGCAGTAAAACCAAACGGGATATTAGACAACCTTACCCTACATCATCCCAATGAAGCAGCCAGACATAAATTACTGGATGTTTTAGGCGATTTAGCACTGGTTGGTACAAGAATTAGAGGAAAGGTAATAGCCAATAAACCCGGTCATTTTGTAAATACACAGTTTGCAAAAAAACTATCTAAAATTATAAAAAACGAGCGTCGAAACAACGTGCCAAATGTAGATTTAAACCAAACACCATTAATGGACATTACCCAAATTATGGCAATGCTACCGCACAGGCAACCCTTTTTGCTAATCGACAAGGTTTTCGAACTCTCAGACCACCATGTTATAGCCACCAAAAACGTAACCATGAACGAAGAGTTTTTTAAAGGACACTTCCCAGGTGCACCCGTAATGCCCGGTGTTTTAATTGTTGAAGCTATGGCACAAACAGGAGGCATTCTTGTTTTAAACACCGTACCCGATCCAGAAAATTACTTAACCTTTTTCATGAAGATGGACAAGGTTAAGTTTAAACAAAAAGTATCTCCTGGAGATACATTAATCTTTAAATGCGATTTAATAACACCCATACGTCGTGGTATTTGCCACATGCAAGGCTATGCTTATGCCAACGGAAAATTATGCGCAGAAGCCGAACTAATGGCTCAAATATCTAAAGTTAAATAACTATGAACCAACCACTTGCTTACGTGCATCCCGGTGCTAAAATCGCCAAAAACGTTGTTATTGAACCCTTTACAACCATACACAATAACGTAAAGATTGGAGAAGGCACCTGGATAGGCAGCAACGTTACCATAATGGAGGGAGCGCGAATTGGTAAAAATTGTAATATTTTTCCAGGATCGGTAATTTCTGCTGTGCCCCAAGATTTAAAATATAACGATGAAGACACCACCGCCGAAATAGGCGATAACGTTACCATTCGCGAATGCGTTACCATAAACAGAGGAACCGCAGACCGAATGAAAACCGTTGTTGGCGATAATTGTTTAATCATGGCCTATTGCCACATTGCACACGACTGTATTGTTGGTAAAAACTGCATTTTTTCAAATAACAGTACATTGGCAGGCCATATTACCATAGGCGATTTTGTGGTTTTAGCAGGCATGACGGCCGTTCATCAATTTGTATCAATAGGAAATCATGCTTTTGTAACGGGCGGTTCGCTGGTTAGAAAAGATGTGCCACCCTATGTAAAAGCAGCAAGAGAACCCTTGTCTTACGTGGGTATAAATTCTGTAGGATTAAGACGCCGCGGCTACACCACAGATAAAATAAGGGAAATCCAGAATATTTACAGAATACTCTACCAAAAAAACTACAACAATACTCAAGCTTCAGAAATTATAGAGGCAGAAATGGAAGCTACTCCAGAACGCGACGAAATACTCCAATTCATAAAAAATTCGCACCGCGGCATCATGAAAGGGTATTTCAAATCAAACTAATAAATCAATCAGCTTAACACACCAAGCATATTAACAAATAACAAATGGCTACTACATCAGATATTAGAAACGGATTGTGCATAAAATACAACAACGACATCTATAAAATAATTGAATTCTTACACGTAAAGCCAGGTAAGGGTCCAGCTTTTGTAAGAACGAAAATGAAAAGCGTAACAAGCGGAAAGGTATTGGAAAACACCTTTTCTGCTGGTCATAAAATCGATGATGTACGTGTTGAAACCCATAAATTTCAGTATCTATACAACGATGGCGAGTTTTATCATTTTATGAACGAAGCAGATTACACGCAAATCCGGCTATTGGAAGCTGCTTTAGACCGGCCGGATTTAATGAAGGAAGGCGAGATTGTTACCGTAATAATAAATACAGAAGACAACATGCCATTATCGGTAGAAATGCCAGCTAGTGTAATTCTAGAAGTAACGGCAACAGAACCCGGAGTAAAGGGAAATACAGCAACTAACGCTACAAAACCAGCCACGGTTGAAACCGGAGCAGAAGTTAACGTACCTTTGTTTATAAATGAGGGCGATAAAATAAAGATAGAAACCGATAAGGGTACATATAAAGAGCGTGTAAAAGAATAAAAACCGGTAGGCGGTTTTACTTCGCAGAAGGCTTTACTTGCCTTGTCATTTTATTCTGTATTGCAAATAACAGCAAACTCAAGCTTATACTATGAAATTCCCTAAGCCATATACCCTGAAAGAAATTGCGCAATTAATAGATTGCGAGTATGTTGGTGCCCAAGATTTCCCTGTTTTGGGCATGAATGAAATTCATGTGGTTAATGCAGGAGATATTGTTTTTGTAGATCACCCAAAATATTACGGTAAAGCCCTAGAATCCAATGCCACCATTGTGCTAATCAATAAAAAAGTAGATTGCCCCGAAGGAAAAGCGTTGCTTATAAGCGACGATCCGTTTAGGGATTTCAATGTGCTTACCAATTATTTCAAGCCATTTCAACCTTCAAACAACCAAATATCCAAAACCGCCAAAATTGGTAAAAACACAATAATTCAGCCCAATAGTTTTATAGGGAACAATGTCCAAATTGGAGACCATTGTATTATCCATTCCAATGTAAGCATTTACGATAATACCGTTATTGGCAATCATGTAGAAATTCACTCAGGCACTGTTTTGGGCGCCAATGCGTTCTATTACAAAAACAGGCCATCTGGATTCGACCAGTTAAAATCAGGCGGACGCGTAGTTATTGAAAACCACGTTGATATAGGAGCAGCTTGTACCATTGATAGAGGAGTAACTGCCGATACAACTATAAAAGCAGGCACAAAAATAGACAATCAAGTGCAAATAGGGCACGATACCATTATTGGTAAAAAATGCTTAATAGCCTCGCAAGTTGGTATCGCAGGCTGTGTTATTATTCAAGACGAAGTAACCATTTGGGGGCAAGTTGGCATTGCAAGTGGTATAACCATTGGGGCAAAAGCCGTAATTTCTGCAAAATCGGGTGTTAGTAAATCCTTAAAAGGCGCCAAAAGTTATTTTGGTATCCCTGCAGACGACTCTCGATTAAAATACAAAGAAATCGCATCACTAAGAAAAATTCCGGAGCTCCTGGAAAAATTAAAGCAAAACGAAAAAAAGTAATTCGGTTTTTACTTTAAAAATAGAGTTCAAAAAATTACTTTTGTAAGTGATTAAATAAAACGATAAATAATCTTCTATGAGTGTTTTAGTAAACAAAAATTCAAAAATAATAGTACAAGGTTTTACAGGTAGCGAAGGGACTTTTCACGCCAGCCAAATGATAGCATACGGTACCAATGTAGTTGGCGGTGTTACCCCAGGTAAAGGCGGGCAAACCCATTTGGACAAACCTGTTTTTAACACCGTACAAGAAGCCGTACAAAAAGTTGGTGCAGATACAACTATTATTTTTGTTCCGCCAGCATTTGCCGCCGATGCTATAATGGAAGCTGCAGATGCAGGTATTAAAGTGATAATCACTATTACAGAAGGTATTCCGGTTGCCGATATGATTACGGCTTCAAATTATATAAAAAATAAAGATTGCAGATTAATAGGCCCAAATTGCCCAGGCGTTATTACTCCGGGTGAGGCCAAAGTTGGTATTATGCCTGGGTTTGTTTTCAAAAAAGGAAAAGTGGGCATTGTCTCAAAATCAGGTACCCTAACTTACGAAGCCGCAGACCAAGTTGTAAAACAAGGCTTAGGAATCACAACAGCCATTGGAATTGGTGGCGACCCCATTATTGGCACTACAACAAAACAAGCTGTTGAGCTATTAATTAACGATCCAGAAACCAAAGCCGTTGTTATGATTGGCGAAATAGGCGGGCAATTAGAAGCCGATGCCGCAAACTGGTACAAAGCCAGCGGAAGCAAAAAACCCGTAGTTGGTTTTATTGCCGGCGAAACCGCTCCCGCAGGACGAACCATGGGGCACGCTGGCGCTATTGTTGGCGGAAGCGATGATACAGCACAAGCCAAAAAGAAAATTATGAGGGCATGTGGAATTCACGTTGTGGATTCTCCTGCCGAAATTGGAAAAAAAATAGCTGAAGTTTTAAGCTAATTATTCCAAAAAAATAGGCAATCCGTTAGCTAGTTGCGTTAACGGATTTTTTTTTTGAAATTATTTGGGCGTTACCACAAGGGTCGGGCTTTCGGCAGTCGCTTCCCGATGAAAAATCGGGAGAGCTTCAACAAATGCCTCAATCCCTAACGCAAAACAAGTTCATATTAAAATTACTAGGAATGTTGTAATATGAATAGGTAATCATTATATTTGAGTAGATAGAAAATTCAGTATTAAAAACCTAATAAACTAACTATAAAATGAAATTATTAGAAGGAAAAACAGCCATCATCACAGGAGCAAGTAGAGGTATAGGAAGAGGCATAGCAAAAGTGTTTGCAGAACAAGGTGCCAATGTAGCATTTACATACAGCTCTTCTGTAGAAGCAGCAAAAGAACTTGAAAACGAATTAAATGCCTCAGGTACAAAAGCTAAAGGCTACAAAAGCAATGCAGCAAATTTTGATGAAGCTCAAAAATTAGCAGCAGATGTTGTGGCAGAATTTGGTAGTATCGATATTTTGGTAAACAACGCCGGCATAACTAAAGACAATTTATTAATGCGTATTACCGAGGAAGATTTCGATAAAGTTATCGAAGTCAATCTAAAATCGGTTTTCAACATGACCAAGGCTGTACAGCGTACCATGCTAAAACAACGCAAAGGCTCTATAATTAACATGAGTTCGGTGGTTGGCGTAAAAGGAAATGCAGGACAAACCAATTACGCAGCCTCTAAGGCCGGAATTATAGGCTTTTCAAAATCGGTGGCATTAGAGTTAGGTTCAAGAAATATACGAAGCAATGTGGTTGCACCGGGTTTTATTGAAACCGAAATGACAGCCAAATTAGATGAAGAAGTTGTAAAAGGATGGCGTGCCGGAATTCCTTTAAAACGTGGCGGCACTCCAGAAGACATTGCCAATGTTTGCGTGTTTTTAGCCAGCGACATGAGTGCTTATGTAACAGGGCAAACCTTAAATGTAGATGGTGGTATGCTAACTTAATCTATTTTGTCATTCTCCCGAAAGAGGGAATCTCTTAAATAAAAGCTTTAAGCTTTAATGCAAACAGAAACTATATTATACATTGTTATTGCTGGAATTATAGCGCTTTTATTAGCGCTTTTTCAGTATTTTAACAAAAAGAAAAGCATGTCTAAATTGAATATGCTTTTTTCATTTTTAAGGTTTATTACCTTGTTTTCAGTTTTCTTATTACTAATCAATCCAAAGTTTGAACATGTTACGCTAACCACAGAAAAACCAAACTTAGTAATAGCTATTGATAACTCCAGCTCTATAAAACATTTAAAACAAACCGAAAATGCTCTAAGAATTATAGACAAGCTAGCCCAAAACAGCGAATTGAACAGCAGGTTTAACATCTCTAAATACAGCTTCGCAGAACAATTAAAACCGTTTGATTCCGTTATGTTTTCCGAAAAACAAACCAATATATCCAATGCGTTAAATAAGCTATCGCAAGTCTATAATACTGAAAATACAGCTACTGTTTTAATCTCCGATGGCAACCAAACCCTCGGTAACGATTACGAGTTTATAGCCTCTAAATTTAAAACCCCAATTTATCCAATTATTTTAGGCGATACCGTAACCCACACAGATTTAAAAATAAAACAACTCAATGTTAACAGATACGCCTACTTAAAAAATCGCTTCCCCATTGAAGCCATATTAACTTACAACGGAAATGCTAATGTTAATTCTCGTTTTGTGGTTACTCGTGGCAACACAACGGTTTACTCGCAAGCGGTTAATTTTACAAAGCATAAAAATTCTATAACCATTAACTTTACATTGCCTGCAAATAGTGTTGGTGTTAGTAGTTTTAAAGCGAGCATAATCCCTATTGAAAACGAGAAAAATATTATTAATAATACCAAGAATTTTGCAGTTGAAGTCATCGATCAAAAAACAAAAATTGCCATTGTTTCCGATTTTCCGCACCCCGATTTAGGCGCACTTAAAAAAAGTATTGAAAGTAACGAGCAACGCTCCGTGGTGTTTTTAAATCTAAATGAAATACTTAATCAAATAACTGATTTTCAATTGATTGTAATCAATCAGCCAAACAATAAGTTTAGGCAATTATTTGATGTAATTGATAAAGATAACAAAAACAGATTTATAATTATTGGATCTAAAACCGACTTAAATTTTGTGAATAGCATAAGTAAAAATTTTACTCACGAAATAACAAATCAAACAGAAGATTATCAAGCCGAATTAAATCTAAACTATGCACCATTTATTATTGACGGAATTGATTTTGAATCGTTTCCACCCTTAAAATCAAATTTTGGAGCTGTAAATTTCTCAATTCCTTTTGAAGCTTTACTCAATAAAAAACTGGGTAATGTTTCTACCAACCAACCACTATTGCTAACTTTTGAAATAAGCAATAGGCGAGAAGCCCTTTTATTCGGAGAAAACATCTGGCAATGGCGTGCCCAAAGTTTTTTAAACACAAAATCGTTTAACGCGTTTGATGATTTTTTAGGGAAGCTCGTTCAATATTTAGCTTCAAATAAACGCAGAAACCGATTGAATGTTGAATACGAATCGTTTTATAACGGGAGTACAAATGTTGTTATTAAAGCGCAGTTTTTCGATAAGAATTATATGTTCGATACTCGGGAAACGCTAATTATCACTGTAAAAAATAAAAATTCAAACGAAGAAAAAGTATATCCTCTTATTTTAAAAAATAATAATTATCAAGTCGATTTAAGTAGTTTGCCACCTTCAGAATATAATTTTTCGGTTAAGGCTACAAACGAAAACATCTCAAAATCAGGCACCTTTAAAATTTTAGAATACAATGTCGAGCAGCAATTTTTAAACGCCAATGTGTCAAAGCTACAACAGTTGGCTAAAAACACTGGTGGAACAAGCTATTTTATTGACGATTCAAACAATTTAATTAACAATTTATTAAGTAATAATCGTTATACAACTATTCAAAAAAGCAATAAAAATATCATACCTTTGCTGGCTTGGAAATATTTACTCTTAATTATTGCAATAAGCTTAACAAGCGAATGGTTTTTAAGAAAATATAACGGATTAATTTAAAATAAATTAGAAATGGAAAAATTACCAAAAATTGCATTACCCTTTGTAATTGTAGCGATTGTTGTCGTTATATTACTATCAAAATCTGCCGTAACCATTGGTTCTGGAGAAGCCGGAGTACTTTTTAAAACCTTTGGCGAAGGTGTTGTTATTGATGAGCCTGCCTTGGGCGAGGGCTTTCATATAGTAGCACCATGGAACAGAGTTTATGTTTATGAGGTAAGACAACAAGAAATCACCGAGAAAATGAATGTACTCTCCTCTAACGGTTTGGACATTAAATTAGAGGCTTCTGTTTGGTTTCAGCCAGATTTTAAAAACCTTGGGAAATTACACCAAGAAAAAAGCGAAATGTACAAAGAGCGTGTTTTGCTTCCTGCTATTCGTAGTGCAGCCAGAAGCGTTGTAGGGCGTTATACGCCAGAGCAATTATATTCTAGCAAACGGGATGCGATTCAACAAGAAATTTTTGAAGAAACTAAAAAAATCGTGCAAGATCAATACATTCAACTAAACGAGGTTTTGGTGCGCGATGTAACTTTGCCATCAACTATTAAAGATGCTATCGAGCGTAAATTAAAGCAAGAACAAGAATCTTTGGAGTACGAATTTAGATTGGTTACCGCCGCAAAAGAAGCCGAAAAACAAATTATTGAGGCCCAAGGTAAAGCCGATGCAAACCGTATATTAAGTGCATCGTTAACCGATAAGATACTTCAAGATAAAGGTATAGAGGCCACCATTAAATTATCTGAATCACCAAATAGTAAGGTAGTGGTTATTGGCTCTGGAGATAGCGGTATGCCAATTATACTGGGCAATCAATAAACCGTAAATTAAATTATTCAGTTTTTTTATCGTTATTTTAACAAATAAATAATCAATTATAATTATAATGAAGAAAAACCAATAATTACAAAATTTTTAAGCTTTTTTTGGAATTATAAATATTATTTACAGATATTTGTAACAAGAAAAAACAAAAAATGAAGCCTATTCAAGCACATCATCATTTTCATATTTGCTCTCAAGCGAACTGAAGATGTATTGAATAAAATCAGCATATTTTTAAACCCGTTTGAGACCATCAAGCGGGTTTTTTAATTCCCGTTAAAACGGGAATCTTTTTTATCCCGTTAACGGATAACAATTAAACTATTGAAAATGAGTAAATTAAAAATTGCAGTGCAAAAATCGGGACGTTTAAACGAAGACTCGATGCGCATTTTAAAAGACATTGGCATTTACATCGATAACGGAAAAGACCAATTAAAAGCCTCGGCCAAAGGCTTTCCGGTAGAAGTGTTTTATCTGCGAAACGGCGATATACCACAATACCTAAAAGATGGTGTGGTAGATGCCGCCATTATTGGAGAAAATGTTTTAATAGAAAAAGGTAATAACATTAAAGTGGCCGAAAAACTGGGTTTTTCAACCTGTCGGGTTTGTATTGCCGTACCAAAATCTTCAAATTATAAAACTATTAAAGATTTAGAAGGTAAGCGAATTGCCACATCGTATCCTAATACGGTACAGGGTTTTTTAAATGAAAACGGTGTAAATGCGAAACTTCATATAATTAACGGTTCGGTTGAAATTGCTCCAAATATAGGATTGGCAGACGCTATTGTCGATATTGTTTCAAGCGGAAGCACCTTATTTAAAAACAACTTAAAAGAGGTTGAAGTGATTTTAAAATCTGAAGCTGTATTAGCAGTATCGCCAATTTTAAATCAAGAAAAACAAGCCATATTAAACACGATACAATTTAGAATGCAATCGGTTTTAAAAGGCCGTAAATCCAAATATATTTTATTAAACGCGCCAAACGAAAAAATAAACCATATCATTAACTTGCTTCCAGGAATGAACAGCCCAACCGTTTTACCATTGGCAAAAGCAGGCTGGAGCTCTGTGCACTCGGTTATTGATAAAAACGAATTTTGGGATGTTATTGAAGCTTTAAAAGCCAACGGAGCAGAAGGTATTTTAGTTTGCCCAATTGAAAAAATGGTGCTATAGTTATTGGTTCTTTTATTTCCGCGTAAGCGAAAATCTAACGATCTCACTAATCATAAAAAGTACTTTGTTTAAAAATATTTCGCTTTCGCGGAAATGAATAAAAAACAGTAATGAAAATAATACACAATCCAAAACGAGAGAGCTGGCCTAAAATTTTAAAGCGCCCAACCCAAACCGTAGGCGATATAGAAGGCATTGTAAATCAGGTTTTTGAAGCCATAAAAAAAGAGGGTGATAAAGCCATTGGCAAGTACACCCAAAAGTTTGACGGCGTTAATTTAAAAACAAATATTGTTGAGTTAACAGACATTGAAGAAGCAACAGGCAAGCTGTCGGTTGCGCTTAAAAATGCCATAAAAAACGCTAAGCAAAACATTGAAGCTTTTCATGCAGCGCAAAAAACAACCAAAGTCGAAATAGAAACTACAAAAGGGGTTTTATGCTGGCAAGAAAAACGTCCCATAGAAAAAGTAGGGGTATATATTCCCGGTGGTACGGCACCATTGTTTTCTACCGTTTTAATGCTTTGCGTTCCTGCACAAATAGCAGGGTGTAAAGAGATTGTACTGTGCTCACCACCTAATAAAAAAGGCGAATTAGCACCAGAAATATTGTATGCCGCTAAACTTTGTGGTGTAACAAAAATTTTTAAAACAGGTGGTATTCAAGCTATTGCGGGCTTAACTTTTGGCACCGAAACCATGCCGCAAGTTTATAAAATTTTTGGCCCAGGAAACCAATATGTAACTGTTGCCAAACAATTAGCCACAAAATTTGGTGTGGCTATAGATATGCCTGCGGGCCCAAGCGAATTGTTAGTGGTTGCAGACTATACTGCTAATGCAAGCTATATAGCATCAGATTTATTAAGTCAAGCCGAACACGGTACCGATAGTCAGGTCCTTTTAGTTTCAACATCAAACCAATTAATTAATGAGGTTTCAGAAGAAGTTGAAAAACAATTAAGCGTGCTTCCGCGTAAAGCGATTGCTGAAAAATCCATCGCCAATTCTAAATTGATTTATGTTGAAAATGATGAAATAGCACTGGATTTAATTAATGAATACGGCCCAGAACATTTTATTGTTTGTACTAAAAACGAAGATTTTTATGTTAATGGTATTTTAAACGCTGGCTCTATTTTTATTGGCGATTACACGCCTGAAAGTGCTGGCGATTATGCCTCTGGAACAAACCACACCTTGCCAACAAACGGGGCTTGTAAAGCCTATTCTGGTGTTAATTTAGATAGTTTTTTAAAAAGCATGACCTTTCAAAAATTATCAAAAGAAGGCTTGAAAAACATTGGTGAAACCATAGAATTAATGGCAGAAGCCGAAGGTTTGCAAGCGCATAAAAATGCCGTTTCATTGAGATTAAAAGATTTAAAATAAATTTGTCATTCCTGCTAAGGTAGGAATCTCTCGAACTTAGTTCGCAATATAATTATGAAAACAATATTTAATTTAAACGACATTATTCGTCCAACCATAAAAGCCCTAAAACCGTATTCTTCCGCACGAGACGAGTTTCATGGCAACAGCGATGCCATGGTATTTTTAGATGCCAACGAAAACCCGTTTGAAAATGGTGTTAATCGTTATCCAGATCCGCAACAGCGAAAATTGAAATCTATTTTATCAGAAATTAAAGGTGTTTCTGAAAAAAATATACTATTAGGAAATGGAAGCGACGAGGTTTTAGATCTTGTTTTCAGAGCTTTTTGCGAACCCAATCAAGACAACATCATAACGCTACCACCAACCTACGGGATGTATAGCGTGTTGGCTAATGTTAATGCGATAGAAATTAAAGCGGTTCAATTAGATGGAAAATTTCAGCCAAAAATTGATGCCATTTTAAAGGCCCAAAATAAAAACACGAAACTGCTTTTTATATGTTCGCCCAATAATCCCACTGCCAATAGTTTTGACTCAAATAATATTGAAAAGCTAATCGATAATTTTGATGGTATTGTAGTTATTGATGAAGCTTATATTGATTTTTCGAATGAAGAAAGTTGGATTAAAAAAATAAATGAATTTCCTAATTTAATAGTAACTCAAACCCTTTCAAAAGCATACGGAATGGCAGGAATTAGATTAGGAATTTGCTTTGCATCAGAAGCTATTATTTCTGTTTTAAACAAAATTAAACCGCCATACAACGTAAACGAACTTACCCAACAAAAAGCCATCGAGCAATTAGCTATACCAAATTTAGCAAAAAATCAAATTGAAACCATTCTTAAAGAACGAGAAATGTTAATTTCGCAGTTGCAACAAATAAGTTTTGTTTCAAAAATATATCCTACCGATGCTAATTTTGTGTTGGTAAAAGTTGATAATGCCACCAATCGATATAATCAACTTATAGATAAAGGGATTGTGATTAGAAATAGAGCTACCCAACATGGTTGCGAAAACTGTTTAAGGTTTACAGTGGGTACTAAAAACGAAAATGAAAAATTGATAAGCGCTTTAAAATCATTAAAATGAAAAAAGTACTATTTATAGATAGAGACGGCACCTTAATAAAAGAACCCGCAGACGAGCAAGTTGATGCCTTTGAAAAGCTAATTTTTTACCCCAAAGTATTTCAGTATCTAGGTAAAATCTGTAAAGAACTGGATTTCGAAATCGTAATGGTTACCAATCAAGATGGGTTGGGAACGCCCGATAACCCATCAGAAAAATTTTGGCCCATTCATAATTTTATTTTAGAAACGTTTAAGGGAGAAGGTATAAAATTTAATGCCATTTACATTGACGAAACTTACGCTAAAGACAATGCGCCAACACGTAAACCCAACACGGGGTTGCTTACCAAGTTTTTTTCTGAGGAATACGATTTAGAAAACTCATTTGTAATTGGCGATAGGTTAACCGATGTAGAATTGGCAAAAAATTTGGGAGCCAAAGGCATTTTTATAAATGATGAAACCCATTTAGGTACCGATGAAATTACAGTTAAACGAGACGAGTTAGACTCTTATATTGCCTTAGAGAGCAACGATTGGGAAGTTATTTACGAGTTTCTAAAAAAGGAAGACAGAACAGGCGAGATTGTTAGAAATACCAACGAAACCAAAATAGCAATTCAGCTTAATTTAGACGGTACGGGCAAAAGCAAAATTGATACAGGCCTTGCTTTTTTTGATCACATGCTCGACCAAATTGCGCGCCACGGACAATTAGATTTAAACATAAAAGTAGATGGCGATTTAGAAGTTGATGAGCACCACACCATTGAAGATACAGCGATTGCTTTGGGCGAATTATTCAACAAAACTCTAGGTAATAAATTAGGCATTGAGCGTTACGGATTTTGTTTGCCCATGGACGATTGTTTTGCACAAGCTGCCATAGATTTTGGAGGAAGAAACTGGCTGGTTTGGGAAGCCGATTTTAAACGCGAAATGATTGGTAAAATGCCAACAGAAATGTTTTATCACTTTTTTAAATCGTTTACCGATGGTGCAAAATGCAATTTGAATATAAAAGCAGAAGGTACAAATGAGCACCACAAAATAGAGGCCATTTTTAAAGCCTTCGCCAAAGCCATTAAAATGGCCGTAAAACGCGATGTAGAAAAAATGATTTTACCATCAACAAAAGGGGTTTTATAAAATTCCAAAAAAAAATAAATTAAAATTCCAACCAGTTACACTGAGCTTTGGAATTTAGATTTCGAAACTTGGATTTTGTAATTATAAGTTTCAAAATCTAAAATTATTAAATAAATAAAAAACAAAAATTTGAAACTTGTAATTATTAATTATGGCGCAGGAAACATAAAAAGCATTCAGTTTGCATTTAAACGCTTAGGTTACAATGCCGTTTTGTCCAATAACCCAGATGAGATTATTGCAGCAGATAAAGTAATATTTCCAGGCGTGGGAGAAGCAAGTAGCGCAATGAAAATGCTAAAAGAAAGCGGATTGGATGTTTTAATTCCAACACTAAAGCAGCCCGTTTTGGGTATCTGTTTGGGCATGCAGCTTATGTGCAAATCTACCGAAGAGGGCAATACCAAAGGCTTGGGCATTTTTAAAACCCATGTAAAAAAGTTTTCCAATGCGGTAAAAGTTCCACAAATGGGTTGGAATGTAATAAAAGACTTAAAATCCGATTTGTTTAAAGGCATTGAAGAAAACGAATACATGTATTTGGTTCACAGCTATTACGCCCAACACTGTAACGAAACCATTGCCAAAACAGATTACGGATTAAATTATGCATCGGCATTGCAGCACAAAAACTTTTATGGTGTACAATTTCATCCAGAAAAGAGTGGTGTTGAAGGTGCTAAAATATTAAATAATTTTATAAATATGTAGTTGTTAGCCTTTAGCCTTTAGCTTTTAGCTAATGGCAAACCGCTAATAGCCAAAAGCTAAAATATGAGAATTATACCAGCCATAGATATTATAGACGGGAAATGTGTACGCTTAACCAAAGGCGATTACGGCACAAAAAAAATATATAGTGAAAGTCCGCTTGAAATTGCAAAAACCTTTCAAGATTCAGGAATTGAATATTTACACTTAGTAGATTTAGACGGTGCAAAGGCAAAACACATTGTAAACTATAAAGTTTTAGAACAAATCGCATCTAAAACAAATCTTAAAATCGATTTTGGGGGGGGCTTAAAAACCAATGAAGATTTACATATAGCCTTTAATTCGGGTGCTAGACAAATTACCGGAGGAAGTATTGCCGTTAAAGATCCAGAAACTTTTGAAGGTTGGATATCAAAATATGGGGCCACAAAAATTATTTTAGGTGCCGATAGCGATAACGGAAAAGTATCTATTAGTGGTTGGATGGAACAAAGTCAAGAGGCGGTTATTCCGTTCATAAAAAAATACCAAAAAAAGAGCATCCAGTATGTTATTTGTACAGATATTTCTAAAGATGGGATGCTTGAGGGCCCATCAGTAGAATTGTACAAACAAATCATTAATGAATGTTCAAATAGTAGTAGCGGACAATCTATAAAATTAATCGCCTCAGGTGGTATTTCAACCATTGAAGAATTACCTGTTTTAAAAGCCTTAGGATGCGAAGGTGTCATTATTGGAAAAGCGATTTACGAGAATAGAATTAGTTTAAAACAATTAGAAAAGTATATCTAATCGAATTTGTCATTCCTGCGAAGGCAGAAATCCACTTGATAACTAAAACACTAAGATTTTCGCCTTTGCGGAAATGAAAAAAATAATTTCCAATGCTAACAAAAAGAATAATCCCTTGTTTAGATATAAAAAATGGTCGCACCGTAAAAGGTGTTAATTTTCTAGATTTGCGCGATGCCGGCGACCCGGTTGAACTAGCAAAACAATACGCAAACCTTGGCGCAGACGAACTTGTTTTTCTCGATATATCGGCTACTTTAGAGGGTAGGGCCACCACTTTAGATATGGTCTTGCACGTTGCCGAACAAGTTAATATCCCGTTTACCGTTGGCGGCGGTATTTCGTCTATCGAAGATGTCGATGCCCTTTTAAAATGCGGTGCCGATAAAGTTTCGGTTAACTCATCGGCAATAAAACGCCCAGAATTAATTAATGAATTGTCCAATAAATTTGGAAGCCAATGCATTGTAGTTGCTATCGATGCCAAATTAGTGGACGGCCAATGGAAAGTGCATTTAGCGGGCGGTAGTATCCCTACAAAATTAGATTTATTTGAATGGGCAAAAGAAGTAGAAAATCGAGGTGCCGGCGAAATTTTATTTACTTCCATGAATCATGATGGGACTAAAAACGGATTTGCAAATCAAGCCTTAAAAAAACTTTCTGAAACTTTAAACATACCCATAATTGCATCAGGCGGGGCAGGAAACGTACAGCATTTTATAGATACTTTTAAAGACGGAAAAGCAGATGCTGCTTTGGCCGCCAGTGTGTTTCATTTTGGAGAAATCCCTATTCCAGATTTAAAAAAAGAACTAAAAGCTAATAATATTGAAGTACGATTAGCACCCTAATCCCCAAAAAGGGAATTTAATCTCAATTAAATATTTAGAAATGAACAACGAAAAACATAAAGGTATTATTTCTCCCCTTTGGGGGGAGCTAGAGGGGGCTCTAATCCCCGCAATCATACAAGACGCCACAACAAAAAATGTGCTAATGTTGGGCTATATGAATGAAGAAGCATACAATAAAACACTTGAAACCAACCAAGTTACTTTTTTTAGCAGAAGCAAACAGCGTTTATGGACTAAAGGCGAGGAAAGTGGAAATGTGTTAAACCTGGTTGATATTAAAAATGATTGCGATAACGACACGCTCCTAATTCAAGCAAATCCACAAGGACCAACCTGCCACAAAGGCACCGATAATTGTTGGGGAGAAGATAATATACCCAACTATGGTTTCTTTTCAACTTTAGAAAACGTTATTGCAGAACGCGTTGCCAATAAAGATACCCGAAAATCGTATGTAGCGAGTTTGTTCTCGAAAGGAATAAATAAAATTGCCCAAAAAGTAGGCGAGGAGGCAGTGGAAACCGTTATTGAAGCGATGGATAACAACAACGAACTATTCCTTTACGAATCGGCAGATTTGCTATTTCATTATTTAATGTTGTTACAAGCCAAAGGATTTACTTTAAAAGATATTGAAACCGAATTAAAAAAACGGCATAAGTAATAGCTCCAAAAAAAAACAAAAAAGGCAAATATAAAGTAGGTGTTACAATAGTATAAAAATGAAAACCAATAAGTATTTTTATCTCATTACCATTCAATATTTAGGCTATCGGTTTCATGGTTGGCAAAAGCAACCCGATGTAAAAACATTGCATTTAATGGTAGATAGAACACTAAATTTTATTTTACAAGGCAAACGTTTTAAAACTTTAAGTTCGGGCAGAACCGATGCTATGGTTTCGGCAGAAAGTGCTTCAATCGAGTTGTTTTTATTTGAGCCTATTGAAGATTTAAACGCCTTTTTAGAGCTATTTAATTACAACCTTCCGCAAGATATTCGGGCTTTAAGTATTAAAGAGGTTGATGAGAAATTCAATATCATTCAACATTCTAAAGTTAAAGAATACTTGTATTTATTTACATACGGACAAAAATGCCACCCGTTTTGTGCGCCAATAATGACCACTATTCTTGATGATTTGAATATAGAAACAATGAAACAAGGCGCAAAACTTTTTGAGGGTTCGCATTATTTTAAATCTTATTGCTACAAACCCACAGATAACGGCGTTTATACCCGAGAGATTATAAGCTGCGAAATAGTGGAAAACACTCTTTATACCGCAAATTATTTTCCTGAAAAATCTTACCTATTGCGTGTTAGAGGCAAAGGTTTTATGCGAAACCAAATACGGTTAATGATGGGCACGCTTATAGATTTGGGCAAAGAAAAACTAACACTAACCGATATAAAATTAAGCCTAAACAAAGAAACTGCAAAAAAAATGAATTTCATCGCACCAGCTTCTGGCTTAATTCTTAACCGTATAGAATTTGAATAATGCCTAAGCTTTTGTAATTTAACGTTCTTATAATCTTTTAGGCACTAACCAAATAATAATACTTTTAACATGAGCGCATTGGCATTAAAATCGGCATTAAGCTTCTTAAAAAAACTGGAAAAAAATAACAACCGCGATTGGTTTAACGAGAACAAACCCGAGTTTAAAGCTATAGAAACAGAAATAAAAGCGATTTTCAATTCGGTTTTAGAAAGCCTAAACAAACACGACGATATCGATAAGCTAAAAATGTTTCGCATCTACAGGGATGTGCGTTTTTCTAAAAACAAACACCCCTACAAAACCCATTTCGGTGGCTCGTTCAACCGAACAAAACCCAAGTTGCGAGGCGGCTATTATCTTCATATTCAACCCAACAACGAGAGTTTTATTGCCACGGGTTTTTGGGAGCCAGCCAAAGAGGATTTATTGCGTATTCGTAAAGAGTTTGAAATGGATGATTCTGAAATTAGAAACATTTTAGCAAATAAAAAGTTTAACACAATTTGGGGCAATTCATTTGTAGGAGATGAAGTTAAATCTGCTCCTAGAGGATTTGCAAAAGATCATAAAGCCATCGATTTAATTAAAAAGAAACAATACATTTTTGTTAAAAAAATTACAGACAAAGAAGTATTGTCGCCCAAATTTTTAGAGACTGTAAATGAGTCGTTTAAGGCTATTCGTCCGTATTTTGATTATATGAGCGAGGTGCTCACTACCGATTTAAATGGGGTTTCGTTGATTGAAAAATAATTGTGTTTCTTTAAATTTAAACCGCAGCCAGCAACTCAGGTTTTTCAAACAATTGAATATTGCTTAGCAATCGTTCCTTAACAATGTGCATCATGCGCTTATTTAAGGCCGAAGAATTTTCAATATAGATTAAATACTCTTCAACAGTAAAAAGCCCAATTATCATGCCTTTTACCGAGTTTCTGAATTTCATATCTTTTTGTATCGCATTTTCAATATAATCCATTCGCTTTTGTAACGATAAATCGTAAAAAACAGATTTGTGTTTAACTACATAATTTTTAAAAACCTCAATAAGTAATTCATTTTGTAGCTTTACAATTGGTCGCAAAACTAAATTCTGAAAACGCTCATCGGCACTCATATAATCATTAATTATTGCTGAAGGAATTTCTGGTCGAATACCTTTTAAGTTAATTGTTCTCGTGTTCATGGTTTTAGTTTTTATTAAAAATATCAATTTTTATAGCTTGTAAATTTCTGTGTGCATTATAATTATCAACTAGGTTATTAACATTAAAGTTTTTTATCTTTAATAAAATAAAATGAAGACCCGAAGTATTGGCAATCCAGAAAATATCCACTTTACTATACCTAAGGCCTGTACAGTAAACCTGCGGATTTAAAAAAATTTTGTCCAACAGGAACAAAAAATGAACCAAAGTATTATTGAAAAGCTAAAATAAATGAGCTAAACCCATTTAAAATATATGTAAGGCTTAGCTTAAAGAAGGTTATAACACATAAAAGAACATTAGAAATATCCATCATTAATAAATAATTGTGACATTTGTGCTGAATATTTTTAAAATAAAAACAAGCAAACATTTATAAATCCAATTTAAAGACATGAAGTTTCAAACAAGAAAATGGATTAAACCCGAAGATTTAAACCCCAACGGCACCCTTTTTGGTGGACGCCTTCTGGAATGGATAGACGAAGAAGCAGCCCTTTTTGCCATTATACAATTTAACAACAAAAAAGTAGTTACCAAATCTATGGGCGCTATAGATTTTGTGGCTTCGGCAAAACAAGGCGATGTTGTGGAAATAGGAATTGAAATCACCAAAGTTGGAAACGCCTATATAGCACTACGCTGCGAGGTAAGGAACATTATGACACGCGAAACCATAATTACCATTTCAAACATCATTATGGTTAATCTAGACGATAACGGAAAACCCAAAGCACACGGTAAAAACATATAGATACCTTGGTGCTTAACAATAAAAAAAACTGTTTAAAAATTATAATCAATTAAGTTGTTCTGTTGCATAAAATTCAATTTATTATGCATCTGTTATAAATTTTATAAAAATCCAACAACAAACCCGCATATAGTTTTAAATAACTGCATTATACTATAAATTTGTTATTCTGTATAATTCCCTAATATCCAAACACCAACAGATTTAGGGGGTTTTTAACACAAAAATTAAATATTTTATGAGCAAAACATTGTTTGACAAAGTGTGGGATGCCCATGTGGTACGGCAAATAGAAGGCGGGCCAGATGTGTTTTTTATAGACCGCCACTTTATACACGAAGTAACTAGTCCAGTTGCTTTTCTAGGATTAAAAAACAGAGGCCTAAGCGTATTGTACCCCGAACGTACATTTGCTACAGCAGACCATAATACCCCAACTATAAATCAGCACTTACCAGTTGAAGACCCTTTATCGGCAAATCAATTAAAGGCTTTAGAAGACAATTCCAACGAATACGGTATTAGTCATTGGGGATTAGGGCATAAAAAGAACGGTATTGTTCACGTTGTGGGGCCAGAAAACGGCATTACGTTCCCAGGTGCCACAATTGTTTGTGGCGACTCGCACACATCAACACACGGTGCATTTGGCGCTATTGCCTTTGGTATTGGCACTTCAGAGGTCGAAATGGTGCTGTCTACACAATGCATCATGCAACCCAAACCTAAAAAAATGCGCATTAATGTTAATGGGCAATTGGGCAAGGGCGTTACCCCAAAAGATGTGGCTTTGTACATTATTTCGCAGTTAACAACCTCTGGAGCAACAGGCTATTTTGTTGAATATGCAGGTGATGTTTTTGAAAACATGACCATGGAAGGTCGTATGACCGTTTGCAACCTTTCTATTGAAATGGGTGCTCGTGGCGGCATGATAGCTCCAGACGAAACCACTTTTGCCTATTTAAAAGACAAACCACTTTCGTTAAAAGGTGAAGCTTGGGATAAAGCCGTGTCGCATTGGAAAACATTAAAAACCGATGCCGATGCAACCTTCGATAAAGAATTGACTTTTAATGCAAGCAATATTGAACCCATGATAACCTACGGAACAAACCCCGGAATGGGCATGGGCATTTCCAACAATATCCCAAATGCCGAAGCTGTTGAAGGTGGCGTAGCTACTTACAAAAAATCTTTGGATTACATGGGGTACCAAGAAAACGATGCCATGATTGGCAAAAAAGTAGATTACGTATTCTTAGGAAGTTGTACCAATGGCAGGATTGAAGATTTTCGTGCCTTTGCATCTATAGTTAAAGGCAGAAAAAAAGCCGACAACATTACCGCATGGTTAGTTCCAGGTTCGCACGAAGTTCAAAATAAAATTAAAGAAGAAGGTCTTTTAGATATAATCACCCAAGCTGGCTTTACATTACGCCAACCAGGTTGTTCGGCATGTTTAGCGATGAACGATGATAAAATTCCAGCAGGGAAATATGCAGTAAGCACCTCCAATAGAAACTTTGAAGGTCGCCAAGGCCCAGGCTCACGAACCATGCTGGCAAGCCCACTGGTTGCCGCCGCCGCCGCCGTAACTGGCGTTGTAACAGATCCAAGAGAACTTTTATAAGTTTACAGTAAGCAGTAAGCAGTTTTCAGTTACATAAAATGAAAATTGATACTGCACAAAAAATATTAAAATAAATTATTGACTGCCAACTGATGACTGGCAACTGAATACTAAAATTATGGCTTACGATAAATTTACAACATTAAAAAGTACGGCAGTTCCATTGCCTTTGGAAAATGTGGATACCGATCAAATTATACCGGCGCGTTTTTTAAAAGCCACAAAACGTGAAGGTTTTGGAGACAATTTATTTAGAGATTGGAGATATAATAACGACAATACGCCAAAAGAAAGTTTTGTTTTAAACAACCCCATTTATAGCGGAAAAATATTGGTTGGGGGAAAGAATTTCGGTTCGGGTTCGTCAAGAGAGCACGCAGCTTGGGCGGTTTACGATTATGGTTTCCGTTGTGTCGTTTCGAGTTTCTTTGCCGATATTTTTAGAAATAACTGTTTAAATGTTGGCGTTTTACCGGTTCAGGTAAGCCCAGAATTTTCAGAGCAGATTTTTGAAGAAATTTATAAAGACCCAAATACAGAAATAGAGGTTAACCTTCCAGATCAAACGATAACAATATTATCAACTGGTGCTCAAGAATCTTTTGAAATTAATAGCTACAAAAAAGAAAACATGCTTAACGGTTTTGATGATATTGATTATCTTCAAAACATGAAGGGCGACATAGAATCTTTTGCTAATAATTTGATGCTGTAAATGGCAACACGACAAATTGAAATAATGGATACGACATTACGCGATGGCGAACAAACATCGAGTGTGTCGTTTTCTGCTTCAGAAAAGTTAACCATTGCAAAACTTTTACTGGAAGAATTAAAAGTTGATCGTATTGAAATTGCATCGGCCAGAGTATCGGAAGGTGAACTGCAAGCAGTAAAGGATGTTACGCAATGGGCTGCTGAAAATGGCTATTTGCACGCTGTTGAAGTATTGACTTTTGTTGATAATGGTGTGTCCATTAACTGGATGAAAGAGGCTGGTGCGAAGGTTCAAAACCTGTTAACCAAAGGTTCATTGAACCATTTAACCCATCAACTTAAAAAGACTTCTAATCAGCACTTTAAAGAAATTAAAAATACTTTAAAGCTGGCCAAAGTCAGCAACATTGAAACCAATATTTATTTAGAGGATTGGAGTAATGGTATGCGAAATTCCAAAGCCTATGTATTTGAGTTTTTGGAGTTTTTATCCACACAACCGGTAAAGCGGATTATGCTACCGGATACCTTGGGTATTTTAACACCTCCAGAATCTTATGCATTTGTAAAGGAAATAAAAGACAAATACCCAAATTTACATTTCGATTTTCACGCGCACAACGATTACGATTTGGGCGTTGCCAATGTTATGGAAGCTTTAAAGGCCGGAGCCAACGGTTTGCATTTAACGGTAAACGGCATGGGCGAACGCGCCGGAAACGCACCCATGGCAAGCACTATTGCGGTTATAAACGATTTTATGCCAGAAGTTAAAATAGACGTGAACGAAAAGGTTTTATATACCGTAAGCAAGCTCGTGGAGAATTTTTCTGGGGTTATGATTCCTGCCAACAAACCAGTTATTGGCGCCAACGTATTTACGCAAACGGCTGGAATTCATGCCGATGGCGATAATAAAAAGAACCTCTATTTTAGCGATTTACTGCCCGAGCGTTTTGGTAGAAAGCGACAGTATGCTTTGGGAAAAGCCTCTGGAAAAGCGAACATCCAAAAGAATTTACAAGAATTGGGCCTGCAGCTTGACGATGAAGATTTAAAGAAGGTTACCCAGCGCATTATTGAGTTGGGCGATAAAAAACAGGTAGTTACCAAAGAGGATTTGCCTTATATTATTTCGGATGTATTAGACCGAACGTATGAAGAAAAGGTTAAAGTGAACTCGTATGTATTAACACATTCCAAAGGATTAAAGCCATCAACTACGGTATCAATTAGTATTGAAAACGAGACTTTTGAAGAGCATTCACAGGGCGACGGACAATTTGATGCCTTTATAAACGCGATTAAAAACGTGTTTAAAAGAAAAAAACTCGTGCTGCCCGATTTGATTGATTATGCGGTTAGAATTCCGCCAGGGAGTAGATCCAATGCATTTTGCGAAACTATTATTACTTGGAAAAATTCTGAAAAGGAATTTAAAACCCGTGGATTGGACTCGGACCAAACGGTATCGGCAATAAAGGCAACCGAGAAAATGCTGAATATTATTGTGAGTTGAATGGATGACTGAATACCGAAGACGGGAGTTTTTGCGGATGAGATTTAGCATTTTGAAATGAAAACTGAAGTTTACGGATTTGCCTGCGTTAGGGATTGCAGTGGCATCCTTTTAAAATTAACAATAAATAAGCCGTCATTACGAGGAGGTACGACGCAGTAATCTTTTCAGATTTAAGAGATTACTACAGTAAATAAAAATATACTTCGCAATGACGAAAATTTTAAAAGATATAGCGGAAAGCCCGACCCCTTTTCGGGGTAACGCCCAATAGAATTAAAATAGAATTTTAAAATATAAAATAAACAACAATGAAATTTAACATTGCCCTTTTAGCCGGAGACGGCATTGGACCAGAGGTTATAGACCAAGCCGTAAAAGTTAGCGACGCGGTTGCCAAAAAATTTGGACACGAAATTACATGGAAACCGGCCTTAACCGGTGCCGCGGCCATTGATGCTGTTGGTGAGCCTTATCCGGATGAAACGCATGCTATTTGTGCGGCATCGGATGCGGTTTTGTTTGGTGCTATTGGCCACCCGAAATACGATAACGACCCCAGTGCGCCTGTGCGACCGGAACAGGGTTTATTAAAAATGCGCAAAAAATTAGGCTTGTTTGCCAATGTGCGACCAACGTTTACATTTCCGTCGTTATTAGATAAATCGCCATTGAAAAAAGAGCGTATTGAAGGTACCGATTTGGTGTTTTTGCGTGAGCTTACCGGTGGCATTTACTTTGGGGAAAAGGGGAGAAGAGACAACGGTGAAACGGCTTTTGACAACTGTGTTTACACGCGCGAAGAGGTACAGCGTTTAGCAAAAAAAGGTTTTGAATTGGCAATGGCGCGTTCTAAAAAATTATGTTGTGTGGATAAAGCTAACGTTTTAGAAACCTCGCGTTTATGGCGAGAAACAGTACAAGCGATGGAAAAAGATTATCCGGAAGTGGAAGTGAGTTACGAGTTTGTTGATGCCGTAGCGATGCGTTTGGTACAATGGCCAAATAGCTACGATGTGCTGATTACCGAAAACTTATTTGGTGATATTTTAACGGATGAAGCTTCGGTAATTTCGGGCTCGATGGGCTTAATGCCATCGGCGTCTATGGGTGCTAATATTGCTTTGTTCGAGCCTATTCACGGGTCGTACCCACAGGCAACGGGACTGAATATTGCTAACCCTATGGCTACGGTTTTATCGGCTGCCATGATGTTTGAAACCGCGTTTAATTTACCCGAAGAAGGTAAAGCTATTAGAGATGCCGTAAATAAAGCTTTGGCTGAAGGTATGGTTACAGAGGATTTAGCAGACGGTGGAAAAGCTTACGGCACTAAAGAAGTAGGAGATTGGTTGGCTGCAAATATATAGAAGAATATTTTAAATGAAATTGATAAAAAGCCCGTAAAAGAATGCGTTACGGGCTTTATTGGTTTTAAGACTTAGCGTTTACAATACGCTCGGTATTTAAGGCTCTAAGGCAAATGCCGCACTTTTACCAGCATCGCGTTTTACCCGTGAGTGGCCATCTGTTGCCATGGTAAGCACCCTTAAATTTTGCCCAAAAGCAGCTTTTCCCTCACCATTGTCATAACACTCGCCAAGCAATTCGGCTGGTGTAAAATGCTTGCTATAAATGCCGCTGCTCAATGTATAGCCAGAGGCACTGTCTATAACCATACCTTGGGCATTTGCAGTAGGCACACCGCCACAGGTGCCTTTTACAACTCCAAAGCTAAACACTGCAAAATTATTGGGGTGGGTTGCTTCAAAAGTAATTTCGAGGTCGGCTTCCACACCTTCTGGTTTATAATTTACAAAACCACAGCAATCCAACGAAGCTGGTGTACCGTTAACATTGATTGTAAATATATCGGCATCACAGCTTTCATTATCAAATCGCATTAAGATGTTGAAGGCATCTGCAGTCCCTACTCCCGTTGCTGTACCTGTGGGATCCTCAAGTAGTGCATCGGGGGCATTTTCACTAAAGCCAGCATTACTGTATTGAGGCACCTTAAATGTTGATCTGGAAATATTGCTGAGCAGATTTCCGGATTGATCAAATAATTCCAATTTTAATTCATATAAACCATCACCGCCCTCAAATTTTGTTGAATCGAACTTTATGGTATTCATATTGTACGTTTGTTCATGCCATAGCGGGTTTGACTCAGCGACGTTAAATGGTGCCTCGTCGGGTTGCTGCGGAGGGATTATGTACAAATTGTCGTTGCCGCCAACACTAAAAGGACCGAGTTTTACACTATTGGCACCAATTTGGGTATCGTTATTGGAATCCTGATACTCGAAATCGTATCCTTTATTTACTGCACCATTGATTGGTTCAAGTGGTTTATAGGAATCTCCAACATCCACCAAATCGACATCAGCAACCTGCCTATAGCTCCATCTATAATAATAAATACTGCTATTTGGAAGGTCGCTTCCGAAGCCCATATAAATAGAGGGGCTTCCTCCAAAGGGGCGTTTATAATCGCCTACTACCGTTGTTATGGGCCAAACATCTCCATTGGCCGAGGCATCGGTTAAACCAATGCGGTTGTAAGGCACTGTTTGCGTAGGTGGCGCCTGTAGATAACTGTTTTGGTTAATATGCGACACACTCGTGCTTTTGCTAATCGTTCTAATAAAAACCAATTCGCCACCAATGGGGCAATCGCAACAACATTCTCCAGTCACCCTTGGGTCTGTGATATGGATATTAATATCTGTTCCGCACTTATAATTCCAATGGGTATTGCAGGGGATTGGTGGTCTGTAAACGGTGGTCCATTCGCCGTTGATAAAATATTCTACCCAAATGTAAATGTCTGGTTTATCACCAAAACAATTGTAGGTTATGCTTGCATCAAAACGTCCGTGAGCATTAGTTTTAACTACGGCCAGTTCTTTGCAACGGTAGAAATAACGCCACCACCAGGGCCACAAACAAAACCATGGATGGAATAAACTATAATTTTCTATGATGGTTTCTCGGATAATATTAGCATTGCCAGTTTTTAGTTTTTGTTTAATGGCATCGCCTATATCGGGTAATTTGGACGAGATTTGTTTGCGTTTGCTTTCAACAGATGTCGTATCGAATAGATTGATAGGTTTGGGTTGTGGTTGGGGCAAATTTGGTGATGTCTGAAATCTGTAGGGCGGAGGATCGGGAAAAGGTATCGGGATTTTTTTTATTCTTTCCGGTTTTAAAATGGCATCGGGTATTTTAGTGATAATGTAATCTGGCACTTTTTTAATCCAATAGAAAATGCTATCGATTTCGCAAATATGTACACGGGCTCGACACACAGGTTTATCTTCCCAAACATTGCCACCGTTGAACCATTTTGATATTTTACCGGTTACACGGCATTTACAGTAAAGCCAATATCTCGAAAATGCATCTGGTATGGGTTTTATGGAAACATTGCCTTTATTGTTGGTTACTAAAATGGGTTCGTAGGCTTTATAAGTTTCCAGTTCTTTATGGCTGGAAATCTTTAATGCACGTTTATCTGCTGCAGGGGCGATGAACAAACGGAGATCGTCTATTCTCGTGCTGTTTTGCAATGCTCTAGGTTTTTGCATGTTTTTCAGACTGAACTGCAATTCGTTGTTTCTAACAGGTTGCCTTTGTAAGAGCCTGCCTTTACAGTTAAAAAGAAACCCGATAAGGTCTATTTTTTCTTGAGGTTCTTGTTCATAACTCACTTGAATCCTGAACTTTAAATTCTGATTTTTTGGGTTTTGTTCCATGACTTATTTTTTTAGATTTGTTGCTTACTCTCTTTTTATATTCGGATTTTCGGCTTACTCCATGGTATTTTTTTCATTTTTATAATTGAAAAAAGAGCTATAAATAAGTATTAAAAAGGGAGTTTTCAGCATTAAAAAATCCTGTGATAATCAATACTTAAAGGGAGAGTAGTAAATACTGTTAATTATAGACTTATAATGATTATCGAGAGTCTTCAATGAAGAAGAAATAGACATGACAATATAGGGCATATTACCATGCAAAGCAATCCCTATTTATAGGGGTTTTTAAGTTAATTGACTTATAGTCAGTAAGTTGCTTTTGAAGAACACCTGTGTTGGTATTGGCAAAACCAGACAGAATTTTATTGGTTTTAAAGTGGATCCTTAAACATAATATTACTGGGCAATTCGAAAATCTCGAGATCGAAATAGGGTAGTGCAGCAATAAGGTGGTCGAAAATATCGGCCATAATGTACTCGTAATTTTCCCAACGTTTATCGTTACTAAAAGCATAAAGTTGTAGTGGTATGCCTTGAGGTGTTGGCTCTAATTGGCGTACCATAATCATCATCTCCTTATTAATGGCCGAATGTTGCTTTATATATGCATCTATATATTTTCTGAAAACCCCAAAATTGGTTAGGTTTCTGCCATTTATTAATAGGGATTTATTAGCATTGGTATGCACGTTATGAGCTTCGATATCTTGTTGTCTTTTTTCTAAATAAGCGGTAATTAATTGGATGTCTTTAAGTTTTTCAACAGCCTCTTTGGTTAAATATGTTATGCTGTTTTGTTTAATTAATAAGGCTCTCATAATTCGTCTTCCGCCAGAATCGGTCATTCCGCGCCAGTTTTTAAACGAATCGGAAATAAGGGCATAGGTAGGAATTGTAGTAATGGTGTTGTCGAAATTCTGGACTTTAACGGTTGCTAAGGTTATTTCGGTTACATAGCCGTTGGCACCATATTTCTCGAATGTAATCCAATCGCCAATACGTACCATATCGTTTATAGAGACTTGAATACTAGCAACAAAACCTAAAATAGTGTCTTTAAAGACCAGTATAATAACTGCCGATATTGCACCTAAACCAGTTAAAAAATCGATAAAATCAATTTTAGAAACAATAGCTATTGCCGACATAATACCAGCTAACCAAGCAAAAATCATGAATACCTGTATATAGCTATCAATTGGCTTGTCCTTTAATCGCGGTAAGGTTTTTAGGTAATCCTTTAAGGTGTTTAGTATGCTTCTTACAATCCAAAGTATTAAAATAATGGCGAAGACTTCTAAACTTTTTTTGATTAAGTTTTCAAACGTAGGAAAATCAAAAAATACTACGGGTACAAATTCTATAACAATTAATAAGGGTATTATATGTGCGATATTTCGTGGTGCTTTGTTAGCCACTAGAATATCATCAAATTTTGTTTTGGATTTAGTTGCAAATTTCGAAAAGGTACCTCTAAGTAATTTTCTAATAACATAATCGATTACAGAAACCACTATTAACAAAACGATTAATAGGGCCAGCATGTTTAGGTATTTGGCAACGGTTTCGGTTGTTCCGAGGGCGATTAAATAATCGTAAACAATTTGCTTTAGGCTGGTATCCATTTAGTTTACAGGTTTTATATAGTTTTTATCGATATAGAATGTCCCGAACGGAACCACGGAAGCTAAAAGCACAAACGCAAATTGTTTGTTGTTCCAGGAAAAATCTTTTTTAAAAACAAAAGCCAAGGCAATGTAAGCGATAAATAAAATGCCGTGTGGCATGCCTAAGAGTTTAACATATTGTGGGTCGTTAGCTAAATACTTAATAGGCGTAGCTATAAACAGCAGTAAGATGTATGAAATGCCTTCTAAAAAAGCAACAATTCTGAATATATTAACGAAAGAAAACATGCTCATTTAATTTTAGGTAAAAATAACATAGAAAAGTTATTTAAACTGTAATGTATAAAAGTAAATTATAATGCGTTGAAAATTATGAGACCGTAAATTGCGAAACGCAACAAACGCAGTGAGCCATAAAGTACCACATTTTTAAAAGGGAACTTTATAATGCCAGCGGCGATACAAGATACAGAAAAAGGTAAGGGTAACAAGGCGCCAACAATTATTAAAAAGCCGCCCCATTTTTTTGAGTTTTTTAATTGTTTTTCCATTTTAACCTCAAGGTAATTATGTACCGATGGTATTTTGGTAATGGTTCTGCCCATCCAATAAGATAAAAGGCCGCCACAGTAAGACAAAATAGCTAGTAGGCTTAAATAAAACCAAGGGCTGTACATTTTACCCGCCCAAGCAATAAACACTTCTGGAGGGATCAAACCTAAAAGGGTTTCTGATACAAAGAAAAAAGACAATACTCCAAAAACAGGGAGTATTTCGGTAAGGCGTGTTAGCGCCTCATTGATATTAAAAAAATGATTGATTGTATATACAGCAATAACCAGCGCAATAATATAGGGCAATGCTTTTTTTACAGCTTGCCAAACAAAAGTGTAAAACCCAGTATAAGTATAATACTGATGCAATAACTTAAGCCTTGATTTACCAACCTTGGATTTTTGCTTAGATTTTATTTTCATTTTTTATGAACCGATAAACTAAATAGGATGCAAATATACAGTATGAATTTTTGTTATAAAATTTTTTTTTGCTAATAGCTTGTTAATTAATGGTTATAAATGAGTAAGGTTAGGTTTAAACATTTCTATTTTACATAATATAAATTATAGTACAAATGTAACAAATTACTGTATACGTAGTATTTTACATAATTGCAGTTCTAGAGCTTTAGCTGTATAACGATAGTAATTATGTAAAAAGTAATTTGCGCCATAGCATAATCCAACTGTAACTATAATGATACCATGTAAAATAGAACTTCTCGCTAAATTGAAAATTCTGTACAATTATCAAGAATTTTATTTTTAAGCGATTCTCAGCGATTAGCATTTGAAGAATTAAAATGTAACTTTAATTTGAGGTTATGTAAAATATCCGCTGCCAACGCTTATTGTTTATATAAATACAAATTGCTGATTGCAATTTATTTATAACTCAATTTCCAGCTGTTTGCCAGCGCATTTAAAAAGCTAGTTTTTGATTGTTATATTTGTACGTCATATTTTTTTTCTACGCGATTCTCGTAAAGTTGCCACAAGAGCTTAAATTTTAAAAAAATAAAATTCTAAGTACTTATTTTATTCTCGCTACTATTTAAACTTTTTTATCTGGAACTATTAATATTATGTAAAATAGAATTTAAAGCTTTGAACTTCTAAAGGTTTTATTTAATATCTTTTGTCTTGAAACAAAAGAAACAAAAATTCAAGGCTGCATATAATTTTGAAACAATTAACGGCTCATTCGCTATATTTTAGGAAACATCGGAACTCATTAACATTGCTTGGAAACCCTATGTATAATTGAACCTCTTAAGAAACGGTAGTACTAAACCCCTAAAATATGGACGCTCATTTCTCCTATTGTTTTGACCAAAATTTTATGAGGCCGAGTTAAACATCGAGATTCTATTTTACATAATTTATTATTGTATATTTATTCAAAAGCATCAAATAATTTATCCTTTACATTATAAAAGCTAACTATATTGAAAGGTAAATCATCTTTTTTTAAGAATCTTGAAACTAATTGTTTAGAAGTTAAAATAACAGGTAGAACATCATATTCATTAATGGTGTTTTAAAAAATTGATTCTCAATCAATTCTTTAAAATAGTGTCTTGAAATACTATTTAGCAAAAGCTAAATACCTAAAACAAAAAATCAAGACTGCATAAACTTTTGGAAACAATTAACGGCTCATTTGCTATATTTTAGACTATTTAGCGTTAAGAAAATCTACAGTGTACATTTTTAGCTAAATACCATTTGAAGTTATATTTCATTCGAATCATCTACTGGATAATTCTCTCGAAATAGCCTATTGTTTTAGCCAAAATTTTATGAGATCAATATCAGGCTTTCAATATTATTAATTATATTTGTTAACCAAATGGTTAAACTATATAGTTAAAATGGCAAAAACAAAAGACGAAAATACCGAAGAGCAAATTTTAGATGCGGCAAAAAATGTATTTCAAACCAAAGGTATGGATGGTGCACGTATGCAGGAAATAGCAGATAAAGCAGGCATTAACAAAGCTATGCTTCATTATTATTACAGGAGTAAGCAATTACTTTTTGAAGCGGTTTTTAAAAATGCCTTCGCTCTATTAGCACCGCAGTTAAATGCTATTTTAAATGACGACTCATCTATTGAAGAGAAGATTAAAAACTTTACATCAAACTACATTTCATTCATCATTAAACATCCATATTTGCCGAATTTCATCATTCAAGAGCTTAATAGGAATCAAGATTTTATTCTAAAGCTCAAAGAAAATAAAGGCTTTCCAAATCTTAAAAAATTCCAGAAACAGGTAGATGATGAAGTTAATAAAGGCATCATAAAACCTATAAGTGCTGAACACTTATTTATTAATATCATAGCACTTAATATTTTTCCATTTATCGCAAAACCACTAATCATGGCTTTTACCAACTCTGACAATCAAACCTACAAGCAACTTATGGAAGACCGCAAAACCGAAGTCGCCAATTTTATTATAAATTCTATAAAGAACGCATAACATGAAACGCTTAATACTCATTTTTATAAGCATAGCAACATTTTCAGGTTATGCGCAAAAACATATCACATTGGAAGAATGTTATAGTTTGGTCACTCAAAATTACCCTTTGGCTAAGCAGTCACAACTATTAGAAACACAGTATCAACTAGATGCTGAAGCTATCAATACTACAAAATTGCCACAATTTAGTTTAGATGCCCAAGCTACCTACCAATCTGATGTTATAGAAGTTCCAATTCCAAATACTACCATCCAACCTTTAGACCAAGACCAATATCGCGCCACATTATCGGCAAACCAATTGATTTATAATGGAGGACTAACAGATGCGTCTTTAAAAGTAAAATCAGCACAACTAAAAACCAAACAAAAACAGATTGAAGTTAGCTTATATCAACTAAAACAACAAATCAACCAACTGTATTTCTCTATTTTACTGGCTCAAGAATCCGAGTTGTTATTAAAAGCCAAACAAGCACAATTGGAAGCTAAGCTTAAAGAGGTGGTTTCTGGCATTAAATACGGTGTTATTTTACCGTCTTCAGATAAAGTTTTGGAAGCCGAATTATTAAAAATTAGCCAACAGTTTCAAGAGTTAGAAAGTAATAAAATAGCTCTCATTGAAACGCTTTCAAGCTTAATCAAAAAGCCATTAGACGCTTCCACCCTATTTCAAAATCCACTCGTACAAACCCAGTTTCAGCATGATTTAAACAGACCCGAATTGGAATTGTTTCAACTTAAAAAAGAGGAGATAGCACATTCAGAATCATTAATCTCAAAACAAAACGCACCAAAACTACTCGGTTTTGCAACAGGTGGTTATGGCAATCCTGGATTGAATATGCTAGATAATTCCTTTCAAGCCTTTTATACTGTCGGTATTAAATTAAATTGGAATGTTTTTGACTGGAATTCTAAAAACAAGCAACGAGAATCGTTAGCCATCAATAAAGATATTATAGATACCGAAACCGAAGCGTTTAAGCTCAATACCAGCATTGAACTCAACAAACAGCAAAAAGAAATAGAGAAAATAGAAGGTATTATAGCATCAGATGAAGCGATCATTAATCTCAGAAAAGAAGTGTTACAAACCGCAGATTCGCAACTCAAAAATGGTGTGATTACATCTTCGGCTTACATCACAGAATTGACCAATTTATATGAAGACGAAAGCACCTTAGTAAGGCATAAAATCCAGTTACAACTCGCAAAAGCAAATTATAATATCATTAAAGGACAATAACTATTTAGAAATGAAAAAATACAACTATATACTAGTAATAAGCATGATAACCACTACCCTGTTTTCCTGTGGAAATGGTGATGATAAAGCAGATGGTTATGGCAATTTTGAAGCAACAGAAATAACAATTTCGGCTGAAAATAACGGAAAGTTAATGCAGTTTAATGTTAATGAAGGTGATATCCTTAAAAAAGACCAGTTTATAGGTTATATCGACACCATACCGTTGGCATTAAAACGTGAACAACTACAGGTTTCTAAAGCTGTAATTAGCTCAAGATCTAGAGGTGTTTTGTCGCAGATATCTGTTTTAAATGCAAAATTAAAAACAGCCAACACCAACAAAACCAGAGTTGAAAATTTAATCAAGGATCAAGCTGGAACACAAAAACAATTGGATGATATTGAAGGTGAAATAGATGTGATTAAGAACCAAATAAGAAGCGTGGAAATACAAAATGCACCAGTGGTTAATGAATTGAAATCTATCGATGTGCAACTAAAGCAAATTGATGACCAAATTCAGAAAAGTAAAATCATAAATCCTTTTAACGGAACAGTTTTAACCAAATATGCCGAACCTAACGAAATTACAGTTTTTGGTAAACCACTCTATAAAATAGCCGATTTAAATACCATGCAATTGCGTGTGTATGTAAGTGAAACCCAATTGGGGAATATAAAAATTGGTCAAGAGGTCTCTGTAAAGATTGATGATGCAGACACTATGAAATCTTATAAAGGGATGATTAGTTGGATTGCATCAGAAGCCGAATTCACGCCAAAAATTATTCAAACCAAAGAAGAGCGCGTCGCCTTAGTATATGCTGTAAAAATTGATGTTGCCAACGATGGTAGCTTAAAAATAGGCATGCCAGCAGAATTATGGTTAAACAACGCATACAATAATAATCAATAACAACTCAAACAATGAAACATGTAATTTTCACATTAAGCCTATTGGCATTAGTAAGCTGCAAAGACAGTAAAAATCAGGACACAAAAACAGAAACAATTGAGCATTCTGATGACACCAAAAACGATCATCAAAATCATGAAACTTCAAATGTTTATGCAAATGCTTGGATTAACGAAATTCAAAATGATAATGGTGTCAAATGGCAAGCGGATACACCTACAAATGAAGGGGTTCAACAACTACAAAACACTATCAACACACAATCGGCAAGCACATTAGACGACTATCACAAGTTAGCCAAAAAACTAAATGATCAGAAAAATTTTGTAGTAAAAAATTGTACAATGGAAGGGCCTTCTCATGATAATCTACACATTTGGCTACATCCATTAATCGAAAAAATTGATGCCCTTTTAAAAGCGGAAACAGTTGAGGATGCTTCAAAAATTACAGCTAGTATTAAAGAAAACATCAATGCCTATTCAGAATATTTCGAATAAATGGGAATTTCTGTAAACCATATTAGCAAATCATATAAAAATGTAAAAGCCTTACAAGACATCTCTTTTGAAGTAAAAAAAGGCGAACTTTTTGGCCTCATAGGTCCTGATGGTGCTGGTAAAACAACACTATTCAGGATTTTGACCACACTTTTATTTGCAGATGAAGGCACAGCAACCGTTGCTGGTTTTGATGTCGTTGCAAATTACAAAAGCATTAGAAACAGTGTTGGTTACATGCCTGGGAAATTTTCACTTTATCAAGATTTAACCGTTGAAGAAAATCTGGATTTTTTCGCTACCATATTTGGAACAACCGTTGAAGAAAACTACGATTTAATAAAAGATATCTATGTGCAAATAGAACCGTTTAAAGGTCGTCGCGCTGGGAAATTATCTGGTGGTATGAAACAAAAACTCGCATTGAGCTGTGCCTTGATTCATAAACCAAAAGTGCTGTTTTTAGATGAGCCTACTACAGGCGTTGATCCCGTGTCACGAAAGGAATTTTGGGAAATGCTAAAACGCTTGCAACAAAAAGGCATTACCATTTTGGTATCCACACCTTATATGGACGAAGCGGCTTTATGCGATAGAATTGCACTGATTCAAGATGGAAAAATTTTAGAAATAGACACGCCTGAAGCGATTGTAAAACATTATCCGAAACCAATTTATAACGTTCGTGCTAATAATATGTATCAACTCATCAATAGCTTAAATGCCTATGAACACAACCATAGCGTGTATCCTTTTGGCGAGTTTGTGCATTATACAGATAATAGAACAGACTTTAATCCAGACCATTTAAAAGCATACTTAGAAAGCAAAAACTTATCAAACATACACATTGAAAAAACAATAGCCACTATTGAAGACACCTTTATGGAATTGGCAAAATAACAAGCATGTCCCTTCGAGTGATTTTCGATAGAAAATTGTATCGAGAAGTTCTCGATACTTCGGCTTAAGCCTCAACTCGAACTGACAAAACAGCAATAAAGAAATGATCAACAAAGTCATACAAGTAGAAGGATTAACCAAAATGTTTGGTGATTTTACAGCAGTAAACGCCATCACTTTTGATGTTGAAAGAGGCGAGATATTTGGTTTTTTAGGTGCAAATGGAGCAGGAAAAACCACAGCTATGAAAATGCTTATTGGCATTTCAAACCCTACTTCTGGCAATGCCAATGTCGCTGGTTTTGATGTGTTTACCAATGCAGAAGACATTAAGAAGAATATTGGCTATATGAGTCAGAAATTCGCCTTGTATGACGATTTAACGGTTAGGGAAAACATTACGTTTTTTGGAGGTATTTATGGTTTATCCAGAAAACGCATTAAAGAAAAATCGGATGCTTTGATTGAAGAATTAGGCTTACAGAATGTTGCTAATAAATTGGTTGGTGCTTTACCATTGGGTTGGAAACAAAAACTATCCTTTTCGGTGTCCTTGATTCACGATCCCAAAATTGTGTTTTTAGATGAACCAACTGGTGGCGTCGACCCTATTACCAGACGTCAGTTTTGGGAATTGATTTACAAAGCAGCCAACCAAGGTACCACGGTTTTTGTAACCACGCATTATATGGACGAAGCAGAATATTGCGACAGGGTTTCTATTATGGTCAACGGAAAAATAGAAGCTTTAGATACTCCAAAAAAACTGAAAGAACAGTTTAAGGCTGAAAATATGAACGATGTGTTTTTAAAACTGGCAAGGAGCCCATCCCCAACCCTTCCCAAAGGGAAGGGAGTTTAAAATCGAACACCAATTTGAAATGCTTAAAGATGATGAAATTAAATATATTTAAAATGCGCACTGGGTTTTCCCCTTTTGGGGGAATTAAAAGGGGGCTGATATGAAACGTTTTATAGGCTTCATAAAAAAAGAATTCTACCATATTTTTAGAGATAGACGCTCGTTGTTTATTCTCTTTGGGATGCCGATAGCCCAAATTTTACTATTCGGATTCGCCATTACCAATGAAATCAATAATGTAGATATTGCCATTTTGGACCATTCTAAAGACGCCACCACAAAAGAAATCATCAATAAAATTTCAGCTTCAAAATATTTCAGTATCAAACAAATCATTGAAAAAGAAGCCGATATCGAATCGGTGTTTCAAAAAGGTCACGTAAAAGCCGTTTTAAACTTCGAGAATGATTTCAGTAAAAATCTGATTAAAGACAACAAAGCAACGGTTCAAATCATAACCGATGCCACAGATCCGAATACCGCAAATACTATTAGTAATTACGTTAATGCTATACTTCAACAATATCAAAAAGGTTTAAATAAAGATATTACCATAGTCTATCAAATCATTCCAGAAACACGCATGGTCTATAATCCGGAATTAAAAAGCGTGTATATGTTTGTTCCTGGTGTGATGACTATTATTTTGATGTTAGTTTCTGCTATGATGACTTCTATTTCTATCACAAGAGAAAAGGAATTAGGCACTATGGAAATCCTCTTGGTGTCACCATTAAAACCGTTTCAGGTAATTATAGGTAAAGTGTTTCCGTATATTTTTCTATCTATAATTAATGCAGTAGTCATTGTCTTATTAAGCATTTTTATTTTTAAAATGCCTGTTGAAGGAAGCTTATTTCTATTGGCTTTGGAGAGTATCTTGTTTATCATTTCAGCATTAGCATTAGGAATTTTAATCTCAACCATTTCAGCAACCCAACAAACCGCAATGATGATTTCATTAATGGGACTCATGCTACCTGTCATATTATTATCAGGTTTTATTTTCCCAATTTCAAGTATGCCATTACCATTGCAAATTATTAGTAATATCATTCCAGCAAAGTGGTTTATCATTATCATAAAAGGTGTTATGTTGAAAGGTGTTGGAATGCAATTTATATGGAAAGAAACTTTGATTTTATTAGGAATGACTGTGTTTTTTATTGCATTGAGTGTCAAGAAATATAAAATTAGACTGGAGTAATGAAAACAATCCTATACATCATCCAAAAAGAGTTTAAGCAAATCTTTAGAAATAAAGGGATGCTTCCTATCATTTTTGTGTTACCACTACTCCAACTCGTCATTTTATCCAATGCTGCGACATTTGAGGTCAAGAATATCAAATTTGGGCATATAGATAATGACCACACTTCAACTTCAAGAGCATTAGTTGAAAAATTTAACGCATCCACTTATTTTAATGTATTAACCGATTTTCCTTCGGAAGCATTAGCAAGTTCGGCCATGTTAAAAGGTGAAGTAGATGTTGTTTTAGAAATTCCACAATATTTTGAACGCGATCTTCAAAACGAAAAACACAATAGTTTAGGCGTGACTATTAATGCGATTGATGGTGCAGCTGCTGGTGTCATGAACGTTTATGTTTCACAAATTATTCAACGGTGTAATCAACAGTTAAAAGTCGATTTATTTCAAATTTCAGACAAACAAGTTCAACCAGTAAACATTGAAACAATTCCGCTTTTTTGGTACAACGAAACCTTAAATTATAAAACCTTTATGGTTCCAGGAATATTGGTTTTACTGGTAACTATGATTACTTTGTTCTTATCAGGAATGAATATTGTTAGAGAAAAAGAAATTGGCACCTTAGAGCAAATCAACGTGACACCAATTAAAAAAAGCCAGTTTATCATTGGGAAATTATTTCCCTTTTGGGTTTTAGGAATGGGCTTATTAACCATAGGTTTAATCATAGCCAAACTCATTTTTGATGTACCTATGGTTGGTAGTTTGCCACTTATGTATGTGTACACGTCCATCTATATTTTGGTGGTTTTAGGAATTGGCCTGTTTATTTCAAACTTTACAGACACACAACAACAAGCCATGTTTATCGCTTGGTTTTTTACAGTTATTTTTATTTTAATGAGTGGTTTGTTCACACCTATTGAAAGTATGCCAGAATGGGCTCAAATTATTACAGAATTCAACCCCATTAAATACTTTGTAGAAGTGATGCGTATGGTAATGTTGAAAGGTTCTGGCTTAATGGATATTCTTCCGCAGTTATTAAAAACCTTGCTATATGCACTTATTATGAATGGATTGGCTGTTTGGAGTTACAAGAAAACAAATTAATACATGACCTATGAAGACTGATAAAAAAATAAAACTATCTAGAGATGAATCCCTGTTTGTTCGAGGACCTCTATCCCGTTTTAAAGAATTATCCTTTGCCTTTAAAGTCTTTTTCAATTTCATAAAAGCCTTCCGGAAAATGCATTTTATTGGACCTTGTGTAACTGTTTTTGGTTCTGCTCGATTTACCAATGATTCTGAACATTATAAAAATGCTGAAAAAATTGGAGCTGCATTAGCAAAAACAGGATTTACAGTAATGACAGGTGGTGGACCAGGAATTATGGAAGCTGCCAATAAAGGTGCGTTTGAAGCAGGTGGAAACTCGGTTGGGTGCAATATTATTCTACCTTTTGAGCAAAAACCAAATCCGTATTTACACAAATGGATTGATATTCCATACTTCTTTTTACGTAAAGTTATTTTGGTGAAATATTCTTATGCTTTTGTTGTCATGCCTGGAGGCATTGGAACTTTAGACGAACTGTTTGAAGCCCTAACCTTAATTCAAACTAAGGTCATTAAAGATTTCCCAGTGGTGATTTTTGATTCGGTTTATCATAAAGAATTATGCGAACATATTCAGTTAATGGCTGAAAATGAAAGCATCAGTCCAGAAGATATGAAACTGCTTTTTGTAACCGATTCTGTTGAAGATGTAATCAAGCATATTGAAAAATATTCCATAAAAAAATTCGGTTTGGTTTCAAAACAGGACAAACCAAAATGGTGGCTTGGTGAATCGTCTAATAAATCGTTATCAAATGAAAAATAAAAAAATCATCAACGCGGTAAGTGCAACTATTTTAGCACTATTTGCATTACTCACTTTATTTTTAAGTAGTTCTGTAATATTCGATTGGTTTGGTATTAGAGCCAAAGAAGGAAACTATGTCCTGTTTATAGTTTGGGCAAATTTTATCTGTAGCATATTATATTTATTCGCTGCTTACGGTTTTTTAATAAGGACAAAGTGGACGTTTTGGATATTAATTATTGCCTTGAGTGTTTTAATTATTGCCTTTATTGCATTGCAATTTCATATCAGTAATGGTGGCATTTATGAAGAAAAAACGATTGGTGCTATGGTTTTTAGAATGTTAGTAACCTTGATATTTTCACTTCTAGCGTTTTATAATATTAACAAACAGCTTAAAAAACCCTAAATAAATGAAAACGAAAACTTACATCTTGTTTTTGTTTTTATGGTCTGTGCATTTTGCTTTTTCGCAAAAAGATTTAGATTCACTTCCGCAATTAGATTTGTCTAAAATAGCCCTAATCAATCAAAGCGATAGCTACATTACCTTTCCAACAGATATTGGAAATATTGAACCCTTAATGTTTGAAGCCAATGTAAACCCATCATTTGTAATTAGAAAACGAAAGGACTCTAAACTAATGGCTATTTTAAAACCTCAAATTACAATTAGGATGTATAATGAGGAATCCTATCCTGTTCGTACACCAAGTTATATTCCGCAGATTTCAGTGTATTATTTAGCCAATAAATATGAGGCTCTTAATTACTTGGTTTTTTTCGGAAAAATAGCGCATCATTCCAATGGACAAGATGGAAATTTTTATAATGACGATAATTTCATCAACTTACAAACGGGAAATTTTGCCACTAATTTCATGGAGTTTGGATTTCTTAAAACAGCATATAGTAATCGATTAAAAGCCATTAAAACGATAAAAAGTTCCATTGAAATTCATCCTAAAAGTTGGATGTTACAAGAATTAAAAGGCAAGTATAGCGGATTGCGTTGGCATAATAGTTTTACATCGTTTAAGTTTCCTCTAATCAATTCTCATAGCGATAAAGCCAATTTTTCATTAAAAGCTGAAACAACGTTCATGTTGGATAATTATAATGATTTGGATTTATTTGATTTTGATAGATTTAATGCAAGTCTTACCTTTTACTATCATCCAAAGTTTTTAGAAGATATAGGATTATTTGTCCAGTTTTATCATGGAATGGATTATTACAATATTTATTTTCAGCATCAGATATCTGTTATTCGATTTGGAATAATGACAGAAATATTAAGATTTTAAAACATTAAGAAAGCATGGAAAAGCAAATTTATATAAAGAAAGGAAACGATGAAATTGAACTTTTTTCTTTCGAAAAATTAAAAAAATCCCTAAAATCTGCAGGAGCATCCAAAGATGTGATTGAAACCATAATACTTGGTATTCAACCTAATCTTTATGATGGCATGTCATCTAATGAAATCTATAAAAAAGCATTTGCCATATTAAAAAAGCACAATAAGATTTGTGCTTCACGCTACAGTTTAAAACGTGCTCTTTTTGATTTAGGGCCTACAGGGTTTCCGTTTGAGCGATTGGTTGCTGCCTTATTAAAAGAAAAAGGTTATATAACCAAAGTCAGCGTTATTTTAGATGGTGCATGTGTGACGCATGAAATTGATGTGTTGGCAGAAAAAGATGTAAATGTATATGCTATAGAATGTAAGTTTCATTCGGATGCTAAAGGCTCAAGCAATGTTAAAGTACCTTTGTACATAAATTCTAGATTTTTAGACATTCAACAACAATGGAATACCAATTCCAACAAAAAAACACATTTAAAACAAGGTTGGCTGGTTACCAATACAAGGTTTAGCGAAGATGCTATAAACTATGCAAAATGTGTTGGTTTAACCCTGTTAAGTTGGAATTACCCTAAAAACAACGGATTAAAAGCCAATATCGATTCTATGGCATTATATCCTGTTACCACTTTAACAACATTAACCAGAAAAGAAAAGCATCAACTTATTGAGAAAGATGTGGTTTTGGTTAAAGAGCTTCTTAATGCATCTAATACAATGAAAAATATTGGATTATCAGAAAAAAGGATTCATCATGTTTTAGATGAAATTAAAAAATTGTGTAATGTCACACAACATAATGCTTAAAAGATATTGGTTAAAAAGTTCCATATGAATTTGTAATTAATGGATTGGCAGTTTGGTGCTATAAAAAAAACAACAAGTTTATTAACCATTCCACACACATAATGCTTCCCTCCTATACTTCGACTACGCTCAGCACACGCTATTTTAATAAATAGGTGTTCGTGAACCTCATAAATTCGATTTCATTAACAATGTATAAGAAACTTTTGGAGTAAAATTTTTTGAAGAGACTGTAGTAACAACTTTCGCTTTTATCCAAAGCTCAAGTTACATAACGCAAGAACATTATAGTACACTTTTAATATTGGATTATCCTGAGGATGATTTAATATTAAAACAACATTTAGCAATAAGCATGATGTTTGTTACTGTTTAAGCTATAATTCTCTATTATATAAAATATCCCAGAAACATTCGTTTTCATTAGAATAATTGGAACTTGGGTCATTAAACTATTAAGTGGTTTACTTCGCAGCGTTAATATATTTGTATCTATAATTTGACGTTATGTAAAATCTTGTGTGCACTATTAGATATAGTGTTTACCAAACCAAACACATTACCCCTACCTATCTCTGCATAAACAATTTCAAGAAACTGTTGTAAAAACTTTCGTATTTTAACAAAGGTAGATTGTAGCACGCTTTTTAAAAAAGCATTTGGCAATAAGCACGTTAAACAAACCTACTTAAATCTACATCGTTAATGGCGCCATGCGAGGCATGCAGTACTACTACCCCATTTTTAATTACAATAAGTTGCGGAGATTCGTGAATTACTTGAAATTTATCGGCGATTTCGTTTGAAACACCAAGGTAATTCAGCAAATCCAGATAATATAAATCCATGTCCTTTTCGGCTATCTTATACAAAGCAACAAATTGTTTCATTACCATTCTGCTTATTCCGCATCGGGTAGAGTGCTTAAAAATTACCTGTGTTTTGCTATTGGATTTCGTTTTAATCAAATCCAACTGAGGCAATTCATTTAAGGGAATCCAAGGCAAAAACTTTTCTTCTTTTGCTTGGTTATCGCCAACAAATAGTTTATTAAATAATCCCATAATTTCAATATTATCTTTTCATGCCCCCGAAAGAGCGAATCCTATTTTTACTATTCTTTTTAATGCAGAAACACATCCATTAGCCTACTAAGTCGAAACTTATTTTAAATCTTACAAACTGACTAAAAGTCATTAAAACAAAGTAACAACAAGACATTATGTCGCTTAAATAGCGTTGGTAAGGTTATTGTCTCAATGCAATTGTAAAAGTAATTAATAATAAGATTTTTGCTTTTATAAAAAACAAAAAGAAAGTATTAATAATATTCTCTTGTTTGAGGGAATAACATAAAAAACAAATTAATGAACTTAAACAATTATACCATAAAATCGCAAGAGGCCATACAGCAAGCACAGCAAATTGCACAAGGTCTAGGGCATCAGCAAATTGAAAACGAGCATGTTTTTAAAGGCATTTTTGAAGTTGATGAAAACGTATTGCCATTCATTTTAAAAAAATTGAATGTTAATATTAGTATCCTTCAACAAGCTTTGGATAAGCAATTAGAAAGTTTCCCAAAAGTTACGGGTAGCGAATTAATGTTATCGCGCGAAGCTGGGAAAAGCTTAAACGAGGCATCCATCATCGCAAAAAAAATGAAGGATGATTTCGTATCTATCGAGCATCTTATTTTAGCGGTTTTTAAATCGAACAGCAAAATAGCGCAAATGCTAAAAGACCAAGGTGTTACAGAAAAGACTCTAACTGCTAGCATTCTAGAGTTGCGCAAGGGCGAAAATGTAACTTCACAAAGTCAAGAAGAAACTTACAATGCACTTAGTAAATATGCAAAAAACTTAAACCAATTGGCAAAAGACGGTAAACTGGACCCTGTAATTGGTCGTGATGAAGAAATACGCAGAATTCTTCAAATATTATCGCGCCGTACCAAAAACAACCCTATTTTAGTTGGCGAACCCGGAACCGGTAAAACTGCTATTGCCGAAGGTTTAGCCCATAGAATTATTGATGGCGATATTCCAGAAAACCTAAAAGACAAACAAATTTTCGCTCTCGATATGGGCGCATTAATTGCAGGTGCAAAATACAAAGGCGAGTTTGAAGAACGCCTTAAAGCCGTAATAAAAGAAGTAACTACCAGCGATGGAGATATTGTGTTGTTTATCGACGAAATACACACGCTTGTTGGTGCTGGTGGCGGTCAAGGCGCCATGGATGCTGCCAATATTTTAAAACCCGCTTTAGCCCGTGGCGAACTGCGCGCCATTGGTGCGACCACTTTAGATGAGTACCAAAAATACTTCGAAAAAGACAAGGCTTTAGAGCGTCGTTTTCAAAAAGTTATGGTCGATGAGCCAGATACAGAAAGTGCAATATCAATTTTAAGAGGTATTAAAGAAAAGTACGAAACCCATCATAAAGTGCGCATTAAAGACGAGGCTATTATTGGTGCTGTAGAATTATCGCAACGTTACATTACCAATAGGTTTTTACCAGATAAAGCTATCGATTTAATGGATGAAGCGGCATCAAAACTTCGTATGGAAATCAATTCTAAACCAGAAGAACTGGATGTTTTAGATAGAAAAATAATGCAATTGGAAATTGAAATTGAAGCCATTAAACGCGAAAAAGACGAAACGAAATTAAAATCACTTCGATCAGATTTAGCTAACTTAAAAGAAGAACGTAACGAAATTAACGCGAAATGGAAAAGCGAAAAAGAAGTGGTTGATAATATTCAAAACACCAAACAGGATATTGAAAACTATAAACTTGAAGCAGAACGTGCAGAACGCGATGGCGATTACGGTAAAGTTGCCGAATTGCGCTACGGAAAAATAAAAGAAGCCCAAGAGCAGTTGGAAATTTTCCAAAAGCAACTTGAAGCCCAATCTGAAACTTCCTTAATTAAAGAAGAGGTAACTTATGATAATATTGCCGAAGTGGTTGCTAAATGGACCGGGATTCCCGTTACAAAGATGCTGCAAAGCGAACGCGAAAAGCTTTTAAAATTAGAAGACGAATTACATAAACGTGTTGTTGGGCAAGAAGAGGCCATAGTTGCGGTTAGCGATGCGGTTCGCAGAAGTCGAGCAGGATTGCAAAATCCGCAAAAACCAATTGGCACATTCTTGTTTTTGGGTACCACCGGTGTTGGTAAAACCGAACTCGCCAAGGCTTTAGCCGAATATTTGTTTGACGATGAGAATGCCATGACCAGAATTGATATGAGCGAATACCAAGAACGCCATGCGGTTAGCAGACTGGTTGGCGCGCCTCCAGGATATGTGGGCTACGATGAAGGCGGACAATTAACCGAGGCTGTAAGAAGAAAACCATATTCTGTGGTTTTGTTGGACGAAATTGAAAAAGCACATCCAGACACCTTTAATATTTTATTGCAAGTACTGGACGAAGGGCATTTAACAGATAACAAAGGTCGAGTTGCAGATTTTAAAAACACTATCATAATCATGACCTCGAATATTGGAAGCCATTTAATCCAAGAACGTTTTGAGGCCACAAAAGATCTCGATTCTGCCGTTGAAGCTGCAAAAATAGATGTACTGGGTTTATTAAAGCAAAGTGTGCGCCCCGAGTTTTTAAACAGAATAGACGACACCATAATGTTTACACCCTTAAGCAAAGAAAACATAATCGATATTGTTGGGCTTCAACTAAAAAGCGTTAAAAAAATGATTGCCAAACAAGGTATTACGTTTGATGCTACACCAGAAGCCATAGGCTATCTAGCAAAAAAAGGGTATAATCCAGAATATGGTGCAAGACCCGTAAAGCGTGTAATACAAAAAGAGGTCTTAAATGCGTTAAGCAAAGAGATTTTAGCCGGAAAAGTAACAACCGAAAGTATTATTTTGTTAGATGCCTTTGATGATCAATTGGTATTTAGAAACCAAAACAGTTTAGTTGCCGAAGAATTTTAGGGCAATACAATGGTTGGAAAAAAACTAATTTTTTAAATTGTAAATCAATTCCAAACCAATAGTATAAAAGCAACATGACCTTTTAACGAGGTAATGTTGCTTTTTTTATAACCGTAACCAGTTATAAAAAAACATAATATCGTACTATTTCTATGGCTATTGCTTCCTGCCTCGAGGAAAGTTGGTTTCAATTTTTTTTAATTCCTATTTTGCAGTTAAACGATTTTTTTTTTTTGACGGTTATTGATTGTACTTTTATTAAATCGTAAAACAAAAACAACACGCTATGTCTTTATTGCAATGTGCTGTAAATGTTTGATATAAATCGCTATTTCTTGTTTTTTAGGCCGCTTAAATTTACCTTGAAAATATATGGCATAATTTACCGTTTAACTTACTAACAATATATTGTTAATTAAAACCTTGTTAAAGTTCAAAAAATAACGTTTTAAATTCCTACTTTTACCAAGATATAATTCAAATATTAATAAACCATAACAACTATTAGCTGTTTAAATTAAAAAAGACAATAAAACCTACTTGTTCAATGCAAATATCAAATCAAATAGAATACACGTTATTACATCCATCGGCAACAGAAAGAGACATTATAGAGCTGTGTTTAGAAGCCAAAAAACACAGTTATTGCGCCGTAAATGTAAATAGCTATTATGTAACTTTTGTTAAACAATTTTTAATCAATACCAATGTAAAAGTCTGCACACCTATTGGTTTTCCTTTAGGTGCTATGGCAACAGCATCAAAAGTTTACGAGGCTAAACAAGCACTTAACGATGGCGCAGACGAAATAGAAATGGTTATTAACCAAGGCTTGCTTAAAAGCAAAAATTACGTTTCTATTTTAAAAGATATTACCGATGTAAAACGGGCTATTGGTAGTACACCACTTAAAGTAATTATTGAGATTTCAGAATTAAACAAAAACGAGGTTATCAGGATTTGTGAAATTTGTTTGGATGCCAAAGTAGATTATATAAAAACTTCCAGTGGGTTTTCAAAAAACGGAGCTACACAAACCACTGTTAAAATAATTAAAAAAACGGTAAAGAACCGCATTAAAATAGTTGCTTTTGATGGTATTGAAGATTACGAAACCGCAGTTAAATATCTAGAATCCGGAGCCGATAGAGTTGGTGTTAACTATGGTATATTGCTTTTTAACGATAAGCGGGCCAAAAGAAATTCTAAAATTTTTAAGCAGTACATTAAAACATTTAAAGAAGAACAAGCTTTAAAAGTAACGGAAACTGTTACCGTAAAAAATTAAGACATTACCATAAAATGAAATAGCTAAACCAAATCTAAAAATTCTGTTTAGCTATTTTTTATGGCTGCTACGCTAAAAATGAGTTCTACATTATAAAACTGACTTAAATCATAGTTTCAAATTAATTTATTAATGCATCTTAGCAGTTTTAACAATGTAAGCAGTGAAATACTGTTTTATTAAATAAATAAACTTAATTTTGGCATTAGCATGAAACTTTTAAACACTTATATAGACCACACGCTTTTAAAGCCCACAGCAACAAAAAACGATATCATAACACTTTGCCAAGAAGCAATTGAGCATAAATTTTTATCGGTTTGCGTAAACAGTTGCTATGTAGCTTTGGCTAAATCGCAATTAAAGGATAGCCATGTAAAAGTATGTAGCGTTATCGGTTTCCCTTTAGGAAGCATGAGTACACAAGCCAAAGTTGCCGAAACAAAATCGGCTTTAAGCCAAGGTGCCGACGAAATAGATATGGTTATTAACCTAGGCTATCTTAAAAGCAAGGATTTTGATGCCGTTTGGAAAGATATTGAGGCTGTAAAAAAAGTAATGCCCCAACAGGTGCTGAAAGTGATTTTAGAAACTTGCTATCTTGAAGATCTGGAAATTATTAAAGCCAGCGAACTTGCCATACAAAGTGGTGCAGATTTTATAAAAACATCAACAGGTTTTGGAACCGGTGGTGCTACACTACACGATGTAAAACTCATGAAAAGCGTTGCAAATGGTACTGTTAAAATAAAGGCTTCTGGCGGTATAAAAGATAAAAAAACAGCACTAGACTTTATAAACCTTGGCGCAGAGCGTTTAGGGACATCGTCTGGAATTGAGATAGTTACCGGCAAAACCACAAGCGAAAGCAAATATTAAATTGCCTAATAGAGAAACCATTAACTTTTAATTATTTTAAATGAGTGTACATATTGAAGCCAAAAAAGGCGATATAGCCGAAACCATTTTACTTCCCGGAGACCCCTTGCGCGCCAAATGGATTGCCGAAACTTTTTTTGACAACCCTTTCTGTTTCAATAAAATAAGAAACATGTTTGGCTACACAGGCACTTTTAACGGAACTCGAATTTCGGTAATGGGTACAGGCATGGGCGTGCCTTCAATATCCATTTATGCGCACGAACTTATTACAGAATATGGAGTTAAAAACCTTATTAGGGTTGGCAGCGCGGGCTCGTACCAAAAACATGTTAAAATACGCGATATTGTTCTGGCTATGGCGGCGTCGTCCAATTCTGGGGTAAACGAACTGCGTTTTGGTGGTGCAGATTACGCGCCCACGGCCAATTTTGATTTGTTTAAAAAGGCTTTGGATGTCGCAAAAGAGAAAAACATAGATATTAAAGCGGGCAATGTTTTTACTTCGGATGAGTTTTATGAAGACGATTTCGAATCTTACAAAAAGTGGTCTAAATTCGGGGTGCTTTGCGTAGAAATGGAAAGTGCCGGATTATACACTGTTGCCGCAAAACACAATGTAAATGCGCTTAGTATCTTAACTATTTCTGATTCTTTGGTTACTGGAGAGCGCACCACAAGCAAAGAACGCGAAACCACATTTATCGAAATGGTAGAAATTGCTATGGGATTAGCCTAATATGCTTTAGGTTTATTTTAGACACGATTTGCAATTGGTTTTTTTCAAACAAATCATCTAAATCCAACGCAGAAATCGATGTGCTGTTTTCGGGTTTATAATTGGTATAATCTACAAACCTAATGCCGCTAACATAACGCTCGTTATTGGCTTCTCGAAACCGTAAACCAATGCCGTGATTTTCATGGTACGAATAGGCAATATATTCTGTTTTATAAGTTTCAGCGTTTACCCAATACACAAAAATATCTTCAAAATCTTCTCCTCCACCTTCTTGATTAAAAGTGATTTCTATTTTATGATACGGCTTGCCTTTCACAGTAACTTTTTCAATATATTTTTTGTTAACGGCCGCATCATTTAACCCATAAGGTAAAACCGAAAAATAGTGAACCGAATTCACCGAAGCCGCGTATTTTGGAACCATAGTATCTGAAACCTTCACGATTTCATTATTGATGTATCGCTGAAAACCCTCGTTTGACAGCACATCCCTGATTGTGTTTATAGAATCTTTAAACGTTCTTTCCAATTTAAATAACCCATTATTTCGCGTTGCTTTATAGTGTTTATCCCTAAAATCGAATGCAATGGTGGCATTTTTAATTTTATCGCCCCCGGTAACCTCAATGGTTTTATCAACAATTTCTTGTGCGCTGAATTCTTTTTCCTTTTCACAACTTAAAAAGAACATGGCAACCGTAAAAAGTAGAAAATGTTTTTTCATTTTATGTTTTTAATCTCTGTCGTAAAACTACGCACAACTTACCAATTACCGTTATAAAATTTTCTTAATATTCCAGAAGTTTAAAGCTGATGTTTTGCCCCGTAAACTTTTGCGCCAAAACACTAATCGATGATTCTTTTAACTGTAAAATTCTGGGATAACCGCCCGTAGTTTGGCAATCGCGCATTAAAACAATAAGTTTTCCAGAAGGCGTTAGTTGCACCGTACCCGGAAGCACCGACGAGGTTATTATGGGCTGCAAGCTATTATTTAAAGTGTCCTCCAATTGGTAAGCCATTCGGTTATTTTCTTTTGAAATTTTAAATGGTTTTGAAAACAGTTTTTCTTGTTGTTCTTTGGAAAGCAAATCGAATTCCGGCCCCTTATATACTTCGATTTCATTTGCATTAAAATGATTGGCATTTACTTTAACTCGAGCATGCTTTGAATTGATTTCGATAAAATCCGAAACCGGCAACTCGCCATTTATACGCAGATTAAACGAATTGGTAATGCCTTTGTACATACTTCTGCTGCGCATGACTTTTTCGGTTTTAAAGCCACCCGAAATCGCTAAATAACATCTAAAACCGTAATTCAGTTTTCCAAAAGACAACACGTCTCCGGTTTTCATAGCTGTATTTTTATAAAGTTGGACTTGATTTGAATTGATTTTTGGCGACATATCTGCTCCAGAAATGCAAATGTTTGCATTGCCATAAAATTGAAGTGTGGCGCCCGTCATCGTCATTTCAATTACCGCAGTATTTTCATCGTTGCCCAATACAGCATTAGCCATGGTTGCCGAATAACGATCCATAACCCCGGAATATGGCACGCCGTAATGCTGAAAACCGATGCGACCTAAATCCTGAATACTTGAATAAAACCCTGTTTTTATGACTTTAACCATAGATGACCTCGCTTTCCAATTGATAATCGCCTACATCAACAAGCGTTTTAATTTCGTGGTGTTTATTTAATGAAATTGGATAAAACTCTATACGGTCTCCGGATGTTGCAAAACACGGATTCTCTTTTTTTACGTCGAAAAAAGAAATGGGTGTATTCCCGATAATATTCCAACCGCCAGGGCTTTCATTCGGATAAACCCCAGTTTGATGGCCGCCAATGGCCACAGCCCCTTTTTCGATTTTTAATCTTGGGGTATCTTTTCTAGGAAAATAAAGCGTTTCATCCAAACCTCCCAAATACAAAAATCCGGGTAAAAAACCGATAAAATAAACGGTGTAAACAGCTTGCGAATGCCGCTTAATAATGTCTTTTTTTGAACAGTTTTTAGCCTTAGACATCAGCTCTAAATCAATACCAAAAAAAGCATCGTAACACACCGGAATTTTCCATTTCTTAAATTTGGGTTGCTTATAAGTTGCATTCTGATTATAGATTTTTTTTAAGGTAGAGCATTGAGATTCAAAATCTATAATATTCTTTTTATAAGTAACTAATAATGAATTATATGCATGAGTTATATTAACGATAGATTTAATGTTGTTTTTTAATATTTTATCTTTACAAGCCAATACATCAAAAAGTGTTTTTTTTGTGATTACAGATGGCCATTCAATCAAAATTGAACGTTCTCCATAGCGTTTATATACAAGGTTAAAGGCCATAAAAACTACATGATTTTCACCCCTTTTGCTTCCAAGTTTTTCCTTAGGGTTTTAACCAGGTTTACAGCCTCGGTATTATCGCCATGAACACAAAATGTATCCGCTTTTATGGCAATTTCCGAGTCGTTAACAGCTCTAACCTTTCCAGTGGAAATCATGCGATACACATGGTTAACCAGGGTTACATCGCCACAAATCAGCGCATTGCTTTTATCTCTGGAAACCAGGGTTAAATCGTCGTTGTAATTTCTATCGGCGAAAGCTTCATAGATAATAGCGATGTTATTTTTAATCGCCACATCGGCAATTACCGATTTATAGGGCACGTATAATTTTACTGGAATGGCTATGCTCTTTATCGCTTCAACGATAATTTTTGCAGTCTTTTCGTTAACCGTAGCTACATTGTAAAGGGCACCGTGTGGTTTAATATGATGCAATCTGGCGTGCTCTTCTTTTAAAATATTCAATAAATCGCGAATCTGTTTTTTTATCGATTTGTACAACACCACCGAAGGCATTTTCATGGCCACTCTTCCAAAGTTTTCTTTATCGGGAAACGAGGGGTGCGCTCCTATTTTTACGTCGTGTTTTTTTGCCAACCGTACAACGCTTCGCATAGTTTCGCTATCACCTGCATGACCTCCGCAGGCAATATTACAGCTAGAAATATATGGCATTAATTGTGATTCGTTACCAATGCCTTCACCCAAATCTACATTGATATCAATCTTGTAATTTTGCATTAAAAGAGGTTTAATTGAAACACTTTGTTAAGCGTAGCTAACGATAGTAAGATACTAATTCCTAGAATAATAATCCCGAAAATATTTTGTTTTACATTATTTACATGCATCTTCAAAATAGATTTTTTATTCATAACCCAAATTAAAAAACCAGCAATAATGGGCAATAGGATGCCATTTGTAACTTGGGCGAATTTTATAATTTCTATTGATTTTATTCCTGATGAAGCGGATATTACACCAACAAGCAAAACAATTATCCAAACTGCTCGAAACTTTTTAGATTGCATATTGGTGCTCCAACCCAAACAGCCCGTTGCCACATAAGCCGCTGCCAATGGCGCTGTAATGGCACTGGTAATGCCAGCCGCAAACAAACCTATAGCTAAAAAATATTTTGCAAAACTCCCGAATAACGGCTCTAATCCTTTGGCTAAATCTGCCGCATTATTTATGTCTTGGGTTTGAATGGATGCGGCCGAAATAATGATGCACATAGAAACCAACCCGCCTAAAACAACTGCGACCAAAGTATCTTTTCTTGCGAATTTTAAATCTGATTCGTTATGCCATTTTTGTTTGACTAAAGACGCATGTAAAAATAAATTGTAAGGCACAACGGTTGTTCCAATTAAAGCAATGACTGTTAACATGCTATCTTTTGGAAACTTGGGGATAAATACGCCGTTTAAAATTTCAGAAAAATTGGGTTTGGTAATCATAGCCGTAATCAGAAAAGCTAAACTCATTAAAATAACAAGAAATACCAGCGCGTGTTGAAGTATTTTATAATTCCCTAAATAGAGCAAAACGAAAGCAATAATGCCTATCGCAACACTCAAAAAATTAATTGAAATTCCTGCCATGTCAACATTTGAATTTCCAACAATAGTTTCTAAACCTAAAACGCCACCGCTTATATTTCCGGCTTCGTAAGCGGCATTGCCAATTACAATGGCAGACAGTATTAATATAATAGCAAGCGTTTTTAATACGGGGTTTTTAATTTCGCTTCTAATGGCTTGCGCCAATCCATTTTGTGAAATAATCCCCAGTCTTGCAGCCATTTCCTGTAAAACAATGGTTGCTATAATGGAGAGCAACATCGCCCAAAGTAAGGCATACCCAAAGCCCACGCCAGCAAGTGTGCAAACGGTTACGGTGCCCGGTCCAATAAACGCAGCTGCGACTAATGGCCCAGGACCAATGTTTTTAAACCAGTTTTGCATATAAGTTTATATCTATAGTTGCTTTAACAATTCATCGACTGCTTTTTTAAGTTGTGTATCTTGGTTGTTTGCTTTATCATCTGGATTATTTAGCACTAAAATATCTGGGACTGCTGGTACAAAATCCATGTTATCGCCAGTCGATTTTACAAACCAACCTCTAAACGGCATTCTAACGCTAGAGCCATCGATTAATCGAGCCGAACCTGTTGAAATAACCGCTCCAAAAGTAGGTTCGCCAACCAAAGTACCAATATTCAATGCTTTGTACGCATGCGAAAATATTTCGGCATTCGAATAGCTGGTATGATTACACAGCGCTATAGATGGTTTGGTCCAAGCCGCTAAAGGCAAACGCTCGCTAAACGGATAATGCTCTTTAAATTTTGTATGTTCGGTTTTTAAATTTCCAGCAGCGCCGCGAGGCACCGTATAAGCGTGTTGCTTTACGTTTAAAACCGCCATAAGATAATCGGTTGTCCAACCACCACCGTTAAATCGCACATCTATTACCAATCCTTTTTTACCCAAACCGGCAGCAGTGAGTTCGCGCTCAAAACGCTCGAAACTCGTCCAGTTCATCCCTTGAATATGAATGTAACCCAACTGCCCATTCGAGTATTTTTCTGTCAGTCGTTTACGTTCTTTTACCCAAGCTTTATAATTTTCAAATCGGTTGCTGTTTGTAGGTCTTATTACAACTTCAACGGCATTATTTCCTCGTTTAACATCTAAATAAATCTTCTCGTTTGCAGTGCCTTCCAACAAGCTGTAAACATTCAAATCTTTAGTAAGTTTAGTGCCGTTTACCGCCGTAATTACATCGCCGACACGTATTTTACTGATGCTTCTATCGGCAGGCATGTCGCCAATTACCGCCTCAACTTTTAAACTTCCGTTGTTATTGGGCGTAAACTCCAGCCCTAACAAACCGGTGCTTTGTCTTTGCAAATCTTCGCGAGATTCTCCAGAACGGAAGCCCATGTGACTCGCGTTTACCTGACCCAGCATCCAATTGAACATGTTTTGGAAATCTATTCTGGTGGAAGCGCCCATAGCCAAAGGCTTGTAGGTTTTCTTTAGGGCATTCCAATCGCGACCATGAAAATTGGGATCGTAAAACCCATCGTTAAGTGCTTTCCAAGCTTCCTCGAATATTTGATTTGATTCTTCGTGGTAATTCACATTCAATCGCGCCGAAATAGGAAGGCTTTCCGTTTTATCAGACGACATATTAATTTTTGAAAGACTACCAAATCCGCTGGTCATGTACAAGTTTGAATATTTATTGTCGGTTACAATATTGGAAGGTCTTTTATTGCCATTTGTAATGGCTTTTCTGTCTTTTCCTTCCCATGAAATTTTAAACAAATCGGATTCGGTATCTGGATTGCCTCTGGTGCCATTGCCCGTAGTGTAGTAAATGGTTTTTCCGTCTTTTGAAAATGCCCTACCAAACTCGCCGCCCGTAAATGAAGTAACCTGTATTTGACGCTCGTGGATGTCTTTAAAATCGATTACAATGTTCTTAACCGCATCTTTATCTTTTTTGTCATTGTCGTTTTTCTTGTCGTTCTTTTTGCTTTTATTCTTGTCATCTTCATCATCGTCTTCTTTCCAATCTTCAGCTGTTTTTTCCCAATCTGCCTTATTTAACCAAGTAAACCAAACATCGTAATCGCCATTATTTCTATTGGATGAAAACATTAATTTTTTTCCATCGGCACTCCAAACCGGACCATAATCTTGTTTTGGATGCATCGAAATGTTTACTGGTTTTTTGGAGTTATCGGCTTTATGAATATAAATTTCGCTGTTAAAATCTAGATCGCTCAAGCTGTACGCCAACCATTTGGAATCTGGCGACCACGACACGTTATCGGCGGTATCCCAACCATCAAGCAAAATGGTTTCGTTTGAAATTTTCCCTGAGCTATCTATGTTCGCAACCACAAGCATACCCCGACCTCTTTGAAATGCCAATTGTTTTCCGTTGGGAGACATTACCAAATTACTTTCGTTTTCTTTGGTTTTTGTAATTCTTTCAACCCGATGTTTTAAGGTTTTAAAGAGGTTTGATTCTTTTTTATCATCGGAAGTTACCACGTACAAATCATTCTGTCCGTCTCTATCCGAAATAAAAATTAAGGTGCTATCGTTAACCCAAGTTGCCATTCTGTCTCTGTACGATGAATTTGAAACGTTTACCGTTCGGCTTTTTTCTTTATCATTTTCCCTTAAAAATATTTCGCCCCTAATGTTCAACGCACTGTATTTTCCGTTTGGCGATACGGCAATTTCGCCAATTCTGTTGGAGTATGTTTTGCGCTCCACAGGATCGAATCTGTAATCTGAAGCGATATCAATGTTTACTTCTTTTTGGGATTTGGTTGCCGTATCCATTACAAAAACCTTATCGGCTTGAGCCATAATTATAGCATTTCCGTTTCTGCTCACATGAAACGAAAATAGGCCCATATCCTTAAACGCACTTACCTGCTTTATTGGTCCTTCTTTCGTGCCCGCATCAGAAATATTTAGTTGGTGTACGTTATATTTTCCGCTTCGTGCCGATTGAAAATAAATGGTATTGTTATTGCCCCATTGCGGATAAAAATCGTTGCCATCAAAAGTGGTTAGTTGTGTGTATTTATCATTTTTAATATCGTACAACCACAAATCCCTATTTGCCGAACCGCGATACGCTTCACGCTGGATTCTGCAATTTCCCTTTACAAAAACAATAAATTTTCCGTTGGGTGATAATTTGGAATCGAAGCCCAATGTGGTCATAAACCTATGTGGCGTTCCGCCTTTATCGCTTACTTTATGTGTTTCGTATTCGCGTTCAACTTGGGCAAAATTCCGTCGTGTTGAAAATAAAATATCACCATTATTTGTGTAATCTGTTAAATAATCGGTGGTTGAATGATACGTGATTCTCTGCGACAATCCGCCATTTGACGGTATGGTAAAAACATCGTAATTCCCAAACCTGTTGCTCTGAAATGCAATGGTTTTTCCGTCTGCGCTCCACAGCGGATTGGTATCGTAACCTTCGTGAACGGTTAGTCGTTTTGCGTTTTTACCGTTTATATTTGTGGTCCAAATATCGCCCTGAAAATTAAAGGTTATTTGCGTGCCATCGGCATTTAAAGACGGTGAATTTACCAATGGGTTTTGTGCAGATACAGCGTTGGCAAACAATAAGCTGCATGCCAAAAGCATTAAAGAAAATGGTTTCATTTGTTTAGTAAATTAGTTTAATGAAGAAAAATATAAAAAATTAAAGACATACTTGTTGTTTACAATGGCTTTAACATAATATTGAGATTCTATTTGATCTTGGCTGTTGAATTAAGCGCGTAAATCGCGAAACTTCCCAACCAATGGCCGCCCTCGTAACTATCGCCAACAATATTTGGCAACGAATAATTTATGTGGTGATTGGCGATGTTTTTTAAATGATTGTACTCCGGTAATCCTTCGGCAATTTTATTTAAACTCCACGCACGCGAAAAATTTACGCCATCCAAATGCACCAATTTTCCATCGGTTCTGTCGGACACTTTTCCTGTTTCGAGTTTGAAGTTTTTATCTTTTAACTGCGGAAGAAATTCATGCAACCACACTTTGAAATCCTCAATTGATAGCACGCGTTTCATTAAAGCGGCTTCCTCTAAACAGGGCGATAAAAAATCAAAACCACTGGGTCCCCAAGTTATTGGGCAACCGATATCTTTTAAATAAAAATCTTTGGCGCGTTGAGTAATTAGGTTTTTAAGTGTTTCGTTATTTACGCTTAAAGCATAATCGAAAGCAAAAGACAACCCGAACGCGGTATTTGTATGTTCGCCAACTCTTATTGGGTAATTTAATTTGGGAAGAAATTCTATGTATTTTCCAACAATTAAATCGGTTAGCGGTTGTAAATTGGTTTCTAGGGTTTGTGCGGTTTCATCGTCCCAAGTATGCAGTTCTTCAGCGAGTTTTAACAACCACGCCCAACCATAGGTACGCTCGTAAGATGTGTTGTGTTTACCGTAAAAATATTGCACTTCGGATTCAATATTTTCTTTTGAAATGTTATTGAGAAGTTGATTTTTAATGTCATCAGCATTATCAATATCCGGGAACTGTTTGAGTAAACTCACCAAACTCCAATGCCCGTGAACGGACGAATGCCAATCGAAACACCCATAAAACGCAGGATGCAATGCGCTTGGGGATTTTAAATCGTCATCGCCACCAATCGTTTGGTTGAGTTTGTTTGGATATTCGGTATTGATGCAATGCATCGGTAATTGTGCTAAGGTATTTGCACCTTTTAAGTCCAGTTTTGGAATGCCTAAAATGGGTTTGGATTGCGATGCTGAAACCAGTTCTGTTTTGGTTTCAGTAGCTTGTTGTTTTTCTTTTTTGGTGTTACAGCTTAGGGTTAAAACTGTTATTGTTATAAATAATGCGATGTGTTTTTTCATATTGTAAATATAATTGTTAGTTGGTAAATTTCGAAAAACTATTTATACTTATTGAAATGGATAAGGGTTTTAATGTTACATCAATAATTAGGAAAAATATAGTGTAACGTTATGCTGTCCGGATAGCTATCGGTATCGCTTTAACATCTCGTTATTATTTACCAAACAGCAATTTGCTGAATGTGATTCTGAAACAAGTTCAGTAAACCTAACAAATTGTGTTATAATGCAGATAATCATTCAGTATTATTAAGAAGTATAGTATTTGTTATATACCATCTTATCTATCCGTAGGCTTTTTTAATTGGTTTTTTTATTATTGATGAAGCCTCGAGTTACCAACACAGCTTTAAACCATAACTTTAAATATCCAATTAAACCTAACTTACCCACTTCATCATTAAAGCACAAGCAAAGGCGGCATAAGTACCCAAGGCGTAGCCCAAAACCGCCAATAAAACACCAACCGGTGCTAGCGAAGGATGGAAAGCACCAGCAACCACAGGTGCCGATGCAGCGCCACCAATATTAGCCTTAGATCCTACCGCCAAAAAGAAATAAGGTGCTTTAATAATTTTTGCTACGATAAACAGTAAGCCTACGTGAATAATCATCCAAACGAAACCAATGGCAAATAAGCTTATATTTTCTATAATGGCGTTTAAATTCATTTTCATGCCTATGGCCGCTACGAGTATGTAAATAAAAACCGTTCCTATTTTACTGGCTCCGGCGCCTTCGTAACTTTTAACCTTGGTAAACGATAGCAAAACACCAAGGGTTGTTGCGACAATAATGAGCCAAAAAAACGAACTTCCAAGTCCGAAATCGACTAAAAGCGGCGCGTTTTCTTTTACCCAAACGCTTAGGTTATCGCCTACTATGTGCCCTATTGCCGTAACACCAAAACCAATGCCCAAAAGAATCATAAAATCGTTAAATGATGGTACTCTAGCGGTTTCCAAACTAAACTTTTCCATTTTGTTTTTTAGTGTGGTAATAGACGAGTTATCGGCTTTAAAGTAATTGTCTATTTTATCGGATTTAGCCACACCAAGCAACAAGAATATCATCCAAACTTCGGCAACCAAAACATCAACCACAGCCATAATGCTAAACAAGCTGTCGCCAACTTCCCATTGCTCTTTCATGGCCAATTGGTTGGCGCCGCCTCCAATCCAACTTCCTGCCACGGTAGAGAGGCCTTTCCACAATTCGGTGCCTTCTACAGAAACTAAAATATCTGGGGCCACAAATTTAAAAAACAAAATAGCCAATGGACCACCAATCATAACTCCAACGGTTGCTGTTAAAAACATAATTAAGGCTTTAGAGCCAAGTTTAAACACACCTTTTAAATCGATGCTCATGGTTAAAAGCACCAACGATGCGGGCAATAAAAATCGAGACGATACGTAGTACAATTTACTGCCACCAACAAATTGCGAGTACTCCGATGGGTTAATGTTATTGGCCATTGCATATTCTTTTAAAGTATGTAAATTGCTAACACCATCTAAATTTCCGTAAAGCGATTGCAAGTGTTTTATGGTTGCCGAAACATCAATCCATTTGTCGGCAATCAACCCAACAGAACTTAGTATGGAGGGAATAAAATAGCATAATAATAGCGCGGGGACAATGCTGTAAAATTTTGAAAAACGAGGTAAACTCGATGAATAAAATATGAGTGCGAGCGTTACGGCTAAAATGCCAAAAATAATGGTGTCGTTGGCAAATAAAGGGATGTCGCTGCTAATTTCTGCTAAATTCATAAACTGGTGTTAAGTTAAAATGGTTTTGTGAAATATGATTTTGTTTTAAAAAAGTAATTAAAAAATCTCTAAACTGCCTTTGCCTTCTCTAATAACAATAGGCTCGTCTTCAGATAAATCTATAACCGTTGAGGCTTCATTATCGCCATAACCGCCATCAATTACCAAATCGACTAAGTTAGTCCATTTTTCGAAAATCAATTCCGGATCGGTGGTGTATTCCAAAACTTCGTCTTCATCATGTATAGAGGTAGAAATAATGGGGTTTCCCAATCGCTTAACAATATCTAGAGCAATGTTGTTTTTGGGTACACGAATACCTACTGTTTTGCGCTTTTTAAAAGGATTTGGTAACGATTTTCCTCCGGGCAGCACAAAGGTGTATGGCCCTGGCAGCGCACGTTTTAATATTTTAAAAGTTGTTGTATCTATTTGTTTTACATAATCGCTTAGGTTACTTAAATCGTGGCAAACAAACGAAAAATTTGCTTTTTCAAGCTTTACCTGCTTAATTTTGGCAACACGTTCTAAAGCTTTTATATTGGTAATATCGCAGCCCAAGCCATAAACGGTATCGGTAGGATAAATTATTAGACCGCCACGTTTTAAAACGGCAACCACTTTTTCAATCGCTTTCGGATTGGGGTTTTCTTCATATATTCTTAAAAACTCAGCCATAATAACTATCTTGTAATTGCGTTTACAAAGTAAATATTATTTTTATAATCAAACCAATAGATTAAAATAATCTTTAATCTTAAAGCAAAATGATTTTTTTTAAAGCGCACTAAGTTACACGACAAAATAAAAATTAAGCTTACCCATGAGAGCACTTAAATCTATTTTATTAACTTTTGTTATTGCTGTTTCCGTTTTTGGTTGTTCGAATGAAAATTTAAACCAGGAAATTGTAAGCAATTTAGATCCTTCTGAATATTATGAGGAATTAAATATTTCTTATGGAGAAGATTCTGATCAAAAATTCGATTTGTATCTGCCTGCCAATTGAACGGCGAATACCAAAGTGATGGTCTTGGTACACGGTGGCGGCTGGTCTGCCGGCGATAAAGCTGAAATGAATCCTATAAAAGACCTGTTGCGTCAAGATTTTCCTAACCTATCCATTGTAAATATTAATTACAGATTGGCAGATGAAAACAACAGCCCCTACCCGATGCAAATGGATGATATTACAACCATAATCAATCATTTAAAAGACAATAAAACACATTATACCATTTCTGAAACTCTAGGGTTTATAGGCACGAGTGCCGGTGGGCATTTATCGCTGCTTTGGAGCTATGCTTTTGATGTTCATGAAAAAGTGGGTATGGTATGCAGCATTGTAGGGCCAACAAATTTAACAGATCCGGCATATTTAAACAACACAAACCCAGATTTACAGCAACTATTGGATTTGTTTGGAGTAAATCCTACAACCGCTTTTTTAGAAAAAGTTAGCCCCTACCACCAAGTTGCAGCTACCTCGCCGCCCACCATTTTGTTTTATGGCGGACAAGACCCGTTAATACCAACAACGCAGGGTATCTATATGCGCGATAAATTACAAAGCATGGGCGTTACGCACGAGTTTACGTTATACCCTAATGCGGGACATGGTTGGGTTGGGTTGGAATTATTGGATACTTGGTTGAAACTTAAAGGTTTTATAAATAACCACTTGTAATGCAAATAAATATACTAAGAATTCTATTTTTTATGATAATCTTCAGTCTAAATATATTCTTTTAACTGTATGTTTAAATAATGTTTATTTATAAGCTTTTAGTTCTAGATTTCGCAATATTCAAGAAACTATCATAATTAAAATAACTCATTTTTTTTGGTGTTATAAGCGTAAAACAAGATTATGATAATTTTTTTTGGCTCGAAACAGGCCGAACAGGTTTGTGATACACTGTTGCTAAAAAAAAAATGATTTCAACCTACCCCACAACTTCCAACTTAGCAAAACGCAACAATAATTTTTTTAGGCCACCATGCTGAAAATTAATTTCGGCTTTAATATCGGCGCCTTTACCTTCTATTTTCATAACTTTTCCCGTGCCAAACCTTATGTGTTTTACCACATTCCCAACAACCAATTTACTGTCGAATAAATTGGTGTTTCCGCCTGTTTTAGAAACAGGTTTTAAATTTTTAGGCGCTGTAACCTGGAATTTTTCTTGAGTTTTATTTGTGCTCCCTTTTTTAAGCACCGCTTTTTTTGCGGGTTTAAATCTAATTTTATTAGGGTTAACTTTAGAGTCTTCAACATCGCCAAAAATATCGGCATCGAGCATGGGGTTAAATCGTCGCTCTTCAATAGGCGTAACAACATCTAAATACTGCTCGTCTATTTCTTCGATAAAACGGCTAGGTTCAGAATCAATCAATTTCCCCCAGCGGTAGCGCGATAAGGCATAGGTTAAATACGCTTGTTTTTCAGCTCGTGTTAACGCCACGTAAAACAAACGTCGCTCCTCTTCTAATTCGCTACGGGTGTTCATGCTCATCGCACTTGGAAACAAGTCTTCTTCCAAGCCCACAATAAACACATACGGAAACTCCAATCCTTTTGCTAAATGAATCGTCATTAAAGCGACATGGTCTGCATCGCCTTTGTCGGCATCCAAATCGGTTGCCAAAGCCACATCTTCTAAAAACTCCGCTAAATTCCCAGTGGTATCGGCAATTTCTTTTTGGCCCTCAACAAAATCTTTCATCCCGTTTAAAAGCTCCTCAATGTTTTCCATTCGGGTAACACCTTCGGGCGTGCCGTCTTTATTAAATTCGCGTATTAAACCACTGGTTCGGGTAACGTGTTCTGCCAATTCAAAAACATCGGCGGTTTGGTTTAAAACCTGATAGCTTTCAATAAGCGTTACAAAATTCTGCAGTTTTGTTTTTGTGCCCGAATTCACTTTAACATTGGTTTTATCGATGTTTTTCATCACCTCAAAAATGGTTCGGTTATAACCATTTGCAGAAACGATAAGCTTGTCCATGGTAGTTTGGCCAATGCCTCGCGGCGGAAAGTTGATAACGCGCTTTAAAGCTTCTTCATCCGCAGGATTTATAATAAGTCGCAAATACGAGAGCACATCTTTTATTTCTTTCCGTTGATAGAATGATAATCCGCCATAAATTCTATATTTAATATCGCGTTTGCGCAAAGCATCCTCGATGGCTCGAGACTGTGCGTTGGTACGGTACAATATAGCAAAATCGCTGTTTTTTAATTGGTTGTTCATTTTGTTTTCCCAAATGGTACTCGCCACGTAACGCCCTTCGTCACCATCAGTTAACGAGCGGTGTACTTTAATTTGTTCGCCTTCATCATTGGCTGTCCAAACTATTTTATCAAGTTTTGTTTGGTTTTTATCGATTATTGAATTTGCGGCATTAACTATGTTTTTAGTGGAACGGTAATTTTGCTCTAATCTAAAGACTTTCACATCATCGTAATCTTTCTGAAAATTTAAAATATTATTAATATTCGCCCCACGGAAGGCGTAAATACTTTGGGCATCATCGCCAACCACACATATATTTTGAAACTTATCAGACAAGGCGCGCACAATTAAATACTGCGAGTGGTTGGTATCTTGGTACTCGTCTACCAAAATGTACCTAAACCTATTTTGGTATTTCATTAATACGTCTGGAAAACGTGTTAAAAGTTCGTTGGTTTTGAGCAATAAATCATCAAAATCCATAACGCCGGCTTTAAAACAACGCTCGACATATTCCTTGTAAATATCGCCCATTCTTGGACGACGCGCCATAGCATCGGCTTCTTTTAATTCTGGATTTTGAAAATAGGCACGCACCGTAATCAAACTATTTTTATACGATGAAATTCGCGAGCGCACCTGTTTGTATTTATAAACATCTTTATCCAGGTTCATTTCCTTGATAATGGAGGCAATCAACCTATCTGAATCTTGGGTATCGTAAATGGTAAAATTACTTGGATAGCCTAATTTATCGGCCTCTGCACGTAAAATTCTGGCAAAAACAGAGTGAAAGGTACCCATCCATAAATTTTTTGCTTCACTATCGCCTACTATGGTTGCGATGCGTTCTTTCATTTCGCGCGCCGCTTTGTTGGTAAAGGTTAACGATAAAATATTAAAGGGGTCAATCCCTTTGCTCATCATGTATGCAATACGGTACGTTAGCACACGGGTTTTACCAGAGCCCGCGCCGGCAATAACTATCATGGGGCCTTCTATTTGAACGGTGGGCTCTAATTGTGCGTCGTTTAGCTGACTTAAATACTTTTCCAATTCATTTTCATTTTAAGCTGTGAAATTAACCATTGTTGCGCTTTTTTTTAAGCCTAATTATCAATAATTATAAACAATCGATTCTTGCGGATGTTTCTATTGAGCTTTTGAGGATTGGCCGGCAGCCCGATTTTAAAATGACCGTAGGTTTTAAATGGGCCTATTTAAAAGATTGTTTTATATTTGATTTTGAAATCCTGAAAGAAACAAAACGCTTAATCTCTTATTTTTTATGGACGCATCACGTATTTTAGATTTATTTTTATTCGCTATTCCCTCGTTAATCGTCGGACTTATTGCTTATTATTTTTTTAAAGAACACACTAAAAACGAAGATGGCCGAAGACGCTTTTTATTAAAAAAAGATTTACAGGTTTCGGCTATGCCATTACGCCTTCAAGCTTATGAAAGGTTGGCATTGTTTTTAGAACGGATTTCACCAAATCAATTAATGGTTAGGGTTACCCCAGTATCTTCAAGTAAAGAAGATTACGAGATGTTACTTATACAAAACATTGAACAAGAAATGCAGCATAATATAGCGCAGCAAATTTATGTTAGCGAAAAATGTTGGAGTGTAATTTCTGCAGCTAAAAACGCTACAATTCAGCTAATTAGAAAAGCGAGCCTGCTTGAAAAAACCGATACAGCAAACAAGCTTAGAGAAGTGGTTTTAACCGAAATGATGGAACGCCGTGCACCAAGCGATGCGGCATTATCTTTTATAAAAGATGAAGTATCGGATTTATGGTAGGGTATCTTCCATTCGCAGCTCGTTGGACCGCGCTTGCTCAAATTTTTGTTTGGCATAATAATACCCTTGCTGCCACCAAGACGTCATTGATTTTTTATTGAAAACCAAAGAGTTTTCGGTTAGTTTTGAAGGTGTGTAATATAGGTTTAGCTGTACGTTTTTGTTTTTTGCGGCCAGCTTGCCAATGGTAATATCGTTGCGTTCTACCTGGTCCAAAAGGTGCCCGAATAAATTAAGCATCAACGAGAACGGGTTTTTACCAAGCACTTTATTGTAGGCCATACTTTCAGATTCCAAGATAATGGCATCGATTTCCGTGGCACCTCTTAATATAGCTTCGCGAATGGGCACCACGCAGCCAAAGGCGCCATCGGCATATTCAAATCCGTTTTTTTTCACTAAAGACATAAAGGGAATGTAATTACACGAAATCCAAATCCAATCGCAAAACTCATCATAGCTAAAATCTTTTATCGATTTGTATTCCACACGGTTTTTAGATAGATTGGACACCGTAACCACAACATCGTCTTTGGTTTCACGTATTAATTTAAATTCATCGTAAGTAAAATGCTTTTTTAAATACCGCCGTAGTGCTTTGCTTTCTCCAAAAGTCCGTTTCATCTTTATAAACTGCCAAAGCGAGTTTAAGAAATCTATAGACACAAACTCCCTGTCTCCTTTTTTTCGAACCACAAAAGGGTTTACACTAAAAATGTTGCGTTGGTTAACATTTGTAAATACCTTATGTATTTTATCGATTTTGCCAACGGCCAAGTGCGGAATTAACAAACTCCCGGTAGATGTACCCAAAAACATATCGTAATCTCTACCTTCTTGTTTTATTAAATATTCGGCAACACCGCCTGCATAAGCACCTTTGCTGCCACCTCCAGAAATAACCAATGCCCTCATTTTTATTTTTTAATGTAAATATAAATAAGAACAGATAAAAAATGGGGTTTAATTAATTTAAAGTTGCCTTCTGCGAGATTAAAAAAACTTGTCCCCAATAATGGGTATTTTATAGAAAAACTGAATATATGTTGGTTAAAGATGATGTATCGTAAAAAAGAATATCTATTTTAGTAACAGCTATTAACCCAATTAACTTAGATGAGACATCAATATTTTCTAGGTATATTATCATTTTTTATAATTACCATTTCCATTTTTGCATATAATGAAAAGGTGAAACCAAGTAAGCCAAACAACTTGAACGCTTTAAATTTGTTAACTACTGCTTTACCACCATCTGCAACAATTTCTGGTACAACCCAAGTTTGTAAAGATGAAGTAACCCTACCCCAAATACGGTTTACAGGCTCTAGTGGCACAACGCCTTATACATTTACTTACACCCTAAACGGTGGAGCAAATCAAACCATAACAACTGTTGGCAGCAATAGTATTGCAAATCTTCCGGTAAGCACCAATACTATTGGGGTTTTTGTTTACGAACTTATTTCGGTTACCGATGGTGTTGGAGACACAACCAACGAAAGTGGAACAGCTACCGTAACCGTAACAGAACCCGTTGTAGATTTTACTTTTAACAATGCTGGAACTTGCGCAGGAACACCTGTAGATTTTGTATCGAACGTTACCGGTAGTGCTCCCTTTACTTACAGTTGGAGTTTTGGTGATGGCAATACATCAACAGCAGCAAACCCTACACATGAGTTTGATGTTGTGGGTTGTGGTAGCCAGAATTTAAGCGTTACACTAACTGTTACAGACTCAAACGGATGCACAGACACCATTACAAAATCTATATTAGTCCAAGAAAAACCAAGATTAGAATTTAGAGATATAGATAACCCTTTTGATCCTTTTAACAATTGCGGAAACAATACTACAGACCCCTCATTTACCATTAATGTTGGTATTGACAATGTTTCTGCTGGCTGTATAAACTCTTATAATGTAAATTGGGGCGATGGCAGCACACAAACCAATGTTACATTTCCTGCAACACACACTTACACGCAGTTAGGCTCTTTTAATATGGAAATTACTGGCATTGGAAGCAATTGCGATAACACAGTTACTTATTTAATTAAAAACTCCAGCAATCCAACTGGGTCTATTGTAAACCCAGGGAATACAGTTAATTTATGCACGCCCATTACTCCTTTAGAGTTTGCTATTGGCTCTTGGGGCACCAACCCACCAGACACCAATTATACTGTAGATTTTGGAGATGGTACTATTGAAAACTATACACAAGCACAACTAGAGGCTTCAATATATTATAATGCAGGAGACCCTGCAAACTCGCAAGATTTCCCCATTCCGCATACGTACACAGAAACCAGTTGCCCCTTTAGTTATACCGTTTTTTTAAATATTACAACATCGTGCGGACAAACCAATTTAACCGCTGGTCCTATTATCATTTTAAGAAGACCAGAAGTCGATTTTGAAGATCCGCCCATAAGCTGCGTAGATACCGCGGTACAGTTTGTAAACAATTCATTAGATGGCTATAGCAATAATTGTAGTGTTAATGATGGATTTTATTGGGATTTTGGTGATGGCGCAACATCAACATTAAGAGATCCAAGCCATATTTATACAGCACCCGGAACTTACACCGTTTCGTTATATGCTGAAAACTCTTGTGGCGTAACCAATACAGTAACAAAAACCATATGTATCGAACCAGAATTAACACCTGCATTTACTTTAAATACCAATAACGGATGCTCGCCTTTAGATGTGCAGGTAACCAACACCACCAATTTAAGTTTAAGTTGCGGTACCGAGGAATATTTATGGGAAGTTGCTTATGCTTCTGGTTTTTGCGGTACAGCACCACCAAGTTGGAGTTTTACAAACGGAACAGATGAAAACTCAGCAGCTCCATCAATTAGTTTTGTAACTGCCGGAATTTATACCCTAACACAAACCATAACAAATTCTTGTGGCAGTAATTCTATTTCTGAAACTATAGAAGTTAAACAACCACCAACTGCAGCTATAAATAGTATTGCTGATTTTTGTGATACAGCTTCATTTAATCCTGTTGCGGTAGTTGATAATTGCGCGCCAACTTCGGAAACCATAACGTATAATTGGAGTTTCCCCGGCGGAAGTCCAGCAACTGCAAACACTCTAGACCCGGGTGCCATTACTTATGCAACTCCAGGCAACTATCAAATCACTTTCAATATAACAAATAGCTGTGGTACAACAACGGTAACTGAAGATTTTTCAGTAAACCCCATTCCAACCATAACAAACACCAATTTAACACAAACCATTTGCTCTGGAACAGATACAGCTGGAGTTGTTTTAACCTCAGATTTATCAAATACAACATACACATGGACAGCAACAGCACCCGCTGGAGTAACAGGGTTTATTGCTTCTGGGAATACGGATACCATTCCTGTTCAAACTATTTTTAATTCTAATGGCACGTCTGAAGATGTTACATTTACTATTACACCAACTTCTAATGGATGTACTGGAAATTCTATAAATGTTGTAATTACTATAGATCCAGCACCAAGGTTTACCAGCCAACCCCAACCAGAAACTATTTGTTTAAACGGTACTTTAAATCCGTTATCGGTTAACGTTACTGGAGCCGGCACACCAAGCTATCAATGGTACAGCAATACTGTTGATAATAATACGACAGGCACTATTATAACTGGTGAAACAGCAGCTACTTACACACCGCCAAATAACCCAACGGGCATTTTATATTATTACTGTATAGTGTCTTTTCCAACAGGAATTGGTTGTAATGAAATCACTTCCAACACCGCTCGTATCGAAATTGTTGATGGTCTTCAAATAGACACGCAACCGTTAACAACTCAAAGTTTATGTGTTGGCGGAGATATTAATACAGCGTTATCGGTAATTCATTCCGGAGGCACGGGTGCAATAACCTATCAATGGTATGCAAATACTACAAATTCTAATACTGGCGGCACACTAATTACAGGAGCTACTAATATCACTTATACACCACCAACTTTCAACACTTCTGGAAATTATTATTACTATGTGGTTGTTTCCTCTAGCGGAAATGGTTGCGGTGATATTACGAGCGATACTGCTGAAGTTATTGTAGTTGACGACCCCATTATTACAAGTCAGCCCATAGTTTCACAAGAATTATGTCAAGGCACAATTCCTCAAAATTTAGAGGTTGTTACTAGTGGCGGACTGGGAACGGTTTACAATTACCAATGGTATTCTAACACAACAAACTCAAATACTGGCGGAACTTTAATTACTGGCGCTACTAATAGCATTTTCACCCCACCAACAACCTCAATTGGTAGTCTTTATTATTATTGTGTGATTGCGCAACCAGATCCTGGGTGCAGCGTTACAAGCGACACGTCTTTAGTTATTATTAATGCAGCACCAATTTTTACCGCACAACCTATTTCTGAAACAATTTGTTTTGGTAACACGCTAAATACGTTGTCTGTTTCGGTTACCAATGGTGTTGGCACGCCAACCTATCAATGGTATTCCAGTACGGTTGATGATGTTTTTACAGGCACAGCAATTACGGGCGAAACCAATGCAACTTACAATCCGCCAACAACAAATATTGGAACTATATACTATTATTGTATCGTTACATTTTCGGCTGGTGGTTGTACCGAAATAACTTCACAAACAGCACAAATCACAATTAACGAAACCCCTGATATTTCAGATAAAGCGATAACTATTTGTAGCGGTGTAAACTTTCAAATTATTCCAGATTCTTCAACAGGAGATATTGTACCAACAGGAACATTATACACTTGGACAACACCAACAATTAATCCAATTGGTTCAATCACAGGGGCTTCAAACGAAAACACGCCGCAATCAGATATTAGCCAAACTCTAACAAACACTACTACAAATCCCGCTACGGTAACTTATACAGTAACTCCAATTTCGGGTATTTGCGCTGGCGCGGATTTTACCATTACCGTAACCGTAAACCCTTCCATAAGCATTATAACCAATCAAATAAACAGTAATTGTTATTTGGCGAATAACGGGTCGCTTGACATTTCGATAACAGGTGGCGTCCCTTTTTCAACAGGCAATCCGTATCAAATTTCATGGACGGGACCAAACGGATTTACAAGTACCAACGAAGATATCTCGAATTTAGAACCCGGTAATTACACGGTAATTATTAACGATGATGGCGGTTGCCCGTTTACAGAAACCTTCACGATAACAGAACCTGATGAATTGATTTTTAGCAGTATCAATTTCGACCCCGAAACCATTTCTTGTTTTGGCGCCAATGATGGCGAAATCGATATTAATGTTGCTGGTGGAACAACACCTTACACTTATAATTGGACCTTAAATGGCAATCCTTTTGATACTTCAGAAGATCTTTCAAATTTAGGTCCGGGCGATTATCAAATAACCGTAACCGATGCGAATAGCTGTACCCCAATTATTCAGAGTTTTCAAATTATCGAACCGCCCGTGTTGGATGTAAGCTTAAACAATCAGGTTGATATTATATGTTTCGGCGAAGCCACAGGAGCGATTAATATTGATGTTGTTGGCGGCAGACCTATTGAGATTTCACCCGGTGTTTTCGATTATAATTATGCATGGACTGGTCCAAACGGATTTACAAGTAGCTCACAAAACATTTCAAATTTAATAGCAGGAACTTATAATTTAACAGTAACAGATAAGTCTAATTGTATAGATACTTTAGAGGTTATTTTAGATCAATCCGACGAGATAATCATTGATTACACCGCTACTGAAATTGAATGTTATGGCGACAATAACGCGTCTATCACCATCAATAATATTTCTGGAGGAAATGCACCATACAACATTCAATGGAGTAATTTAGGCTCAGGAAATGTTCAAAACAACTTATCGGCAGGCACTTATGTTATTACCGTAACTGACGATACAAACTGTATTCAAACTGCAACTATTGTTATTGACGAAGCACCAATATTCACTATAAATCCAATCGTAAATAATGTCTCTTGTTTTGGCGAAAATGATGCGCGTATTAGTTTAAACCTTGTTGGCGGTATCGATCCAGTTACTTTGGTTTGGGATGATGATGCCACCGCTGGCGTAGAGCGTAACAATATTGGTCCAGGTATATATACCGTAACCATTACCGATGGTACACCTTGCGTTATCACTGAAACTTTTACTATTACCGAACCTGCAGCTATAACTTTATCGGCAACTACAACCGATGCTTTAGATTGCGATGATGCTAATAGCGGCTCAATAAATACCATTATTACGGGTGGTACGCTTCCGCTTACTTATTCGTGGTCTAACGGAGCGACTACCGAAGATTTAACGAATGTGCCCCCAGGCGATTACACACTCAATATTACCGATGCCAATGGCTGTACAATTTCAGATAGTTGGACGATTAACAGGTTCGACCCGCTTGAAATTTCTGTGGAAACCATAACCGATTTCGTTTGCGACACACGATATGTCAATCAATCCTTTGTAGCTCATGTAACTGGTGGTATTCCGCCATATCAAATCAATTGGTCTAGCGGAATAATTAGCGGAGCAAACAACGAAATAATGAATACGTCGCAAGATGGTTTAGTGCTTTTAGAGGTTACAGATAGCTTTGGTTGCACAACAAGCTTGTCTTATAATGTTGAAATTCCCGTTTTGGGCGATGCCGATTTTACTTTAAATTCAACTGCATTTAGCACTTATGGTTTTTATTCTATTGAAGACGAAATACAATTTACAAATACTTCAACTGGTGATTACCAAAGCATTTCATGGGACTTTGGCGATGGCAGTTTTTCAAGTGAAGAAAACCCGACGCACACCTATCTAACCGTTGGTTCGTATGCTATAACACAAACGGTAACTTACCCTTTTGGATGTGTTTACACAAAAACCATCACACTAATTATTGAAAAAGGATATGCCTTAATAATGCCCAATGCATTTACACCAAATAATGACGGATTGAATGATTTTTTCAACCCTTCATTCATAGGATTGAACAATATGAAATTAGATATTTACGATACTTGGGGCAGTTTAATTTATTCTGAAGTGGGTGAAAATTTAAAAGGATGGGATGGCAAAATAAAAGATTCTGAAGCTGAAAACGGCAACTATTATTACACATTTTCTGGCGATACCTTTTACGGAAAAACCATTACCGCAGCAGGTGCCTTTGTATTAATAAAGTAATTTATGAGAATGAAAATAAAGATATTATCTATAATAATCATCAGTTGTGTTTATTTAAAAATAAACGCTCAAGACCCAGTTTTTACGCAATACTTTCAAGTTCCAGAAACAATAAACCCTGGTTTTTCAGGGTTTGAAGACGCTACTTATTTCGGATTAATTCACCGAACGCAATGGCCTAGTCTAGATTTAAGAGTAGATACCGAATATGCTTTTTTTAACACTTGGGTTGAAAATGTTGGTGGACTAGGTTTTAGTATTTTAAATCAGCATGAAAACAACACCAATTACAACCATTTACAAGGTAATGTTAACTATGCTTACCATGTTAAATTAGCAAACGATTGGTATTTTAGACCTGCCATTGAAGTTGGTTTTGGCACCAAATCCTTTAATTTTAGAAACTTGGTTTTAGCCGATCAAATCAATATTGGTGCTGGTACTATAAATCCGGTGTCATCAGATATTTTTGCCATGAACGCCAATAGGAATATTACGTTTTTCGACTTCTCCGCTGGCTTTGTATTCGATAAAAAAAACACGAGAAACGACACCGATCTCTGGTTGGGCGCAACTATAAAACACCTAAACAAACCTAATATTTCGTTTGTTGAAAATGGCAATGTACCGCTGGATATTTTTTACTCCATTCACGCCAATTATAAGTTCCCGTATTTTGATTATAACGATATGCTTTTTTCGCTTAATTACATGCAACAAGGCGAATATAACCGATTGGATATTGGCACAGCCGTAAGATTGGAAAAACTCATGTTGGGTGCTATGGCTGTAACAAATCCTGCAAAAAATATTATGAACAGCCATTTATTAACCTCTGTAAATGCGTTTATAGGTTTAGAATTAGAGCGGTTTCGATTTGGGTTTTCTTATGATTTTAACACCTCTAAGATTGGAAGAACAGATGGCGTTTACGAAATTTCAATAACCTATTTAGCCGATTGTTTAATTTGTAAAAACCCTGCGAATGTTGAGCGGAGGAAATAATTATTTTAAGTCGAAAAAATCGTCATTGCGAATCACACTTTTTCGTGTGATGTGGCAACCTGTCCAATAGTATATTTTTTTATGATTTAATCTCAATTTAAAAGATTCTCGCGCTTCGCTCAGAATGACGGAAAACTGAAACACAGTTTAGTTTTCATCAGCAATATTTTTCAATAAATCTTTTGCAAATTTTGAAAATCGCCAATTATGATGCTTAGTTGCTTGTTTTAAATTGTCTTTACAATTATTATTACAAGCTTGAATTTGGGTTAAATATTGAAATGCGTTTTGCCTAGTTTCAAAACCAAAAATATCATTTGTGTAATTAGCCAACTCTTTAAAATATATGGGCTTGTTTTCAACTTCATAATCTTCGGTAATCAATGCTAAAGTTAACCAAAGTGTTCTTACATTTTTATCATTAAAACCGATAATTTCCTTGGTTTTATTGAGGTATTTATGTCGCTCTTCTAAAAAATTATTCCATAAATTAAATAATGCTATTTCGGTGGTTATATATGATTTATCATCTAAAAGCGATTCGTAATCTTGTTTTAATTCCAATGGGATTTTACGCATTGTTTTTGCAATGGCTTGACGCACTTTTATACTGTTTTTAAAATCTTGTTTTGTTATGCGGTTTGGTATTTGGTTTATGGTTTTAATTTTAGCTTCATCAGAAATCAACGAACTTAAATACTCTTTACATTTCGAGGTGTAATTTTTGCAATCAATTTGAATATATTGCTTTATAAATGAGGAGTTTGAATATAATATGTTTTCAATTTTTTCATAATTAAATTTAGCCTCAACCAACCATTCTTTTATAAATTGACTTAAATCTTTTTTAGATGTCTTTTCAACTTCATTTATAAAATCGTTAGTTTCAACATTCTTAAACTGATGTTTTTTTAAATAATTTTTAACCGCTTTTTTAAAAGCCTTATCGCCAACGCGCGCTCTTAAAATATGCAGCACCCAAGCTCCTTTTTTGTAAAAGGTTGTGCTACTCGATTTCGGGTTTAATAGCGACGTGCTCGCTCCTCGTCTATCTTGGTTTAATAATTCTTGGGCGTATTCGTATAATCGCCAATAGTAATAATCGTCTCCAAAAATATCTTTTTCTGCTAATAAGGCATAATAGGTTGCAAACCCCTCTTGTAACCAATGGTGCGTTCCAGATTTTGCCGTAACCAAATTTCCAAACCATTGGTGTGCTAATTCGTGTGCATTTATATTAACATAATTTTTATCGACAAACCCAATAGAATCAACAACAAAAGAATCAGCAAAAATGGTGGTTCCCGTGTTTTCCATTCCGGCATACAAAAAATCTTTTACTGGCACTTGTTTGTAATTTTGCCACGGATACGGGACACCAATTTCATCTTCTAAAAAATCGAACATTTGTTTGGTGTAGCGGTATGTGGGTTCAAATTTTAATGAATCCTCGGGGTAATAATACATTTCTAAAGGCACACCGCTTTTTGAGTATTCTACTTTTTTATTGTATTTACCAATGGCTAAAGCAACTAAGTAGCTGGACATGGGTTTTTGCATGTTGTAATGCCATGTGGTTGTGGATTCGTTGATTTGTTTATCTGTTAGCTTCCCGTTGGCGATGACTTGATAATCAGAATTAAAAGTGATTGATAAATCGAATTCAATTTTTTCATTCATATCGTCAACACTTGGCAGCCAATTGCTTGTATATTTTCCTTGTCCTTGGGTCCAGACTTGCCCTGAGCTTGTCGAAGGGTTTGCCCAATCAACAAAATACATGGTTTTTTGTGGAGTGGTTTTCCAAACTATTTCAACCTTATGAGTGCTGTTTGCTTTAAAAGAATGTTTTATAATAAGCTGTTTTCCATTATATAAGTTATCTTCAAATTTATTGTCCAGTTTATATTTAATTTCTCTAAAATTTCTAGCATCAATAAAAATGGAATCGACATCTTTTAAAATTTTAAATTCATAAGTAACAAGTCCCTCAATTTCTTTTTTAATTAAATCACTAAAAATTATTTCGGCTTTTGCTGTTTTAAAATCGACATATTTGGTTTGTTGGGAGAAAGAAAAGAAAGTGAGAAAGAAAGAGACTAAAAAATATTTCATAAATAAGCTAAAATAACGATGATACTAAAATACAATTTTTAATAAGAATCTGATAAGTTACAACTTGATAAGATTTTCACTTTCGTGAGAATTAATTAATTTCGCTTTTATGAGTGTTAACCTTCAAACTCCCATAGATTATTTAAAAGGCGTTGGCCCAAATCGTGCCGATTTATTGCGCAAGGAGTTGGGCATTCATACCTATCAAGACTTAATTAACTTATTTCCAAATAGATATATTGACCGTACGCAGTATTACAAAATCAACCAATTACAACGCAATAATGCCGATGTACAAGTTGTTGGTAAAATAACAGGGTTTAAAGAGGTGGCGCAAAAACGGGGAAAACGATTGGTGGCGACTTTTCAAGACGATTCTGGCACCATGGAGCTCGTTTGGTTTCGCAGTCAAAAATGGATTCGAGAAAACCTAAAACTCAATAAACCTTATGTGGCTTTTGGCAAAACCAATTGGTTTTCTGGAAAATTTAATATGGCACACCCCGATTTAGAACTTTTAGAAGACCATAAAAAAAATATGAGTTCCGGGATGCAAGCTATTTATCCTTCTACCGAAAAATTATCGAATAGAGGCATTAGCAATCGAGTGATGAGTAAAATCATGCAACAATTGTTTATAGAAACCCATGGGAAGTTTGCTGAAACCTTATCGGAAAATTTATGTTCAGAATTAAAATTAATCAGTAAAAAAGAGGCACTTTTTAATGTGCATTTTCCTAAAAATCAAGCACTACTTTCTAAGGCACAATTTAGATTAAAATTTGAAGAATTATTTTATATTCAATTGCAATTGATTCTGAAAAACCTCATTCATAAATCGAAAATTAAAGGCTTTCCTTTTGAAAAAGTAGGCGACTATTTTAACACCTTTTTTTCAAACCATTTGCCGTTTGAATTAACCAATGCACAGAAACGTGTTTTAAAAGAAATTCGTGCCGATTTAGGTAGTAATGCGCAGATGAATCGGCTTTTACAAGGCGATGTGGGTTCTGGTAAAACCATAGTAGCACTCATGTCAATGTTAATAGCACTTGACAACGGTTTCCAAGCCTGTTTAATGGCGCCGACTGAAATTTTGTCAGTCCAACACCATAACGGATTGCTTGAGTTATGTAAAAACTTGAATATCAGTATAAAACTATTAACAGGTTCAACTAAAACTTCAGAAAGAAAAAAAATTCATGAATCTTTAGAAAATGGCGAATTACAAATATTAATTGGCACCCATGCATTACTTGAAGACAAGGTGAAATTTAAAAATTTAGGACTCGCAATAATTGACGAGCAACACCGATTTGGAGTGGCGCAAAGATCAAAATTATGGAGAAAAGGCCCTCCTCAACCCTCCCATGGGGAGGAGGCAAAAGCGATACGCAAAAAATATATGACTGCTCGTCCATCTGCATATAATTTGATTAAGGAATTGCAAAAAGAAAATAAAAAACACAGTACAGAAGCAGAACGCATTTTATGGGAATGTTTAAGGAACAAAAAGTTAGATTACAAATTTAGAAGGCAACATATTATTGATGAATTTATAGTCGATTTTGTGTCGTTGGAAAAAAATTTGGTAATTGAAATTGATGGTGGCTACCACAATACAATTGAACAAAAAGAGGCCGACGATTTAAGAACCCAAATTCTCAACAAAATAGGCTTTAAAGTTATTAGATTCACAAACGAACAAATAATTGGCGACATTGATAATGTCTTGCGGTATATTACGAATTACTTGGAAAGCCTCCCCTCTGGGGAGGTTGGTGGGGCTTCTATCCCTCCACACGTTTTAGTAATGACAGCAACTCCAATTCCGCGCACATTAGCTATGTCTGTTTATGGCGATTTGGACATCTCAGTTATTGATGAATTACCCCCTGGAAGAAAGCCTATAAAAACGGTACATAGATACGATAATAACCGATTAAATGTTTTCCGTTTTATTCGTGATGAAATCGATAAAGGGCGACAAATTTATATCGTCTATCCGTTAATTCAAGAAAGTTCGGCCATGGATTATAAAGATTTAATGGATGGCTACGAAAGTATTTCCAGAGATTTTCCCATGCCAAAATATCAAATTTCCATAGTTCACGGAAAAATGAAACCTGCCGATAAAGAATACGAAATGCAACGTTTTATAAAGGGCGAAACCCAAATTATGGTCGCCACAACCGTTATTGAAGTTGGAGTTAACGTGCCCAATGCCTCGGTTATGATTATTGAAAGCGCAGAACGTTTTGGCTTGTCGCAACTTCACCAATTACGAGGTCGTGTAGGCCGCGGTGCTGAACAAAGCTACTGTATTTTAATGACGGGGCATAAACTGAGTAACGACAGCAAAACACGCATGGAAACTATGGTAAAAACCAATGATGGTTTTGAAATTGCCGAAGTAGATTTGCGTTTACGTGGTCCCGGAGATATTATGGGCACACAACAAAGTGGCGTACTAAATTTAAAAATTGCCGATATTATTAAGGACAACGATATTTTACAAAGTGCCAGATTCTATGCTAAAAAGGTGCTTCAAAACGATCCCACTTTAGAAAAACCACAAAATAGTACGCTACTAAATACTTACAAACAAATGGGCAAATACAAGAATATTTGGAATTATATTAGCTAAAAGCCCAATCGGGATAGATTGAGCCTAAAAACTGATGGTAGTTTGATTGATGATTTATTATAGTCCTCAAGATAAAGACTAATTAAAACCGCTAGTGTTAGCGTTTTGTTAAAGAAACCCACAAAACTGTTAATTAACTATTTGTTAAGAAGCTTTTGCAGTGCTAACATCTCGTAGAGATTGCTTAAATTTGCTAGCCTTTTTATAAAATATAGAATGATACACATTCACGAAAAAACATTACAAGATTTAGAATTTCCCACCGTATTACAACAGGTTAGCGAACATTGCGTAACACCGTTAGGGCACGATAAAGCACTTCAAATTCTACCTTTCAAAAAAAAGGAAGATTTGCAAATGGCACTGCAATTAACTAATGAATATTTATCTTCTTTTTATAACGACAACCGTATTCCTAACCACGGATTTGATACCATTGCCAAAGAAATTAAGCTATTAGGCATTGAAAACACTTATCTGGAAGTACATAGTTTAAAAAAAATAGTATCCATTTCGTTAACCACAAACGACATTGTTGCCTATTTAAAAAAGTTTGACGAATACTATCCAAGGCTAAACGAATTTGCATCGCATATTGAAGTTACCAAAGTTATCATAGAAAAGGTAGATGCCATTGTGGACCGTTTTGGCGATATAAAAGACAATGCCTCAACGTTGCTTTTCGATTTGCGACAGGCCATAAACAAAATAAAAGGTAAAATAAATGCTAGTTTTTCAACAGCTTTAAACATGTATCACAATCTTGAATATTTAGACGATATTCGAGAATCGGTAGTCGATAACAAGCGTGTTTTAGCCGTAAAAGCCATGTATCGGCGTAAAGTAAAAGGGGCTATTATGGGCGGCAGTAAAACAGGAAGCATTGTATATATTGAGCCCGAAACTACGCTGCAATATTCGCGCGAGCTTAATAATTTAGAATACGAAGCCCACGAAGAAGTCATTCGTATTTTAAAAGAAGTTACCAATTTTATTCGTCCGTTTTTACCATTATTGCAACAGTATCAAGATTTTTTAATTGACATGGATGTGATTTCCGCGAAAGCGAAATACGCCAAATCGATGAACGGAATCCTTCCCGAAATTTCGGAAGATAGAAGTATGTTTTTACGTGACGCCTTTCATCCACTACTCTATTTGAACAATTTAGAGAAGAAAGAAAAAACATTTCCGCAAACCATAAAACTAAAACAAGACAGCAGGATTATTGTAATTTCTGGCCCCAATGCCGGCGGAAAAAGCATCACCTTAAAAACCGTTGGTTTACTGCAAGTTATGCTGCAAAGCGGCATGTTAATACCTGTGCACGAGCGCAGTAAAGTGTATTTGTTTGATAGGATTTTAAGCGACATTGGCGACAACCAATCCATTGAAAACCATTTAAGTACCTATAGTTACCGCTTAAAACAAATGAATTATTTTTTAAAAAAGTGTAACAAAAACACACTGTTTTTAATTGATGAATTTGGTACGGGTAGCGACCCCGAATTGGGTGGAGCATTGGCCGAAACGTTTTTAGAGGAGTTTTACCATCGGGAAGCTTTTGGCATTATAACCACCCACTACTCCAACCTAAAAATACTGGCCAACGAATTGCCGTTTATGCTAAATGCGAATATGCTTTTTGATGAACGTACATTGGAGCCGCTTTTTAAACTCGTTATCGGTCAAGCCGGAAGCAGTTTTACCTTCGAGGTGGCGCAGAAAAACGGTATTCCGTACAGTTTAATTAATCGTGCCAAAAAGAAGATCGAGCGAAGCAAAGTCCGCTTTGATGCTACCATTGCTAAGCTTCAAAAAGAACGCTCTAAACTCGAGAAAACAGGGCAATCCTTAAAATTGAACGAAAAGAAAAAAATCGAGGAAGCCGATAAATTAGAAGAAATAAACGCAAAAATCCAAAAGAAACTGGAAAGCTACCAAGAGTTGTACGACAGCAACCAACGGTTAATTTATCTGGGGCAAAAAATAAACGATATAGCCGAAAAGTATTTTGAAAACAAAAAGAAAAAAGCATTGATGGACGAGCTTTTCAAACTGGTCCAGATAGAAAATTCCAAACGTAAAAAAGTTTCCGCGAAAGCGAAAAAAGTAATCAAAGCTAAAGAAACACAAGTAAAAAAAGAGGCCGAAAAAAAAGTTGCCGTTATTAGAAAAAAGAAAAAGGCCGCCAAACAAAAAGCCATAGCAGAACCCAAGCCAAAACCCGTTTTAAAAGTGGGCGACCGTGTACGGATGGAAGATGGACGCGCCATTGGCAGTATAGATAAAATTGAAAAAAACAAAGCTGTTGTAAACTACGGCATATTTACTACCAACGTAAGTTTAGCGCAGTTGGAATTGGTTGAAGCCAAAAAGTAACAATCTGTTTTTCGTTAAAAATGCATAGACTTAGCATAGACAAGAACCCTTTTAAGGCTGCATTGCAATCTTATTTTAAGGATTTTGAATTATATTGGGTGTGCTAAACAACATCTTATGAAATTTAAAGTTTTTTTGCCCTTAATGGGACTCATTTTTTCGCAATTGCTCTGCGCCCAAAACACAAAACTTATTGATAGTTTAAAATTAGAACTGGAATCTAGAAAAGAAGACGACTCGATAAAAGTGATGATTTTAACCCGTTTGCACGAAAAACTCATGTTTTCTAAACCCGAGGAAGCCAAAGCTTACGCCGAAAAAGAATTGGAAATTTCGAAAAAAATCAATTACAGAAGAGGTATCGCCGTTGGCAACATGCACCTTGGCGACTATTACGGCAACCGAAGCGAGAATGATTCGGCATTGTACTATTACACCATTGCAAAAGAACATTTTAAAGCCATAAACAGTACACGAGGGTTAATATTTATCAACCATTCTTTATCATCAATCGAAAGTACAAATGGCAATTTGGATAAAGCCATTTCTATTACTAAAGAAAATATTGAACTTATAAAAACACATGAAAAAGAAGGTGAACCCAAAACCAAATTTCTTGGTGCTCAGTACAACTCGTTAGCAAATATTTACATTGAAAAAGCTAATTTTAAAACCGCTTTAATATATGCGTTTAAAGCATTAGAAGCCTTTGAAGCCATAAATCATGAATCTAGAAAAGCCGATGTTTTAAAGCAAATTGGAGATATAGAAAGTGGTTTAGAAAACCATGAATCTTCAATAAAATATTTTAAAGAAGCTTTAGATATTTACGAACGCTTTGAGGAAACGTTTTATGCTGCATACACTTATAATTCACTAGGTATATCTTATCAAAATCTAAACGATTACGCTTCCGCGGAAAGCTATTTTAATTTGGCAGTTGAAAATGCCAAAAAAGTTGAAGACAATTTAGGAATTACGAATGCCTTGCACAATCTTGGAGAAATTAAAAGGCTTCAAAACAAAAATACTGAAGCAAAAAAAATACTAATAGAAGCAAAAACCATAGCCGAAAAAGAAAATATAAAATTGGGCTTAGCAAATGCTTTACATAGCCTTTCTAAAATAGATTACCAATCTAAAAATTATAATTCATCGTTAAACAACAATAAAGATGCCATAGATATTTCAAAGTCGTTAGGTGCCATGTCGCACCTCGCCGATTTGTACAAATACCGTTCAACAATACTCGAAGGTCTTAATAAAAGTAATGATGCCTTAGGTTTTTTGAAGTTATACCATACCATTAACGACAGTTTATTTACTACAAAAAAATCACAGCAAATAGAGGAGCTAAAAGCCATTTACGAATCTGAAAAAAAGGAAGCAAAAATTACGCTTCAGAAAAAAGAAATTGAAACTTTAAATACTCAAACAGAAAATGATAAGCTCACCAAAACACTTTATGGTATTGGAATGTTTTCATTTCTAACTATTGCTGGTCTAATTTATTTCAGTTTTAAACAGCGTATTAAAAAAAATAAAATTGAACGCGAAAAACAAGAGGAAATTTTAAAACAAGAAATAGAATTTAAAAAGAAAGAACTCGCCTCGCAAACGCTGCATCTGGTTCAAAAAAACACGTTTATTAGCGAGTTAAAAGAAAATCTAGAAAAAATAAAACAATCGCCACAACTTTTTAAAGTAGAATTTAGGCGACTGGTAATGTTACTGAGGAAAGAAAGTGCAGAAGACAAAGATTGGGAAGTCTTTAAATCGTATTTTTCTGAAGTGCACAACAACTTTGATATTAAGCTAAAGGAAATTTATGCAGACATTACTGAAAAAGAAATCCGATTAGCATCATTTTTACGCATGAACCTCTCTACCAAAGAAATAGCCTCTATGCTTAATGTATTGCCGGAAAGTGTTTCGAAATCTAAATACCGATTAAAAAAGAAATTGAATTTAAACAAAGACGTCGATTTAAATCAATTCTTAAATAATCTGTAAATTTGTGTCATTAAATAAAATCAACAACTAATCCCGTTGTTCATTTTAAATCAGAACAGCTTAAAATGCACAACGGGTTAACAACAATAGTTTAATTATTCTTTAATAAATTTTACGGTATAGCCATTTGCTAGCTTTAAAAAGTACAAGCCTCTTGCTAGTTTATTGATCTCTATTGAGTTTTCATTGTTTATAGAACCTTTAGCAACTTGTTTCCCTAAAGCATTATAAACAACATAGCTTTCGGGTTGCTTTAACCCAGGAATAAAGATATTACTTTTTGCAGGATTAGGATATACCCCAAATGAATTATTTAGGGTAATAGCATTTAAATTTAGCGTGCCATTTATACTCCCAAAGTCTTGCCAAACAGCCGAGGCTGAATAAGCACTTTCACTTCCTACAGGAACATTTAGTGTTATTAAAGACAAGTCGAGATTCCAAAACCTATGGATAGTAATGTTTATTGGCGATACAACGTTTATATTTACTGTTGCTAAACTATCACAGCTTGAAAAGGCATAAGTACCGATTGATTGTACAGATTCTGGTATTGTAATTGACGTTAAATCTTGACAATACGCAAATGTGCTCATGCTTATTGTGGTAATCTTATCTGGAATATTAACGCTAACTAATTTGGTACAATATAAAAAAGCCCCTTCGCCTATTGATGTTACTGAATCTGGTAATATCATTGATGTGATGCCGCGACAATCTCTAAACGCATAATCTTCTATGGTTATTATTGAGTTTGGCAGACTAATACTTGTTACGCTTAAGCAGCCCCTAAATGCCTCATAACCAATAGCAGTAACATGATACGTTGTGTTAGCATAGTTTACAGTTGCCGGTATTATAATATTTCCAGTATATTTTTGCGTTTTACTTGTTACCTCTACATCGGTAGAATTTAAAATATTGTAATTTATGCCATCTACCTCAAAGCTTTGGGCAGTTAATTCTCCTAAACTTATTAGGGCAATGAATATATATAGATGTATTTGTGTTTTCATTTTATTGTTTTTTTATGTGAAATAACAGCCGACACCAAGTTGTTGAATCTACAACTTTAGGTGCCAACTGTTTTGACTAAAAATAAGGTACTTATTAATAAATTCTCCATAAATAATAATAGGCTCTAAACTCACTACCTGGTAATTCTTTTAAATCTATACGCTCATAATCAATATCATCTTTATCCAGATCACCATCATCATTTATGTCCATTATTTGATTCACATCTTTTAAATACACCTTTCTCGTTTCTTTCCCAAAATATTCCGGATCAAAAGCCCCGTTACTTTCATAAAACTCTGCATAGAGCTTAATATAATCATTATTAACATCTGGCTTATAGAGTTCTACTTCTGCAAACTTATTATTAATGCCCACAAATTCATCTTCTTCAACCTCTAATGCCGGATCTGAATTGTAGTGTTTTTTAAATTCCTCAACAACCTCCCCTCCTTGATAGATACCAATTTCTATGTCGCCGTAAATCTCTAAATTGTTTTCACCTTCATGTTTTTTAGGCTTAATGCCATGTAACCCAATATAAAATCTTTGATATGCTTCATAGCAGGTTCTTATATTATATTCGCTAGACAGTACCACGTTGGCCACTGGAAAACCTTTTCTAATATACCTTAGTGTATATCCTAATGGCGCACCAGGTGAATCGATTGAATACTCACCGCCCTCGGTAATATAATTATATACGCCTTCTGGTCCAGTAACAACTTGTGCCGCATCACCAGAAGAACCTCCAACAACCAAAGCTTTAACAGTTGAACTGTTCCAAAAGCTCTGATGTTCACCTTGTCCGTTTACTTCCCCTCCTGAAAAAGCCGCGTTAAATGCTGCTTGTGTATCTGTAAATTTAGAATTAGTCTCAACAGTATATATTAACATACGCCCGTATTTTACAGACGATACAATAACTGGGCTTGTAGCATCCAAACTAGGTGTAGAAGAAAAAAGTTTTCCTGGATTTTGGCTATCTTCTATCGTCAGATCAATAGTATAATACACTTGTAGGTATTTAATAACATATTTGTGCTTTTTCTCTGAACTATTAAAATTAAATGCCCCAGACACACTGTTTTTTCCTTTTGTGTAGCTAGCTCCTAGTGCTAAACTTAAATGTTCTTCGGAATATACTTCTTCTGTAGTGAAATTAACTTTAGCCGAAGCAGAACCTGTAACACCTTGCTGTAGCATATCTTTCACACCTGTTCTAACCGTATTAATATTAGGGTTTTCAATGTACGCTGAAGGTTTCCCATTTAAATTTTCTAAAGATACCGATAAGGTAATAGGTGACCTATTCCCTGTTATTCCGATATATTCTCCTGTTGGAATAGATTCTCCTTTTAACATAGCGCCAGGATAGATAACATCACTGGTAGGGTCTAATAATATCATTTCACTAAACCCAGGCGCCATTTTATATTTATTTACAACACATTCATTATTTTGCCCCTCTCTTTCTTTACTTACCTCCTCAATAAACTCCTCTTCAGATATTTCTGACTGACTAAAATTGCCTAAGCCAGCCAATAGATTATTTACCTCTGCTAAAGCTTCTCCAGACAATTCTTTTGGTGCATCATTATTTACACTTTCTGAACTACACCCGTTGCAAGAAAAGAAAATGGTTATGAATGCCAATACATATACTATTGGTTTCTTTGTTAATAGCTGTGTTTTCATAATTTATAGTTTTTGTGATTCAACAGTCATAAAATTAAATAGTAATGCAACTAAAAACTAATTTATGGCATGGACAAAGTATAGACACAATGGTAACAATTAACAGTTTGTAAGCTTTTGAGATAATAAAATTTTAAACACACAATAACACATAAATGCTTATTTATCAATATTTTAAAAATTAAATCAACTGCTTTATGGAAAAGCTTATCATAGATTTCTTATGGACAAACTAATATTACCTCATAGACTGATTAGCATTTTCAATAGAATTAACTTCTATCTTAGAAACCTTCGAATTTTATAAACAAATAACTGTAAACCAAGTTTAAAATTGCCGATAAAAATCAATGATGGAACTTTCAAATCACAAGCTACAGGAATGTTTTGGCATCTAATTGCCCAAGAGCGTTTAAAAATTGGAATACCTATTGGAAGAGGAATTGAATTTAGGCAAAGAACCCAGTTTGGATGTGTTTTTAAGCAATTTGTAAATCCCTATCTTTGTAATATCATTCTGAGTCCTTCCTCACAATGAAGAACTATTATGCTAAAACTTCCTAAAAACAAAAAACTCATCCTCTTTGATGGTGTTTGCAACCTTTGCAACAGCAGCGTAAAATTTATTATAAAACACGACAAAAAGAACTTGTTTGTGTTTACCGCCTTACAAAGCGATGCTGGGAAAGAAATTATTGAAACCTATAATATTGATACCAAAAAAACAGATTCAATTTTACTTTACACCGCCAAAAAAGGTATTGATTATAAAAGTACAGCCGCTTTAAAAATAGCTTCAAACTTAAGATTCCCTATTAATTTAATGAGCGTGTTTTTTATTGTCCCGCCGTTTATTCGCCATTGGGTTTACAATTATATTGCGAAAAACAGATATAAATGGTACGGTAAAAAAGATAGCTGTATGATACCAACACCCGAGTTGAAAAACAGGTTTTTAAACTAACTGAATAAACAAGCCTAATCTTACATTATTAGCAGGTTTTTAAAAATAGCTCATTATAACAAGTTTGTTTTTAATTTACTAAAAACAGAACGCTAAAAAAAAATGATGTTAACATTAAATCTGTTTATATTTAACACCATATAATTGTAAGCCATAAACTATGAAACCCTTAAAAACCACAAGTTTAATTTTAGTAATACTACTGGCATTTGCAGCTATTGCAGCTTTGTTTTTAGGTGGTTTTATGCCTCTGTTTTCAATTGCTTTTGGTATATTGTTTGTCTATTATTTGTTTATTTATATTGCTTTGGTTTTACTTAGTAAAAAAGAAAATACCATATTAAAATGCATAATGGTTTCATTATTTTTAATGCCCATTTTATGGGGTCTTTTTGCTCCAGAGTCTCTTTTTAATTTCTTGCTTCAAGGTGTAAAAATGGATTTCAGATAGGGCTGTGCAATACAAAAAACAATTTGCTTTATTATCTGTAATTCTTTTCATTCCGCGAAAGCGATATTTATAAATTTTCATACATTTGTTTTTGTTGTAAATTAATAACATTCCCTCATTTCGAGCGGATATTAAAATAATTATTTCCAAAATGAAAAACACAGCCTTATCTAAAACCCACGAAGCTCTTGGAGCAAAAATGGTGCCCTTTGCCGGTTACAATATGCCCGTACAGTACGAGGGTGTAAATGTAGAACACGAAACCGTAAGAAATGCAGTTGGCGTGTTCGATGTATCGCACATGGGCGAGTTTCTAATTGAAGGCGAACATGCACTGGATTTAATACAGAAAATAAGCAGTAACGACGCCAGTAAACTAACTGTTGGCAAAGCACAATACAGTTGTTTTCCAAATGAAAATGGCGGTATTGTTGACGATTTAATCATTTATAAAATTAAAGAACAAACCTATTTATTGGTGGTTAATGCCAGTAATATTGAAAAAGATTGGAACTGGATTCAATCTAAAAACAATGTTGGGGCCACTATTCGCGATTTAAGCGACGACTATGCGTTACTTGCCATTCAAGGCCCAAAAGCCATTGAAGCGATGCAAAGCATTACAAGCCACGATTTATCGGCTATTAAATTTTACAATTTTGTGGTTGGCGATTTTGCTGGTATCGAGCATGTTATTATATCGGCAACAGGCTACACCGGCAGTGGCGGATTTGAAATTTACTGTAAAAATTCTGAGGTAAAACAAATCTGGGATGCCGTGTTTAAGGCTGGGGCAAATTACGGCATTAAACCCATAGGTTTAGCGGCCCGCGATACTTTGCGCTTGGAAATGGGCTATTGCCTTTACGGAAATGATATAGACGATAACACTTCGCCTATTGAAGCAGGATTGGGTTGGATAACAAAATTTACTAAAGATTTTACAAATTCTGAAGCTTTAAAAGCCGAAAAAGATCGTGGTGCAGAACGTAAATTAATCGCTTTTAAATTAGACGAGCGAGGAATTCCGCGTAAAGGCTACGATATTGTTGATGGTAACAGACAAAAAATTGGCGTGGTTACCTCGGGTACCATGTCGCCAAGTTTAGGCATAGGTATTGGCCTGGGCTATGTGCCAACTGTTTTTGCATTGGCCAATAGTAAAATAAACATACAAATTCGTAAAAAAGTAGTTCCTGCAACCGTTGTAAAACCTCCATTTTATAAAAGTTAGCAAACAATTTCAAATTGAATTAAAATGTCAGTTTGAGCCTGTCGAAAACCTAACTCTAATCTATAATAGAAAGACTTCGACAAGCGCGGGCTGACATTTTATCTTTAAATTGGCTTTTGCAAATGAAACAGGAAAAAGATAATAAGCATCGTATTTTAATTTTAGGCGCAAGCGGCTTTTTGGGCGGTGCCATTTACAAAGAACTCTGCCCCTATTTTAAAACCTTTGGCACGTATAATATTACCAATAAAGCGTTTGAAAAAAACCATCACTTTTTTCAGTATAATATTCAAGAAGATGATATTTATGAAATTCTGGATATTGTTAAACCAACCATAATTATTTCGGCACTTCGCGGCGATTTTTCAAAGCAAGTTTTACTGCATCAGCACCTTGTTGAATATGTGTTTTCAAAAAAAATCAAACTCCTATTTTTATCGTCTGCCAATGTTTTCGATGCCTACAGCAAATACCCAAGTTACGAAACCGATAAAACATACAGCAATAGCATTTACGGGCATTTCAAAATTAAAATTGAGAACATGCTTTTACGATTGCCCAATAAGCAAGTTGCTATTTTGCGTTTGCCCATGGTTTTTGGTAACCAATCGCCTAGGGTGTTGGAAATGCTTAAGCTTATAAAACAAAAAGAGCCCATTGAGGTGTTCCCAAATTTAATAATTAATGTAACAACCGATACTAAAGTAACACAGCAAATACATTATATAATCAATAGGAACAAAAGTGGTATTTTTCATTTGGGAAGCAACGATTTGGTGCATCACGACGATTTTATAAAAGAAATAGTAACCTCGCTAAACACACAAAAAGCCCTTTACAAACAAGTATATACAACCAACAACGACAGGTATCTAGCGGTGCTGCCAAAGTATAACTTACTACCCAAAAACCTACAGCTGCACAGCCAGGATATTTTAAGAGCATTAAAAAAATAGTTGATTTTAATACCTAAAACAAGTATTTTGGACGAATATTTTTAAACGATAAATTATGGACAAACTAACTATAGACCACATAGAAAAAAAGCTACTGCATTTACCGGATTGGGAATACGGCGATGGTGCAATTCATGCTGAATTTGAATTCGAAAACTTTAAAGACTGCTTTAGCGCCATGAGCCGAATTGCGTTTGAGTGCGAAGCCCTAAACCATCACCCCAATTGGAGCAACGTTTATAATGTGCTAACAATTTCTTTATCCACACACGATGCCAACGGTGTAACAGAAAAAGATTTTAAATTGGCAAGAGCCATCGAAAATATTGTTGAACCGGACGAATAAAAAACTTGCAGTTAACAATCTCGGTTTTCAGAATTTTTTAAATTTGTGTGATTGAAAATTGGGTAATAACAAAATAAAAAAAATATTATGGGAAGAGCTTTCGAATTTAGAAAAGCAAGAAAAATGAAACGTTGGTCTGCCATGAGCAAAGCCTTTACACGTATTGGTAAAGATATTGTAATGGCGGTAAAAGAAGGCGGTCCAGATCCCGATAGCAATTCGCGCTTGCGTGCTGTAATACAAAACGCCAAGGCCGTAAACATGCCCAAAGACAATATCGAGCGCGCCATTAAAAAAGCAACCGAAAAAGGCCAAGGCGATTATAAAGAGGTTATTTTTGAAGGTTACGCACCACATGGCATCGCTGTTTTGGTAGAAACGGCAACCGATAACAATACACGAACCGTAGCCAATGTACGCAGTTATTTTAATAAATGCGATGGAAGTTTAGGCACTTCGGGCTCGGTGGTTTTTATGTTCGACCACAGCTGTAATTTCAGGATTAATGCCGAAGGTTTAGACCCAGAAGAAATAGAATTGGAATTTATAGATTTTGGTGCCGAAGAGGTTTTTGCAGACGACGATGGTATTTTAATTTACGCACCTTTTGAAAGCTTTGGAGCAATTCAAGCGGAATTGGAACGCAGGGATATTGAAATATTATCCTCTGGTTTTGAGCGTATTCCACAAGTTACAAAACCTTTAACAGCAGAAGAAGCCGCAGAAGTTGAAAAACTATTGGAAAAGCTTGAAGAAGATGATGATGTGCAGAACGTATATCACACCATGGAGGAAAGTACTGAATAGAGTTTAACAGAAAACGTTGTTCTTAGTTTATTTTAGAATCTCATCTCGCACAGAATATTAATTGTTATGAGAATCTTAAACAAGTTAAGATGGATTAAAACGTACTATTTATTCTATTTATTCCTCACATAAATCAACTTAAACCGCGTATTGCTCTGGTCGCGCTGTTCCATTTCAAATTGCGGCAACGATTTAAAAAGCGGGGTTAGTTTGGCAAACCCAAAATTTCTTGAATCAAAATTGGGCTGCTTTTTAAGTATCAACGAACCCACATCGCCCAGAAAAGCCCAACCATCGTCATCGGCAGCATCATCAACAGAATTTTGAAGTAGTTTAATAACTTTGGGTGTAATGCTATATAAATTCTTCTTTTTTATTTTTATGCCTTTTTCGTCTTTATCGGTATCATTTTTAAGGATTTCCAAATAAATAAACTTATCGCAAGCTACAATAAACGGGTTTGGGGTTTTTTTCTCGCCCATGCCATAAACCTGCATGCCTGCTTCTCGTAAGCGTGTGGCAAGTTTTGTAAAATCGCTATCGGACGATACCAAGCAAAACCCGTTTACCTTCTCAGAATAAAGAATGTCCATGGCATCAATAATCATAGCAGAATCGGTAGCATTTTTACCTGTAGTATAGCCGTATTGCTGTATGGGTGTTATTGCATTTTCAAGCAGTATATTTTTCCATTTCGATAAATGTGGCTTGGTCCAATCGCCATAAATCCTTTTAATGGTTGGTGTGCCGTACTTTGTTATTTCTTCCATCATTTCAGAAATGTACTTAGATGGTATGTTGTCGCCATCAATTAACACGGCTATTTTACTGTCTGTTATCATATTGCATAAAGGTACTTAAATAAAAGAGAATATAAATAAGCTTTGCGTTTTCTTCAGTTTATTTTAATAAAACCAGTACACTTTAAAGGTTTTAACATTTTATAAAGAAATAACCGTTTCATTCTTTTTATTTTTAGCTTCGTTAATAAAAAACTACACTAATTACATTCCAATTAAACATTTAATGTTATGAAACACAAAAAAATTAGAGCCTTAAAATTTTTAAGCCTCGTATTTTTGCTAGCGGTTTTTATTATGCCGCTAAATGCCGAAGCACAAAAAAAGAAACGAAGCAAGAAAAAAAACCAAGTGGAAGCACCGGTTAAACCAGCTCCAAAAAAATCTAAAGAAAAGAAAATTGAAGATCTTGTTAAATCCAGCAAAAAAATAGAAGGGCTTTTTACCATATACCAAGATACGATTACGGGATCTATACAAATGTTAATTTCAGACAACCAGATTAATAAAGAGTACATTTATTTTAGCCAAATTGCAGATGGCGTAATGGATGCCGGCAGAATTGTTAGGGGTATGTACCGGGGGTCTAAGGTATTCAAAATAAAAAAGCATTTTAACAAAATTGAATTAGAAACACAAAATAACTCCTTTTATTTCGACCCTAACAGTCCGCTTTCAAAATCTAAAAACGCCAACATTAGCCATGGCAATATGGCTAGTGTAAAGATTGAAGCGCACGATAAAAAGAAAGGGCTTTATTTAATTAAGGCAGACGGTTTGTTTTTAAGCGAAACCCTATCTCAAATAAAAAGACCTAGATTCCCCGGGCAATCGCCAACGGCATTCAAACTTGGTAATTTAAGCAAGACCAAAACCAAGATAAATTCAATTAGAAATTATGAAGCAAATACCAATCTTAAAATAGAATATGTGTATTCCTCGCCTTCTGTTTTAAATAGCGGATCTAACGCTGTAGTAGATGGCAGAAACGTAAGTATTAAAGTGTTTCATAGCTTAATGGAAATGCCCGATAACGATTACGAAATACGATACGACGACCCAAGGGTAGGGTATTTTTTAACACAAGTAGATGATCAAACATCTACCAGTGCAACACCTTATCGAGATTTGGTACACCGTTGGAACTTAAAAAAGAAAGACCCGAATGCGGCTATTTCTGAACCTGTTGAACCCATAACATGGTGGATAGAAAACTCGACCCCTTTGGAGTGGCGAGAAACCATTAAAAATGCTGTTTTACAATGGAATGTAGCTTTTGAAAAAGCTGGATTTAAAAATGCCATAGCAGTAAAAATTCAACCCGATGATGCCCAATGGGATGCAGGAGATATTAGGTACAACGTATTACGCTGGACATCGTCTCCGCAACCTCCCTTTGGTGGCTACGGACCAAGTTTTGTAAACCCAAAAACAGGACAGATTTTAGGCTCTGATATTATGCTGGAATATGTGCATTTTACCAATAGAGTGATGTACGATAAGCTTTTCGACCTCGCATCGTTAAACCAAACTTTTGATGATGTACAAATGCATGCAGACGATAAAATGTACTGTTCATTAGGCCATGTAATGCACGAAAACACCTTGTTTGGTAAGGCTGTTTTACAAGCAACAAATGCTTCTGATTTAGAAATGAAACGCATGAAAAAAGAAGCGATGACTGCCTTAATTATGCATGAAGTTGGGCATACTTTAGGTTTAAATCATAATATGAAAGCTAGCCAGTTATTCTCGCCAGAGCAACTTGCTGATGCCAATTTTATTAAAGGCAAATGCTTAACAGGCTCGGTTATGGATTATGCCGCTATTAACCTTACAAAAGACCGAAGCAAACAAGGGCAATATTACGATATGGCTGTTGGGCCATACGATATTTGGGCCATACAATTTGGCTATACCCCTTTTAAAAGCAAAGAAGAAAAAGAAGCCTTGTTAAACCAATCGACTAAGCCAGAACTTATTTTTGGAAACGATGCCGATGATATGCGATCACCAGGAAAAGCAATCGACCCACGTGTTATGGTTGGAGATTTATCAAACGACCAGATAGCCTATTCTAACGACCGTTTCGAGATTATAAACACCATGATGAAGGGCATAAAAGATAAGTTTTCAAAACCTGGGCAATCGTATCAAGAATTAAGACAGGCCTATTATATTTTAAGTGGTCAAAGAGGCAATGCAGCCAATGTGGTTTCTAGGTTTATTGGAGGTGTTTATGTCGATAGAGCTATGGCTGGTCAACCAGGAGCAGCACAACCATACACTCCAGTAAGTTTAAAAGACCAAAAAAGAGCTATGGCAACACTTAACAAATACGTTTTTGCACCAAATGCTTTTGATGCACCTAACGATTTATACAATTACTTAGCTATGCAGCGCCGTGGTTTTGGATTTTTCAGTTCGTCAGAAGATCCAAAAATTCACCGCCAGGTATTGGGTTATCAAAAAAACGTATTAAACCATTTGTTGCACCCAAACACATTACAGCGCATCACAGACTCTGAGTTGTATGGCAATACATATAAATTATCTATGGTAATGCGCGATTTAAATAATGCTATTTTTAAAGCAGATATATATTCTAATGTAAATTCGTTTAGACAAAATTTACAATTGGAATATACCAATATGTTAATTGATATGTTAACCGGTAAGCAAAGTAGCAGATACTCTAACAACGTAAAATCCATGGCCTTATATAATTTAAAAACAATAAGAACCATGGCTGCTCCGTCAGGAAATATTGCATCTAGAGCACACAAACAACATTTAAGAACACGTATTGACAATGCTTTAAAAGAGGTTAAATAAAAACCGTTTAAATAATCACAAAAAAGCCATATCGGTAAATCGATATGGCTTTTTTATTTTAATAAACCCCAATGGCTTGTGGCAATATAGGGAAAATAGGTAATTTTTAAGCTGCTTCGCGCTTAGCTTTTTTTTCTGCTCTAATTTCTTTTAATCTTTCAATTAATGCACCACCAATCCAATACGGAACTACGTATAATGTTAAAAACAACATAAGCCAAAAGCCCATGGAAAAAATGATTAAAAATGCTAAAAATCCTAAATATTGGTCAAATTCAAACATATTATTTAAGTGTCTAATTAAAAGTGTTATACAAATATATAGTAATGCAGTGGCTTATACAATACCATAATAATAATAAATTACAATTTATTTTCTTTTTATATAAGGGTTGTAAATTAAGTTTAGCGAACAAATCTTTAATGTGCCACAAATTAATAGTCTTATTATTAATCTAAATTAGGTTGAGGCGTCATTCGTAAATAAGGCTTAACCTCTTTATGGCCTTTAGGAAATAAACTTGGTATATCGGCCGTTGCAACAGCAGGTACCACAACACAATCGTCTCCATTTTGCCAATTGGCAGGTGTTGCAACTTTATGGTAAGCCGTTAGTTGCAACGAATCGATAACGCGTAGCAATTCATCAAAATTTCTACCCGTTGAAGCCGGATATGTAATTATCAGTTTTACTTTTTTATTGTTATCGATTACAAACACCGAGCGCACCGTAAGGTTACTATCTGCGTTTGGATGAATCATATCGTAAAGCTCAGACACTTTTTTGTCTTCATCTGCAATAATAGGAAAGTTAACTATTGTATTTTGGGTTTCGTTAATATCTTTTATCCAACCGTGGTGCGACTCAAGACCATCAACACTTAAAGCCACAACTTTTACGTTGCGCTTATCAAATTCAGCTTTGTATTTGGCCACAGTACCCAATTCTGTTGTGCATACCGGAGTGTAATCTGCTGGGTGCGAAAATAAAATACCCCAACTATCGCCTAACCAATCGTGAAAATCTATTTTTCCTTCTGAAGTTTCTGCGGTGAAATTCGGTGCTTCATCACCTAGTCTTATTGTTGCCATAATTTAATGTGTTTTTATACTATATTTTAAACTTACTAAATTAATCGATTTTAAACAAAACAAGCCAAAAGATTCGTTATTTATATGTTAAAAAGAAGTTGTAAAAACTAACAAATATCATAATAAAAACCAGGTCAAATCAACTAACTTTGTAACTTACATTTAAACCATTTTACTATGAGTTACAGAATAGAAAAAGATACTATGGGCGAGGTAAAAGTACCTGCCGATAAGCTTTGGGGCGCACAAACCGAACGCTCCAGAAACAACTTTAAAATAGGAGCTGCAGCCTCTATGCCTCTAGAAATTGTTTATGGTTTTGCATATCTAAAAAAAGCAGCGGCTTATACCAATTGCGAACTTGGGGTTTTGCCTATAGAAAAGCGCGATTTAATTGCACAGGTATGCGATGAAATTTTGGAGGAAAAACACAACGACCAATTTCCATTGGTTATTTGGCAAACAGGTTCCGGAACGCAAAGTAATATGAATGTAAACGAGGTTATTGCAAACAGAGCGCATCAAATTGCTGGAAAAACCATTGGTGAAGGTGAAAAAACCATTCAGCCAAATGATGATGTTAACAAATCGCAATCTTCAAACGACACCTTTCCTACGGGCATGCACATTGCTGCTTATAAAAAAGTAGTTGAAACCACTATTCCGGGTGTTAAACAATTACGCGACACATTACACAAAAAAGCCGAAACCTTTAAAAATGTGGTTAAAATTGGTCGTACCCATTTAATGGATGCCACGCCACTAACACTTGGGCAAGAACTATCGGGCTATGTGGCACAATTAGACCATGGCATAAAAGCTCTCCAGAACTCTTTACCGCATTTAAGCGAGTTGGCCTTGGGCGGTACTGCCGTTGGTACGGGGTTAAATACACCAAAAGGCTATAGCAAACGTGTTGCCGAATATATAGCAGAATTTACAAAATTACCTTTTATAACAGCACCAAATAAATTTGAAGCTTTAGCGGCACACGATGCCATTGTAGAAACCCACGGGGCATTAAAACAGTTGGCCGTATCATTAAATAAAATTGCGAATGACGTTAGAATGATGGCCTCTGGTCCGCGCTCGGGTATTGGCGAAATTACAATTCCTGCCAACGAGCCTGGGAGCTCTATCATGCCTGGTAAAGTAAACCCCACGCAATGCGAGGCTTTAACCATGGTTTGCGCCCAAGTTATGGGCAACGATGTGGCCATTGGTGTTGGTGGTATGCAAGGGCATTACGAGCTTAATGTTTTTAAGCCCGTAATGGCGGCAAATCTTTTGCAATCGGCACAATTAATTGGTGATGCCTGTGTGAGTTTTGATGTTAATTGTGCTGTTGGTATAGAGCCAAACCAAGCGGTTATAACAAAATTATTGAACAATTCCTTAATGCTCGTAACCGCATTGAATACTAAAATAGGATATTATAAAGCAGCCGAAATAGCCAATACAGCCCATAAAAACGGCACTACGCTAAAAGAAGAAGCTATTAATTTAGGTTATGTTTCCGCAGAAGATTATGATGCCTGGGTAAAACCCGAAAATATGGTTGGAAGCTTAAAATAAAATCTAAACAAAAATAGGGTATAAAAGAGGCTGTCTTTTCAAACAGCCTCTTTTTTTGGTTGGTTTGCTATCAATTATCCAATGTGTTTTAAAAATAAACTAAGGAAAAATCTTCTTCAAATATATTATTTTTTACATTATTATCAATTAACATTTGTTAATGGGCAACCAATTTTTTTTCTAATCCTGCTTAATTGAACGGGTGTTATACCAAGATAGGATGCTATATGGTGTTGGGAAATCAATGAATCTACATCGGGTATTTGCTTTTTTAACTCCAGATATCGCTCTTTAGCGTTTAACGTAATAGATTCAATAATACGTTTTTCGTATTTTATGTAAAGGTACTCTAAAACCTTGGTATATAAAGTCTTAAGATTTGGTTTAGAATTGCATAAATGCATGGTTTTGTAATAATCTATTTCATAGATTTCACAATCTGTAACAGCTTGAAAAACAAAGGCTGATGGTTTTCTTCTCATTAAAGCTGTTAAGGAGGCCGCAAAACTAATTGGCAGGTAAAAACTTTTATTAAATTCTTTTCCGGATTCTGTTATTAAATAAGACCTAACAATACCAGAAACAACCATATACGCTTTAGAAGGAACCTCGTTTATTTTTACAATTTCTGTACCTGCTTTGATTATTTTAAAGGTTGATATTTTTTTAATTTCAGAATAGGTGTCTTCTGAAATTTTTGAAATAGAATTTAAAAACACAAAGTTACTATCCATATAACAGGGCTTGGTTTTTGGCACTTTACCAAAAATAACATCTTCCGCCCCATTGGCCAATATATTATCTGCAATTTGCAAATAAACTTGATAATGTGTTTAATAATTAAAAAAACAAGCATTAAAAAACCCCGAGTTTTGCTCGGGGTTATGCTCTTAAGTGTTATATAATGTGTTTACTTTAAGGTAAACTCTGAGCTGGAAACTAAATCTTTTTCGTTAAAAACATTAACGGTATAACGTCCTTTTTCGAATTTCTCCTTGCCTTTTGATGCTACAAACTCGCAAATGTTAAGACTGCCATTTTCGTAATTAAACTTGCTTATTATGCTGTAGTTTAGTGTTTTATCTCCAAACTGCACTTGCTCGTTCGACCCTAAAGTATTGTTTTTTGGGTCTATAACCTGTACATATAATTCTTGATCTCCAGCTTGTACCAAAGCGTTTTTAGCAACGGTAAAGCACACTCTAATTTTATCTACTCTACTCGCTCTTTCAGTTGGAATTAATTTACCTGAAGTTCTTTCAATTACTCCAAATCCTTTTAAACCTACCGTATTTAAAACCGCGGCGTTTTCAACAACTTCGGCTAAAGCGGTGTTTTGCACCAATAAAGAATCTGTAAACATGGTACGCTCTTCTAAGCGCACTCTGGTACTGTCTAAAGAGGTTGCCAAGTAAGAGTTCTCTACTCTTAAAGAATCGTTTTGTGCCAACAACACATCCATTTCTTTTTGAAGTGATACATATTTTTGCTTGTACCTCCATAGGCTTTTTACGTTTGTTTCAGATATTTTTAAAGAATCTATTAACCCTTGAATACGCGATCTGGCCTCAATTAAGTTTTGGTTTGCCACTTCATTTTCTCCAATGGCCTCGTCGTACTGTTTAGCCATGGCGTTTAAATCGTTCATTACCAACTCCTTTTGCTCTGTTAATTCTTTGGTGTTTTTATCACTTTCGCTTTTTAAATTAAAAGTGTAAAACAATGTTCCTAAAAATAAAACCAAAGCGATTCCTAAAGCCACTTTTAATCCCGTACTACTTTTGCTATTTTCCATAATTATTACTTGTTTTAATTGTTTGTTTGTCTTTTTGTTAATCTTAAATTTTAATACTTAATTTTTTTTATACGTTTAATAAATATTGATTAATTTTAATATTTTAAACTAAATCCGAAACCCTTAGATGGATAAACTTGTTTTATTTAACAACACCGCGCTTAACAAATTATTAAATAAACGCTCTGGCGAATCCAAATTTGGCGAACATGTTAAAACCTTAACCAGCATTTCCAATATATACGAACAACTTAAAAATTTGGATGTTGCGTATGTTGTAATTGGTTTGCCCGAAGATGTTGGCGTTTTCGCAAATGGCGGAAAACCAGGTGCTTCCAGGGCTTGGGAAGCCACAATAAAAATTTTATTAAATATCCAAAGTAATGCGTTTACCAAGGCAGATGCTGTTTTAATTTTGGGACATTTAGATTTTTCTGACGAATTGTTAGAAGTTTCAAAACTCGACCAAAACAAAAAAAGCAATATAAAAAAAGCAAGGAAAATTGTAGAGCAAATCGATAAGTACGTGGCCCATATTATGCAGCTTATAGTTGCCTCGGGCAAAAAAGCTATTGTAATTGGCGGCGGGCACAACAATGCTTATGGCAACATAAAAGGCGCATCGTTGGCATTAAACAAACCTATAAATATTGTGAATTTTGATGCCCATTCAGATTTTAGACCAGAAGAAGGCAGGCATAGTGGGAATGGGTTTAGTTACGCTTTCGCGGAAGGATTTTTAAAAAATTACTTTGTTTTCGGGTTGCACGAAAACTATACATCTGATGGCATTTTTAAAACTTTTAACGAAACAAAATCTTTAAAATACACCACGTTTGAAGATTTAGAAATAAAAGATAAATTAAGTTTTAATGATGCCATGTACCATGCCTTAACCCACATATCCAGCAAACCCTATGGGATAGAAATAGATTGCGATGCTATTGAAAACATACCAAGTAGCGCCATGACACCAAGTGGTTTTAGCGTTAATAAAACCAGGCAGTTCGTCAACTTTTTTGCAAAACATAAAAACGTTACTTATTTGCACATTTGCGAAGCTGTGCCAAAAAAGAAAACCGCAAATCTGGTTGGAAAACTCATTACCTATTTAATCACCGATTTTATAAAAGCCAATGCAAGTCGAAATTATTCCGTTTGATAAAAAATATTCTAAAGACTTTTACGAGCTAAACATTGAATGGTTACAAACTTATTTTTACGTTGAAGCTTTAGATGAAGCCGTTTTACGCAAGCCCGAAACACACATAATAAATAAAGGTGGCCATATTTTTTTTGCAAAACTAGATACTGAAATTGTTGGTACAGCAGCCTTAATGCCATTTGGAAATGATGGCGTATTCGAACTTACAAAAATGGCCGTTTCACCAAAGTACCGTGGTTTAAAATTAGGGCAGCAACTAATGCAATATTGTATAGATTTCGCAAAATCTATGGAATTGCCCAAGCTTATACTCTACTCTAGCACCAAACTGGAAAACGCTATTTATATTTACAGAAAATACGGGTTTTTAGAGATTGCTATAGAGCCCAATAGCCCGTATAAACGTAGTGATATTAAAATGGAATTGGTATTTTAATTCACAAAAAGACCTGTAAGGGTTTTAATCCCGAATTGTTGGTACTTGCAGGTCTAGGTTCGTAAAATTTATTATGTTTTCTATTCTGTAACTCCTTCCAAATCCAGCATAAAGGCGTAGTTTAAAGCTATTCTTTTGTAGCGCTCAAAACGTCCAGATGCACCGCCATGGCCTGTTTCCATGTCGCAATACATGGCCAATAGATTGTTGTCTGTTTTTAAATCACGTAATTTTGCAATCCATTTTGCAGGCTCCCAATATTGCACTTGGCTATCCCAATACCCGGTTGTAATTAAAATATTGGGGTAATCTTTGGCTTCCACATTATCGTATGGCGAATAGGATTTCATATAATTATAATACTCCTTATTTTTAGGATTTCCCCATTCATCAAACTCAAAAGTAGTTAGCGGGATGGTTTCATCCAGCATGGTTGAAACAACATCAACAAAAGGAACTGCGGCAATAACACCATTCCACATATTGGGTTCCATATTTAAAACAGCACCCATTAATAATCCGCCTGCCGATCCGCCGTAAGCGTATAAATGATTGCTAGATGTAAACTTTTCATCTATTAAAAACTTACCCGCATTTATAAAATCGGTAAATGTATTTTTCTTTTTTAGCAATTTTCCGTTTTCGTACCAATCTCTTCCCATTTCTTGTCCGCCTCGAATATGGGCAATGGCATAAACAAACCCTCTGTCGAGCAAACTTAAACGCGTAGAACTAAATGTGGGTTCCATACTATTTCCGTAAGAACCATAGGCATAAAGTAATAATGGGTTTTTGCCATTTTTTTCAAGCCCTTTTTTATAAACTAAAGACACTGGTATTTTTGTACCGTCTGTAGCCGTTGCGAATAAACGTTCAGATGTATAATTATCTATGGCAAAAGAAGTGTCAACAACTTCATCTTGCTTTAACAGCACTTTCTTTTTATTAGCCATATTATACTCAAATGTGCTGTTTGGAGTGGTAAGCGAGCTGTACCTGTAGCGTAAAACATCGGTATCAAAATCCAAATTAGAGGTTGTTGCGGCATAATAAGCTGGATCGTTAAAAGGAATGTAATGGTCGTCTGTTCCGTCCCATTTCATTACCCTAATGTTCCGTAAGCCATCTTTTCGCTCTTGGGCTACTAAATAGTTTTCAAACAAATCCATGCCTTGAAAAAATACGTTATCGCGATGCGGAATAACATCAACCCAATGCTCTTTTTCGGTTTTGTTTACCGGGGTTTTAACGAGTTTGAAGTTTTTGGCATTGTAATTTGTTCTTATATAGAAATGATTTTTATAATGATCGATGGTATATTCTAAATTATTGGCTCTGGGCTGAATCACTTTCCACTCACCGTTGGGCGTGTTGGCATCTAAAACCCTAAATTCTGTGGATAAGGTTTGAAAGCTACCAATAACCAGATAAGCATCAGATTTTGTTTTGCCAACGCCACATCTAAATGTGTCGTCTTTTTCTTCGTAAACCACCACATCTTCAGATTGATTGGTGCCAATAGTATGTTTTACAATTTTATTTTGACGCAAGGTCTGTGGGTCTTTAGTGGTATAGAATACGGTTTTTCCGTCGTTAGCCCAAGTGGCACTTCCGCCTGTATTACTAAGGTTTTCTTTTAAGATCTCTCCTGTTTCCAAATTCTTAAAGTAAATGGTGTATTGGCGTCTTGAAACGGTATCTATAGCAAAGGCTAGCATTTTATTGTCCGGACTTACCGATTGCCCGCCAAAGCCATAATATGCATAATCTTTAGCCATTTCTGGACCATGGAGCATAATTTCTTCTTTAGCATCTTTTTCTAATTTTTTTCTGCAATACAAAGGGTAATCTGCACCTTTTTCAAAACGTGTGTAATACGAATAACCGTTATTGTTTACAGGTACCGATAGATCGTCCTTTTTTATACGCCCAACAATCTCGTTAAAAAGTTTTTCCTGAAACGCTTTAGTATGCGCCATGGCTTTGTTTAAATACTCGTTTTCATCATTTAGGTAATTTAGCACTTCTTGGGTTTGGGCATCTGGTGTTTCGGCATTTTTTTGTTCGTCGCTTAAACGCATCCAAAAATAGTTATCTATTCGGGTATCGCCATGTATGGTTAATTCTTTAGGTATTTTTTTAGCAACTGGAGCTTCGATAGCCAGGTGCGGCCTTTCGGTTTCGTTTGATTTACAAGATGAAAGCATTAGCGATACAGTTAAAAAAGCGTAGATATAAGGTTTCATAGAGATTGTTTTTTATTGAGTGTAAAGGAATGTAAAAAAGTTTTACGAAATAGGTTATCATTAAAAATTAACAGAATAAGCGCAACCTATTCTAGCTGCCTGCGCTTTTTTTCTTTACGCAATAAATTTAGCTCTCTGCTTGTTTGCCCTGCAACCGATGTGTTTTCTTCGGCACGTCTAATCAAATAAGGCATCACATCCCTTACTGGGCCAAAGGGCATGTACTTAGCCACATTATAGCCTTTGGCGGCCAAATTATAACTAATATGGTCGCTCATGCCATATAATTGTCCAAACCACACATGCGGATCGTTATTTTGCAAACCCCGTTCTTGCATGAGTTGCATTAGCAAATACGAGCTCTCTTCGTTATGGGTTCCCGAAAACAAAGAAATATCGTTTAAGTTATCTAAAACATATTTTAGGCCTTTGTTAAAATTATTGTCGGTAGCTTTTTTGTTCTCGCAAATAGGTGTTGGATAACCTTTTTCTTGGGCACGTTCGTTTTCTTTTTCCATATAGGCACCCCGTACTAACTTATACCCTAAATAAAACCCATTTTTTTTTGCAAAGGCATGCTGCTGCTTTAAAAACTCTAACCTATCGTGCCTGTACATTTGCAAGGTGTTAAAAACAACCGGTTTTTCGGTATTGTATTTTTGCATCATTTGGGTTACCAAATTATCGGCAGCGTCTTGTATCCAGCTTTCTTCGGCATCAACCAAAATGGCAATGTTGTTTTCCTTAGATTTTTTGCAAACGGTATCAAATCTATCAACCACCCTAAACCATTCCTGGTGCTCCTCGGTAGTTAAAGCTTCGCCTCTGCTTATTTTTTCGTACAGGTAAAAACGCCCAAAAGCTGTAGGTTTAAATACGGCAATAGGTATGGCATCGATTTCTTTTGCAAAATCTATGATTTTAAGAACCATACGTTTTGCAGCATCAAATTGGGTAACTTTGGTTACTCGTTCAACTGAATAATCTAAAACAGAACTCACGCCTTTTTCGTACATTTTATCAATAACAGGCAAGCAATCATATTCATTTACACCACCGCAAAAATGATCGAAAACGGTAGAGCGAATAAGCCCTTCTACAGGTAAACGGGCTTTTATTGCAAAGTTTGTTGCGGCAGTTCCTATTTTTACCAGTGGCTCAATAGATATCATTTTAAACAGAAAATATGCACGTTCTAATTCAGAATCGTTTTTAAGGGCAAAAGCTATTTCTGTATTTTCAAAAATAAGATCGGTTTTTTGCATTTACTTAAAATTTTACGCAAATATAATTAAGAGTTCTTTATCATTTTATAAAAAAAACTCCTTAATTTCACGGCTTAAATTAACAGCTATATTTTTTCATGAAATCCATTAAAGCTAACCATTCTACCATTCATTTCAATCAATATTGCTATCCTGCACTAAATAAGCATATTAAAGAAAATAATTTTTCTAAAATATTTATTTTAGTTGACGAGAATACGCATACACATTGTTTGGCAAATTTTCTAGCAAGACTAGAAACCAATTTGGTTATTGAAATTATAGAAATTGAAGCTGGCGAAGCCCACAAAACCATTGATACTTGTTCTGGTGTCTGGAATACGCTCTCTGAATTAGATGCCGACAGGAAAAGCCTGCTTATAAATGTTGGAGGCGGCGTTGTTACAGATTTGGGCGGTTTTGTGGCTTCTACCTTTAAACGAGGCATTGCGTACATAAATGTGCCAACCTCTTTACTGGCCATGGTTGATGCCTCGGTTGGCGGGAAAACAGGGGTGGATTTGGGCTATTTAAAAAATCAAATTGGTGTTATAAGCACGCCCCATTTAGTTTTGATTGATAGTACTTTTTTAAAAACACTTCCTGAAAACCAAATGCGGTCTGGATTAGCCGAAATGCTAAAACACGGCTTGATTAGCGATGAAAAGTATTGGAATAAATTTAAGGATTTATCGACATTGACCATAGAAGAATTAGACGGGTTGATTTATGAGTCGGTTATCATAAAAAAAGAGGTAGTAGAGCAAGACCCTTTTGAAGAGGGTCTTAGAAAAACACTAAATTTTGGGCATACACTAGGGCACGCTATAGAATCATATTTTTTAAGCAACCCTGACAAAAAGGAGCTTTTGCACGGTGAGGCCATTGTTGTTGGAATGATTTTGGCCAGTTATATCTCTACCCAACTGGTAGGCTTCCCAAGAAAAACAACCGATGAAATAAAAAAATTACTGTTGGCACATTACCCAAAGGTAACCATTAGCAAAAGCGAGTACCAAAACATTATAGACCTTTTGAAATACGATAAGAAAAACAACCACGGCAATATTAATTTTGTGCTGCTTAAACACATTGGCAAACCCCAAACAGACTGTTTAGTGGCTGATGATATTATAATAGACGCTTTTGATTTTTATTCGAGCTAAACAATTTTTTTGTAATTTTATAAAACGGCAAATAAATATAATTTTCAACCAAAATTTTTAATATGCAAAGAATTATAGTTGATTACAAAAAATTGAAACCTGAAGTTTTAAAGCTTTTAACAGAACGATTTCCAGACGGTTATGGCGACGACGATATTATAACTTTTGACAATCACAGAAACGAAACCATTGAGGCCATTGAAATTAAAACACCCGATGCTATATACTTGGTTAAAGTAAGCAGCAAATTGCATTATACAATGACCAATTTTGATCATGACAACATCGCGCTAGACAACCTGGGCCATGTTGTAATTGAAGACAAAATTGAATCGGCTGTTTTTAAAGAAGACGAAGAGGAATAAAGCCTTAATTTAAGCTATACCAATTAGCTCATGCTCCAATTTTTTACAAAAAAAACTTTCCTTAAAGATTTACTTGATGGTTTTGTTGACATGCACTCCCATATTTTACCAGGAATTGATGATGGCGCAAAAAGCATAGCAGAATCTATAGACTTGATAGCAGGCCTGCAAGCATTGGGCGTTAAGCAATTTATGCCCACTCCACACGTGATGCAGGATTTTTACCCCAATAACGATGAAACAATTGGCAATGCCTACCAGCAACTGCTATATGCTTTAGATGCTAAAACACGTTCTGAAATTACCATTAATCCAGCTGCAGAATATATGCTGGACGATAATTTCCTGAAACAATTGGAAACCCAGGAAATGTTTACGCTTAAAGGACATTATTTATTGATTGAAATGTCTTATTTTCAGCCACCAATCAATCTTGAGGAAATTATATACAAAATTAAAACAAAAGGTTATTTTCCTATTTTGGCACATCCAGAGCGCTACTCGTTTTATCATAATGCAAAAGAACAATATTTAAAAATGAAACAATTGGGATGTTTTTTTCAGCTTAACATGCTATCGTTAAGTGCACATTACGGTAAAAATGTGGAGAAAGCGGCAAACTACTTAATTGAAAATGATTTGATTGATTTTATTGCAACCGATACGCATAACCTTAACCATATAAAAAAGCTTTCTAACTTAACCCTTAACAAGGGTTTGGCTAAAAAGCTTCCTGCTATTATTGAGAAAACCTGTAGTACGTTTTCTGTTATTTAGGCTCTTTTTCTAAAAAAACCTTTCTTTTGCTTGGCACCGTAGTAGCCGTATTTTGCACCATACCCAAAGTTAGACTGCTTAACATCGTTTACTACAAGCATCATGCCTTTAAGTTTATTTTCGGCATGTAATTCTTTAGCGAAATTCAATATGCGTTTCTCTGTATAATCTGCACGGGTTAGGTAAATGGTATGTCCGGCATATTGGCTGAACAACAGTGTATCGGTTACTAACATTGCTGGTGCTGTATCTACAATTACATAATCGTATTTTTCTGAAACCTTATCAAAAAGCGGATGCATTCTATCGCTCATCAACAATTCTGCAGGATTTGGCGGTACTTTGCCAGATAACAAGATATCTATTTTGTTACCCTTAATGTCGTAATTGTTTATGGCATCTTCAACGGTTACGGATTTATCTACCAAATATTCTGTTAGCCCAACTTTAGCGAGTTCATTTTTCCTTTTTTCATCTAGTCCCAAAAGCAATTTAGGATTTCTAATATCGGCTCCTATAAGCAATACTTTTTTATTGGTGTTGGCAAGGGTTAGTGCCATATTCATACTAAAAAAAGATTTGCCCTCGCCATTTATGGTCGAGGTTACAAAAACAACATTATCGTATTCTTTAACCTTTCTGGTTCGCTTTATATAATCAAAATTGGTTCGTATTATTCTGAAGGATTCAGATAAAATAGAACGGTCGTTCTTTTCAACCAATACTTTATTGCTGTTAACTTTTGGAATTTCTCCCAATACGGTAATGTTATTTATTTCACCTTCAAGATCTTCTTTGTTGTGAATTTTGGTGTCTAAAAGGTTTTTGGTGTAAAAAACACCAAAAGGAATTAAAAAGCCTAACAAAATGGCACTGGCATAGGCAATTTGTTTGTTAGGAGAAATTGGGCCGCCTGCGCTGTTGTATGCAGCATCTATAATTTTTGCACTAGGTGAAGTGGCTGTTAACGAGATGGCAGCTTCTTCTTTTTTCTGCAACAGATAAAGATATAACGATTCTATGGTTTGGCGCTCGCGTTCTATGCCCCTTAACCGGTTTTCTTGCCCTGGAACCGAGGTTATTTTAGAATTTATTCTTCTGGATTGGCTCTCTAAACTGTTGATTTGAATTCGAAGCGATGTGCTTGAGCTACTTATGCTTTGTTGCAGGTTTTGCCTTACTCCTGCTATGGTTTGGTTAAGTTCCAATACTATTGGGTTTTGCGAACCGGCACTTTTTAAAAGTGATTTTCGTCTTTCAAGCAACTCGTTGTAGCGTGATGATAGAGCACTTATTGTTGGGTCTCCTGCACCTAGATTTGAAGGAATTGCATTGTATTTTCCTGTTTCGTCTCCCAAGGTTTCCTTAACGTAATTAAGTTGGCTTAATTGCATTTTCGCAGCGTCTATTTGTTGTTCGTTCGCCACACTTGAATTTAAAAACTGGCCGGCTTCAGATACCACATCTGTAATTTTATTACTGGTTTTAAAGCCTACAATACTATCATCAACATTAATAAGGTTTTTTTCAACCAACCTGATTCTCCTGTCTATAAACAAAGCGGTGCTATCGGATATCTCGTTTTTCTTTTTTATGGTGTAATTGTTGTATTCGTCTATTAAAGTGTTAACGATATCTTTGGCTTTTTCTATTACTGGATCTACTAGACTTACCTGTACTACTTTTGATGATTTTCCTGTAGGTGCTATGGATATTCTGTCTTTTAACGATTCGGCCAAAAATTCTGCTTTTGTTATGTTAACCCTAATGTTGTTTCCTATGTTGTTTTCAATACTTTTGATTTTTGGGGTTATTATTATACCTCCAAAACCGGTTGGTACGGTTTCGCCAAATGTATATTTTTTAGGTTGGCCGTCTTCATTTCTACGATAGTTAAAGTGTGTATCAGATAGAATTTCAATGTAAAAATTAGAATTGGTATTGTTTATTATAGAATCTGATTCTATAAAGTTAACGAGTATGGGTGTGCTTTTGTAGAGTTCTGATTCGTAAACTCTACCTTTGGTGTAATATCTAACATTTAAGCTTAGCTCTTTTACAATGTTTCTAAGAAAGCTTCTAGATTTAATAACTTGTATCTCGTCTTCCACCATGGCGTCTTCCCTATCGGAAAAAATAGACAGGTCGTTTAAAGCTCCAACAGACGAATTGTCCTTATCATCTAAAAGCATTATTTTGGCTACGGCCAGATATTTTGGTGTTGTATATCTTAGGTTAACATAGGCAAAGCCAATACACAAAATTAAACTTAACACAAACCATTTCCATTGTTTCGTGTATAAGGATAATGTTTTCTTTAAATTAAAATTATCAAGTGTATTGTTTGATGTATTTTCGTTATTAAGTAAAGCCATATTATTTACTAATTTCTTGTTACAAAAATAAGTGCTGTGGTTAAAAGAAAAGATGTAATTGTAATGATTGTACCTATTCTAGTATCGCCGGATGCACTACTAATAGCAGAATTGTTGGGTTCTACGTAAACAATATCGTTTTGGGTTAAATAATAAACGGGCGAATTAAAGACCTCTTTGGTTGTTAAATCTACATAGGTAATGGCTTTTGTGCCGTTAAAGTCTCTAATAACCATTACATTGTCTCTTTTTCCTTTAATGGTTAAGTCTCCTGCCAAACCTAAGGCTTCTATTATAGAAACACGCTCTCCGCTTACTTGGTAAACCCCTGGGTTTCTTACCTCGCCTGCTACGGTAATCCTAAAGTTTAAAACCCGCATTATAATAACAGGGTCTTTAAGCAATTCGCCTTTTGAGAATTTTTCCTTAAACAGGTTTTTGGCTTCTTCTATGGTTAAGCCTACTAGTTTTACTTTGCCTAAAACCGGGAAATCGATATTGCCGTCAACGTCTATTAAATAATCTATTAATCTGCCTTGACCTTGTCCGGTTTGCATTTGTATGTTATAGGGCTTCGCAGGATCTATATCTCCCGAACTGTAAACCGAAACGTAAATACTTACAATATCGCCTATTTTTAGTTTTGCCCTAAAGGTATCGGTATCAACTATGGTTTCAAAATTTTTGGCATTTTGAAAGTAAACTATGTCTTGTTTTGTTTTACATGAGGTTAAAAAAAAACTAACAAGAGTAAATGTAACAACTAATCTATAGCTCAGTATTCTTTTCATTCTATGGAATTTATTTGGGGAAAATATAAAAATATTATTTACAAGCTACCATAATTATTGTTTGGTTTTGCTTTTAAAATCCCTTTAGCTTTTTTGTAGATCTGAACTCTTTTGTCAAATTTCTCAAAATCAGAGTTTTTAGATTTGTATTCTGGAATTAGGTTTTTCATTTTCATTACAATATTGTTGTTTTGAAAACGGTTTGTTATGCATAGCTCCTCAATTTCAGATTTCACTTTGCTGTATTCCAATTCTCTGGTTTTGCTTATCATTATCTTTTTATGGTATGTCGATAAGGTGTTCTCGCCATTGGCCAATAGTTCTTCGTATAGTTTTTCGCCTGGGCGCAGTCCTGTAATTTTTATGTCAATATCTTCAGGGTTCCTTAATCCAGATAGCTTAATCATGTTTTTTGCAAGATCGAAAATCTTAACCGATTCTCCCATATCGAAAATAAATATCTCGCCACCTTTACCCATTGTGCCAGCTTCTAATACTAACTTAGAGGCTTCAGGTATAGTCATAAAATAGCGTGTAATATCTTTATGTGTTAAGGTTAGTGGTCCGCCGTTTTCTATTTGTTTTTTAAATAGAGGTATTACAGATCCGTTGGATCCTAAAACATTACCAAAGCGGGTTGTAATAAACTTGGTCTTGCTTTCTTTTTGTAGGCAGCTTATGTACATTTCGGCCATTCTTTTGGTGGCACCCATAACGCTTGTTGGGTTTACAGCTTTATCTGTGGATACAAACACAAATTTCTTTACATTGTAGCGAGAGGCCGTATCCGCCAAAAGTTTTGTTCCGTTTACATTTATTTTAATGGCTTCGTAAGGTGATTGTTCCATTAGTGGAACATGCTTATATGCCGCGGCGTGAAATACCAGTGTAGGCTTATGGTTTTGGAATATGGTATCTATTCTTAGCCCATCTCTTATGTCTGCAACAATTGCTGTGAAATTGTGCTTACCAGCGCGTTTTAAATCTTGCTGTACGTCGTACAGGGCAGATTCTGCTTGGTCTACTAAAATTAACTCCTTAACATCGAAATTGGAAAGTTGTTTTACCAACTCACTTCCTATGGAGCCTGCAGCACCGGTTACAATAATGGTTTCGCCGTTAAATTCGTTTTGTAGGTTAGGGTTATCGAACTCAATGGGTGGTCTCCCTAATAAGTCTTCTATTTGGAATTGCTTGATTTGGCTTGTGTTAAGCTCGTCGTTAATCCATTGCTCGATAGGTGGTACTTTTTTAATTTTAACGCTCAAACTGTCGAATAACCCAATAATTTTGCTAGAATCTATTGTTTGCGAAGCAATAATGATTTCTTCTATACCTTTCGATTCTATATAATTTTGATTGATTTTATGTACGCTGCATATTTCAATCCCATTAATAACCTTTCCTTTTTTCTTGGCATCGTCATCAATAAAATTGATAACATTATATCTTTCGGTTGTGTTATTCAAAAGGGTGTTGTAAGTTGTAATTCCTAAATCTCCAGCTCCATAAATTAAGATGTTTTTTGAAGCCATTAGTTTAATTTTTAAGTATTTCCAAACTATTTTAAATAGCAACCTACTTCCTGCCAGTGCTACAAAACACAAGAGTGAATGTACGATTATTATGGACAGCGGAATGGTAAACCCTGGTATTAGGTTTGTAATTCTGTTGATTAAAACAATAATAACAGACGTAGCCGCTATTAGAGCTACAGATTTAAAAATGTTTACAACATCTGCAAACCCTGTATGCCTAATTACACTTTTAAATGAGCCTACCGCAATAAAGCTAAAAGATGCAATGGCCAGCATTAAGGGAATTTGAATTAAAAACTGTTGTAAGTCAAAATTTAGTGTTAAATTAAATCTAACTAAATACGCCATAAAGAACGTAATGGTTACTATGCTTAGGTCTATAGCGAATACCAACCATTTAGATGCGTGTTTTTTTGAAAAGCGAGCTAAGTAATTATTAATCATAAGTTTGGGTTTTTGCGTATTATTTCGATTACTCTAGACAAATCATCTTCAGTTAGATTTGATCCGCTAGGTAAACAAAGTCCGTTGTTAAATAGGTTTTCAGATATCCCGTTTGTAAAACTCAGGCAGTCTTTAAAAACTGGTTGTAAGTGCATTGGCTTCCATAACGTTCTTGATTCAATATCTTCGTTTTGCAAGTCTAAACGCAGGCTTTCTCTTAACTTGTAAGAATTGGTTTTTATACAAGTTATCCATCGGTTAGAAAAAAATCCGAAAGGTTCTTCTAAAAACTCAATCGCGCCGAATTGAGATAAATTTGTTTTATAAAAATTATAATTTGATCTTCTTGCTTCTACCCTTTCGTCAATCACTTCCATTTGGCCTCTACCTATGCCAGCCAATACATTGCTCATCCTGTAATTGTAACCAATTGAAGAATGTTCGTAATGTGGTGCGTTATCTCGTGCTTGGGTTGATAAAAAGATGGCTTTGTTTTTTAACTCTAATTTTTTCGTTATAAGGGCGCCACCACCAGAAGTGGTTATAATTTTATTGCCGTTAAACGATAAAACACCCATATCTGATAATGTGCCACAGGCTTGGTTAAAGTAAGTGCTTCCTAGGGCTTCTGCACTATCTTCTAACACAGGGATACCATAATTTTTTGCTATAGCATTAATTTCTTTTGCTTTATAGGGCATACCATATAGATGCACAGCGATTATGGCCTTTGGTTTTTTATATTTTTCAATTCTATCTTTAATGGCTATCTCAAGCAGTTCTGGCGACATGTTCCAGGTTTCAGGTTCGCTATCAATAAATACAGGTGTAGCACCTTGGTATATAATGGGGTTTGCTGATGCAGAAAATGTAAAACTTTGGCACAAAACTTCGTCTCCTTTAGATACACCTATCAATTGTAATGCCAAATGTATTGCTGCGGTACCAGAACTTAAAACGGCTACTTCGTCGTTTCCTCCTAAATATTGTTTTAGGTCATTTTCAAAACCATCAACATTTGGTCCTAGAGGCGCAATCCAGTTAGTATCAAAAGCTTGATTAACAAATTTTTGCTCGGAGCCTCCCATGTGAGGTGATGATAGGTATATTTTAGTTTTGGTCAACATTATATTTTTAAATATGTTTTTTTTATTTTTTACATAGAAAACCTAGGTGGCTAAAGGTTAGACCACTTAATTGTAATATTAAATTTGAATTTGTGAATCCCTCACAGGTAAAAAATAAAATCCTTATCATAATTAATAGCTTGTTAAAATATAATTTAAGGGTAAAATCAATCTGCAAAAGATTAATCTTGAGAGGGTTTTTGGTTTTTTTTAAATTATATTTTACTTATTAAATTAAAAGTGCTATTAATCAATTCAATAGTTATTTACGGTGTAAATTTAGCAATTGTTTTAACTTATCAAGTATGCAAAGTGGTTATTTCGCTAAAAGAGTAATAAAAATCGGTTAAATACATTAACCGTTTTCATTGGTAGTAAAACTATGCACATTATCGATTTATTAAATTGTGTTTTAAGTTAAGCCTATTCAGATATTAGTTCTTTTTTCACAGTATTAATGCACCTTTTTTTGGTGTTTAGGCTACCTTTGCTATTTGGGATATACATAATTTAATCGGTAATTTTAACAAAAAACTGAATTTCGTCGGTAAAAAACAGTTCTTAATACAAATAGTTAACTAAATTACATTTATTTTTTTCATATTTGCTGGGCTATTAACAATTTATAAAATTACCCCAAATTTAAATGACCCAACAGCAATTAAAAATACTAGAGGGAAAGAAAGTACTTATAACTGGAGGCGCTGGTTTTATTGGCTCTAACCTTTGTGAAGCATTATTGGAACATAATATAAATATTGTATGTTTAGATAATTTTTCAACAGGGAAAAGAAATAATATAAAACCTTTCCTATTTAATCATAATTTCAGTTTAATAGAAGGAGACATCAGGCGATTAGCAGATTGCCAAAAAGCCTGTGCTGGCGCAGATTATGTGCTACACCATGCAGCTTTAGGTTCTGTGCCAAAATCTATTAAAGACCCCATTACCACCAACGACGTAAATGTTTCTGGATTTTTAAATATGTTGGTGGCTTCAAAAAATGCTGGTGTTAAACGGTTTATATATGCGGCTAGCTCTTCAACATATGGAGATCATGAAGCTTTGCCAAAAGTTGAAGATAAAATTGGAAAACCCCTTTCGCCTTATGCCATAACTAAATATGTAAACGAATTATATGCCGATGTTTTTTACAAGACATATAAATTAGATACCATAGGGCTACGCTATTTTAACGTATTTGGCAAAAGACAAAACACCAATAGTGCTTATGCCGCAGTGATCCCTAAATTTGTACAGCAATTAATAAACCATGAATCGCCAATAATTAACGGAGACGGTAGCTTTTCAAGAGATTTTACCTATGTTGAAAACGTAGTGCAAATAAATGTAAATGCGTTAACAACCACAAACAAAAACGCATTAAACAATGTGTATAACGTTGCTTATGGAGAGCGAACCACTTTAAAAGAGTTAGCGGGGTTGTTAAAAACAAATCTAGCTAAGTTTGATGCCTCTATAAAAGATATAGATATTAAACATGGAGAAAATAGAATTGGAGACATTCCCCACTCATTGGCTTCTATTGAAAAAGCAAAGCAATTGTTAAATTATAATCCGAAATTCAACATTAACAGTGGGTTAAAAAAAACCGTTAATTGGTATTGGCAACGTTTAAAACAAAATAATGAAGGATATTAAAATTGCTGTAATTGGACTAGGGTATGTAGGGTTGCCATTAGCTAGACTCTTTGCAACAAAATATAGCGTAGTAGGTTTTGATATAAACCAAGCACGAATTGACGAACTTTTATTGGGCCACGACTCTACTCTAGAAGTTGATAATACCGCATTACAATCTGTTTTAAAAAACAATTTAAGCACAGGTATTGGTCTGTTTTGCACTTCGAACACCGAAGATTTAAAAAACTGCAATCATTATATAGTTACTGTCCCCACCCCTATAGATAAAAACAACAAGCCAGACTTGGCACCGCTCTACAAATCCAGCAGAACTGTTGGCAAGTATTTAAAAAAGGGCGACCTAGTAATATATGAGTCCACGGTTTTTCCGGGAGCTACCGAAGACGAATGTGTTCCTGTATTAGAACAAATAAGCGGGCTTAAACTAAACATAGATTTTTTTGTAGGCTACTCGCCAGAACGCATTAACCCGGGCGACAAATTGCATACCATAGATAACATACTTAAAGTAACTTCGGGCTCCACACCCCAAACAGGAAAAAAAGTCGATGCGCTTTACGCCAGTGTAATTCCTGCAGGCACACATTTGGCGCCATCAATTAAAGTAGCCGAAGCTGCAAAGGTTATAGAGAACTCGCAACGCGATATAAACATAGCTTTTGTAAATGAACTTGCCAAAATTTTTAACTTAATGGATATAGATACACAGGATGTATTAAAAGCTGCAAGCACTAAATGGAACTTTTTGCCATTTAAACCTGGGCTTGTTGGCGGCCACTGCATAGGTGTCGATCCTTATTATTTAGCACAAAAAGCACAAGAAGTTGGTTATCACCCCGAAATAATTTTAGCTGGAAGGCGGGTAAACGACAGCATGGGACAATTCGTAGCCTCTGCAGTTATTAAGCTAATGCTTAAAAACAACATCCAGGTTAATGGTGCTAAAATACTGGTTTTAGGAATTACTTTTAAAGAAAACTGCCCCGATATAAGAAATACAAAATCTGTAACTGTAATAAACGAATTAAAAAGCTATGAAACAGATGTTACAGTTTACGACCCTAAGGCAAACCCAAAAGAAGTCATGCACGAATACAACCTGAAAATTGTAAATACCATACCCAAAAACACTTATGATGCCATCGTGATTACGGTTTCGCATAAAGAGTTTTTAAAGCTCGACCTAAAATCGTTTTTAAAACAAAAAGGTATTATATACGATGTAAAGGGAGAATGGAATGGAACTGTTAACGGAAGATTATAAACCAAATATAACTAACTAAATATACTATTTTGAGCCAATTAAAAAAAGGAGCTGTTTTAAATTATGTAACCATAGTGCTAACAAACGTAATTGGTTTGTTAATGACGCCTTTTATACTTAACCATTTAGGCAAAGAGCAATATGGCATATACATTACTATTGGTGCCCTTGTAGGGACCATTTCCTTATTGGATTTTGGACTCAACAATACCGTAGTGCGTTTTGTAGCCAAATACAAAGCCCAAAAGGACAATATTGGACTTGAAAATTTTCTTGCCACCACCATGCTGCTCTACGCTGTAATATCTAGTATTGTGGTTATTTTTGGAGTGGTATTTTACGGCTATATAGATTCGTATTTTACACAAATGACTCCTGATGAATTAGAAATAGCAAAGGTAATTTTTATATTATTAATCTTCAACCTAGCAATAGGCTTACCAGGTGGCTCATTTACAGGAATATGCAATGGGCACGAAGCTTTTGTATTTCCTAAAACGGTAAATATTTTGCGTTATGTATTGCGTTCTTTAACTCTTGTAGTGGTTTTGTTATTTGGTGGTAAGGCTATTGCTCTTGTTATTGTAGAAACAGTTTTCAACATTATTGTTATTGCAATAACTGCGTATTATGTGTTTAAAAAATTACATGTTAAAATAAAATTACACGAGCTTTCTATTAAATTCATTAAGCATATTTTTGGTTACTCAACCTGGATATTTGTATTTGCTTTAGTTAGCCTGTTTCAATGGAAATCCGGCCATTGGGTTTTAGGGCGCATATCAACACCAGAGGTACTTACTATTTACGGTATTGGCATTGTTTTAGGTACCTATTACGGGGCGTTTTCCACAGCTATTTCAAGTGTGTTTTTACCACGAGCAACTCAAATGTCGGTTGGTAATGCTTCTGGAGAAGAATTAACCTCAATGATGATTAAAATAGGCAGACTCTCATTCATTATTTTAATGTACATTTTGGTTGGATTTATATTTTTTGGAAAACAATTTGTCTTTTTGTGGGTTGGAAAAGAATTAGGAGAACAAGGCAGTTTCGAGTCTTGGTTAATTGCATTAATGATTATGATTGCCTATACCCTACCGTTAGTACAAGGGTTTGGAAACTCCATTTTAGAAGCAAAAAACAAACTATCGTTTAAGGCTATTTTATATTTATCTTTTATGATAGTTGGTACCATAATAGGCGCTATTTTAGCAAAACCCTATGGTGCAATTGGTATGATATCGGGCTCGATAATAGGGTGGCTAATTGTGCAGAACGTAATGAATTTTTATTACCACAACACCATCGGACTCAACATTATAAGGTTTTTTAAAGAATTATTAAACAAAACCGTACTCGTTGTTTTGGTTGTTGCCTGTGTTTGCTATTTTATAAACTTAATCCCGGGCTCTGGTTGGGGTAATTTTATAATAAAAGGAGTTAGCTATACAGCGGTTTACGGTACATTGATTTTCTTTTTCGGAATGATAAATTTTGAAAAAGAGTTATTTAAAAACTCTTTTTCATCAATATTGAATAAAAGCAGATAAATTTAATTATGAAGGGTATTAAATTAAAGGCAATAAACTTTGAAGATTCCGGCAAAAAAATATGCTACGATTATAGCATTGACAGGCCATACTCGAAATACTTCAATTTGGATAATCCCTATTACTCCAAATACGATGTCGATGTAAGTCAAACACCAAAAAGTATAGCAATAATCCCGCTCTTATCAAACATAATGCCTATCTCTTGGTTTGTTGGGTTTGATGTTTATATAGATGAATTAGACGAAACATTTTATAATTCCCTTAAAGAATTAAGATCTCAATTTGAAAAGCATCACCCAGAGATTACGCACAAAGGAAAACTAATATTTAAAAAACTTGTTAATAACACACTTACTGGCACTAACGCGTTACTATTGTTTAGTGGCGGGTTAGATTCCTTTGAATCTTTAACAAGAAATTATGAAAAGCAGCCTTATTTGATTTCCATTCATGGCGCCGATGTAGAAATTAGCGATACTAAAAGATGGAATCAATTTAAAAAACTCAATGAAGAAGAAAATATTATTGATAACTCAAAGCTATCATACATAGAATCCAACCTTCGAGATTTTTATACCTACAAAGTAGATTTGTTGATAAACAGTACAAGTTGGTGGGGCGAAATACAACACGGTATGGCACTTTTGGGGGTACTTGCACCCATGTCGTATAAATTAAAAGCCAACCAAATTTTTATTGCATCATCAAATACCAACGAAATAGATTTTGGATGGGGTTCTCGCCCTGAAATTGATGAAAACATGGTATGGGCAAATGTAAAAATTGTGCACGATGGATACCATCTAAGACGTACTGGTAAAATTGAAAATGTCATTGATTTTTCCAAAAAACATAATGAAAATTTATTTCTAAGAGTATGTTATTCTGAATTGCGCAATGGTGCCAACTGCAATACCTGCCCAAAATGTTTGCGTACTATGCTTGGTATAATTTTAGCTGGAGACGACCCTTCAAAATACGGGCTTCAAATTCCAAATAACTTTTACCAACGCATTCTATCAATCTTTAGCAAAAAAACAAAAATGAGTAAAGGCCTTGAATACGAATGGTGGTGTTTACAAGAAAAAGCAAAAGACACTAAGCATGTTTTTGTAATTCAGGATAAAGAAAAAGAAACTGCCTTTTTAAATAAATTTAAAAATCTAAATCTAAAACAAATAATTAATACAGAATCAGACAAAGTGAGCAAATTAAATAGACTTAAATTTGCCTTGAGAAACAAATATTCAACTTTATATAATATCTACTTAAAAGCAAGACGTTAACTAAAAAAACAAGTAAAAAAAAATGAAATACGGACTATTAACATATCAAGAAGCTAAAGAAAAATATAATGTCGGCGATTATGTACAAAGCTTAGCCGCAAAACAATTTTTACCCACTGTTAACGAGCTTATAAACAGAGAAAAAATGGGCGATTATAAAAAAGGCGATACAAAATTGATTATGAATGGTTGGTTTACCCACAACATAATGCATTGGGTGCCAAGCGAAGATATTATCCCGCTATTTGTTTCATTCCACATGAATAATACTGCTGCACCATTCATGCTAAGCGAAAAAGGAATTAATTATCTTAAAAAACACCAGCCCATTGGTTGTCGAGATAAATATACTGTACAAATACTTCAAGAAAAAGGTATAGACGCTTACTTTACAGGCTGCTTAACATTAACCCTAGACAACTATAAAGTGGATGATGCTGAGCGTGGAGACGAGATTTATATAGTAGATCCGTTTTACAATTACCCTACAAAAGAAAAAGTAACCTTAACCCCAAAACACCTTATTAAAGGCGTTGCTAGTGGCGACATTTTTAAATTGGGCAAAATAAACAACCAACTTAAAAAAATTGTTGATAAAGAGCTTTTGGAAAGCGCCAACTACATAACCCAAATACTACCCCCGGGCAAGCAAACCGAAGAAGAAAAATTTGAATATGCAGAAGAATGTCTAAAAAAATACGCCAAAGCCAAATTAGTAATAACATCCAGAATTCATTGTGCCTTACCTTGTTTGGCCATGGGTACACCGGTAATATTTTTAAATAGCTTTAATACATTTGTAGACACCTGTAGGTTTGATGGTATTATTGAGCTCTTTAACAGAATCGATATAGACGATAAAGGCAATTGGAAGGCTAATTTTAACCTGGAAGGAAAAATTAATAAAAATACCAGCGTTACAAATTTAGGCTTGCACCATAAACTTGCCGACCCCTTAAAAGAAAAATGCAGATCTTTTGTAAAATAGATTATTTTAACGATTATGAAACTACTGTACATAACTAATCAAATCTCAGGAGCCGCTGGTCTAGAAAGAGTACTCTCTATCAAAGCCAGTTATCTGGCAGATAATTTAGATTACGAAGTACACATACTAACGCTAAACCAAAAAAACAAGCCCTTATTCTATAATTTTAGCGACAAACTCATTTACCACGATATACCAATCGAAGGGAATACTCTTGCTTACTTTTTTAAGTATATAAAAGGTATAAAAAATACCATAAAAAAAGTAAACCCCGATGTAATATCGGTGTGTGACGACGGGTTAAAAGGTTTTTTTGTTCCTTTTTTTACAAAAAAAACCTGTCCCATGATTTACGAAAGACATGTTTCCATAAGTGTAGAGCAAAAACAGGACAAAACCAGTTTTTTTTCATCATTAGCAAATAAATTAAAGCACAAGCTCATGCTATTTGCTGCAAAAAAATACGACGCCTTTGTGGTGCTTACCAACGGAAACCTTAAAGAATGGGATTTAAATAACTTAATGGTTATCTCAAACCCATTGCCGTTTTCATCAGAAAAAAAATCTGATCTAAACAGCAAAACAGTATTGGCAGTAGGCAGGCAATCGTACCAAAAAGGATATGATAGATTGTTGAAAAGTTGGCAAATAGTAAATAAAAAACACCCGGATTGGAAATTGGACATTTACGGTAAATTTGATGAGCAACTCCATTTAAGGGAAAACTCCCAAACATTGGGTATATCAAAAAGTGTAACTTTTTATAAGCCGGTAAAAAACATAGAAGACAAATACAAAGAGGCCTCTATATACGTTATGCCCTCGCGCTTTGAAGGTTTTGGGATGGTATTAATTGAAGCCATGTCTTATGGCCTGCCCTGTGTTTCGTTTAACTGCCCCTACGGTCCTTCAGATATAATATCGCAGTACAAAGATGGTATTTTAGTAGAAAACGGTGATATTGATGAGTTTGCAAAATCTATTTCGCAATTAATAGAAAACGAGAGTTTAAGGCGAGAACTAGGAAAAAATGCCCAGGTAAAAGCAACACATTATTTACCAGAAAAAATAATGGCTAAGTGGGATGGTCTTTTTAAAAGTTTAATACAATGAAAACTATTATTTTAATAATGCCCTATGGTAGTGTTGGCGGAATGGAGCGTTTAGCGCTAACATTTTACAACCATTACCAATTAAAAGGATATCGTGTTAAGGCCATCAAATTAATCAAGCTAAAATCCGATATCATCAACTTTAACAACGACGAGTATTATTTAAGCGATAAAGATTTTTCAGAATTAAACCCAATAAAAAGAATTTTATTTTATTTACTCGCGCCTTTTAAAATAAGAAAAATCATTAAAAAAGAACAAGCAACAGATTCTATATCATTTGGCGATATGGCCAATATTTTTAGTGCGCTAACCTTTACCAAAGAAAACAAAATAAGCAGCATACATGCGCTTAAAAGTGTCGAGCTAAACGATAAAAACAGCTTTAATACATTAATTAAATTTAGCTATAAAAAACTTTATGGTGCGTTTAACAAAGTGGTATGTATAAGTAACGACATAAAACGCGATTTAATTGAGAATTGCGGGTTTAAATTTCCTGAAAAAATGGAGGTAATCTACAATCCGCACAATGCAAAAAGATTGGTTGAACTCTCTGAAGAACCTATTGATAACAAGCAGGAAATACAATTATTCTTTAAAAAAACAATATTGTTTATTGGAAGGCTCTCTGTGCAAAAATCGCCTTGGCACTTAATAAACGCTTTTAATCTGCTACAAGAAAAAGGCATTGATGCTAATTTAATTTTTATTGGCGATGGCAATTCAAGCATTACCAACCACATAAAATCTTTAGCTTCAAACTATGGCATATTAGACAGCATACATTTTCTGGGGCGAAAGAACAACCCTTTTAAATACTTACAGCGCGCCAATGTTCTTGCGCTTTCGTCTCATTACGAAGGCACACCAAATGTAATTGTAGAATCTATAGCAGTTGGCACTCCGGTTGTTTCGTCATACTGTACAGATGGTATTATTGAATTGATGAGCCTAAATGCACACCATGTAAAAAACGAAAATTTACATGTAGAAGCAGGCATAATTACACCCAACCTTTACAAGGGCAATTTAGGAATTCCTAAAACAAACCATGTGTTACCAGAAGAGCAGAAGTTTGCAGATGCCTTAAAATACGCTTTACAATCGCCCGAACTAAAAAACAATTTATTAAAAAACAGAAACCAATTGCTTAGCAAATTTGATGTAAAAATTGTTTCAGAAAAATATTTAACACCAAATAAATAATTAGGGCATGATAGAACTTATACCTTTAGAATACTATTACAGAGTTTTTTTATATAGTGCCTTTGGTATAGCATTAATTACATTGTTCCATACTTTTTTACTGCAATTAAATGAGCAAAAAAACATAAGGTATATTAACTTTATGGGGCACTTTATATTGATTTCTTTAACATTGTACATGGGACTTCGCCCCATTAGCGGTAAGTATTTTGTAGATATGGCTACCTATGCCAGAATTTACGAAAGCTATGCCATGGGTGGCGAAATTACAATTAAAGACGATTTGTTTTTTCATCAATTAATGAAAACCTGTTCGTATTTTATATCGACCACAGGTTTTTTCCTGTTATGCGCCATTATATATATTGTGCCTTTGTTTATAGCCTCTAAACGGTTTTTCTCAAAATATTGGTTTTATGCCTTTTTTATGTTTGTGGTATCGTTTTCGTTTTGGACCTACGGCGTTAATGGCATAAGAAACGGCATGGCAACTTCGCTATTTATTTTGGCCATTTCCTATCGCAACAAAAAAGCCATACTAATAGCCTTATTGGTGCTTTCTTGCCTGTTTCATAAAACCATGCTCTTACCAACACTAGGGTATGTTTTTACCCTTTTTGTTAACAACTCCAAATGGTATTTTTATGCTTGGTTACTGGCTATCCCATTATCGTTAGCACTTGGTAGTTTTTGGGAAAATTTATTTGCCCAACTGGGGTTTGCAGACGATAGGTTAAGTGGTTATTTAACAGGAGATAGACACGAAGCTTTTGCAAATACCAGTTTTAGGTTCGACTTCCTGTTTTACAGCTCGTTTGCAGTAGTTAGCGGCGCATACTTTATTTTTAAAAAGAAATACAAAGACCCCTTATTTATACAACTGTTTAATATATATTTAACGGCCAATGCATTCTGGATATTGGTTATTAGGGCAAACTTCTCAAACAGATTTGCTTACCTGTCTTGGTTTTTAATGCCGCTTGTTATTATATATCCCTTTATAACAGAACGCTTCTTTAAAAACCAGCACACCGTAATAGGTAAAGTGCTTTTGTTTTATTTTATGTTCACTTATTTTATGTTTATTTATTACGAATATATACAATGATTAAACTAAGCATAATAATACCCATGTACAATGTGGAGCAATACTTAAAAAAATGTGTGGCTTCTACTTTTAACCAAGGCTTAAGCGAAAGCGAATTTGAAGTTATTATGATTAACGACGAGTCGCCCGATAATAGCTATGCTTTGGCCAATAAAATAGCAAAACAGCATAACAACATTAAAGTTATATCGCAAAAAAACAAAGGCTTAGGCGGTGCCAGAAACACAGGAATACAACATGCCAAAGGCCAGTATCTGTTATTTTTAGATGCAGACGATTACCTTTTGCCCAACGCATTTAAAAATATAACCGATCTAGCAATTAACAATACTTTAGATGTTTTAGAGTTTGGAAGCCAAGGCGTACTACCCAATGGCAAAATTACCTATACGGTTGCCATGCACAGCAAGGGTGAAATTTATAGCGGCGTAGAATATTTTAATAGGTTTAAGTATATGAATTCTGCCTGCAACAAATTGTATAACCGTAAGCTGCTTATTGAAAATGAAAACCTATTTTTAGAAAAAATATATATTGAAGATTTTGAGTTTAACACCCGGGTATTTTATTACTCTAAAAAAGTTATGGCCATAGATACAATTGGTGCACATTATTTGCAATCGCCAGATTCCATTACAAGAAATACTAGCGAGCAAAAGAAAGAAAAAATGCTTCAGGATTTAATACAGGTTTTAAAAATAACAAAAGCTTTTAGCCAAAAAAAAGAACAAAATCAACAAAACAAAAACTATTTTAATTACCGATTATGCTTTATTAACGTTACTATATTTTATCAACTATTAAAAAATAAAAAAAGTTACAAAGCCTTTATTAACCTAAAAGAACAATTAAAAAAAGAAAACCTTTTTCATGTAAAACATCCTTTATCTGAACCCTCAAAAAACCTGTTCAGAAAAACGTTTTTACATCACTTTTGGTTATTTAAAATAACACAGCCATTACAACATATTTTGTTTAAGTAAGCACAACGCATTTAGTTATGAAAAAGAATATTTGCTTTATAGTATCATCGCCATATACCTTCTATTTTCTGAAAACCCATTTTGAAAAACTTATAGAAGAATATAACATCTATCTTGTTGCCAATATAGACCACAAAACCAAGCATATATTAGATAATTTTGAGCATAACAGTTACCAAAACATATCTATAAACCGCAACATACACTTAATAAAAGACTTAAAGGCTATTTACAAGCTATACAAATACTTTAAAAAAAATAAATTTGATGCTATTCACTCTGTTACTCCCAAAGCTGGTTTAGTTACAGCCATTGCAGGTAAGCTGGCTGGCATAAATACCCGAATACATATTTTTACTGGTCAAGTTTGGGCTAATAAAACGGGCTTGTTTCGAGGCCTGTTAAAAACACTAGATAAAATAATAGTGCGGTTTTCTACACACATATTGGTTGACGGAAACTCGCAAAAACAATTTTTAATAGCAGAAAAAGTACTCAAACAAAATACGGCCATAGTTTTGGGTGCTGGTTCTATCTCTGGGGTAGATTTAACCAAGTTCTCACCAAACCTTAAAACAAGACAGGACTTAAGAAAACAACTAAAACTACCCGAAGATATGGTTGTATATTTATTTCTGGGCAGGATAACCGAAGATAAGGGCGTTATTGAACTTGCAAAAGCATTTTCTAAACTTAAATCTAATTATAAAAATGTATATCTTATTTTGGTGGGTAATGATGAAGGCGCACTAGACAAAATGGACAATATTATAAAAGATAGAACCTATTTCGATTTTATGGGAACAACAGATAACCCAGAAATATACTACCAAGCCAGCGATGTGTTTTGCCTACCAAGTTACAGAGAGGGCTTTGGCATGAGTGCCATTGAAGCCTCGGCTTGCGGAATACCTGTTATTTGCAGCGATGCTTATGGGCTAACAGATACCATAGTAGATAACAAAACAGGATTGCGCCACAAGGTTAAAGATGTAGATGATTTATATTCTAAAATGCAACAGTTGGCAGATAATAAAGGCCTTAGGGAAACCCTTGGAAAAAACGGTGTTGAATATATTTCCGATAATTTTTCATCAGATACCATTACTACAGAATGGATTAAGTTTTATAAAAAACATGTTTAACACTAATTTAGTGATGTAAAGCTACACAAAAAACGAAGTTGCTTTTTTTGTACAAAACGTTACTATTAGTTTGTATAACTGAAGCTACGGACATTGTAATTAAATAAATAAAGCAGAACTTATACCAAATTAACCCTGTAATGCCGCATATAATTCGTTTCTTTTTTGCTTATATTTTGGTATAAAATAAAACCATAACTAAGGCTATGCTTTGATTTTAGTTCACGCTTCTTTTATTGCAAAATAAGGAGTTCTTGAATCTGCGATTTCTATCTCATTTTGAACAAAAAATAATTCAAATTAACAATACGACATTTCAAAATTAAATTGGAATTAAACACGTTTTAAATGCGTACTTGCATAATTTAACGTGAGTTCGATATAATTGTAGTTCATAATCAGTAGGTTGTAAATTTACAAAGTTAAAACTATGTCATTCAGACCAAGAATGAGGAAGAATCTCTATTGAATGAGATTTCTCGTCGCTCTTTCCTCGCTCTGTCGAAATGACAAACAACTGAAAAACAACAAACTAAATTATATAATTATAAATATTTTTAAATCGAACTCACGTTAATTTAATTGGTTAACCTAAAAATAATTTTTTACCACATTACCTTTAATTAATCAAATTGTAGCTGTTTTCTATTTTTCTGCCTGTAAACTGCCCTTAACATATACAAAAAAGGATAAAGTAATAAAGGCTTGTTAAAAATAAACACTAAAAACCTATACTTAAAACCATTATAATCTTCACCTATAAAATGGGTAATGGGGTAAGCGCTAATTAATTTTAAATGGTTTATAACATCTTTAAGTGCTTTAAAAGTCATATTCGATTTTGCAAACCTTATTAAAAAGAAAAACACATAGCCTTGTTGTCTGTTTTTTAGCCGTAATATACATTTTTCGTTATTAACCGTCTCAATTAAATGCGCTAGTTTATTTACCGAAAAAATCAAATCGTCCATATGCTTTTTAATGTGCTTTGGCGATTTTATATGCGTTATGGAATTATCGTTTTGCCTATACCTATGCGCATCAAGCGGAATAAACATAACCCTTTGGGCATTAATAAAAATGCTGGGCGTTATGTAGGAGTCTTGAACAAATTTACGATTATAAAAAGATATTCCGGTACCTTTAAAATATTCGGTTTTAACAATATACCACCACACCTCTGCCCTATAGTTATGGTCTGCTAGAAAATTTATGCCTTTGGTTAGTTTATAATTGCCAACATCTTCAAAGATATTTATATTATGCGGTGTGTTTAGTTGAGAGGATGTGGTATTAACCGAGTTAAAACCCAAAATATCTAAATTGTTGTTTTCCAATATTTTTATTAAACCTTCTAAAACATAATCTGCTAAGTAATCATCAGCATCAAGAAAATAAAGATATTTACCCTTTGCCAATGCAATGCCTTTATTTCTTGCAGCACCATTTCCAGAATTGCTTTGGTTGCATAAAACAATGTTGGAGTATTTTTTTGCATAAGTTTCTACAATAGTTTGGCTACCATCAGTAGATCCGTCATTAACAACAAGCACCTCATAGTCGGTAATACTTAAGTTTTGGTTTAATAAACTATCTAAACAAACGCCAATAAAATCCTTGGCATTATACATTGGAACTATTATGCTAAGAATCATTTTAGATTTATGTTATTAATTTCTACCATTACAAAATATTGCCAAACTTATATAAATTATGCTAAAAACCATGCTGCATTTTAATGAAATTTGTTAACCAAGATAGCTTTTACAATAAAAAATGAGTCAAACTTATTTCGAAAAAATAATTTTAAAGACCAATAGGCAAAATTAACTTACCCAAGCAGCAAATTAAACTATTTAGCTGCAAACATTGTTGTTAATCAATTAAAAGCTACTATACCAACAATATTTTTTTAGATTTGATTTTTTTTATGTAAATTTTACTTTCGCATAAATAAATACAGTTTTTTTTATCAAGCAGCATAAAACCGTAAACCTAATATTTTATATTATTATTCATGAAAAAATACCTATGGCAACATACCAAAGCCCTTTTATCTAAAACCAGTCCAGAGCTCTATGTAAAAAACCGTTTTAAGGCCAATTTAGGCTACAGCCCCAATTTTAAAAACCCAAAAACCCATAACGAGCATATGGCAAAACGGCGGTTTAGCTATACCGAACAAATGACATTGCTCTCTGACAAGATAGCGGTAAGAGACTATGTTGCCAAAAAAATTGGCGACAAATACTTGGTGCCCCTACTTTTTGAAATGGACAGCCTTAGCGAAACCATTTACAATAAGCTGCCCAATAGCTTTGTAATTAAAGCCAACCATGGCAGCGGCTTTAATTTATTGGTTAAAAACAAATTAGATTACAGTTTTGAGAAATTAAAACAAATAACCAACAACTGGCTTGAAACCAAATACCATTTGCTGGGTATGGAACTGCATTACAAAAACATAAAACCCAGACTTTTGGTTGAAGAGTTGCTTTTAGATGAAGAAGGCAAAGTACCCAAGGACTATAAGTTTTATTGCTTTGAAAGTAAAAAATACCTCGGGGTTTACGTTGATAGATTTGTAGATACCCGTGTGGCTTTTTTTGATGAAAAATGGGAACCGGCCGATTATCCATTTATATTCAAAGAAGTAGATGACCCGCGAGAAGTTAAAAAACCAGAGAATTTTGATGAAATGATAACTGTGGTATCGAAACTATCGCAACCCTTTGATTATGTGCGTTTAGATTTATATTCGGTAAACAATCGTATCTATTTCGGCGAATTTACATTTACTCCCGGAGGGGGGATAGATAAATTCAAAACTTATGAGAAAGACCTTGAATGGGGACAATTATGGAATAAAAATTAAGGTTGCCTAAAAAGCTTATTTTGTATTCTGTCTGTTAGGGCACAGTCGAAACCTAACTATTGTTTACCAATAAATTGAAACATTTATACTGTGCGCTCCCAAAGCTTCGGGAAAAACATTAAACTTACTATTTATACAGCATTTTTAGTTAACAATAATATCTAACCAACCAAACATGAAATATTTCTTATGGCAACACACAAAGGCCCTTTTATCTAAAACCAGTCCACAACTCTATGTAAAAAACCGTTTTAAGGCCAATTTAGGCTACAGCCCCAATTTTAAAAACCCAAAAACCCATAACGAGCATATGGCAAAACGGCGGTTTAGCTATACCGAACAAATGACATTGCTCTCTGACAAGATAGCGGTAAGAGACTATGTTGCCAAAAAAATTGGCGACAAATACTTGGTGCCCCTGCTTTTTGAAATGGACAGCCTTAGCAAAACCATTTACAATAAGCTGCCCAATAGCTTTGTAATTAAAGCCAACCATGGCAGCGGCTTTAATTTATTGGTTAAAAACAAATTAGATTACAGTTTTGAGAAATTAAAACAAATAACCAACAACTGGCTTGAAACCAAATACCATTTGCTGGGTATGGAACTGCATTACAAAAACATAAAACCCAGACTTTTGGTTGAAGAGTTGCTTTTAGATGAAGAAGGCAAAGTACCCAAGGACTATAAATTTCACTGTTTTAAAAACAAAATGTACGTAGAGGTATTTGTTGATAGGTTTACCAATAAAAAAGTAGCCTTTTTTGATAAGCAATGGCAAGTTTGCACCTATCCCTGGACTTCCGATGTGGTTGTAGATGATCCTTTAAAAATTAAAAAACCCGAAAATTTTGATGAAATGATAGCAGTGGTATCAAAACTATCTCAACCCTTCGATTTTGTTCGTCTGGACCTCTATTCGGTAAACAACACTACTTATTTTGGTGAGTTTACATTTACACCAGGCAGTGGCATGGATAAGTTTATAAGCTATAACATGGATTTAGAATGGGGTGCGTTTTGGGAATAAAATAAAAGCACCTTGATAAATATCAAGGTGCTTTGTAATATTAATATATATCTATTATTAATAATAAACTAGTTATTTTTTAATATTTGAATACCCTTTGAATTGAAAACTCTAGCCGAAGAATTATTAAAGAAATTATCGTAAACCGTTACTTCAACTTTATCTGGCGTTGTTGTATTTTCGTTAACCGATTCAAAAGAAACTGCATTACCCACTTTTACATCAATATTATTAGAATGAATTTGTACATTTTTCAATACTGAAGTATGGGCATATATACCTCGAGTGTAGGTGTCAGTAGTGTTGGTAATGGTATTACCATAAATTTCGGTATCTCTAATTTGGTTTGGTACAAATATACCTTTACCAGCATTTTCAATAACATTATCGTAAACCTTGGCTTGTTTAGCATAAAGTGTTATACCGGTGCCATAGCCCTTAATTATGTTACCTGAAATCTCATTGTTGTATGTGGTTTCGGTATTGGCAACCCCACCACCAATGGCATTACTGTTTAAATGCTTTTCAGAAGTTCCCGTAATTCTGTTATTTCTTATTTTAACGCCTTTAGCAAGAGAATAACTAATGCCGTTTTCGGTCTCGTTATTTTCAATAACAGTATCGTCGCCAATGGCTACAATAATTGCAGACCTTGCACTGCCTTTTTCAATATTGTTTCTAATAATAACATCTCTAACAATTTCATAGTATATGTAATTGCCGTTATCGTCTATACCACGTAGCGCTTCAATATCAATCCCCGCTTTTGGATTGGTTCCTAATGATTTATCGGTATCTATACCTGCATTTAATATCTGGCAATCTTCAACAATAACATTGTGTGCATTTACAATAGATATGTTGTTTCTTCTACTTTTATCTAAAATACAGTTTTTAATAACAATATTATTAGATGGGTCGTAATCTGGGTTAAACGAGAAGCCTCTTGCTTTAACCATAATGGCATCAGCTGTAGAATTATAGAAATTTACACCATCGACTACCACATTTGCAGCAGCTTCTAATCTCAATAGATCACTATCTTGACACCATTCTCTTCCGCCACAAGTGCTGTAATCGTGCTCGTCTCTGTCGCCGTGTAAGTTACCGCCGGTTATGGTAACGTTGGATTCTTCATAAACCGCTAATAAAGTAAAATCTGTAAACCCATTAGGCTGTACTCTTAAATGGGTATTGTCAGTCATTACTAAGTTAAAATCTGAAGGTATAAAGATATCTCCCATTCTAAACTTTGGAGGGAAGTTATCTTCTTTACTTACTAGAAAATAAGCATCCATTTTGTCGATTTTAAAAGTGTTTATGCCCATTTCTTTGGATTGGGTAAATATATTGTTTAAGATGTTCCTGTTGTTTAAGGCTACTTCATCTGAAACTTTACCTTCAACGATTCCCCATCTGCTAGGAATAAATTGAAAACTAGGATCTTTTAACAATGGAGTGGTTCCAGCGATAGTTAATGTTGAATTTAAAAAATTACCATCGAAAGTAGAGCCACTTGAGAAATTAAGTGTACCATTGGTTATATCGCCGCCTTCGTAAACAATAGTAACATTTTCTGGTAAATTAATGGTTTCTCCACCTAAATCCATAATACAGTTTATTACAACGGTAGAGTTGGCCTGCACATCGTTTAATGTAAAATCGCATGGTAAACTCGTGTCAACTGCTGTTGGAGTTTCTGGATTATTGGTGTCTTCATTGTTTGGGGTTTCTTCTTCAACCACAACGGGTTCAACAAATAATTCTTCTTGGTTGCAAGACATCATCGATACCATTAGCAATCCTGTAAATAAAAAAGTTTTCAAAATCGTTTTCATAATTCTTCTGTGTTTAGGGCATTAAATAATTTTCAATATTAATTCATTTTCTAATAAAAACCGTTGAAGCGTTTGTTTTTTTCGACGAAATACATTCTGGACAATACTAATATCCGATTAAATACATTTTTTGTCGATAAAGTGAAGTTTCGCTTTAACAATTAGTTCTTATATACGAGTAAAAATTAATTTTGGATTTCCCTCTCTAAAATTAAATTCCGACAAAAATAGGATTTTATCGGTGAAGTGCATGTAATTGTTAATAACTTTTTGTTGCTTGTTAATAAGTTAAATAATTAGTAAACAAACACATACAAGCGAACATTGTGGGTAAAGACCTTAAAAGTTAACAATAATAAAAAAGCGGAAAAATAATTCTGTTTTTATCTTTTAGACTTAAATTTTTACTTTTAGTCTTATTTTATAACCAACATAGCTTATAATTAATTATGTTCGCAAAACCAAAAACAACCTACTAAACTGTTATATAGATGCTATTCAACTCTTTTGAATTCCTTCTCTTTTTTCCGATAGTTATTATAGGGTTTTACGCTTTACCCCATAAGTACAGGTGGTTATGGTTGCTTTCTGGTAGTTATTTTTTTTACATGGTGCACGAACCAGAGTTGATTATCCTGTTGTGCATTTCAACGCTTGTAGATTACTATTGCGGCATTAAAATGTACAAATCACATAGCGCGACAATAAAAAAACGATACTTGGTATTTAGTATTATAACCAATGTTGGGATCTTGTTTTTATTTAAGTATTTACTTTTTTTTACAGATAACCTAAAATCGTTTTTGGGCTTTTTTGGGGTTGAACTTCTTTCAGATGAGTTGGCGAGCTCGTATAACTTTACCAATATTTTATTGCCCATTGGCATTAGTTTTTACACCTTCCAGACCATGAGCTACTCGTTTGAGGTTTACAGGGGCACCGTTAAACCCGAGAGGCATTTAGGTAAATTTGCGCTTTATGTGGCGTTTTTTCCGCAGTTGGTAGCTGGCCCTATTGAGCGCGCTTCTAGGTTATTGCCGCAATTAAAGCAAAAGGTAATTGTTAATATTCCCGATATAAAAAAAGGGCTTATTATTATGGCATGGGGCTTTTTTTTAAAAGTTGTTGTAGCAGACCGCTTGGGCGTTTATGTGGATGAGGCCTTTGCAAATCCGGATTCGCCACACAATATAGCTTTAATATTAGGAAGTATTTTCTTTTGCTTTCAAATATATTACGATTTTTCGGCCTATACCGCTATTGCCATTGGTGCTGCTAAAACCATGGGGTACGATTTGATACAAAACTTTAATCGCCCGCTTTTTTCAACGTCTATGGCTCAGTTTTGGCAACGTTGGCATATCTCTTTTACGCAATGGCTTAGGGAATTTTTATACAGACCGCTAGTAAAACACTATAAGCTTAACAGGTTAACGGCCGTATTTATTGTGTTTTTTATTAACGGGTTATGGCATGGTGCCAATTGGACTTTTGTGATATGGAGCCTCTTAAACGCATTTATCTTGGTTTTAGAGATTGCAACCAATTCTAAACGGCATAAATTATTTAAAAAACTAAACATCCCAAAATACATAACAGGATTTTTTGGTTGGGCTTTTTGCTTGGGCTACATGGTTTTAACCTTAGTGTTTTTTAGATCGCCTTCGTTAGAACATGCCCTTTTGTACCTAAAAAACATGTTTAACTTTGGCAGCATGCATATTAATATTGTTGGCAATTATTTTGAGTTGTTTTTAAGCCTAATGCTTATTTTAATTGTGCAAACCATACATTATTATAAAGGCAACAGTAAAGTTTACGAGCTGGTTACCCAACGCCCTAATTATGTACGGTATAGTATGTATCTGGGTTATATTTTAATTATCGTGCTATTTGCCATTAATAGGCAAAATACGTTTATTTATTTTCAGTTTTAATGTCTTAAAAATGAAGTTTATACTTAAAATATCGCTTTTTTGTTTGTTGCTAATGGCTACCTATTTATTTTTTGTAGATAAACTCTCTGAAGGCTATGTGGATCAGTATTACCACAAATTCACCCAAGAATCTGGGAGTTTAATTTTAGGGCTGTCAAGAGCAGACCAAAATATAGCACCAAAGGTATTAGAACACGAACTTAGAGCCTTGAAATTTGATATGCCCATTACAAATTTTGCTATTAATCTGGACCATTCTGCTTATGGCCAACTCTATTTACAAGGCATAAAAGATAAATTAAACCCTAAACTTAACAACGGGCTATTTATATTATCGGTAACTCCGGGTGCTTTTACAGCGCCTTTAAAAATGGATGATGAAGCTATTTTTAATTTGGATAAAAAGGGGGTTATCGGTAAAACCGCAAACCTAAAGCAAAGCCCAAATTACGATTACATAATTAACAATTATGCCAACCCTTTATACAATGGAATAATAAATCTAAATTCGTGGAACCACCATATTGCACACGATAACGGATGGAATGAATTTGTGCTGGTTAGCCATTCAGATACGTTAAAACATGATGATATGCTGTTTTGGAAAACACAAACTATTAAGTATTACAGAAAAAAAAACGAACTGTTAGAAGTTTCAAAATACCGCATCAATGGATTTGTTGACACGATTGAATATTTAAAAACCAAAGGTCATGTTTTTATGGTGAGATTGCCTGCTGATGCAGATTTTATAGAGTTCGAAAATTCAAATTGGCCAACTTTCAATCAAGAATTTGATAGCATTGCAAAACACTACCAAGTTCCTTTTTTAAATTATACATTACAAAATACCAATTATAAAACCTACGATGGTTCGCACATGCTTTCTCAAAGTGCAAAAGCCTATACAAAGCAATTAAGCACAGATATTAAAAAAAATTTATCGAAAAACAAAGAATGATTTTGCACTTATAACTTTATCTTTAAATCTCGTTATTAAATAACAAAAATGAAAAACAGTCCGTACTTAGATAATCCTTTTAAAACCATTTGGCTAAAACACTTCAATGAAAGTAAGACCGATGTTTCGTTTTCTTTTTTTAATAATTTAACTTTTGTTAAGCATAAAAACCGAACAGTATATCAAAACACGGGCAAAACCAATACAAAAGGCATAAGCTATAAACTAAGCCACCCAAATACAGAAGATTACAAAAAAAGCGTGTTTATAGTTTATGATGTTTATCATTTTTTAGATACCAACCCACCCAAAAGCGACACCTTAGGTTTTTATAAAATAAAACAATACCCGGGGTATATCTGCGACTTAAAAAACTACAATGGCTTGCAAGACTATATGGCGCAGATAATAAGCAGAAAAAGCCGCTATAAATTTAAAAGCTACAAAAAAAAGCTGGAAGCTGCACATAACATACATTACAAAATGTATTTAGATGATATAACTCCCGAAGCTTACCAAAGCCTTTTCTCTGATTTTAAGCGTTTGTTAAAAAAACGGTTTTTAGATAAAAAAACAGTAAACAACAATTTAAATCCAGACGAGTGGGCTTTTTACAAAGACCTTACCTACCCCATGATGCTAAAAAAACAAGCCGGATTATTTGTTGTTTACAATAACAACAGCCCCATAGCCATAACACTACTTAATTTTTCGGGCAGCAAAATGCTGGATGTTATTAGGGTTTTTGATATCGATTATTCTAAATACAGATTAGGCTCTGTTAGTATTATGAAACAGTTGGAATGGTGTTTTAAAAACAATTTTGAAAGTTTAGATTTTTCAAAAGGGTATTTTGAGTACAAAAACCGATGGGCCAACAAACCCTACTGGTTTGAATACCATATATATTACGATAAGCAATCTTTTAAGGCGAAACTATATGCCAAAATGTACAAAAGCATTTTTGCTTTTAAGTGGTATCTTAGAAAACACGAAATTACACATTTAATACACCAAATAAGTTTTTTATTGAATAAAAAGAAATATGCCGAATAAATAAGCTGTAAACTTTTCTGGAAAAAAAACAAGGTTAATCAATTTAAAGATGCTTCATAAAATTTTCGCTTTTCAGAGCAGTCGTTTAATTTTCGATTTGTTTTTAGAACATAAGATAAATTCATTTTATGAATCTAGTATTTTAAATACACTTTCTAAAGAAAAATTTTCGGCAAATAACAGCATCTTCAGTACCCTAAAACAAGTTTATATTGTTAAGGACGTCCCAGATTATTTAAAGCTAAGCCTGCTCAAAAAACATCCAAACCTAAGGTTTAAAAAAGTAAAACAATACCATGGATACTTGCTAAATATTGAAAACAAGCAAGATGCAATACATTATATTAACAAAAACTTAAATAGCAGAAACCGAAAAAATTTATACGCTAAAAAAAGAAAGCTATACAATAATCATAACATTACAACAAGCGTTTATTATGGAGCCATTAGCGCGGGCGATTACAACAATATATTCGATGCATTTTATGTCCTATTAAAAAATAGATTCGACGAAAAAAAAATACACAACCGCTATTTATCCAACTGGAAAGCCTTACAAGCTTCAACCTACCAAAAAATTTTAGACAAAAAAGCCTCGTTACATGTTGTTTTTGATGGTGCAAAACCTATAGCAATTACTTTAAATTTCCATATAAACGATATTGTTTTTAGCCATATTCAAACCTATCATGTTAACTACTCAAAATATAATATGGGCGATATTTGCATGCATAACCATTTGGAATGGCTTATAAAAAACAAGTTTCGTTTTTTCGATTTATCCATGGGCAAAACCTATAACAAAGAAAAATGGAGCAACCATAAATATACGCTAATGTACCATGTTTTTTACAACAATGCCTCTGTAATATCTAAACTATGTGCTAAAATTACAGTTAAAGAATTACAGTTAATGCAGTATTTAAGAGATAAAAACATTGTTGGTAAGCTTATAAATATGGATAGATTTCTTTACCTACTAAAAGGAAGACGCCTAAAATAATAGAAGAATGCTAAAAAAAACAAAACCAGAAACTTTAGATGTTTTAAGCACTTTTCTTGAAAAAGACGAGGCCTTGCCCGTTTACAGCAAAATTGTAAACAGCATTTCTGGTACATTACTTTACAAAAACAAAGCAGCAAACGCACAAAACAATGCCAATCTATATTGCATTTACGACTTTCCGGGTTATTTAAAAGGATCTGTAACCAAAAAAGGCTGGAAACTAAAAAGTATTAATACTTACAAAGGCTCTTTAATTCTTTTAAAAAACTATAAAAATGCCGAAGATTATTTAAAGCATAAATTTAGTTCGGGCAGAAGATCAAAATTTAGAACCTATAAAAAAAGACTGGAATCTTGTTTTAATATAGAATACAAAACGTATTTTGGCGATATTGAAAGAGATGAATACGAATTGTTATTCGAGTCTTTCCATAATCTAACCAGAAAACGCTTTTTAGAAAAGAAAATACAGAATTACGATTTGTCGCGTTGGGATATTTACCACAAAATCGCATACCCACAAATTAACAACAAACAAGCGGTTCTGTTTGTTATTTACAGCAACAAAACCCCAATTAGCATTTGCTTAAACTTTGTAAGAGGCAATACCATGTATGGCTATCTTAGAGCCTACGATATAGATTACTCGAAATTTTACATTGGCTTTACAGATTATATAAAACAACTGTATTGGTGCTACACCAACAATATCGAATTTTTAGATTTATTAAAAGGAAGCTATCCTTACAAATTAAGACTAATTGATACGCAATACCATTTTCAGAAGCATATTTTATACAATTCCAATTCTACACTCTCTACCCTATCGGCAAACTTTATAATTGCCAAAACCCAAGCTTTTTATATTTTGGTTAAGGGGTTAAAAAAATTAAATTTTAATGTACTGTATTACAAATTTATAAATTACAAATACCGAAATAAAGAACTAGCAAAAGCTAAAAACAAGACACTCAATATAGTTACAAGCACAGTTAAAATGCCTGAAAAAGAAACGCTAGTTAAAATAAACATTAACGACGAATCATTGCATTTTTTAAAACGAACAGTGTATGATTTTTTATATTCAAATCAAGAACACATAAATGCTGTTAGCATCTTTAAATATAAAAACGAGTTAAACTCTTACTTAATAAAAGGAAATAAAAACATACAAAAAATAACCATTAACCACGCTTAGTTTAAACAAATGCTAAAAGGAATAAAACTTATAAAATACAATGTTTTAAACTCTTTTTTGGAGAAAAAAAAGCCTTTTCCCATTTACAGCAATGTTGTAAACAGCTTTACCAATACCAGTATTTATAAAGCTAAAGCTGCAAACATAGATAGCGACAAAAACATATACTGCATTAGCGATTTCCCCGATTATTTAAAAGCAGAACTAAACAACAAAAACTGGAAGGCTAAACGTATTAATACCTTTAAAGGCTCGTTAATTTTTTTTAAAAACCACGAAAATACCCAGCAGTATTTAAAAACCAAGTTTAATACCCCTAAAAGATTCAGGATTTACCAAAGTAAATTAGAAAACTGTTTTAATATAGAATACAAAAGTTTTTATGGCGAAATCTCAAAAAAAGAATACGATTTTCTTTTTGATGCGTTTTACAAGATGCTTAAAAAGCGATTTTCAGAAAAACAAATTAAAAACACCGATTTAGACCGTTGGGATACTTACAAAGAGATTGCTTACCCACTAATTAACAGTAAAGATGCCGTTTTGTTTGTAATTTACGACAACGAAAAACCTATAAGTTTATACCTAAATTTAATACAAAACAAAACCATTTACGGCTACATAAAAACCTACGATATCGATTATTCTAAATTTTCGGTTGGATTTACCAATTTTATACAACAACTGCGTTGGTGCTTTGAAAATGGTTTTGAAGTTTACGATTTACTAAAAGGAAATTACCCCTACAAAAACAAGCTAATCGATACCGAGTTTTATTACCAAAAACATGTTATTTATAACTCTAAATCTCTTTTTGCCGTTATTTGTGCAAACATAATAATTGCAAAAACCCAGGTTTTTTATGCGCTTGTAAATGGTCTTAAAAAATTTAATGTCGATGTTTTATATCACAGCATCACAAGTTTTATACATAAATTAAATACCCGCGAAACCAAAGAAAACCTTATAATTGTCAATAATATTGAGTTAACAACAACAGATAAATTATGCAAAATTGATATAACCGATGAGTCCTTTAGCTTTTTAAAAAGAGCAGTTTACACCTTTTTATACCATAACAAAGAATCGTTAAAAACCGTAGAGATTTTTAAGTTTAAAAACAAATTGAACACGTTTTTTATAAAGGGCAAAAAGAAAAATCAGAAAATAGAAATCAAATAATTGTGGGCAACGTAAAAAACATAACCTTCTTTAAATCCTTTCTTTTTGAAGATAGCTTACCTCCTATTTACAATACAGCCAGTGTTGATGATTTATTTTTTGAAAACAAAAAAAACAGCCCTTTTAGTATTACAAATTCTGTAATTAAAGTAAATGATGTTCCAGATTATTTTAATCTTGAAACCGTAAATTGCCCACAAAAAATAGTTGTAAAAAAAACAAAAACAATACAAGGGCATTTGGTTGAACTAAGCACGTTTAAAACTATAGACGCTTATTTAAAGTCTAAATTTGGCTCGAAAAGCAGATCGAACCTAAGGCGGTATAAAAACCGATTGGAAACCTGCTTTAATATTAAATATGTTTCTTATTATGGCAACATTTCAAAAGAAAAATACAATAGCCTTTTTAAAGTTTTAAAAAGCTTACTGGTACGGCGGTTTGCCGAAAAGCAAGAAACCAATTACGAACTGCAACATTTTGATGAGTATTATAAAACCATTTACAACTTAATTGCGAACAAAAAAGCCAGTTTATTTGTAATATACGATGGCGAAAAACCCATAAGTATAAGAATTAATATGTTTAAAAATAACAGAGGCTATTACATTTTAAGCGGTTACGATATCGATTACTCTAAATTTCATTTAGGCGCCATTGATATGCTAAAAAATATTGAATGGTGCATAAACAATGGCTTTAAAGTTTATAATTTGCTAAAAGGCTACGATTATTACAAAACAAAATGGGCTACTAAATCGCATTATTATTACAATCACATCGCTTACAACTCTAATAAAACAAGCACTTTGCTATTAGGCCAATACCTTTACATTAAGGAACAATTAAAATATAAATTCTACAATGTTTTAAAAAGGTATAATCTAATTTCGAAATTGAAAACCTTCAAGCAAACTATCTTTAGCATTTTAGGTGGCGATGGCACAAAAAAAATAACTGTAAGTATTTCTGATTTTTATGAAGCTGAAGCCTATAAAATTATTGAAATCAATATTGAAAAAAACAATGACTTTGCTTTTTTAAGAAAACCGGTTTACGATTTCCTTTTTTTAAACAACAACTCTTTAAACAACCTAACAATATTAAAATTAGCAGATTACACAAACAAATTTGTAATACATTCAAAAGGCAAAAAAAAATTAATAACTGTAAATGGCATTACCTAATAAAAATATAGAAGTCAGTTTTTTTTTAGACCTCTTTTTTAAAGAAAAGAGTTTTCCTTTTTTCATAAAAACAATAACAAATACACTTTTAAAATCTGTTGTTTATAAACGTAACGCAATATCGACTTTAGATTTAAAAACCTATGCCATAACAGATATTCCCAGTTATTTTTCTCTACAAATAGACGAAGAAAATGCGAATATCAAGTCGGTTAGCGTTCCGCTTTACGCGGGATTTTTAATAAATCTTTCAAACTTCGCAAACCTAGAAGATTATTTAAACAATAAGTTGGGCCGACCAAGAAAATCGCAACTCAAAAGGTACAGAAAACGATTGGATTTATGCATTGCTCCAAAATATAAAATTTTTTATGGCGCGATAACAAGAGAAGATTACAAACTCCTTTTTAAAGAACTTCTTTTAATCACTGAACGCCGCTTTATTCAGAAAAAAGAATTAAATTTTGAGTTGCCTTTTTTAAAACTATACGAAGATATGATGTTTGACATGGTATTAAAAAAACAAGCGGCAATTTTTGCAATATACCATGGTGATAAACCCATAAATATAACACTAAATTTTATTGATGGAGAAACCATTTTCCATTGGAACAGTTGCTATAATATCGATTACCAAATGTTTAATTTGGGGCATATAAACATGGTTAATCATTTAGAGTGGGCTTATAACAATAACTTTAAGTTATTTGATATGAGCCGAGGCGATTTTTTGCACAAAAGAAAATATATAACCGAAAGCTATATGTACAACAAAAGCATAATTTTTAACTCAAAATCTGTGTTTGCAACTATTATAGCGCGCTTTACAGCGTTTAAGTTAAAGTTGCGCTTTAAATTAATTGGCCTGCTAAAAAAAATTAATTTTCATAAGCTTTACGGTTACTACGCCAAGTTAAAATTTAAAATCAAAAAACCTAGTGCTGGTGATACTTCAGAAAATAAAATTATTGCAGATTATAATTTACCCGAAATCCACTTGGTTAAAAACCTAAAAGAAATCGATTTAGATAACAAAGAATTTAGCTTCTTAATACAAGCACGCAATTACTTTTTGCACAAAAGCCAAGAATTTGTAAATGATGTTAAGGTATATAAAGACTTAAAAAATGACCAAATATTTTATTTTAAAGGCATTAAAAAAAATCAAAAAACAACCATCCAAAAAACATCATAAAAGCTATTTATTATCAAAATGAACCCAAAAAACAAAATACCAATATTTCCTTTATTATTTAAAAGTGATGCCATAAATAAGCTCTATGAAAGCGTGGAGTATTTTGATTTAAAGGTTACTAACAAAACGCTAAAATCCAATTTCAATATTAATGAAAACAGCATATATTCGTTTAAACTAATACCCGAATATTTTAAATTACAGCTAAGAGATTCTAGTTTTAAAACTCATATAGTACCACAATATAACTGGGGTTATTCTATTTTACTGAACCCTTCAGATTCAATAGAAAGCTTTATGCAGCGCCAATTCAATTCAAAAAAAAGAAACATATTTACCAGATACGTAAAACGTTTGGAAACTTGTTTTGATGTAAACTATAAAATGTATCATGGCGAAATAACAAAACCAGATTACAACAAATTAATGCAATCGCTTTATAGCATGATTATTAGCCGGTTTAAAGAGCGTAAAGAATTGCATAAAAACCTATACGAGTGGGAGTTTTTATTAGAACATACCTACGAAGATATTATAAACAAAGAGGCATCGTTGTTTGTTATTTATAATAAAGAGCAGCCTATAGAAATATCGTTAAACTATCATTTCGATAAAGTACTGTTTAGTTATATATCGTCTTACAACATAGACTATTCTAAATTTGGTTTGGGCCACGTTGAAATTTACAAGCAAATAGAATGGTGCGCCAAAAACGGTTACAGACTTTTTGAAATGGGCGTGGGCGGTATGGATTACAAGCGCAGATGGAGCAACAATATATACAGGTACCAACATTATATTGTTAACAAAAACAGTACTGCTAAAGTTAAAATGATGCTATTTAAAATTAGGCTTAAAGAATACCTTAAATCCAAAGGTGTTAACGAACTTAATGCTAAGCTAAAAGGCATTTTTAAAACCAAAGTTACCAAAAGCCCAACAGCTTATAAAATAGAAGAAAGCGTAACTTTTAAAAAACAACAGTATAAAGAAATTGATTGTAACGATAAACCCTATCTGTTTTTAAACAAGCATATTTACAATTTTATTTACAATACCGCAGACCATTGCAACAAAGTAAAAGTTTACAAAAACAAAACAGAACATGCATTTATAATACAAGGAGAAAAACAAGGCCAAAAAATTACTTTTACCAATTAAACAGTAACGTTTGGTCCCTTAAAAAAAACAGTACGATTTTTTATCGCAAAATCTAGCAATACAAAGAGAAAGTAAACGGAATGCTAATTTGTTTAATATATTTGCAATCAACAATTAAATAACATAATAAGCTATTTAATTTAGTAACACTAATTTATGCAAGACATAAAAATTACGGCACTAACCAAAAGCATGCTGGCTGATGCTTTAGAACAAAATTTGTATTGGGATGCCAAAAAAAAAGTGGTTCCGTTTTCTAAACCAAAAGCCAAATGGTTGCTAAAAAACGAACGCATAGAAAATGACGATGTTTGTGCTATATTAGGTTACGAAAACGATGAGTTGATTTCTTTTATTTATTTGGTACCCGATTATTTAAAAACTAAAAATGGCTTAAAAAAAGTGTTTTGGAGCAACAGGTGGTGGGTACATGAAAAATACGAAAACTCGGTGTTACCAACCTACACAAAAACCTTATCTCTTAATGCTACAAATAAGCAAATTCTTGTTAGGTACGTGGGCTCTGAAACCATAGAATATTACAAAAAACAAACCTTTACCAAATTTGGCAAAAGAAATAAATATATTTTTGTTTTTAGTTTAGATTACCACCTCATAACAAACAAAATAAAAGCCTTAAAAACAGTATCGCCTTTATTAAAAATAACAGCTAGATGTTCTCACTTTTCAATTGCTGTATTCAACAAACTCAAAATATACAAAAGCAAAAAAAGCATAGCATATAAGTATCTTGAAACCATAGATGATAACGACTGGGAATTTATAAAAAAACATTGCGAAAACGATTTAATACCAAAATCAAAATCATACCTAAATTGGCAAATTGATAACCAGCAATATCTGGAAACCAGTACAACCAACAAAGCACCTTACAAATGCTTGTTAAGTAGTGTGTCGCATAAAATACACAACCGTAGTTTCTTGGTTATAAACAAAAACAAAACCATTGGGTTTATTTCTGTGCTAATTAGGGACAATGAGTTTATAGTACGTTATTTTTTATCAAACCAAACCAATTACAACCTCTGCTTAACAGCGCTTATGGATCATTTTATAACTTCTAAATGCACATATATATTAACAGACGATGAGGTTTTGGGCAAACATATAAAGCTAAAATTCATGAGCACCTATGTCAATATAAAAGAACAGTTTTCTTTAGCTCATGATACAATCGATTTTAATTTTGATGGTGCTATAATGAAACAACAAGATGGTTATTTCGAATAAAATACAAGGCTATGAATTTTATAGATAATCTTAAAAAATCATTTAAAACAAATCATAGTAAAAATGCATTATGCATTGATGAGGTATTTTATACATACCAAGACTTAACCGATGCTATTTTCAAAATACGCTTATATATTCAAAATAATATCGCACCAAATGAAAATTTGATAGGTTTGGTTGCTAACAATGATTTAGAGACATATGCATCCATTTTCGCAATATGGTTTGAAAACAAAGCCTACATACCCGTTAACCCATTTGCACCGCTAGAAAGAAATATAAAAATCTTTGATCTGGCAGAGGTTAAAACAGTATTTGATGCTTCAAATAGCTCAGCGTTCAAAAAGAACTTTAACGTTCTTAACACTTCAAAAATCGATACCAAATCGAACCCTAAAAACCTAAAAGAAATTCCTTTCACTAAAAACGATATTGCCTATATTTTATATACCAGCGGCAGTACCGGTACACCAAAAGGTATTCCTATAAGCTTTAAAAACTTAAACGCACTCTTAACTGCCTTAGACCAAGATAAGGAGTACAAACTAAACAATTCGGACAAATGTTTAATGATGTACGACCTTACTTTTGATGCATCTCTTACAGCATTCTTGCCCGCGTTTTTAGCAGGTGCTTGCTCTTACACCGTGCCAAGTAATTCCATAAAATACTTTCAGATATTCAAGCTCCTTTTAAAACATAAGCTAACGGTTATAAAAATGGTACCGGCAATTATTAATTACCTACGCCCCTACTTTCCAGAAATATACGCGCCAAGTGTAAAATATTGTATTTTTGGAGGCGGTAAATTAAACGAAGATATTGTTAAAGAATGGATTAAATGCATACCCAATAGCAAGCTATACAACCATTACGGCCCAACAGAATGTACGGTTTGCAGCACCTATTACAACTATAAATTTAACAGTAAAAATCCAACTTATAATGGTGTGCTATCCATAGGGAAGCCACTTAAAGGTATTGAGTTTATGATTGTTGATGATGCTAACAAAAAAGTTGATGCAGGAACGCATGGCGAACTCTGCCTATCTGGAGATCAGCTCACGGAAGGATACTGGAAAAATGAAGCACTCAACAAATCTACTTTTTTTAACCTAAAAAACGGTGAAAAAAGATTTTACAAAACCGGAGATATTTGTTTTTTAAATCAAGAAGGATTACTTATGTATGTAGGCCGAAAAGATTTTCAAGTAAAAATAAGAGGCTTCAGGGTAGAATTGGGCGAAATTGAATACCACGTACGCAGCGTTACCAATAACAACATCTGCGTAATAGATATAGACAATAATGATGGCAACAAGGAAATTGCACTGGTAATTGAAGGCAAAAAAACAAATACCGATAGCCTTTTTGAGCATCTACAAAATAAATTGCCAAATTACATGGTGCCCACAAAAACCTTTTTTATAACAGAATTACCGCACAATACCAATGGTAAACTAGACAGAGCGCAACTAAAAAAACTTATACAACAACCATGACAAAAGAAATTATACTAGAAAAAATCTCAGCTGCATTTACAAAAATTCTAGAACACAGCAACTTTAAGCTAGAAGACAACACCACAGCTAACGATGTTGATGGCTGGGAATCTATAACGCACATGCTTATAATAACCGAAATAGAGCAAATGTTCGGGATAAAATTTAAACTCATGGATTTAATGAACATGGACAATATTGGCGATTTAATAGCTTCCATAGAAAAAGAAACATCAAACCCCAACTAATTGCTATGTACAAACATTTTTTTAAACGCATAATAGATATAATAGGCGCCCTAATTGGTCTTGTTTTGCTATCACCCATCATTATAGCCACCATATTACTTTTATTCATTGCCAACAACGGTACACCTTTTTTTATACATCGCAGACCCGGTAAAAACGAAAAGATTTTTAATCTAATCAAGTTTAAAACCATGAACGATAAAAAAGATAGCTCTGGTGAGTTTTTGCCTTTTGATCAACGAGTTACCAAAGTTGGTGCATTTGTAAGAAAATATTCGTTAGATGAAACGCTTCAACTAATAAACGTTATTAAAGGCGATATGAGCTTAATTGGCCCAAGACCACTGCTTATAGAATATTTACCATTATACAACGAAAAGCAAAAAAGACGGCACGAGGTTAAACCAGGCATAACCGGTTGGGCCCAGGTAAATGGCAGAAACACCATACTTTGGGTTAAAAAATTTGAATACGATGTTTGGTACGTTGACAATCTTTCTTTAGCCCTTGATATTAAAATACTTTTACTAACAATAAAAAAAGTAATTATTAAAGAAGGCGTTAATAATTCTGAAAGCTTAAACATGACAACCTTTACAGGTGGCGATAACGAATAGTATATGAAAAGAAAAGAAGGCATAGGATCGTATTTTCATCTTGAAAGCAAACCAGAAAAAAATCTAAACCTATCAAAAAAATTAAATTTGGATTATACGGTTTTTTATACCGGAAGACATGCCCTGTTGCATATTTTGAATGAAATTTCAGCCTCTAAAAAAATATCCAAAATCTGGTTTCCAAACTATTACTGCCAACACACATTAGGTTGGATTAAGCATACTTATAAAAATATTGAAACCTATAACACGAATCCTTTTGAATTTTCAGAAAACATTGAAATAACCACATTTGCAACACCAAACGATGTGGTTTTAATAAACAACTATTGGGGGCTAAGCACAATGCCACAATACCAAACAAATAGACCCATTGTAATTGAAGACCACTCCCATGGTTGGTTAAGCAACCCTTGCCTAAACAGTAAAGCCAATTATTGCTTTGTTTCGTTACGTAAATCGCTGCCCATACCATTAGGTGGCATTTACTGGACACCAAACCCTATCGTTCCTAAAATAAATAACTTGTTTAAAGCTGATGAAAACTTTTATAAAACCTGGGATTTAATGCAAGAGGCCATGGCACTTAAAACAAAGTTTATTAATGATTGTAAAGCAACAGATAACCAAACATTTTTGCCTAAATTCTATGAGGTTGAAGAAGCACTAAACCACAACTATACCTTTACAAAACTATTAAAAAACCATGGCGACTTTATAGAATCTTTCTTAAATTTTGATGTTAAAAAAATAAAGCAAGAAAACCTAGGTTTACTATATTCTAAAATTAAAGCCAATCCCCATTTTAAAATAGTAAAACGCGAAGGATATACAGCTTTTGGGTTATTATTATTATTTAAAAACAAAACGAAATACAATGCTTTAAAAACGTATTTAGTTGATAACAACATTTATCCTTCTTCGCTTTGGCCAGATAACAACATACCCTACAAATGGCAGCATTTTTTAAACATACATGTAGATTTTAGATACACCACAGCAGATATGGAGCATATTGCATCGACACTAAACAAATGGTTGGCCATTAATTTCTTGGAAGATTAGCAAAACAATGAAAAACAACCCATTTACATCTAAGATATTCACGACAATTTGGTCTAAGCATTTTAACAATTCCAATCCGGAAAAGATTTTTAATTTTATTGAAAACCTCTCGTTTGTTAAAAACAAATATTTACCGTTTTATATAAATATTGGCAAAAACTTAACCAATGGCTTATCTTATACAATAAAAAAAAATGAAGCAGATTATAAAAACAAGGTGTTCTTTATATACGATGTTCCTTCGCTTGTAAACATTACAAAACCAGACACAGGCACATTAAAACTAATAACAATAAGGCAGTACAAAGGGTATTTGGCCAATCTAGAAAATTATACAAACTTACAAGATTATATTTCAGACAACTTTAGTTCGAGAAGCAGAAAGGTATTTAAAAAACACCTTGTTAAATTAGAAACCTGCTTTAACATAAAATATAAAATGTATTATGGCGACAATATCACTAAAGATGAGTACGATTTTATATTTAAAAATTTTAACAGACTATTGAAAAAAAGATTTAGTGAAAAGCGTATAAACAACCATTATTTGTCTGATAAAAAATGGAACTACCTTGAAGCATTGGTATTCCCAATGATATTGGATAAAAAAGCCTCGATATTCGTAATCTATGATAAAGACACTCCCATTAACATCTCGGTAAACTACTTATCAAGCAACATTGTTTTTGGGGCTTTAACGGTTTTTGATACCGATTATTCTAAATTCAATATTGGATTTATAGACATCATGAAGCACTTAGAGTGGTGTATTGAAAACAAGTTTCTAATATTCGATTTTTCTAAAGGGGATTTTGAATATAAGAAAAGATGGGGAAACACATTTTACCACTTTGATTATCATTTACTATACGATTCATCTTCTATACTTGCTAAGCTTATTGCTAATTCCCTTGGTCAATATTTTAAGATTAAACAACTGCTTAGAGACAAGAATATACACACAAGATTTCATGAGTTTATTTTTTTATTAAAGGGCAAAAAAACAAAAGCAAACACTTTTAATGTATTAAATTGCGATGGCGGCATTGCAGAAAACGAACTTGAACGTTTAGATTATAACCAAGAAAAATATGTGTTCTTGAAAAGAAGGATATATGAGTTTTTGTATAAACACTCAGAATCGATTAACGATATTGAAGTTTACGCTGTTACCCCTTCTCAAAAAACCTATTTTATTAAAGGCAAAAAAAACAGTATTAAGCTTAAATTTTGCGAAAAACCTAAATAATATGCTTTAATTAAGCACTTTTTGATTTTGTTGGTAAAGTCCCTGCTTTTCTGTAAGCCGGAAAAAAACCAATTTTGTTTTGCTCTGGTTTTTTTTCGCCTTCTTCCAAGGCATTGTGTGTGTGTACCAATTTAGCGTAAATATCTTTATTAACAATCTTTCTTCCTGTGTAGAAAATAATGTCTTCATCATTGGGAAAGAAAGATTTTTTATATCGGTAAAGGTTATCTAAATCTTCTCTTCCACCGCCAAGGTTGTAATATTCAAAATTATTTGCTCTGGCCCATTTCATAACTTCTACTTTTAAAAAGTCGTTTGGCCGTAAATTAAAATAGTCCATTAATGTACCGCCTAAATAAGAGTAAAGCGTATCGCCCGCTATTAGAATTAGTTCTGTAGAGATGGGTAAATCGTCTTTGTAAATAAAAACATATACAATTTTATCTTTGCTTAAGCGCGTAATGTTTTTAAAATAATCTAGAGAATAATAGTAGTCCGTATTGGCATTTACGCGTTTCATGGTACTAATGTATATGTTGTAAAACCTTTCAATATCGGCATTTTCTATGTTTTTGTAAACTATGTTTGATGTTAAATTGTTAGAAATGGCCTTTCGGCAATTCGTTCTAACTTTTTGCTTTAAGTTGCTCCATTGCGTTTCTTCATCCAGAATAACACCTCTAACGTTCGATAAAGTTGGGATTAACACGCCCGAGTAAAACTGAAAATTATTGTTAAGGCTAAATCTTATAAATTCTGAAACTACACTGTTGGCTTTGTACCAAGAGTCCACTTGCTCCCAAAATTCTATCAGATACCCTCTGGACATGTTGGTGTTAAACAAAGGGCCACTGTAGCCATACGGCGAAATTACATCGTAGTAGTTGGTACTGTCTATTCTTGTGGCAATTTTTCTTAGAACAAAGGGCATTAAAATTAAAATGTCTCCATTATCTTTTTTAAAGGTAAAATACCTTAGCTCGTTGCCGTCTCCTTCGTTTATTATAGACTTAAGGAATTTAGAAAATGGATTTATAACATCAAAAGAATCCACAATGCTTAAATAGGTTGCAAAATCTTTGTCGTCTAATATTTTATTTACTGTTAACTCCATGGTATATTTTTATATTTAAAACAATAAATCTTTAATCTGGGTTAAATTGTTTATTGTATAAGTAGGTGTTTTATCTGGGTTTAAATTAAGGTTTTGTGCATGAATGTTTTTACCGTTATCCAACAAACATAAACTGGTCCAGCCCAACGCGTTTGGTGCTACAAAATCTTTTTTTGTGTTGTCGCCAATGTAAACGTAATTAAACCCATTGCCATATTTATTGGTGTAATATTCATAATTAGCCACATTTGGTTTTTCTGACCCGAATTCTTCAGATATTATAACGTCATCAAAAAAATCGGCTAGTCCCAAGGCCTTTATTTTATTTCGTTGCTGGGTACTTCTGCCATCTGTAATTACTCCTAATTTATGTACTCTGCCTTTTAAATGTTCTAGCAGTTTTTTATTTTGATTGGTTAAACTGATGTTAGGCAGATGGTTTCTATATATTTTCAGCAAATATTCAACATCAACGTCTGTTAAATGGTTTTTGGCTAAAACTTCTTTAAAAGCGTTTTGTTTATTATTGTAATAGCTTAGCATTTCAGTTAAAATCTGGTTAGCCGACTTATTTAGTTTGGTTGACAAAAAACCGGCTATTTCAACAAATGCAGATTCTAAAAAATCTATTTCATTGTATAAGGTATCATCCAAATCGAAAACTATTATCAAATTACTTTTTGTAGTCATGCACAAGTATTTCGTTATCAAATCTCAACATTAACAAGTTAGATTCCCAAGCGTTAAAAAAATCGATATCCTGGTTAAAAAGGTATTCTTGTATAATCCATTTCGGAAAATTTGCACCGGCCAAATAGCTTAAAGGGTAGCCACCGCCAAATCTGGCATTAATCTCAATGCCATAAACTTTATTGGTTTTAGAGTTTTTAAAAAACTGGGCTGTTAAGCAGCCTTTAGCGCCTTCTATATGGCTTAGGTGCTCTATAATATAATCAACCAGCGAATTTTTTTGCGTTATGCCTTTATTTACCTCTCCGTCTCTTACTTCTATTCGCATTCTGGGGATAACAGATTTTAAATTACTGTTTTTATCATAGTAAAGGTCGCAGGTAAACTCATCGTATTCATCATGGTCTATATATTCCAGAAACATTAAATCTTTGTTTATAAAATGGTATTCTGTTAAATCTTCATGGTTTTTAATTACAAAAGTATCTATGCTTCGGCTTCCGTTAAATGGTTTTATAAACAAAGGCAACTTGTAATCGTACTTCGAGTATTCTTTGGCTACATTTATATTGTTTTCAATAAAAAAAGCGCTCATTTTTCTTTTGTCCCTACAGATGCCAATAAATGCTTTTGATGAGACTATGGGATTAATCCCGTTTTTTTCAAATAATTTAACGTTTTCTGCCAACAGGAGCAGTTCGGTATCTATTGTTGGGATTATTAGTTTTATGTTATTCGCCAAACAGGTGTCCAAAAGGCTGTTTAGGTAGCTTTTATGGCTTACCAAAGGCAGCTTGAATGCTTGGTCAGAGACATGGCAGGCTGCAGATAGCTCGATGTTAAAATCTGTGGTCATTACTTTCCCTTCGGGTATTAAATTTTTCAATTCTTTTTGAAAGGCCTTGACCAGAGATACTCTTCTTCCTGCGGAAGTTATCAAAATATTCATTGATTGTCTTTTTTTGTTAAAATAAAGTAGGCTGTAAATTTAACAAAAAAAACATGTATGCTTTAATTTTTAGATGATAAACCACAATAAAAGATGTAATGCAGACAAGCAAGAATAATGGTGTGCTTTTATGGCTTTAATCTTGATTTTTAATACGATTGAAAATTAATTCGCTTATTAAATTACGCCCATGGTTGTTCCAATGCCTATCGTATATCAAGGTGGTTGGTTTTTTTGATGCGTTTAAGGCACCGTAAAAATCTATGTAGCTGTAATTATTGCTTTCAAGATAATCTAAAAATACCTGGGGCGTTTCATTAGAGTTTAAAAGCAGTGTAAACCGTTTTTTATCGTACCCGTATTTTTTTGTGAGCGATTTAAAATTCTCTATATATTTTAGCTGTGTTTTCTGTATTTCTTCAGAAGTTTTCTTGTTACCTGTGTTCGCGGTGTTTTTTTTAAAAGCAGAAAGCATATTGCGCATTAGTTTTGATGCAGAGTCGAAAAAACCACTGTTTTGTGCATAAACTATCAATTTAATTTTACGAAGGTTTTGGTATAACGGCGACTCAAGCCGCATTCTGTCTGCCACAACGCTGTACTCGCCCCGTGTTAAATCGTTTTCAAATTTTAGGCCCAACACCACATGGTCTATTTTATCGAACATATTTTTATAGGCATGTATTAAATGCAATTGGTCTGCAAAATCGTAGCCCGCATAACCAAACTCGTAAACTTCAACATTGGGGAGCTTGTGCTCTATTTTTTTTCCGATGGAATTATAATAATGTTGGTGAAAGCCTTCGATAAACGAATCGCCAACCAAGGCTATTTCTGTCTTATCGTGCGTTGGTGCAAATTCTCGATACGAATTAAACCCAGACCCATTGATTTTGTACTCAGAGAAATTTTGCCTTCTAATACCCGTTACAGACATTCCGGTCTGGTTGGGCACCCATTTCTCTACATTAAACTCGTCAACATACCGCGACGGATAGTCTTTTGTTAAATGTAAAACACGTATTGCGGCTTCTAGTGCCAAAAGTATCAATGCGGCATAAAGGGCGGTTTTTAAAAACAGTTTTTTCATTTTTTATTAGAATTGAAAATAAATGAACGACCTATCGATAGTATCATCGTAAAAGAGCAGCATCAGCAATATTGCTAAGGTATATATTATAAATCTAACAATTTTCGATTTGAATTTAAATGGAGATCGTTCGTCTTTTCTTATGCTATATTCATATAAAACAAACAGTGCCAAAAGTATATAGTAATCAATCATTCTATAGCCCATAGGATGGTGGTACACCTCGTAGGTAAAGTTAGAGAGTATCCTTTTTATAAAACCAAAGGCATCGGTAATGGATTCCGATCTAAAGAAAATCCTGGAAAAGGTTACTATGCCAAAGGTTAAAATAACCTGCCCTATTTCTTTTAACGATGGGAAAAATGTATGCTGGCCCACTACACTGTTTTTATAAATGGTATTTCTGCCCAACAAAAACACAGGTATAAATGCCAAGGCATGAAAAGCGCCCCAAAATATAAAGGTCCAGTTGGCACCGTGCCAAAAGCCGCTAACCAGGAAAATGATAATGATGTTTCTAACCGATTTTAGCTTGCTCACACGGGAGCCGCCCAAGGGTATGTAAACATAATGCCTAAACCATGTAGAGAGCGATACGTGCCACCGCTGCCAGTATTCGGCAACATTTCTGGAAAAATTAGGGAATTTAAAGTTAGACATAAGCTCTATACCAAACAATTTGGCTGTACCTATGGCAATATCAGAATATCCGCTAAAATCTCCATAAACCTGAAAACTAAATAATGTAACCCCTAAAACAAGTGTTGAAGCTGGATATGTTGAGTAGTTTGCAAAAATATCATCTACAATTGGCCCCAGCGAATCTGCAATAACTATCTTTTTAAAAAGTCCCCACAGTATTAACTTTATACCACCAACAGATTGATTGTAATTAAACGCTCTTTTGGTGGTTATTTGAGATAATAAATTTGAAGCACGTTCAATAGGGCCTGCCACCAATTGCGGAAAAAAGCTAACAAAAGTGGCAAACGATAAAAAATCTTTTGTGGGTCGCTGTAGTTTTCCATAATACAAATCAAAAGAATACGACATGGTTTGAAACGTATAAAACGATATGCCAACTGGTAAAATAACCTGTAAGGTCCATGTGCTTTTCATGTGGTAACCAAGCATTGCGAACATATCTACCCAAGATTCAACAAAAAAATTGAAGTACTTAAAAAAACCCAATAGCCCAACATTAAAAAGCACGCTTACCCAAAGCCACGATTTTCGAATCGCTTTTTTTTCACTGGTATTTATTTTCAATCCAACAAAATAATCTACTGTGGTGCTAAGCAATATCAACGATAAAAACCTCCAATCCCACCAGCCATAAAACAGGTAACTTGCAAAAAGAAGCAGTAAGTTTTGGGCTTTAAGGCTTTTTTTAAAAACCAGCCAATATAGTAAGAAAACTATCAGTAAAAATATAAAAAACTCTATGGAATTAAATACCATGTTTTACAAATTAATTACCCTAAATTAAAATTTTAATAAATGTCTCTTAAACGTTCAATACTATCAAAATTATTCTTTGAATTGCAAAATTATCACTCAACTAGCACAAAATACCTATTAATAGCTATTCACAAATAGGAGCTTTATGCGTCTATGACGAAATTATTGGTAATTAATCTATTTTTAATTTATTAGGTGCTTAAAAATAATATTTTGGAACAATAATAGGTTAAGGTATTGATTATTAACCCTCCGAATCTTTTTAAAATTTATATAAAATGAATATTGTCTCAGAAATCGTAAAGCAAAGTTACCCTATTGATGAAATATCGTCTGTAAATGCTGCCACATTTAAAAAAAATTATCTAAGCAAAAAGAAACCTGTGCTAATAAAGGGTATGGCAAACCAATGGGGGGCTACAAAAAAATGGGATTTTGATTTTTTATCGAACCTTAACGATGTCAAAGATGTTTATTTACTCTCGGATAATTTTATACAAGACGATAATAGATATAAAAGTGCATCATTTAAAGAGTATATTTTACAGTTAAAAAATGCCGAAAAAAACAATACTACAGTAAAAGACTACCTAACTACTTTAGATATTTTTAAATTTTATCCGCATTTAAAAGAAGATATAGATTTTTCTTTATTTGAAAAGCACACCAAAGAAAATGTTGTAAATGCTTGGATTGGCCCACCTAACACAATTTCTGGTTTTCATGCCGATACCGCCAACAATGTGTATGCGCAAATAAAAGGCAGAAAAATGTTCATTATCTGCTCAACGGCGTTTAACAAAACCATGTACCCCAGTAAAAAGCACATTTACGGCGCTGTTGCAAGTAATGTAGATATAAATAATTTTGATGCTTCAAAATATCCTGAATTTAAAAACAATAAATTTATAAGCGTTGTTTTAGAGCCGGGCGATGTGCTATATGTGCCCCAAAACTGGTGGCACTACGTTCAAGCTTTAGATTATTCTATTAGCATTAGCAATTTTGGCTATACCAAAAAAGAACTTTACACTTTAATTCTTAAAGAAAGAATAATGCAATCGTTACATAAAAGAGGCTATTATAAGCCCAATAATTGCTTCTGCTGCGAAAAGCAATAAAAAAAAGCCCTTTTTTACGAGGGCTTTGATAAATTGGCAATTTTAATTTAATGTAACTTATAAATCATTAAAAATAGAATGCATTAAGCGTTTCTTGTCGTTTAAACTTTCCTCTAGCGATATCATGGTCTCTGTTCTGTAAACACCTTCAATATCATCGAGCATAAAAATAATTTCCTTGGCGTGCTCTGTACTTTTGGCTCTTATTTTGCAAAAAATATTGAATTTCCCAGTGGTTATGTGGGCTACGGTTACAAACGGAATATCGTTTATACGCTCCAGAACAAATTTAGTTTGAGAAGTGTTGTTAATAAAAAGGCCAACGTAAGCAATAAACGAATAGCCTAGTTTTTTATAATCTAAAGTTAAAGACGAACCTCTTATAATACCAGATTCTTCCATTTTTTTTACACGTACATGAACTGTCCCTGCAGAAATCAGTAATTTTTTAGCTATGTCTGTAAACGGTATTCTTGTGTTGTCAATTAACATATCAAGAATTTGATGATCGATTTCGTCTAATTTAATTTTCCCCATAATTAATTATTCTTAAATAATAAGCAAAATTAATACATTTTTAATAATAAAGAGATACTATTTCTACTTTTTGTTATTAAATTAAGACAATTTTACTATTATTTACTATTACGAAATCGTTTTCGTTATTAACTTTTACCGGATTGCCAAATTCATCCAATACTCTATGGTTATTGGCATCAATCTCTTTATGGCCATAAAATTGAGTTAGTTTTTTTATTTTTTCTATTTTGGGCACAAACTCAATTTTACCGTTTATTAGTTTTTCTTGGTACATTATGGCAATGTCTTCAACTTTAAGCTTGTTGCCCTTCACTACTTTAGCATTTCTTATAATGACATCAAAAAAACATTTTTCGTTTTCAGGAATATCAAAATAGGCTTCATATAAATTCCCATTAACAGTAGTATTAGCTATGTAATTTAAAGATTCGAGCATAGCTGTGTAAATATATTCACGTGTTTTTTCGCGGGCATAATCCTCATGAAAATGACCAGCTTCAAACAAAATAGTGGGCACATTTTGGCTCTGAAAGGTGTCGCCCACACAATTTAAATTAAAAGCATCATCGTAAACACCAACCTGATCCGGAATTTCTTTTTGTAGTGCCCTATTCATAACAGCAATAATTTCCATAGCTATTTTTCGTGTAGATGTAATTGAACATGCTTGGTCTTGGGCTGGTGCTAAAAATGATACTGTTGCAGATTTATTTGCTTTTCCAGCACCAAAAATGGTTCGCTGCCCATGAAGGTTATAACAAAAGTGCGGCTTAAAACTATTAAAAACAGCTCTTAAAACCTTGCTTTCAGGTTGGGTTAAAGCTTGTGCATCCCTATTAAGATCTTCCCCATTGGCATTAACCCTGGTGTAAGACTCTGCGCCATCTGGGTTTAATATGGGAATAATGTGCAAAGTACAAACCTCTAAAATATAATTAAGATTATTAGCATCAATTAAAGTGTTTAGTAGGTCGAACAGGGCTTTTGTTGTGGTCGATTCGTTACCGTGCATTTGCGACCACATTAATATTTTTTTAGGGCCTTTGCCCAATTTTACGGCGTAAATAGGTTTGCCCAATACAGACTTACCAATGGTTTTAATACCCAGCTTATCTTTAAGCTTATCCAATAACGGTTTAATATCTCGATTGGTTATATAACGGTGTGTCAAACTGTTTTCTTTGTGTTTTATAAACAGTAATTTAATATACTCTGTATCCATTGATTTTTTTTGTGATACAAATGTAAACATTTAGTAATTTACATTTGTAAACAAAGGATTCAAAGCATTTTGTTTACATCTATAACCATATTATAAATTTATGGGGTGTTAAAAACCGTGTTAAATCTTAAAAATATTATTTCACTAATAAGAGTATCATTATCAGTACTTTATGCTATTTAATATAAATAAATAGTTTATATTAAATAAGTTTATTTATTATCGTTAATACTATAATTTATATTAAATCGTTACATTTGTAACGTATTAAATCGCAATCACGAATTTACAATGATAAACAACGAGGCTTTCGTAAAAAGACTAAAAAAAGTTATGGATTATTATGGGGAATCGGCTTCTTCTTTCGCCGAAAAGATCAACGTACAACGGTCCAGTATTTCACATATTTTATCAGGTAGAAACAAACCTAGTTTAGACTTTGTTTTAAAAGTGCTTTATGCCTATCCGGAGGTTGAACTCTATTGGCTTTTAAATGGCAAAGGAGAATTTCCAGCAAATCGTGTTTTGGAAAACGTTAGGGCCAATACTAAAGATTTGAAAATCGAGGAAACCCCATTTGCTGTACCAAAAAATAAAGAAAAGGAAATTGAGCGCATTATCATATTGTATTCTGATGGGAGTTTTGATAATTTCAAGAACTAATATCTTTTTAATTTAAACATGGCCACAATTGCTTTCTTTAGTAATTTTGTGCAAAAATAATGTTATGCGTGTATTTAGTTTATTGTTATTGCTTAGTGTTTTTGGCTGTTATGAAACTTCTAGAAATTGTAAGAACTATAAAACAGGTAAGTTTTACAGCGAAGTTACTTTAAACGGCGTATTGTACAAATCTTCTTTTACTAGAAACGAAGATTTGCAAATTGAAACCTACAACAAAAAAACAGACTCTTCTAAATTGCGTTGGATAAACGATTGCGAGGTTATTTTTAAAACCATTAATCCAAAAAACATGGCCGAAAGAAAAGATATTCACTTAAAAATATTAACTACCACCGATTCGTCTTACACTTTTGAATACTCGTATGTAGGGGAAACAAAAAAGCAAAAAGGGGTAGCTTATAAAGTTTTAAAGTAGTTAATCGAGAGGGTATAGAAACGACTCTATTAAATTAAATTTTAGCTGTTTATCTTCAGTTATTTCGTAGGTTAAAAATATCTCGCCCCAATAATCGCCATCAGAGAAATCGGCAATTATCCATTTATGATTTAATAATTTAACAGTGTTAATTAACATTTTCCGGCCTTCGCTAGCCGCATAGGGCACAATGGGGTGTTGCCCTTTAATTTCGTTTAACTTATAAAGTTCGTCTTTTATAAAAGGGATCAGCTCTTCGGTATTGTAGCCGTCTTTTTCAAAATAACTAATCGCATCTTCATTGTTGTGCAAATTAAAATGCGATAGCGTTAAAATATCGTGTTGCAAAACCGCTATTGAATCTTTGTAGGTTTTGGATTTTTCTTTATAATTTTCCAATTTATTATTCAAATCTTCAAAAATACGTTTAGAATTAACATACTGAAACAGCACTAGCAATGCCGAAAACACAAAAAGGTATATAAAAATTTTTTGTTTCATTGTTTACTTTTTTAAATGGTTATCTGTAAGCCATCGTATGCGAGAAAAACATTTTTTGGCAGCTTTTGCTGTACCTCGTCGTGAAAACCCAACAAGTGGCTTATATGTGTAAAATAGGCTTTTTCGGGTTTTACTTTTTCAACAAATCGCAGTGCTTCGTCTAGATTGAAATGAGAAATATGTGGCTCAATACGCAAAGCATCAACCACCAAAACCTTGAGTTTTTTAAGTTTTTCAACCTCAGTATCTTCAACGGTTTTCACATCGGTTAAATAGGCAAAATCATTCATTCTAAAACCAAAAACCTGTACAAAATGGTGGTCTGCATTAATGGGCACAACATTTATTCCAGATAAATCAAACGGCTTGTTTTCAATGTTGTTTGTAATTATTGTTGGTGCTCCTGGGTATTTGTTTTTGGTTTCAAAAATATATTCGAACCGCTTTTTAATAGATTCAATTACACGTTGGTGCGCATAAATATTCATGTCGCCATTTAAATAGCATAGCGGCCTAATATCATCTAAACCAGCAACATGGTCAGAATGTTCGTGCGTAAACAAAATCCCATTAATTTTATGGCATTTGCTTTGCAGCATTTGCTGTCTAAAATCGGGGCCACAATCTATTACATACGCATACTCGTCCCACTCGATTAAAACAGAGACCCGTAACCGCTTATCTTTAGGGTTTTTGCTAAGGCAAACCGGATGCGTACTCCCTATTACCGGAATGCCCTGAGATGTGCCCGTACCAAGAAATGTGATTTTCAAAAGTCTTAATATTGAAGCACAAAAATAAGCTTATTTTTTTGTTTGCTACAGTTATTTAATACCTTTGTAGAGATTACTTCTAACTCTAAGAAATATGGAAATTACCATAAAAGGCGATAAGGAATTTGACGATGTACCATCGTTAAAATCTAAAGCATTGCGTATAAATTTAAACGAAAATATTTATGGTTCTTTTGCAGAAATTGGAGCAGGCCAAGAAACTTGCCGCCATTTTTTTAGAGCAGGTGGTGCTTCTGGCACAATAGCAAAAGCCATGTCTGCATACGACAAGGATTTTAGTGATGCTATTTACGGAATTGAAGACGATAGGCGCTACGTAACCGAAGCGCGTTTGCGCAAGATGCTTTCGCACGAAATGGATCTAATGGTAAAACGTATAACACGAGATAAACACCCAAACAAAATATTTTTTGCCTATGCCAATACGGTTGCAACTATAGATTTTGCTAAAAAATTTAAAGGCCATGGTTGGGTGGGTATTAAATACCAAGTTGAATCTGGAGCAGATTACAACGAAATTATACTGCACGTGCGCTTTAAAGAAACCGATGCCCGTTTGCAACAAGAAACCTTGGGCGTTTTAGGCACAAACTTAATATATGGTGCGTTTTACAAGTACAACGAACCCAAAAAGCTGCTTCGTTATTTGTACGACCACTTAGATAAAGACCAATTAGAAATTGACACCATAAATTTTTCCGGCCCTGTCTTTAAAAATGTCGACAACAGGCTTATGAGCTTGCAGTTGGTTAAAAACGGCATGACAGACGCCGTAATGTTTAGTCCAGAAGGAAACAATGTGCTACCAGCAAAAGTACTTTATAAAAAAAATATTTTAGCGCTCCGCGGAAGTTTTAGGCCCGTAACCAAAGTAAATATGGCAATGTATGAAAAATCATACGAAATGTTTATTAAAGAAAATAAGGTAAATGTAGATAAAACCGAAGTGGTTTTTGAAATAACCCTATCCAACCTAAGGGCAGAGGGCGAAATAGACGAGCAAGATTTTATGGATAGAGCAGATTTGCTGTGCTCGCTCGGGCAATCTGTAATGATCTCAAATTTCCAAGAATATTATAAAGTAGTAGAATATTTCTCAACTTATACCAAAGCGAGAATGGGGCTAGCCATGGGCGTTAATAATTTAATTGAAATTTTTGACGAGAAATACTACCGCCACTTAAGCGGCGGTATTCTTGAAGCTTTTGGCAAATTGTTTTTTAAGGATTTAAAAGTGTACCTATACCCCATGCAAGACCCTAAAACCGGCGAACTAATAAGCAGTAAAAACCTAAAGGTATATCCTAGAATGAAAGAACTTTACAAATTCTTTAAATACAACGGAAAAGTAATTGACATAGAAGATTACGATACTAGCATTATGGGCATTTTCTCTAGGGAAATCCTTAACAAAATAGAAAACGGAGAGCGCGGTTGGGAAAACATGGTGCCAGAGGGCATTGCCGATTTAATAAAAGATTACAGACTGTTTGGCTACACCCGTAAGCCTTTAAAACCAATGAGCATTAAAAAAAGAACGGTTAAAAAATAATCGTTTTTAAAGCCTAGCCCAATATTTGAGCGGCGTGGTCTTTGGTTTTCACCTTATCGATTACACGCTCTACAACACCGTTTTCATCAACAACAAAGGTTTTTCTGTGAATACCATCAAACTCCCTGCCCATAAACTTTTTTGGCCCCCAAACACCAAAGGCATTAATTACCGTTTTTTCTTCGTCTGCCAAGAGCGGAAACGGAAAATCGTATTTATTTTTAAAGTTAGACTGCTTTTTTGCAGAATCGGCACTAACACCTAACAACTCAAAACCTTTTTCTTTTAAAACATCGTAGTTGTCTCTTAAATTACAAGCCTCGGCCGTACAACCCGGTGTATTGGCTTTTGGATAAAAAAACACGATTAGTTTTTTGTTTTTGTAATCGGTTAAACTAATTATGTTTCCTTGTTCATCTTTAGCTTCAAAATTTGGCACCTTATCGCCTACTTTTAATGTTTTCATCTATTAAAGTTTTAATACAATTTTATTAGCAAAATGCCCATTATGGACTTAACTTTGTGTAAAAATACAATCTAATGACCAAACAAGAAAGCGTAAACTTCATTATTAATACCCTATACAAACTATACCCTGAAATCCCCGTTCCTTTAGACCATAAAGACCCATACACACTCCTTATAGCGGTATTAATGTCTGCACAAAGCACCGATGTTCGCGTAAATAAAATAACACCTTTATTATTTGAAAAAGCAGATAACCCGTACGATATGGTTAAGCTTACAGTTGAAGAAATTCGAGAGATTATAAAACCCGTGGGGCTTTCGCCGATGAAAAGCAAAGGCATCCATGGGTTATCTGAAATTTTAATAGAAAAATATAACGGAGAAGTTCCCAAAACATACGAAGCTTTAGAAGCATTACCCGCTGTGGGGCATAAAACCGCAGCAGTTGTACTTTCGCAAGCTTTTGGAATTCCCGCATTCCCTGTGGATACGCATATTCATAGATTAATGTACCGATGGAATTTAAGTAACGGCAAAAACGTAGTGCAAACCGAAAAGGATGCGAAACGCCTTTTCCCCAAAGAACTCTGGAACGATCTGCATTTACAGATTATATGGTACGGAAGAGAATATTCTCCGGCACGCGGTTGGGATCTGGAGAAAGATATTATTACTAAAACTATTGGGAGGAAAAGTATTTTAAAGGAATATTATAAAAAGAGAAAACAACAATAATAAATCAATGCTGAGTTTAACCCACATAATAAAAACGAAAATATATTAATTCTATTATAATATTTTCCTTAAATTTAAAGTGACTAATCAGCCATAACTCTCTAGTAACAAAGCAATTATTTGTAAGATAAACTACCTTTAGATGAGTTCGAAACACACTTCAGATTTAGTTCTATCATTTAAAAACTTAATAGTTAGTATAAAACCCTATGCAAAAGCGCAAAAGGTGGAATTAATTTTTCAAAGCCATGTTGAAAGCCTTCCTACAATATTTGACTTAGAAGACTTTACCTTCAAATTCACAAAATTTATTAAAAAAATCATATCATTTACTCCAGAATCATTTAAGGTGTTAATTAATTTTAATATGATGACTTCTTCAAAACATCATGTTCGTATAGAAATAGAAAATACTGGTGCAGACTTATCGAGAATCCGAGAAATAACTTCAATAATTAATTATAATTGTCATGTTTTAAAGACTTCAAAAGGAACGCGATATAATATTGATATCCCACTAAATGAAACAACAGCTAATCCTGTTATTTTTGAAAACAAAAATAATTTAGGCTATACACCATATTATATTGAAATTAACAGACGTTTAAATACTCACTTTAAAGAAATAGAAAGTTTTGAACTGGCTGCTGATAAAAAAAACAAAAAAGAGGCTTCTTTTTTACGAAATACCAATAAAGTAATTAACGCTAGAATGGGCGACAGCAACTTTAAGGTAGATGCGCTTGCAAAAGCCATGGCATTAAGTAGAAGCCAGCTTTTTAGAAAAATAAAGATGTTGACACAAATGTCTCCAAATCAATATCTATTATTTTACAGGCTACAAATAGCTAAACACATCATAGAAACTGAAGAAAACGACCTTAATATAAGTGAAGTTGGTTATCAAGTGGGCTTTATAAGTAAAAGTCATTTTTCAAGATCATTTCAAAAACAGTTTGGATTATCTCCATCCAAATATAAAAAAAGCAACATGCAACATTAAGGCAACAATCCGCAACCAAAAGTCAATAATCGAGTTTATAAATGCCCTAATTTTGGAATACTAAAAGCTATTAATAATGGAAACAACAAAACAAAACCGAGCATTTATAGTGCGCTACTTTAATGCTATATCTGGCGTTATAAAAACTGATGAACTATGTAGACAATATACGAACGACCAAAAACTCATAGACCATATCTTATTTTTCGATGGCGCATTTCCTAAGTACGAATTGTTTATAGAAGAAATGATTGCCGAAGACGATAAAGTACTTGTAAGAGGAAGAGCTTGTGGAATCCATGAAGCGGATTTTGATGGCATACCACCCACTTACAAAAAAATGGATCTACCATTTGTAATTCGCTACACAGTTACAGACAACTTAATTACAGATCATTGGCTTATAGCAGACCAAGTTATTTTAATGGAACAATTGGGTGTTATAAATAATACTAACAAGAAGGCTATATAGTACATTAAATAGCTTTTCATTCTCCCTTTCCCCTAGTACTCTTAAGTTTTAGCATGATTTACAATGTTGCTTTAATAGCGACACAGGATAACTATACCCAAAAACTAATTTCTTTTCAGGAGTGTTTAAAGCTTTTTTAATTGGAGTTATAAAATGAAATTATTGGTTAAAAACAAAACTTATGAAATACGCTAAACCCATACTAGTATATTTATATATCTACGCTACTTTAATACTTGCTGCATATACGGAAATCGAAACACTACTTGATTATTCCAATAATCAGCCACCATCAGCATTTGACTTGATAGCCTATCATTAATCTTTAAAACTTAGAAATTATGAAAACAAAAAACCTATCCGTAAAAATAGTAAGCACCATACTATTAATTAGTATATGCTTAATGTGCTGTAGTAAAAACGAAGAAAATGATATAATAACCAACTCCCCGCCCGAAGCTTTTTCACTAATTGGCGTAACCAACAATGCGCTTAATGTTGATGTATTGCCAAGTTTTACTTGGGAGACCTCAACAGATGTCGATGGAGACGCTGTAAGCTATGACCTTTATTTAGATACTGAACCCGACCCAACAACGCTTTATGCAGAAAACTTAACTAATACCAGTTATACTGTAACTGAGCGTTTGGGTTTGGATAGTAAGTATTATTGGAAGGTGATGGCTAAAGATAATAAAGGTGGTATTATAAGTAGTGATACTTTTACTTTTTATACCCGAAACTTAAATATTCCAGACAAAGCTTTTAGAGAAGTCAATATGTCACAATACAACCTATTAAGTGGTCACGAATCTATTGTATTTAAAAATAAACTATGGATTATTGGTAAAACAGAAAGATCTAAATCCTTTATTTGGTATAGTGAAGATAATGGGGAAACTTGGAAGTCATCGTCAGCAAACATTCCATTTAAAGCGAGAACAGCTTTTTCGCTGGTTGTCTTTAAAAACAAATTATGGCTGATTGGTGGAAGTGGTGCAACATCATCAATAGGTATGTTAAATGATGTTTGGTATACCGAAAATGGTAATGAGTGGCATGAGGCAACTTCTAATGCTCCTTTTTCAAAAAGATATGGTCATCAATCATTCGTTTTTAATGATAAAATATGGGTAGTTGGAGGATATGCATATGCAACAGGTGGCCATAGAAATGACATTTGGTCTAGCAATGATGGTATTGGTTGGATTGAAGAAACAAGTAATGCTGAATTTTCCAAACGCAATGGCTTTAGTATTAACATTTTTAATAATAAAATATGGTTAATAGGTGGAGGAAGTAATGAGGGAGCCCTAAATGATGTATGGCAAAGTGAAAACGGCATTAATTGGAAAAAGATAAACACAAAAACTATATTTTCTAAAAGATCTGGATTTAGTGCAATTGTTTATGACAATAAATTATGGGTTTTTGGTGGAGTTAGTCAGAATGATGGACTTCGTAATGATATTTGGTACAGTTCTGATGGGGTAAGCTGGAAAGCAAGAACAAGTAAAGCTCCATTTTCGCCGAGGGTTAATCACACATTAAATATTTTCGACAATAAAATATATATGATTGGTGGTTGGACTGATCCTTCAAACTCAAATGAAATATGGGTTTTTGACTAATCTCTCAAAGCCACCCCATTAAAATTTATTAGCAATATAAAATTTAAAACGAAAAAATTATGAAAACTACTTTTAAAATTATCGTGACGCTCATATTTATAATTGTTACACATAAAACAAAAGCCCAAAAAAATGGCGAAGTGTATTATATAAAATCTGCTTTAGGTACATATTTGGATATAAAAGAAGCCAATCCAAGCCCAAGAACTCCTGTATGGATGTGGAATAAAAATGGTAGTTCTGGACAGAAATGGAAGTTGACTTCGGCTGGTAATGGATATTTTTATATCCAATCAGATTTAGGTACATATTTAGATATCAAAGAAGGAAAACGTGGCCTTCGTGCTATGGTATGGACTTGGACATTAAATAAAGGCAATGGGCAAAAATGGAGATTTGAACCTGATGGAAATGGCTTTTATTATATATGCTCAGCTTTAGGTAACTATTTAGATATTCGAGGAGCAAATCCATATACTCGCGCACAAGTTTGGATGTGGAGCAAAAATGGAAGTTTAGGACAAAAATGGAAGTTAATATCAACTGGTAAACACAAGCCTCAAATTAAAAATGAATTTATTAAACAAGGTGATTATTTTATTAAATCTGCACTCGGACATCGCTATTTAGATGTTAAAGAAACAAATTCTAAAACTCGTGCAAAAGTATGGATGTGGTTTTTTAGTGGAGGTTCTGGGCAAAAATGGCTTATAACTCCTACAGGAGATAATGATAATAGTTATTACATAAAATCTCATTTAGGAACATATTTAGACATAAGAGGTGCTAATGCTAGTCCGAGATCAGAAGTATTGACGTGGTATAAAAATGAAAGTTCTGGGCAAAAATGGTATTTTGAAAAAGCGAATGTAAAAGGTAAGTATTACATAAAATCTAAACTAGGGACTTATTTAGATGCAAAAGAAGCAAATTCAAAAGAAGGCACTATAGTTTGGATGTGGAGTTTAAATAAAGGAAAAGGGCAACAATGGGAGTTAGTTACGCCACGTGAAACACTTGCAAGACCCAATCCTAAATTCACTTCTTTTGATGTTTATAAAGATGGTTTCAATTTTGAAAATGATTTTGAAACAATTGTGGATGCAGGGATCGCTAAGTTCAAATTAAAAGGGCTTTGTGGAGGTATGGCTTATGCTGCGAATGATTATTTTTCATATAAAATGACTGTGCCAGCTACAAGTTCATTACCCCCTAATGGTTCTCCACTACAAAAATATATTTATGAACGGCAACAAAACTCATTAGCTAATATTGATAAATTTGGAGAATTGAGTTTTAATCCCGACGGCATAAGAGATGAAGAATTCTTTTATTGGGGATTAGAAGATCGATTTTATACAACTTTAAAAAATTCCATTAATAAAAACAGACCTATTCCACTTGGCTTATTCAATATTTATAATGACCCAACAAAGCATCATCAAGTATTGGCTATTGGCTATGACTTTGGAGGTTATCGAGAAGGCAGGCATTGGGATCCTAATAAAGAAAATGTTAGAATTTTTATATATGATCCAAACTATAGTAACGAAATTTGTGCATTAGTTCCTAACACTAAAGAAAACTGTTACGATGAGTATTCTGTTACTAGAATTGGAAACTTTTATAAGTTAGGGTCTAAAAAAGCAAAAAAATGGAGAACCTATTTTATAGATGAAAAATACAATCCAAAAAGACCTCCTAGATTATAAATTTTCAAGAAATATTTTAAACAAAAAAGTCCTGATTTGCTAAAATCAGGACTTTCCCATTAAACTTAATTTAGAAGTGCTTCAAACTTCATTTTATTATAATTTATAACACTTAAAGCTTTGGAATAATTTAGAAGAAAATTAACCGTTTCTTCCCGCGGTTTTAGAATGTTGGGATTCGTAAATGAGCAAAAACCAGCACTTAAATGCGTATAAGAAGGTGATATAGGTTATTCAATCAAATTCTCAACAGAAATGTCTTCGTCCAATGCTTCCCAATGAATACCTTCTCCTTTTCCAATAAAACGCCACGAATTTAATTGCTCTTTTGTAGCGTTTCGTAATTTATGGAACCATTCTAAAGGAACCGATAATTCTCGTCCATCTTCTAAATGGATTATCATTTTAGTATCTGTAAATGATAAATCAGAAGCAATTTTTGATTTATTAATTGTTAAAATACTCATCCCATTTGTTTTTAAATATTGCTATATTTTCACTAACTAATTTACGCATTTCTTTTAATTCAGAGGCATTAAATCCTCTTGATTTTACAAGTTCAATTTCTTCTAAATTAAATTTAGCTGTTTTATTATCTTTTTCAACGTGAATATGAATAGGTAAATGCTCGTTACTGTAAAAGAAAAATCGAAATCCATTAATTCTTAATATTGTCGGCATAAAAACAAAAATAACTAATTTTTTTAACCATTCCAATTTCCATTCATACTTGCATTTGTATTATTTCTAGCACGTCTAATAACATCAAGACCTGTCAGGTTAAAACCTGACAGGTCTTAGCAAACAAGGATATAACAACAAAAAAAGTCCTGATTTTAAAAAAAGATCAGGACTTTCCCATTAAACTTAATTTAGAAGTGCTTCAAACTTCATTTTATTATAATTTATAACACTTAAAGCCTTGGAATAATTTAGAAGAAAATTAACCGTTTCTTCCCGCGGTTTTAGATCGTTTAAATTTTCAATAGAATTTTCAGGGTAAAGTTTTGCCATTTTATTAATTTATAGATTATTTAACCCTATTAACGCAACAAAACTTACTTTATTGTACTAGTTTGTTAAAACTATGTTATGCTTATCTATTATCTTCCTTAAATTAATCAATGCATAGCGCATGCGCCCTAAAGCGGTATTAATGCTAACACCGGTACGCTCAGAGATTTCCTTAAAACTCATATCGTTGTAAATGCGCATCATGAGCACTTCTTTTTGGTCTTCGGGCAACTCTTCAACCAAACGCCTTACATCGTGTTCTACCTGCTCTTTTATTATAGATTTTTCGGCATTTAGGCTCGTGTCGCTCAGTACAGAAAAAATACTAAAATCGCCACTATTATCAAATTTTGGCATACGGTTGTTCTTTCTAAAAAAATCAATAACTAAATTATGTGAAATACGCATTACCCATGGCAAAAACTTACCTTCTTCGTTGTAAGCCCCACGTTTAAGCGTACGGATAACTTTAATAAAAGTGTCCTGAAAAATGTCTTCAGCAACATCCCTATCATAAACTTTAGAATAAATAAAACTATAGATTTTTTGCTTGTGCCTAGTAATAAGAGTTTCTAAAGCACTTTCTTCACCTTTAATATAGTTGCTAACTAAATTAGCATCAGAAATAAGTTCGTATTGCATAATCATTACTTTAATGCGTAGAGGTAAAAACCTCATTGCTTGGGGTTAATTTTTTTAAAGTAATAGTATGCTATAGGCTAGAATTGTTTTAATTGATAAATCAAATATAACAACAATCGTTCCTAAAAAACAAAAAAAAATCTGTTTTTTTAACAATCCAATAAACAATAATCCATTTTTTAAGCTGATTTACTTATAGTATCTTTGCAAAATTATTCCTTTAAAAAGCCTATGATTACTAATATTTCGCAAATAAACCCAAAAAACAACATCATTATCAAAGGTGCAAAATTGCATAACTTAAAAAATATCGATGTTGTTATACCAAGAAACAAATTAGTGGTTGTTACTGGGTTATCGGGTTCCGGAAAATCCAGTTTGGCTTTCGATACGCTTTATGCCGAAGGGCAACGGCGCTACGTAGAAAGCTTATCGAGTTACGCCCGCCAGTTTTTGGGCAGGCTAAACAAGCCAAAAGTAGATTACATAAAAGGTATCGCCCCGGCCATTGCTATTGAGCAGAAAGTAAACTCAACCAATCCGCGATCAACCGTTGGAACAACAACCGAAATTTACGATTACTTAAAACTGTTGTTCGCCAGAATAGGCAAAACCTATTCGCCAGTTTCTGGAAACCAAGTAAAAAAGGATACAGTTACCGATGTTTTAAATTATTTAAAAACATTTCCCGAAGGCGAAAAACTATTGCTCCTCGCTCCTATCCACTTGGAAGAGGGTCGCACGCTGAGCGATAAACTCAAAGCATTAAACCAACAAGGTTATGCCAGAATTAAGGTTAATAATGCAGTTATTAGAATTGATGAAGCAACGGCTATTTTAGATGAAAAAGACATTTTTTTAGTTGTTGATAGGATTATAGTACGGGACGATGAAGATTTTTTTAATCGATTGGCCGATGCCACACAAACCGCTTTTTTTGAAGGCAAAGGCACCTGCATTGTTGAGACACTTTCTAAGAATAAACAACGCGAATTTAGCAACACTTTTGAATTGGATGGCATTACTTTTTTAGAACCCAATGTGCATTTATTCAGTTTTAACAACCCTTACGGCGCCTGCCCGCAATGTGAAGGTTATGGTGATATTATTGGGATTGACGACGATTTGGTAATCCCCAACACCGGATTATCTATTTTCGAAAATGCCATTTTTCCGTGGCGCGGAGAAAGCATGAGCTGGTACAGAGACCAATTGGTAAACAATTCGCATAAATTCGATTTCCCGATCCACAAACCGTATTTCGAGTTAAGTGAAGCTCAAAAAGAACTTATTTGGACGGGCAATAAACATTTTGAAGGATTAAATGCTTTTTTTGCCGAACTGGAATCCAAGGCCTATAAAATCCAAAACCGCGTGATGCTGTCGCGTTACCGCGGAAAAACAAAATGCAAAACCTGCAACGGTAAACGCTTGCGAATTGAAGCCAATTACGTAAAAATAGCAGGCGCAACCATTACAGATTTAGTTGAAATGCCTTTAGATAAATTGGCAATTTTCTTTAAACAATTAGATTTAAACAAACACGACAAAACCATAGCAAGCAGGCTCTTAGCAGAAATTAACAATAGGCTTTTATTTCTTGCGAATGTTGGTCTGGATTACTTGACTTTAAACAGAAAATCTAACACGCTTTCTGGTGGCGAAAGCCAGCGTATTAATCTCGCCACATCGTTAGGCAGCAGTTTGGTAGGCTCGATGTATATTTTAGACGAACCCAGTATTGGCCTTCATCCAAAAGACACCGAACGCCTAATACTGGTTTTAAAGCAACTGCGCAATTTAGGCAACACCGTAATTGTTGTAGAGCACGACGAAGATATTATGTTGGCCGCCGATAACATTATAGACATAGGTCCAGAAGCAGGAACTTTTGGTGGCCATGTGGTGGCTCATGGCACTTATGCCGATATTTTAAATTCGAACTCCTTAACGGCTCAATACCTGAATGATACCCTAAAAATTGAAATCCCTAAAACACGCAGAACCTCTAAATATTATGTAGATATTATTGGAGCTCGCGAAAACAACTTAAAAAATATCGACGTTCGTTTTCCATTAGGTATGCTAACCGTTATTACAGGTGTTTCCGGTAGCGGAAAAAGTACACTTGTTAAAAAGGTTTTATACCCCGCTTTACAAAAAAAACTAACCGATTTTAGCGATAAACCCGAGCAGTTTTCAGCTTTAGAAGGTAATTTTGGTAACATAAACCATATTGAGTTTGTCGATCAAAATCCAATAGGACGCTCCTCACGCTCCAACCCAGTAACCTATATTAAAGCTTACGACGATATTCGTGCCTTATTTTCAAAACAGAAACTAAGCAATATTAGAAACTATCAGCCCAAACACTTTTCGTTTAACGTAGATGGCGGACGCTGTGAGACTTGCAAGGGCGAAGGTGAAGTAACCATTGAAATGCAATTTATGGCCGATGTGCACCTGCAATGCGAAACCTGTAAAGGAAAACGCTTTAAAAAAGAAGTGCTTGAGGTTACATTTGCCAATAAAAACATAGATGATATTTTAAACCTAACCATTGATGATGCCGTTGCATTTTTTGATGCTAATGCGCAAACAAAAATAAAAAACAAGCTACAACCATTGCAAGATGTAGGCCTAGGCTACGTAACTTTAGGCCAAAGCTCTTCCACCCTTTCCGGTGGCGAAGCGCAGCGTATTAAACTCGCTTCGTTTTTAGGCAAGGGAAACACAAAGGAAAAAGCACTTTTTATTTTCGACGAGCCAACAACAGGTTTGCATTTTCACGATATCCAAAAACTTTTAAAATCGTTTAATGCCTTAATTGAAAAAGACCACTCCATCATTGTTGTTGAGCACAATTTAGAACTTATTAAATGTGCCGATTACATTATCGATTTGGGCCCAAAAGGTGGCGAAACTGGTGGAAACTTGGTTGCTACCGGAACACCCGAAGCCATTGTAAAAATTAAAGCTTCAGAAACGGGCAAGTATTTAAAAGAGAAGCTTTAATAACAACACAATTTTTTGGGCGTTACCCCAAAAAGGGGTCGGGCTTTACACTATATCTTTTTAAAAAAGTCATTGCGAGGACAAAGGACGTGGCAATCTGCAAAATTTAAGTTTCCCCAATCTTTATTACACGCAAGTTTTAAAAAGGATGCCGTTTCAATCCCTAACGCGCTTACTTGCTAGCTTATGTTTTTAAGCTGAAAGTTATTCTATTTTTAACAAGCTATTACTTAAACGTTAAAAAACTTTGTGCCTTAGCGTCTTTGCGCGAAAAAAAATCAATAAAACATAAAAGCAAAGATGCCTAAAATAACAACAGTTAATGGCGCCACGAATAATAAAAACAAAAACGACGACAAACTAGCTTTAAAAAATGTTTTAAACTTAGCTTGATTATAAAAGCGCTTTAGTGCCAAGTATAAATATATAAATGTAGAAAACGCAACCAACCAATCTATCCAGTCTGGAATATTTACAATAAAGTTAGCCCCAATAATTATACTAAAAACAGTAAATAAAAACGAAAAAAAATAAAAGCTAAATACCAAGTGGTGAGCATACAAGCCATGTTTTCTATATAAAATTTTAAGAATTAGCGCGAATATTGGCAATAAAAAAAACATGGCGATAGGAATCGTATCATAAAAGGTTTGCAAAATGCTACCTCCTTTTCTTGATTTATAAAACTTTAGCACTTGCTTATATAATTTCCTTTTAAAAAAACCGGCATCACTGGGCATTCCCATGGCTTCGTAAAGCTCATTATCCGGCGCACCCAAGGCTATTAAAGAATCAATAGATTTTGTATTAAAGTCAAAATTAACCATCCCATTGTTTCTAAAATCTTCAGCATTTACAAGAGAATCCATTTGTTCTTCAGAAAAACCATGAATAAATTTATTATCCTTCAAAGTCTTACGGAGTTCAGCACGCGCTAAAGAATCTTCTACTTTCTGTTTTGCTAATTGAACAGCTTTTATAGAATCTCTAACATGTTCATCTTCTATCTTATCAATTTTATTTTCTTTTTTAAGTGTTTTAGCAAGATTTTCATCAAGTGTTTGAATTTGACTTTTTTGGATAAATGAAAACAAAAAGAAAAACACCACAGCAATAAACAAATACATTTGTGCCGGATGCAAATACAACAAGCGTTTACCTTCAATAAACTTACTTGCTAAATACCCCGGTTTAAACAAAAGCGGAAAAAAGCTTTTAAAAAAGCGCGCATCAAACGAAAAATAGTTGCTTATTGTGTTATAAAACAAAACGCCAAGAGTAAGCTCGTCTTTTGCTTTTTGCCCGCAATGCGGACAAAACCTAAAGTCTTCTTCAAAATTTTCTTCGCAATTTTTACAGGTTTCGTATTGTTTTTTCATTTAAAATGATTGGCTTCTATAAAAGTAAAAAAAAGTAACCACAAAATTAACAAACGTAAAATCTTAGCAATTAAATACTTACATTTTTGGCACATTAATTGAAAACTACAAAACAATAGCGTAAGCCGAAAAGCTAAAAGCCCCTCGATAGTAACGGGGAGTTAAAAAATTTCGGAATTATTAATTAAAATCCTATACTGATTATGAAAAGATCTTTACTAGTATTTGCAGGCTTGTTAATAGGATTAACATCCGCATCGGCAACAGAGCTAAACCACCAAGACCAAAAAACCAAATTAGATAAAACAAAACGCTACCGTTACGCACAACCTATTATGTTTATTGAGCGCGGTGTCGAGTTTTTGGTTTTCCCAGACGGAAGCTTCGATTTTAATACCAATTTCGAAAACAGGTTTAATAACGATTCGTATTATAAAAAACGGGCTTCTAAAAGACGTAACACAAACAATACTTATGGTGCACCTGGGAAACGTGTTAAATATTCATCTAAAAGATATAGAAACAGAGGTGTTTTAATCTCGCATGACAGAAATGGCAAAGTAAGGCGAATTGGTAATCTGTTTTTAAATTACGACAGGCGCGGAAAACTTAAACGTGTTGGTTCCATTTATATAAACTACAAGCGTAACGGCACTTTAACCCAAGTTGGTGGTTTAAAAGTTAAATATAACCCTTGGGGAGAAATTGTTTATACCCACGGACAAGTAAACCGTTATAGCTACAGCTGTAATATTTGTGGTATTAGCGCTTGTAATACGAACCATAACCACAGAGATAATGATTATGGCGATGACTACGATTGGTACGATGATAATGTTTATGATGACGACAATCATTACTATTACAAACAGAATGGTAAAGTAAAAAAGAATAAAAAGAACAAATATTAACCCCTTTTTTTGCCCTCAAAAAAAAAATCCCCTTTAACTAAAATGTTTAAGGGGATTTTTAATTAAGCTTTAAGATAAACTATTTCAAAATTGCTAATGGCTCAGTAGTTTTCCATTTACCTCTTGTAAAATCTGGGAAAGCTTGTGGTGCACCACCTTGTTCTACCGATCTTTCGCTTAGCGGCGTAACAGCGCTCCAATGGCAACCCTCGTAAACATTTTGATCTAAAGGTTCGCCGTTGCGCAAGCATTCAACAATCCTGAAAAGCATCATAAAATCCATACCGCCGTGGCCACCCATTTTTCTGGCTAGCGCACCTACACGCTTGTATAAAGGATGCTCGTATTTTTCATATATCTTTTCCAATTGCTCACCTTGAGCCCATCTGTGGTGGTCTTTTGTAACGCCTTCTACACCGCCTTCTAAAGCAACTCGTGTTGGGAAGCCGGCTAAAGTACCTTTTGTGCCCTGCACCAAATTATGGCGGGAATAGGGTCGCGGGCTGGTTTCGTCCCATTGTACCATTATGGTTCTGCCCAAAGTGGTTTTAATAATAGACGTATTCATGTCGCCACCTTTATAATCGAGCTTATTCCATTTATGGTCTTCGGCATAATTTTTCTTAGCATAGGCTTTTCTGCCCAACGCTGGCGTGGAAAACGAAACCAAGCTGTTAAAATTATCTTCGCCTCTGGCCAAATTCATATATTGTGCTACTGGCCCTAGACCGTGCGTTGGATATAGGTTTCCGTTTCTTTTAGCATAATGCGGTGTTCTCCAAGATCCTGTGCCTCTTTCCTGCTCTTCCATTTGGAATCTTAGTTCGTGTATATAAGATGCTTCGCCATGTAAAATATCGCCAATAACACCTTGCCTGCACATGTTTAAATACAAAAGCTCATCTCTTCCGTAGTTCACATTTTCTAACATCATGCAGTGTTTTTGGGTTTGCTCTGATGTAAATACAATATCCCACATTTCTTCTAAAGTTAACGCCATAGGCACTTCAACAAAAGCATGAGCACCTTTTTTCATGGACTCAATGGCCATTGGTGCATGGTTTTTCCAATTAGTGGAAATAAATACCGCGTCTGGTTTTACTTGGTCCAGCATGGTTCTCCATTTATCTTCTCCACCATGGTAAACCGCTATGTTTTTATGCCGCGAACCTTTGCCTATAGCTTTACATTTATCGGCAGATCTATTGGCCCAATCTTCGTACAAATCGCTAATAGCAACAATTTCTGTGCCTTCGATAGTCGCCAGCTGAGTGGCATGTCCGCTGCCACGTGCACCAACACCAATTAGCGCAATACGTACTTTATTTAATTTAGGCGCGGCAAATCCGCCCATGTATTTGCTAACGTCTTCAAAAAAAGGGTTATTGGTGGCATAAGATGGCAACATGCTTCCTAAGCCTAGTGCTACACCAGAAAGTGATGTTTTTTTTATAAAACTTCTTCGATCAAATTTATTCATTTATATAATATTTAAATGTTTAATTTTTTTTTATAATGAATTTTGAAAAATAGTTAATTTTTTCAATTTCCTGCAAATACTTTTTTGACATTTACCAATAGGGATTTGTAATAGTTGCCCTAAAGGATTTGCAATAGCAACACCTCGTTAAACTAAAAAACCTTGGGACTTATTTTTCTATGAACCGTAAATTGGCAATGTTACTGATTGAAACATTGAAATACCATGATTAACCATTACACCAAATACTTAAAAAAACACTGTCGCAATATACCAAGTAAAGCTTTGGCAAAGCCCAAATATACAAAGTTTGTTTTAAAGTTATAATTTATAGACCACTTGAAAATACTTATTTTTACCATTTAAAAACTACAATTTGAAAAAAGCTGCACTTAAAGAATTTCTGGATGCTAAAGTCAACCAATACAACAACCCAAAGTTTATTGAAACCGACCCCATAAAAATACCGCATAAATTCGATAACAAAGAAGATATTGAAATAGCTGGTTTTTTAACGTCTACCATAGCTTGGGGAAACCGCAAAAGCATTATCAACAATGCAAATCGTTTGATGGAGTTATTGGATAATGCGCCGTACGATTTTGTTTTAAACCATAGCCAAACAGATTTAGACAAATTACTGCCCTTTGTACACCGCACCTTTAACGGAGACGATTGTGCACAGTTTATAAAGTGCCTTAGGCACATTTATTTAAACCACTCTGGTTTGGAATCTGTGTTTGCAAAACATGCCGAAACCAATTCACTTCAAAAATCTATTTCAAATTTTAAGTCTGTTTTTTTTGAAATTGAACATTTACAGCGTACCAAAAAACATGTAAGCGATCCGCTGAAAAATTCGGCAGCAAAACGTATTAACATGTTTTTGCGCTGGATGGTAAGAAACGATAGTGCTGGTGTAGATTTTGGTATTTGGAATAGTGTTTCCCCAACTCAACTCTCTTGCCCTTTGGATGTGCATAGTGGCAATGTAGCAAGAAAACTGGGGTTGCTGAATAGAAAACAAAATGATGCAAAAGCACTTTTAGAGTTAGATACCAATTTACGCAAACTTGACCCCAAAGACCCGGTAAAATACGATTTTGCCTTATTTGGCCTGGGTGTTTTTGAGGGGTTTTAAATTTTCGCCAGAGCTTGAAGCTCTTTTTGTGTTGATGCGCCATGCAAAAAACAATACGATTGACAAACCAACTGTTCATCAATCGTTATACTCAATAGGATTTAAATATACTTAACCTAAAAAAACTTTAACCTTTTAACCAAGCATCTCGCAAACTTTTTTGGGCAAGGGTAGCATCTTCTTTTTCAAAAATACCGGTTCCGGTGGTGTAGGTTTTTGTGGTTTTGGTTTTTATTATTACCTCTTCTCCTGCTCTGATTAATACCACTTCAACATCCATATCGGGTTTCCAAGAAAAAACACTTTGCAACACATTGTTTGCATTTTGCATAGTTAGAACGGTTCCATTTATAGATTTTATAACGTCGTTTGGCTGGGCGCCGTTGTCTGCCCAAAAGCTGTTTTCTGCTACCATTTCTGTAAAAAATATGGTGCCTTGTTGCGGGTTTCCACTAACAATTGGCGCACCATCCATTAATATGTAATTGGTCTCTACTTTTCCTTCTCCAATTTCGAGTCCTACTTTTTCAAAAAAGTTGTTGTAGTTAATGGGTATATCGCCTATAACGTGGTCGTCGAAAAACTCACGTAACGAGGGGTAAGTCATCGCTACGATTTCATCAATTAATTTGTCGTCTTCAAAAGGTTTGTTTTTTCCGTATTTGTTAGACAGTTCCTTCATTAAAGATAAAATACCCCTGTTGCCATTACTTTCTTCGCGCATTAAAATATCTATGCACATTCCAATTAAAGCGCCTTTATGGTACACGTTTAAATATTGGTCTTTGTATGGGGCTTTTAGGACGTTTTCGCTCATAATGGTAAAACTCATGGCATCGTCCATTTGCGAAGCCGCCTGTATTTTACCCATCATTTTATTGTAAAAAGAAGTCTCGTTAACCAGACCTTCGCTAATTTGAAATAATGATGCAAAATATTCGGTTACCCCTTCGTACATCCACAAATGCTTAGAAAAAGTTGGGTTGTTATAATCAAAATAATGCACATCTTCAGAGTGTACGCTTAACGGTGTTACAATATGGAAAAACTCGTGCGACACCACATCTACCATACCTTCTTCGAGGGCTTCTTTAGGCATGTTTTCTGGCATAACCACTACGGTTGACGTGTGGTGCTCTAAGGCCCCGAAACCCTTTGGCGAAGTTTCTTCCCCGTCAGACAGATACAAATAAATATCGTATCGTGCTGTGGTATCAATATCGCCTAAATAGGCTTTTTGGGCTTGCATCATTTTAAGAATGGTTTCTTTTAACGATTTAGCCGAATGTATTTTATTGGGAGAATACACACTTAGTACAATTTTAATATCGCCTACCATAAACTCTTCAACGTCCATGTTGCCATACATCATGGGGTTATCGGTAATATCAAAATACCGTGGGGCAAAATAGCTGGTAGTTGTATTTTTACCGTCTTCGCTTAATCGAGACCCCATTTTTTGTAATGCCGAAGTACGTAAAAAATCGGTTGGTGCCGTTACTTCTAATTTGTATTGATTGTTTTTTAACGAATCGAAATATCCTATAAACCCGTGTAAATTCAATACGTAATTTTCTGGTTCTATATTGGTGCCTGCTGGCGAAAACGGTGTGTCTTTACCAATGCCTCCTTCTTTTTCAATATCAAAAGTGTCATTAACCAAATACGTAATCTTATCAAGTTGTGTTGCATTTGTAATCGTCCAAGAATTGGTATCGGTTTTTGTTACAGCCATTTCGTTTCCTTGGTAATCATAGGCTTTAAAACTGTCTATATATTTACCAAAATCGCTTACAGAATAAGTGCCCTGTACCACTTTTGGCAATCGGTACGTTACCGTTTCAATAGTAAAACGGCCGGGGTTAATGGTAACCGGGGCTTTATCGTTTTCTACTTTGTCTAAATGTATTGCCGTTTCAATGGGCAAACTTATTGCTAAATCGTTAACAGTTTGTTTTGTTGCGCTACAACTTGCCAATAAAACACCTGTAAATAAGGCGATTAACATTCTTGTTTTCATATCTATTTTATATTGTTATAAATCGATGCCGAAAATACCATTATGTTACCATGTCTGCTCTTAAGATTCTGTTAAAAGATGAATTGTGTATTTTAGCAGCATGCAAAAACCGCTAATTAGCATATTAACGCCTTTTAAAAATACCGAGGCTTTTTTAGAAGATTGCCTAAACTCTATTATAAAACAAAACTATACGAATTGGGAGTTATTGATTGTTGATGATAATTCGACAGATTCGAGCTATAAATTAGTTGAAGAATTTGCTAAAAAAGATAGTAGGATTATCCTTTTAAAGAATCCCGGAAAAGGTATTATTGATGCATTAAAACTGGCTTTTATAAACAGCAAAGGCGAATTGATTACCAGAATGGACAGCGACGATGTAATGCAACCAAACAAATTAGAGGTATTGGCAAATAAGCTTTTAACCTACGGAAAACAGCATGTTGCCATTGGGCAGGTTAATTATTTTTCAGAAGATGGGATAAAAGATGGTTATAAAAGTTATGAAATTTGGTTGAACAACTTAACAAAAACGGGCAATAATTACTCTGAAATTTATAAAGAATGTGCTATCCCCTCGCCTTGTTGGATGGTTTACAGAAAAGATTTAATAGCTTGTGATGCTTTTAACCCGAGTATTTATCCAGAGGATTACGATTTAGCATTTAGATTTTACAAGAACCATTACAAGTGTATCCCCTGTGATGAAGTGATTCACAATTGGCGCGATTACAGTTCGAGAACCTCAAGAACACACGCACATTATGCCGAAAATCATTTTTTGGATTTAAAGCTCAAATATTTTTTGGAATTGGATTACAGCCCCAATAAAACACTTGTGGTTTGGGGCGCGGGCAAAAAAGGAAAGCTTATTGCAAAAAAACTGATTGAAAAAGATATGTCTTTTGAGTGGATTTGCGATAATCCTAAAAAAATTGGTCGCGACATTTACGGAAAAACATTACAACCATTTTCTTTTTTAAAAACGATTAACACCGCACAAAGCATTATAACTGTGGCTAATAGAAGTGCTCAAAAAGAAATATATTCTTATTTAAAATCAATTAATATGGTTAACACAAAAGATTTCTTCTTCTTTTGCTAACAAATTCTTATATTCACTTGCTTAAAAAAATCAACAATTATGTATTTAAAACCAATTGCAGCAATATTACTTTTTGCGTTATTTTTTACTAGTCATAGTATTACAGCTCAGAAAAAAATCTCACTCTTTAACGGAAAAGACCTAAGTGGCTGGACTATATACGGCACCGAAAAATGGTATGTAAAAGACGGTCTTTTAATATCTGAAAGTGGCCCGGACAAAGAATATGGTTATTTGGCAACCGATAAACATTATAAAAACTTTGAGCTATCCCTACAATTTAAACAAGAAACCAATAACGGGAACAGCGGTGTTTTTATTCGCTCGACTATTGAAGGTGTAAAAGTTAGCGGATGGCAAGTAGAAGTTGCTCCACCAAATTTACACACCGGCGGCATTTACGAATCTTATGGTCGTGGTTGGCTTATAAAACCTGATCCGGAAAAAGAATCTGTTTTAAAACCCGGAAAATGGAATACATTAAAAATTAGAGCTATTAACGGCAAAATAACATCGTGGTTAAATGGCGTGCAAATGGTAACTATAGATGATGAAAAAATTGGCGCTGGCAAAGGAAGCATTGCATTGCAAATTCACAGTGGCGGTGGTATTTTAATTAAATGGCGAAAACTTAAATTAAAACCTTTATAAAGCACCAAGCTTTTATATAAATTTGTTAAACAAGACCTGTTAGTCCCAACGCTTCGGGACAAAAGCCTAACAGGTCTGCACAATTTTGCTGTTATACCAAAGCTCGGTATCTTTGTTTGCTAATAGTAAACGCTTAAAAATTAATTTGCATTTTCTATATTTGTTCAATCTAAAAAAGCAATGCAGTTTAAACACCCCGAAATTCTTTACGCATTATTATTACTGCTTATTCCTATAATTGTTCATTTATTTCAACTCAGGAAATTTAAAAAAACAGCCTTTACTAATGTAGCATTCTTAAAAGAAGCTACACTTAAAACGCGTAAGAGTTCGAAAATAAAAAAATGGCTTGTTCTGTGCACAAGACTGTTGTTATTGGCTGCCATTGTATTTGCATTTGCGCAACCATTTACCACAAAAACCAATGTATTAAACGCAAAAAAAGAAACCGTTATTTATTTAGATAATTCGTTTAGTATGCAAGCTAAAGGTAGTAATGGTGGGTTATTAAAACGAGCCGTTCAAGACCTAATAAATAGCATCCCGGAAAACGAAAACATCACATTATTTACAAACAATTCTGTTTTTAATAACACTACCATTAAAAGCATAAAAAACGAGTTACTGCAATTAAATTACTCGCCCAATACTTTAAGCGTACAAGCTGTATTGCTAAAAAGCAATACCTTCTACAACCATTCAACAAACATTTCAACAAATACTTTAAAAAATACAGTTTTAATATCTGATTTTCAAATTAATAATAACAGTACAAGCATAACCACAGACACCTTATCGAACTTACATCTTGTAAAACTAAAGCCCGTAAACATCAACAACATTGCTCTAGATAGCGCCTATATTTCTAACACGTCTCCAACAGATATTGAACTTACCGTGCAATTAAAACAAAGTGGTAACGGTATCGATAACGTACCGGTATCTTTATTTAACAACAACAGGTTAATTGCCAAAACCTCGGTAGAAATTAGCAATAAAGCAAGCACTGTTTTTTCGCTTCCTGCCAATAAGATTATTAATGGAAAAATAACCATTAACGATGCCCATTTGCAATTTGACAACAGTTTGTTTTTCAACATCAGCAATAGCTCGAGAATTAATGTTTTATCGATTAACGAAAGTGACGATTCGTTTTTAAAACGTATTTACAATGCTGCTGAATTTAATTATACATCAACTTCAACAAATCAATTAAATTATAATGGTTTAGATAATCAGCATCTTATTATATTGAATGAATTAAGCACAATACCAAACGCCTTAATTTCAGCTTTAAAGGCATTTGAAAACAACGGAGGCTTCTTGGTTGTAATACCTTCAAAAGACATTGCAAAATCATCTTACAATACACTTCTTGTTAATTATGCAACGTCCTTTAACGATCTAATTACAACCAAAAAACGCATTACAACGATAAACTATTCGCATCCTCTGTACAGCAACGGCGTGTTTGAAAAACAGGTGCGCAACTTCCAATACCCAAAAGTAAATAGCTTTTACAATGTGGTTTCAAATGGTGCATCAAAAGTTTTGAGTTTTGAAGATGACAAAGCGTTTTTATATCAAAATCAAAATACATTTATATTTACTTCGGCTTTAAGTAGCGCTAATTCAAATTTTAAAAATTCGCCATTAATAGTGCCCACGCTTTATAATATCGCAAAATTAAGTTTTAAAATCCCGCAATTGTATTACACCATTGGCGAAGAAAACAGTTTTGATGTCGATACCCAATTGCAGCAAGATGATATTTTATCTATGGAAAACAATGATGTAAACATGATTCCTAAACAACAAAATTTCAACAATAAAGTTGTAATATACACCTCCAACAACCCATCTATAGCAGGCACCTATGCCATTAAAAAAAAAGCTGAAACCATAACCAACATAAGCTATAACTACAACAGAAATGAGAGCGATTTGGTTTACACGAATTTTTCCAACATAACAGGCGCAAGCCTAAGCGATTCTATTTCAGAAATCTTCTACACCATAAAAAGTGATACAAAAATCAATGCGCTGTGGAAATGGTTTGTTATTTTTGCACTGGCATTATTGCTTATTGAAATGCTCATCTTAAAATATTTTAAATGAACATCCTTATAAAATCGGCTACTATTATTGATTCCAAAAGCGAGTTTCACAACACCACTCAAGACCTATTAATTGAAAACGGTGTAATTTCAAAAATTGGAAACTCCCTAAAAAACCCAAAAAACTATCGCGAGATTATATTAGACAATCTGCATATTTCTCAAGGTTGGTTTGATAGCAGCGTGTGTTTTGGCGAACCAGGTTTTGAAGAACGCGAAACCATTGCAAACGGACTTAAAACTGCTGCGGCATCTGGCTTTACTGCCGTTGCTTTGCAGGCCAACACCAATCCTGTAACAGACACAAATTCCGATATTACCTTTGTAAACTCCAAATCGGCAAACAACGCCGTAACCGTATTGCCCGTTGGTGCGCTTACCGTAAATAGCAAAGGTGAAGATTTAGCCGAATTATTCGATATGAAAACTGCCGGATCGGTAGCATTTTACGATTACAAAAAATCGATCTCCAACCCTAACCTCATGAAAATCGCGCTGCAATACGCCAGTAATTTTAATGGTTTGGTGTGCTCGTTTCCGCAGGAAAACAAAATTTCAGGACACGGTGTAATGAACGAGAACATTACAAGCACTAGTTTAGGTTTAAGAGGAAACCCAAATTTGGCCGAAGAATTACAGATAGTACGCGATTTGTTTTTGTTGGAATACACGGGTGGTAAATTACACATACCAACCATTTCTACTGCAAAGTCGGTAGAGTTAATTAGGGCTGCAAAACAGAAAAAACTGGATGTAAGTTGTAGTGTCGCCATCCATAATTTATATTTTACAGATAACGCTTTAACCGATTTTAACACCCATTTTAAAGTATTGCCACCATTGCGCACACAGCACGATGTTGAAACATTAATTGAAGGCTTAAAAGATGGCACGATTGATATGGTTACCAGCGACCACAACCCTATTGATATTGAACAGAAAAAGATAGAATTCGATTATGCCAACTATGGCACCGTTGGACTCGAATCTGCTTTTGGGGCTTTGCAAAACATCTTTACAACCAAAAAAACCATTGATATTTTAACAAAAGGAAAATCGAGATTTGGCCTGGAACAAACTCCAATTATTATTGGCAACACGTTAAATATCACATTATTTAATCCTAATTTAAAATACAGCTTTACAAAAAAAGACATACTCTCGAAATCTAAAAACGCTATTTTTGAAAACGAAACTTTAAAAGGAAAGGCTTACGGCATTATTTCGAACAATAAAATTTCAATTTATTAAAATGACACAGCAAGAGGTTAGCGAAGGCAAGGGTTTAGCCGTAGTAAGCTATTTGGCCATAGTGGGAATTATAATTGCCTATTTTTTAAATAACGATAAAAAAAACCCATTTACCAGTTTTCATTTAAGACAATCTATTGGGCTTTGGATTATGTTCCACCTCCTGGGTTTTGTAGCCAGTTCTTTTGATAATTGGGGCATCAGCACGGGGTTTTACTTGTTTTTTTGCGCACTATTTATTTATGGTCTAATTGGTGCCATTGGCGGTAAAATACAGCCAGTACCAATTTTAGGCGAATTGTTTCAAAAATGGTTTAAAGGCATTGGGCAATAAAATAGCTGTTTTAAAATTCTAAAAATTTATTCTTAATAAACTGAATATAAGAGTCAAATCTTAAGATTTGCAAATGAAAATACAATGAAAAACACAAAACTTTCTTTACAACATATTATCAGAGAATCTAATTTAACAGAAAATGCACCATTAATAATTATGTTGCACGGTTACGGTAGCGACGAGAACGATTTATTTTCATTTGCAAACGAGTTGCCCGAAGAGTTTTTTATTATTTCTGTTAAAGCGCCATACCCTTTACAACCGCATGGAAATGCGTGGTATGCCATTAATTTTGATGCCGATAAAGGAAAATGGAACGATAACGAACAAGCCAAAAAATCACTGGAACTAATAGCTAAATTTATTACCGAAGCTGTAAATAATTACCCCATAAATAAAAACAATGTTTCACTTTTGGGATTTAGCCAAGGCTCTATTTTAAGTTATGCCGTAGCACTAACATACCCCGAAAAAGTAAAGAACATTGTGGCTTTGAGCGGTTATATCAATAAAGATATTTTACCTAAAGATATTGATAAAAAGGACTATTCCAATTTGGATTTCTATTGTTCTCATGGCAGTGTGGACCAAGTGATCCCGGTAGATTGGGCACGACAAACACAGCCATTTTTAAATACCTTAAACATTAAAAATGTATATTCTGAATTTCCTGTTGGCCATGGTGTTGCCCCTCAGAATTTTTATGAGTTTAAAGAATGGTTGGGTAATAGAATATAGGATTATTCCAAATTAAAACCATAAAAAAAACAATAAGTGTGTGTTTTAAATAAACCTCTTTTTAATCAAATCCTAAAACCAATTGTCCATCAGATGAAGAATTTAATTCGATTTTTGTAATGTTATGATCGGTATCGCTTACAGGAGTCATTTTACCAGTAAATTTCACAAAAGTCGTATCTAAGTCGTTATTTATATTTACTCTTTTAATAGTAAATTCTATATTAAGGCCATTAAAACTGCCCGAAAGCATATTGTTTGCTTGGTATAAACCAGACGGGTTGTTAATTTCTGCACCATTAAAAACACCAAATTCCACGCCTTTGTTATTGGCGTCTGGTTGCAAATCGATACTATAATCGTTAACACCCACAACTGGCCAAGTAGCTGCAAAAGCGGGTATAAAAACAATAGCAGCCAAGGTTTCGGCACCACAGGCCAAAATTATGCTGGCAAAGGATATTACAATAGATTTTTTAATTAGATTAAGCGTTTGCATATCAGTAAATTTTAGTTTAGGTATTATTCTCTCAAGTCTTCTTTAATTTTCGAAAAAAGCTTGTCTTTATCGTCTTCAACTTTATCAATGGCAGTATTTAATCCAATAGTTGAATTTTCTGAATTTCTTATGATTTCTTTCTTTATCCTTTCGCGTTCTTTTTTGTTTTTCTGATTTTTTCTGTAATCCCATATTTTTTTTCTAACCATGTTAAGTTTAAGGATGTGTTTTTTGTGAATATCCTCCAAAATACCATGATAAACCGACTCCAAATCCCTACCATGGGCTTTACCAAAAACCGATTCAAAATCTAACAGATACTGTTCCTTGTTATCATTTAAATCGATAAAAATTTCGTTGTAATTATCAATAGTGTTTTCCAGTTCTTTAAAAAATTCTTCCTGCTCTAAAGCAATACTAATAATATCATCAAATGCCGTTTTTACATCCTTTACCCTAACAAAATACGTGTCCATTTTTTTTGAAATAAAACCAAACTGTTTATTTTTTGCCTCTAGCATTTCTTTAGCATGAAGTTTATGTATTAAATTTTTCATGTATTGCTTTCGATGCGAATTGCTTTTAATTAAAGCTTTTTCTATAATGATACTTTCCTTTTTTGGAATTTCACCATTGTTTAAATTTTGAAAAAACACGGTAACCTCATAAACACCGCTATCTGAATCTTCAATTAATTCACCAAAAACAACCATTTTTGCTTTAATAGTGGTTAATTTGTTAAGGGTTTCTGCGGGCAGATTTTTAATATTGGAAATTTCGTTTTCCATATTTCGGTGCACTAAAACTAAATTATAGTTTCTACGCTGCAAAACGCTGTATTGATCTAACTTTATGAGTTCGGTTTCAAAATCGTCTGTAAATTTTTCGGCAAACTTTTTAATGGTTTCTTGATTGGTTTTAAAATCCCATACATACACATTGGTTTTACTGTTTTGAGCTTGTACAGTAACCACTAATTGTGTTAAAACAAATAGCATAATACCAAGTCTTTTAATAAAAAACACACTGCTATTTTTCATATCTATGGCTATTATTAATATTTAAAAAATCGTTGCAACATATTTAAGAATCGCACACTATTGGCAATTCCATGGCATTTTTTGTAATCAATTTATTGGTAACGCAACGTTTGGTTCCATCTTTTAATTCAAAGCGGTGACTACTATTTTTCTTCACCACTCTAACGGTTATAAAAATTCCTGATCTGTTTATAATATTAGCTTGTTTTCCATCTACATAAACTTTGGCGTTTGCCATATTTGATGGCACAATCAGTTTTACCGTATAACTTATGTTTTTTATAACGCCAGAATTTAAAATACTGGTGTTTACTAATTTATCTGATTTAACTTGAAGGGCTTTATTAGTATTAAAAATTCTAGAAACTTGTGCGTTAAATTTCATTGAAGCCGCTTTGGCTTCCGGACACTTTTCCAAATCTTTTTCCAATTGCGATTTAAGCTTATCTAAATCGTTTATTTTGTTTTGTTGATTGGTTAATTGATTTGATAAATCGGCTATTGTAGTTTCAAAATTCCGGATAGAATCTTGCAGTTTATTTGCTTTTTCTTCGCTCGCTTTTATTTCTACACCAAAAAGGCTAAGTTCCTCGGTATTGGTTATTAACAGTTTAAGTTCGGGTCTGAAAATAATTAGTCCCAAAGCTGCAAATACGGCCCAGATTAATGTTTTGTAAGGAAAATTTGGTTTGCTTTCCATGATTTTGATTTTATATTGACGCTATTAAATCGTTGTTAACATTGGTTTCTTTACTTGCTAAGCCAACCGTTTCCAGAAAATCGTTTGAGAACAGCTTTAACATATCATCGCTCAACAACGCGGTTCGGCACGATTTCCATTCCTTAATTGCTTCGGCATCAAACATGTGGTTTACCAAGTTTGGGAATGCCCAATCGCTATTTTTTCCCCAATGGATGGTAAACGGTATATTGTTTTGCTTTAAAACCTCAATAATGCGTCTAGAAAGTTCTGTGAGGCTCATAATTTTTCTGGTTTTTTTCCAAAGTACACCATCAATTTCCAACATACAGGTTACAGGAAATTTGGTAAAGCCCAAAGTGGCTTTGGTTTGTTTTACAAAACGCATAGCAAATATGCCAGGAATTGGCCCTTCGTTATTTGTTAAATCACTTAAGAGCTTTAAGGCTTTTGATGAGTTTTTATGATCCACACCAACCGAACAAGCAAAAGCCGCACCTTGATATGGTGCATCCCAAAAAATTTCGGGTAGTGTACCAGTTAATTCTTCATCTACTTTTGGTAAAATAGTTTTTCTTAATCGCTTAACTAACCAAGGAATACTTCTGGGGAAATGTTCTGCCATTTTAACAAATAAGTAAATTAAATCGCGATACAGTGATTGCTTGATTACTGGAAACGGATCTTTATAATCTGCTTTATAGGGCTTTTTATACATGAGCTCTACCACATAATCTGAGTCGTTTGCATATTGATTAATAAACACTTTGTAATGATACGGCGTAATGCCAAAACCCTGTGCATCGGTTTCTTCAGGGATTTTGAACGTTGAGTTTTTAAAATCTAAAGTATCGGCCAATTGAAGTGCTGTATTTTTATCTATTCTTTTAACGTAGCGCTTTAATAAAAATCGAGGTTCGGCTTCAATAACAACGCCATGGATAAATCCAAACGACCCCAAACCAACTAAAGCAGCATTAAATAGTTTGTCGTTTCTTATAATTCTTTTGCTTATTTTTTTTGCAAAATTATCGTTTAAAGCAGGTTCTGTATGGCGTTCTAAATAAACCACATCATCTTCGTTTGGTCCAATAATTAAGTTGAGACCAACTACATAATCTTGTACGGCACCAACTTGTAATGCCGAACCGTGGACACCCGTAGAAATACAACCTGCAATAGTTTGCCCATTACTGGCACCTGTGGTTTTTAAGGACTTTCCATGGGCAGAAAGCACTTCGGAGACGCGTTTTATAATCGTTCCGCATTCAAATAAAAATAAATTTGATGCATCAAAACTGGTGTTATTGTGAAGATTTTCAGCAACCATTGGTAAATGAATATTCATAAAACCATTGTAGTGCATTCTATCTTTTTGGTGTGCAATATGGTTCATGGACCACGCCGACCCATAAGCTCTAAACCCTTGATTGGCGTCGTTAGTTTCTTTTATAAGCCTTTGTATTTCTTTGGCTGCATCGTTATAACGGTCTATTTTATTGGGTATATTTCCGTCGCCTTCCAACTCAGTTACATAAAGAGTTTTTAAAGGGAAAGGGCCATTATTGTGCAGCGTATCCCATTCTTTTAATGCATGTGTTTTTGTGGTTGCCATAACTTTAATTTGTTGGTTTCATACATACGTATTTCACTTTCATTTTTCTTTTTCTTCCAAAGGTTACAGCGCTTAAAAGCGAGCCTCCAAATGTGTTTTTAAATTCTATGGTGTGCAGTTTACCCGACTTGCATTTATCGGTTTCCTTTATCAAAAACGTAAAATCTTTTGAGGTAATGTCTATTTTAATAACAGTATCGAGCGTAACCACTTCCATACCGCGGTAATAATCGTCGCCCAACATTAATGGGTCTGGTTGTGGCGCACCGTTAATACTTCTAAGCCTTACCGAATAACAAGACGCAAAAAGTAAACACAGACTTGTTAAAACGATTATTTTGATTGTGTTTTTCATGTTATTTTTCAGTTTAATTTAGTATTAGTTTTAAAAAATTATTAAACAGATTTTAATCTATTTAATACCGCTTCGGCATAATGTGCTCCAAAATTATCGGATAACGCCAATGATTCTTCTCGCCCAAGTGTATAATACAAATGTGTAACCTGTTTTGGTGCATAGCATAATATTAAATCGGTAAACACATTGTAAGCACCTTTTGTTTTTTTGTTTGAAGTGGTTAGACCGCCATAACTTGTTGAAGCAAATTTTGAACAATCTTGCAATTCGTTTTTATGATTCAAATAACTTTTACCAGCGATTACTTGGCAACCTGCCGAGAAATTAGAACGACCAATTCCGGTCCAATGGATGTTGATAGACGGATTTACTCGTAGTCCATTTACTTTAATGTCTTCATCGGTGTAAGCATTATCGTTATCCCAATCTCTTATAATCATAACACCTCTGGGATTTAGAGGTTTTAAAGCTCTGTAAATTTTCTTTTCAACAGATATTTTATGCCATCCAAAACGATAGAGATGCTGCCCTTCAATTAAAAAAGCTTCGTCTTTTCTTCCTGCCATATTAACGCTGGCATCGGTAGAGCCCCAAAAGGTAAATGCCATACCGTTTATTAGCAACACAAATACATCGTCGTTTTCTCTTCTTACTGCGCTTTGGGTTTGTTTTCTTCTGATGCCAATAAGATGAATATCGTTAGTATTAAAGGTCCATTCTGAAGGTTTTTTGGTTGAATAGGTTTTCTGCAAACTATTTAAATGCTTTAAAATGGGCCCAGGATTATTTGTGTAATGCTGTTTTGCCTTATGCAACAATTGCATCCAATTGGTATAAGCTTCAGAAGGATTTTGGCTTGACATTTTACCCCATTCTGAAACCTTATTTTCATTTTCCCAGCGTGTTATATGGCTCATGGTTCCGCTACCTACAATACCATCTGGCACCATATTGGTAACGCCTTCTTTAGTGCGCACATACTCTTGAAACAACCTTACGGCGGCTTGGGTTACGTAACCAAAAACACCATCGAAAGCGCATCGGGGCATAAAACCAGCTTTAAATAAAAACTGCTGAAGTTTTAAAACGGCATCGCCTGAGCCTTCTCTAAAAGAGCGCCACGTGGTTCTGTCGTCATCCCTAAAGGAAACTTTATTGATAAGCAAACCGTCGATATGGTAAGGTTTAAGAAAATCTTTTCTGCTACTTGGTGTTTTACCAGCATCGCAACTGCCTAAATATAATACAGCCATAAGTTTATTGTTTTAAAAGGTTATTTAATTCGGTTTTTATCGTATTTAAACAGGTTACAACTTCATTATCTGTTATGTATTCCAACAAGAAATTAATTTGTGATATTTCAATATTTATATAACGCGGACTAAATATCTGGTGGAATATGTCTTTATACCATTTAAGTATTTTTTGGTCTTGATGCCCATCGTTATTATTAGACACCAATAAAATAGCATAGCTTATTTCAGTCATTCCTATAAGCACGGAAATATCGAGGTCTGCTATATCAAAATCATCTAACTCTTGGCGAAAATTCTCTAAGTACTTGGGCAAATCGGTTACTTTTTCAAAAGCCTTATTTGTTTTTATTCGTTTTAATAATTTTTCATCACCTAAAGTTTCTAGTATATAACCAATAAACAGCATGTTAGATAAGGCATCTAAATACTGCCCGCTATGTTTATCTGATGCCATTTCCATAGCTTCATTATAATACGCATAAGCTGTTTTTAATTGCTGAATTTTTTCTGTGCCTTCCAAATATTTTGCAGTGAGTTTATAGGCATTTCCAACTATATTTAATCTGCTAGCATTTCTTCCGGCAAGGGTAAGCAGTCGTATTTCGTCCAAATATTCTGAAACGGTATTGGAAACAGCATCTTTTTTATTCGATTTTTTAGCAGATGAAACAATATCTTCCAATCTGTAAGACTGTACCAAACAATATTGCTCTAAGGCTTTTATGGAATAATTACCGTTATCGAACTCAAACAAGCCTTTATACTTTTTAAAGGCCACTTCGGTTTTGCCCAACTCGTCGTAAATAAGCGCTTCTTTTTCCAAAACCATGGCATCTAACAGGTTTGATGCTTCGGCTTTATCAATAAATCCATCTAATTTTATAAGTGCTGTTTTTTCGTCTTCTTTTTTATCGCGGATGGAAATTAATAAATTATCCAAATCGGTATGAACTTGAGAAGATACTACATATTCTTGAAGCTGTGTGTTGGATTTTTGCCTTGTATCGAACTTATAAAACTGATTGCCGTAGCATTGGTAAGCCCCCCAAGTATTGGTGTGTTTGTGTTCTTGATGGCACTTAAACCTTGCCGATTGTACAGCACTTCCAAAATCGTATCCCTGTAACATACGCTTATAAAACGTTTCCGCAAACACTTTTGCCGCAGCATCATCTACAGCCCAACCCGCTATTACAATGGCTTTTACGCCCATTTCAATTAGCTGAGTGCCAATGTTGGCAGCAAGCCTGTATCTGTTTTGGCTGTATTTATCATCTTTTGCATTTAAAACACCTGAAAAACAACAGTTTATAAACACAAACTCGGGTACGTACCCTATTTGATTTATCATAGCTGGATCGATGCAAATACCGTTTCCTATGGCAATACCAACATTGTTATTTTCCGGATCGTAAACCCCGTGGCCAGCAAAATGCATGATTTTGTAATGTTTGCTGAACAATTCCATCATAATATTTTTTGCGTTGGAACGCATTAAAGCATTAACATTGTAGCCTGCTTTGGTTAATTTATTTGATACACTTTCAGCCTCAGCTTTAGCTGCGGGTAGTGCTTGTAAATCGCTTTGATTGTAAACCGGATCGCCAACAACAAAAGCCTCTATGTTATTTAATGTTACTTGATTAAAACGTGTAGTATCTTCGGTTACCAATTGTCTTATAAAACTAGAGGTTACCGAAGCAGGAACGTCGGTGGTTTTACAGTCGTGCAATAATTCCCAAGGGATTTGAGCCGCAAATTTATCTAGCTTTATTACTAGATTGTTTTGATTTCTGAAGGTGTTTTTAAAATCGTTGGGAATCAACATTTCGAATAAAGATTTAGACAATCTGGAATCCCAGTTTGAACTCACAGACATCTCGTCTAATAAATGATTTATTTTATGCAGCCCAATGCCCACCATTTCTTGTTCTACCCTAGCCAATCCATTAGATGCATAGTATTTAAAGCCAGTAACTTTCTCGGGTTCGTTGATTTTTTCTTGGTTTTCTTTAATACTGTTTATATGAAGGTTAAACCACCAATCGTATCCGTTGTTTTGGAATATTTTTTTCTTTTTGGCCCCAGAGCGTCTTCGAATGCCTTTTGAATAATTAAAAACCACGCGATTGTCGATATTGTGCAATCGTGTTAAGCTAAAGTAGGTTTCGCTCGCAATAGACTCGTAATAATTAACAATTTCTATCTCTGTTATAAGTTTTAAGCCTTCACCTGTTTTTTTAATTTGTTTATTGGCTTCGGCAACGCCCAGTAAAATTCCTTTTAACGAATCTTCAATAGGTAACTTACCGTACCCAATTCCCATTAAAACAAACGAAATCCCGGTAGCATATTTTTTAGCTTGGGGCAGTGTGTAATTGTCTCGCATAAACATAGCGTATTTAAGTACGGCCTGCTTTACGGTTTTGGAAAGCACATAAGATGTTAAGCCGCCCGTACTGCCCAAACCACAAACAATAGCACCTTTTGGTTGTGTTTTAAGGTTAAAAAACACCTCGCTCTCACCTATTTCGCCTGGGTAATAGCCAATGCCTAAACGTTGCGACAAACGGTTATCTAAATAGCCATCCAAAGCTTTTTCTGAACTTAGGATTAAATCCATAAAGAAATGCCCAACCATAACTGGATAAGCGGCCATTTTTAAGTCGCCATGAATTACTTTTACATTAAAAAACTCTGCCTCTGGTTCACTTTTTTTATGGGTACCAAAAAGCGCTTCTACTACCGCTTTAGAATCGTAAAGTGGTTCTGGAGATTCAAACACTTCAGAGATTATTTCACCGCTTCGCATTGCGGGTTGCTGGTTGCTTAACCTATTGGTGCTACCTGTTTCCAGAATATCTGAAATGCCTTGAAATATATAGGCTTCGTTAGCTAAATCGCCATGCGATGTATGCGAGTAATATAAATTAGGTGTATTGAGCAATTGTTTAGGAATACCTGTTTTCCAGGTTACGCTGCCATCTCCATTTGATGTAGCTTTATAGACTAATTTTTTATATTTTGAAAGAAAACGATTTTTAAATGAATAGTCGAAAACCGTTTGATCGGATTGTCCGCAGATGTAATAAATGTTTCTAAAATGATCGTTAGTTAAATCGTCTTTTAAAAACTTTTTAATGGTATCGCGGTAGGTTTTAAAATCTTTTAAAGATTGTGCATTGTTCTTTGGATCGGGCATGTGCTTTAAGTTGGTTTGGGCATCAATCGATTTCCAAAAGTTTTGCTGCCAAAATGGTCTATTTACATCATCGTCTTCAATAGGCAATAATTCGAACACCCCAGGGAATTTCCAAAACACGTTTAACAGCTCTTTACGGTTGTGTTTAAAATCTATAAACGCCAGCTGTTTTACACGTTTGCTGTGGCCGGTAAGTACTTCCATAATTAAATAAGACCCGAGCCACGGTGTACCCAACATAACAAATTTGTTTTGTACGTTTTCTTTAAATTTAGACCACGTATCAACATGATCAATCATGCATTGGCGCACAACCAAACCGCCCATAGAATGCGCTACAATATGAATTTTAGTACTATTATTTTGTAAATAACCTTCTAATTGGGTTTTTAAATTTTTTGCGGCATCTTGTACTGATTTCCTCCAATCGAACTCAAAGGTTATAACATCGTATTTTTCAGATAAATGTTCAGCTAATTGGTAATAATATTTTTTAATAACCCCGCTAGCATCTACTTTTTTGGCATCAATTTTTAATTTATTAACGATAGCGCCTCGGTTTAATTCGCGCATATCTACCCATTGGTCTTCATTGTTATTGGTAAGCGTAGAGCCCATAATTCCGGGAACGATAATAACAACATCCTTGGTAATACTATCGGGTTTTAAGCTTACGCCCTCTAAAGACAGGGCATCTAGCAATATACCACGCTCGCCCTCGGTATAAACGTGTTTAACAAATAATGTTGTTGGGTTGTTTTCGTTGGCTTTTAAAGCCTCTATAATGGCTTTACTAGAATTATCGGCCGAAAAATAATTAAAATGGTTGGTGCTGCCGCCTTTTGCTAAAAACTTATAAATCCCTTCTTTTCGTTTTACACCGTGTTCCATACGTTTGGTATCGACTACCAAATCGTTATCATCCTTATAAAACAGATTTGCTAAAATAACTTTTAACGAATTAAAATTAATACCGCTAACATCTGCATCGCCAGCAATATTGTATAAATCGCTTACCACCGAAGTATCTGAAACATTCATCATTTTTTGAAACAACGATTCGGGCATCATCGCATTTAAACCAGGTAATACCTCTGGGTTTTCCTTTTGACTAATCAATTCTAATAAAAAGGCCTTTGCAGTATGATAAATAGGATTTCCAATACCAAATGCCAATGAAACCGCATTTAAAAACAGATTAAAGAAATGATCGACACGACGCGATAAAATGGTGGTTCCGCTTGCAGGTGCAGCTACCCGAACCACCTTATTTACTGTTATTTTCTTTGTTTTGGCAACTTTATTAATGGATTGCATTAATTCTTGATTGCATGCTTCATCATCATCAGAAAATAAAATCCCTATTTCGTTTTTACTAAAGCCCACTATAGGATTTCTATGGTCGCATTTGGCTAAAATATCGGCTACTAAACCGCCGCGCGAATGACTTAAAATATCTAAACTACAGCCTTTTGGGCACGCCTTTAAAAAATCTAGTGCGTTTTGAAGCGGACTAACAGACAGCGTATGGTGTTCTAAAGCTAAAATTTGATTGTCATAAAGTTCAACCATATCGTTCCATGCTTCATTTTTGTCATTTAATTTAAAAAACGCATCGTTCGTTGTAGATAATGTACCATGCAGCAACAGCAAAATAGATTTTGAGGTATCTAGATTATTGGCATATTCAATTCTGTTGAATTTAGAGTCCAATTGATACAATCCAGGGTGCGATTGCACCCGATTATCATAGGCTTCTGCCAATTTATGAATGCCCATTTCCAAAGCTTTTTTTGGTTTAGATATGGGTTTAAAAACACTAAAAACCTTTACCATAGCGCGTTTTATAAATCCACGGCTGACATCTTCTGAAATGATTTGAATATCAAAAACATAATCTTCGTTAGATAGCGAACGTTTGGCTAATGTTTTTTTATCATAAATATCTTGCACGTCTTCAGGATGACCTATCCATTCTGTATTATCGGTAAATTGCAATGCCACCAAATCGTTCTCCTCAAAACTAATGGTGTTCATTATGTTTTCAGAACGTGTTGAAGACACTTCGATATAAGATTTTAATTCGAATTTTGTATCGAGCGTATTTGGCACAATATAGTCTATGGTTGCAACCTCTCGCTTTACACCTGTTATTTTGGCTTTTTTAGTCATGGCTTAATTTTATGATATTTATGGGCAACACTGAAAGATTAAATGGCCGTTGCAATAATTTGTTGATTTTGGAATAAGCGTTTAAAAGGGCGGAAATATTACAAATGGCAATACAAATGATCTTGATTCTTTTTTTAACAAAACATGTGTAACCGGCTCCTATTGTTACAGTATGGCTTAACTGAATAATGGTAGTGCGTTTAAGAATCATAGTATTTAAGTTTAATTATATTTAAATAAAACACTTAATAAATACCTTATGATGATTCATCAATAAATTACAAAGTACTTGTAGAATCAACAAATCAAAAAAAACCTTTCCTTTTTTATTGGATGGTTTTTGGGTATTAAATACTAATAAAAAAATTCTTTAGGGAACAAAATACAATGCGAGAGAGACTTATCTAGCATATAAAGTTAACAAAAATTAACTTATAATCAAATAGTTACTTATAAATTAAAAGAAAAATCACAAAATTTGTGGCACCGTTTATTACCGGAATATGCCAAAATGGATGACTGCATTTTTTGTTGGATGAAAAACAATAGGTTACAAAAACGGGAATAAATATTTTTAGATTAGTTTTTCTAACAGAACCAACTTGTATTCTGTATCATTCCATTTAAATTGAAAATTTATCAGACTCTTAAAAGCCTAATCGAAACAGTTTACTTTTTATCTGCAAAACCAAAGTACTTACCGTATTAATGCCGTTATTGTAAACTGTCAAGATCTACAGAAACCAAGCATCAACGCTGTCCACTAAAAACTTTGAGAATCATTTGAAAATAAAGACTTATCCTAATCCTACCTCTGAATCCTTTCAAATAAATAAATATGTGGAATCGGTTTCCATTTTTGATTTAACAGGAAAAGAGGTTAAAAGCTTTAAGGGCAATTTTGATAAAGGGCACACCTTCAATATTTCCGATTTAACACCTAGTATATGTTTAGTTAAGATTAATAACAACTTAGATGAACCGTACACTTTAAAAATCGTGAAATTAGATTAGTTATTTTTTTTATTGTTGTATTGTTACTACCGAAGCAGTTGCCTTAAAAAAATATCGTAATTGTTAGTTTTAGTGCAGACGTAAAGATTACCATATTGGTTTTCAATTTGTTTTGCTGCAAACAAGATAAACTCTTGATTAAATTACTCTTTTCTGTAAAACGCTTTTTTTGTTTTAAATGATTATCACAACAAACATAAAGTATTACTTAACAACAAACAACGTATGTTATTAATTACAAGTATTTTATTAGTGATTAGATTAAAGTTTATCTTCGTTTTATACCACTTACAACTCTTATTTTATTTAAAAAAAAATGGGCTGTTCTTCTAATGTTTTTGCTTTGTTGGCCATAGTAAACTAAACACATAGCCAAAAACAAAACAAGAGGCAACACCAAAAAAGGAGTACATTAAAAAGCTAATATCTGTAAACACACTAATATACCAAATTAAAATGGCGCTAACCAATAAACCTAATAGGGTACCTTTGGCGTTGGCTTTTTTTGTAAGCATTCCTAAAAGGAACATACCGCCCAAACCTCCTGTAAAAAGGCCTAAAAAACGATAGAATTGATCCCAAAGCGATTTAATGTTTGAGCTTGCCATCCAAAGGGCCAACAATACACCAAGAACACCTGTTAGCATGGTAACAAACCTAGCGATTCGCAATAGTTTTACATCGGAAACCTGAGGTTTAAAATGCGAATGGAAATCGTTGCAATAAGCCGTTGAAACCGAGTTTAAGCTACTACTAATACTAGACATAGCCGCAGAAAAAATACCGGCAACCAACAGGCCAGAAACCCCTATGGGCAACTCGCGCACTATATACCACGGAAAAATGGAATCGTTATTGGAAATTGCCGGAGATAGTGCGTTGGGCATTTCAGAATAAAATATAAACAAAAGCGTTCCTAAACCGAAAAATATAATGGTTGCAGGCAACGTTAATACGGCATTGGTATAAAGGGTTTTTTGAGAATCTTTTACACTAGAGCTTGTTAAAAAACGCTGTACAATAGTTTGGTCTGTACCTTGGGTAACCATTGCAGAGGCAAGACCTCCAATAAAAACGACCCAAAACGTAGATTCGGTAAAGTTAAGTTCCATATTTGTAATATTAAACTTATCTCTTTCTGAAGCATAAGTAATCATATCGACAAATGAAGTTTCGGTGTGTGTCATAATCCAGACTACGGCCAAAATACTTCCACCAAGAAGCACTATAACTTGCATAACGTCTGTCCAGATTACAGCTTCAATCCCTCCAAAAGTGGTATAAAATATACACAGCACGCCCATAATCAGAATACTGGTTTCAACAGGAATTCCCGTTACTATTGAAATGGCCAACGAGGGCAACAACAAAACAATACCAATTCTTCCTAATTGAAATAGTATAAAAGACAAACTTCCGAATGCGCGAGCGGTATAATTAAAACGGTCTTCTAGATATTCGTAAGCCGTTTTTATTTTTAGTTTATTAAAAAACGGAATAAAAATAAATGCGATAACTGGCGTTATTAAAATGGCTGTAATGTTTAGAAAAAAGAAAGACCAGTCGGTTATAAAAGCCTTTGCTGGAATTGCCATAAAGGTTATGGCACTTAACAGCGTACCAAAAACACTTAAACCAGAAGCCCACCAAGGTATGCGTCCGCCACCGGTAAAATAATCGGCTGTAGATTTCTGCTTGCGGGCAAAATAAAGCCCTATTAAAACCGATACTAAAAGATACAAAGCCAGCACGCTATAATTTAAAACCCCAAAAGGATGGGCAGCATCGGCAATTTTAAAGCTTTGAACTTTGGGCGTTCGGATGCCCGGTGATACCTCGCCCGAAACAATGTAGAAATTATCATTGTTTTTAAATGATAAAGCCGTTACAGGGATTTTTGTAGAAAGCGTATCATAAACAAACCACTTTTTTGTGATGGAATTATAGGCCAAAATATCTTTTGAAAAACCGGGGTGGTTATTTAAAATCTCATTTCTTCTTTCAACTAATAAAGACTTTACAGAATCATTTTGCACCGTTCGCATTTTTAGTCCAATGTGTTCCAACTCATCAAAAAGCACCTCATCGCTTCCGCCATAAACCATAATATGCATGGAGCCCATGGTTTCTGCCGAAGCGCCCATTAACACTCTTGGTTTACCATCTATTTCAAGTTTACCTTCATCTTGCCAAGTTTCATTCTTAAAATCGTAAGATAAATACGTGGTAAGCGTTTCAGACTTTTGTCCAGACACTTCATTCCTTCCGCCAATAACAAATAACTTTTTATTGGTTTGGGTTTCTTGGGTTGCTATAGCATGTAACGCTCTTGGTGGCCCAGGAAAATCGGTTAATTTCTCCCAACGCTCTGGTTTTTTTAAGTTTAATCTGTAAAATGAATTGGTACTCTGCTTCGTATTTTTACCGCCTACTACATATACATAATCGTTGCTTACAACGGCAGCCGAAAACGCCAGTGGTTCTGGCAGTACTGGGTATTCAGAAATACTTACTTCTTTTGTTGAGGCATTATAGGCCAAAAGCAAAACCTTATCGGTTACGGTATCTTCGTTATTCCCGCCAATGCACAAAATGCCTTCATCAATGGTTATTGAGGCCGAATAACCAAGCGGAATTGGCAACTGTGTTTTTGATAATCGCCATTGGTCGTTTTCAAAAATATAGACGTTTTTGGTCCATACTTTTGCCCCCCCTTCCCAGGGTAATGATTCCGGAAAATTGGCGCCGCCTGCTGCAATAAGAACACCGTTGTGCTCACCACCAAGCATACCCGCATAACCCAGCGATTCTACATTTGCTTTTTCTGCTGGTAAACTAGCTAAGTCTAAAGTGCTTAATTTGGAAATTTCTTGACCAAAAGATAAATTAAACGTTAAAATTACAAGTAGTAAGATGACTGCATTCTGAAGTTTCTTCATTTTAAAATACTTTAAATAAGAGATTTTTTTGTTCCAAATTAAACATTCTAATACTTTGTACTTTCTGACACCTTAAGGCTTTAAAATCAAAACATTAGATTTAAACAATAAAATTTTGCCACTAAGTTAGTAAAAATAAATTATATGTATTATGTATAACATAATAATTTATAAATTCCATTTCTAATTAGTTTATCAAATAAAAACCAGAGATAGCTGCAAATAAACTACTAAAATTTATAATTATGCAGATTAATTGTATAAATATTCATTATTTACAAAGCTTTACCAATTAAAATTTAAAAATAGAATGAATTGAAAAATAAGGGCATTATACTGTTTTTATCAATTTATAATTAATTATTTTTAGCAGCAATAAAAACACTTAATATATAAATAATGAAACCTCTTGTTTTTGCATTAATTGGGTTAATTACCTTAACAAACTGTACAGAAAAAAACAAATCTTTTTCTCAATCTGAAATAGCCATATTGCCAAAACCGGCATCAATGGATTTGTCCGAAGCATCTTTTGCCCTTAAAGACGGCCAACAGATTTTTGCCAACAATAAAGCACAACATCCCGCCGCAAAAAACCTTCAAGATTTTGTTGATGAAACTACGGGTTTTAAACTAAAAACAAGCAGCGATAAAAACGCATCAATCATCTTTCAACAAAAGGAAGGTTTGGATAAAGAAGCCTACAAATTGGTTGTTACGCCTAAAAACATAACGGTTTACGCCAATGATGCCTCTGGCTATTTTTACGCTGTACAAACCTTAAAACAATTACTATCCAAAGAGGTTTCAGAAGATACCAAAACCACTAAATACTTAATGCCATCGGTTACCATAAAAGACCAACCGCGTTTTAAGTGGCGTGCTTATATGTTGGACGAATCGCGTTATTTTCATGGCGAAGCCTTTGTAAAACAAATGCTGGACCAAATGGCACTGCTTAAAATGAACACCTTCCATTGGCACCTAATAGACGATGCTGGATGGCGCATTGAAATTAAAAAGTACCCTTTGCTAACCAAAGTTGGGGCTTTTAGAAAAGACAGCGAAATAGAAACCTGGAATAGCGGCAAAACATCGGGTAAGCCTCACGGCGGATTTTACACCCAAGAACAGATAAAAAACATTGTGGCCTATGCCGCCGAAAGACATATTAATATTGTACCAGAATTTGAAATGCCCGGGCACTCCAGCGCAGCCATTGCAGCCTACACGTGGTTGGGTACTGCTGGCGTTGATATTGACGTGCCTGTTAAATTTGGCCGTTTATACGATAATTACGATGTAACAAAACCCGAAGTTATTACTTTTATTAAAGATGTTTTAACTGAAATGTTTGAGTTATTCCCATCTGAAGTGATACATATTGGAGGCGATGAAGTGGGCTATGAAGTTTGGGAAAAATCTAAATCGGTGCAAAAATACATGAAAGCAAACAACATAAAAACACCTGCAGATTTACAAGTTAATTTTACCAACAGCATCTCTAAATTTATGGAACAAAACGGTCGTAGAATGATGGGTTGGAACGAAATATTGGGTAAAAACATTCATAAAGATTTTGGCGAAAAGAAAAACGACAAAGAAGCCGAAACCGAACTCGCTAAAAATGCGATTGTACATTTCTGGAAAGGCGATTTAAAGCTATTAACCGATGCCGCAAAAAAAGGCTACGGCATTGTTAATTCTTTGCACAGCAGCACCTATTTAGACTACAATTACAAAAGCATCCCTTTAGAAAAGGCTTATAACTTTAACCCCATTCCCGATGGTTTAGAGGCCCAATATCATAAAAATATTTACGGCCTTGGATGCCAAATGTGGAGCGAATGGACGCCAACAAACCCCGATGTTGAACGGCAAACCTTTCCTAGAATCGCAGCTAACGCTGAAGTAGGTTGGACACCGCTTGAAAATAAAGATTATGATAGTTTTAAAGTAGCTCTTAAAAAAATGCAAACCCATTGGGATGCTTTGGGTATTAACTATTATAAAGATTATAAATAAAAATGCAAATAACATCAACCCTAAAGTATTCTTACAAACAAAGGCTTATTACAATGCGACACTCTTTTTTTATACTTCTAATTTTAACCGTTAGCTTCAGTTTTGCACAAAATTTAAACATCAACCCAAAACCTCAACATGTGGTTATTGGCGAATATTTTGATACACCCATACATTTTAATATTAAGCAAAAAAGTACAGATAATGCCACAGAAAAATTATTGTCTTCATTCTTTAACAATGATAATATTTCAGGCTCGGGACTTTCAATTCAAATAGGAAACATAAATGATAGATTTTCTAAAAAACTAAAAAACAAGGTTCCAAATAAGGCCGAAAGCTATCATATTAATTTAACCAAAAAACAGATTTCGGTTATTGGTCGAGATGCTAGAGGCATCTATTATGGCGTTAGAACATTGCTTGCGCTATTAAAAAATGCCGTTATTCCTATAGGAGAAATTTCAGATTACCCAGATGTAACCGCAAGAGGAACCGTTGAAGGGTTTTACGGCACGCCATGGAGTTTTCAGCATCGTTTGCGCCAAATCGATTTTTATGGTGAAAATAAATTGAACACCTATATTTACGGACCAAAAGACGACCCCTACCACAGCTCACCTAATTGGAGAAAACCCTACCCAGAAACTGAAGCTGCTCAAATAAAAAAGTTGATAAATCGCGCTAAACTAAATCATGTAGATTTTGTGTGGGCCATCCACCCGGGAAAAGACATTAAGTGGAATAACGAAGACCGAACTGCCCTACTCCATAAATTTGAATTGATGTATAATTTGGGCGTGCGCGCTTATGCGGTGTTTTTCGATGATATTTCTGGTGAAGGCACAAACCCAAATCAACAAGCCGATTTATTGAATTTTTTACATACCGAATTTATCAAAAAGAAAAAAGATGTAAAACCTTTAATTATGTGCCCCACAGAATACAACAAAGGCTGGTCTAAACCCGAAGGCGGTTATTTGGAAACTCTGGGGAAACAACTAGATCCATCTATAAGAATTATGTGGACCGGCAATACCGTAGTGGCTGATGTTGATAAAGAAACCATGGCTTGGATTAACGCCAAAATAAACCGTAATGCCTTTATTTGGTGGAACTTTCCCGTTTCAGATTATGTTAGAAACCACATGCTTTTAGGACCAGCTTATGGCAATGGTAAGGATATTGCCCAAGATTTATCGGGATTTGTTTCCAACCCTATGGAACATGCCGAAGCTTCTAAAATCGCTATTTATGGCGTTGCCGATTATACTTGGAATATGTCTGAATATCAACCCGAAAATAATTGGAAAAAAGCGTTGCAAGTTGTGATGCCCAAAAGTTATAAAGCCTTGGAAGTTTTTGCGACACATAACAGTGATTTAGGGCCAAACGGACACCGTTACAGAAGAAAAGAATCGGTTAGTTTTGCGCCAATAGCCGATGCGTTTTTAAAAGACCTTAAAGCCAACAGCACTATTGAAAATTTCGAGACGGTTAGAAAAGAATTTCAAGCGATAGTCGAGGCTTCGTATATTTTATTGAATAGCACGGACAACCCGTTGCTTTTAGAGGAAATACGCCCTTGGGTTGAGCAGTTTAAACTATTGGGGCAATCTGGGTTAGCCATGTTAAATATGCACACCGCTTTAGAAGCACAGCAAGCTACAGATTTTGAAAGAAGTTATAACGCGGTTAAAGCCATTAAAACAGAAATGTATAACATAGACCGCAAAGAAAACCAAAATCCGTATCAACCGGGAATTAAAACAGCCACTTTGGTTATTACGCCTTTAATCGATAAAAGTTTTGTGTACTTAACCCAAGCCTATAATAAAACATTTAGTAAAAACTTAGGAGTAGAAGCCAATTACAATCCGCATAAACTATTTACAAATATTGAGCAGTTAAAAAATCAACAAGTTACTTTAAGAGATAGAACACTGGCACTAAATCCGCCATTGGAAATTATCCGTTTATCACCTCAGGCCTATTTTGGATTTGAGTTACAGAAAGAAAATCGAGTAAATAAATTGGTTTTACAATTAGAAAAATCTCTGATTTACAATAATTTAACGATTGATATTTCAACAAATGGTAAAGATTGGTCCGTAATAAAAACAGAGCAAAAAGACGCATCATTACAAGCATCTATAAACACCATGGTAAAATACATTCGTATTAAAAACACAACAAGCGAAACTCTAAGCCTTAAAATTGAAAAATTTACGGTTAAAATTAAGTAAATCAAAAGGAAAAACAGTTCGTTATAAAGAAGAATAATAGTTTTAAAAACCTATCAACACTAGTTTTAAAGCGCGTTATAAAAAATCCCGTGTGGTTAAAAATAAACCAAACGGGATTTTTTATTTAATCTATATTCAGAAAATTTTTAATTAACAATCATGCATTACAGCTGTTAATTAAACTACTTTTTCTTGTTATAAAGCTCTATATAATGATTATCCAAGGTTTCAGAATCTTTGTATTTTTCTCGAATATCTTTTAGTTTTTTGGTCATTTCTTTAACAACATCGGCGTAATTAGGGTCGTTGTACACATTGTTTACTTCGGTTGGATCGTTTTTACTATCGTAAAGTTCCCATTCGTTTACATCGTGGTAAAAATGAATTAATTTGAACTCTTTTGTAGCAATACCATAATGTCTTTTAACGGCATGTTCTGCGGGATATTCATAATAATGATAGTAAACCGCCTCTCTATCCCAAGCCTCTTTTTTTCCTGTTAATAAGGGCACTAAGCTTTCTCCTTGCATCTCTTCAGGTGCTTTTACACCAGCAATTTCAAGGAAGGTTTGGGCAAAATCTAAATTTTGTACCATTTCGTCTTCAGTAATACCAGCTTTAATTTTATTTGGCCATTTAATTAAAAGTGGGGTTTTAAAGGATTCGTTGTACATAAAACGCTTATCGAACCAACCGTGTTCACCAAGGTAAAACCCTTGGTCTGAGGTATAGATTACCATAGTGTTATCGGCGAGTTTTTCTTCATCTAAATAATCCAAAACACGCCCCACATTATCATCAACCGATGCAATGGTCCCTAAATAATCCTGCATATAACGTTGGTATTTCCAAACGGTAAATGTAGAATCGTTCATGGTTGGGTAGCGTTTTTTAAAATCTTCATCAATAGGATTATAAACGGCATCCCAATTGGCACGCTGCACCGAATCTAATCGTCCTATACTTTGCCCTAAATGGCTCCATTCTTTTATACCGAGTTCCTTTACGGTTTCTGGCCTAAGCTTTACATCGTTAATTAACGACATGTGTTTAAAAACACCCATTTCGGCAGTTTTGGCGGCTTCACCACGGGTTTTGTAATCATCAAACAAGGTTTCTGGTAACGGGAATGTTTTTTTGGTAAATTCGGTATAATACTTTTTGTTAGGCAACCAAGCGCGGTGTGGTGCTTTGTGCAAATACATGAGCAGAAAAGGCTTGTTGGGGTCTCTGCGGTTTTTCATCCAATCTAAGGTTAAATCCGTTGTAATATCGGTTACATAACCCTTAATTATGGTGTCGCCTTTTTGGGTGATAAACCTTGGGTTATAGTAACTGCCTTGTCCTGGTAAAATTTTGAATTCATCAAAGCCTTTTGGATTGTTTCCAAAATGAAGCTTACCGAACATTGCTGTTTGATAACCCGCTTTTTGAAGAATTTGCGGAAAGGTAACGTTCGTAGTATCAAACTTGCTTAAATTATCAATTTTACCATTGATGTGACTGTGTTTTCCCGTTAAAATAACCGCTCTAGACGGTGCACAAATAGAGTTGGTAACACTGGCATTGGTAAACAACACACCCTCGTTGGCGATACGATCTATATTTGGGGTCTGCATCAATTTATCATCATAGGCGCTAATGGCTTGATAGGCATGATCGTCGGACATGATAAAAACGATATTTGGTTTTTTTTCGGACTCTTTTAAAACGTGTTTATCTTTACATCCAATAAACAAGAAGATGCTGCCAATTACAGCCAAATGGTTTATTAATTTCATAATGTGATTAGTATTTATTTTTGATTAACAAGGTTTTCTAAAGCTTCAATTACAAAGGATTTATTTTCAGGTGTCTGATGTTCTTTTTTAATAATTTCAAAGAATTTTTCAAGCATTTCCGGATGTTGGGCCATAATATTGTTTTCCTCTTTTATATCCGCATCCAAATCATACAACTCAACCTCTTTATTGCCTTTTTTAATGTTTTTCCAAATCATTTTCCATTTGCCCATTCTTACGGCGACTTGTCCATTATAACCTGCAAATTCCCAGTATAAATAGTCGTGTTCTTTTTGGTTTTGTGGATTTGTAAGGGCATTATAAAAGCTAATTCCGTTACTTTTATAATCCGTTTTTACATTTGCTATCTCGTTAAATGTCGGTAGCACATCATAAAAAGCTGAAATATGATTACTTGTAGTTCCGGCTTTAATTTTAGCAGGCCAAGTAGCAATCATGGGCACACGAATACCACCTTCGTAAGTAAAGCCTTTAACTCTTCCAGCATTATTTTTAAATAATCCTGCGCTATTGAACCATTGTGAATCTCCTCCGCCATGATTTGATGGTCCATTATCTGATGTAAAAATAATTAAAGTGTTATCATATAAACCTTCCTTTTTTAAATAGGATACCAGCTTCCCAACGTTTTCGTCTAAATAAGACACCATTGCCGCATAAGTAGCATGCGGATAACGAGTTGGAAAATAGTTGCCTTTTTCTTTGTGATAATAGGGTTTTTCATCTCCAAATTTTTCAACATAATAATCTACCCATTTTTTTGGAGCCTGTAACGGCACGTGCGGGATAGGACTTGCCCAATACATAAAGAAGGGCTCTTTTTTATTTTCTTCGATGAAACCCATCATTTTATCGAAAATTAGGGTTGAACTATAATCGGGCTGGTAAAATTTTTCATAGGTAGATTCTGCTAATGGGTCACCATCATTTCCTGTTCCTGAATGCGGCGCTATCGTATCATTTTTTAAGTGAAACCGCTTTTCGTTTTCATAAAGATGTGTTGGCGTGTAAGTGTGTGCTATACGTTGGCAATTGTACCCAAAAAAGTAATCGAAGCCCATTTTAGTTGGGATAGACTCGGTGTGCGGTGCACCCAATCCCCATTTTCCAACAATGCCTGTCTTATAATTAACAGTTATTAATAATTGGGCAATTGTTGTGGTGTTTTTTGGCATGGGGCGTTGGCCTTCTAGTGTAGAATCTTTTAGCATTTCTAAATAATCCCACACTTTTCCTCGTGCAGCCCACTCATCATTTCCTCTTATACTGGCTTGCCCACCATGTTTTCCGGTTAACAAAGATGCTCGTGCAGGCGCACATACCGGTGCTGCCGTATAATGCTGCGTAAATAGCATGCCGCCTTTTGCTAAAGCATCAATATTTGGCGTTTCTATTTTGGTTTGTCCGTAAACGCCTAAATCGCCATATCCCAAATCGTCTGCCAGAATATAAATGATGTTTGGTTTTGTATTGATTTGTGTTTCTGTTTGTTTTGAATTGGATTTATTTTGACATCCGAAGAAGGCCGTTACACAAATTAAAGTAATAAGAATGCGAAATAATTTCATCTTTTAAATTTTAGTTTGAATGATTATTTTTTCTGTTTTTAAACCGTTACCGGAAACTGTTAAATTTATTTTTCCCGCTTTAGAACTAGATTGAAGCAAAACTACCAATTTACCACTAAATAATTTCATGGTTGGTACATGAAAAGGTTCGAGCGAAGTAGCATCGCCATTACAAGCAGCCCTGAATGCACCTTCACCTTTTACTTTAAATTTTAATTGATGGGTTGCCGTTGGACAGGGTACACCGTTTCTATCGACCACAGAAACGGTTACAAAAGCCAAATCTTTACCATTGGCTTTTATTACTGTTCTGTCTGATTCTAAAATCAGTTGATAGGGTTTTCCTGCCGTATGTATTTCTTTTTCTGCCGCGGGGTTTCCTTCATCATCAAAAGCCACGACTTTAATAGTTCCGGGTTCGTATGTTACATCCATCCACATTAAACGGTAGCGGTGTTTTGCTGTGCTTTTATTTTTCTTTTGGATGCCCATGCTTTTTCCGTTTACAAACAATTCTGCGCTATTATAACTGGTATAAACAAAAACGGGAGTAACTTCACCTTCGCGCCCTTCCCAGTTCCAATGGGGTAAAATGTGCAGGGTTTCGTCTTTAGTGTTCCATCGGCTGCGGTATAAATAATAGCGGTCTTTTGGTAAACCAGCCAAATCGTTAATACCAAAATACGAACTTCGCGATGGCCATTTGGTATCATAAGGTGTGGGCTCGCCCAAATAATCGAATCCGGTCCACACAAATTCGCCAATTACCCATGGCTTATCATCTTGAAGCACAAAATCTTCATCTGGGATATTGGACCAGCTACAAGCTTCTAAATCGTAAGACGACGACTGAAAATCGTCATATTGTTTCATTTTAAATTCTTCAACGGGAAATTTATAAATCCCGCGTGAGCTAACTGTAGAAGCGGTTTCGGAGCCCAAAATCAATCCTTGTGGAAAAGCTTCGTAAGCCTCTTCGTATAAATGCACACGGTAATTTAACCCCGGAATATCCAATACCGCACCAAAGCCCGATGCCATGGTCGCTTTTACCTGATCCATGCCCACGGTTACGGGACGTGTGGGGTCTTCGCGATGAAAAATATCCTGCAACCATTTAGCACGTTTTGCGCCTTGGCTTCCCCATTGGTCGGGGACTTCGTTTCCTGAGCTCCACATTACAATACTTGGGTGGTTTCTAGTGGCATGCACCAAGTTTACAATATCTTTTTCGGCATCGGTTTCAAAGAAGCGATGGTAGCCGTTTTCTATTTTTGGTTTTGCCCACTCATCGAAACTTTCGGCTAAAAACAAAAAGCCCATTTCGTCGCATAATTCCAATTGTTCCAAAGATGGCATGTTATGCGAACTACGGATGGCATTCGCGCCCATATCCTTTAAAATACGCAGTTGTCTGCGCAAAGCGGATTTGTTAATTGCAGTACCGATTGGCCCTAAATCGTGGTGCAAACACACGCCTTTAAATTTGGTAATTTTGCCGTTTAAACTGAATCCTTTTTCTGCTTCATATTTAATGTCCCTGATACCAAAACGTGTTTCGGTTTCATCCTTTAGAATATTTTCGGCATATAATTGAAAGCTTGCCGTATATAAATAAGGCGTTTCCGGACTCCATAAATTGGGATTTTTAACGGCTATGTTTTGTTCGAATTCGTTATCAAAAATCGTTTCCACAGTATCTGTTGCAACAGTTTTTCCCTTAGCATCTTTAATTGTTGTAACCAATTTAAGTTGTTTTCCAGATACTTTGGTTTTTACATTTACCTTAGCCAAATGTTCTGTAATTAAAGGGGTGGTTATAAACGTGCCCCATTGGTTGATGCTGGCTTTGTTTTTTACAATAACCCGAACATTGCGATATAAACCTGCTCCGGGATACCAGCGTGAAGATAGCCCGACATTGGTTAATTTTACCGCCAAGGTGTTTTGTTGATTGGATGAAATATGCTCGGTAATATCGAAATAAAAATAGCTGTAACCGTAATTCCAACTGCCTATTTTTTTACCGTTGATAAAAATTTCCGGTTCGCTCATGGCGCCTTCAAAAAGCAAAATAACTTTTTTTTCTTCGGAAAAATTTGGAAGTGAAAACGTATTGCGATACCAGCCCACTCCAATGTATGGCAATGCACCTGTGCGCCCTGTTTTTTCGGTAGCCACTTTTTCACCATTTTGAACAATGGCAACGGTTTGTTTGTCTATTTCTTTATCAAACGGCCCTTTTATTGCCCAATCGTGAGGTACGGTAACGGTTTCCCATTTGGAATCGTTGAAAGCAATTTGCTGTGCGTTTGCTACATCGCCTTTAATAAATTTCCAGTTTTTTTCTAAAGTGAGTATGTCCCTAACTGGATGTTGCCCAAACAATGAAAGTGTCAATAAAAAACCCAACATAAAAAATAGCATATTCCCTTTATTTATGTTTTTATTAAAAGTTTCGATTGTCTTCATTTACGGAACAATTATCCTAAATTATTTATTTTGAAATACATTGAACGGTTTTGAGGTGCCTTCAATCTTTAAAACCACTACGCCATGTTTTGGGACTTGAAAAGACAAGCTTTTTTCAGTTGTATTATCAAAATCTTTTTTTGTCCATAAATTGCGATACGTGTAACCTTTATCAACGTCAATCCCAATAGTATCTAAATCAAAACTTATGGTTTCGGCCTTATTAGACCTATTTAATAAAGCAACGGCCACCTCTCCGCTCATTGTATGAATTAATGGTTTCGCCCACACTTCCAAATCGCCGTTATCAATTAATCGTCGCGCTTGGTACACTAATGGATCTTGGTTTAATGCTATAATTTCTTTATTTGTTAATATTGAAATCGTTTCGTCACTCATGTTTCGTAAATCGTTACCGGCCAAAAGTGGGGAATTCATCATGCACCACATGGTAAAATGGGTTTTGTCTTCGTCGTAGCTCATGCCTCTGCCCACTTGAAGCATATCCATATCGTTTACATGTCCGGGCGAAGCATATTTCCATAAATCGGCATTTAAATCGATGATGTGTAAAATGGATTCAAACTTGTTGGAAATATCTCCCGAGATACGCCAAGAATCGGCTATTTGAAGGGCCCATTCACCAGGAAATTCCCATCGACAAATATTGTAAACGGTGCTCGGTTTTATCTCTTTTATAATGTTGGCTATTTGTGTGTAACGGGTTTCTTCATCCAAATCTAACCAATCACCACCGCACCAATCAATTTTAATAAAATCGTAGTTCCAATCTTTCAGCATTAATTTTAAATCTTTTCTATCGTGCCCATAAAGCCCCGACCCCGCTCCAATAGTATCTTTATCCCAATAAGACGCACAGGTGTTAATGCCCGCATCGGAGTAAATCCCCGCTTTTAATCCTTTGGAGTGGATATAATCCGAAATGACTTTCATGCCATTGGGAAATCTTTCCGGATGCACCAATAAGTTACCTTCGCTATCGCGACCGCCAAAAAAACCATCGTCTATATTCACATAGGCATACCCAACATCCGCCATTCCCGAAGACACCATAAAATCGGCTTGCGCTTTAATGATTTCTTCGTTGATGTTCACATGAAAATTATTCCAACTAGACCAACCCATAATTGGGGTTTGGGGTTTAAGAATTTCTTTGACGCTTATTTCTTTTGAAATTTGAACATCCTTTTTATTGCCTTGATTTTGGCAAGACATTAAAATTATAAGCGATAAAATTAAGCTGTATCTAATCATTTATTTTTCTTAAAACAGTATTGACTTTGGTAAAAACGAAATGTAGAAATTTATAAAACCGATATGTATACACTATTTCTTGATAGGCATCATCCAGTATAATAAATCTTATTAAAGTCCTACATAATACAAATTTAATCTATTCATGAGCTTAAATAATGAATTACTTGTAAAATTTATCAATCAAAATTTGGTTCGAAATCAATTTTAACTTTAGTAAAGTTATCGTAGTTAGTATTAATATTAAAATGTTACACAAAAAAATTGACACTCAAGATTTATACTTTTTATTCTCTTTTTCTAACGTGAAATTCAAAGGTTTGTCGTCCTAATTCGCCATTATCATTTACACCTTCTATAACGCCTATAAATTTGGAGTTGATACTGGAAACACTAAATTCTAATTGGGCTTCTCCTTTGTTGTTAGTTATTATATCAGGTTTCCAATACAGCGTGTTTCTATAATCTGGAAAACCATCAATCTGTTCTGTTTTGTCATATATGGGATTATAAAATTCTTTTTTAGTATAATACCCTTTAGCCTTTATTATATTAAACTTTTCTAAAAGATACTCATCTGTTAGTTTTGGATAGCGGTATGCTGGAAGTTTAGGGTTTCTAAACACTTGCCCCTCGACAGGAGCTACCCCTGTAACCCATTGCCCTCCATCCTTAATTTGAAGCTCTAAATACACTTCTCCTTCTACTGGGTTCTTGCTATATTTATGAGGCAGATGAATTGGACAATTTAAATAATTATCTTTTGTACAGACATAATCACCGCCAGCCATATCTAGCTTAGCCAAGCTATCTAATTTTGCTAAATATTTATCTCTTTTAACAATACCTTTTTTCTTAGCTACTAGTTGAATTTCATCTAATTTAACGGCATCCTTTATCGATTGCCATTTAAGTGTTTTAGTTTCGTTGACTTCACTTTTCTCTGTAACAGGTGCTATTGGGTAACCAAAATCCTTTAGTTTTTTTATACTATTTATAGCCAGAAAAGGGTCTTTAACAGATATTAATATCTTATCCTTTTTTGTGCCAAAATGTTTAATAAATAACCTTCTACCCATTTTTAAATGTAAAGGCGTTAAAACAAACTTGTTATTAGTATCTAAAGGAATCATTGATTTTTTTTCTTCTTTAAGCGGATCATAAACAACTATAAAACTTTGCTCAGGACTGTTTTTACCTTTCTTTATATAAGTAAACTCACCTTCTACCCCATTAGTTAACTGTGTTGTTTTTAATGGGTTTTGTGATTTCAGGTTTTGCTCATTCCATCTATAACATCTCCACCCTTGGGTTAAAAGCAGTAAGTCCAACGCTTGGTGTCTATTGGCATTCTCTAGATTAAAATAATAACTTGGGTTGTATAATCTGCCTTTTAATTGTGTTGATAAATGGTAATGGGTCTCTATGGTTTTAGTATCTTTTGGATTGTTGTAAAAATCATCAAAAACGCTTAACCCTAAATGAGCAATTACAGGGTTGTTGTGTTGGTTGGTTACTTTTAGTTTTAATTTTGCGTTGCCTTTGGTTAAATATTCTCCTTTATCTAATACTGCTTTTATGTTCAATTTTTGGTCTTGATTTATATAGACTAGGCGTTCTGCTAAAGGTTCAAGATTTTGATTAAATAAAGTTATTTCTGCTATACCTTGCGGAATATCATTTAGAGGAATCTTTATTAACCGCTCTTTGGTTATGGTTGCTTGTGCAACACTATACGCCACACCTCTTACTTGAACCCTTAAATACAAAGTTTCTTTTTGACTTGTGCTTTTTGAAACTTTAAGGGTTAAGTGGTCTTTGGTATTACTAACCAGTTGTAGCACGTAACCATCGGCTTTTATAGTTGGCAACGTGTACTGTTTTTTAGTTGTAAGCGAATCTAATACTATATGATAACGCTTGTTGACATCTGGAGTAAAGTTAAAACGACCCATACCAGCATGTACTGTTTTTATCTTATTTATGGGAACATTGTTTTCATATAAAGTGCCAGATACAGATTTGGGTATACCCAATGTATTTACAGCTTTAAAAGCAATGGTACTTGTTATTCCTGACACCAAATATCCGCCTTCAGGGAAAAGCTGAAAATCGATGGCGGTTTCTTTAGGTTTAGCTTTAATTAAAGTGTCCTGCTTTTTTGATTGATGATACTTTGTAATGTTTTCTACAATTTGTAATTGCCTGATGGATTTTATAGGTTGTTTATCATCATAAAATGAATACCGTGTATAAGCTGCTAAAGTGTAACGACCTTCTCGTAAGGTGTCCTGTACATAAATATGTCCGTTTACAAATCCGTTTTCTATCTCGTATTTTTCTTCCCAAACGGCTTTTTCGGTTTTGCTTTCTATAAGCTGAACATACAAGGTTTTACTTTGCGTTGAAGGTGATAGATGCTGACTATTCAACACATAACCCTTAAACCATAAATCCTCGCCTGTTTCATAAATACCTTTACTACTTTGTATATATACTGACTCAGAAGCATGGTTTTTTGATGCTTCGTGTAACCTATTTGCCAATTGGTCTGAGATATTTGCGTTGTTTTGAGCGTGCAACAACGTGATTGGTAGAAATAAAAAAACCAAATAGAGATAATATTTATGTTGCAACAAATTGATAAATAATGTGTTGGGCATAATTTATTTATTATTAATAATTATTTAAAACCCACAGAGTTTTTATATGGCGTTTTACAAAATTTTAATATTTCTTTTAATCAAACGTATTTTTAGATATATCAATACCATATTTTTCAAACCTTCTATATAAAGCACCTCTACTTAATCCCAGAGCTTTTGCAACCTGACTAATGTTTTGGTTATAATAGGTTAATGTTTTAATAATCATGGCTTTTTCAATTTCGTCCATAGACATTGCACCGGGCTCTGGAAGCGTACCTTTATTGGGGTTTGAAACATTGTTTTGCAATTGTTCATTAAAGTGTTTTATTTCCAGTGTTCCTTCTTTATTTATTAAAACGCTGCGTTCTATAAGGTTTTTGAGTTCCCTGATGTTGCCGTAAAATTTAAGTTTAGATAGCCATGAATATGCACGTTTACTAATTTGAATATCTTTAAATCCGTAAAGGGTGTATTAAAAACCATAAATACACTAAAAATTAGAGTTAATTGGTTCTATGTTATTTAACATCAAACAAGCTATTTACCGTAATGTAACGGCTAACATTAAAACCTTCGGCATATTCAACACCAACTAAGCGCCCTAAATCCCTTGCTCTGTAAGTTATACTGTCGGTAAAGTTCTTGCTGGAAATTGGTGTTTCCGGTGCTTTACTTGCGGCATCATAAAACTGGGTTTTATAGGCAAAAACAGCTTTAAGCTTAACATCTATAAAATCAGATACATCAACCACCAAATCGGGTTTTAAATTTCTCCATTGTATGTAGTGGTACACTTGTTTTGGCCGCCATGGGTTTTGCTTAGTACCGTTTACATGGGTTTCAATTTTAATCAATCCACTTAAAAAACAGGCATCACTTACCAGTTTGCTTCCTTTTGCATGGTCAATATGCCTATCATCAATAGCGTTGCAGATTACAAGTTCAGGTTGGTATTTACGAATGGTTTTAATAATTTCTAGTTGATGTTGTTTATCGTTTACAAAAAAACCATCGGCAAACCCTAGGTTTTCCCTAACCGAAACACCTAATATTTTTGCGGCATTACTAGATTCTTCTGCTCTGGTTAATGCAGTACCACGGGTTCCCAGTTCGCCTTGTGTTAAGTCTATAATGCCAACTTTTTTACCGTTTGCTATTTCTTTTGCTAGGGTTGCACCACAGCCTAATTCTACATCGTCTGGATGCGCACCAAAGGCAAGAATATCTAATTTCATATGTTATATATTATTCATAAAAACCAAAAATAGCTTTTTAGAGTTATTATTTTCTTAGTTTTTATTCATTTTTTTAAATAATCACATCTAATAATGCAATAAAAAATAGGAAATTCACAAAACCCACTATTACGAAAACGTATTCGTTAATGCTTTTTATTCTTTTTTATTGATAAATATAACAATAATTGAAAAACGCCCCCTAAAACAAAAGCATGACATTAATCATAATTATAAAAGAACATCTACTGTAAATTTACATTATACAATTAGGCAGCTAACAAAAGATGCCAAAAACAATAAAATAATTTTACAGTATGATCTATTTAATGCTCCTGATATTAACAATTACAATCGCACTTTTTGTTTGGGGCAAATTCACACCAGATATTGTAGCCCTAATATCTATGATTAGTTTGTTTTTAACAGGAATTTTAGATGCCACCGAAACCCTAAGTGGTTTTAGCAATCCAACGGTAATAATGATTGCTGCACTATTTATAATTGGCGAGGGCATTGCACAAACAGGTTGGACCGCCATGGCTGGTAAAAAGTTTGTGGAGTGGGCCGGAAAAAGTGTTCCTAAACTATTGGTTATTGTATCGCTTGGTGCTGGTGTATTATCTGGTTTTGTTAGTAACACAGGTACTGTGGCCACTTTAATGCCTTTAACTATCTCTTCGGCTTGGAGCATTGGCACGCTGCCTTCAAAAATGCTAATGCCAGTGGCTTTTGGATCGAACACCGGCGGATTGCTAACCCTAACGGGGACTCCACCAAACATTATTGCAAGCAATGCCCTTATAGATGCTGGTTTTGACGGGTTTTCGTTCTTTGAATTTGCTTTAATTGGTTTGCCTTTGCTTTTAATAGCATTAGTGTATTTTAGATATGCTGGTTATAAATTGCTACCAAAAAACAAAACAAACAATAAGCCCGTAAATATCGAATCTACTTTGCACAATTGGATTGAAGCCTATAAAATAGATAGCGGATATTATAGATTGCGCATCCGGTCCATTTCGCCATTAATTAACACAAAATTAGAAGACTGGCATCTGGAAAGAGATTATAATGTATCTATAATTAGATTAAAAAGAAGACACCCTAATGTACTAAAAGGTATTGCTCAATTTGAAGAGTTTCCAGATCCCTCTACAGAATTGCGCTACCACGATATTATTACTGTAAAAGGTGAAACTGAAGCTATTAATAAACTAATGATTACTTTTAGATTAGGGTTTTTACCATTAGAACCTATTACAGACGAATTAAAAAACAACCTAATTAACCAAGAGGTTGGAATGACCGAAGTGATTGTTAACCCCAACTCATTATTAGTTGGAAGACGCTATAAATTAGGCGATTATTTTAAACGCTACGGTATTCAGCTATTAGCAGCTTCAAGAAACAACAAACCCTTAAAAGAAAAAGAAATTACCGTAAAAGCTGGAGATGCCTTTTTAATACGTGGCACCTGGGAGCACATAGACGACCTAAAAAAACAACACGAAAACCTAGTTATTATTGGAAGTCCAGAAGGTATGGCGAAAAACGTAGAGCGTTTAAGCACAAAATCTTACATCGCGTTGGCTTCATTAATACTGATGATAATATTTATGGTATTTAAAATTGTACCGGGCTCTATCGCGGCATTAATCTCGGCTGGTATAATTTTACTTACAGGATGCGTACCCATATCAAAAGCCTACAAGGGCATTAGTTGGACCAGTGTGGTTATGATTGCCGCTATGATACCCATGGGCATTGCACTGCAAAAAACAGGAACCGCGCAAGTAATTGCAAACGGATTAGTAGAATATTTGGGTGCTATACATCCCGTAGCCCTATTAGGCGGTGTGTTTTTACTAACCACTACCTTTAGCCAAGTAATAAACAACTCTGCAACAGCAGTATTAATGGCACCAATAGCCATACTTGCTGCAAGCTCTTTAAACCTATCGCCAGAACCCTTTATGATAGTGGTGGCCATAAGTGCATCAACAGCGTTTTTAACACCAATTGGTACCACAACAAATGCAATGGTAATGACTGCTGGTGGTTATAAATTTATGAATTACCTAAAAGTTGGCGCACCATTGCTTTTAATATTCTTTTTAATATCAATGATACTCGTGCCAATAATCTGGCCATTTTAAAATAAATATATTATTAATAAGAACCTTTAAATTTTATAAAAATGAAAACAACAGGAACAGTTCAGAACGACAAAAACCTTGAAAGGTACGGATTAAAAGATGTAACAGTAAACTGGAATTTATCGCCGGAAGAACTTCAAAAGATTACTGTTGAAAAAGGCATGGGGAAAGAAACCGCCAACGGCACACTAGCTATAAATACTGGTAAATTTACCGGACGCTCCCCACAAGACCGTTTTTTAGTAAAAGACGATTATACAGCAGATAAAGTGTGGTGGGGAAAAACCAATAAAGCAGTATCTCCAGAGAACTTCGATAAACTTAAAAACGAAATAACCAAATACCTTTCTGGAAAAGAAATCTATGCACGTGATGGTTACGTGTGTGCAGATCCGGAATTTAGAACAAATATTAGAACAGTAACCGAGCTACCATGGTCTAACCTATTTGTTTACAATATGTTTTTAAGACCAAGCGAAAAAGAGCTGGAAAACTTTAAAGAAGACTGGTTAATTCTTTGTGCTCCTGGGTATGAGTGCCCAGACCCAAAAGCATTTGGTATTCGCCAAGGCAATTTCTCTATACTAAACTTTACACAAAAAATAGCTTTAGTTGGAGGGTCTGCTTATACAGGCGAAATGAAAAAAGGTATTTTCTCTGCATTAAATTTAATTTTACCAACCGAACACAACGTACTGCCAATGCACTGTTCTGCAAACGTTGGTAAAAAAGGAGACACCGCTATTTTCTTCGGATTATCGGGTACAGGAAAAACAACATTATCTGCAGATCCAGACAGAAAACTAATTGGTGACGATGAGCATGGTTGGACAAAAGACAACACCATCTTTAATTTTGAAGGCGGATGTTATGCCAAGGTTATAGACCTTACCGAAGAAAAAGAACCAGACATTTTTAGAGCCGTAAAACCGGGGGCTCTACTTGAAAATATTGTACTAAAAGATAATGGCGAACCCGATTATAAAGATAGCAGCATTACACAAAATACCCGTGTAAGCTACCCTATTTATCATATCGATAATATTCAAGAAACGCTTTATGCCGATAATCCTAAAAACATCTTTTTCTTAACCTGTGATGCTTTTGGGGTATTGCCTCCTGTATCAAAATTAACACCTGGTCAAGCGGCATACCACTTTATTTCTGGATATACTGCTAAAGTTGCCGGAACCGAAGCCGGTATTACAGAACCTGTACCATCGTTCTCAGCTTGTTTTGGCGAGCCTTTTATGCCATTGCACCCAACCGTTTACGGCGAAATGCTAAGTAAAAAAATGACCGAAGCTGGTGTTAAGGTATGGCTAATAAACACCGGATGGAGCGCTGGACCTTACGGTGTTGGGTCTCGTATAAAATTAAAATATACAAGAGCTATGATTACCGCAATCCTTAACGGAGAGCTGGATAACGTAGATTACGATCAAAACTTTATTTTCGGCTTACACATGCCAAAATACTGTCCAGGCGTACCATCAGAAATTTTAGACCCGATGAACACATGGCTACAAAAAGGCGCTTATGTGGGCAAAGCAATACAATTGGCGCACTCGTTCCATTTAAACTTCGAGAAATTTGCCTCTCAAGCCTCCGAACAAATTATTGAAGGTGGTCCATTAATTGATCAGCACCATCACTTAAACGAACACTTTTAATAGGTTCTTATTTAATCCAGAAAGGAGCTCTTTTTTAGGAGCTCCTTTCCTTTTTTTCTTTACTAAGCAATATTAACCGCTACACCTTTTCAAGACATTGTATATTTTAGCAATTTAAAATCATGAAGTATTTACTAACCACATTACTTACAATACTAACCCTTTCACTAAGTTATGCACAAACCAACGCAGAAGACGAATTAGGTGCTTGGTACACACTTTCGGGCTCGCACAAAATTTCTAACAATTTTAGCATAGGCACCCTTGCACAACTATGGCTTTTTGAAGAAACCCAAAACTTTAATTTTATATTACTAACAGGCGGATTAAACTACCACGTATCGCCAAAATTAACCACAACAATTGCTTTTAGCTATGCCGATATTGATGGTGGTTTTAACACCAACAGCCCACATACTTTCGAAAACCGTTTGGCAGAACAAATAGTGTTTAAACACAAAACCTCTAAACTCCCCATAGATCATAGGTTTAGGGCAGAACATAGGTTTTTTAGCAAATTGAATACCAATACAACTAAACACCGTTTCCGTTACAGATTAGGAACTAAAATTGTTTTAAACAAACACTTGTTTTTAAGGCTAAACGATGAGTTTCTCGTTACACTAAATAGCAACAAACTTACAGAAAACAGATTTTACAGTGCGTTGGGTATTAACATTAATAAATCCAGCAATTTGCAGTTCGGGTATTTAAACAGAAAAATAAAAGGACAAAATTTTCATCGCTTACAGGTTAGTTTATTTTTTAAAACAGATTTAAGAAAGAAAAAAAGCTAAATTCTAAAACAATTTAAAAGCTAAAAAACACCCCGCAATTACGTTTATCATGCAAAAGTCCATGCAACTATTTGCGATATTTTATGGCCTTGTCCCATATTAATCGTTTTAACCTGAGTTGCTCCCAATTTTTTCAATGATGCAAAAACACCTTTAACCAACTCTTTTTTTGATACCAAGGTTGTAAACCAAATACATTGATTTTTAAACAAAGCACTTTCAAATAAATAATTATGAATAAATGCTTTTTCGCCGCCTTTGTACCACAGTTCGTTGTGTGTGCCAGCAAAATTTCTTACTACTTTATCTGTTGCCTTATTTAAACCTTTTAATTTTCGAGTTGTAGCTTCTAAGGCATCGACTTCCGATTTATAGAATGGCGGATTGCATATCGATACTGAAAATTTATCAACTTCATTTAAAATACCATTTAAAATTTTAGAACTATCCTTTTGATGCCTTAAAGCAATTGCACTGTTTAGTTTGTTTTTATCAATGATTTTTTGAGCGTTTTGCAATGAAACTTTATCAATATCCGAAGCCACAAAATTCCAATTATATTCGGCAACACCTAAAATGGGATATATGCAAGTTGCGCCTGTGCCAATATCTAAAACGCTAATCTTTTCATTTATGTTTGAAGCTTTAAGCAAATCGGCTAAATAATTAATATAGTCAGCACGACCGGGAATTGGCGGACATAAATTTACATCTGGAAATTCCCAAAAATTAATATTATAATGGTGTTTCAACAATGCCGTATTTAATGCTTTTACAGCTTTTGGGTTTGCGAAATCTATGGTTTTGGTTTCGTATGTATTTACAAACACAAATGCTTTTAATGTTGAATATGATTCGCATAAAGCATCAAAATCGTAACCCGATTTATGTTTGTTTTTTGGGTGTAAGTTAAAATTAGTTTTGATAATTGTATTAATTTGAATCAAAATTACAAAATAGATTTTTAGGTCGTTTATTTGCAATCTAATATCTTCGCCAAAAAATTTTATCTAAATGTTAAAAGCTGTTATTTTTGATATGGACGGTGTTATTGTTGACAGCGAGCCCTTGCACCACAAAGCCTATCAAAACATGTTTAACGATGTAAATATCAAGGTGCCCGATGCACTTTACCAATCGTTTACCGGAAAAGCCACCTTACCTATTTGCCAAACGCTGCGAGATACTTTCAATCTTAATGAATCTGCTGAAGAATTAGTTGCCATAAAACGAAAGCATTTTAAGTATTTGTTTGATAACGATGATGGTTTTCAATTAATTGATGGTGTTTTAGAGCTCATTAAAGATTACCACGAAAATGGCTTAAAATTAGTATTGGCCTCTTCGGCATCAATGCCCAATATCAATAGAATTTTTACACGTTTTAACCTCAACCCTTATTTTATAGATAAACTAAGTGGAGCCGATTTAAAAGCCTCGAAACCACACCCAGAAATTTTTATAAATGCCGCCAAAGCCTCAGGTTTTAAACGTGAAGAGTGTATGGTTATCGAAGATTCTACCAATGGTATAAAAGCCGCAAATGCTGCCCATATTTTTTGCGTAGGGTTTGATAGCAAACATTCTAAAAATCAAGATTATTCAATCGCCGATAAAGTGATTACTGATTTTAGGGAGATTCGGTTTTCTGAAATCCATAATATATTTTAAATTCAGAAAAGCAAAAAATTCAAGTTAAAATAAAACTACAGTAAAAAAACAAGTAGCTGCCTGAAAAGTAATTTGTAGTGTTATAATGACAAACTACTTTTGTTTTGCCTTTTCAGACAGCCTCTTGAAAAATTATAAGGTTTCCTTCAACCATTTAAAAAATTCTGTTTGCCAAACTATAGCGTTCTGCGGATTAAGAATCCAGTGGTTTTCATCAGGAAAATACAGTAATTTACTTTTTATATCCAATAGCTGCGCCGCTTGAAAGGCACTTAAACCTTGCTCTATAGGTACTCGGTAATCTTTACCACCTTGAATAATTAATATAGGGGTATCCCATTTCGAGACCATGTTTATAGGATTAAATTCGTTATAAGCCTTTTGTGCTACTGTGTTGTTTTTATCCCAATAATTACCGCCCCAATCGTGGTTTACAAAAAACAGTTCTTCGGTTGTGCCGTACATGGTTCGGTTATCAAAAACCCCATCGTGCGAAATAAAGGTTTTAAAACGTTTGTTATGTATTCCGGCTAAATAAAACACAGAATACCCGCCAAAACTAGCGCCAATGGCTCCTAGCCTATCGTTATCTACATAAGGTTCTTTGGCAAGAGCGTCAATGGCACTTAAATAATCGTCCATTACTTGTCCGCCCCAATCCTTACTTATGGCTTCATTCCATTCCACACCATGCCCTGGCATTCCACGACGGTTTGGAGCGACTATAATATAACCTTGCGATGCCATAAGCTGAAAATTCCAACGGAAAGAATAAAACTGTGATAATGGCGACTGCGGGCCACCTTGTGCGTATAGTAAAGTTGGATATTTTTTTGAAGCATCAAAATTTGGAGGCAAAATAACCCAAACCAACATTTGCTTATTATCGGTTGTGGTTACATAGCGTTTTTCGATTTTTGGCATATCGATTTTGCTGTAAAAATCGGTATTAAGGTTTGTAATCTGATTGAAGGTTTTCTTCTTTAAATCGAAACTATACACTTCTTTGGCATGATTCATATCGGTACGCGTTACCAAAAGTTTGTTTTTGGTTTCGGCAATAATACCGGTTACATCAAAATACCCTTCGGATAATTGGGTTACCACTGGGGCGATACGCTTTTTACCGGGATAGTTAACCTTAAACAGTTGAATGGTACCATCTACAGGTGCTGTAAAATAAATGCGTTTGCCATTATTGCTCCACTTAAAGCTTCTTACTGTACCATCCCATTGGGCTGTAAGGTTTTGTGCTACGCCGTTATTTAAAACTACAATGTCGTTTTTATCGCTTTCATAACCATCGGTTTTCATTTGCAACCACGCTAAATCGCCTAAGCTTGAAAAATTTGGGTTTGTATCGTAGCCCAAGTTTTTTTCTGTAATATTGGTGGTTGTTTTTGTAGCTAAATCGTATTTATAAATATCGGTATTCGTGCTTGTAGCGTATGCTTTTCCTTTTAATTTTTTACTTACGTAATAAATGCTTTTGCTATCGGGGCTCCAAATATAATCTTCGTCGCCTCCAAAGGGACGTTGCGGACTGTAATAGGGTTCGTTTGGCATAATATCGATAGCAGCTTCATTGGCAGCGTTTTTTTCTTTATAGAATACGTGGTTGTAATTTCCGTCGTTCCAAGTGTCCCAATGCCTGTTGTCCAAATCGGTAAAAATGTAAGCATCAGACTTTGGTAAGGATTTATAAACATCAATACTGTGTATGGCTTCGATAGCAACCGGTTTATCAAACATTTTATATTTGCCATCGGGCGATATGTTTTTATCTGTTACTGCTACTTCGTTTTTAGTTATTTTTTCGGCTGTGCCACCCTGTATTGCTATTTTGTAATAGCTATAATCAAAACCATTGGTTTCCATATTTGGCACGCTTACTCGGTAAAATAGCTTGTCGCCTTCGTTGTTTAAGCCTAAAACACTTATACGTTCTAATTGCCATAGGCGTTCTGGAGTCATTAATTCTTGCCCTTGGACTAAGAGGACGCTTAAAAAAAGCCCAAAAAATAGTGCAATTGTTCTCATGGATTTTAATTTTAATATGATGTTATTTTTATTTTTTCTTTTTAAATAATGCAATAAAACACACAAAGCGCCAAAGATAAACATATAAAGCATTTTAAGATTAATTACCCTATTGGAAAATGGTATTTCTTCTTTAAATTGATGAATACAAATAGCTTTAGACAGACTTGTTTTCTATTTATAATAATTAAGAACAAATAAGTGTTTCAATGCAATTATTTTAATTTTTGATTGGCTTTTTTATTAATGGCTTTTAACCGTTCCTTTCGCAACGCGTCTTCGGCTTTCTTTTTTTTCTTTTTCTGAGTCATTAATTTAGAATGCTTCGCTTTGTTTTTGGTGTTTTTCTCTCGTCCTGTTTTTGCCATAATACCTCCCTAGACCCTTCCAAAACAGGGACTTTATAAAATTAAATTGTTTTGTTTTGTTTTAACAGCGTATTTTGTTCTTCCATTAAATCGGTAAGTTTTGATAGCAGCTCAATATCTTTGGGTGTTGTTACGGTTTTATCTTTGGCATCGTGGGCTTTATTGCGCAGTCTATTCATAAATTTAACTACAATAAATATGGTAAACCCTATAATTATAAAATCTATAAAAGCTTCGCCCAAGGCACCGTAACCAATGGCAACTTCGTTTGTTAGTATTGTACCATCGGCATTTTCAACAGCATCTTTAAGTATAATGCGTTTATCTTTAAAATTTACACCATTAGTCAACAACGACAACGGTGGCAAAAATACCTTTTTTACCAATACATCTACCACTTTGTTAAAAGCAGCCCCAATAATAATTCCTATGGCCATATCCATCATATTACCTTTAACGGCAAACTCTTTAAACTCTTTAAATAGCTTCATTTTTTATTTGTTTTTTAAAAATTATGGTGCAAAGATATTCGTTTATCATTTGGGTTAAAAAAAGTAAACCTTATTTCTGTAGCTTACTTGATTTAAGCCACTGCTAAAATTATTGCTTAAGTAAGTAATATTTATATTTATTAGTCTAAAAGCTAATATTAACAATTATTAGTTTAAAAGCTAATAATTTTGTTTTCTTGGATTTATTTGTTTACTTTTGATCGCATTTATTTTTAATAACAAATGACAAGCATAATAACAGGCGACATTATAAATTCTAAAAAAATTTCTCCAAAACTATGGTTAGAGGTGCTTAAAACTGTTTTAAACAATTATGGCAGTTCGCCTTTAACATGGGAAATATACAGAGGCGACAGTTTTCAGTTGGAAGTTAATCCCAAAGACGCTTTAAAAGCTTGTATTTTATTAAAGGCAGCCATAAAACAATTTGAAAATCTAGACGTAAGGCTAGCCATTGGTATTGGCGACAAAACCTATAAATCGGATAAAATTACAGAATCCAACGGTAGTGCTTTTATTAACTCGGGCGAGTGTTTTGAGGCACTTAAAAAAACAACGCTCGCTGTAAAATCGCCTTTTACAGAATTTGACACCTCTATAAACATTATGCTAGAACTTGCCCAATTGGTTTTAAACAACTGGACAAGCACCTCGGCAATTCTTGTTAAAACCACCTTAGAAAACCCAGACCTAAACCAAAACCAATTGGCAGAAATCTTAAAAAAAACCCAAGGCAATATTAGCCAAGGTCTTAAACGCGCAGGGTTCGACGAAATTTCTAAACTATTGCGCTACTACAAAACCCAAATACAAAACCTATGCTAGCATTATTTATAAAACTAATATTGGCGCATTTTATAGGCGATTTTTTATTACAGCCGCAAAAATGGGTAACTCACAAAGAAAAGCACAAACACAAATCTAAATATCTATATTGGCATATTTTAGTACATTTGGGCGCGCTACTTTTAGTATTGCAAGCCAATTTAAACTATTGGTTGGGTTTATTAATCATTATTATTTCGCATTATAGTATTGATGTTATAAAACTTCATTTAAAATCTATACTTAATAATAGGCTGCTATTTGGCTTAGATCAGCTGGCACATTTAATAATAATTGCACTAGTTGTTGGCATTTACCAGCCTTATCAATTTACCATCAATTCGCTATACCATCCAGCATTTTTATTATTAATAACAAGCCTGTTGGCTGTAACGGTGGTTTCATCAATAATTATGAGAACCGTAATATCCAAATGGTATTTAAAAGAAGATAGTAACGGCAAATCCTTAAAAAACGCAGGCGAGTATATTGGTATTTTAGAGCGTTTGCTGGTATTCGTATTTATCGTAACACAGCATTGGGAAGGCATCGGGTTTCTATTGGCCGCAAAATCGGTGTTCCGTTTCGGCGACCTCTCAAAAGCCAAAGACCGCAAACTCACCGAATATATACTTATAGGAAGCTTACTAAGTTTTGGATTGGCAATCGTTTTCGGACTAAGCTACCAGTATGTTTTAAGATTAATATAATTAGGGCGCTACCCCAACCCTTCGACTCCGCTCAGGGCAATAGGGGTCGGGCTTTCGGCAGTCGCTTCCTCCTGCGTCGGCGAGCTTCAACAAATGCCTCAATCCCTAGCGCAGGCAAACCTGCAATGTGCAGTAATCAATTAGCAGTAAAGTTTTCAATCCGCTAAGGGTCGTTATAATTTAACTAATAATAAAAATATTGTCGCCACTAAACAGAGCTTAGCGGTTGCGAAGCAATCGATGTATAATGCCAAATTAGCCATGTCGAAATGAGGCACGATTGAGACATCTCTTAATACTTAAAAAAAGAATTATTCTATTTTTTTAATTTCATCTTGTATATGCTTTTTAAGAAATTCTTTCTCTTTGTTGTTAAGAGTTTTAAGAATTCCTACTCGACCATAAAAGCTAATATTTTCGTTGTCTTTATGAACCAAAACAATTAAAGGATAACCCTTTTTAGGTTCAAACATTTCTATGTTCTTTTCCTCTCCTTTTAAATGAATTGGGCGATCTAAGAAATAACTATAGCCTATATTTTTAACGATTGAAACATCAAAAGGATTATTACTTGGGTTTGCATAATTTATTATGCCTTGAACTTCATAAAAATCAGATTCATTAAAATCAGAATATTTTATCTTTGATTTACAAGAGGTAAATAAAATTATTAGTCCTAAAAATAAACTAAGGTTTTTTTTCAAATGGCTTAATTTACTTCTTATAATACTTTGCATATCCGCGATAAGCAAAAAACGCTAAAACCGCAACAATGGCAAAAGCAATGGCAATAAACTTAACACTTACAATTTGGTCGCCACTGGCGTAACTGTGCAAGCCGGCCAAATAGAAATTCACTCCAAAATAAGTCATTAAAATACTAGAAAACGCCACAATAGCCATCAGGTTAAAAAACCAGCGACCTCGCAACCCCGGAATTAATCGCATGTGTATTACAAAAGCATACACCATAATACTAATAAGCGCCCAAGTTTCTTTCGGGTCCCAGCCCCAATAACGTCCCCAGCTTTCGTTGGCCCACATGCCGCCTAAAAAGTTACCAATGGTTAACAATACCAAGCCCACGGTTAATGCCATTTCGTTAATTACGGTAAGCTCTTTTATGTTTAAATCCATTTTGGTTTTATTCGATTTGTTTGTAAAAATCATTAGCAACAGCGACACCACACCCAATATCATGCCTAAAGCAAATGGCCCGTAACTACCAACAATTACCGCCACATGAATCATAAGCCAATAACTATCTAAAACGGGCTGCAAATTGGCAATAGAAGGATCCATCCAGTTCCAATGGGCTATCATTAAAATCATAGCGGTTACAAAAGCTGTGGCGGCAATGGTTAAATCGCTCTTTCTGCCAAAGGCCAAACCAAAAAACATAGTTGCCCAAGCCACATAAATCATAGATTCGTAAGCATCGCTCCAAGGCGCATGGCCAGAGATGTACCAGCGCACAATTAAACCGGCAGTATGTAAAACAAACAGCCCGAGAATAGCAAACTTTAATACATTAACCGTAATGTTTATGGTTTTACTTTTATCTTTGAATATTTGAACAATAAGAATTACAAAAAGCAAAGTACCTGCATACAAATACCAACTGTAAAGCCTTTTAAAAATATCGTATTTGTTGTATAATACCTCGGTATTTATCTTTTTGTCGCTCAACATTACATTGGCACCGTATTGATGCTGTGTTTTTTTAAATGCGCCTAAAAGTTTTGAAGCTTCAGAGAAATCTCCGGTTTGTTTAGATTTGTTTAGCGTAAATAAATAAGCTCTAAATCCGTTTTTAATAAAATTGCCGTAAAGCGAATCAGAAATCCTATTGTTTATGGCTTTATCGTTTCTGTAATCGTAAGCCGAAATCCACTTATTGTTATCATCGTTAGGAATCGGAAATATTTTTAACGACATCCCTTCAACGGCGTTGTACAACAAACTAACACGCTGGTCGGTTTCCTTAAATTCTTTTTGATAACCATTTGGCACTTGGGCTTTGTAAGCATCTTCTAAGAAAGGCGATAATTTATACTCGCCTCTCATGGTAAAAAAATCGGCTAATGTGGCGTATTTTTCTTCTTTTTGTAAGCCTAGTAAGCTTCTAATAGAATCGCCCTTTTTAGGTTTTATATAAATAATTGGAACATTGTACCAAAGCAACGGGCTTTCTTGAATGGACAACAGTACTTGGTTGGCATCAAACCCCTCGTAAGTATCATTTTTACTTAATTTACGAAGCATTTCTGATGCGTATGTATTAACAGGTTTCATACGGCCGTTAAGATCCTGAATTACTAAATGCCCAAATTCGTTGGCATGTGCTTTTGGTGTTATATTGGCTTTTAATATAGAATCTATTTGCGCCTTTGATGGTTTGGAGTGCCTATGCCCATCGTTTTCTGAATGTTGCTGAGAAAATGCGGTTAACCCAAAACACAATAAGACAACAGAAAGTAATTTTGCTTTTTTTGCTTTTATTTTTTTGAGTTGCCTTTCTAAATCACCAAAACGCGAGCCTTTAACAAATAGAATGGCCATCATGCCAAAGTAGAGCATAAAATAACCTATGTAAGTGAGTAAAGTGCCCCAATAATCGTGGTTTACTGATAATATGGTGCCTTTTTCATCGGGATCGAAACTGGATTGAAAAAATCTGTAGCCACGGTGATTTAAAATATTATTCATGTATATTTTATAATCGAAATCGCCTTCTTGTTCGTCTAAAACAGTAACTTGACTTGAGAATGCCGAATATCCATTATCTGTTCCCGGATACCTTTCGGCTACAAAATCGTTCAACTTGATGTGAAATGGCAGCTCCAATACTTTAGATCCGTATTTAAAGGCAAAATCTAAACCACCAACTTTTATTTGTTTAAAAGCACTATTGGTACCTTTGCCGCCTAAAAGCCCAATGGTTTTGGTTTGGTTGTTTGCGGTAACTTTAAGCACTACACCATCTGCATCGTTTTTAAGAATTTCAGATTTTTGTACCACATCGAAAACCCCTTTTATAACGGGCTTAGGAAAAACCATTTGCATGTTGCCTATTTTATAAAGCGATCGTAAAATTAAAGGCTGCACACTATCTTTAACCACTATGCCTTGGGCTTGTGTTGCCATAGTTAAATAGCTGCCCTCGAAAGGTGATTGTATGGTTAATCCGCCATCAGAGTACGTTATGTTTATAGCACCATCGGTAGGATTATTAACGGCAATTAATATGTTATGTACATTGGCAATTTCTCCAACTTTTAAAAAATGGTTATGTGAACCATTGCCTCCGGCTTCGACTAGTTTTAAATATTCTTCGCCATCTTCATTAGGAATAATATCTTCTTCAGCTCCAGCTATAAATTTTTCTATTTCTATGGTTACGGGTTGGTTGTTGTAATCGGTATTTACCTTAAATTTGTTGTTTAAACGTTTGGAGAAATCGACCTCAGACTCTATAACGCGTCTTTGGTTTTGCCCGCTTATTACATAATCGCCATCAATGTATGTAGTAATGTATGTTTTTTGAGACAAAAAGGTGTTTTCTGCTGCGCCCTCCCGAATGGCCATCATGCCTTCAAAACTTACGTAACGGGTAATAAATGCACCTACCAGTATAAAAATAAACGACAAGTGCAATATTAAAGTTGCCCATTTTTCTTTTTTGTACAATCTGAACCTGAAAATATTGCCGGCAAAATTAATTACAAAAAATACCATTATAGCCTCGAACCACCAAGCATTGTAAATTAAATTTCGCGTATATGGTGTGGGCGATGTGTCTTGTCCGGCATCTAAAAACGTGCCTATGGCCATAGCCAGGGCAAAGGTTAAAAATAAAACAGCGGTAAGTTTGGTTGAGAATAGAATTTTGGCGAGTTTATTTTGCATATTAGCTACCTTTTTAGGTCGAGCAAATTTAAGGATTTTTTGTTGATTTTGATATGTTAAATTTTAAAAGAGTTGCCACAAATTCACTAATATTCTTGTTAAAAAATCCGATTATTGAAACTGTAAACCGTACAATGCCATTATGCTTTTTTTTGGTGCAAAGGCGCTAAGAATAATCACTAAAAACTGAGGCTGCGACTGTAAACAGCTTACTGAGATCTGGCTTCAAATATTTTTAAATACAAGAAGGTCCCCATTTTTCGGGCGCGTCGTTTGGCATTTTCGGCGTATTGGCCTTCAAAAAGTTCATCAACGGTTTTAAACCACAAGTTTAACCAAAGCCCGAAATGCAATTCTGAGATCGTGTTATTATTTTCTTTATCCACTTTTACATGAGCTTCCAAAGGGTTTCCTTGGTATCGTTTTTCCAACTTTCGCGTTATAAACAAACTCGATTCCCAAAAGGTGGTTAGTTTATCTAGGTGTTCGTCCCAATCCTTAATTACATCATTAAAAAAAGGGCCTAAAACATTATCTTTTCTAACTTCTTTGTAAAATGAAGAGACCAACAAAAACACATCGGCTCTGGTTTCAATATCTTTTTTATCCATAATAAACAAAGATAAAGCATAAGTCTTTTATATAATATAATACTTGCTTATTTTCGCCGTATGATTTCAGTAGTTATTCTTGGCGCGGGCAATGTAGCCACTCACCTATTTAAAGCTTTTAATAAAGCTGGAAATGTTGTTGTAAAGCAATGGTACAACAGAAGTTTAAAACCCATTGTTACGTATAAAAACGAAGTTGAAGTTATTGATGATTTGTCAACATTAAAAAATGCCGATGTCTATATTATAGCCGTTAGCGACGATGCCATTGCAGAATTATCTGAACAGCTACCGTTTGAAAACAAATTGGTTGTACACACCTCGGGCGGTGTTGGTGTTTACGATATTGATAAAAAGCTAAAACGCGGTGTGTTTTATCCGTTGCAAACCTTTAGTAAAGATGCCGAAATGGATTTTAAAAACGTGCCAATTTGCATTGAAACCATCGACAAAAAAGATTATCATATTTTAAAAGCACTGGCCATTTCCATAGGAAGCCCAACCAAAAAAGTTAACAGCGACCAACGCAGTGTGTTGCATTTAGCAGCTGTTTTTGTAAATAATTTCACGAATCAGTTATACAGAATAGGGCACGAAATTACTGAAAGCGAAGGTGCCGAGTTCGATTTATTAAAACCATTGATTTTTGAAACGGCAAAGAAAGCCCAGTACATATCGCCATACATGGCACAAACCGGTCCTGCTAAGCGAAACGACAAAAAAACCATAAAAAAGCATTTAAAAATTTTAAAAAACGAGCAGCATAAAGCCATTTACAAGCTGCTAACAAAATCTATACAGTTTACACATGGCACTTTTAAAGGCCAGTAACCAATTTTGAAAAAAACAATAATGGAAAACAAAAGTTATAAGGAATATTTAGAGCACATAACCACTTTTATTTTTGATGTAGATGGCGTTTTAACCGATGGCTCTGTTACCGTAACAACCACCGGAGAAATGCTTAGAAAAATGAATATAAAAGATGGCTACGGACTTAAAACCGCTGTTGATGCTGGATTTAACGTTTGTATAATTTCTGGTGGCAGCAACGAAGGAGTTCGAAAACGCTTAGAAGGTTTGGGTATTACAGATATTTATCTAGGTGCGCACAACAAAATTGAACAGCTTAACGATTACTTTGATAAAAAAGATATTAAATCTGAAAACGTACTGTATATGGGCGATGATATTCCCGATTTTCCCGTTATGAAGATTGTTGGCTTACCTTGCTCTCCGCAAGATGCCGTACCCGAAATTAAAAACATTTCAAAATATATTTCGCATAAAAAAGGTGGTAAAGGTGCGGTACGCGATGTTATTGAACAAGTGTTAAAAGTACAAGGGAAATGGAATGGGAACTTTAGCGCGAAGTATGATTAATTAGCTGTTAACTGTTAAAATAAATATTCGTGGCATACTTTTAACTATTCACTTTTAACTTTTAACTAAATGCGTGGCATTTTAAACTTAGTCCGTTGGAAAAACCTATTACTAATTGCCCTCGTGCAACTCTTAATAAAATACGCGTTTTTAGAATCTTTTGGGGTTGATTTTGGATTAAGCACTTTGCAAATTTCAATTTTAGTTATAGCTACCGTTTGCATTGCCGCAGCTGGTAATGTAATTAACGATATTTACGATGTTGAAACCGATTTTGTAAACAACCCCGATAAACTGATTGTTGGCAAATTCATTTCAGAAAAAACGGCTTACAATGTTTTTATTGTTTTAAATGTAATTGGTGTTGGTTTAGGCTATTATTTATCGCAATCGGTTGGCAGAATTGGGTTTTTCTCAATATTCGTTGTTATTTCTGCATTGCTTTATGTGTATGCTTCGTATTTAAAACCAGCCTTTTTAATTGGTAATATTATTATTTCCGCATTGGTGGCATTAAGTATTATTGTGGTTGGTATTTTTGAAATATTACCAATAATTACTACTGAAAACAGGCAAACTTTATTCACTTTTTTTAAAATAATTTTAGACTATGCCCTGTTTGCATTCATTATAAATCTTATCAGAGAAATCGCTAAAGATATTGAAGATATTGATGGCGATTATAAAGCTGGCATGCGCACACTTCCCATAGTTATTGGGCGAGAACGCGCGGGCAATATTCTTTTTATTTTAACTCTTATTCCGCTATTTGCGGTATCGTATTACACTATTAATTCGTTGTACAAAAACCAAGTGGCCGTTATTTATTTTTTAGTTTTAATTATTGCGCCTTTGCTTTATATTAGCATTAAATCATTCAACGCAAAAACAAAAAACGATTACCATCACATTAGTAATGTTTTAAAATTGGTGATGTTGTTCGGGATGTTGTCTTTGTTAATTTATTTACCTATTTTAAGGTGATATTTTTTATCGCAAAGTACCGACTGTAAATGAAAACTGCGACCGAAAACTAAAAAAATGCTAAACCAAAAACTAAAAAACCACAACATTATTTTAGCATCTGCTTCACCGAGGCGGCAAGCATTTTTTAAAAATTTAGGGTTGAATTTCGAGATTCGATTAAAACCCATAAAAGAAGAATACCCACCACGATTAACGCATTTTGAAATCTGCAATTATTTAGCACAACTAAAAGCGCTTCCTTTTAAAGAAGAATTAAAACCAAACGACATACTAATTACCAGCGACACCATTGTTTGGCACAACCACAAAGCTTTGGGCAAACCCAAAAACGAAGAAGAAGCGTTTTCTATTTTAAAAGCCTTAAGCAATACCACTCACGAAGTGATAACTTCGGTTTGTTTTACTACAACTTCTTTTGAAAAAACCATACATAATATTACCAAAGTTACTTTTAAGGAATTAATTGATAACGAAATAAATTTTTACATAAAAACCCACAAACCTTTTGATAAAGCTGGTGCTTACGGCATACAAGATTGGATTGGGCAAATTGGCGTTACAAAAATTGAAGGCTCGTATTTTAACGTTATGGGATTGCCCGTTCACGCTGTTTATAAAACGTTAAATGATATGGTAAACGCTTTATAAATTTGTAAATTTAGACATAAAATTTACTACTATGAAAAAGCTTATTAAAGCCGAAACTCTTTTTTGGCTCATTATTGGGTTGTTAATGTTAATAACATCTTGCAATAAAAAAAAGGCCACACAAGATTTAGCATCTAATTTTGAAACAGAAGCCGCCACTACAACACCAATATCTAAAGAGCCATCAGAAGCATTTAAAGCATATTGGTATGCTGGCAAAGCAGAAATTACGTCGTATAAATTAGAGCAAGCGCGTTACGGCGAAATACACCAAGGACAAGCCGTTTTAATTTATGTTACCGAAGATTTTCTGCCCAACCAACAGATAAAGGCCGATACCCAAAACCCCAATAACATTTCCGTTTTAAAGCTAAACGCCACTAAAAAATTCAACACGGGCTTGTATCCGTATTCCATTATGCAGAGCACCTTTTTTCCGGTTTCAAACAACCAGCACGCCATAAAAGTAACCAGTTCTATTCAAGAATGGTGCGGACAGGTTTATGCGCAATTAAACAATAAAAATCAGTTTGAAATTTCAGCATATTCATATTTTGAAAGTGAAGGCGACAAAAACTTCAAATTAGAAAAAGCTATTTTAGAAAACGAACTTTGGACCCAATTGCGCATCAATCCTAAAAGCTTACCAACAGGTAATTTACAAATTATACCATCGCTTGAATATAGCCAATTAAAACATACCGAATTAAAAGCGTACAAAGCCCAAGTTAGTTTAACCAACAATAGATATTTAATTGAATATCCTGAGCTAAACAGAACGTTAACCATTCAATTCAATCTAAATTTCCCGTACGATATTTTAGGTTGGGAAGAAACCCTTAAAAGCGGATTTGGTAAAAACGCCCAAACCTTAACCACAAGAGCCACCAAGTTAAAAACCATAAAATCTGCCTATTGGAAAAAAAACAGCAATACGCACAAAACGCTAAGAGATACGCTTCAACTCTACTAATATTGTATTAAAAACTAGCTATCTTTGCCAGACATTAATATTAATTAAAACATAATGTTTTCCAACACGCTTCAAGACCGACTCTTAATTACAGGTATTATTATTGTTTCCGTATTAATTATAAGAGCAATAACAAATTTTACCATTTCCAAAATAGCTAGAAAAAACGGTATTAACGATGCCCGAAAAAGACTTATGCGCAGGTACGTTAACGTAACGCTTTTTTTAATAGTACTATTAATTGAGGCCTTTGTTTTAGGAGCTCGTTTTGAAGATTTGGCCGTTGTTTTTTCTTCTGTGTTTGCTGTAATAGGTATTGGCTTATTTGCCATTTGGTCTATTTTAAGCAACGTAACTTCGGGCATAATTATGTTTTTTAACTTTCCGTACAAAGTTGGCGATAAAATAGAAATACATGACAAAGATTTCCCAATTACCGCTATTATTGAAGATATTAGGGCGTTTCAATTGCACTTACGTTTAGATGATGGCGATTTGGTAACTTACCCCAATAATTTAATCCTGCAAAAAGCGGTTACCCTTATAAAAAAAGACGCTATTGAAGATGACGGCGATGCTGTGTAATTATTCGTTATATTTATGGTTTACTTTATTTAAATGTCGAAATCAAGAAACAAAACCCATAATAAAAAACTAGGGCAAATACCCGGTAGTATTATTTATACCGGAAAAAAGGCATCACATAAACTTTTTATTGAAGCGTTCGATTATAACAAAGACCAATACATCGAAAAAGAATTGTTGGCCGTAGAAGAAAGTTTCGAGTTTAAACTTACAAATTCTACAACATGGATTAATTTAAACGGATTAAACCATGTTAACGACATAGAAAAACTGGGTAACCACTACAATTTGCACCCACTGGTTTTAGAAGATATTGTAAACATAGCACAACGCCCAAAAATCGATGAATACGAAGACTACCTATTTGTAGTTTTAAAAATGCTGTACTACGACGAAAACAACAACATAACCACAGAGCAAGTAAGCTTTGTTTTAGGAAAGAACTATGTGCTTTCATTCCAAGAATCAGACGGTGATGTTTTTGATACTGTTAGAGACAGAATCAGGCAAGCCAAAGGACGGGTTCGCAACATGCATGCCGATTACCTGCTTTATATTTTAATAGATGCCATTGTAGATTATTACTTTAGCATTATTGAAGTTTTAGGAGATAAAATCGAAGATTTTGAAACAGCCATTTTTAACGGGAAAATCACAGATGATGTTAGCAAAGATATTCAAGATTTAAAGCGAGAAATACTAAAAGTACGCCGCGCTATTTTTCCGCTTCGCGAAGTTATAAGTCGTATTGAAAAACACGAAAGCCCCTTAATTCAAAAGAAAACAAAAACCTTTTATCGCGATATTTTCGACCATTTAATTCAAGTTTCTGAAAACATAGATATTTACCGCGAAATGATCTGGAGTTTAATGGATATGTACATGACTACCATTAGCAATAAAATGAACGAGGTTATGAAAGTACTTACCATAATGGCTTCCATTTTTATACCGCTTACCTTTATTGCCGGCATTTACGGCATGAATTTCGAGTACATCCCAGAGCTAAAATATAAGTATTCCTATTTTATTTTATGGGGCGTTATGGTGCTGCTTTTTATTGGGATGCTGTTTTACTTTAAACGCAAAAAGTGGTTGTAATTTATTTTGTGTTTGGCTAAAGCCAAATTACATTTTCAATATTTATCTCAAGTTAAAGTATGAGGCTTTTTATAAAAGAGTACAAACAAAGGTGAGTTTTATTTGATGGCAATATATAAAATGGATTTTTAAACAGCAATGGATTCATTCCATTTTAACGATACAAACAATACAATTGGCTGTTGCCTAAAAATATCTTTACTCAAAATTTAGGACAAAAACCCAAAACGGATTCTATCGATTAAAACACCATCAAAAAAAAAATTATACCTTTTTTTAAACACAGACAACCCCAATTGGCTTTAGCCAAACCACAACCAATAAAGTTAAAGAAAAACTAAAAGCTACACTTTGGCTGTTTTACTTTGTTATATTTGATTTTTTATCTAACAAGATAATCATGCAAAAAAACCTATCCTATTTATTTATATTTTTATTTTCTTGCTTGTTTTTACAAGCCCAAAAACCCAAAACACCCGCATCTGCAGATATTTACCAAGCCATTCAAAAGCTTAATTTTCTAGGCTCTGTTTTGTACGTGGCGGCGCATCCAGACGATGAAAATACACGACTCATTTCATACATGTCCAACCATATAAAAGCGCGAACCGGTTATTTATCGTTAACCCGAGGCGATGGCGGGCAAAACCTTATTGGCCCAGAATTACGAGAACTTTTAGGGGTTATACGAACCCAGGAGTTATTGGCTGCAAGACGTATAGATGGCGGCGAACAATTATTTACAAGAGCTAACGATTTTGGTTATTCTAAACATCCAGACGAAACCTTTAGTATATGGAACAAAAACGAAGTGTTAAGCGATGTGGTTTTAGCCATACGAAAATTTAAACCAGACATTATTATTAACAGGTTCGATCACAGAAGAACAGGCGGAACACATGGGCATCACACCGCTTCTGCCATGTTAATTATTGAGGCTTTCGATTTGGCAAACCAAAAACCTGTGTATCCAGAGCAACTAAAATACACTAGCCCCTGGCAACCCAAACGCTTATTTTACAATACCAGTTGGCGGCGTTATGGCAGCATAGAAACATTCTATAAAATAGATAAAAGCAATATGCTAAGTATTGATGTCGGCACCTATTATCCGCTTAAAGGGCTATCAAACAACGAACTTGCTGCAATGGCGAGCAGCCAACATTTATGCCAAGGTTTCGGGCGCTTATCGCAACGCGGTTCGCAGCAAGAATACATCGAGCTTATTAAAGGTAGTCCATTAACAAATAACGAAAACATCTTTGAAGGCATAGACACCACTTGGGGTCGGGTAAATGGCGGGAAAGCCATCGGAGATATTTTATATGAAATTGAAAACAACTTCAATTTTAAAAATCCATCGCAGCACATTACGCAATTACTTGAAGCTTATAAGCTGCTTCAAAACATTAACGACACCCATTGGAAAACCCAAAAAACAAAAGAGCTTAAGGCTATTATTGAAATGTGCGCCGGTTTGTATTTAGAGGTCTCGGCAGATAGCAATTGGGCAGCACCAAACGAAAACATAAACCTTAATATTGAAGTTTTAAACCGAAGTAATATTTCTATAAACTTGTTAAGTTTAAACGATGCAAACGGTTTTAGCGCAACAAAAAACATCGCATTACAAAACAATGTAAAATACAACTTTAAAGAAACTATAAAAATCAGTTCAGATGAAAAACCTTCTACACCGTATTGGCTGAGCGAAAAAGGAACTTTAGGAATGTACAAAGTTAGCAACCCAAAGCTTATTGGTTTAGCTGAAACACCCAAAGTTTATAACATTAATTTCAATCTTTCAATAAATAACGTTGCCTTAACCATTACAAAACCTATAATTCATAGGTATTCAAAACCAGAAAAAGGCGAGCTGTACAAACCTTTTGAGGTTATTGCCGAAGCATCGACAAAAATTACCGAGAAAGTCATTATTTTAAACAACAACAATCAACGTGAAATAACGGTTGTTGTTAAAGCAGGAAGAGATAATCTTGAGGGTTTTGTTGAAGTTAGCCACCCAAACGACTGGAGCATATATCCCAAAAACCAAAAAGTAAACATAAAGCACAAAGGCGAAGAGCAAAAGCTTGTTTTTAGCGTTATTCCGCCCAAAAACCAAAGTGAAGGCTACATTGCACCAATAGTTCATATAAACAACAAATCTTACACCAAAGAACACATTGAGATTGATTACGAGCACATCCCCTTTCAAACCGTTTTATTACCAAGCGAAAGCAAAATTGTACGTTTAGATATTAAAAAGAAGGGCGAAAACATTGCTTATATTCAAGGGGCCGGCGATGTGGTTCCTGAAAGTTTACAGCAAATAGGCTATAATGTATCAACTATAACACCAGAAGCTATAAATGCAGAAATGCTTAATAAATTTGATGCCATTGTTATTGGTATTAGAGCCTACAATGTACTCGATAATTTACAGTTCAAACAAAAACAACTATTCAATTTTGTTAAAAACGGCGGTAACTTGATCGTGCAATATAATACCAACCACAGGCTGCAAGTAGATAATTTAGCACCTTACCAGTTAAACCTATCGCGAGACCGAGTAACAAACGAAAATGCCACGGTTAGGTTTTTAAACCCCGACCATCCTATTCTTAATTATCCCAATAAAATAACCCAAAACGATTTTGAAGGCTGGGTACAAGAACGCGGTTTATATTTCCCAAACGCATGGGCAGATGAGTTTACCCCTATTCTTTCTATGAACGATAAGTCTGAATCGCCAAAAAACGGCAGTTTACTCGTTGCCAAATACGGCAAAGGATATTATATATATACCGGATTAAGTTTTTTTAGGGAACTTCCCGAAGGTGTTTCCGGTGCTTACCGGTTATTTGCCAATATGCTTTCTATTGGAAAAGAAGATTTAAAATTGGAAGCCAAACTAAACGATTGAATTATGACCCAAGACAAACCCAAAAAACAGCCCTGGCTTAAATTATACTCTATGGTACTAATTGCCAATGCCATTTATATTGTATTGTTTTATTTAATTATGCAAGTGTTTTAAATGCAAACATTAAACGAGATAGACTGGATCGTTTTAATAACAACATTACTTAGTATTGTGGCTTATGGCACCTGGAAAACCAAAGGCAACAAAAGCGTACAAGACTATGTAAAAGGTGGTAATACTACAAAATGGTGGACTATTGGCATATCGGTAATGGCAACACAAGCCAGCGCTATAACCTTTTTATCAACTACGGGTCAAGCGTTTTCAGATGGGATGGGATTTGTACAATTTTACTTTGGCCTGCCCATTGCCATGGTAATTATCTGTTTGGTTTTTATACCGTTGTACCACCGCTTAAAAGTTTACACTGCTTATCAGTTTTTAGAAAACCGATTCGATTTAAAAACCAGAAGCCTCACCGCTATTCTGTTTTTAATTCAACGTGGTTTAGCCGCAGGTATTACCATTTTTGCACCTGCCATTATTTTATCGGTTGTTTTGGGTTGGAACATTGTATATCTCAATATTGCCATTGGTATTTTAGTAATTATTTATACGGTTTCTGGCGGTACTAAAGCCGTTATGGTTACACAAAAGCATCAAATGTTTGTCATTTTTGCAGGTATGTTTGCAGCATTATTTATCATTTTAAATTTAATTCCAGAACAAGTTTCATTTACCAAAGCGCTAGATATTGCAGCTGCAAGCGGGCGAATGGAAATATTGGATTTCTCGTTCGATTTAGAAAACCGATACACCGTTTGGTCTGGATTAATTGGCGGAGCTTTTCTTGCTTTGGCATATTTTGGAACAGACCAAAGTCAAGTACAACGCTACCTTTCCGGTAAATCGATGAAAGAAATGCAAATGGGATTAATTTTTAACGGGCTATTAAAAGTACCCATGCAATTCTTCATTTTATTGGTTGGCGTAATGGTATTTGTCTTTTATCAATTCAATCCTGCACCCCTAAATTTTATCGATGCTTCTACTGAAAAGGTTTTAACTTCGGAATATGCGCAACAATATCAAAATCTTCAGCAAAAACAAAATGAACTTTTCAAAGAAAAGAAAGCATTAAGTATTCAGCTTTCTAAAACTGATGATAAAGATTTGCACGAAAAGCTTTCGGTTTTAGATAGCGTGGAAAAAAATCATCGCCTGAAATCTAAATACTTAATTAAACGCGCTATCGATACCGCTTACGCAAATAAATATGACAAATTAAACGATGAATTATTGGCCCTGGAAAACAATAAAAACAGTGAGGCTTACAAAGAGAAAAAAGAGGAATTAAGGGCGTGGTATAAAGAATCTGCAAAAGACACACAAACCAACGACAGGGATTATATGTTTATCACATTTATCCTAAAATACTTGCCCAAAGGTTTGGTTGGCTTATTGTTGGCTGTAATACTTTCTGCGGCCATGTCATCAACAGCATCAGAGATAAACGCTTTGGCAACCATTACTTCCATAGATTTATACGGTAGAAATTTAAAAGAAAAAAAAGACGAAAACCACATGGTTAAAATTACAAAACTATTCACCCTACTTTGGGGAAGTATAGCAATAATTATAGCATGTTTCGCAAATCTTGCCGAAAACTTAATACAGCTCGTAAACATTATCGGGTCTATTTTTTATGGTAATGTTTTGGGTATTTTCCTATTGGCGTTTTTCTTTAAATTCATTAAGGCCAATGCGGTTTTTATTGCAGCAATAATCACACAGGTAATTGTAATAATTGGTTGGTGGTTTGATTGGATGCCTTATTTATGGCTCAACTTATTTGGCTGTGTTTTAGTAATTTTAATTGCTATTTTAATCCAAGTTTCACATAAGAATAATGACGAAATCAACAACGAAAAAAACCATTAATTGGGGCATTATAGGCTTAGGCAATATTGCCAATAAATTTGCCCAGGATTTGTTAACTGTTGAAAACGCTAAACTTTATGCCGTGGCTTCGCGATCAAAAGATAAAGCCAACGCATTTGCTGAAAAATATAATGCAATAAAAGCATACAGTAATTATGAGGCTTTAGCTAAAGACTCGAATATAGATGCGGTTTACATTGCAACACCTCATGTTTTCCATAAAGAAAATACACTTTTATGTTTAGAAAACGGAATTGCCGTTTTGTGCGAAAAACCTTTTGCTATGCATGCCGAACAAGTGGAAGAAATGATAACAAAAGCCAAAGAAAAAAACCTGCTGTTAATGGAAGCACTTTGGACCTATTTTTTACCACATTATCAATTTGTACTTAATGAATTAGCAAACAAAACATACGGTAACATTTTAAAACTGGAAGCCGATTTTGGGTTTAAATCCAATCACAGTAAAACCTCTCGTGTTTGGGACAAATCTTTAGGCGGCGGTAGTTTATTAGACATTGGCATATACCCTATCTTTGCGGCACTATCTACTTTAGGAAAACCAAAACATATAAAAGCTCAAGCTACGTTTGCCGACACCGAAGTTGACTCTAGTTGCGACATTGAATTTAATTACAATAAAAATGTTACGGCCATTTTAAAAAGCTCTTTTTTAGAAGACACGCCCACTAAAGCTATTTTTTATTGTGAAAACGGAACGATTAAAATCAACACACAATTTCATTGTCCGACCACAGTTACCATAACCGATTTAAACAGCGAAGAAAAAACGATTGGTTTTAATTACAAAACCATTGGCTACAACTACGAAATTGAACATTTTAACAGTCTTCTTCGTAATAGAAAAACAGAAAGCGACATCATGACTTTTGCCTTTAGCAAGCAGCTTATTAAAACTTTAGATGACGTTAGAAACCTAATAAATCTTCATTACTAACAACTAAAAAGACTGGTTATTATTACTTTAAGTTAATTTTATTTGTCTATATGTAAAGTTTGTTTTACTTTTGATTTTATCAATCATATAAATCAAATTAAAACGAACAGTTATGAAATGCCCTATAATAATTTAAAAAAAATAAAAGAAATTTTAAAAGGCATCGCATCTGACAAAATTATTAACATTAAAAAACTAACAGATGAAAACAAATTATTTATTACCAAACAAGTTTAAAATTTACGGATGGATTCTTTTAGGCATTGGCATTATTCTCGGAATATATCTAAAATCAAAGGACTTTGAAACTAATATACTTGTTACTAATGTTATTTCCGCTTTACATGAAAACAATTTTTTATACCCAGAAAAAGGATACTCATATTTTAAGGTAATAGAGAATGACATTATAGATGAAATATGTGCTTTACTTATAATTATTGGGGGAATATTGGTTGGTTTTTCTAAAGAAAAAATTGAAGATGAGTATATTTATAAGCTCAGAAAGGACTCTCTGGTTTGGGCAATAATAACCAATTACATTATTTTAATGTTAACAATTATTTTTGTCTATAATTTTACTTTTTTTGACGTGTTGGTCTTTAACATGTTTACACCATTACTATTCTTTATAATCCGCTTCAACTTTTTAAAACTAAAATCGAGGAGCCATGAAGAATAATATAAAAGTACAGCGCGCCATACACGATTTAACCCAAGCCGATTTAGCTAAAAAAATTGGCGTGAGCAGACAAACCATTAACGCTATGGAAAAGAATAAATATGTACCATCAACCGTGTTGTCTCTTAAAATAGCAAGGCTTTTTAAAAAACCAGTTGAAGACATTTTCTTTTTGGAAGACAACGACTAACAACCTATAAAACTACTTTAGCAAACACACGCGTTAACGATTGCAGCGACATCCTTTTTTGAAAGAAGGAAAACGCACTTTGTTTGAGCTATGATTTAACAGGTAGCCACGTCTGTTCCTCTTTGCTGTAACGCAAAAAAGATATAGCGGAAAGCGTGTTAAAACGCCCAAAAAATTAAGCATAAAAAAAGCGCAACTTAAACCGTTGCGCTTTTATATTTTTTTAGTAAATCTGATAGGTTTAATTTACATCGCACCCCATTCAGCAAGCGATTCTTTGTTCATTTTAACATAGTCGTCGTTTCCAGCTTTTTCGGCACCAGCCAAGGATTTTTTTGCTGCAGCAATGGCACCGGCTTTATCGCCAGCCTTTGCATGAATTAAAGATTGTTGTCTTAAATACCAAAAACGGGGTTTGTCTTTGGTCATTTCAACCGCTTTGCCAATCCACTTTTTGGCTTTTTCAATATCTTTTCCTTCCTGTAAGTAGTAAACGGCAGCCGAAAAATAATCGTTTGCACCAGGGCCAGACATCACTTTTTCAATGCTTGCAGTTACCGCTTTATCTGTTGGTACTTCAAATTTAACGCCAACATAAACATTTTCCCAAAGTATGCCCAAAACCGCCGAATCGTTTTTAAGATCATCAAAAGTCATGGTAAACGATTCTATTTTCATTGGCATTTCGTAAACTTTTGCACTTACTTTTGCGGCTACTTTGGCATCGTCCCAATTTCTTGGTGTACCCCAATTATTGGCATCGGCATAAAAAATTACTTCCCAGTCTGTTTTTCCTGGTTTCGAGTAAATAGCATACTCGCCAGCTTTAACGGTTGTTCCATTAATTAGCACATCATCAGAAAAGGTAATTTTTGTATTGGCATTGGCACCTGTTCGCCATAGTTTATTGTAAGGTACCAAATCGCCAAAAATAGTGCGATCTCGCATTGCAGGGCGCGAATATTCTAAGGTTACATCGGTTAAACCAACCTTTTGCTCGATTTTAGAAAACGGACTCGGTTGTGGTGTTTTTAGTTGTGCTTTTACCGTATAAACCATAGTAAAGGCCATTAAAAATAATAGTAATTGTTTCATTTTAAGGTTATTTTAGTTAAAATTATACATGTTTGCTAGTTTATAAAATTAAGTAATACGGCTTCTTTTTATTGTTAACAAAAACATAAAAAAGCCAAAAACCATTTACAACAAAGGGTTGATTAAATTTTGTTTAACTTTTTAGTTTATTTATTAAACATTTTGTATCTTTGTTTAAATTCTATTCGATTATGGCAAAGCAAAAAAAATTAACAAAAGACAACATTATTAATTATTACATGGATTATGTTTTAGAGCATGAGAAAAATCCAAGTTCGGTTTATGCTTTTTCGAAGGTGAATAATTTTGAGGAATCGAAGTTCTACGAACATTTCGCAACTTTCGAAGCTATTGAAAAAAGTGTTTTTGAAGCGTTCTTTACAAATACCGTTAACGTATTAAACAAGAGCGAAGATTACGGTTCCTTTGATGCAAGAAACAAGTTTTTGAGCTTTTATTACACGTTTTTCGAAAACCTTACAGCCAACAGAAGTTATGTGAGCCATATACTAAATAAATATAAAAACGACTTAAAAAGTTTAAAAATACTGGCTGGGTTAAAACAGCATTTTACCAACTATGTTTCACATTTAGGTATAGAGACCTTGGACTTAAAAAACGAAAAGCTTGAAAGAATACAAGACAAAACCCTAAAAGAATCTGCATGGTTACAGTTGCTAATTACCATTAAATTTTGGTTAGACGATACTTCGGCCTCTTTTGAGAAAACCGATATTTTTATCGAAAAATCTGTAAATACCACTTTTGATGTGCTTGATGTGGCTCCCGTTAAAAGTGTAATAGATTTAGGTAAATTCCTTTTTAAAGAAAAATTCCAAATGAATTAACAACGATATGAAAACCATAGACAGCATTCCAACCTCTAAAATACAACGTGCCACCAAACTGGTATCTACAGGTGCAAAAGTTGGTGTAAACTACCTAAAATATTATGGCGATAAATTGGTAAATACTGAGGCCGATGCCAAAGAACGCCTTAACAAAAATAATGCAGCAGACATTTACGATGGCCTAAAGCAACTTAAAGGTAGTGCACTTAAAGTAGCGCAAATGCTTAGCATGGAAAAAAGCATATTGCCACAGGCCTATGTAGAAAAATTCTCTTTGGCCCAATTCTCGGTACCGCCTTTATCGCCGCCATTGGTAATAAAAACCTTTAAAAAATATTTTGGCAAATCGCCACACGATATATTTGATACTTTTAACGCAACTTCTGTAAATGCTGCCAGCATTGGTCAAGTGCATATAGCAGAAAAAAAAGGGAAAAAACTTGCTGTGAAAATCCAATATCCAGGAGTTGCAGAAAGTATCGCATCAGATTTGGCCATGGTTAAACCCATTGCCATGAGCATGTTCAACATTAAAGGGAAAGATTCAGATAAATACTTTAAGGAAGTTGAAAACAAGTTGGTTGAAGAAACCAATTATATTTTGGAAATGAAGCAAAGCCAAGATATTACCAAAGATTGTGCTCACATTCCAAATTTAGTATTTCCAAAATATTACGAGAAATACTCTTCTGAACGCATAATAACTATGGATTACATGCACGGTGAGCACCTTTCGGAGTTCACGGCGCACAATACCAATTCTAAAAAATCTAATAAAATAGGGCAAGCGCTATGGGATTTCTACATGTTTCAAATTCATAATTTAAAAAAAGTACATGCAGATCCACACCCTGGAAACTTTTTAGTAAATAAAGATGCACAGTTAATTGCACTCGATTTTGGGTGTATGAAAACCATTCCTGTAGAGTTTTATGTACCCTATTTTGAATTAGCAAAACCTGAAAACATCAGTAACAAAAATTACTTTGTTGATAAATTATACCAACTCGAAATATTAAGAGAAGACGACACCAAAGAAGAATTAGACTTTTTTACAGAAATGTTCCATGAGATGCTTAGCTTGTTCACACAGCCTTTTCATAACGATACATTCGATTTCTCTGATGCAGATTTCTTTGCAAAGATAGCAGCATTGGGAGAACGCTATTCAAAAAATACCGACTTGAAAAAGATGAACGGCAACCGAGGTTCTAAACATTTTATTTACATTAACAGAACCTTTTTTGGTCTTTACAACCTCATGTTCGATTTAAAAGCAAAAAACATCAAAATAAATAATTATTTACAATTATAATGGCTTATTTGAACGAAAATGACATTGAAAAACTAGATCATATTTATAAAATAAACCTAATTAACAGTTGCTCTGGTTACAAATCGGCTAACCTTATTGGCACTAAGAGTAACGATGGTATAGAAAACGTAGCGGTTTTTAGCTCTGTAACGCACTTAGGCTCTAGCCCAGCGATGCTTGGTTTTTTTTTACGGCCAACAACGGTTATTAGAAACACTTACCAAAACATAAAAGCCACAAAGTATTTTACCATAAACCACATTCATAAAAGCATATTGCAAGACGCCCACCACACATCTGCTAAATACAATGCCTCTGTTTCAGAGTTTGATGCTACCAAACTAAACCCCGAATATAAATCTGGTTTTTATGCGCCTTTTGTAAAAAACGCTCCTATTCAATTAGCTATGCAATTTGTTGAAGAATACAATATTAAAGCTAACAATACCATATTTGTTTTAGGAAAAATAACAGGAATCTACCTTAACGACAGTCTTATTGAAAAAGATGGATTTATAAACCTTTCCAAAGCTAAAGTTGCCACCATAAACGGTTTAGATGGATATGCTGTACCAGAAAACAAAATACGCTTTGGCTATCAAAGACCCAAGGATTTGAAAGTTTGAAGTTGAAAACAAACAGTTTAAACTTCCAACTTAATCCATATAAAACAAAAAACATGAAAATCCTCGTTACAGGTGCCACAGGATATATTGGCAAAAGGCTTATACCTTTATTAATACACGAAGGGCATCAAGTAATATGTTGTGTTAGAGATAAACTTAGAGCCGACGAAAATTACAAAAGCGAAGCTCTTATAGATGTTATTGAAGCCGATTTTTTAAAACCAGATACACTAAAAAACATACCAAAAGGTATAGATGTGGCATATTATTTAATACACTCCATGTCTAACTCATCAAAAAAATTTAAATCTCTTGAAGAACAATGTGCCATCAATTTTAAAAATGCACTTGAAAACACAAACGTTAAGCAAGTTATTTATTTAAGCGGAATTACAAACGAAGAAAAACTCTCAAAGCATTTACAATCTAGAAAAAATGTTGAAGATATTCTAGAATCAAAAAATTATGCAATTACAGTTTTTAGAGCAGGTATTATAGTTGGCTCTGGAAGCTCTTCATTTGAAATCATAAGAGATCTAGTAGAAAAACTACCCTTTATGATTGCTCCTAAATGGCTAAACACCAAAACACAGCCTATAGCAGTTAGAGACGTTTTGGCTTTTTTATTAAGAGCAGCAGCAAACGAAACCGTTTTTAACAAAACCTATGATGTTTTCGGTCCAGAAATCATAACATATAAAGAAATGCTATTACAGTTTGCTGAAGTTAGAGAACTGAAACGCTATATTTTGACAGTTCCAGTAATGACGCCAAAGTTATCATCATATTGGTTGTATTTTGTAACCTCGACCTCGTATAAACTCGCTACTTCTTTAGTTGACAGCATGGGAGTTCAAATTATAGGTAAACCCAGTAATATCAATAAAATAATAAAGGTAAACCCGCTAACCTATAAACAAGCAGTAGCACTTGCATTTGAGAAAATCGAGCAAAACAGCATCATTTCCAGTTGGAAAGACTCAATGGTTAGCAGTGGCAGATTACGCAACCATTTGCACAAATACGTTAATGTACCAAAATACGGCTGTTTTAAAGATTACAAAGAACGTCCTGTAAAAAACACTAAAAAAACAATCGATAAAATATGGGCAATTGGAGGTAAAAACGGCTGGTACTACGGCTCTTTTTTATGGCGAATTAGAGGATATATCGACAAAGCTTTCGGAGGCATAGGATTACGCAGAGGGCGAACCAACCCAACCGAATTGCACGCTGGCGATGCCCTGGATTTTTGGCGCGTTATTTTTGCAGACAAAGCACAACAAAAACTATTGCTTTACGCAGAAATGAGGCTACCCGGTGAAGCATGGCTAGAATTTAAAATTGAAAATAACATTTTAAAACAAACGGCCACTTTTAGACCGCGTGGTCTTTGGGGAAGAATTTACTGGTACACCGTGCTTCCATTCCACGGCTTTATTTTTAAAGGTATGGTTAATAGGTTGGCCAATGCTTAAACACCGCAAACCACACTTGCCACAAAAAATTTGTCTGGTGTGCAACTTACCATTCAATTGGCGAAAAAAGTGGAAAAAAAACTGGGATCATGTAAAATATTGTAGCGAAAAATGCAGAAGAAACAAAATACAATAGGACTCGTTTGGTTTAGAAACAATTTAAGAGTAAAAGACAATAAGGTATTGAATTTAGCTATTAACGAAAACAAAAATGTAATAGCATGCTATTGTTTTGATCCTAAACACTTTAAAGTTTCTAATTTTGGATTTAAAAAAACAGGGAAGTTTAGAGCTAAGTTTTTAATTGAATCCATCGAAAATTTAAGAACTAATCTTAAAACCTTAAATATTGAATTGTTTGTTTATTACGAAAAACCCGAAACTTCCATTAAACAATTAGTAAGCACGCACAGTATAAATTCAATATACTTACAAAAAGAATGGACAAGCGAAGAAAATGAAACCTTAAACAAAGTAAAAAAACAGCTAAATAACAGTGTTGGATTTATAGAAATTTACGACCAGTTTTTATATCATCCGGAAGACATCAAAATAAATGTTTCAGAAATACCGCAAGTATTTACAAATTTTAGAAAAAAAGTTGAAAAACACAGTCTAATTAAACCCATCTCACATCATCATTCCATAGAAAAAAAAGAGATTATTAACAGCACCAAAATCCCTACGCTTGAAGAATTAGGTTATAACAATTTCAACACACATATAAACTCTGCTTTTCCATTTAAAGGGGGCGAAAATTCAGCTTTAAATCGATTAGAAGATTACTTTTTTAAAACTAAAAAACTTGGTTTCTATAAAAAAACAAGAAACGGATTATTAGGTACAGACTACAGCTCAAAATTCTCGCCATGGCTTGCGAATGGTAGTATTTCTGCGAGAACCATTTACTGGAAAGTAAAAGAATTTGAAAAACTACATTATAAAAACGACTCAACATATTGGTTAATTTTCGAGCTTATCTGGAGAGATTATTTTAAGTACATCGCGTTAAAACATCAAAATAATATTTTTAAAATTGGTGGCATTTTAAAAAAAGATTACGATTGGAAATATGATGCATCCTTATTGCAAAAGTGGATAAACGGAGACACAAAATCTGCGTTTGTTAACGCCAATATGTTAGAATTAAAAAAAACGGGATGGATGAGCAACCGAGGGCGACAAAATGTAGCGTCTTTTTTTGCAAAAGATTTATTGCTTGATTGGAGAATTGGTGCTACCTATTTTGAATCTATGCTTATTGATTATGATGTGCATAGCAATTATGGCAATTGGATGTATGTTGCTGGTGTAGGAAACGACCCGAGAGACCGAAAATTTAATGTCGATTTACAAGCAAAACGTTACGATGCCAATTATAAATACAGAAACACTTGGTTACAAAACACCTTATTTTAAATGAAAACACTGCGACTTATATTAGGCGATCAGCTAACATAAAACACAGTTGGTTTAAAAAAACCAACGATAAAGTTGTGTATTGCATTTTCGAAATGCGCCAAGAAACCGATTATGTAAAACATCATACTCAAAAAGTAATTGGCTTTTTTGCTGCTATGCGACAGTTTGCCGAAGATTTAAAAAAACAAGGTCATCACGTTGAATATTTTAAAATAAATGATAAAAACAACGCACAGCATTTAGCTAAAAATCTTTCAGAATTAATTGAAGTACATCATGTAAAAAGTTTTGAATATATCCTGCCAGACGAATATCGACTAGACAAACAACTCCGGGAATTTTGTGAGGCTTTAACTATTGAAACCAAATCAATTTCAGCAGAGCATTTTTATACAAAAAGGGATGATTTAGCAATATTCTTTAAAGGCAAAAAGCAATATCTCATGGAAAATTTCTACAGAGCTATGCGCAAAAAACACGATATTTTAATGGTTGGCAACCAGCCCGAAGGGGGCAAATGGAATTACGACAAAAGCAACAGAAATAAGTGGAAAGGTGATGATGAAATTCCGAATTACAAACTTTTTAAAAATGATGTATCCGAAATTGTTGAGGATATAAAAACGGCAAAGATTGAAACCATTGGCAACTTTGAAACCAAAACTTTTTTATACCCCATTTCAAGACCCCAAGCCCTAGAGCAACTTAAATACTTTTGCGAGCACTTATTAATACATTTTGGAGATTATCAAGATGCCATGCACACCAACGAAACTTACCTGTTTCATTCTAGATTATCGTTCGCCTTGAACATCAAGCTCATTTCTCCCAAAGATGTTGTAAACACCGTACTAAATTACTACAGAAAGCACGGTAAAAACATAGACATTTCGCAGGTAGAGGGTTTTATTAGGCAAATAATTGGTTGGCGCGAGTATATGCGTGGTATGTATTGGGCATTTATGCCCGAATACAAAACAGAAAACAAACTTAAAAACCACAACCAACTAGCCCATTTTTTCTGGACAGGAAATACTAAAATGAATTGCCTAAAACACGCCATAAACAACTCGTTACAACATGGGTATGCCCACCACATTCAACGATTAATGGTTACGGGCAATTATGCGCTGTTAACCCAAACCAATCCAAACCAAGTAGATAACTGGTACCTAGGCATATACATAGATGCCCTAGAGTGGGTACAACTACCAAACACCCGTGGCATGAGCCAATTTGCAGATGGCGGTAAAATTGCCACTAAACCATACGTCTCTTCAGGCTCTTACATTAACAAAATGAGTAATTACTGCGAATCTTGCCACTACAACAAAAACAAAAAACTTGAAGCCGACGCTTGCCCTTTTAACAGTTTATACTGGAATTTTTTAGATGAAAAAAGAAAACATCTGGCTAACAATTATAGAATGAAAATGATGTATAAACTTTTGGATAAAATACCAGATTCCGAACTTAAGGAATTAAAGAAAAAAGCCCAACACATTATAGAAAATCAAGACCAATATTAAACACATCCAGTAAAAATAAGGCTACCATAGATTTTACAAATAGCGCTATAACTTTTTTTGTTTAAGTTTTTAGTAATATCATTAAACATTTTATATCTTTGGATAACAAATAATAGCAATGATACTGGATACAACACACAACAACAAAGAGCACAAACAACTACTAATAGACCTTGTAGGAAAAACTATTGGTTTTTTTGAAGCTTATAAAATGAGAGGGATAAGCTCTAAACCTATTACAATTAATGAAGTTAGTCCAAGCCTACACTCATACATAAATCAAATATCCGATTCAAACTTTGCAAACATTGAATTACGCTCTAAAGGCATTATAATTTACATTAACAAAGGCTTAAAAAATATAACATGGGCAATTCCATACTACCAGTTAGTCATTTTGTACAAAACTAATGGAGTAAGTATTCATGCCCAAGGAAAATTTATTCATTTTAAAAACAATAAAACTTTTAAAGAAAATAAAAGCTTTTTCAATAAAATGCTAGACGAAAAAATTAAATACGACCAACAACACAAATTAAAATTACCATGACTTTATCTATTGAAGATATTCACAGAATTATAGAAATGGCATGGGAAGACCGTACAACTTTTGAGGCTATTAACCATCAATTTGGTTTAAAAGAACAAGAAGTTATTGAGCTTATGAGAACTGAAATGAAACCAAGTAGTTTCAAATTATGGAGAAAACGGGTTCAAGGACGAAAAACCAAACATGAAAAATTAAGAGGTTTTGAAAAAGGCCGATTTAAATGCAGCCAACAAAAACAAATATCGAACAACAGAATTTCCAAAAGATAAAAACCTAAAATTATGGACTTAATTAACAGAGCACTAGAGTTTGAACAGCGCAAAATGAGATCGTTATCTACAAGCGACCGCGTAAAAATATCAAGAGAAGCCAAAGCATTAATCTTAGATTTAAACCAGATTTATAAAGTAAAAAAAGACGAAAAAATAATGGACATCATGAAACGATTAACAGCCATTAAACGAAAGGTTGAAAAACGTTTAAAAGGTTCTCCGCTTACGGTTTGAATAGTATTAAAAAAAACTTAACAACAAACCGTTTTGGCTACTAAATATTAAAATTTATATAATATTTCTCCATAAAAATAAGAAATGCCGCAGATTTTATTATATTGTCGGATTGTGAAATTTTAAGCACTAATTCCACAAACATATAATCAAAGATTTAAGATAAAACATTATGGAAATTATTGATAAAGCTTTAGAATTCGAACAGCGCAAGCACACTTTTAAAACAACCAGCGAGCGTATAGAATCGTCTAGAGAAGTTAAAGATTTAATATTAAGTTTAAACACCATTTACAAAGAGAACAAAGATCCGGAAATTATGGATTTAATGAAACGCCTAACGGTTATTAAACAAAAAATTGAAAAAAGGCTAAAGGGCAGGCCGTAAAACAAAAAAATGCCCTGAAAACCATTATGAAAACAATTATAATTATAGGTGGTAGCAAGGGCATAGGACATGCTATAACAAACACACTCGTAAATTCCAACAAAGTCGTAAATGTTAGCAGAAACGCACCAAGCTTAAAACACGCCAACTTAACGCACCACAGTTGCGACATTACCCAAGATAGCTTACCCGATATTAAAACCGCAGATGCTTTAATTTACTGCCCGGGCAGCATCAACCTAAAACCCATTTCGCGTTTAAGTTTAGAAGATTTTAAAAACGATTTCGAGATTAATATTATAGGTGCAGTTAAATCCATCCAGCAATATTTACCCGTTTTAAAAAAAGGAAACAAACCCGCAATTTTGCTTTTTAGCACTGTTGCAGCCAAATTGGGCATGCCTTTTCATGCCAGCATAGCAACCTCAAAATCTGGAGTAGAAGGTTTGGTTAAATCTTTAGGTGCAGAACTTGCGCCGACTATTCGTGTAAACGCCATTGCTCCCACGGTTACTAATACCCAATTGGCCTCAAAACTTTTAAGGAATGAAAAAATGGTTGAGAATATTACAGAAAGACATCCTCTAAAAAAGTTTTTAAATCCTGAAGAAGTTGCAGATATGGCTGCATTTTTAATATCAGACAAAGCCGCTTCAATGTCTGGGCAAATTTTTGAAATGGACTGTGGCATTGTTAGTTTTAAAATATAACTATGAATCCGCTAAAAATTTTTATTGCTACTTTATTTTCAAAAGAAAACAAAGCTAAGAAAATAGATATCGATTCTATTTATGAAATAGAGATAAATACACTTGATGGCAAACCTTTAAAGCTTTCAGAGTTTAAAAACAAATTTATACTTTTTGTTAATGTAGCATCAAAATGTGGTTTTACACCACAATACAAAGCCCTGCAACAGTTGCACGAAACCTACAAAAACAAACTGCAAATTATTGGCGTGCCCTGTAACCAGTTCGGAAAACAAGAACCCGGTAATGCCAACACCATAAAATCGTTTTGCGAAAAAAATTACGGCGTTTCATTTTTAATAACCGAAAAAATAGATGTTAAAGGAAAAAACCAACATCAACTTTACACCTGGCTTACCCAAAAAGCAAACAACAAACGGTATAATTCTGCTGTAAAATGGAATTTTCAAAAATATTTAATTGATGCCAATGGGCGTTTGGTAGATTACTACTTTTCAACAACCAGCCCCTTAAGCAAAAAAATAACCAATCATTTAAAATAAAAGCTATGTTCGGATTATTTAAAAAGAAAACCGAAGTTGAAAAGCTTCAAGAAAAATACGAAAAACTCATGAAAGAATGGCACTCACTTTCTACTGTAAACCGCTCAGAAAGCGATAAAAAATACGAAGAAGCCGATGCCATTGCCAAACAAATTGAAAGATTAAAGAATGAAGCTACTTAAATACTTTTTCGTTTTTTTAATCATCAATTTTGGTGCATTGGCCATTGGTAGCTGGCTTATGGATAATGGCCCGCAAACAAACTGGTACGTTAACTTAAACAAAGCCCCATGGACTCCACCAGGTTGGGTTTTTGGTGCAGCTTGGACCACCATAATGCTTTGCTTTTCAATTTATATGGCACTTTTGTATAAAATTACACCGCATACAAAATTGAAGATATTATTCTTAATTCAGTTTGTACTTAACGTTAGTTGGAATTTCCTCTTTTTTAATCAACATTTAGTTTTGCTTGGTTTAATTTGTATAATTTTACTTACCATTATAATAGCCAAATTGTTGATAGATTATAAAAACAAACTTAAATATAAATCGCTTTTAATACTCCCCTATTTTTTATGGTTATGCATTGCAACATCATTAAATGCTTACATATTAATTTATAACTAAACTGATGAAAATTTACAGACTCCACAAAAAACAAAACCTACCAATTACCATAGATGAAGCTTGGGATTTTTTATCGAACCCAAAAAACTTAAAAACCATAACACCAGACTATATGGGGTTTAATATACTATCTGGTGCAGACAGACCTATGTTTGCGGGCCAAATAATACAGTATATTGTTACACCGGTTTTGGGTATAAAAACCAAATGGGTTACAGAAATTACACATGTTATTCATAAACATTATTTTGTTGACGAACAGCGTTTTGGCCCCTATGCACTATGGCATCATAAACATTTTATAAAAGAAATTGATGGCGGCGTAGAAATGGAAGATATTATAGATTACAAAGTACCTTTCGGGATCCTTGGGCAATTAGTTCATCCTATTTTAGTAAAACCAAAATTAGAGGAAATATTTAATTACAGAACAAAAAAATTAGAAGAACTATTCGGCACATATCATAAGTAAAAACTACATTTTTAGAGATTCCGATGCATCGGAAAAAAAGCATAAAATGAAACAACCCATTAACATATTCTGGTTTCGTCGCGATTTAAGACTCGAAGACAACCACGCATTATTTGAAGCTTTAAAAGGAAAACACAAGGTACTACCCCTATTTATTTTCGATTCTGAAATATTGGAAAAACTACCAAAATTAGATGCTCGGGTTACTTTTATTCACCACACGCTTCAAAACATAAACACAAAACTCAACAATAAATATAAAAGTGGTATCGCGCTATTTTACGGCAAACCCATATATATTTATAAACAATTAATTAAAGATTATAATATTGAAACGGTTTACACCAACCATGATTACGAACCCTATGCCAAAACCCGAGACAAGGAGATTAAAACATTTTTAAACGAAAACAATATCGATTTAAAAACATACAAAGACCAGGTTATTTTTGAAAAAGATGATGTTGTAAAAAGCGATGGCACACCCTATCTGGTTTACACACCGTATATGAAACGTTGGAAAGAAACATTTAAAAATATCGAATTCAAATCTTTTGATTCAGAGGCTTTGTTGGATAATTTAGTTTCAAAAGAAACATATCCAAATTTAAGTTTATTAGATATGGGTTTTCAAGAATCAAATCAACAAATAAAACCCTACCAAGTTACCCCAAAATTGATACAAACCTACGAGGCTACGCGAAATTTTCCAGCAAAAGATAGCACCTCACAATTGGGGCCTCATTTGCGTTTTGGTACGGTAAGCATCCGTAACATGGTAAAAAAAGCCATGGCTGAAACCAACGCTGTTTTTTTGCAAGAATTAATATGGCGCGAGTTTTTTATGCAAATCCTTTGGCATTTTCCGCAAACCCAAACCCAAAGCTTTAAACCCAAATACGACCGCATTGTTTGGCGTAACAACGAAGCCGAATTTAAAGCGTGGTGCCAAGGAAAAACAGGCTACCCTTTAGTTGATGCTGGCATGCGACAATTAAACAAAACAGGGTTTATGCACAACCGTGTGCGCATGTTGGTTGGTAGTTTTTTATGCAAACACCTACTAATCGATTGGCGCTGGGGCGAAGCCTATTTTGCAGAAAAACTGCACGATTACGACATGGCAAGCAACATTGGCAATTGGCAATGGGTTGCGGGCTGTGGCGTTGATGCAGCACCGTATTTTAGAATTTTTAACCCCACAACACAAATTCAAAAATTTGATAAAAATCTAGAATATATTAAAACATGGGTTCCAGATTTTCAAGAACTCACCTACCCACAACCTATTGTAGAGCATAAAATGGCGCGAGAACGTTGTTTAGAGGTTTATAAAAGCGCCTTGAGTTAAGCTTTAAATACACTTGACTTTGTTAGAGAAAATGATAACTTCGCTTACCGTCGGATATAAAACACTCCTAATGAGCGAAGTCGAAGTATTAAAACGACGCATATCTGCGAGCCAGTAAACGAACCTCTACAAAAAACAAAACAACTTTCTACTCAAAAAAAATTAAGTTGCAAACCAGCCCGCGTTGGGGATTGCAGTGAAAATCCTTTTTGTGAGGCATGAGCAAAAAGATTACAACGTAAAGCCCGACCTCCCGAATCTTCGAGAGTGTAACGCCCAAAATAACAGCTTTAAAAAACATAACATTTTATTAAGATTGGTGTGTTTAAAATTTTGGTACATTTATAACGCAACTTAAAACAAACTAAATTATGAATACACAAGACGTAGCAAATAAGTGGGCACAAATGTGTCGCGAAGGTAAAAACATGGAATGCATTGAAGAGCTATATGCCGACCATGTTGTTAGTAAAGAAATGCCCGGTGTCCCTTACGGAGAAATTGTTTCTGGCAAACAAAACGTTTGGGATAAAAGCAAACAATGGCTTGATAATGTGCAGGAATTTCATAGTGGCACTATATCTGATCCTGTAGTTGCTGGCAATCATTTTACAAGTAAAATGGAATTTGATGTTACCTTTAAAGACCGTGGCAGACAACAAATGGAAGAAGTTTGCGTATTTGAAGTTAACGATGGTAAAATTGTTAACGAACAGTTTTTTTACAGCATGTAGCAAAATTAAAAAAACTAAATTTCTTAAAAAAACAGAAAAGCTTCAGCCAACGCCATGAAGCTTTTTTATTTACTCTATATCGATAAAACGCGCTATAATTATATGACAAAATCACAAAATATATTTACAAAAAACTATACTTTTGCAGCAGAATTTATAATTTCTACAACACAACTTTAAGCTTTATGACCGATTTACAAATTGCAAAAACCATAGCTCTTAAGCACATTTCCGATATTGCTGAACAATTTGGCATAAACCCCGAAAACATAGATATGTACGGCAAGCATAAAGCTAAATTGCCACTACAAGCTATAAATAAGGAAAAGGCAAAAAAAAGCAATTTAATATTGGTTTCCGCAATTTCGCCAACACCTGCCGGCGAAGGCAAAACAACAATTTCCATTGGTTTATCTGAAGGTTTAAATAAACTTAACAAAAAAACCACGGTGGTTTTAAGAGAGCCTTCATTGGGCCCTATTTTTGGTATAAAAGGAGGTGCCACCGGTGGCGGATATTCGCAGGTATTACCCATGGAAGACATAAACCTTCATTTTACTGGCGATTTTTCAGCTATTGAAAAAGCGCACAACTTACTCTCGGCCATTATTGACAACAACATTCAAAGCAAAACAAACTCATTATCAATAGACCCCAGGACCATTGGCTGGAAACGCGTTATAGACATGAACGATCGTGCCCTAAGACATATAATTGTTGGTTTGGGTGGTACATCTTCCGGTATTCCCAGAGAAACCGGATTTGATATTACCGCGGCATCAGAAATTATGGCCATCCTCTGTTTGGCCGAAAATTTAACCGATCTAAAAAAACGATTAGGTAACATTTTTATAGGATATACTTATAAAAAAGAACCCGTTTACGCCAAAGATTTAAAGGCCGAAGGTGCTATGGCCGCCCTATTAAAAGATGCCATAAAACCTAATTTAGTACAAACAATTGAGGGGAATCCTGCTATTATCCACGGCGGACCTTTTGCTAATATTGCCCAAGGTACCAACTCCGTAATCGCTACGTTGATGGGTATGTCGCATTCAGATTATACGGTAACCGAAGCTGGTTTTGGCTTTGATTTGGGTGCCGAAAAATTCTTCGATATTAAATGTCAAAGTGCCAATCTTAAACCTAAAGCCGTAGTGCTAACCACTACCATTCGCGCATTAAAATACCATGGAGGTGCCGATTTAAAATCGCTTACAGCACCAAATATTGAGGCACTTAAAAACGGCTTGCCAAATCTAGAAAAACATCTTGAGAACATATCTAAATTTAACGTTGCTCCCGTAATTGCAATTAATAGATTTACATCAGACAGTGATGCCGAAATACAGCTAATAAAAGATTTTGCAACATCCAAAAATATTAAAGTAGCTTTGGCCGATGTTTGGGCAAAAGGAGGCGAAGGAGCCTTAGAATTAGCACAATGTGTTATTGATATAGTTGAAGCTGAAACCTCAAACTTTAAACCTTTGTATGATTGGGAGTCTAGTGTTACCGATAAAATTGAAACTATTGCTACCCAAATTTATGGTGCAGAGTATGTAGATTATACCACTAAAGCAAAAGCACATTTAAAGAAAATATCAAACTTAGGCCTAAACCATTTGCCCATTTGTGTGGCAAAAACCCAAAAATCGCTATCCGATAACCCTAAGCTATTGGGACGCCCCAAAGATTTTATTATTACCGTAAGAGAAATTGAAATCGCTGCCGGTGCTGGTTTTTTAATACCCATTACCGGAGATATAATGCGTATGCCCGGGTTGCCAGCCCATCCCGCCTCTGAAAATATAGATATTAGCGACGATGGTGAAATTACAGGCTTGTTTTAAATTATAACTAATGGCCACCAAACAAACTTAAAACCAACCTTAAATAAAAAATGCCCTAACGCAACATGGCAAAACTTAAATACGTAGAACTACGTATTTCTAAAACAAGTTAAATTCACTATATTTAATTGTAAGTTAAATTTTTGATAAACATTTTTATGAAAAATCACATTTTTGTTATTTTAATAATGCTCTCGTTCAATTTTTACGGACAAGAAAAAATATGCTCTAATTTTAAAACTGGTAAATTCCAATATGCAGACTTAAAATATAAAGACTGGAAAATATCAAGAAACGACTCTATACAAATAGAATTAAATACCAAAACAAGACTTAAACTATATAATTCAATTGTTTGGAAATCAGATTGCGAATTTGTGCTAACCTGTTACAAGGCTTTAAACACCAACGTTCCGGAAGACTTTGTTGGAAAAATTTTTCATATTGAAATCACAGAAACCTTTAATAATGGCTATTATTGCATAGCAAAAAACAAGGACATAGATGATATGCACCTAAAAATATTAAAAGTAAAATAAACAACCTTAGCACTATTTTATCGTTAACCGTTGTGCGTATTATTAATCCATACTAAATAAAAAAAAAAACACATAACTATTAACACCTATTTTTCAAAAAAAAGGTTACATCAACCTACAAAGAACAGCCAAACCCAACTTTAAAACACTTTAGCATTTAAAAAGCATAAAAAAAACCCAAGATAAAAATCTTGGGTTTTTTGTTTGTAGCGAGAGGGGGGCACGATCCCCCGACCTCCGGGTTATGAATCCGACGCTCTAACCAACTGAGCTACCTCGCCATAATTCCATAATTTAAGGCTGCAAATATAAAAACAAAATTGTAGCCTGCAAACTTTTAATCGTGCAAAATATTATTAAATTTTGTTATTAAACTAATCAATTAATGTATATATTGAGCATCATAAATTTTAAAGCACTTATGGACGATAAAATTAAATTTGAAATTGAATTTCCAATACACGCATCACCTCAGTTGTTATACCAATACATATCTACACCTTCTGGGTTATCAGAATGGTTTTCAGACAATGTTAACTCCAGAGGCGAATTGTTTACATTTATTTGGGACGATAGCGAAGAGCAGGCCAAACTATTAAGCAAAAAAAGCGGCGAGCGCGTAAAATTTAGATGGTTAAACGATGATGAAGAAGGCGCCTCTTGCTATTTTGAAATTAGAATTCAGGTCGATGAGATTACCAAAGACGTATCGCTTATGGTAACCGATTTTGCTGATGAAGACGAAATTGATGAAGCCAAAATGCTGTGGGAAAATCAAATTTCAGATTTAAAGCACGTATTAGGTTCTGTGTAACCAGATAATATATAAAACCGTTATATTTGCCCACTTTAAATTCAACTAAAAGTGGGATTTTTTTATGATTAATTTTAACCAACAAATCTTAGATCCAGATTCTAAACTATCTGTACATAGCCGGGGCTTTAATTACGGAGATGCCCTTTTTGAAACCCTAAAAGCATCGCAGGGCAAATTGCTTTTTTGGGAAGACCATTATTTTAGGCTAATGGCATCAATGCGCATAATGCGTATGGAAATACCTATGGAATTTACCATGGAATTTCTTGAAGAACAAATTAAAAAAACACTTGAGGCAAATAAACTACAACAATCATCGGCCCGTGTTAAGCTAATGGTGCAAAGAAAACAAGGTGGCCTGTACTTGCCAGATACAAATACGGTAGATTTTATAATAAGCGCACAAGCCTTAAAAGACGATTTTTATCTTTTAAAAGACGCATTTTACGAAGTCGATCTGTTTAAAGATTACTACATTTCTCCAACACTGCTCTCTACGCTTAAAACCAACAACAAAGCCATCAATGTGGTAGGCAGCATTTTTGCCAAAGAAAACAACCTGCACAACTGCTTGCTTTTAAACACCAACAAACAAGTAATAGAAGCTCTTAACGGCAATGTTTTTGTAGTTAAGGATAATGTAATAAAAACACCGCCTATTGCCGATGGTTGCCTAAAAGGAATTATGAGAAAACAACTTATGGATATTATAAAAAAGGTGCCCGAATATAAATTTTTAGAAGCTTCGGTGTCGCCTTTTGAACTTCAAAAAGCAGACGAGGTTTTTATAACCAATGTTATAGTTGGTATTCAGCCCATAATAAAATACAGAAAAAAAACATTTAGCACAAACGTATCTAAAATGCTAATGCAAAAACTGAATGTAAAGATTAGATTGGGTTAATAAATTCCTATTGTAAAACAGAAATCACATAAATAAATTTCAGCTTTTTAAAAGGTTAATTTAAAGCATTTAAATATAGCTGACTAAGGGTTTTGAAATTGATTTGTTTTAATATTAACATCAATTGTAACTAGGGTTTTCTGGTGCATTGGACCAAATGCTGTACTCGCCACCAAACTCCAGCATTTTTTCTTTCCAAAAACTGTGGTAATCTTTTTCTATAATATGCGCTTTATACACATTACTTGTAACCACCCAAGAATGGGCTTTTAGCTCGTCGTCCAATTGGTTTATCCCCCAACCGGAGTAGCCAAGAAAAAACCTAATATCACTCTCTTTTATGGAGTGGTTTGCAATAAGTTCGGCAACTTTACTAAAGTCGCCTCCCCAATAAATACCCAAAGAAATCTCTATACTGTCTGGAATTAGATCTGGCACCTTATGTATAAAATAAAGATTGTCCTGCTCTACCGGACCGCCGTTATAAACTTTAAAATTAACCCCAATACCTGGTATTAAATCGCTTATTGTGTATTCCAAAGGCTTATTAAGTATAAAACCTATAGAGCCTTCTTGCGAATGGTCTGCCAATAAAACTATAGAGCGGTTAAAAGAAACATCGCCAATTATAGCGGGCTCTGCGATTAACAAATCACCTTTTTTGGGTTTAGTTGTAATCATATTGTCTGGAAATTTATTAATAAATCTAATATTTATTTATTAAAAATGCAACTTTAAGATGCAATCAACAAAAAATGCCTTCAGTTTTTGAAGGCATTTAAAGAATTATAATATGGGATAATATTAGTTTACCGCATTTGATAAATCAGATCCTGCCTTAAACTTCACCACGTTTTTAGCTTTGATTTTGATTGTTTCACCAGTTTGAGGATTTCTTCCTTCTCTTGCAGCTCTTTTAGAAACCGACCAAGATCCGAATCCTACCAAAGATACTCTATTGCCTTTTTGCAAAGCACCTTCAATTTCAATAATAGCACACTCTAAAGCTTTTTTTGCAGCAGCTTTAGTTATTCCTGCGTGTTCTGCCATAGCATCGATTAAATCTGTTTTGTTCATAATATAAAATTTAATTATTAATAAATTGGTTAAACATTTGTTGTTAAATACTCTACAAATTTATACGGATTATACTACCATACAAGTAATGCTAAGGTAAATACCTGCTTTTGTTAATAACTTATTGCTTTTGTTAATAAAGCTTATGCGTTTTGTCGGTTTTTTTTAAAAATCGAGTGAGAATAAGGCTTTAGAGCACTTTGGCTTCATTACAAAATGCATACCCATTTAAAAGCGATTTGGCATCCATACTACGCTTACCAGGTAGCTTAATTTCGTTTAATACAACGTATCCGTTTGCAACAGCAACTTTTACTTCGTTTTTAGTGGTAACCACAGTACCAATTTGCAAATTATGGGCTGTATTTTCTTTTGCTGCTTTGTAAATTTTAATATCTAATGCCTTTTCGCCATTTAATAATGTGCACCATGCTGCTGGATAGGGGCTCAACCCGCGTATTTGGTTATAAATATTATCCAACGTATCGTGCCAATTAATTTTACAATTATCCTTGTTAAGCTTGTGCGCTGTTTTTATAGCGTGGGTATCCACTTGGGGAATTGTTTTCACATTACCTTTTTCAATTAAAGCAACGGTTTTTAAAACCAATGCGCTGCCAACAACCATCAATTTGTCGTGTAAGCTTCCAGCATTTTCCTCGGGGTCTATGGCCACGTCCTCTTGAAGAATCATTTCGCCCGTATCAATTTTCTCATCAATAAAAAACGTTGAAACGCCGGTTTTGGTTTCGCCGTTTATAATAGCCCAATTAATAGGTGCGGCACCGCGGTAATTTGGTAACAACGAAGCGTGCAAATTAAAGGTGCCGTATTCCGGCATTTGCCAAACCACTTGGGGCAGCATCCTAAAAGCCACCACAATTTGGAGGTTGGCTTTTAAAGCCTTTAGCTCATTTAAAAAATCCTCGCTTTTTAAATTTGTGGGCTGCAAAATGTTTAAGCCCACAGATTTTGCATATTGTTTTACCGCACTTTCGTTCAATTTTCGTCCGCGGCCGGCAGGTTTGTCGGGTGCCGTAATAACGCCCACAATGGTATAGTTGTTTTCTACCAATGTTTTTAAGGTCGCCACTGCAAAATCTGGCGTTCCCATAAAAACAATTCTTAAGTTTTTCATTTTCATTTTCATTTATATTTAAAATTTGGGCGTTCCCCTGCGCTTCGAGTACCTCAGCGATTGTCGGGTCGGGCTTTCCGCTGCAAGTCCGCGCTCGTGCCTCGCTGTGGGCTTTCCGCTGCAATCCCTAACGCACCTATCTGCCAAAGTTATACCAAACCCAATATTTAGTTCGTCTTTGCAATGTTCTTTTTTTAGTAATCAGTCTTTTAATTTATAGGTATTTGTTGTTGTAATTGTAATCATATTGTGTTCCAAAAGTAACTTTAAAACGGTTTTCACATCTTTCTCTGGGTAATTTAAAGTGGTGCTAATTAGTCGAGACGACAAGTCGCCGTTTTCAAGTAATTCTATAATGCGTTTTTTTATGGTATTAATATCTTGCGGTTTATTCTTTTTTTCAGCTAAAAAGCAAACCGAACAAATGCCGCAAGGTTTTACATCTTTTTCACCAAAATAAGCGAGCAGCTGTATGCTTTTGCAAACCGTATCGTTTTCAACATAATCAAGCATACTTTTAACCTGTTGCTGTTTTAGCTTGTTTTGTTGCTCGATAATGGAGGCGATGCGATTAATGGTTTTATCGTCTTCGCGTGGTTGGATAAAGGTAATCTGCGCATCGGTTTTTGCCAAATTTAAAGTGATGATTTCACTACGTTCAAGCGCGTTTAAAACAGCGATTAATTTAGATTCGGTAACCGAAGCCTTTTCGGCAATACGTTTTAAATCAACTTTGGTAACATGGTCGAAAATACCGCCGTACATTCTAAGCATCGATTTTACTATTATATTATATTCCTGGTGCGTTTCCAGATAATTAAACAAAGCTCCGCTAGAAATAACAAACTGAACCGTAACCTTGTTTTTAAACTGTTTTGATAGGGTAATCACGCTATTTCGGTCTAAAATCAACAGGGCGTTATAGCATAAAATAGAGTTGAAGTTATAGGTTTTGCAAAAGGTGCTAAAATTGAAATCGTTGGTAAGGTATTCGCCTTCGCCATAAGAAACCTGGAAATAACTGCACAGTTTTCGGTACACCTGTTTTACAAAATTTACCGTTGGCAGCACCTTTAAAAATTGGTTTTTAACCAAAACGGCATCGCTATTGTTTTTTAAAATAACGGCGAAAGCCTTGTCGCCATTTCTACCCACACGACCCGCTTCTTGAAAATAACTCTCAATGCTTTCGGGTAAATTTAAATGGATAACCGTTTTTACATCGGGCTTATCAATGCCCATCCCAAAGGCATTTGTGGCTACCATAACCTGTTTGCGGTTGTTAATCCAAGCAGTCATGTTTGCATCTTTTTCATCATTGGAAAGTCCCCCGTGGTAATAGGTTGCCCCAATGTTTTTCGAGGCTAAATACGAGGCCAAATCCAAGGTTAGTTTTCTGTTTCTAACGTAAATAATCGACGAGGCCTTATACTTTTTTAAAATGCTTTCAATCCGGTAATATTTATCGTTTTCGTGGTAAACCATGTACGCCAAATTGGGTCTGTAAAACGATTGCTTGAATATTTTGGGTTTTATAAAATCGAGTTCTTTGGTAATGTCGTCAATAACTTCGGGTTTTGCCGAAGCCGTTAAGGCTATTACATTTACACTGGGTTGCAATTGGCGCAGAAGCGTAATGTTTTTATAAGCGGGCCTAAAATCGCTTCCCCATTGCGAGATACAGTGCGCCTCGTCCACTGCAATTAAATTCACGTTCATTAACCGGATTCTATCCTGTACCAATTCTTGCTGTAAACGTTCGGGCGAGAGGTATAAAAACTTGTAATTGCCGTAAATGCAATTATCCAAAAGTGTATCTAATTGGCCATACGAAATCCCACTGGTTAACGCCATGGCTTTAATGCCTTTATTGTTAAGCTGCTGCACTTGGTCTTTCATAAGCGCAATTAAGGGCGAAATTACAATGCAAATACCATCTTTTGCCAAAGCAGGAATTTGAAAGCACAACGATTTTCCGCCACCCGTAGGCAACAATGCAAAGGTGTCTTCGGCATCTAAAACCGCATTAATAATAGCTTCTTGGTTGGGTTTAAAGGAAGTGAATTTCCAATAGCGTTCCAATATGTTTATGGGGTGTTCCATCTTACATATTTAGGGTATTAAGAATATAATCGACTCTTTTTTCAACCGCATCAAAAGGCACATCAATCAATTTATAGTTAAACGACAGATAGGTGTTTTGTAAATGGTCGTGAATTTGCAAAGCTTCTTCAAAACTTTCATAACGCTCGTTATCTGTTACATAAATATCTTGCCATGGTTTTAAAATAAATACGCAATCGTAAACACTATCTTTACACACATCCATAAAATACTGCGGATAACTTTCTCCTATAAAATCCATATACGCTAAAACATCGGGTACTCCCCTATCTAAAAAAACCACGCTTGTATTTAGGTTTTTAGTATCGTTATATTGCTGTTCGCGCCCCCTTAAAAGCAATTCGCTAAACAATAAAGGGTTTGTTAAAAACAGTTGGTCGATACCATCTTTTTTTGCATCAAGAATAACTTGACGCGAAATTTCCTCAAAACAAGTAAAACCTCTATTAATCAATTCATTAATAACGCTAGACTTTCCAGTTCCTGGGCCACCGGTAATAACAATTCTTTTAGTATCCAAATGGGTAATATTTATACTGTAAAAATCGGGATTTAACTTCTATTAAAAAAATGCAAATAAACAGTATCTTTGCCATTTATTAAACAATATTATGAGCACACCTACAAATTCTGATGAATTTTACAAGAAATTAAAAGTCCAATTACAAGACACGGCGCTTTGGCCCACAACTTATTTGTACAAATTTATTGTAAAAACAGATACAGAAAACATTGCTAAAGTTGAAGCTATTTTTGATAATATGGGCGCTGTTATAAATACAAAGCAGTCTAAAAATGGTAAATACACCAGTGTTTCTGTTAATATAGTAATGAAAAACCCAGAGGCCGTAATTATAAAATACAAGGAAGTAGCAAAAAAAGTAGAAGGCGTTATAAGCCTTTAAAGATTGTTGAAGTTTTCAATTTTTATTGGATAGTTTAATTGAAAACGAGAATTCTGCGTTAGGGATTGAGGCATTTGTTGAAGCTCCCCGACGCAGGAGGGAGCGACTGCCGAAAGCCCGACCCCATTGGTCGCTGAGCGGAGTCGAAGTGCGGGGTAACGCCCAAATAAAAATAAAAGACATATTTTTAAACTATCTCTTATTTTTTTGTATTTTGCGAGCGCACAGCAACTACGTGCAACAAACATATAATCTACACATTTATTTTGATAGACGATTTAGAATACAATACAGAGCGCGAGCATTTAATTATCCCAGAATACGGTCGCCACATGCAGAAAATGATTAACTACGCTAAAAGCAGGGACACAAAAGAAGAACGCGATAAATTAGCCAAGGCTATAATTTCTGTTATGGGAAACATGCAACCACATTTAAGAGACGTTCCAGATTTTCAGCATAAATTATGGGATCAGCTATTTATCATGTCCAATTTTGAATTGGATGCCGATTCGCCCTTTGAAAAACCCACAAAAGAACTTTTTGAAGAAAGTCCGGAGCCGTTAAAATATCCGCAAAACCATCCTAAATATCGGTTTTACGGAAACAATATTAAAACGATGATAGATGTTGCCAATACATGGGAAGCGGGCGAGCTTAAAGAAGCTTTAATTTATACCATTGCCAACCACATGAAAAAGTGTTTTTTAAATTGGAACAAAGACACGGTTGAGGATGCGGTAATTTTTAGCCATTTATTCGAGCTCTCAAACGGAAAAATAGATTTGCGCAACTCTGAGGAAGATTTATCAGACTCATCAAGCTTAATGCGAACCAAAACCAAATACAGCAACAGTAGCAACAAAAAAGGCGGACACCAAAAAAAGGGTTCGGGCAATCGCCAAAGAAAACGTTATTAAGCATTTATGGGAACATTTAAAATTGAAGGTGGGCACCAATTAAAAGGAAGCATTCGCCCGCAAGGTGCAAAAAACGAAGCCTTGCAAATTTTATGCGCCGTATTATTAACTCCAGAACGCATTACCATACATAACATTCCAGATATAGTAGATGTTAACAAACTAATTAGTTTATTAAAAAAACTAGGTGTTAAAGTTGAAAAAATATCACATGGAACTTACGCATTTCAAGCCGATACCGTTAATTTAAAATATCTGGAATCGCCTGAATTTAAAGAAGACGGAAAAGGACTTAGAGGCTCTATAATGATAGTTGGCCCTTTATTAGCACGCTTTGGCAAAGGTTACATACCAAAACCCGGAGGCGACAAAATAGGCAGACGACGCTTAGACACCCATTTTGAAGGCTTAATTAAACTAGGAGCAACATTTAAATATAGTAAAGAAGACCAGTTTTATGGTGTTGAAGCCAATACCCTAAAAGGCACTTACATGTTGCTTGAAGAAGCCTCGGTTACCGGAACGGCAAATATTGTTATGGCTGCTGTTTTAGCCGAAGGGCAAACCACAATTTACAACGCCGCTTGCGAACCTTATTTACAACAACTTTGTAAAATGCTGAATCGTATGGGTGCTAAAATTAGTGGCGTAGGCTCTAATATGCTGGTTATTGATGGCGTTGAAAGTTTAGGCGGCACCGAGCACACGATGCTTCCAGATATGATTGAAATTGGAAGTTGGATTGGTTTAGCGGCCATGACAAAAAGCGAGCTAACCATTACCAATGTAAGCTGGAACGATTTAGGTGTAATACCAAATGTTTTTAGAAAATTAGGTATAACCGTAGAACGACAAGGTGATAATATTTATATTCCTGCGCATACTAATGGTTACGAAATACAAAACTATATAGATGGTTCTATTTTAACCATTTCTGATGCGCCATGGCCAGGGTTTACACCAGATTTATTAAGTATTATACTGGTTGTTGCCACACAAGCCAGAGGCAGTGTTTTGGTGCATCAAAAAATGTTTGAAAGCCGTTTGTTTTTTGTTGATAAACTGATTGATATGGGAGCTAAAATAATTCTTTGCGACCCACATCGTGCTACGGTTATTGGGCACGATTTTAAATCGACTTTAAAAGCCACTACCATGACATCGCCAGATATTCGCGCCGGCGTTTCCTTGCTAATTGCGGCCTTGTCTGCTAAAGGCACATCGACTATTATGAATATTGAGCAGATAGACAGAGGCTACGAAAACATAGATGAACGTTTACGTGCCATTGGTGCACATATTGAAAGGTTTGAATAATCTGGTTTTAATAATACATTTATACTATTTTGTAGATTAAAAATTAATTAAAAATACTTTCTTTATTTGTGCTATCTTCCAATAGTTTATGATTGATAAGCTGCTGTTCTTCTAAAACTACAATAACAAGTCTTACATAATGGTTTACGGTTTCTATTATTGATTCTGGATCTATAATATCTATATAGCCCTTCCAAATTAATGTTCTATCTTTTGTGGGGCAAATACAGTACATAGAAGTTTCTGCATGATATACTGTAAACTCATTATAGTAATCTGGGTTGTAGTAAGCGTCTTGATATTTTAAATAATCTTCTCTAAACTTTATGTGGGTATTCTTATCTTCTTCATAATTTTCCCTGTAAAGAATTTTATCTTCAACACCAATAACTTTTGTAAATAAAAGAGTATCGAATCCATCAAGTAAAAGATTGTTTTCTAGTTGTTTTAATTCTTCATCTGTCTTTTTTTCTGTAGTAAATGATGGTTCAAAAAGCTCTAAACTCATTACCGCTTCTATACCTCTAGATTGGTATTCTGCTTTTAGTTGTTTTTCAAATTGCTGTCTCGCTTCTAGGTTTGTTGTCATGCCTACAATTAAAACTTTGTTGGGGTTATAAGTAACAAAGTCTGGATTTTTCCAGTTTTCTACCAATTGTGTTGTTGAGCAACTTGTTACTGCAAAGTAAATGGCTAATATTTTTAAATATTTCATCTGAGTATATTTAATTTTTTAAATAGGTATGTGCAACATCCATTTACCCACTGTAATTAGGTATCAAGTTTTAGTTATAGATGTTTCATTTTAATCATTTTATTCAAGCAATCGGTTTTGTTTTTCTTCTTTAATAATGCCTTTTATTAACGAAAAAAGTTGTGTTTTTAAGCTTCTGTATTTAATAAAAAAATCTCCAACTTGAGATTTAAGTTTTATATGCGCTGCTCTATAGGCGTTTTCTTCTTGTATTTGGTTTATGCCATCTACCATAATCTGCAGAGTTTTTTCGTGCTTTACAATGCTATCGATTAATATATGGGTTTCTTTTTGTAATCTGTTTAATTGCCGGACAATGGTTTTACTTTTAGCAAAATGTTTGGAGTCTATAAGCTTTAGGGTGTAAGATTTAACCAAATCGTCTAAAAATTGCTGTTCGTCTTTTACAAACCTGAGCTGAGATAACCATTTAATAGAATTGCTATGCATGGTTTCTGCACTAAACCAAGCTTGGTAATGTTTTACTTTTATGGCTTTTGATTCCATTTGTGCTTATTTGAAATTAAAAAAAGAGGCTGTCTAAATAACCAATATTATGCTTTCTCTTGATGAATAGCGTTGAAACCTATATTGTTTTCCGGAAGCTTAAACAATTAAATAGAGTTGTGTTAAGCGTTCGAGAAAGCTTGCTAAGGGAAGTACACTGTGCCATATTGGATGAGTTTTTTAGACAGCCCTAGAAACAGGTTAACTAACTTGAATCACTTTTTTGGGTGCCTCTTTATCAGTTAGCGGTTCTTGCTTTAACAGCTTTACTTTTAAGATTCCGTTTTTGTAAGTAGCCTTAATATCTTGCTCTAAATCTACAGAAGGCGGAAGCAAGAGCGATCTTTTAAAGGATTTGTAACTAAATTCCTTTCGGGAAAAGTCGTCCTCGTTTTGCTGGTCTTCTTCTTGTTTCTCACCACAAACCTGAAGCAAGTCTCCATCAATGGTAACCTCAAAATCTTCTTTGTTAAAACCTGGAGCTGCAAATTCGATTTCAAAATGTTCTTTTTGTTCTTTAACATTCATTGCCGGCATTAAACTGTCATCTTCAAAAAAATCATCATTGAACATGTCATCGAATCCTACAAGGTTATTTAGGTCCCGATTAAAAAACCGGCTTTCCCACGGTCTTAATAAATTGTTGCTCCATGGGGTTAACAATCTGTTTTCGAAGGGAGATAATACACTTCTTTTTTTGCGTTTTAATAGTGTTGACATGGTACTAAATATTTTAGGTTAAACTTTTAATAACAGTACTAATATAGTTGCAATAACAAACCTTTACAATGATATATATCAGTTAGTTAACATTGGTTTTACCTGTTTTAAGACTACTGTTTTTAATTAATAACAACACTTTCTAGATATTGGAACAATCTAAATTTAAAGTCGGAAATTTTAGTTTTAAAGTTGAATATGCTAAGCTCTAAATCGTCATGTTTTTTAATAAATAAATTGTTAAAAGGCAAATCTTTATATTTCATCTTTTTAATTTGGTTTGCATGCAAAAGTAATTGAGTTAGCAGCTCCTTATTATTTTCATTTAAAGTATGTATTTCTCTTTTATAGTTAACAAGCGTTTCATATAAATTGATTTCTTTAGTTTTATAAATGGGCTTACTAAGTAAAGATTTAAAAAAATTCAACTCAAATTTTAAATATTCAAGACTGGTTTTAGCTCTCAATATATAGTACTGCAATTCTTCAATAGATTTAGTACGATTAAAGCTTGTATATGGCTGTAGTGTTTTCATTTATTTGCGATATTAAAAAAATTATAGCCTTACTTTTTCAACATCTGAGAGTTTTGGTATTTTAACCTGCCAACCATAGGTGTCTTGTATTTTAACCCGAAAAGCATCTAGTGCTGTGGCTTCGCCGTGAATTAAAAATACCTGCTCAGGTATGTTTTTAATATGGCTCAACCAATTTATTAAATCGTTTTGATCGGCATGAGCCGATAAACTTTCTACACAAACAATGTTGGCCTTAACAGGATGGTATTTACCAAAAAAGCGTATTTCGTGCGCACCGTCTTTTAGCTGTCTGCCTCTGGTACCTTCGGCTTGATAGCCCACCAACAATACTGTTGTAGATGCTTCATCTATAAGTTGTTGTAAATAAGTAAGTACGCGCCCACCAGTTACCATGCCACTGCCTGCTATGATTATTTTAGAGCGTTTATCGTCTATGGTTTCCCAGGTTTCTTTATAAGATTGGATAATATTTATATGGTTGCACATGGCATTATAGTCTGCCATTGGTAATTTGTGCCATTTAGGAAAACGTTTAAAAACCTCTAAAACGTTGTTCCCCATGGGGCTATCTATAAAAATAGGAATGTTGGGTATGTTGTTAGCTTTGTAAAGTTTCCAGAGTAAATACATGAGTGTTTGCAGGCGCTCTACAGCAAAACTAGGGATGATTAAATTTCCTTTTTTATAGATGGTTTCTTTAATGAGCTTTGTTAAAACATCTTCAATATTTTCTTTAGGGTGCAGCTTATTCCCATAAGTACTTTCGATAAACAAAAAGTCTGCCCATTCTGGTTTTTTTGGGTCGTCCAGTAAATAATCGTTAGGCCTGCCAATATCGCCAGAAAACACGAAACGTTTACCGCTTATATCCATTTCGATAAAAGTGGCTCCAATAATATGCCCGTTATACTTAAACTTGTACGATATATTTGCAGATAGCGTTATCCATTTATCGGGCATTTCCGCTTTAAACAACCCTATGGTTTTTTCTGCTTCAAATTTGGTGTAAAAAGCCAAGGCAGGTTGGTGCTTGGTGTATTTTTCCTGATTTGCTTTTTTGGCTTCCTCTTCGTGTATTTTGGCACTGTCTCTTAATATAATTTCGGCAATTGCCAAAGTGGGTGCAGTTCCTATAATTTTACCTTTAAAGCCTTGTTTTACCAAGCGTGGTAAATACCCAACATGATCTAAATGCCCGTGGGTTAGCAATACCAAATCAATAGCTTCAACATCAACAGGCAAATCACTCCAATTAAGTGCCCTTAATTCCTTTAAACCCTGAAACATGCCACAATCTATCAAGATGTTTTTTTCTGAAGTTTCCAAAAGAAATTTTGAGCCCGTAACTACACCAGCTGCTCCTAAAAAATTGATTTTCATAAAATTACCCATAGCCTTTAATGATTACAAAGCATCTTTATTTCATTCAATATTTTTTCTTTTCTGGTTTCTGAAACCCCTAAATGATCCAGATAAAACGCATCTCCAATTAATGTTCTGCACAGTACCACATCTCTACTTAACAAAAACTGTTTTTCTCTGTTGCTAAGCAATGTGGAGACGGTAATTGGGTACAAGCCCAAACGGTCTATTCGATGTTTTAGGCCATCGTTTTTTGGATAATCCCAACTTAGTAAATACAAATTAACACATGTACCGTATTGTATGGCATCCTGGGTAAAACGTGTATTGGTAACCACCCAGCCGTCTGTAAGCACAGAGTTGTTATTATTAGATTTAACATTCCAATGGGCTTTTACATCGTTGTAGCGTGCGTGTATATAAAGCGGAATTTTCACATTACAGTTAAGGCCTTCTTGATTATGGAATTTACATTCTATTATCGTGGTTTCATTGTTTTTGTGTGCAATAACATCTATTTCGTGCGTTACACATTTGCCTTGTAAAATTTTACCAACTTCGGTTTTATAACCCGAGTATTGCAAAATGGCACTTATAAAACGCTCAAAAGGAAAGCCCGTTGGCCCCAGCTCGTAAATGGCTTTTTTAAGTTTGTATTTTGATGCAAAATGGCTTTTCTTTTTTTTGAGCAATGCAAAGGCTCTGTTGTAGATTTCTTTTGTTGAAATGCCGTGGTACAGCTCGTCCCTAACCTTATCTATTATTTGATTTATAGTTTTACGATCTGCTCCGGTACGATTTAATGAGGCTTTTAATTTATCTAATGAAAATCTTGCTTTTTCACCCGACGATTTAATAATTTCTATAGAAGTTGTATCCATAACCAATAAGGTAATATTTAAAGTTTTAAAGCATTAATGCAATGCAAAAAGTTAAAAAGTACAGTACCTTGGTTTACTCTGGTATAACCAAAAATGGCACTAAAGGCTTAAACCCTATTTTTTTTATTATGGGTTCCTTCACTATATTTTCAATAAAACTATGCTTGTAATTTACCATAGCCAGAATGTTTATGTTCAATTCTTCTATAAAATCATTAATTTCTGCTGTTTTTTTATCGTACTTGGGCATCCAATGCAAACTATACTTGTTATTGTTTAAGTAGCTTTGCAGCATCATCTGGTTGAATTGTTGTATCTCGCTTAGCTCTTCGTTTTCATTAATATGTAATATTCTAATTTTAGAGTTGTATAAATCTGCCATTTGCGTTAGGGGCTTTATCTCATTAGAGCCATAAAAACGGTTGTAATCTGTTGGAAAGGCAATTTGCTTTGGAGCAACAAAATCGTAATCTTCTGGTATAACCAATACGGGGCAGTTAGCAAAACGGGAAATAACGCGCACGGTATTGCTGCCAAAGAAAAACCCTTTTGCTCCGGTAACACCTTTGGTACCCATTATTACAAGGCTAATGTCGTGGTTAATAACTGCATTGTTAATGGCTTTATCCAAATCGTTAATACTTAAAATAATTTTAAAATCGTGGTTTGGGTTGCCATTGCTTTCTTGAGCCAATTGTTTTAAATTTAGCAACTCTTTTTTGGCTTCTTCTTGGCTTGTTTTTAATAAACTTTTAGAAATTTTAGAGCGCATAGCCACACTTATAGCTACCGAGTTTAATAAATAAAACGTACATTCTTCGTGGGCATAAAGTTTTAAAGCATATACAATGGCGCTCCATGAATTGTCTGAAAAATCTGTTGGAAGTAAAATATTATGTTTCATTTGTTGTTTTTTTAAATGGATTTGCAGGAATTACCAAAAAAGGGATGTTTAAGTGAAAACCGATTTGGTTAATGGTGTTTTTAAAAAACAGGTTCTCAAAAAACGAGTGTTTGTTGTTAATCATAACCAACAGGTTAACCCTGTGCTTTAGCTGAAAATTACTTATGGCGTCTGATACTTCTTGATTGCGTAAATCATGAAACAGATAGGCCTTCTTGTAAAAGTATTTTTCCAGGTTTTTTTTATTTGCTTTTTGGGCTAATGATAAATCTAGGCCATACGAAACATGCAAAATATCAATTCTGGTATTGTAAAGCGACATAATATTTAATATGGGCTTAATATGGTGGTCTTTATAATCGATATCGTAATCGGTTGGAAACAATATTTCGTGAGGTGGCTCAAAAACAAAACCGTACGGAACTGCAATTATGGGGCATTTTACGTTTTTAAAAGTATGTACGGTATTAGAGCCAAACAAAATCTCTTTGGCACCCGTAGCGCCTTTTGTACCCATAACCACATAGTCTATATTTTCGTTTTCAACAACTTCTTTAATTTCTGGAATAAGGGTATTAAAAGCCGCTTTGATCTCTATGGTGTGTTTAGGGTTGTTAAAAGCCTTTATCATTTTAGCCTTAAAATCTTTAAGCTGTTTTAAAGAGGTTTCCCTTACGGCATCGGCTAAACCATATTGTGCAGGATTTACCAAAACATATTCTACATGGTATATTATAGGCGTATAAGTGTTTAGCAAAACAAATGTGCAGGTATCATTTTTAAACAGCTTTAAAGCATAAGTTATGGCATTCCAGGAGTTTCTAGAAAAATCAGTGGGAAGCAGTATTTTTTTCATGGTTTTTAAAATTATAAAGGTTTGTTAATTGCGTCTCATATTCTGTAATGCCAAAAAAGGAATATCAAGATTTAAACTCAGTTCGTCTATGGTAGATTGAAACAGGAAATGCTCTAAAAAAGAATGCCTTGTGTTTACCATAACTAGCAAATCTGTTCCGTTCTCTTTAATGTGCTTGTATATGGCATTAATAATATGTTTGCTGTTTTCTATTTTAAAGTTAATGTTGTTTTTGCATAACTCCCCTTCTATAAAAGCCTTGTTGTCTTTTTGTCTAAGCGATAGTGTATTGCTTTTAGAAATATAGAGCATATCTATTACCGCCCGGTAAGGCACTGCAATTTCGCACAGCAATTTTAGCTCGCGTCTTTTATAGGGTATCATATAATCTGTTGGAAACAGAATATGATTTGGCTTAGTGTACCTATAGTTTTCAGGTATGGCCAAAACTGGGCATTGTACATACTTTAAAACTTGTAGTGTATGGCTACCAAAAGTTAAGTTCCTGTCGTTGGTTTTGCCTCGGGTTCCCATAACGATTATATCTATATTTTGCTCATCTACAATTTTATTTGCTTCATCTACTAATAAATTGTTTGAGGCTATTATATGGTAGGTATGTCTGGGGTTATGGGACCTGCCAGCGGTAAGGCTAAGGGTATTTTTTAGTTGTTCTTCAGATTTTTTGCCAATTAGCATGGTAATACGCTCTAGGCTTTCATTGGCCAACAGCGCTTCATCTGCATAAATATCGTCTTGATAAGCATGCATAAAATAGAACTCGCAAATGTCGTATTTGAATAATGCTACGGCATAGTTAATGGCATTTATTGCGTTTTCAGAAAAATCGGTGGGAATCAGTATTTTTCTCATGGCTACAAATTATTTACAACTAAAGTTAAATACTATTTTAGGCCGGTGCAATGATAATTATCAGCTAATAAAAAAATTAAAACATAAAGTTTAGAGCCCTCGGCATTACATTTATGCAAACAAAAAAAGGGATTGTTTTTTTTAAACGCTCCCTTTTTTCTCACATTAGAATATATGCGAATCAATTAATAGCCATTAAATTAAACAGAAACAGAAAGCCTAGGCTTTCTGTTTCTTTTGTAAAATGCTTGAATTTTTATTAACCAACCTTAAATTACCACTAATATACTCATGAAAGTTAAACTAAACCTTCTGAACAACCAATAGTTTCAAACATTTTAAAACAGCTTAAGCATCTTGTAACACTTAAGCGGTGTGTTTAAAAAACAGGAGACCAAGGCCTCCTGTTTTTTTACAAGGTATTTAATGGAATAATCCAGCTTTGGCGTTTACAACATACCTTTTTTTTAAAAAAGCAACATTGCCGTTTACCTACCAAACCATAGCTTTAAATACCTTGTTTTGGCATTGCATTATTACAATACCAAGATATACGGTTTTAACTTATGTAAAAGAACCACTCAATTTTACCGCTAATATACAGTAACAAATACCTTGGTAAAATGATATATATCAGTTTAAAAAAATTACATAGGCACTATACCATAAGCAATGTTTAGTAAAAACATGCCAGTTAAAAACAATAAGGTATAAAAAACCTGTACCAGTTTTATATTAATGAATTTTAATGCCGAAGTGGTGCGTTTTGGAAATGTAAACAACACCACGCCTTTAAAAAGCGCTAACCAGCCAATAAGAGTAATTATAAGTTTCCAATTGAGCTGCCAAATATTATGAAATAAAATATTTAGCAAGCCTATTACAATGGCTAAAAACGAGGCGATGATTAAAAATTTCTCATCGTTTAAATCATTAATAATTTGTTTAATGCGCTTTGGGTTGAAACTTAATATTAAAAAGAAAATAATAAGGTACCAACCCCAAAACTTGGCTAAAAAAATAGAATGGTCCATAGTTGTTAATTTTTTTCGTGTAACACTAAAAAAGGTATTTCTGTGTGATAGCTTATAGCTTCAACTTTAGAATGAAAAAGTATTTGCTGAAAATAATTTAGGTTTTTTGCCACCATACAGATCATGTTTATATTGCGGCTTTCTACAAAGCACTGTATGGCATCTTCTAGTTTTTTATTGGTTAAATAATGAAAACTATGCGCTAATTGGTTAAAGTAATCTTCTAAAAGCTCTTTGTTTTTGTCTTGGTCGCTGTTTAAACCCGCCTTGTTTTTGGTAATATGGAGAATTCGCAATGCAGATTTGCATTTGTTTAAAATTTCTGTAAGCGGCTCAAGAACTTGTATATCGTAATTTAAAGAGAAATCCGTAGGAAATGCAACTTCTTTTAGCTTAACATAGCTAGCGTTCTCAGGAATGGCAAAAGTAGTACATTGCACTTTGGTAATTACATCGCCAGTGTTGCTTCCTACAATAATTTTTTTTAGTCCTGATGCCCCTTTAGTGCCCATTACAATACAATCTATTTTCTTTTCCTCAACCTGTTTCCTAACAGATTCTATAAAGAAATTATAATCTGTAATTGTGTAAAACCTATGTTTTTTATTAGTTGGGAAATGTATGGCAATCTGTTTTAAAACGCTTTGGAGTTTTTGTTTTGCTGGTCGTGTATAAAGGGTTTCTAAGGCGTTTTTAGAACTAAGAAAAGGCACATCGCTAGCTACTGCTTTGCTTAACTTGCTTACGTGCAGCAAATAGAAGTTACAGGGTTCTTTTTCAAAAAAATTGATTGCGTATTTTATGGCGTTCCATGAATTTTCTGAAAAATCTGTAGGAAGTAATATATTTTTCATCTAACAGCATCTTTACAAGCACTAATTTACATGTAAAGTGGTATGTGCAAAATGATATTAATCATTTTTAGCAATTTCTGTTTTTAATTTTTAATTGATGTTTTTTAATTTTTCGATATCTATTACGGTAATATTTCTGCCATCTGCTTTAATAATGCCTTGTTTTTTAAAGAGTGCTAAGGTTCTAATAAAGGTTTCCGGGGCAATACCGGCAACACTTGCCAAATCGCTTCGAGAGATTTTAATGGTATCGTTGGGCTTGCGGTTAATTTTTTCGGCAAATTTTAAAATGGTAGCTGCGGTTTTTTGGTTTACCGTACTGTAGGCCATTTGCAAAAGTTCCTCTTTTACGGCAGATAGGTTATGGGCCAGCAATTCTATAAGCTCAAGTAGTAACTTTGGGTTTTTGTGGAGTATGATTTTAAATTCTTTAATGGAAATACCAAATAAATCTGTGTCATCAATAGCCGCAGCGGTTTCTTTGTACGGTGTGTTTTGCATAAAGGAATTGTAGCCAAACAGGTCGTCTTCTTTATACAAGGCTGTTACAAGTTCTTTTCCCAGCTCGTTTATTTGGTAGCATTTTACGGCACCCTTACTAATTAGGTAAATGTAGTTAGAGTGGTCTCCTTCGTTATAAATAACGGTTTCGTTCTTAAAAGCGAATTCTTTACCGTGGTCTTCAAAATGGTTTTTTAAATCGTTAAGTGTTTTTATTTCGTTAGGGCTGCTTGGGCTGTGGTGTTGCTTTATGTTTTTTTTTAAATCCTGTAATATCGAAACTTTTGCCAATCGGCTTTCAATGGCACTAATAAGATCGTCTTCTGTAAAAGGCTTTGTTATATAATCGTCTGCGCCCAAATTCATGCCTTTTCTTACATCTGCACGTTCTGTTTTTGCCGACAGGAAGATAAAAGGGATAGTCTTGGTACTTTTGTTTTTCGATAGTTTATCTAGCACCGCGTAGCCGTCTAATTCGGGCATCATAATATCGCATACTATAATATCTGGTCTGTGCATTTTCGCCATTTCAATCCCCGTTATGCCATTTGAAGCTGTAAACACCTTGTAACCAGACAGTTCTAAAAGTTCTGCGGTGTTTGCTCTTAAAACAGCATCGTCTTCTATTAGTAAAACTGTTTTCATGGTTTTGCTGTATTGGGAATTGTAATGGTAAAGCTAGAGCCTTTGTGCTCTTTACTAATAAAACTAATAGTGCCTCCTATATTTTCTAAATGATTTTTTACAATATTTAAACCAATGCCGGTACCCTGAGTGTTAACCACGTTTTCGCCCCTAAAATAACGATCAAAAATATGGTTTTGGTCTTTTTCAGGAATACCTATGCCCTGATCTTTTATTACAAACGTGGTTGTTTCATGGTTCTGATTAACCTCTATGTCTATGGTGGTATGCTCTGGAGAGTAGTTAATGGCGTTGTATATTAAATTGGATAATATAAGTTCAATGATTTTCTCGTCTTGAAATACAGAAAGCTCGTCGATGTTTTTAGGATAGTTAATTTTTTGCCCTTCCTTTAATAGCATATTGGCGTTATAAACCACTTCGTTTACCACTTTGCTTAATTTAAAATGTGCATATCTGTAGTTAAGCTTACCAGATTCTAATTTCTCGAACGATAAAAAATCGTTTAAAATGTTATTTAAATAATGTACTTTATCGCTAATTATCTTTATGTGCCTGTTGCGTTTATCTTGCTGTTCTGTTAATTGGTATTTGGCCAACAATTGGCTAGAGGTTAAAATACCGCTTAATGGGGTTTTAAACTCGTGCGACACTAAAGATAGGAATTTTGTTTTTAGCTCGTTAAGCTCTTTTTCTTTACTTAGAGCAATTTTAAGCTGCTCGGTTCTTTCCTCTACTTTGTTTTCTAGTTTGGCAGTTTGGTTTTTTAGCTCTGTAATATCTAAAATAATGGCAACAAAAACGTTTTTTTCGCCCAAATGTGATAATTGCAGGTGTACCTCTACAGGGTAATTGGTACCATCTTTACGTTGGTGTACGGTTTCCAGCTTTAATTTCTCTACATTTTTTTGTAGTAATGCATCAATGGTTTTTCTAAAATTAGCTTCGTTATCATTGTGGGTTATATCCAGAGGTGTCATGTTTTTAAGCTCCTCTAAGCTGTAGCCTATATTTTTTTGGGCGCCGTAGTTGGCATTTATAAATTTTAATGTTTCAACATCAAAAACATAGATTTCGTTTAAAGATTCATCAAAAATAGTGGCCAGATGCTGCCGTTCGTCTTCGGCTTTTTTACGTTTGGTAACATCGTTTTGTATGCCAATAAAATTTGTAACAACACCCTCGCTATTGGTAATGGGCATAATGTACAAATCGTTCCAAAACAAAGTGCCGTCTTTTTTGTAATTGCACAGGGTTACTTGGCAGCTTTCGCCTTTTTTTATGGCCTTTCTAAGTTTTTTAAGTGGTTTTTGGTTTCTGTCGTTGCCTTGTAAAATGCGGCAGTTATTATTTAGTATTTCTTTACTAGAAAAACCGGTAAGGTTTTGTGAAGCCGAATTAAAATATATAACCGGATTGTCTTCTTGCAAAGCATCGGTTATAATAATTCCATTGTTTGCAGACTCCAGTGCCCTACTTTTAAGCATTAGTTGTTTTTCTGTATTTTTCTTTTCTGAAATATCCCTAACCATGGCCATAACATAGGTTTTGTTATATATGGAAAAAGGATTCAATTCAACCTCTACAGGAAAAACGGTACCATCTTTTTTTAAGCCAAAAATATCTACCGCCTCTCCCATTTTTCGGCGTTTGCCCCTTTTTATGAATGCCTCGAAATATGCAGCATGACTTGTGTGATATTGAGATGGTATAAGTACATCGAGTGCTTTACCTAAAATCTCGGTTTTTGCATAACCGAAAATAGATTCTACAATTGTGTTAACCTCCATTATGTTTTGTTGGTTATCTACAATTATTACACCTTCTGAGACGGCTTCTAGCAGAATATTGAATATTTCTTGATCTTGTTTAAACATAAAAAATGGGGCTTTTCAATATTGCCTTTAAAGATAAGAAAAAATTGATTTTAGCTGTACTGATTTATATCATATTCAATATTATAAAAAGTGTATAACTTTAGGGCTTGTAATTTGGGCACAATATGATAACCAAAAAGAAAATGATGCTTCTGTTTTACCAAAACCTTGGCAAAATATGCTATGCCGTTGCTGCAGCCGATAAAGAAGTACACCCATTAGAACACACCAAATTAAAGGAATTAGTAAAAAAACACTGGCTAGACACAGCTATTGTTAAAGGTACTTGCAGTTCTAATGCCGCTTACCATATAGAACTTGTTTTTAATAGCTTAAATAATAAAAACAATCTGGATGCACATACCTGTTTTAAAGATTTTGTAGCTTACAAAAATTTACACAAGCATTTATTTACCACCAAAATAAGGCGCTTAATATTAAAAACCACATCTGAGATTGCACACGCCTATTCGGGTATTAACAAGTCTGAACTTATTATGCTTGCCAAACTTGATATAGAATTAAAAAAACCATAAAAAATGAAGTCTAGTTTTAATACCCTAATCAATTCTGAAACGCCCGTTTTGTTAGATTTTTTTGCCCATTGGTGTGGCCCGTGCAAAATGCTTGCCCCTATTTTAAAAGAGGTAAAAAGCGAGCTAGGTAACGCACTTAAAATTATAAAAATAGATGTAGACAAAAACCAGGCTTTAGCTGCTAAATACCAAGTAAGAGGTGTGCCCACCATGATGCTTTTTAAAAACGGCCAACAGGTTTGGAGACAATCTGGAGTGCTTCAAAAAAATGATATTGTTTCGGTTGTAAAACAGCACTTATAATTTCTTTTTTGCATTGATAAATATCATTTTGCAATACAATAAAGCACCGTACTTTTAAAGTATAAACATTAAATATTTAATCATGAAAAAAGTATTATTTGTGCTATTAATAATGCCTATTTTTACAATTGGCCAAACCAATAAAGCACTAGATTTTGTATCGCCAATACACGATGGCTTGATAGCGGTTAAAAAAAACAATGCTTGGGGATTTATAAATAGCAAAGGTGTATTGGTTATAGATTTTAGAGACGATTTGGTGCTTACCGAAACCCAACAGGGCAAATATCCGGTTTTTAAAAATAACCGATGTTTAATTTCATCAAAAAAGAAAGGCATTGTCTATTTTGGGTACATAGATAAAAATGGTAAAACAGTAATAAAGCCTCAGTTTTTAAATGCTTTTAATTTTAACAACAACAGTGCCATGGCGTTAAAACTTATAGAGGAAAAAGTTGGCAAAAACGAAATATTAGGAAAAAACATAGTTTACCACAGATACTTTGAGGTGGTTATAGATAGTAACGGCATGGTAAAAGAGTACTTAAATCCAAAAGGGGTTAATGTTATTTTAGACAAAAATCATGTAGGCATACCACCAGAAATAACCTCAAAACAAATTTCAGATTCTATTTATGCCGTTTTAAACCAAAACAAAAAATGGACCATTGCTCTAGTTAATTAACCCAAAGCATTTAATAACAAATGCAGTCCGTGTAGTTTAAACTACTCATATTATTTTTTTAAAAATGAATTGAAACCTAATAATATAAGGTTATGGCATTTATAGATTATTATAAAATATTAGGTATTACCAAAAAAGCCACCGAAGCCGAAATAAAAAAAGCATACCGAAAACTGGCACGCAAATACCACCCAGACTTAAACCCCAACGACAAAGTTGCCGAAAAAAAATTTAAGGAAATAAACGAAGCCAATGAGGTATTAAGCAACCCCGAAAACCGAAAAAAATACGACCAATACGGCGAGCATTGGCAACATGCCGAAGATTATGAAAAGGCAAAACAACAGCGGCAACAGTACCGCAAAAGCTACCAAGGCGCAACGGGTGGCCACACAGAGCAAGATTTTTCAGATTTTTTCGAGAATATGTTTGGCGGCGCGTCGTCTCGATTCCACGGCAGCCAAGTAAAATTTAGAGGGCAAGATTATAATGCCGAACTACACCTGCATTTAAAAGACGTTTACACTACCCATAAACGCACCTTAACGGTTAATAATAAAAACATAAGAATTAACATTCCTGCCGGTGTAGAGAACGGACAGGTTATCAAAATAAAAGGCCATGGCGGCAAGGGTGTAAATGGTGGGCCAAATGGCGATTTGTTTATACAGTTCCACATTGCAAACCACTCCAAATTTAAAAGAGACAAACACCATCTTCATACCGCCGTAGATCTAGATTTATACACAGCTTTATTGGGCGGAGAGCTTACAGTTAATACCTTTAACGGAAAAGTAAAATTAACCGTAAAACCAGAAACACAAAACGGCACCACAGTAAAACTTAAAGGCAAAGGGTTTCCTAAATACAAAAAAGAAGGTGAATTTGGAGACCTGTTTATTACCTATCAAATAAAACTGCCCACTAAACTTTCTTCAGAAGAAAAGGCACTTGTACAACAATTACAAAAACTGCGTTTATAATGGATACACAACATTTAATACCCGTAAAACTAATCTGTAAGCGCTATAATGTTCCTGTTTCGTTTATAAATACGCTGCAAGAGTTTCAGCTTATAGAACTTATTATTGAAAAGGATGATTTTTACATCCATACCACCCAAATTAAAGAGGTTGAAAAAATGATGCGCTTGCATTACGATCTGGAAATTAATATTGAAGGTGTCGATGCCATCTATAACTTATTAAAACAAGTTGAACATTTAAAAAACGAAATAACAATACTTAAAAACAAATTAAACCGCTTCGAGCAGTAAACCACTATAAATGCTCACCTTTAAAAACTACAATATTGCCGATTGGTTTTCATTTTACCGAATTGTTGCTTCTCCTATATTATTAACATTAATTTGGTTTGATTTACGCTTGGTTTTTACTTGGCTTTTATTAATTAGCTATTGTACCGATGCCATAGATGGCCATTTGGCAAGAAAGCTTAAAATAACAAGCCCCAGAGGTTCGCAACTCGACTCGTTTGGCGACCAAATAACACTTATAATTGGCCTAATTGGCCTGTTTTATTTTGAAACCGATTTTATTAAAACCAACCGCGTTTTAATAGGTATCGCATTTATACCCTATATTATACAAATGGTAATTGCCTATTTTAAATATGGTAAAGCAACGGCATTCCATACCTATTTGGCTAAACTATCGGCAATAATTCAAAGTATATTTATTTTATGGGCACTTTTTTTTACACCAGAACCCGTTTTATTTTACATCATGATTGGTATTGGGCTAATAGAAACTTTTGAAGAAATTGCGCTTATTTTTTTATATGATAATTGGGTGGCCGATGTAAAAGGTGTCTTTTGGGCATTACAAGATAAACGGCTAAAAAAAAGGTAGATTGATATATATCATTGTGAAGTATAAAAAGTAACAATACTTTTAAATACATGCTTTAACAATACTACCATGAAAGACTTAACAACACATGAAATAAAACACATTCTAAAAACCAATTACATTGGAAACCTATCTTTTATCTGGAAAAACAAACCCTATGTAATTCCTATTACCTATTATTATAACGAAGAAGAAAATTGTATTATAAGCTATTCGGGAGAAGGCCATAAAATAGATGCCATGCGCACAAACAAAGCAGTAGCACTTGGTGTTACCCAAATACAATCTGTTACCCATTGGCAATCTGTACTGGTACATGGCCATTTTGAAGAATTAGAAGGCACCTATGCCAAACAAGAACTGCACAAATTTGCGTTGGGCATAAAAAAACTAATGCTTTTTAAAGAAAACAAACACCATCAGCTAATAAGTGATTTTTCCAGCAAGATAAGCGCTTGCGGTGTGCCCATAGTATATCGCATAAAAATTCTTGAAATAACAGGAAAACACAGAACATATTAAACCAACATAACACTTGTTATTATGAAACTGGGTTTCGGACTTTTATTAATTTTACATGGCACAATGCATTTAATAGGTTTTGTAAAGGCCTTTTATTTTAATGCTGAAAACAAACAAGCACTTGGTATTTCTAAGTCGGCTGGCTTACTTTGGCTGTTAGTTTTTATATTATTTATTGCTTTGGCGTCTTTGTTTTTTTACGACAAAAAATGGTTTTATCTAGCTTTTGTTACCGTTTGTATTTCACAAATTTTAATTCTTACCGTTTGGAACGATGCCAAATTTGGAACCCTTATAAATGCCATTATTATATTAGTAAGTATCTCTGCCTATGGCAACCACCATTTTAATAATAAAGTTACAAAAGAAAAAACAGCATTATATAAAAACATTACAATCAATAATACTAAGGTTGTTGGCAAAAACGACCTTTTGCCGCTTCCTGAAATTGTACAGAAATGGATGGAAAATTCGGGTGTTTTAGATAAACAAAACACAGTTTCGCTAAGGTTAAAACAAATTGGGCAAATGAGAACCAAACCACATAGCAAGTGGATGCCTTTTTCAGCAGAACAATATTTTAACTTAAGTAATCCTGCTTTTGTTTGGGTAACTAAGGTTAGGTTCTTGCCCATTATAAATATGGTTGGCAGAGATAAGCTAACAAACGGTAAAGGCGAAATGCTTATTAAATTAGCATCATTAATTCCAGTAGTAAACGAAAGAGATAACCACAAAATAAACTCTGGGACCATGCAACGTTTTTTAAGCGAAATGTGCTGGTTTCCGTCGGCTGCTTTAAACCATTACATAACCTGGGAATTTATTGATAGCTCTTCCGCGAAAGCGACATTAACCATAAAAAAACATAGTGTTTCAGGCATCTTTAAATTTAACACCAAAGGCGATTTGCTTGCTTTTGAAACCAACAGGTATTATGGAGGGAGCAAAGATGCAAAACAAGAAAAATGGGTTGTTAAAATAATAGATTACAAAAATTTTGATGGCTACAGAATACCTTATAAATGCAAGGTGGTTTGGCAATTGCAAGACGGCGATTTTAATTGGTTAAATCTAGAAATCACAGATTTAGAATATAATATAACAGAACCTTATTAAGTACTTTTTTACTTGGTTATATGATAAATATCATTTTTAAAAATGTTATTAAAGAATAGATTTGCTTGATAAAACCAAAGTGCTATGAAAACCATATTATACGCCACAGATTGCACCGAAAACGACGCCAAGGCCTTAAAATACGCCTACCGCTTTAGCTGTATTATGAAAGCAGAATTACACGTTTTGCGCGTTTACCAATTTCCACCCATAAATTTATCAACTATTCAATCTTCAGAGTTGGTAAAAAAGCGCATGCAGCAGGAGCAAAAAGATATAGTTACAAAATACTGTGCAGACCATCTTAAAAACGAGTTTCGCCAAGAGCCTGTTTTTATACATGCTACAGAACAGGCATCTATTGCCAACGGCATTCTTGATACGGCAAAAAAACTAGACCCAGATCTTGTTATTTTAGGTATGAAAGATAGCCACAGTAATAGAGGCCTTTTTTCGGGCAATATAGCCAATGCGGTATTGGATAAAATTGAAACCCCACTGCTAATGGTACCCAATGGCATAGTTTACAACAGGCTTTCAACTATTGTTTATGCTTCAGATTTTGAACAGGAAGACCTATTATCTATTAAAAAACTTATAGAAATTGCGCGTCCGTTCAATGCCCTTATCGAGGTTGTACATATCCATAAAACAGATACTGCTAGTGCAAAAGAGCGGATGGATAAGTTTAAAAACATGCTTTTAAAACAGGTGTCGTATCCAGAAATTGGGTTTAAAACAATAGCATCATCTAAAATAAAACAAGGTTTGGTTAATGTTTTAAATAACGAAAAAGCCAATATGCTTGCCATGTTAGAGCGCAACCGCAATGTAAAACTTACCAACTTATTTTACAAAGATTTAATAAAAGACATGGGCACCACCGTTGCCATACCCATACTGGCGTTTAACAAAGGGGCCAAAATAAAATTTAATACGGCAAATGCTATACATAATAAAGCTACACAAGACTGTGAAAAAAGCAAACAGAATGTGGTATTGAACATTTAAACCCTATGCTATAAAGTAAAAGCACTAGGTTGTATTTTTTTATGGCCTGGTTTTTTAATTGTTATCTTTTAAGGCCTTTTTTTTCTCGCGCTCTAATTTCCTGAAATAGCTTCGCGTTAAAAAATTATGCTTTAAAGCCTCCATGTTTTGGTTAAATTTATCGGTACCTTGGTTAAGGTTAATTAAGGTTTCTTTAAGGTTTTTAACAAATTCCTCATCGTTAGACAAATAATTTAAAGCACCTTTACCATCTTTTATATTGCCAATGGTTTTGTCTAAATTGGCAATAAGCTTGTTTATAGACTCACTCGACGCATTTAAGTTAGCAATTGTTTGTCGCATTTTTTCAGCTTCAAAAGGATCGTTTAGTAATACACCTGCAACACTTTCATTCAAATCAATAGAGTTAACAATACCGTTAATTCCTTTTATGGTTTTACGGGTTTCAACACTTGCCAATTGTAAATTGTTAATGGCTTGCTTTATATTATTTGCCGTTATAGAATCGTTAATAAGCATAGCCAATGTACCTTTTCCGCTAGTAATAGCGTTTGTAATTTCCAATAATTCTGCGGTTAACAATGCTGCGTTTTCGTTGGTTACATTTAAGGTGTTTAGCATATCGTCTGTTCCTATTTTGGTAAAAGATTTAATAATATCTCCGGCTGAAATAGTAGCAGCATTACCTTTTCCCGGAATAATATTAACTATCATGTTTCCTACCAAACCATCTGTTCCTATGGTAGCAATGGCGTCTTTCTTTATATGCTTTACCATTTTTTTATCTATAACCATATTTACATTTATTGTTGAATCGTTTATCATGGAAATAGCATTTACCGTTCCTATGTTAATACCTGAATATCTAACATTGTTGCCTTTTAGCAAACCGTTAACATTATTGAAGTTTGCGCTAATGCTAAATGTCTTGGCGAACATATTTTGGCGATTGCCAATTAAGTAAACAGCCCCTACAAAAAGCAGTAATGCTACAATAACAAAGATGCCCAATTTTAGTTTTTCGCTAGTTGTTTTTTGCATGATCTTCAATTTTTGATTTATTTAAAAAACGCTCTTACGTTTTGGTCTTTAGACGCTGCTAATTCTTTATAAGTCCCTTCGGCGTAATTAATACCGTTTACCAATAAAACAATACGTTCTGAGACCACTCTGGCACAATCAACATCGTGTGTTATTATTAGTGATGATGTGTTATATTTTTTTTGTATTTTACGCATAAGCGCAATAATTTCTTTTGATGTAATAGGATCTAGTCCGCTTGTTGGCTCATCGTATAATATTATTTTAGGCTTAAGTATTAATGTTCTTGCCAAAGCGATACGGCGTTTCATACCGCCAGAAAGTTCAGATGGCATTAAGTTTATAGCATTAACCAATCCAACGCTTTCTAACGCCTCCATAACTAATGGTGTGGTATCTGTAATATTTTTAAACCTACTTTTGTGCCTGCGCAACGGAAACTCTAAATTTTCTCTTACCGTCATAGAATCGTATAAAGCACTACCTTGAAAAAGGAAACCTATTTCGGTACGCAACTCATCTAAATCTGTACGATTTAATGTTGTAATAGCTTTTCCCATAACTTTAATGCTGCCAGAGTCTGGTTGTATTAAACCCACCAAGCATTTTATCATAACCGATTTTCCGGAGCCAGATTTACCCATTATAACTAGGTTTTCGCCTTTAAAAAGGTTTAAGCTAAAGCCGTTTAAAACATGGTTATTACCAAAGGCTTTTTTTAAATCTTTAATTTCAAGAATTGGTTCTTCATCCATTAAAGATGTTGGGGTTTCTTTTATGTTTTGTGTTTTATCCATGATTTAAATTTCAAAAAATATATCGGTTACAAATACCGCAATAAAGTCTATTATAAAAAGTAACATTGATGAAAACACCACGGCAGAATTAGCCGCCATTCCTACCCCAACGGTACCTTTTTTGCAATAATAGCCTTTAAAACAACCCACAAGTCCAATGGCAAACCCGAAAAAAAACGTTTTTATGGTTGCAGGGATAAGGTCTCCAAATGCCAACGCATTAAACACTTTATTAAAATATAATTGAAAAGAGACTTCGCCTTTGGCGTTTTCTACAATAAAAGATCCTAAAAGCGCTATGGTATCGCCCAGAATAACCAACAAAGGCAGCATAAGTGTCGCTGCTAAAACTCTAGTAACCACTAAATATTTAAACGGATTTGTACCAGAGACCTCCATAGCATCAATTTGCTCTGTAACACGCATGGAGCCCAATTCTGCACCTATACCAGAAGCTATTCTTCCGGCAAAGGTAAGCGCTATAATTACGGGGCCAATTTCTCTAATAATCGATATGCTTACCATAGAAGGCATCCAAGACTCTGCACCAAACTCCTCTAGTGTGGGTCTGGTTTGCAGGGTTATTACCAAACCAATAATAAAGCCTGTTACAGCAACCAATAAAATAGAACGGTATCCAATACTGTAACATTGTCTTAAAAGCGCTTTAAACTCAAAAGGTTTAGAAAAAAGCTGTTTAAAAAAGCGATTTGCAAAATAAGCAAGAGCTCCAATTTCTATAATAAAAGCTTTTATTTTTATGAATTTTAACATAGAGTACATTCTATTATTTAAAATTATACTATTTCTATTAGTTATAAAATGATTAAAATCATGTAATACTGATGCATATCATTGTAATGCTTCAGGAATTTTGCTACTTTTAAAATTAAATATGTAACACATGAGTTTAGGTTTGGTTTTATCTGGTGGAGGCATTCGTGGTGCCGCCCATATTGGAGCCATAAAGGCTTTAGAAGAACACAATATTTACCCAACCCATATAGCAGGTACAAGCGCTGGTGCTATTGTTGGCGCACTTTATGCTTATGGACACAATGGCGATGTGATTTTAAATTTTTTTAAAGCTATTAATGTATTGGATATTAAAAAATACGCTTTAAACAAACCTGGGTTTATTGATGCCGAAAAATTTTATTCTGATTTTAAAACTTATTTAAAAAACGACGATTTCAAGTTTTTAAAAAAAGAGCTGTACATTACGGCAACCAATATTTTAAATGGCCAATTAGAGGTTTTTAGCAAAGGTGAACTTATTAAACCCATTTTAGCATCTGCTGCTATTCCAGGCATTTTTCCTCCTGTAAAGATAAAAGACTCGTATTATGTTGATGGCGGTACACTTAACAACTTTCCGGTAGAATTGTTAAAACCCAAGTGCAAAAAAATTATTGGGGTTTATGTTAACGGATTTGAAACTATAACCATTAAAGATTTAAAACATTCGCATAATGTAGTAGAGCGTGCTTTTAAATTAAAATCGGTTAAAGAAGATCAAGAAAAGTTTAGCGATTGCGATTTGGTTATTTCGCCGAATGAATTGGGCAAATATGGCACTTTCGATAAAAAATATCTCGATCAGGTTTTTAAACTAGGATACGATGCTACCAAAAAAGAACTACAAAACAATAAAGTATTTTTACCTTCTTTTATTGAAAACTGATGATTGTCATTTTTGACTCTTTGATACATATGTATATTTAATACCTATATATTGATGAGCCATGAAAACTTACAAAATGCTGCCCCAAATAAGCACCTCTTTACTTGTTGCAATTTTCGTTTTGTTTTTCCTAGAATATTGTAGTCCAAAAAACGAAACTTTTACCAGTTATCGTGCAAAAACCCTTTCAAGATCTGTTGCAAAATCCGCCCCAGAAAAAATCCATATTACTACCCATAAAACCATCAGAATTGATCAATATTTTCAGTTTTTAGACTCTATTGTAAACAAATACGACTCGATTACTGCATATCCTTTAAGCGAGCATTTGCTGGTTAGGGCCAATCCATGGATAATTGATACCCTAAAAAACACCGATTATTATTATATGAAAACCAGAGACTCCTTTATATATAACCAAAAAGAAATGATTGTTTTTCCAAAAGGAGCTACTTTGGTTTTGCCAGATTCTACTAGAGCGAAACAACTGTTGGAATCGTTTAAAAAAACCCGTTTAAGCGTTAATATTCCTGAATTTAAATTACGCATTTTCATGGATACCTTGAGGCTTTACGAATTTCCGGTTCGCGTAGGGCGCAATGAGAAAAAGTTTCTTAAAATGGCCGGTAGGATGGTTGATTTAAAAACAGAAACCGGATCTGGTACTATTGTAAAGCATGTGCGCAATCCAGATTACCACAACCCTGTTAGCGGGCAACAATACCTTGTAACAAAAAGAGATGATGGCAAGATAACCAAACTGCCCCAAATTCCTTTTATAGAAACTGAAATAAACGGCATAAGAAACGGGCAATTAATACATCCAACTACCAACCCCATAACTTTAGGTAAAGCTAGTTCTAATGGCTGTATTGGCACAAAAGAAGCTGATGCTTGGGTAATTTATTATTACGCACCCATTGGAACGAAAATAAATATTAATTATAATTTGAATGTAACCGATGCAACTGGAAAAAAAAGTGTTATACAAGATATTTATAAGTAACCTTGAATATACTTTCGATGCGAAAAACCATATTAAAAACTGATTATAAATAATTATACCATTTACAATTTAAAATTACCATATATAAAGCGTTGTTTTTTGCCTGACAATAATTTTAAACCATAAATGGTATAATTGGTTGGGTTATACTAAAAGCTAAACTACATTATCCATAATATCTTTTACTATTTCTGGATTTTGTAATGTAGAAGTATCGCCTAAATCGCCCGTATCTTTGCTAGCAATTTTTCTTAAAATACGTCGCATAATTTTACCAGATCGGGTTTTTGGCAAACCATCGGTAAACTGTATTTTATCAAGTTTGGCAATAGGGCCAATATGCTCTGTTATTATTTGGTTTATTTCTTTTTGCAAATTTTCTTGATTTCTGCTTTCTCCCGTATCTTTTAAAGTTACGTATCCGTAAAGGGCATTACCTTTAACTTCGTGTGGGAAACCAACAACGGCAGATTCTGCAACGGCAGGATGTTCGTTTATAGCATCTTCAATTGGTGCTGTTCCTAAATTATGGCCAGATACTATAATAACATCATCTACTCTACCAGTAATTCTGTAATAACCAACCTCGTCTCTTAAAGCACCATCGCCTGTAAAGTATTTGTTTTTATAGGTTGAGAAATAAGTTTCTTCGTAACGCTTATGGTTAGCCCAAATGGTACGAGCCATTGATGGCCACGGAAACTTTATACATAACTTCCCTTCTACTTGATTATCCATCAATTCTTCTCCAGACTCAGACATTAAAGTTGGCTGAATACCTATAAAAGGTAAGGTGGCATAGGTAGGTTTGGTTGGTGTTACAAAAGGTATTGGGGTAATCATTATACCTCCTGTTTCGGTTTGCCACCAGGTATCTACTATTGGGCTTTTATTTTTTCCAACATTATCATTGTACCAATGCCAAGCTTCTTCGTTAATTGGTTCTCCAACAGACCCGAGTACTTTTAAAGAAGATAAGTCGTATTCGTTAACCAATTCGGTACCTTGTCTTGCTAGAGCGCGAATGGCTGTTGGTGCAGTATAAAACTGAGTTACTTTATGTTTTTGCACAATATCCCAGAAGCGTCCAAAATCCGGATAACTTGGCACGCCTTCAAACATTACCGTTGTGGCACCGTTTAACAATGGGCCGTAAACAATATAACTGTGGCCTGTAATCCAACCAATATCGGCTGTACACCAATACACATCGTTTTCTTTGTACTGAAATACATTCTTAAAACTATAAGCGGTGTAAACCATATAACCAGCGGTGGTGTGCACCATACCTTTTGGTTGACCTGTTGAACCTGATGTGTATAAAATAAACAGAGGATCTTCAGCTTTCATAATTTCAATTTCGCAGGTGTTTGATGCTTCGTCCAATAAAGGTTGCAGCCATTTATCTCGCCCCGCTTTCATGCTAACATCAGAGTTAATACGCTTTACAACCAAAGAGGTATGCACACCCGGACAACTTTCTAAAGCTTCATCTACAATACCTTTTAAATCTATGGTTTTTGCTCCTCTGTAAGAGCCATCGCTGGTTATTACAAGCTTACAATCGCTATCGTTAACTCTAGAGGCGATTGCTGTTGCGGAAAAACCTGCAAAAATTACCGAATGTATGGCACCTATTCTGGCACAGGCCAAAATTGAGATTGCCAGTTCGGGAATCATGGGCAGATAAATACAAACACGGTCACCTTTGGATATGCCTTGGCTTTTTAAAACGTTGGCCATTTTGTTAACACGCTCGTGCAACTGTTTATAGGTTATGTGTTCTGTTGGATCGTTTGGATCGTTTGGCTCGAACAAAATAGCTGTTTTATCGCTTCGAGTCGCTAAATGCCTGTCGATACAGTTTTCTGTAATATTAAGTTCGGCGCCATCAAACCATTTAATTTCTGGTTTGGCAAAATCCCAGCTCAAGACCTCGTCCCATCTTTTTTGCCATAAAAAGTGCTCTTCGGCGATTTCCTCCCAAAACTTTTCTGGTTCTTGTACAGACTTTCTATACACTTGGTAATACTCTTCTAAATGCTTGATATGATAATTACTCATAATTTTAGTGTTTTAAAAGTTAATAAAATTTAAATAATATTAAAAATGCCATCTTACAAAGGCTTCCATAGCGGCATAATGTGCCAAACCTAATTCGTCGTATAAACTGGCCGTTTCTTTATTTCGGTCTTCTGCGCGTTGCCAAAACTCTCTACTATCTGAACCTTGGAACACCACACCGTCTTTTTGTGATTGGTGCTTAAATATACCTTTTCTTTTTTCTAAAACTTGATCTGGCCCCATGGGTACGGCCATTTCTATTTCATCTATACCCCATTCTTGCCATGCGCCTCGGTATAGCCATACCCAACAATCTGACATGAATTTTTTAGACTTTAGGTTTTTAACTGCCGCAAAAATTGCATCTAGGCATACTTTGTGCGTACCGTGTGGATCTGCCAAATCTCCGGCTGCATAGATTTGATGTGGTTTGACTTTTTCGATAAGATCCATGGTGATTTTAATATCGGCGTCGCCTATGGGTTTTTTTTCAATGGTTCCTGTTTCATAAAAAGGCAATTCCATAAAATGGATTTGTTCGTCTGGAATACCAACAAAATGACAGGTAGCTCTGGCTTCTCCTTTTCTTATCAGCCCTTTTATATAGCGTACTTCCTCGGTATCGATTTCGCTGGATTTTTTATTTTTCAGAAAGTTAACTGCACGTTTATAAATAGCTGTGGCTTCTGTACTTTCTATTCCAAACCTATCATTGTAATCGCAAACAAAACTTGCAAAGCGCAGTGCTTCATCATCTGCAACAGCAATATTACCAGATGTTTGATACCCTACGTGTACTTCGTGCCCTTGTTCGTGCAATCTTCTAAAGGTGCCTCCCATACTAATAATATCATCGTCTGGATGCGGACTAAAAATGATAACGCGTTTTTTTGCTGGTTCTGCACGTTCTGGTCGTTTACTATCGTCTGCACCTGGTTTACCACCGGGCCAACCAGTAATGGTGTTTTGTAGTTTATTGAATATTTTAATGTTAATATCATAAGCTGGTCCGGCATCTGCCAATAGATCGCTCATACCGTTTTCAATATAATCGGCATCTGTAAGCATTAAAATAGGCTTCTTTAAATGAAGTGCTAGACTTAACACCGCTTTTCTGATGAGTTTGTCTGTCCAAACAATTTTTTCAACTAACCACGGTGTATTGATTCTTGTTAGTTTAGATGCTGCAGCTTTATCTAAAACAAAAGTGGCATTGTTATGTTCTTGTAGGTAGGATGCCGGAACACGACTTGTTACTTCTTCTTCTGTTGAGGCTTTAATGATATTGGATTTTCGTTCTCCCCAAGCCAAAAGTATCACTTTCTTAGCTTCCATTATTTTTTTAACACCTAAGGTAATGGCTGTTCTAGGTGTATTTTCTAAGCCTGAAAAGTCGCCACTTGCGGCAACTCTTGTAATATGGTCTAGAGCAACCAAACGGGTTTTGGAGTTTTGCAGAGATCCAGATTCGTTAAACCCGATATGCCCGTTACCTCCAATACCTAAAACCTGTAAATCTATACCGCCCAATGCTTCGATTTTAGCTTCGTATTGATCGCAATAAGGCCTAATGTCTTCTTTTGCCAATGTTCCGTCTGGGATATGGCAGTTTTCTGGCAATATGTCTATATGGTTGAACAGTTGTTCTTTCATAAAGCGCACATAACTGTTTACAGAGTCGGGTTCCATTGGGTAATATTCGTCTAGATTGAAAGATATTACGTTTTTAAAACTCAAACCTTCTTCTTTGTGCAAACGCACCAATTCTGCGTAAAGACCTTTTGGAGAAGACCCAGTTGCCAAACCTAAAATGCAGGGTTGCTTTTGCGATTGCTTAACTCGTATAAGGTTTGCTATTTCTTTAGCAACTGCTTGAGATGCTGTTGTTGAATTTTCGTAAACTACGGTACCAATATTTTCAAATCTTTTTTCGAAACCTGTTGCTTTGTCTATGCTACTTTTTAACATTGTTCTGGTTTTAAGTTTTAATTATTGTTTTTTAATATATTTTCTAATACCCATGTGGTATGTGCTGCTGTTTTACCTGTTGATGGGTGGACTTTGTTTTGCATTATATGTTTTTTTATATTTTGAACATGAAACAATTGAATGTTTTCAGGGTTCTCGATAAACAGGCTTTCTTTATGGTCTCCGTGCTCTAATTCTACAGGCACTTCACCAAAAACCGAAAAACTAATTTTTCCTTTTTCGCCATAAATATAAACATCATCTTCTCTTTTTTCGGTTCCAAAATTCCAACTCCCAGAACCGGTGATACCAGATTGGTGCATCCAAGTTCCCGAAATGGCATCCATGGCAGTATATAAACCTTGTTGATTTGTGGCGATACCTTGAGCAATGGTAATATCGCCCAACAAGTGCATAAACAAATCAATACCATGGGATGCTAAATCATCAAAATAACCCCCTTTTGCTATTTTAATATCTGTACGCCAGTTGTATGTCTTGGCTAAATCAATAGCGTTTGCCGGTTTGCTAAAATGCCAATTTATGTGCCTTATCTTTCCTATTTTATTGCTATCAATCCATACTTTAATTTGCTTAAATCTGGGTAAAGACCGCCTGTAATAAGCAACAAATAAGGGTGTTTTTTTTGCTTTAAAAGCCTCATTTATCAATAAACACTCGTCATAAGTCGGTGCCATTGGTTTTTCAATACAGCAAATTTTTTCTGCCTTAGCGACCTTTAATGCGTAATAGCAATGCGAGTCTGGTGGTGTTGCAATATATACGGCATCAATTTCGGGGTCGTTAATCAATTCGTCTGCATTGGCATAAAATTTAGGGACATTATGTCTAATGGCAAAATCTTCAGCTTTTTCAACATTACGGCGCATAACGGCTTGTAGTTCGAAACCCTCTACCTTTTGGTACGCCGGCCCACTTTTAAGCTCGGTAACGCTGCCGCAGCCAATAATTCCCCATTTAAAAACTTTACTCATTGTCCCCAAAAAATCAATTAGTAAAAGCTTATTTATTTAGTTGTCCAACTTTTTATTTTATGCCCCCAAACGGCAAAAAATAATATAATAGCGTAACAAGGTATTAAAACCCAATAGCTACCAGTTGCTGCAGTTGCAGCGGCATCTGCTTCGGCAATACCAGTTGTAATTAATTCGTGTTTATTGGCATCAACCATTCTGCCATATAAAGGCGGTATGATTGCCCCGCCGGAAATTGCCATAATTAATAAGGCCGAAGCGGTTTTTGTGAATTTGCCTAAACCATCTAAAGTTAAGGGCCATACAGCAGGCCATACTAGAGCATTTGCAATGCCCAATGCCGCAACAAATAATACCGAGGTAAACCCTGTGGTGTACAAAATACAGAAACTAAAGATAATACCTAAAATTGCACTAGCAATTAAGGCCGTTTTTTGCTTAATATATTTTGGTATTAAAAATACACCTAAGGCATAAGTTGCCACCATAGCCATAAGCGTATAAGTGGTAAAGAATTTAGCTTCTTCACCGGTAAAGCCTAATGATATTCCGTAAGCTATTATGGTATCTCCGGCTATTACTTCGGCGCCAACGTAAACAAATAAAGCCAATACACCCAACCATAAATGTGGAAATTGAAAAATACTTGTTTTTGTACTTTTTCCTGTTGCTTTATCTTCTACTTCTTCGGCTTCAACATGAGGAAGTGGAGCTTTTCTAATTAAAACGCCTAGAACAAACAATACGACAGCCATAACAACATAGGGTGTAAAAACACTGTCTGCCATTGTATCTAATAATTGTCCTTTTTCTTCATCAGATACGCTTCCTAATTTTTCTTGTACTTCATCAATACCTGATAATAGTATAGCTCCAAATATTAAAGACCCTAAAGCACCTGCTACTTTATTTGCTATCCCCATAATGGCTATACGTTTGGCACCACTTTCAATAGGCCCTAGTATGGTTATGTATGGGTTTGCGGCGGTTTGCAAAATTGTCATGCCTACGCCTTGAATAAAAATAGCTAATAAAAACACCCAATAGGTTCTTGCTTCGGCTGCTGGAATAAACACCAATGCGCCTATCCCCATTATTACCAAACCCACTGACATGCCTTTTCTGTAACCGATTTTATTTAAAATATATGAAGCTGGTAAAGCCATAACTACGAAAGAAATGTAAGATGCTGAAGCTACAAGGTAAGATTGTGCTTCGGTTAGCTCGTTTATGGTTTTCATAAAAGGGATTAAAGCACCGTTTATCCAAGTTACAAAGCCAAAAATAAAGAAGAGTCCAGCTATTATTATAATAGGTACTAGTGTGTTGGTTGGTTTATTGTTATGCTCCATATTTTTTTGGTTGATTTAATTATTATAGTTGATTAATTTTTTCTGTAAAGCTTCGTATGAGTTTAAATTGGTTTTTGGCTCGGTCTAAATTATGCTCGGGGTATTTGGTTTTATAATAAATATCGTTATTCAAATAATCGGTTAAAAATCTTAAAGCCATAATAAATATCATTGTTTTTGCTGCTAACGGAAGGTATTTAAGCTCTGTAGGCGTTAATGTGGATTTCATTTTTTTAAGAAATCCTTTTGTGTAAGCTTTATAATAATCTGCATTAAAGTTTACTAAGTCCAGATTGGTTTCATCTTCGGCGGCTGTATTGCAAATGGTTCTTATGGCATCTCCAAAATCGTAATGCACAATTCCCGGCATTACGGTATCTGTGTCTATCAAGCAAAGGCCTTTGTTTTTTCTGTTAAAAAGCGCGTTTGAAATTTTGGTATCGTTGTGTGTTACGCGAATTTTTATTTCTCCAGATTCTTTTAGTTTTTGAAGAATGTGCATTTCTGCTTTTAAATCTTCAACTTTTTCGATATAGGGTTTTGCTTTTTCCATGCGTTCTTTTGAAGCAACTTTTAAGGCATCTTCAAACTGTGAAAAACGAAAAGACATATCGTGGAACTTAGGAATAACCTCGGTAAGTTTTGAGGCATCAAAATCGCTTGTTAGCGTTAAAAACTGCCCTAATAATCGGCCGCCTTGGTATGCTACCTCTTTGTTTTTAACGATTTCGTGGGTAACGCTTTTATCAATAAAATACATTAAATTCCAAAAGTTGCCTTCGTTATCTTTGTAATACGAATTGTCTGTTTTGGTTTTTGCAAAGGCAAGTACTCGCCGTTTTTGTTTTTTTAAAGGAAGGTGTTTTAGTTTTGCTTGAATGTGCTTACTAATGGCCACTTTGTTCTCTATTAGCCCGGGCACATCTTTAAACACCCCTTGGTTTATGCGCTGCAGTACAAAATAGGGCTTCGTTTTTGTTTTGATTAAATAAGTATCGTTAATATGGCCTGAGGCTAATTCTTTATAAGATTCAAACTCGCCGTTGTGATCGAATTGATTAAAAATGTACTCTAATTTTTCTTCTAACATTTACCAAAGTTTTACAGGATAAACACCTTGCTCTTTTAACTCTTTAATTGCTTTTTCAACAACTGCCTTATCTTCTTTATAAGTTACCCCAAACCATTTGGCATCAGATTTTAAAACCTCGACGGTTGCTTTTTTTGATTTTAATATCTCATTAACTATGGACGGGATGTAAAATTCTGCTTTTAAATTGGATTTATTAGCTTCTAAAAACTCGCTGAACAACTGGTTTCCGAAGTTAAAACATTTTGGTGTAAATCCCCAAAAATTCATCGAAACAATTGTGTTTTCGTTAATTGGCACTAAACTTCCATCATCGTCTTTTCGCATTAGCTTACCATCTATTTTTTCAATGTGGGTTCGCTCGGTTACATCGGTTAAAAATCCGTTTACATCTACTTCGCACTCGCCTCTAGACACATAACCATGTTCTGAAACCGTGTTTTTCAACAAATAAGCCATGGTGCTAAAACTGTAAGACGTTTTATCTTTTGCCATTAAAGATTTTGCCATAACCTGAAAGGCTTCTTTACCGTAAAAATCGTCTCCGTTAATAATGGCAAAGTTTTCTTTTACTACATCTTTTGCCATTAAAAGCGCATGCCCGGTGCCCCAAGGTTTAACACGCTGTGGGTTTACGTATTCTTTTGGCACACTGTCTAGTTCTTGATAAACATAAGCAACCTCTGCTTTTCCTTCTATTTTTTTATTGAATATCTCTTTAAAATCTTTTTCAAATCGTTTCCTGATGATAAAAACAAATTTTCCAAATCCAGCCTGAAGGGCATCGTAAATTGAAAAATCTATAATGGTATCGCCTTGGGGTGTAAAGGTGTCCATTTGTTTTAAACCTCCATAACGGCTTCCCATGCCAGCTGCTAATATTACAAGTGTTGGTTTTTCCATTCTATTTTAAATTGTTAAACAAAAAAAAACGCTAGGTGCTATTATTCTGTGTTTTAGGTGCTTTTTTAATAATTTTATAAGCTAACAAACTTACAGATTAATTTGCCAATAAAAAAAAAATCATAAAAAAAAATGTGTTCGAGCACATTATTTTTTAATGTATCTTTACATATATTTATGCGTTATGAAAAAATACACCATTAAAGATATTGCTGAATTAGCAGGGGTTTCTAAAGGCACTGTGGATAGGGTTTTACATAAACGTGGTAAGGTTTCGGCGGCAGCCTTAGAAAAGGTTACCAGGTTATTAGAGGAAATTGACTACCAACCAAACCTTATAGCACGCAGTTTAAAGAACACCAAAGACTACCATATTTGCGTGGTACAGCCAGATCCTGAAATAGACCCCTATTGGCAGCCTTGTGTTGATGGCGTAAACGATGCGATTAAGGAATATAAATCGTTTGGCATTACAATTGATTCGTATTTTTTTAACCACGCAGACACCGATTCTTTTTTTAAAATAAACAAGACTATTTTACAACAACGGCCAGATGCTGTTTTGATAACGCCCATTTTCCATAAAGAATCTGTAGAGGTTATAAAGCAATACAATGCCAAAAACATAATTGTTAGCACAATAAACGATCCATTGGAATTAAACGGCATTACAAATTTTGTGGGACAGGATTTAATACAAAGCGGGAGGGTTGCGGCGCGACTTATGGAAATGATAATACCAAAAAACAGAACCATTTTAATTATTCATCTAGACGAGGTGTTTAACAACTCGATACACATGCAGCTTAAGGAAAAAGGTTTTAAAAATTATTTAGAGCGTTTGCAGCACAGTAATTTTACATTGAAAACCTGTAGTTTACAGCAAGCCGATTTATATGATAAACTAAATGGTTTACTAAACAACCCCAATTCCGTTTCTGGTATTTTTGTAACCACATCGAAAGTTTACAGTGTTGCCAAAATTGTTGATAATTTCCCTAATTTGGATATTAAGATTATTGGCTACGATTTATTGGATGAAAATATAAAGTACTTAAAAAACAATGCCATAGATTTTTTAATAAACCAAAACCCAAAGCACCAAGCGTATCTTTGTATAACACAACTTGCAGAATATTTTCTCTTCGACAAAAAAATACCAAGGGAGAAACTATTGCCCATAGACATTGTTAATTCTGAAAATTTTGATGGTTATACTAAAAATTAATCTTAAACGAATTTTAAAACGCCAAAAGATGATGGTGTATGAAAATTGGGTTCTTCGGTTTGTGGATTTACCCAAGTTATCCAAGTTGGTTCGTAGCTTCCATGGGTTTGTTTATGGTATTTGGCACGATAAATTCCGGTTTCAATTGTTCCGTCTTTTAATAAATTAAATTGTTTTAATGAGGCTAAACTTATTGAGCCTTCTACAGTAAAACTGTTGTCATGTTTAAAAGATTTTACGTTAATAGCTTCTGCTGGCCAATTCCAATTAAAATCGAAATTCTTATTTGGCTTCGCTATAAAATCCATAATTCTGGGCGTTGGGTCAATCTCTAAACAATAATATGGATTTAAGCTTTTATCGGCTCTAAAAAAAAGCTCAACACGATCAGAATTATTAATGCTGTTATGGGTATCATCAGTTGAATCTACATAAATTTCAGCATCAAAAACCTTAAAGTTAAAAAATAAATGCTCTGTGGTATAGAGTGCTCTAAATTCAATTTTATCAATTTTCTTATCGTCCCAAGGCGAAACAAAATCAGTTAAAACTTCGGCTTTTACCCAAGCTTTGGCATTGCCTTTTCCTGTTATGGATAATGAGTTTTTGGTAATTTGGTTTACGTTATAAGTCTTCAAGATGCATTGTTTTTTTGGTTTGCTCTATTGTTTTCAATATTCAACATTAAGAAAAAATAACCGTTTTGTTATTGTAAGCCATAACTTTTCTTTTGGCATGCAATTTTACGGCACTAGATAGAACGATTTTTTCTAGATCGCGCCCTTTTGCAATTAAATCCTTTACGCTATGGTCGTGCGATACATGGGCCACATCTTGCTCTATAATAGGGCCTGCATCTAATTCTTCGGTAACATAATGGCTTGTTGCCCCTATTATTTTAACACCGCGTTTATAGGCCGAATGATAGGGTTTTGCTCCCACAAAAGCAGGCAGAAAAGAATGATGGATGTTAATAATTTTACTTGGGTATTTATCGATTAATTTACCCGATATTATTTGCATATATCTAGCCAATACAATAAAATCGATATTGTATTTTTCTAGCAATTGCAGTTGTCGTTCTTCAGCCTCAGCTTTGTTGTTTTTAGTAACGGGAATATGATAAAACGGGATTTTAAAGTTGTTTGCTATTGGTTTTAAATCGTTGTGGTTACTTAATATAAAAGGTATCTCTAACCCTAATTCTCCAGAATTGTATCGTCCCAACAAGTCGTATAGGCAATGGTCGTATTTCGATACAAATACAGCCATTTTTTGTTTAGCATCAGAGGCGTAAATGCGCCATTTTAAATTAAATTTATTAACCAAGGTATCTTTAAATACTGCTTTAAACTTTGCCATGGAAAAATCTGCGCTGTTAAACTCTCCTTCCAATCGCATAAAAAAGGTGTTCTGCTCCCTATCTACATGCTGGTCTATATACACAATATTTCCGCCATTTTTTGCAACAAAAGTTGTAACAGTTGCAATAATATTGGGTTGGTCTGCACAGTTGATCAAGATAATGATTTTTGAATTCTCCATAAGCTTTACACTTGCTTTTTAATTAACATTACCGCTTATACCATAATAGTTAATACTTTTTGAAATCACTTTATTTTAGAACAAAACGGATTACAATATTAACAAACAGAACAAACCAAAACACAAAAAAGCTTAGTGAAAAAACACCTTTTGAAGAAACATCAATTTACCTTTAAAATGTTGTAAATAATTTTAATAAACCTGAATTTTATAAGAAAGAATATAATTTATACTGCTCCGGTTCGGGTTTTTAGATATTCGGTTGGCGAGTAATTGGTGGTTTTTTTAAACTGTCTGTTAAAATTAGAAATATTGTTAAACCCAGATTCAAAACAGATTTCTGAAATGTTATATTTATCTTCCATCAATAATTTACAGGCATAACCAATACGCACTTCGTTTAAATACTCGCTAAAGGTTTTTCGGTTTACACGCTTAAAAACCCTACTAAATGCAGTTGGATTCATACAGGCAATGTTAGCTACCTCTTCAAGGGTAATGCGCTCTTTAAAGTTTTTAATTATATACTCGTAAACTTGGGCTAAATTGGTTTTACCGGTATTATTAAAAGAGTTTACAAAGCCCATGCTGGACAAAAGTTTGTAGTCTTTATGGTTTGCCAGTAGGTTTAGTATTTTAAAAAAAGAAAGGGTTCTGTTAAACCCGTTTTCTTGTTCCAGGTTTTTTATCATTTTAATGGCTGCGCTTAAATCTCCACGAAACACAATGCCATATTGGGCATTGCTAAATAGATTTTTAATGGCTTGCATTTCTGGCATGTTAAAAAAAGCTTCGCCTGCAAAATTTTCTTCAAAATGAATGGCTATGGCCTGTGCTACAAGTCTAGAGCCTTCTTTAAAATAATCTTTGTCGTTTAACCACATGTGCGGCAGGTTTTTACCTATCAAAACTATTTCGCCAACAGAAAACTGTTCGATGCTATCGCCTATAAATCGGGTTCCGGTGCTTTTTAATATGGTAACCAATTCAAATTCCGGATGATAATGCCATATCTTTAAAAAATTTGGGTAACGATTATTTCTAATGGTAAAAGAGGTGTTGCTTAACTTGGTACTTCTATCTAATAAATGTAATTTCATTACCCTGGGCTTAATTAAATAAACACATAATTATTTGATGTGAAAATATAAAAACCGTTCGATTAAAGCAAAAAAAGTATCGATTATAGTTGAAAAAATACAGATTTTACAAATTAGAACTACACCAAATAATGTAGTTGGTTATGCACAAGGCAGTTAGCCGAAAAAAAAGATTGCTAAAGTTGTTTTTACTCGACTAACCAACCAAACCTATTGTACTAAAAAAACCGCTTTATACTAAAGCCTACTTAATTAAATGGTTTCTAAAATCTTCTACTTTTTCGCAACAAATTTGTTCCATAACCTGCTGTAATTGGGTTTTTAAAAGCGAAATGGTATGGTTGCCACCTTTGTTTCCCAAAGCTGCAACGCCATACATAAAGGAGCGTCCCATAAAAGTGAATTTTGCTCCCGAAGCTAGACTTCTTGCAACATCTGGACCAGAACGGATACCGCTATCCATCATTACTTCTATTTGATTACCGTATTTTTCAGCAATTCTGGTTAAAGGTTTTATGGTAGATTCTCCGGCATCTAATTGCCTGCCTCCGTGGTTGGAAACAATAATGCCATCTAAACCCAGAGCAATTGCTTTTTCGGCATCTAGTTGGTTAGCTACACCTTTTAAAACTATTTTACCTTTCCATAAATCTCTAATAGGTTTTATTCGCTCTTCGTTTAACCTACCGGAAAAGGTATCGTCCATAAATTTGCCCAATTGTTTTAAGTCCAGGTTTTTTGGCATGTATGGTTTCAAGGTTTCAAAATTTGGTTGCCCATGTTTTAAGGTTTGAAAAGCCCAATTAGGTTTTCCTAAAATTTGAAAAATATTGCTTACCGACATGTTTGGGGGCATAGCTAGGCCATTTCTTATATCTCTTGGCCTAAAACCAAAAGTGGGCACATCGCATAAAATAACCAAGGTTTTGTAGCCCGAGTTTTCGCATCTTTTCAAAATGTCATTTCTAATCTCAGTTTTAGCTGGATGGTATAATTGAAACCAAGCTTTACCTTCGGTTAATTCAGATATGCGCTCTATACTGCTTGTGGTTACAGTGCTTAAAATAAAAGGTATATTGTGCTTAAAAGCGGCTTTGGCCAATATTTCTGGTGCATTGGGCCACATTAATCCCTGTAAACCAACTGGGGCAATACCAAATGGCGCATCGTATTCATGGCCAAACAAAGTGGTTTTCATGCTAGATGCCGTGTGTTTACTAAGATACTCGGGCAGCAATTCTACCTCGCGTATCTCAGCGGTATTTTTATACAGATTTATATCTTCATTACAGCCGCCATCTAGATACTCAAAAGCAAACTTTGGTATTCTTTGTTTGGCACGGGTTCTTAAATCTTCAATGGACGGGTATTTAGTATTAAAACTCACAACAGTTACATATTAATTTTATTGTTTTTCGAAGGTATGCATGGCATAGCTTAATTTTAAGGCATCGTATCTATCCTTAAAAGTATTTAATCGGGTACTAAAGTCGTCCCAATTTCGGTTTTCTTTTGAAGACCAAACGACTTCTGAAAGTGCTGTCATTCTGGGTAAAATCATATACTCCACATGGTCTGTGGTTTTCATGTATTCGGTCCACACATTGCCTTGTGCCCCTAAAACGTATTTATGTTGTTCAGCAGAAAGCTCTTTAGGTGTTGGCTGGTAAGCATACACATCGGCAACCGTGGTTTTTCCACCAATGGCCAAAGGTTCGTTGGCTTTGTCTTCGGTTTGAAAATGATCGAAATAACAGGAGTGTCCGGGTGTCATAATTACATCGTGGCCTTGTTTGGCGGCTTCTATACCACCTTTTTCCCCACGCCATGACATAACGGTTGCATTGGGTGCTAAACCGCCTTCTAAGATTTCATCCCAACCAATTATTTTTTTTCCTTTTGAGTTTAAATATTTTTCAATTCTTGTAATAAAATAGCTTTGTAATTCGTGCTCGTCTTTTAAACCTTGTTTTTTAATTCTGCTTTGGCAGCTGGGGCAACGTTTCCAATTGGCTTTTGGGCACTCGTCGCCTCCAATATGCACATAAGTTGATGGGAATAACGGAATTACTTCATTTAAAACATCTTTTAAAAACTTGAAGGTTTCTTCTTTTCCGGCACAATACACATCATCAAAAACGCCCCAAGTTTCTTGAACGATTTTTGGTGTTCCGGCTGCTTGAATTTCTTTTCCTTTCTTAGAGCCCATATCTTTGGTTACCTGTGTTGGCTCTTCTGGAAAACAACTTAAATACGGATAAGCGGCAATGGCTGCACTACTATGCCCTGGCAATTCTATTTCGGGAATTACGGTAACGTGTTTTTTTGTTGCATACGCTACAATGTCTTTAACATCGTCTTGGGTGTAAAAGCCACCGTATCGTTTTTCATCATTGCCCGTTCCGGGGTGGCGCCCAATTATGGTACCGTTTCTCCAGGCTCCTATTTCGGTAAGTTTTGGGTATTTTTTAATTTCTATTCTCCAACCTTGATCTTCGGTTAAATGCCAATGAAACGTATTCATTTTATGCATTGCGATTAAATCGATGTACTTTTTTATGAAATCTACAGGAAAATAATGGCGGGCCACATCTAAGTGCATGCCTCTGTATTGGTATAGTGGGTTGTCTTTTATAGATACGGCGGGAATGGTTAATTCCTTTAGGTTGCCATTTGCCAATTCTATGCTTGCCGGCATTAGCTGCCTTAGTGTTTGAATACCATAAAATACGCCTTTGGGGGTTTTACCTGCTATTTCTATGGTGCTGAATGTTACATTTAAAGTATAAGCTTCGTCGTTTTCAATGCTATCGTCCAGTTTTAAAACCACGTTTCCTGTGCCTTCGGATGAGAAATTGATGGATTTACCAGTTGCCCCACTTAACATACCCGCTAAAAATTCGCCTTCGTTTTTTAAACCTTCTACGCCAACAATTTTAGTGTTTCCATCTACTAAAAATCTACCGGTTTGTATGTCTAGGGTTTGCGGTTTGGGTATAATCTGGTAATCTGCTTCGGTGTTTGCCACTTCCTTGTATTTATTGGAGCACGAAAAACTAAGCAAACACACAAGTGCGATAATTGAAATCTTCATTTTTATATAATTTAATTGTTATTTATAGTTTTATAATTGATATATTTTTTCCATTAAAAGCCATTTTTCGTTTGCTTTTGCGGTTGGTAGAGCCTTTTGGTAATTCCACATTAAAGTTTCCCATTCTTGTACTTTGGGGTTGTTGGCATCCATTTTTGATTTTTTTTCGAATGAAAATGTATCGTTCACCTCCATAATCATAAACAACCTATTTACTACACAGTAAATCTCTAAAACTTCAATACCCGAATCTACAATACTTGCAGTTATTTCAGGCCAAATTTGCTTGTGGTATTTTTTATATTCTGCTATTAGTTTAGCATCATCAACTAAATCTAAAGCAAAGCAATGGCGTTTTAGGTATTTCATTTTAATTAAGCGTTATGTAAAACATCATCAGTAGCTTCATGTTTTTTAAAGACCCTCAAGCCGTACCAAGCAATATAAACAAAACAAAACAATGGTAAAATAAACGAGAAATTAACTTCTGAAACCCCCATGATTTGGGTATCTGCAACTCCATTCCCTCCTGCATCTATAATCATTCCTTGTAATTTAGGCATTAACGCACCACCAACAATGGCCATAATTAATCCTGCAGATCCTACTTTTGATTGTTCTTCGGTTAAATCGCCTAAAGCAATACCGTATATAGTTGGGAACATTAAAGACATACAGAATGATACACCAACTAAGCTGTACAAACCAAACATACCAGTTATAAAAATGGTGCCAAAAACAAAAACAACGGCAAGTATAGCAAAATACATTAATAATTTACCAGAACTCATAAATCGTAACATATATGTGCCAACGGCTCGACCTATAGTAAATATAACAAAGGCTGCCATTTGATAGTAACCTGCAGTAACGCTATCCATACCTATGGCTTCTGCGTATTGGTAAATATATGTCCAACACATTATTTGAGCGCCAACATATAAAATTTGAGCAAGTACACCAAGCACGTATTTTTTGTTTTTTGCTAAAGTGGCAAATGTTTGACTAATACTGGGCATACCGCCTTCGTCTCTAGATTGTGGCATTTTACTAACCAAAAACAGAACGAATATTACAATGAGCACTAAGCCTAAAATAACGTAGGGGTTACGAATAACCAATAAATCGGATGTTTTAACCAAGACTTTTGAAGCCTCATCGAGAGCGCTAAAATCTGTAATATCATCAGATTGTAAGTTCTTTAAAACAAATTGTTGCGCAACAAACAAACCAGCAATTAACCCAACCGGATTAAAGGCTTGAGCTAAATTTAAACGCTGTGTTGCAGTTTCTTTAGCACCCATTGCTAAAATATAAGGATTCGCAGCAGTTTCTAAAAACGCCAATCCAAAGGTTAAAATATATAAACCCAAACAGAAAAACATAAAACTCTCTGATTGCGCCGCTGGATAAAACAGTAATGCTCCTGTAGCGTACAAGGCTAAACCAATTAAAATACCCACTTTATAAGAATACTTTCGCATAAACATGGCTGCTGGTAATGCCATACAAAAATAACCACCATAAAAAGCCATTTGCACCCAAGCCGCTTGCGAATTAGAGAGTTCTAAAACCTTTTTAAACGCTTGTACCATAGGGTCGGTTACGGCATTGGCAAATCCCCAAAGCGCAAATAACGAGGTTACTAAAATAAAAGGGATTATTATCTTTTTTGAAACAACAACAGGTTTTGATTTGCTCATTTTAAATTTGAATTTGGTTTTACAAATGGGTAAAAATTACTGAACTGTTTTAATCTTTTATATTTTTTTCGCTGAACAACTTATAATGCCCTATCTAAATGGGTGTATCCGCCATCAACAAAAATAAGTTGCCCTGTGGTGTGGCTCGATTTGTCTGAAAGTAAAAATACTGCCGCATTTGCTATTTCTTTGGCTGTGGTCATTCTATTTTCTAAAGGTATGTTTTTAGTGATTGATTCTAATTTTTCCTTGGGATTATCAAAAGTTTTAATCCATTTATCGTATAGAGGTGTGTAACATTCAGCTACGATTAAGGCATTAACCCTAATGCTGTACGGCAACAACTCAACAGCCCATTCTCTGGTTAACGCATTTCTTCCGCCATTGGCTGCGGCATAACCCGATGTACCGCCTTGTCCGGTTAACGCTGTTTTAGAACCTATATTTATAATACTTCCTTTGCTTTTTTTCAACTCTGGTAAGGCATGGTGCGCAATAAGATAATAATGTACCAAATTACATTTTAAGGATGCCATAAAACCTTCATAACCACCATTTTCAAGACTCACCCCATCGTTTACTCCTGCATTATTTACAACACCATCAATTCGTCCGTATTTTTTAACGACAGCCTCAACAGCGTTTTTGCATTGTTCGGGATCGCTTAATTCTGCAATAGCGTAATGCGCTTCTTTGCCTTTGGAATGGATACTGTTTACAAGCGTTTCTACGCTTTTTTTATTTCGGCTGATTATAAACGGAATAGCACCTTCTGCAAGTAATGCATTGGTAATGCCCAAGCCAATGCCCTTAGAACCACCGGTAACAATAACGACTTTGTTTTTTAAGTTTAAATCCATGGTAACAATTAAAAGCTTATTTTTAGTAATTTAAGCCGTGGCAAGTTAACAAAATATAATTTCTGGAATAACCAATAATTATAGTTTAAAATAAGCTTATCTATTATTTTTTTAATAAGCCCCATAAATAGCTGATTGTATAGGATACAGACTTTATTGATTGATTTACAAAACTAAATCTCTGTAAGTAAAAATACTACTTATTTATGTTTTAAAAATTGCTTATTTTACAACATTTAGCTTATCATTCAACCAAATTTTTTCATTTTTTCGCAATTCAATTTTGACTGAAACACCATTATATTTAATGCTTTTTATTTGATTTTCTTTTGATAACAAACCAAGTTTTAGAAGTTTTCTGTCTTTCCACTCAATATCAACTTCAATATTGCCTCGAGCTTTTAAACCTGAAACATGACCTGTTTTCCAATTGTCGGGCAATGTAGGAAGGATTCTTAAAAAAGGCTCGTGCGATTGCATTAATAACTCTGCCACACCTGCTGAATAACCAAAATTTCCATCAATTTGAAACGGCGGATGCTCATCAAATAAATTATCGGCAACAGATATTTGCATAAATTTTTTAATGTTTTCTTGTGCCGATTTCGCATCCAACAAACGTGCGTTTAAATTAATCATCCACGCTCTACTCCAGCCGGTGCCTGCGCCACCATGTTGCAAACGGTAATCTATTGTTTTTCGGGCTGCATTAAACGTTATGGGAGTATTTTCCACAATGGTTTTACCAGGATGCAATGCGTAAAGATGCGACATGTGCCTGTGCCCTTTTTCGGGCTCATCGTAGGGTTCGTTCCATTCTAAAATTCTACCGTGATCGCCAACTACAACACCTGGAAACAAGCTTTTCCGCTTTAAGCGCACTTCTTCAACAAAATCATCTTCAATATTTAATACTTTTGAAGCTTCTAAAACATTATCGAAAACCTCAGCTATAATCTGGTGTCCCATAGCACTGCCAAACGATACAGCTCCAGAGTTGTCTTTATTGAAAAAATAAGAGTTTTCGGGAGATGTTTCTGGTGCCGAAACCCATAAATTGGTTTTTGGGTCTTTTACCAACCAATCTAAATAAAACTCAGCAATAGATTTTAAAACAGGATACGCTCTTTGTTTTAAAAAATCTGCGTCTTGTGTGTATAAATAATGCTCCCAATAGTGTTGTGAAGACCAACCGCCGCCATGAATCCAAGAGCCCCAATACGGTTGTTCTGCCCGCATAAAAGGCGGTGCCCACAAATCGGTTGCATGGTGAACCACAGCACCTCTTTGAATGCCATATTGTTTTTTGGCGGTTACTTTACCGCGCTCAATAACCTTATCTATAAAATTAAAAAAGGGTTGGTGCAGTTCGCTTAAATTGGTTACATCGGCCGGCCAATAATTCATTTGAAGATTAATATTTAAGTGGTAATCTGCGTTCCAAGGTGCTTTAATATGTCTGTTCCATATGCCCTGTAAATTAGCGGGATTGGTACCTTCTCTTGAAGAAGAAATTAGCAAATACCTACCAAATTTAAAAAGTTTAGCGGCCAAATCGGGGTCGTCTTCACCTGCCTTAATACGTTTTAATCGTTTATCGGTTGGCAAAGAATCTAATGCGGCACCTCCTAAATTAAATGCCACACGTTTGTATAATTTTTGATAGTCTTTTTGATGGCTTTTAAACAATTCACTAAACGATTTGTTTTCAATTAATGCTAAAGTTTTAATGTTTTTCTCTTTATAATTTTTATGATAAAAAGACGTGTTGCAAACTAAATAAATTGTTGCTTTTTTAACGTTTTTTAAAACCAATTCTCCGTTTTCAGACTCAATAGTACCCGAATCGTTTTTAACTTTAAGTCGAGTTTCAAATTGCACACCGTAGTCGATGGGAAAAGGTTTCGAATTTTTCATACCCCCAAACTGCGTAACCATGCCAATCATGCTAATTTGGCTATCTGAAGGATTCGAAATTGTTACCGTTTCATGACCGTTATCTAATGGCCTGTCTAGTTTTAGGTTTAAATTTAAGCCTTCGTTTGCAGTTGTGCTTAACTCAATTACCAACGCATCATCTGCAGCCGAGGCAAACACTTTTTGCGAGTAACTATTGCCTTTTGAAGTGTAATTAACAGTCGCCAAAGCATCGTCTAAATTCAACGAACGTTTATAGTTTTCAATCTCTTTTTTTTGATGGAAATCGATAAACAGATCGCCCATGGTTTGATGCGAACGCACTATGGATTTTAGCGAGAATTTTTCAACAATCAGTTTATCGGCTTCTGTTATTTTACCTGCTTTTAGTAGGTTTCTAATATGCTCTAAATCTTCAGGACTTCCTTTGTAATCTTCCCAATCGGCGGCTCCGGGCCACATGGAATCTTCGTTTAACTGAATACGTTCTTGGTTTGGATTGCCAAAAACCATGGCGCCTAAACGCCCATTTCCAACAGGTAAAGCTTCCATCCATTGGGTTGCCGGTTGCTCGTACCACAACACATCTTTTGGGGTTTGCGTTTTTTCTTTACAAGCTACCGCAACTAGTAAAATGAATAGTAATTTGACGTGTTTTAAATAGCTGAATTGCTTTTTTAGAAAATTCATATCCTTATAAATTATAAAATTTAATAGCATTTTCCCCAAATATTTTTGATTGCTCTTCTTTTGAAAAGTCTTTAACATAATTTTGAATGATATGTAATTGCTTTTCGTAATTGGCGGCCAGCAAGCACACCGGCCAATCGGAACCGTATAATATTCTTTCAACACCAAAGGCATTAAAAACGGCATCTAAATACGGATAGAAATCTTGAATTTTCCAATGTTTTAAATCGGCTTCGGTAACCAGCCCCGAAACTTTACAATAAACGTTTGGTATTTTTGCCAATGCTGTTATTTTTGTTTTCCAATCCTCAATTTTACCAGCTTTTATATAAGGTTTTGCAAGGTGATCGATTACAAATTTTTGATTTGGAAATGTATTGACCAAGTTTATAGCGGCTTCCATTTGTGTTGGAAATATTAAAATATCATAAGTTAAATTAAATGACGATAATTTGCCAATACCGTTTTTAAAATCTTTGCGCAGCATAAAATTGCTTTCCTCGGCTTGTACAATGTGCCGCACACCTTTAAACAACTTGTTTTTAGAAAAATGCACTAAGCGTTCTTCAACATTATCAGCGCTTAAATCTACCCAACCCACAACGCCTTTTATAAACGGGTTTTTTTCGGCACAGTCCAATAAAAAGTGTGTTTCGGTTTCACTTTGGTCGGCTTGTACGGCGATGCAGCCATCAAAATTATTTGCGTTTAATATCGGTTTTAAATGCTTTGGCAGAAAATCTTTTCGAATTACCTGCATCGAATCATCGATCCAAGCATCGCGAACGGGATCGTATTTCCAAAAATGTTGATGGGCATCTATTTTCATTGGTTTCTATTGATATACTTTTACCCAATCCACAATCATTTGTACCGGTAAATCGTCTGGGTTTGCCTTACCTACCCAAGCTCCTTCCAGTTGCTGATCGATTAACAAATAAAAAGGCTGATTGTAAGGCCATTGCGATTTATCGACGCCTTTTATCCTGGGATAAGTAAACGTTTCTTCTCCGTTTAATGTAAAAACCAATTTATCGGGATACCACTCTAAACCAAAGGTATTAAACTCTTCTTTATCGAATTTTGTGGTTTTATAATAGGGCGGATTGGTTTTCTGTTTCAACTCTAAGGTGTAATACGAGTGCGTGGTTTGGTAAATAATGTTATCGAAATTTAGGTGCTCCATAATATCAATCTCACCGTTTCTTGGGTATTTACCGTATTTTTTATCTTCGGCCAACATCCAAATTGCTGGCCACGCGCCTTGTGCGCTTTCCAATTTGGCGCGGATTTCGATTTTACCGTACTGAAACGCAAACTTGCCTTTGGTATAAATGCCTCCTGTTAAATACGGTCGCGGATCGGAAACCGTATCAGTGTTTACAATGCCTTTTAAATATAGTTTTCCGTCTGAAAAACCAAAACACTTGGGGTCGCTACTCATGTAATTGCCCCAATCTGCATTTTTTTTGGGTATTTTAGTCCACTTTTTAGTGTCTATTTCTGGCGCATCAAAATCGTCTTTCCAAACTAATTTCCAGTCTTTTGCAGTAACGGAATCTTTTTGAATGTACTTGTAACCATCAACAATTTTAGACGGAACACTTTTACAGCCCACTAAAATAACAGCAGATAAAACAAAAACATATTTTAACATTGTTTTACTTCGTATTAATTAACCTTGGTATGCTTTTGCCATTTGTTTTGAAGTTCCCAGACCTTCAATACCCAACTCCATAATATCGCCTGGTTTTAAATATTTAGGCGGATTAAAGCCTAAACCAACACCAAATGGCGTGCCTGTTGAAATAATATCTCCCGGTAACAATGTCATGTATTGGCTGATGTATGAAACGACTTCTTGAACATTAAAAATAAAATCTGATGTCGAGGAATCCTGTAAACGTTCGCCATTAACATCAAGCCATAAGTTAAGATTATTAGGGTTTGGAATTTCGTCTTTTGTTGCAATAAATGGCCCTAGAGGTGCAAATGTATCGCAGCCTTTGCCTTTGCACCACTGCCCTTCTTTCTCGATTTGAAAAGCCCTTTCCGAGACATCGTTATGCAGCACATAACCAGCAATGTGGTTAAAGGCATCGGCCTGTTCAACGTACGAGGCTTTTTTGCCAATAACAATAGCAAGCTCGACTTCCCAATCGGTTTTCTCAGAATTTTTGGGGATAATAACATCATCATTTGGTCCACAAAGTGCGGTAGTAGATTTAAAAAACAAAACTGGTTCTTTTGGGACTTTCATTCCAGCTTCGGCGGCGTGTTTTGCGTAATTTAAACCAACGCAAACCAGTTTTGAAGGTCGTGTTAGCGGTACCCCCAAACGCACACTATCACTTATTTTAGGGCAATTTTCTTGATTGGTTTGTATCCAGTTTTCTAAGCGTTCTAAGCCATCGCCACCAAAAAAATCTTCGTCGTAATCTTGTCCGAACCCAGACACATCCAATCTTGTGCCATCTGCTAATTGTACACCAGGTTTTTCGTTTCCTTCTGTTCCAAATCGTATTAATTTCATATTGTATCTAAATATTTGTTATTCAAAAAAATCCAATTCCGCAATGGCGGCCGTTTTTTTACCGCCTGCAATTACCTTAGATTCTATTCTTATATATTGTGTTGTTAATTCTTTTTTAAATTGGTGTGTTCTTGGAGTTGGGTCGTTAATTAAGTTACCAAACTCAAAACTTTCAAAGGTTTGCCAATTCCTACCATCATTACTTATCTTAATGGTGCCTTTTTCAATCATGCCGTTAGCATCTTCTTTTTGGGGCGTGTACGAAAAGGCATTTAAAATATATGATTTTCCTAAATCTAATTCAATAAAATGAGGGGTTCCTTTTTGGCCCGAACGCCAGAATGTTTTTGGGTTTTCATCGATAGCCAAATTACTTTTGTTTGTAGAAGACCAGCTATCTTCTTTAATAATCTTCCAATCTTTTTTAAGGATTCCTAATTTTTTAGAAACCACACTTCCTTTTTGGTCTTTTGAAAATGCAGCTGCTTTAATTTCGCTGGAAGTTGTTGAAAAAGATGCTTTAAATAACTCAGAATCTTTTGTTGGTTCGCTACCATCGGTGGTGTATCTAATTTCTAGTCCAATATTTAAGTTTCCTGCGCTGTCCTCGCCGTGGGGTTTCCACCCAAAATCGTGTTTTTTTGGTTGAATGCTAACTTGCCCGTCGAGATTTCTTGCGATGCTTAATTGTGGCGGACGTGTTTTGTAATAATGTGCCGTAACATTAGAAATTGCAGGACTAAAACGCGATTCTAAAATCCGTAATCTGAATTTATTCGATGTGGTTTCCGGAAAACGCAAAATGCGTTTATACCCTATATTGCTTGCTGAAACTATTTCTTTCCAAGCATTATTTACCCAAGCATCAACTGTATGTTTTTCAACACGTTCGCCATGCGTTGCAATGGCTTCTTGAATGATTAATCGATTGATTGTTATTGGTTTTTTGGACTCGATAATGATTTCTTTTACATCAGAATCTAACAACTCAAAAGTATCAACAGCATCATCTAAAACATTTTTAGATCCTGAAGCACCCGCAAATAAATTGGTACTATAGGTCTCGTTGATGCGTTCGCCAACTTCATTTAAAACACGTACATCTTCAGGCGAAAACCTGCCTTCGCGATTTGGTGGGATATTCAACAAAAAGGTGGTGTTGCCGCCAACCGAACGCTCGTACATATCAAAAACATCATCTGCATTACGTACTTTCTGCGAGGTATCGTCTCTGTAAAACCAGCCTTCGCGAATCGAGGTATTGGTTTCGGCCTGTTGATAGTGCAAATATTTTGCATCGTATAATTTTTCCCTGCTTCCAATATCTTCGCCGGTAATATCTGCAAAGCTATCCATTTCGAGCGGGTTGGCTTGGTACGGAATTACATTCCACTCGGTATCTCTGGTTGCTCCAGCTTCGTTTCCGCACCAGCGAATATCTTGTTTTCCGAAAATAACGGCATGGGGCGCTAGTGCCGAAATTAATTCTTTCCAAGCTAAGTAATTGTACTTTTGTCCGCCTTTACGTTTGGGATGAGCGCCATCGAACCACACTTCGTGAATGGGGCCATACTCAGTCAATAATTCGAAGAGCTGATTTAAAAAATACTCGTTATAATCATCAACATTAAATGTAAAGGTGGTTTTGTTTTTAAATGGCCGGCCTTCAATGGGTCGAGGAATTACACGGTCTGAATATTGGCTTAAATTGCCGTAAAGTCCCTCTTTATTTTCAATTTGATATAAATCTGCGGGCGATAAATACACACCCAGTTTCAATCCGTATTTTTGGCAGGAATTGGATAAATCCCTTAGAATATCACCTTTTCCGTTCTGAAAATCGGTGGACATAATACCGTGTTTGGTGTAGCGACTTTGCCAAAGTACAAACCCTTCGTGATGCTTCACGGTAAGAATTACCTTTTTCATATTGGCGGCTTTCATGGCTTTGCACCATTGATCGGTATCTAAATTTTTAAGGTCGAAAATCTTGGGGTCTTCAAAACCGTTGCCCCATTCCATTCGAGTAAAGGTGTTAGGTCCAAAATGGATAAAAGCGATAAACTCGTTTTTTAAAGCTTCGTACTGGTTTTTTGTAGGCACTACATGAGCGGCTTTTACGATGATGGAATCTTTGGTGTCGTCGTTATCTATTTTAATGGTTGAACTTGTTGGCATTAATAGACCATTGCTCTTATTGTTAGAGCATGAAACAATTAACAAAGCTAAAGTGAAATACGATAAAATGGTTTTCATATTGATTTTATAAACTATTTAGTGATTTTAATAACGTAAGCATAATCGTCGGTTGCTTCGAACAAATTAGGTTTGTATTCGGGTAGAGGAATTGCAAAATCGTTACCTACTTGTTTCCCTTTTAAATTTTGTTGTGTAGCCAACAATGTTATTTTTGCATCGTTTGAAGCTTTGAAATTCCTTATGGTTATTTCGGGTTTCCATTTTGGGAGTATTACAAAATAAGCCTCGTTGTTTTGCGTGAAAAACAATTCTTTTACCGCATAACCCGGTTCGGGATCTATGGTTTGTTTTAAAATAACTTCGCTACCTAAATAATGCTGTTTAGGCTTGTAGTGTTTCTTACCTTTTAAAGACCATTGAAACGAATTGTTCCATAGCCTTGAGCCATAAATAGCTTCGCCATTAGTGTTTAACCAACTGCCAATTTGCAATAGGCGTTCTTGCATAATTACAGGTATATTTCCCCGTGCATCGGGACCAATATCCAGTAGTAAATTACCGCCCGTACTAACAATATTTACCAGGGTTAACACTAATGCTTTGGGCGAATTGTAATCTTGTGCGTCTTCATTTTGATTGTATCCAAACGAAAAACCCATACCGCGACACTCTTCCCATGGGCGTTTAAATTCTGGGGCTTCAGTTTCGTATTCGGTTGTAAAATAACCGCCGTGGTTTTTTCTAACACCTTTACCCCATCTATCGTTTATAACAATATGGTCTTTTGCAACCGATTCGTTGAATAACCAAACTAAAAATTCTTTCGATTTCCATTTTTCAGCTTCCATATCCCATTCGCCATCAGCCCATAAAATATCTGGAGAATATTTGGTAACCAAGTCTTTTATTTGCGGTAAAAAATGATCGTCAACAAAACGCTTTTTATCGTTTTGCCACCATGGGTGATACCACTCGTAAAGTGAATAATACAGTCCCATTTTAATATTGGTTTTCTTTACGGCAGCGGTTAACTCGCCCACCAAATCGCGTTTTGAGCCTACTTCCATACTATTCCAAGCAAAGCCCCTGTGGTTAGCTTCTTTGTTGGGCCATAGTGTATAACCATCGTGATGTTTTGATGTTAACACAATATATTTTGCTCCTGCCTTTTCGAAAAGTTGCACCCATTCATCTGGCTTAAATAAATCTGCTGTAAACATTTTCCCGAAATTGTAATAAGGAAAATCTTTGCCGTAAGTTTTCTGGTGGTAATTTACAATTTCATCACCTTTAAAATTACCGTTTCCGAACAAGGTTTTATTTTGCAACCAATATTGGTACCATTCTGAGTACGTGCCTTTTGGCGACCACGCAGGTACCGAATATGGGCCCCAATGTATAAAAATACCAAACTTAGCATCTTGAAACCAATCGGGAATGGGGCGTGCATCTAACGATTCCCAAGTGGGTTGGTACTTGTGTTGTGCAGTAAGCAAGCCATTAAAAATGAGAATTGATACTACAAATATTTTTAACTTCAAGTTATTCATGTTTTAATTTTTATCAATCTCAAAAGTCCATGCATCGTGCGATGGCATTTCTGTGTATTTTACAGATTTTGTATCAATATGCATCTTTCCGTTGCTATATTTCCAAGCTAGGTTTTTATCCAATCCCAATAATTTAACCGTGGCGTTGTTACCTGGATTTGGAATAGTTAAAACCAGTTCGTTTTCTGGCCATTCAAAACTTGTGGCGTAAATTTTACCGTGGTTTAGCGTATAGCACAGATAGGTTTTTAAAGATGAATAACTTCCCGTTATGCCGTTTTTCGATTTTTCTTTATCGATAAACAATGAAGAAGAGGGTACTATTTTTTTATCGCCATTTTTTGTATTCCAAAATAATGAAATGGATGCATTCTGTTTTTTCTCTCTGTACTTTATTTGCATAGGGTATAATTCGCCCGCTTTCAATTTAATTTTCCCTGTTGATGAGGCACTGGTATTGGCACCCATAACTTCGGACTGTGTTCCTTTTGCGGTGTAGTTTTGATTAATGATTAATTGGTTGTTAATGAAAACTGCGGCTTCATCATCGGCCTTAACCTCAAATGTATAAGTATCGGTTTTTGGTGCTTCGATAAAGCCGTTCCATTCTACCGTAAAATCGTCTTCTTTGATGTCTTTCATAGGTGAATTTCTTACCCATTTGAAGTTTATTTCATCATCAATACGTTTAATAGTGATTTCTTTTTCTTCTTCTTTTATTGAAAAAGGTTCGGCACCATAAATAGCATCGCCATTAATTTTTAGCCAGTTACCCAATTGAATCAAGCGTTCTTGCTGAATGAGCGGAATTTGTCCATCGGCTTTTGGCCCCACATTTAAAATCATGCCACCACCATTGGCAACCGTTTGCACAAAGCGATGAATAAGGTCTTGCGAGGTGCCATAAGCCTCTAATTTTTCATTTCTATTAAGCCCGAAAGAACGCCCCAAACCGCGCACTTCTGCCCAAGGCCTGTTGGTTACTTTTATGCCCGAACTGTATTCTGGCGTTAAATAGCCCACATCTAAACCGTGTCCCCAACGGTTGTTTACTATGGCTTCATCGCCCACTAAATTGTAATACCAATCTATCAATTCGGCCGAGTGCCATTGTTTTGCCGTGTTATACCATTCGCCATCGGCAAAAAGTATGGAGGGTTTATATGTGGAAACCAATTCTTTAAACTGCGGAATCATATATTCTTCAACATATTTGCCAATACTATCGTGCGGATCGGTGTACCAACGGTGCAAGGGGTGATTCCATTCTGCAAGCGAATAATACAGCCCCATTTTAAGTCCGGCTTCTCTAACCGATTTTGTTAAATCGCCCACCAAATCGCGTTTGGGTCCAACATCAACGCTATTCCAATTCCGGTTGTATTTACTAGGCCAAAGTGCATAACCATCGTGGTGTTTAGATACGAACATCACATATTTGGCTCCTGCCCTTTTAAATAAACTTGCCCACTCGTCGGGGTTAAATAATTCAGCTTTAAACAATGGTGCAAAATCTTTATAGGTAAAATGCTCGCCGTAGGTATTTTTTACAAATTCCATACGCTCGGGACTTTCGGTTTGCATACCGCGTAAAAACCATTCGGCATACGATTCTTTACTTCCGTAAGCCGGTACCGAATACAATCCCCAATGAATAAAAATACCCAATTTAGCATCTTTAAACCATTGCGGGTAAGGACGTTCGGTAATATTTTTAATATACTCTGCTTCTGTTTTTTGTTGAGCAAAAGTTGATGCTATCAATAAAAAACAAGCACAAATTAATAAGAATCTATTTTTAATCATTATCCGTTTAATTTTATAAAACCACCATCTATCGGAAAATCTGTTCCTGTAATAAACGAGGCTTCGTTTGAACATAAATATAAGGCTAAATTTGCAATTTCTTCGGGTTTTCCCATTCTTCCAATGGGCTGGGTTTTAGATAGGTTATCGAACATTTCATCTTCTTTTCCTGGATAATTCTTTTTAATAAAACCATCAACAAAAGGCGTGTGTACGCGCGCTGGCGAAATACAGTTACAACGAATGTTATGGTTTACATAATCTTTAGCCACAGAATATGTCATGGTTAAAGCGGCACCTTTAGACATGGAATACGCAAAGCGATCGGAAATACCAACAGACGATGCAATGGATGCCATATTGATAATTACGCCACCACCTTGGGCTTTCATTTTTGGAATGGTGGCATAAATGCAATTGTAAACGCCTTTTACGTTAACGTTGTAAACACGGTCTAAGTCTGATTCTTCGGTGTTTTCAACATTGCCAACATGGGCAATACCCGCGTTATTGACCAATATGTCGATATTATGTTTTTTGGCAATGGCCTCAATAATCTCTTTAACTTGCCTGTGATTGGAAACATCGCATGGATAAAAACTGGCGTTTCCGCCGGTATTATTGATTTCTTCAATAGTTTGCTCGCCACTTTCTTTGTTAAATTCTAAAATATGAATATGTGCGCCTTGTTGTGCAAATGTTGTGGAAATAGCTTTACCAATACCGCTTGCGCCACCGGTTATTATAGCCGATTTTCCTTTTAAACTAAACTTTGACATTATTTTATTTTTTATTTATTTTATAACGACACGCCTCTTTTCCAAGGAATAAAATCATCTTGACCTAATTTTGTGGCGCAAGTTTGATGTCTTCCGCTAGCGACTTCAATTATTAAATCGATAAGCTCTTCTGAAAGTGATTCTTGACTGGCTTGTTCTGAAATTAATCGTCCTGCATCAAAATCTATAATATCTTTCATTTTTTTTGGCAACATCGAGTTGGATGAAATTTTAATAACAGGACAAATAGCATTACCCGTTGGTGTACCCAAGCCTGTAGAAAACAGAATAATATTAGCCCCAAAACCTGCTAAACCTGTTGTAGATTCTACATCGTTGCCTGGTGTGCACAATAAATTCAAGCCTTGTTTTGTAGCATATTCGCCATAATCAATTACGTCTGCAATTGGGCTTCGTCCGCCTTTTGTGGCTGCTCCCGCAGATTTTATGGCATCGGTAATTAAACCATCTCGAACATTACCCGGAGACGGATTCATATCGAAACCTGAGCCTACTTTTTCGGCTTGACCGTTATAACTTTCCATGATTCTGATAAACTTATTGGCAACTTGTTCATTTGAGCAGCGATCGATTAAATCTTGCTCTACGCCGCACAATTCTGGAAATTCTGATAAGATGCTTCTTCCGCCAATAGCATTGATTTTATCGGACACTACGCCCATTAGTGGGTTTGCCGTTATGCCCGAAAAACCATCGGACCCACCGCATTCCAATCCTATACTTAGTTTGCTTAAAGGTGTGGGTTGCCTTTCAATTTTATTGACTACTTGTAATGCTTTATAGGTGCTTTTTATGGCCTTTGAAAGCATATCATTTTCGGTAGCATATTGTTGTTGCTCGAAATACAGTACGGGTTTATCGGTTTTAAAACGTTCTTTCAACGCCTGTTCCAACATGCTTATTTGTGCGTGTTGACAGCCCAAGCTCATAACCGTTGCGCCTGCTACATTTGGGTTTTTAATGTAACCCGCCAATAAATTCACTAAGGCTTGCGCATCGTCTTTTGTGCCGCCGCAACCGCCTTCGTGGGTTAAGAATTTTATGCCATCAATATTTTTAAAAACTTTTTGAGATAGTTTTTCTTCTTCATAAGAAGCGTCGTTACCGCCGTGAACCAAACGCCGCAATTTTAGTCGGTACGGGTTTTCTTTTTTAAAGCCCAACTCTGCCTCAAAGGCCTCTTTTAACACCTTTAAATTTCGGTTCTGGCAGAAAACCATGGGTATAAATATCCAATGGTTTGCTGTACCCACTTGCCCATCGTTTCTATGAAAGCCTAAAAATGTTTTTTCAGATAACCCATCAATCGAAGGTTTTTCATATTGATAATCAAAGTTTCTAAATTTATAGGGCGCCGCACTATGTTTTAAATTATCGGTGGTAATTAAAGCTCCTTTTTTTATGGATGTCGTGGCTTTTCCAACGGGCACACCATACATGGTTACCTCATCGCCTTTATTTAAAGCATGTAAAGTAAATTTATGTTTTACGGGTATATCTTCAACAAGACTGACTTGTTTTCCTTTTATCGATAATACTTCGCCCTTATTAATATTGGATAAGGCTACCGCAACATTATCTGCTGGAGCAATGATTAAGTTATTTTTCAAAAGATTATAATTAAAGTATTTGTTCCGTTGCTTAGCTAAAAACAACAGGCATTAACAACTGGTACATAAACAAAAGTAAACATCTTGTATGCACCAAACTAGCATTTAAAACACCTTAACCAATACTTTTTTTGCAAGGAAATGGTCTTTAAACCTTTTAAATGATATTATTATTCATAAGTTAAATAGGCCGACACCAACCAATGGTTTAATTTGTCACCATCTACAGGTGTTGCCGGAATTTTTATTTTAAGTTGATGTTCACCTTTTTCTAAATCACCCAATGGAACAACCATAGGTTTTACCGATGATCCAGGGCACCAATTTGAGCGCGACAAATCTGATGATGCTATGCGTTCTTCAATTACTTTTATAGCCCGTTTTTGGGTTTTATAATCATAATATGCCGCCGAATCTTTTCTAATCCAAACACCTGCGGTTGGATTAAATCGTCTAAAAGATGCGCAATCTTCACGCCACGGAATGGTATCTATAACCAATGCGTTATTAAAATACACGCTGTTTTTAATTTTGATGAACTCGTCGCCACCACTATGCCCGCCATGGCCTGTTGTGATATAATGCAACTTTACGTTTTTTGCATTTTTACTCAAATTGAAATTATGAATTAAGGGTTCTTTAGCAAAAATATCTGGAATAGGTTGTCCATTTACATAAGGTATCGAATTTACCAATGGCAACACTTTAAGTGTTTTTCTCTCTCGGTTGGAATAGGATAATTGCAAGTCGAAATTATAGCCCTCTGCGGTCCAAGAATCTATCCAAATACCAATATAAAACGTATTGGAAACCAAATCTTTAAGCTGCGAAATATCATGCTCCCAAACCACTTGTTTTTCCCAACTTGGGATATAAACAGGGCGGCGATATTTTACACTATTGTCGCTGTAAAAACCAACGCCAAAAGGCGTCATAAACCGCATGAGTTCAACAACGGGTTGGTAAGTTTCACTAGCAACTATACCTGCGTGATTTCCTGCTTTAAAAGAATCTTTAGGAAATTCTTTATCACCTTTTGAAACATCTAAAATTGAAATAAGTTTGGGGTCTGCAACTACAAAACAAGACCCCGATTTATCCCAACGGTCGCCATTGGAACGCACTGTTAATTTTATGCTCACATCTGTTCCGTTAGGGAAGCTTGGTACGGTTACTTTTTTATAAACTATACGTCCGCTTTGCAGCATATGCGCTTCGGTATCAGTACCTTTTTCGCCACCAAAATTTAAGGGTTGTTTGTTAAATACCTGAACAACGGTGTTATTATCTTGTGCAAACACACTGATGCAAAACACTAAAAACCAAGCTTTTATAATACTTTTAAATTCCATTTTTTTATTAATTATTTTGAGAGGTTATAAATTTTAAATTAATGATAACGGGTAAATGATCGGACGGATATTTACAATCTTTTGAGTCGCTTAACACCGCATATTTTAGTACTTTAATATTTTGTTTACTTGTAAAAATATAATCGATTCTATCTGAAACCGGCTTGTTAAACTTAAAACCATTAAAGGTTCCCGTTGGCCCAAAAGGTTTTGCTATACTTACTTTTTCAGAATCATTTAAAGCCTTTGAAAGCAATTTTATAGGTTCTTTTTCAGGTTTTAAATTAAAATCCCCCATAACGATTACAGGCAAATTATCGGGGTTCAGAGCTTTTGTTTTTTCAAGAATCAACGCCGCACTTTTAGCTCTTGCCAATTTCCCGATGTGATCAAAATGTGTATTAAACACAAAAAACTGTTGCTTTGTTACTTTGTCTTCAAACCAGCCGTACGTGCAAATACGCTCCATGGATGCATCCCAACCAACCGAAACTTTATTGGGCGTTTCCGATAACCAAAATGTCCCGTCTTTTAAAACACTGAATTTTTTTTTATTAAAAAAAACGGCGCTGTACTCACCTTTTGTTTTGCCGTCATCACGTCCATTTCCAATATAAGCATAATCAACAAAAAGACTGTCTAAAAACTGCACTTGATGATGCAAACCTTCTTGTATTCCGAAAACATCCGGATTATTGTACGCGATTTGATTACTTAAAAAATTCTTTCTTAACGACCATTTATTTTCGCCATCGTTGGGGTTATCGTACCTTAAATTATAGGTCATTACTTTATAAGACTGCGCTAATGTGGAACACGAAACACTTATTACGAATATTAAAAACAGCTTTTTAAAAAACATTTTCTCGTTAGTTTACAATTACTTCATCTGCAAAAATCCACGATGGTAAACCTGCGCCATGGTGCCAATACGGAGCATGTTTTAAGCTTTCTGCCTTAATTTTTAAATACCGCCATTGAGATGGTTTTATTTTCAAATCAAAATACTGAATATCGTTTATTTTGCTCTTTTTGTTTAGCGGAAATTGATTTAAAACCGTTCCTAATTTTGAATAGTTTTTCCCATCAACCGAACCGTAATAGGTTACTTCTTTAGGAAAAAACACGATATGATTGGTAACTTGCAGAAAGGCTGTTGAAATGGATTTCACTTCCTTTTTTTCATCCAAATCGATAATAGCCTCTAAATGATTGCCCTCGAAACCCAACCAATTGGAATAAAAATTACTGCCGCCCAAAGCGCCATCGGTTAATGCCTGCGGATCCTCATTGGCATACTTTTTTGGCTTGGTTAAAAGCGTTACTTTTTTGCCCGAAGCTATGTTGGGTTGCAAAGCCACTTCAATAGATTTTAAATAGGCATTGCCGTAATCCGTAACCGTGTAACCCATCTCGTTCATTAGGTTGATATTGGCTTCGTTACAAACCGACATGAAATTTCCAACCAAAGCTTTAGTGGTTTCGGTAATGGTAAAATCTTCAGAAACACTTTTTCTACACGCTTCTAAAACCGCATAATCAATGCTCAATCGAGCCACTTTTACTCGCTTTAAAATGTCTGGTCTATTGGCTACCGCTTTTTCGGCATCATTAAAAAAAGTGACGTATTGCTTTAATAAATCCGGATTTAAATAGGCATCAAAGGCTTGCGACGGATCGCCATATAAAAACAGGAAAAAATCCGGGTAATTTTTGAGTTCCTTATGAATTAAATCGACATAAGATTTTACAAAAGGACCGGCTTCGTGATAATAGCCATTGGTGAATTCCGTGATGATATCATCGACATTGGCATCGGGATTCCAAAGCAGTTTCGCCATCACATAAGAGCGCAATTCGAACAACTCGCTCGGGTTGCTACTGTGCTGTTCAAAAACCCATTTGGTGTTATGGTCTCTAAAAAACTGAATATTGGGCTGTAGCGTATTAAAATTAGGAAATGGCGCTAAAAAATTGGTGAATTGTGTGGTGTAGTCCCAAATTCTAATGTTATCGGTAAGCTTGCTCCAGCCTTTTAAATCATCGGCAAAATCGGTGCATTTTTGGGTAATTGGCGCGCTTCTGTCGCATTCAATAGAACATAAAGTAATCAATACATTTTTTAAAGGCTTTGTTTTACAAGGTTTTCTGGTGTATTGATAGGCTAAAGTTGAAATGGTTTTCTCTGGAAATGCCTTTGCAACCTCGTTTACAAAACGAATCATGGTACCGGCATGACTGCCTTCTTCGTCATCTATTTTTTTACAATTTCCGCATTCACAAAATTGGGTATTATCATTGCCACTTACCGAAATCACCGAAGCCTCAGGGTTTTGTTTAAATAAACTCTGTACCGAGTCTTTAACCATATCCAGCACTTTAGCATTGGTTAAACACAATTGAGTTGGCAAGCGTTTGTTTCCGCGAAGCGCAAAATATTCTGGGTTCGATTTGTAAAATTTTTCTTCGGGAACAAACTTATTAAACGTGTGCACTCTTGCCGATGGCATGTAATACGGAAATGCCTTTGTGGTTACTTTATGTTGCGCTGCAAATTTTTCGTTTTCGTAAAACAATCTGGAGTGAACTGTTCGGGTTGTTATTTGTGGTGTGTAGGTGTAGTTTAAATTTTTGTTTAAACTGATTGTTGATTTCTTTGGAACATCCTCAACATTTGGCGCGTACCATTTACAGCCTAAAAACCGTTCGAGAAATTCGTAAACCGCATCACTAACAGCTTCATCTGAACCGCCTGAGATAAAAATATTTTCTTGGTCGGATAATATTTGAATTTGATGTTTGCTTAGATTTTCATCTGAATTATGACCAACATATATTTTATGTTTATTCGTGTTTTGAGAACTTTCGTCAACAATGTCTATGGAAACATCTGAAATTTTTTGAATGTACTCTTGAAGAGTTTCAGCAGATTGATATGCGCTTTGAGTGGCTTCACCCAAAAAAACAATCTCATAATTGGATGCTCCATTATTGACTAAAGTGATGTTTTTGTCTTCGCAAGAAAACAATACAATCACAATCAACAAGCAATGAACAGCCTTCGATAAATATGCGTTAAACGATTTAAACATCCATCATTCTTTTAAATTAAACTGAATTTTTGGCGCATTGGTAAGTGCTTCATGGCTCACGAAAAAGGACTTATTGGTTTTACCATTGATTGTAAAAGACTCTAATTTACCGGTGCCATTTTTCTCAATTATCAATGTGTTATTCTTGTAATATTGGGTATCTAAATGAATGGTTATTTTATCAAATCGCGGTGTAGTTATGGTGTACATAGGGTCTGCGGGCGATACGGGATAAATTCCCATCATGCTGTAAATTAACCACGCACTCATAGTGCCTGTGTCGTCATTTCCGGGTAAACCTGCGGGCTTATTGGTAAAATATTCATCAATTAATTGCGAAACGCGCTCTTGGGTTTTCCACTCGTAGCCGTTGGCATAATTGTATAAATACGGATAGGCAATATCGGGTTCGTTGGCCATATCAAACTGGTTTTTATCAAAAACCTCATCCAATTTTGCAACGTAGTTTTTTTTACCGCCCATAAGTTTGATTAAATACTCGGTATCGTGTGCCACCATAAAGGTATATTGCCACGAATTGCCTTCAATAAAGCCTAAATTCTTTTCGAAATTGGCACCTTTATTCGGGTTAAAAGGCGAAAGCCATGAGCCATCATCGTTTTTGGGGCGTAATAAATTGAATTCTTTATCAAACAGATTTCTGTACGTCACCGAGCGTTTTGAAAACATTTTATAGTCCTCCTTTTTACCCAATGTTTTCGCCAATTGCGCTAGGGCAAAATCGCTGATATTATATTCTTGCGTGGTGGAAACCGAGCCGCTTTTTGTGGTTTTTGTGGTTAAATAACCTTTTTCAATATAGTCTTTAATGCCTGGGCGCAATGGGTTATTTTCTAGTTGTGTGGCACTTTTTCGCATGGCTTCATAGGCTTTTTCAATATCAAAATCCTGAATACCGCGCAAATAAGTATCGGCCAAAACAATGCCCGCGGGATCGCCCACCATGGTTGTGGTTTCGGTGGCATTGAGTTCCCATTTAGGCAACCAACCGCTTTCATCGTAAATATTGAGCATGCTTTTTACCATATCCGATTGTTGCTTCGGATAGACCAACGACATCAATTGATGCAGATTTCTGTAAGTATCCCAAAATGAAAACACGGTAAATCGCGTGCCTTCGGTTTTAGCCGTTTCACGTTTTGCCATGGTTGGGTACTCGCCATTAACATCGTTTAAAGTATTGGGATGGATTAAAGTGTGATACAATGCCGTGTAAAAAATAGTTTTATCGTCTTTTGTGCCGCCTTCAACCTCTATTTTAGACAATAAATCGTTCCATTTTGAAGCGGTATTTTTATAAATCTCGTTAAAGGTTAACGATTGGGTTTCTTTTTCAAGATTTTCCCGGGCGTTTTCAATACTTACGTAAGACACGCCTATCTTTACCTCTACTTCTGTAGGTTTTTCAAAATGATAGGTAAAATAACTTCCAATACTATCGCCGATTACTTCTTTTCGGTAATTTTTGTACAAGCGTGTTTTTCCGTTGTAAGGCATCCACTGTGCTTCCACGCCTTCATAGGTTCTCGGTGTTTTCCATACGCCAAAATCATCGGCAGGTTTACTGAATTTGGCCACAAAATACACCGGATAGGATTCTTCTGGTTTATAGTAACAAAACGACCCCACGTTGCGCATGCCTTCAATTTCGGTGGGCGATACGATTTTAACCGTGGCGCCTTCTTCATTGGTCAAACCCAATCCTAAATTGATTAAAATATTAGATTGCCCTTTGGGGAATGAATACTTGCTCACACCAACACGTGTTGTAGCCGTAACCTCGGTTTTCACTTTATATTTTGATAACATAACGCTGTAATAACCTGGTTTTGCAAGCTCAAAATCATACGTACTACCATACTCTAAATGATTGGTTTTAAGCTCGCCCGTGGTTGGCATCGTTAAAATAACACCCAAATCGGGGCAGCCCACACCACTTAAATTCACATGGGAAAAACCTGTTAAAAACGTATTTTCGTTAACATACGGATTGGATAACCAACCGCTATCTTTTTCAAGTGGTAAATTTTGCGGTCCCGCCACATTAAAAGGCGATACACTTGCCATTCCCCTTGGTGCGATGGCTCCTGGATTTGTGGCTCCAAAATTGGATGTGCCTATAAACGGATTGACATAATCGACGGGGTTTTGTGCTTGACTGCTTAACAAAAATCCGATTGCAAAAACCAATAGCCATCTGTATTTATTCATAATAATCTGTTATATTTTTTTACTCTTTAACTGATTTGCTCATTGAAAACGGCGTGTTTTCCGGTTTGTTGGCCCAGTCCTTATTTGGTGTACTATTCATATCAAATTCCAAATGACCGCCATTCTGAATATCTTCAAAATTGATAAAACTGTTGTTCCACGGCTTTCCGTTCAATAAAACACCTTCTATAAAAACATTGTCTTTTGAATTGTTAGGGGCTGAAATTTTAAAGGTGTTTCCATTTTCCAACTGAAGGGTCGCTTTTTTGAACAACGGACTGCCTATAACATATTGATTGATTCCGGGTGTTACCGGATAAAAGCCTAAAGCGCTGTACACGTACCACGCCGATGTTTGCCCGTTATCCTCATCACCACAATACCCATCGGGTGTAGCGCTGTATAATTTAGTTAACACATCCCTTACTTTTTCTTGTGCTTTATACGATGCATTGGCGTAATTGTAAAGGTAAATCATGTGCTGAATGGGTTGATTACCGTGCGCATAATTGCCCATATTGGCTATTTGCATTTCGCGGATTTCGTGAATGGTGAATCCGTAATACGAGGCATCGAAATCTGGTGGCATATCGAAAACCTCATCTAATTTAGCTTCAAAATTTGCTTTGCCGCCCATTAAATCAATTAAGCCTTGGGTATCGTGAAAAACCGACCAAGTATAGTGCAAACTGTTTCCTTCGGTAAAGGCATCGCCCCATTTTAAAGGATTAAATGGTGTTTGAAATGTGCCATCTTCATTTTTGCCACGCATCAAGTTTGTTGACGGGTCGAACAAATTTTTATAGTTATTGGATTTGTTGTAAAAATCCTTAGCCAGATTTTGTTTCCCTAATTTTTCAGCCATTTTTGCAATGGTAAAATCGGCAAACGCATATTCTAATGTTCGTGCGGCATTTTCATGAATACCCACATCGTAAGGCACATAACCCAAGGTGTTGTAATAGCTTAAACCGGCACGACCAACAGAATTTTCCGGACGACCATCGCCCACATTTGCATTTTTTAAAACAGCTTCAAACAAGACATCTACATCTTTTTTATTCATGTTTCCTTTTAAAAAGGCATCGGCAACAATAGTGGCAGAATTTGAACCAATCATGCAATCGCGATGTCCGGGGCTTGCCCATTCTGGCAGCCATCCAGACTCTTTATAGGTGTTTGCCAAACCTTCCATAATTTGGGTAGTTAGCTCGGGATACATCATATTAAAAAATGGGAATACGGCTCTAAAGGTGTCCCAAAACCCGTTATCGGTAAACATGTAACCCGGTAAAACCTCGCCATTGTATGGACTGTAATGAACCACGTTACCGTTGGCATCGTATTCAAAAAACTTTCGTGGGAATAACAAAACGCGGTATAAACAAGAGTAAAATGTTCTTATGTTATCGATGTTATCGTCTTCAATAACGATTCTCTGTAATTCTTTTTCCCAAGCCGCTCTAGCTTTATCCTTAGTATTTTCAAAGGCATCGTTACCAATTTCGGTCTTTAAATTTAATGCCGCTTGCTCATGACTAATAAATGAAGAGGCTACTTTTACATGAACCTGCTCGCCTTTTTTGGTTTTAAAACCGATGATGGCGCCCACATGTTCGCCTTCATTATTTGTTGAGTTTTCAACGAGTTTCCAATCGTCGCCCCAAGTATGGTTTAGCTCAAAATCCTTATCGAATTCAGCAACAAAATAATTGTGGAAGTTATCTGGCACACCGCCACTGTTGTTACGGCAATAGCCAATAATTTTTCGCTCTTCGGGAATAATCTTTACCATGGAACCTTTAAAAAAAGCGTCTAACAGGATATATGCCGAATCGGATTCTGGGAATGTAAATCTGAAATGCGCCGCACGTTGGGTTGGAGAAACCTCGGCCGTTACATCATAATCTGCGAGATAGACGCTATAATAATTGGGCTTAACTACTTCTGCTTTATGCGAAAAATAAGAAACACGCTCATCTTCTTTATATTTTAAATCGCCCGTTACCGCCATTAACGAAAAAGCTGCGTAATCGTTAATCCAAGGACTTGGTTGGTGGGTTTGTTTGATGCCCCTAATGGTATAATCGTCGTATTTGTAAGCCCATCCGTCGCCCATTTTGGCCGTTTGTGGCGTCCAGAAATTCATGCCCCACGGGGTTGCAATGGCTGGATAGGTGTTTCCGTTGGATAAGCTAAACTCTGAATCTGTACCCATTAAAGGATTCACATAATCGATAAGTGCTTTGGTGCTTGTGTTTTTAGCAATGGTGTTGGTTTTTTTTTCGCAAGCCATTAAAAGGCTTACACAAACTATTACAATACTTTTAACAATAAGTTTCATTCTTTACATTCTTTTTTTTTCAAATTTACCACACTATTATCTCATCCACAAAAATCCAGGGCGGATTTCCTGCACCTTCATGCCATTTGGGTAAAACTTTTGGGTTTTTTGCTATGACTTTAAAATACTGCGCCTTGGTATTTGCGGGCATTTTAATATTGAACTTTTTTATTTTTGTCGATTCATTTTTTTCATCTTCAACAATTTGCACTGTTCCCACTAACTTAAACCCCGTACTTTTATTTGAAGATGTATATACTTGAATGTTTTTAGGAAATAAAATCCAATCTCTTGATCGACTTAAGCAATTAACCGTAATGGTATTAACTGTTTTTTCTTCGCCTAAATTTAATGTGGTGTTTAAGTCGTTACCAAGGTAGCCATTCCATTTTTCATCTTTAAAATTTTCGGAGCCTAATTTGAAATCAAATAATTTTTTTGGCCCATAATATTGTTTTTCGGGTTTGTGCACAATAGAGTAATCTTCTACTTTATGGGTTACTTTTATAAAATGCTCTGTTGTGGTTTGGCTGGGCAACCAACCTTTTTTGTATGCTTTTATGGCAATAGTTGTTGATGAATAGATTAAAATAGGATTTTTATATTCCAATGAAGTTGAATCTGGCTGGGTGCCATCAAGCGTATAAAAAACCTTGGCGCCTTTTAATTTTGAATCCAGCCGAATGGATAAAGTATCAGTAAACAATGTGTTTTTTGTAAGCAATGTTGGTGATTTAATTGGGGTTATTTTTACAAAGCCTTCAATTACACCGCTATTTAGTTTCACATTGAATTTATTTTCAATGTTAGCTGCCCTAGCTTTGGTTATACTGGTTTCCCAAACAAAAACCCGTTCTAAATCCGTTGTCGATAAAAGATTTTCCAAACCTTTATAGCTTACTTTTGTTTTAACTAAATTTAATGTTTTAAGGTTTTTTAAATCCTTTAAATACAACAAGGTTTTGTTTGTAATAGGTGTGTTGTTCAGCTTTAGCTTCTCTAAGTTTTTTAGTTTTTTAATTTCAGAAGCCATCGCATCTGTTAGTTTGGAATTGCCTAAATCCAATTCTACAATTTGCTCTTTTAAATTTGATAAGGCTTTTATGGCGTTTTTAGTAATGCTATCTTTATTGAATTTTACCCATAATTCTGGTTGATTTGGTACTAATTTCCTGACTAAAAAACCAACACTTTCAACCGTTTGAATATCACTTAAAGAAGCCTCTTCAATTTTCTTCTTATTGAAAACCAAATAGGTGTTGAGCAATGTGTTTAAAGTATCGTTTTTGGGGAGAGCAACAACTTTAGTATTAAAATCGGCACTCTTATTTATCCAATATTCTATCAACCAAATTTCGTGTTTTGTAAGTTGGGGCTTTCCCTCTGGTGGCATGTGCTTTTCATCTGAAATTGGTAACATAATATGTTTATACAACATGCTATTATTGGCATTACCCAAGGTTAATACATCGCCAGATTCTCCGCCCTTTAATATACTTTCTTTGGTGTGCAATGCCAATTCGCCTTTTCTTTTAGAGCTGTTATGGCATTCAATACATTTATTATCGAATATCTTTAAAACCACATCGTCGTACATATTTAAACTGTCTATATGTGTTATGGTTTTTACTTTTGGCAAGGGTTTTAAATGTTCTGTAATAAAATTATCGCCATGGGTTAAAACACTTCCAAAATGCCCCGCAACACTTATTACAATGATAGTGATTACAAAGAGCGGAAAGAATAATCTTTTTATTAATTTTCCCTTTTTATTTGCTAAGACAAATAGTAAGGAAATCAAAATAGCGGAAGCTATTCCGGTCCAGAAATGGATATTCAAAACATCTTCTGAATACCCGCCTTCCAATGATAAAAAGTAGCCTAAAATACAGGCTAAAATTGAAAAAAATGATGAAAACCCAAGCGCGTATTTTATGGTGGTTTTAGGGTAGTTTTTTTGTAATCTGCCCATAACATCCAAGAAAAAAGTAAGCAAGAGCGCGCCGATTGGTAGGTGTAAAATTAATGGATGGAAACGCCCCAATGCCAATACAAATCTTGGGACATCTTCAGGGTTTTCAGCGTAAACAGCATTAAAAGCCAAGAGACATACAATAAAAATAATTTGTGTTTTTAAGTTTTTAATCATCTTCAAATTATAGGCATCAGTTAAAAATAAATTCATCTATAAACAACCATGCTTTTTGTCCTTTTCCCTCATGCCATTTCGGTATAGATTGCAGATTATTTATTTGAATTTTCAATGATAAAACTTCTGTTTCAATTGGAATTTTTACAGTTTCGTTTTTTCTGTCAACTAGTTGGTTCAATGGTTTTAAAATGTGTTCTTTTTTTGAATCGTTATTGATAAATATCGTAATACGCTCGGGAGGGAATATCCATGAAGTCAAATCGTTTAAATAACTTATTGTAACCGATTTTATGTGGGTTTTTTTATTGAATTTTATGGTTGAAATTGCGGTCGTATCAAATCCAACCCACTGGTTATCAGTAAATTTTAAAGATGCTTTGGTTTGGTTAATTACAGTGTTAGCACCCTGTCCTTTATACTTTTCTGAAGCTTTAGAGTGCCATAAAACAGCATCGGCAGATATGCCTTTTTTTAAGAGTTCAACCTCGGTAACTTTACTGGGTTTCCAATGGTTATGAAAGGCTTTGAATTTGTAAATTCCGGGTTTTGAAGCTTGAATGGGTTGCTTGTATTTTTCCGAATTTAAACTGGGTTCCTCTCCATTTGAGGTATAACGGATAACCACATCATCTACCTTTAACATCGCATAAATGGTTACAAAAGAATCTATAAGTGTTTTGTTGGCTATTACCCGCGGTTGTGCCAAACTAATGGTATTTTGCTTTAAAAACCCGGTTTCGGTTTGCTGTTTGCAACTAAGCGCCACACAAAACACCAAGCATAATTGTATTAACAATCTCATACACGCGTTAGTTTTATAGGATAGGTTTGAGCCGAATTCCATTGTGCCACATATATATTTTCATCGTTATCAACACAAACATCGTGCGGATGCTGAAACAATCTTACGGTTTGATACAATTCTTCTAAACCATTGCTTTTGTATTCTGGAAAGGTTGCTCCGGGACACGAAACAACCTCGTTTTTTTCGTTCATAATCAATAAAAAACCAGAATCGCTATTAGGTGCGATCTTAGATTTTAGCACCGCAAAATAAATATCTTTTTTATGAATTACCGGACGGCAAATTAATGCACCCGGAACTGGAATGGATTCTAAATAATTACCTTTTAAATCGAACCTTTTTAACACATTCATTTCCCTGGCCGAAATTAAAAGTGATGGATTGTTTTTATTTCTATAATCGCAACAAATACCGTGGGCGTTTAAAAACTGACCGTTTTCTGTGCCGCGTCCGCCGAAAATATTGAGCAGTTCCCCTTTATAATTGTAATGTGTTATGTACTGATTTCCGTACCCATCGGCCACATAAAAATCGCCATTTTCTAAAACGGTTGTTTCGGTAGGTTTAAACTCTTCTTTGCTATTGTATTTTCCTGTTTCTGAGGGGTAATCCATTTCAAAAACCACTTTTCCGTCTATGGTAGTTTTTATAACTTGGTGGCGTTCGTAATCTGTAATCAGCAAAAAATCCTCGCCGTTTTCTTTAACCAAAGTCAACCCGTGACCACCAGGGTATTTTGTGCCCCAAGTTGAAATGAGTTTACCGGATTTATCATAAATAATAATATTGTTTTTAGTATGATTGGTAAGCAAAACAATGCGTCCTTTTGAATCTTGAACCATTTCGTGGCAATCCTTTACGGGTGTTTTTAACGCATCTAAATTCCCCCAATTCATATTGACTTTATAGCGATGTGAATTGTGCCCAATAATAACATCGTTTTTAGAACCGAATTGTAAAGCGTTGCCACACATAGGATAGCTTAATATACCCAATGAAAACAATGACGACTGTTTTAAAAATTGTCTGCGGCTCATAGTAAAATATTAGGATAAAATATCGTTAACCACATGCCCCGAAACATCGGTTAGCCTAAAACGCCTGCCTTGGTGTTTATAGGTAAACTTAGTATGATCTACGCCCATTAAATGCATTAAAGTGGCCTGCAAATCGTGGACGTGCATGGGGTCTTTGACTATGTTATAACCAAAATCGTCGGTTTCTCCGTAGGTAAACCCTGGCTTTACGCCACCGCCAGCCATAAACATGGTAAAGCATTTTGGATGATGGTCTCTGCCGTAGTTTATATCGGTTAAAGTGCCTTGGCTGTAATTGGTCCTTCCAAACTCGCCACCCCAAACCACTAAAGTATCTTCAAGTAATCCGCGTTGTTTCAAGTCCATAATAAGCGCTGCGGTAGCTTGATCAATATCTTTGGCTTGTTTTTCTATTTGAGAAGGCAAATCGAAATGCTGGTCCCAACCCATGTGATATAATTGAATAAAACGTACATCGCGCTCTGCCATACGTCTTGCCAACAAACAATTTGCAGCATAAGTACCCGGAATCATAGCATCGACGCCATACATTTGAATGATGTGCTCTGGTTCTTTTTCAATGTCCATCGCATCGGGAACCGAGGTTTGCATACGATATGCCATTTCGTATTGCGCAATGCGACTATTGATTTCTGGGTCGCCAAACTCGGCCTCTTGTTTTTGGTTCAACTTGCTAATATGGTCGAGCATGGCGCGTCGTTGTGCCCGCGTCATGCCATCGGGATCTTTTAAATACAGTACTGGATCTTTACCCGATCTAAACTGCACCCCTTGGTGCAACGAACTTAAAAACCCATTGCCCCAGAGTCTGGAGTATAAAGGTTGAGAGAATGGGCGCCCCGTACCTCTGGATAATAATACTGTAAATGTAGGCAGGTTCTCGTTAAGGCTACCTAAGCCATAACTTAGCCATGAGCCCATACTTGGGCGACCTGCCTGCTGGGAACCTGTTTGAAAAAAGGTAATTGCCGGATCGTGGTTTATAGCTTCGGTGTGCATGGATTTAATAAAGCACAGCTCATCAACAACTTTGGCTGTGTATGGCATTAAACTACTTACCCAAGCTCTGGATTCGCCATATTGATTAAATTTAAAATTACTACCAACCAACGGGAAACTGTCTTGGCCCGAGGTCATTCCTGTTAAGCGCTGCCCTTGCCTAACGGAATCTGGAAGATCTTGACCTCGCATTTTATTTAAAAGCGGTTTGTAATCGAAAAGCTCTAATTGCGAAGGCCCACCACTTTGGAAGAGGTAAATAACCCGTTTTGCTTTTGGTGCAAAATGTGGTAAATTTAACCCTGTTGGATTCGCACTATTGCTACTTGCTAAAGCAGAAAACGGATCTAATAAAGATGCTGCCGCTAAACCGCCAATGCCCAAGCCCACTTTTTTTAAAAAATGCCGTCTATTATTATTTATAAAGTGTTTAGTTAGTTCTTCCATAATTTCATCCTTTAATAATGGCTTCGTCTAAATTGAATATTAAGCTAGAAAGCATGGTATAAGCATATTCGGTTTTTGAAGCACTACCCGTTTTGGCTATTTGTTGGGTATTGGTTTCAAACTCTTTTTCAACAGTTTGCACATAATCAATTAAGGTTTGTAATTCGTATTCATTAGGAAAACGAGAGGTTATTTTTCTGAAAATAAGTTGTACCCTTTCCTTTCGGGATAGGGTTTTGTTTTTCATTATATTTTTCGCTAAATGCGTTGCAGCTTCAATAAGTTGCGGATCGTTAAGCATTACCAAAGCCTGTAATGGTGTGCTGGTTTTTTGGCGTTTAACTTCGCAAAAATCGCGGGTTGGCGCATCAAAAGTCATCATTGATGGTGGCGGAACTGTACGTTTCCAAAATGTGTATAAGCTTCTTCTATATAAATTTTCACCTGTATCTGGTATGTATTTTGCGGTACTTCCACCACCACCGCCAGTTGTTTCTGCCCATAGCCCCGGAGGTTGATACGGTTTTACACTTGGCCCTCCAATTTTGTTAACCAACAAACCACTTACTGCTAATGCATTATCGCGAATCATTTCTGCGGTTAGTTTACTTCTCGAATATCTTGCTAAAAACACATTATCTGGATCTAATTCTAATAAATCAGGTGTTATTTTAGAGGTTTGTTTATAGGTGTTGGACATGACCAAACGTTTGTACATTTTTTTCATGTCCCAACCTTCTTCCCTAAAAGTAACAGCCAACCAATCCAGTAATTCCGGGTGCGATGGTAAGGCTCCTTGGTTACCAAAATCTTCTGAAGTTGACACAATACCCACACCAAAAATGTCTTGCCACATGCGGTTTACGGCAACTCTTGCAGTTAATGCATTATCTTTATGGAAAAGCCATTTGGCAAGTCCCAATCTGTTTTTTGGTAATGAATCTGAATATTTTAAAATAAAGTTTGGTGTGCCCAATGCTACCTCTTCATCCGGTGCATCGTATTCCCCGCGCTTTAATATACGGGTTTTTCTGTTGGGCGCATTGTCTTTCATTACCATAAGCTTTACCTCTTTGATAGAGTCCGGTAAGTTTATAAATGCTAAGGTTTCATCAATTTCCTTCTGAGTGATAGTAATGTTGGGTTGAGGAATTTCGCCATAATCGATTTGTCCTTTTTCATCTACTTTATTGAAAAACCCATAAAACGCATAAAACTCTTTTTGCGAAATGGGGTCGTATTTATGGTCGTGGCATCTGGCGCATTCCATGGTTAAGCCCATAATGGCTTTTGATGTGGTATTGGCTCTATCCATAACGTATTCCACACGATATTCTTCATCAATCACACCACCTTCTTGGGTGATTTTATGATTTCTGTTAAATGCCGTAGCCACGATTTGCTCGGGTGTTGCATTGGGTATTAAATCGCCTGCCAACTGCCACTTTACAAACGTATCATAAGGCATATTTCTGTTAAAAGCACTAATTACCCAATCGCGCCAAGGCCACATAATACGCTCTAAATCGTCTTGATAGCCATGGGTATCGGCATATCTGGACAGATCTAACCAAGTTGCCGCCATACGCTCGCCGTAGGCCGTTGAGGCCAATAATTTATCGACTACCTTTTCGTAAGCATTGGCATCTTTATCATTAATAAAAGCATCAATATCTTCTATGGTTGGCGGAAGCCCTGTGAGGTCAAAAAACACCCTTCTAATTAACTGTTCCTTTGAAGCTGCTTCAGATGGTTTTAAACCCTCTTTTTCCAATCGCTTTGCGATAAAATAGTCAACTTGGTTACTTGCCCAATCTTTGTTTACTATTTTGGGAAGTTCCTTTTTTTTAGGCGGTAAAAAAGCCCAATGCGTTTTCCATTCGGCACCTTGTTCTATCCATTTAATCAATACCTGTTTTTCGTATTCAGACAAGGTTAAATTTGAACTAAGTGGTGGCATGATTTGCTGAGGATCGGTATTTGTGATTTTAAAAACCAACCTACTTTCCTCTGGTTTTCCGGGAACTATGGCATGATTATTTAAATTGCTAGCCAATGCTTTATAAGCACCTGCTTTGGTATCTAGTCTTAAACCTGCTTCTCGGGTACCTTCATCTGGTCCGTGGCATAAATAACAACGATCTGACAGTATAGGTTTTACATCAAATATATAATCGATATTATCGGGTAAGCTGGTTGTATTTTCGTTTGATGTTAAATTAGAATTTTGGGTCGAGCTTACATTATCAACAGATTGATAGGAACCACCTGAAACAAAAACCCCATACTTTATTAAACAAACCATGGCAAAAGGCACTAAAAAACAGAGTGTTAAAACCAAGCGATTTTTAGATTTTTTACCTTTTGCCATTGTTGCCGATTTTATTTGTAAAACATTTATATTAAGCAGAATATAATGTTAATCAAAAAAAATTCGACGAATAACGCTATCCCATAGCTTGATGGGAGTTTTTAACGCACTATAATTTCGTCAACAAAAATCCATGTGTCATTTCCGTTTTCAGATGTCTTTAAATTTTTGGCTTTAACTTTTACAAATCGCGCTTTTTGCGTGTTAAAATCAATACTAAAATCTTTAAGCGTTATTCCTGGGTTGTTTTTATACGGCCTATCGATTTTCCCTACACTTGTAAATGATTTTCCGTCGTTAGACACCAATACTTCAACCTGCGTTGGAAAATAGATACTTGGACCTTGGCTTTCCATAGTGCCAACAGATACGTTAGAGATTTCGGTTTCATCTTCTAAATCTATGGTTAATTCCATGTCTTTTACCAACCACGCTTGCCATTGGCCATCATGAAAATTTTTAGTGCCACGAACAATATTTACCATATTTCCTGCACCTTTGCCTTTGTAACTATCGCTGTATTTGGTATTGTAAGTTACTTTTTTACCAACTGCCTTATGGTAATTAAAGGTCTTTTCGAATACTTTTCCAACAGGTTTATTATCTTCGAAAAGCGACGCTTTAATGGTTGTAGTTGAATTGATTTCGATAGGTTTGGTATAAGTTGTTGCAGTTTCATCAAGTGGTGCATCGTTTAATGCATATCGAATGTCTGCCACAGGAAACTCGTTTTTTAAAGATACCGTAATGGTATTTGTGGCCTCATCAACCTCGGTTTCAGATGTTATGGTGTAAGCGCTTTTAGCGTAATTAATGCCTTGATGCTGGTAACGTTTAAAAATATTTTCCATACGCGAAGAAAAATCGACCCAATCGCGACTGGATTTTGGGCTCCAAACGGCTTCAGACATGGCCGCCAATCTGGGGAAAATCATATATTCAGAATGCGATTCGGTGGTTATATGTTCAGCCCATAAATTAGCTTGACCGCCTAAAACATGTTTAGCTTGTTCTTCGCTCATACCATCTACAATAGGATCAAATTGATATACTTTACTTACTGGCGAATGGCCGCCCCACGCCAAAGGTTCGGTATCCATTGGGCCTTGGTAGTGGTCGAAATAACAATGTGTTCCGGGTGTCATTACCACATCGTGCCCTTCTGCAGAGGCTTCTAATCCGCCTTTAACTCCGCGCCAGCTCATTACTGCAGCTCCGGGTGCTAAACCGCCTTCTAAAATTTCATCCCAACCAATAAGTACACGTCCTTTTGAGCTTATAAAACGCTCCATACGCTTAATAAAATAACTTTGTAATTCTTCAACAGATTTAAGTTGTTCGTCCCGCATGCGCTTTTTACAATGCGGACATTTTTCCCAATTGGTTTTGGTAGCCTCATCGCCACCAACATGAATGTATTTTGATGGGAACAATGCCATTACCTCAACCAAAACATCTTCTAAAAACTCGAAAGTAGAATCTTTACCAGCACAATAAATATCTGTTATTGGCCATAAACCACCCGATGGCACTGGTACCGGTTTCTCTAAACACGACAAATCCGGATACGAAGCAATGGCGCTGGTAACGTGTGCTGGCATTTCAATTTCTGGCACAACGGTTACACCACGACTTTCAGCATAAGCTACAATTTCTTTAATATCGTCTTGGGTATAAAAACCACCGTAAGTTGCTTTTTCGTCTAATTTTGGTGTGTAACGTCCATCCCATGGTTTATCTTCTTGATCGACTCTCCAAGCACCAACCTCGGTAAGTTTTGGGTATTTTTTAATTTCGATTCGCCAACCTTGGTCATCTATCAAATGAAAATGAAAGGTATTCATTTTATGAAATGCCAATCGGTCAATCGTTTTTTTAATATATTCCTTTTGAAAGAAATGACGCGACACGTCAAGCATCAACCCACGCCATTCAAAACGTGGTTTATCAGCTATTTCAACATTAGGAATTACCCAACTAATATCTGCTATTTTAGTTTGCGATTCAATGGCTGGTGGCAGTAATTGCCTTAAGGTTTGAATACCGTATAAAAATCCGTTAAAATCGTTGGATTGAATTGTTATAACATCATTTTCAACCATTAATTTATAGCCTTCGTCTTCAATATCTTCGGAAGTTTTAAATTGAATGTAATTCGATTTTGGTTGTGTGTCAACCGTTTTTAATTCCCAACCTTGAGCTTCTTTAAACCTGTCGATTAAAATTTGTGCCGCGGCAGATTGCGCTTTGTCGGCAACATAAAATACCGTGTTTTTGTTAAACTGAAAGTTCCCTTCAATTAATTTTAGGCTTTCAGGTTTTGGAATCACGTGAATGTCGCTTTCGGTAAACACCTTGGTTTCTTTAGTGTTACAACCAAAAAAAATCAAACTTAATGCGAATACTAATACTACTTTTAATTTCATTTGTCTATTCAATTAATTAGGGTTTATTAGGCGAGTTTGTCATTTTAAAAACCAATGTTCCGCCGTTTATTATCTCTTTATGTTCAATATAATTTCTATTGATTTTCTTTCCGTTAAGGCTAATGGATTCAATGTATATATTAGCTTGTGAATTGTTAATGGTTTCAATTATAAATTGTTTTCCGTTTTCCAAATTAATGGTGGCCTTATCAAAAAGTGGCGAACCTAATTGGTACAAACCTTCGGCTGGATTTACCGGATAAAAGCCCAAACTGCTAAAAATATACCACGAGGACATTTGTCCGCAATCTTCATTTCCGCAGTGGCCATTCGGTTCATTTTTATATTGGGTCTCAAGAATTTCGCGCACCCTGAATTGGGTTTTCCAAGATTTATCAATATAATTATACAAGTAAGCTACGTGGTGACTGGGTTCGTTGCCGTGTGCGTATTGCCCAATCATGCCTGTACTGAAAATGGGCAATTTATCGGTTGGCAACGGATTTAACGTAAACATCGAATCCAGCTTTTGCTCAAATCGCTCGTTGCCACCAACGGTTTTAATGAGCCCGTTTACATCGTGCTGCACCGACCAAAAATATTGCCATGCGTTGCTTTCGCAGAAATATGCCGAATAATCTTTGGGTACAAAATCTTTTATAAACGTACCATCTTCAAGTTTCGGACGCATAAAAGTGCTCTTTGCATCGTACATATTTTTCCAATTTTCCGAGCGTTTTAAAAAGTACTCGTAATCATCGGTTTTATTCAAAGCCTTTGCAAATTGTGCCACGCACCAATCGCCGTAAGCGTATTCCATGGTTTTGGAAACCGACCAGTTTTCGTGCGCTTCATCAACAGGAATAAAACCAAGTTTTTTATACACATCAATTTGTCGGCCGTCGTCCATCACACTAGCTTTACAAGCTTCAAAAGCCAATTCAACATCAAAATCGATGCCCTTAAAATAAGCATCGACAATGACCGGAATGGCGTGGTAGCCAATCATCATATTGGTTTCGTTCCCCTGCATGGACCATACGGGCAACAATCCGGTTTCGTTGTAATGTGCCAATAAGGATTGAATCATATCGCCCACGCGTTCAGGATGCATAATGGTGTACAGCGGATGTGCCGCTCTGTACGTGTCCCACAACGAAAAGGTGTCGTAACGCTCGTAACCATCGGCATGCATCATGGTATGGTTGGCACCTTTGTAATTGCCGTTGTGGTCGCTTAAAAGCGTGGGCGCCAACATGCTTTGGTAAAGCATGGTATAAAAAATATGTTTTTGGGTTTCGTTTTTGGTTTCGATGCTGATTTTTTGCAATTGATTTTCCCAAATGCTATCGGCTTGTTTTCTGTAAGTTTCAAAATCAAAATGAGGGGCTTCTTTTTCCAATGACAATTTTGCGCCTTCAATATTCCCTGTTGAAATCCCCGTTTTTAATATGATTTCTTCGCCTTCAACGGTATTGTAATTTAAAATGATTTTTGTGTTTTTCGCTTTCGCGGAATCTCGACTATCGGGATTTATTAGCGTATCATTTTGATACAATTGATACGAATCAAAAGGTTTTGAAAATTCCATTTGAAAATACACGCGCTGATCCTTTGCCCAACCTGTGGATTTTCGGTAGCCTTCGATTGTGGTATTGTTTATAACTTTAATATACGTGTCGGTTGGCGCATCCCAATTGAGCGCATATCCCAAATCGATGTGGATTTGCGACAAGCTATCTTTTGGGAAGGTGTATTTATGAATGCCCGTGCGTTTGGTCGCGGTAACTTCGGCCTTAATGGCATAATCCAATAAATCGACGCTGTAATAACCGGGTGATGCCGCTTCTTTATCGTGCGAATAACTAGAAAAAGGCCTAAAACCATTGGCTTCGATACGCTCATTAAAACGGCTATTGGTAGGCATGACCAAAATATCGTATAAATCGCCCGCGCCCGTGCCGGTTAAATGCGTATGCGAAAACCCAGAAATTATGGAGTCTTGGTAAAAATAACCCGCAATGCGATCCCAACCCGGAATACCAATGTCGGGGCTTAGTTGCACCATGCCAAACGGTACGGTTGCACCGGGATAGGTGTTTCCGGGGCCATCGGTGCCTATAAACGGATTGACATAATGGGTTAATTTTTTAGCCTTAACGGAATCATTTTTATCCAATGCACAGCTAAAAAAGAACATGCAAACTATGATTAAAACGAAACTATTTTTAAACATGATTATTTGTTTATTAAGGCTTTGGTTTCTTTTATCGTATTTAAATATTCATCGGTTAACGTTGGCCCATCAAAAAAGGTAACGCCCTTTGCGCCGTTATTTTTTAGTTTATAAAATGCTTTTTTAATTTTTCGACCAAGTTAAATAAAGGTAAATATACGCCTATTTATCTGCTTATAAAACTGAATAAGTATTTAAAACCATTACATAAGCAGACCTGTTAAGTTTAGTATGCTGAACTCGTTACAGCATCTAACCCAACAGGACTGATAAGGTTCTCAAAAAGTTGATTGTTAATTACGAAAAATCATTCTGTTACATCTTCTTATAGATTATTTCCAAAAAAAGTTTTTTTTATTTTTTAAATAGCTTTCATTTTTGAGCTAGCTTTAATTTACCTTTTTAAACATAAAGGCACAACCTTCAGGACAGCTGGGTTCTATTGGGGTTAAAATTAAATACGTAGCATCTTCAAAACTATAAGAATGTTTACTTTTAAAGGTCTTGTTCGGGTTATCACAAACAATAGTGGTTTCTATTGTGCTATTTCCCGGTTCATTTTGAACAGCATAAGTACTACTACTGATACCATTACAATCTGATGGATGTATTTCAGATTCATAACTAAAATCCTTATTGAAAATAATCTTATAGCCATTTTCAACTTGTTGCCAACCGCTTGGTGAACCGTCAACATTGTTTGCTGTACTTTTAATTAACTGCCAAGTCCCATAAACTGAAGCATCCGTTTGGATATTTTCCTCGTTTTGGCTACAGGAACCAATTGCAAGCGTTAAACTAAGCATTAAAACTAAATTTTTCATTTTCTTTATTTTTTTTTATTCGATGATAATTCGATGCGTTTCGTGGGCATCAGTTGTTGTAATTTTTAAGATATAAATGCCCTTTTTATATCTAGATACATTAATTTCCGTTTGGTTGCGTAAATTTCCTTTTAAAATAAGGTTGGAATAGAAATCGTAAAGTTCGTAATGCACGACATCTTCGTTTTGGTTAGCAAAAATTTTATCCAAATTTAGGAAAGAGACGATTATTAAAAAATGATAAATATCATCATTTTCTTTTTCAATAGTTTAAAAGCATAACTGTTTTAATCGTTTTTTAAACTATTTTACTAAAGAAGCTTTCACATCTTTTATAGCTTCTAAATATTCATCGGTTAACGTTGGCCCATCAAAAAAGGTAACGCCTTTTGCACCGTTGTCCTTGGCATACATAATGGCTTGTTTCAACTCGTCAACCGATTTAAAATCTGGCATATAAATACCCGTATTTATCACGATGCCCTCATCTTTTACATCGGTTACGCCTTGTTTGGTTGCGTAACCGATCCAATCGATTTCTTCGTTGTAAAATCCGTGGTAAATCATCGGGTAAACCTCATCGATATCCCATTTGTCCCAACGTTGGCGCACCATGTGGTCTGCCATTTCCGGATACGGAAATACCGCCGCCGTTAACAGTTTATTATGGTCGTGCACAATTTTATAAGCATCGTTAACCAAAGCTCTAATGGCGTTTAATCGGAAGTTTTTCCACTCCATATCGATGGCCGTGTTTTTACTTTCCCGTGGGTTTTTATGATGGATTTTTTCGAAGGCATTTACACATTCATCACAATAACAAAAATCGTACTCTGCCATTTCGGTATCTTGAACCAAATTGTATTTTGGCAATAATCCGATAGGTAAAAATATGTCCGGAAAACGAATATAATCTAAATGCACACTTTCCACATCTTCAACTTTTGCCAACCCTTCAACCAAACCTAATATATGGTTTCTAGATTCTTCGCGTGTTGGGCACAACCATTGGTAATAGCCCACATAAGGGCGCGTATCGTGGCACGATTTTCCATCGCGACTCACTTGGTACCATTCCGGATGCTTTAGCGCTTCTTTATCTCCCGGTCTGTTTACAGCCATTATCCACGCGTGCACTTTTAAACCTTCGGCTTTTGCAATGGGCACCAAACGCTCTAATTCCTTGGGGTCTGTACCCGTATTTATTAGAAGTTCATCAATGCCACCAGCCTTGTAACGTTTGAATTCCTTGGCATAATCGGCGTTGGATTTGTTTTTGTTTGAAGTGATCCAAGTGCCAAATTCGAATGCAGATTCATTTGTATTTATAGCAGTTTGTTCTTTGGAAATATCAGCTGAATGATCATGTTTTTTTTCATTTTGATTACATGCCAAAAGCATACCTAAAATTGTAAAAATAAAAGAGAGCCGTAATGTTTTCATTTGAATGAAGGTTTAAATTTATAAAGATACGCTTATTTCAAATTATTATAGAGCGTGTTAAGCAACTCTTGATCTTTATCGAGGCTATACTCCCAAAACATGGCGCCTCCCATACCTTTTTGTTTTATGTAATTAGCTTTTAATTCAATCTCTTTTGGAGTTTCCCAAGAGATAAAAATACTATCGGTAGCATTCCATAAATAGGATGCTTTTGCAGATTCATCATAGCCTTTTTTGTAGTTGCCAGATTTTATTTTTTCTACAATATCCCAATAGGCCACGATTATGCCACCTTGGTTGGCGGGTTCGTATAAACCGTCTTTTGCAGAACTTACTTGGTCCCATTGCCTGCCGTAAAACGGAATGCCCATGACCAATTTATCGGCAGGAACACCCGCTTTTATATGTCTTTCAACAGCTTGCACACCGCTGTTTACATCGTATTTATCTTTTCCCGATGGATGCAAATTCGCATGATGCCCCGTTTGGTGCATCCAGCCATTAAAATAATCGTAGCACATAATATTGATGAAATCGAGGTGCTTGTGGGCCTCTCCCAAATCGGTATTATCAATATAGGCTTGGTCTGCGCCTGTGGCAATGGTTAGCAAATAATGGGTGTTGTCTTTTTTGCCTTGGACATCTAAAGCTTCGCGAATAGTTTTTAAAAGCAAAGTAAAATTATCTTTATCAGACGGACGGAAAATATTATCTTCTGCACGCTGCCCCGGATATTCCCAATCTAAATCTACACCATCAAAACCATGTTTTTTCAACAAATCGACACAACTTTGTGCGAACTTTTTTCTTGAAGATTCAAAAGCTGCCATGGTTGAAAATTGATCGGACCACACCCAACCACCTACAGAATACAGCACTTTTAAATCTGGATTTTGTTTTTTAAGACCGATTAAAGTGGCAATTTTTGCAGCATCGGTTTCTAGCTCGAATGCCGCTTTGCCCTCCACAATATTTGCAAAAGCAAAATTGATATGCGTGAGTTTTGTAGCATCGATTTTTGAAAAATCGTAATCTTCGTAGCCGGCGGCGTAACCGATTATCTTATAGTTTTCGTTGGATTTATTTTTGGTGGATTCAACCTTTTTTGAAACTGGTTTTTTTTCGGTTTCGTTGGCACATGCGAAAAATAGCAGGGCTAAAATTAGGTATGTAAACTGTTTCATCTTTTTTATTTTTTAATAAAAGCGCCATCTTCTTTTACAACTAACAACTTGTTTGAAAACGGGCTTTTCGCTGAAATGGTCCATCCGAAACTGTGGTTTTCAATGGTTGGATCTATTTCTTTATTGAGGATAATTATTTTGGATGTAGTTAAATCTTCGATACGTTTTGCCGATGTTTTATGGGTTTTATGGTACGCTTTATTGGCACGAAAAAGCTCGTACAATTTCCATTTGATTTTTTCATCTTTCGGGATTTCAAAAGCTACAAGGCTACCAACTTCTTCAGAAGAAAAATACACGTAGCCCCATTTTTCGGGTTCGTGCATATTAATTACACCTTGTGGCGACCACACCCAATTGTATTCGGGTAAAAACTTACCGTTTTCATCTGTTTTACGAGCATATTTGCCATTTGTTATTTCGTGATCCCAATTCACTCTTGAAAAATTAACTCGATAAAATTGATCCCTTGGCACATTATCTTGATGGTAAGCGGTACGTAGATCTTTAAACGGAATGGCGATTTCCAACGTCCAACTTTTATCGATATCATTTGGATTGTTTAGTGTGCCATTAACGGTTACGGCCGATTTTAAACCCGTAAAGTTCCAATCGTTTAGCGCTACATTATTGGCTTCTCTATAGGGTTTATTAATAAACAAATCCCAAACCGTGTTAAGTGCATTAATTTCTAATTCGTAATAATTATGGGTGTCGCCGTTAGTATCTATAAAAACCTCAAAATCGTTGTTAAAAAAAACTATGGCATCGCGTTCGGTAATATCGCCCCAAACGTGTGGTTCTTTCATTTTGGCCAAAATGTAATAGTAGTTTTCATCCCAAAGCATTTTTACATTGGTTTGGTATTTTGGTGTTTTAATACCTTCAATATCAACAAAATCAGTCGTCCATTTTGCTTTTTCCCAAACCGTTTCATCAGCTTTACCATCAATGGTTATAACTTCTGAGGTTTTATAGGCGACGTACGTTTTTGGAATAGTTTCTTTGTTTTGTTGCGCATAACTTAGCATTGAACAACAACCCATAATTATCGTTAAAAAATTAAATTTTATTTTCATTTTAAAAACTTTAGGCACTTTTAACTTTAAATACTACACGTACTTTTTTCTACAAACTATTGTTTTTTGTAAACTGAATCACTTCGCTTAATTTCCCGTAAGCTAAACCAACAACGGTATCGGCAGCTCCATAATAAATGGCCAGTTTATCTTCTTTTTCATCATGCAAAGCGGCACAAGGAAACACCACGTTTGGCACATCGCCCATCATTTCGTATGGTGCTGCTGGCCCTAATAAATAGGGTTGCGTTCTAAATTTTACTTTATCGGGTTCGTTTTCATCCAACAATGCGGCGCCCATAGCATAGCGAAATCCGTTGCAGGTTGTAATAACCCCATGGTATATCATTAACCAACCTTCTTTTGTTAAAATAGGTATTGGGCCTGCACCAATTTTTGTGCATTGCCACGCGCTATCTTCAAAGTTTGTTGCCTTCATCACGCAGCGGTGTTCGCCCCAATATTTCATGTCTGGGCTGTAACTGATGTAAATATCGCCAAATGGTGTGTGTCCATTATCGCTTGGGCGGCTTAACATGGCATATTTTCCGTTTATTTTCTGAGGAAATAAAACTCCATTTCTATTAAATGGCAAAAAAGCATTTTCGCACTGGAAAAATTCCTTAAAATCGAAAGTGTATCCAATACCAATAGTTGGCCCGTGGTAACCGTTACACCAGGTAATCCAATAACGGTCTTCAATAAATACCACCCGTGGGTCGTATTTATAGTCCGATTCAATCATATCGGTATTTCCCGCTTGCATTTTAATAGGCTCGTGATTGATTTCCCAATCTATACCGTTTTTACTAAAGCCCGCAAAAATATTCATCTGCACCGCTTTATTATCACACCTAAAAACACCTGCATAACCATCTTTAAAAGGCACAACGGCACTATTAAATATACTGTTGGATGTTGGAATATCGTATCTTCCAATTATGGGGTTGGCTGTATGTCGCCATAAAATATCGTTACAATCTTGGGGTTTATCTTGCCAAGGAAAGGATCTGTTTTGCATGCTATATTTTTATTATTAATTAATTTTTTTTTTGAATGTATTGTTATATTTAAATCGTTTTTTTTTATTCTGAAATATGAAAAATCTCGAACTGAAAAATATTCTATGTTCTAATCTTTATATTTTTTTACTTTATCTAACCAAGTAAATTTTAATATTATTGAAGTAATTACAAAAACCAATAATGCCCAAAGTGTACTTTGGTAGTCTCTTATCATAAGATAAATAGGCAATACAATCATACTGGATTGCCAGATGATACCAATAATACAGTTTAGCATATCACTTATAAAACCATTATTTTTTGTAAACGATTCGTCTTCTTTTTTAAGAGCTTTATATACAGGGTTCCACCAACCCCAAGGTCTTACATTGCCGTAAAAACTTTTTAAGGTTTCCATATTTGTTGCCGGGGTAAACCACGTACCTAAAAACGAGCCTAATAACGACACAAAAAATATGATTGGAAATATATAAATAGCTGGTATTTGTGCTAAATCGTGCAGCCATGTGCCTGCATCAATATTAGCCTTATTTTGATCTAATAAAAACTGAAGTGTGGCAATAATTAAACCTGCTAACATACCCCAAAAATAACCCCAACCGTTAAACCGCCACCAAATCCATTTTAAAAAATTTGCAGCTACATAACCACCGTAAAGCGCACTGGTTATCCACAGTGTTAAAGAGTTTATAGAATCTGCGAAAAACCCCATAACAACACCAACAATTACCAAAGCAAACGATGCCAAATGACTCGCTTTTATATAATGTTTTGGAGATGCTTCGGGTTTAAAATACTTTTTATAAATATCGTTTACAATATAAGCTGGCCCCGAATTTACAAATGCTGAAAAGGTGGACATAAATGCCGCCAAAAGACCTGCTAACAACAAGCCTTTTACACCAACTGGCACATGAAAATTAATAACTTTTGGAAGAATAATTTCTAAATCGTTAGACCCTATACTTTGTAATGTACTCATTTCTGGCGTTAAAAAAACCAAGCCAATAACCACAATACCACCTATTAATAAATAACGCGGAATAAAAAGCACCAAGTTGGTAAAACCACTCATATAAGCAGCTTCTTTAACGGTGCGCGTTGATAAAATACGCTGCATATCGTAACTTGGTGTTGGGCCTGCAATGCTTGCAAAAACACCTTTAAATAAAGACATGCCAATAAAAGCGCCAAACATTTTATAACCTTGGGAATCTATTAAATCGTTAAAGGCGTTTAGTTTACCATCCCAGAAACCTTCAAGTTCCATCCCAAATGCCAAAGACCCCCATTCTGCCGGAATCACTGCTGCTATTTGTGCATCGGTAATGGTTACAAACGCATAAATAGCCACCAAAACACCTGCTAAAACCATGATGCCATATTGTAAAACCTCAGTGGCAACCACCGAAAACATTCCGCCTTTTATGGTGTAAATGGTGGTTAGAAAAATAATGATTAATGCATAGCTTTGTTCGGATAGTAATAATGTGCTATCGCCCATACTAAGCGTTAAATCCCAAGGTAAAATAATGGTCATAAATTTACCAACGCCTTCAAAAAAATAGGCAATAAAACCAATGGATGCCACAATGGCAAAAACAGCGACTATTAGATGCGATGCTCTACCGGCTTTACCATCGCCAAATCGTGTTAAAATCCACTCGGAACCCGTCATAATATTCGAGCGGCGAATCCAAACGGCAAGAAAAATCATAATGAAAATTTGATTCCAAATGGGCCAAATCCACATAAACATAAAGCTTTTTGCGCCGTATAAAAAGAGGATGCCCACCATCCACGCGGTGCCGGAAACATCGAACATTCCCGAACCATTACTCAATCCTAAATAATACCATTTTATACTGTTGCCGCCTAAAAAATAAGAATCTAAACCTTTTGAGGCTTTTTTAGAAATCCAAATTCCTACACCTAAAGTTAATACAATATAAATTACAATTATTGATACATCAATGATATCCATTTAAGATTGGTTGTTATTGGTTAGTTTTTAGTTATTGGCCGTTCCCCAGTTTTTATTGGGCTGGCTCCCCATAACAAAATGCAGCGTACCGCCTTCTATAATTTGTTTGTGAGAAATAGACGTTTGGTTAAAATCTTCGCCGTTTAAGGTTGCCGATTGTATGTAAATATTTTTATCTGAAACATTTTCGGCTTCAATTGTAAACGATTTTCCTTCGGAAAGATTAATGCTTGCTTTTTCGAAAATCGGGCTTCCAATTTCGTATTCCGCGGAAGCGGGATTCATTGGGTACAATCCAATAGAACTTAAAGCATACCACGCAGACATTTGTCCGCAATCCTCATTACCGCTCAATCCGTTTGGTGTGGTGTTGTACTGCGTATCCATAATATGGCGTGCCCAATATTGTGTGCGCCAAGGTTGATTGGCATGATTAAACATGTAAGCAATATGATGACTCGGCTCGTTACCATGGGCGTATTGCCCGATAAGCCCTGTTATGTCTGCTGAAATATTATCTCCGGTAATTTCAGAGCTTTCGGTAAACAGTTGTTCTAAACGGTTTGTAAAAGTATCGCCACCACCGTGTAGGGTAATTAAATCATCTACCGCATGTGGGACAAACCAACTGTGTTGCCACGCGTTACCTTCGGTATAATCGGTTTGTTCCCGGTGGTTGGAGTGTTTGGGGTCGAAGGGTTCGTTCCAAGATTTACCATCTTCAGATTTACCCCGCATAAATCCTGTTTTGTTATCAAATAAATACTCGTATGCTTTTGAGCGATTCGAGAAAAATTCATGATCTTCTGTTTTACCTAAAGCTTTCGCCATTTGCGCCACACACCAATCGTTGTAAGCATATTCTAAAGTAATGGTAACCGATTCGTCTATTAAATTATACGGAATGTACCCGTGTTTTTTGTAATGATCTAATCCGCGCTCGTCTTGCATCATCGTGGTTTTCATGGCTTCAAAAGCTTTTTCGGCATCGAAACCACGAATGCCTTTTAGGTAAGCTTCAACAATTACGGGGATGGAATGGTAGCCCGTCATCGTATTGGTTTCATTGGCATAAAGCGTCCAAACCGGTAATATTTTTCTGGTTTCGTAATACGCCAACATGCTATTAATCATGTCTGAAACTCGGTTGGGTTCAATTAAAGTTAAAAGCGGATGTTCGGCTCGAAAGGTGTCCCAAAGTGATAGTGTTGAATATGCGATATAATTTTCAGCAGTAACAATTTCGTCGTTCTCTTTTCTGAATTGTCCGTTTTTATCGCTAAAAGTTACCGGTGCTACTTGAGCGTGGTACATGGCGGTGTAAAATATGGTTTTTAAAGAATCGATTGGGGTTTCGACTTCTATTTTTGTTAAAGCTTTTTCCCAAGTTTTTTCAGCATCAGCTTTAACCGTATCGAAATTAAAATCGCCCGCTTCTAAATTGTCTTTAGCGTTTTCAATACTTACGGAAGAGAGTGCTACTTTGGTGAATAATTCTGATGAATCTTGAGCATCAAAAAATAATTGAGCTGATGTTTTTATACCTTCGGAAGATGTCTCTTCAACTCTATTTCCATCGGTATAAATATGATGCTTTGTTATGGGTTTTGAAAACTTAGCGACAAAAAACACTTTTTGGTTTGCTGCCCAACCTTTGCTGAATCTATATCCGCTAATGGTATATTCGTCTTCAATAGTAATTGAGGTTTGTAGCGCTTTGTCCCAATTAATGGCAAATCCTAAATCGATAACCACAGACTGTGTATCGTTTTTTGCAAAAGTGTATTTATGGTAAGCGGTTCGTAAGGCTGTTGTTAGCTCTACGTTTACATTATGGTCTTCTAAAAACACTTGATAATAGCCCGGTGATGCTTTTTCGTTTTTATGGCTGTACTTGGATTTATAATGTAAAGAATCGCGCGATAGTGGCGTTGGCGACAAATCGACTTCTTTGTTTATAGGCATAAACAGTATATCTGCCAAATCGCCAATACCCGTTCCGCTTAATGCTAAATGGCTAAAACCAACAGCGATAGAATCTGAATAATGATAGCCCGAGCACCAATCCCAGGCGCTAATACCATTAACCGGTGTTACCTGCAACATGCCAAAAGGCACAGTTGCCCCCGGATAGGTATGCCCATGGCCACCCGTACCTATAAATGGATCGACAAAAGCGGTGTTTTTTAATTTGTTTTGTGCTGGCTTTCTATCTTCTTTTTTACAAGAAATAAAAGCTATTAAAACAAGAATGATAAGCGTGTATTTTTTTAACATTTTAAATCGTATTTTTTAATTAAATAAATATCTTCAATTTTAAGTTAGCGGTTAAGTATTTTAGACTAATAACAGCGTAGCATAGCTAAACAACAAAATCAATCGGTCTTTTTTTATCTTAATAAACACATATTATGGGTTCATTTTTTTGGGACTGTTTTTGAAAAAAAATATGTCTTTAATTTTTTACAATATAACTAAAACTTCTAACAAAATAATTTAAAAAAAACCTTAAATTTAATACGTTTTAGGCAAAAAAAGTATTGGTTGTAGTTTGATTATTAGTAGATTTTAAGTAAATGTATTCTTAATTTTGTATTGTAGTTTATGATTATATTTTGAGTTAGTCGCCATAATTTAATCAAATTAATTATGAGTTTTTTATGTAGTTTTTAAAGGGCAAAAAACAAGTAGATTTTTTGCCCTTTATTTTTATTCGTTAATTAATTGCAATACACTTAAAACAGGCCTGTGGTCTGATGCTATTTCTTCTTCTATAACTTTGGTTTCAATAACGCGCCACCGGTTTGCTGGCCTAAAAAGTATGTAATCTATCTTTATTTCTGGATTTACCGCTGGGTAGGTTGGGTTGTTATTTGTACAGGATTGTTGCCATACTTTATAAAAAACCTGCATGGTTTCGCTTTCTGGAGTAGCGTTTAAATCGCCTGCTAAAATAGTGGGCACGTTATCTTTTGTAAAAATAGCATTGATTTGATTGGCTTGGTTTATCCTGTCGGTCTCGTCTTTTGTGTGGTCCAAATGCGTGCCAACAAACCTAATGGTGTCGCCGCTTTTAATTTGTACATTAACTTCTAATGCGGCTCGGGGTTCTTTATTCGCCCTTGCTCTCAACGCATGGTTTTTAGTGCTTAAAAATGGCTGTTTAGAGAGTATGCCTTCGCCGTAGTCGCCACCATCAAAAGTCATGGCTTTTCCAAAAATACCGGCCATTTTTGTACGCCAACCCAACTCGGTTACCAAGTCCATTTTTAAAACGCGGTTAGTTTTAAAATCGACTTCTTGCAATGCTACCAAATCGGGGTTGGTGTTGTTTATAATTTTGGCCAGCAAATCTAAATCGAACTGTTTTGAAGCAGCTACCGTTTCGCCGTGATATATATTATAGGTTAATATGCGAACTATGTGCAATGAATCTATTTTAATTTGTGCACCAATAGACGAAAATAGCATTGCGAATAATAGCCCTAAAATGTATTTTTTCATAATCCCAATACTTAACTGTTTTTTTAATTAATTGATTTTTTTTAGACTAAAATCTATTTGTAATTAATCAATTACTTTTTTTGCTAAAATATTCAATGTGCTTTTAGCATCTGTCAACAAAGCTTCTAAATTATCGGGACTTGTGGTTATATTAAATTGGGCTACCACATTGTTTAAATGATCTAATTCATCTAGCATGCCTTTAGATCTCAAGTGCTCTCTAAGAATTCTAATTTTTTCGGCATCTTCAATGCCATCGCGCAGGGTTTCAAAACGAATGGAACTTCGATTATCGGGATAAACAATATAAGTATCGCCAGCTGGCCATGTTCTAAAACGTGAATCTTGCAATGGGTTTTCTACCCAACTATTGTATGCCCAACGTAAGAATCCGTCAAAATCGGCAGCCATAGTGTACCAACCAATAAATACGCCTTCTGCGGGTGGCGAAAAAGTAAAGGTGTTGGGGAACGCATCAGAACAGCAAACATAATGCGTACTAATGTGGTTTTTTGCTCTGCGACTCACCAAATCTTCTTCGTCAACAGGATGCCCAAATGCAACCGACATATCTTTTAATTCGTTAGGATAGAGTTTGTAACTTTTATGGTTATCGGCAAACGACACGCCAAATTCCGGTGCGTGTTCATTCAGTAATTTTAGCATGGCTTTCATTTCTTTTGGCCCACGCTCATCTATCGCTATTCTGGTAATTTCGCTCCAACCTTTAGCTTCTACGTGGGTTTTAAAAACTTTTAAAAACGGAATCCAAAAGGCATCATATTCTTTTGTTCCGGGAGGTGCTTTAATTTTAATTTCTTTATTTTCAGCTTCATCAAAATAATAAAACTCGTTGCCCCAAGGCACCATGGAATAACAACTAATTTGATTTTTTACACCCAAGTCCATCATAAATTGCACCCAATTATCAAAAACGGTAAAATCGTATTCCCAAGTGCCATCGGCTTTCTTTTTCCAATCAATCATTGCTTCAAATTGGTCGAAGGTTTGTCCGCCCCATGGCCTTTTGTTTAAAGATACGGTAATTACTTTTTGTCCTGCATCGGCGAGTCGTTTCATTAATGGTTTCAACACATCCCAATGCGCTTGAGACCAAGGCTCAACATTGTGGTAACGCGCCAAAGCAAAAGGGTTTTGCCATAAATCTAAATGAAACTTCCAATCGGTTGCCTTGGGCAAGGTTTTGTCAATAACATTTAAAGTGAATTCGAATGTTTTAGAAACATGTCCTTCGTTATGTATTGTGAAAACGCTTTTATACATACCACTTTTCGCATCGGCAGGTACATCAATAGTAACCCATATAGGTCTGGTTTCTTGGGCTTTTATGGCATAAGAAGTTATGGGCTCTAAAACATCGGCAGCTAAAGAGGCATCAAAATCTTCGGGTTTTCTATAGCCACAACCACCGGCAAATTCATCTGTAATCACGTATTTTACAAAACTGATTTGTGTTGTGCTTGAAGGTAAAACATTACCGGAATCGGATTTAAAATCTGAAATTTCAGTAGTCACATTATTAATTGAATCGTTGCTCCAAAGCACCAATTGCGCAGAAATACGCTCGCCTTTCCAAGCAGTTCCAGTCCACGTATTTTTTTGTTGGATTTTAGGAATGACACTTTTTACAAAACGATGGTTTGTTGATGCCACAGCGGCTTGTAAACCTTTGGCAACGGCCGTCCAGTTTTCAGTTTTACTTGGTGATGGATCCTGAGGTTCTTGATAGGTTTGCGCTACTAAAACCACCTGCTTTTGACAACTAAACGAGATTAAAACAACACTGAATAAAAATAGTAAACGATTCATAATAATAATTTTAGAAATAAGCTTTTAGTAGGGTTTCGTTATCTGGCCATGGCACCATTTGATTGGTGTTGGTATTGGTTGGCATTTGAGCGTTTACCGCTCGTAAATAATTTCCTAATTCGGTAGCCAATGCTTTAAGTTTTTTGGTTTCTTTTGTTGCTAAATTTGTGGTTTCACCAATATCTTCAGTAATATTAAACAACTCGAAATGGCTATCTAAATGATAATAAATTAGTTTCCAATCGCCTTTACGTATGGTACTGCTAGCACCAATTCCTGGTCCTGTTGGCCCCCAATTATTTGGATAATGCCAAAACAAAGCTCTGTTATTATTGTCTTTCTTCTCCCCTTTTAGAATAGACGTAAAGCTTTTACCGTCTATAGTTTGAACCGTTTTAAAATCATTAATTCCTGCGAGCTCGATAATGGTTGGGAAAAAGTCTTCAATAATAACAAAATCATTGGTTTTAGAGTTTGCTTCGGTTACTCCTGGCCATTTTACAAGCATTGGTTCTCGAATACCACCTTCGTGCGCAGATCCTTTTCCGCTCGACAATGGCTTGTTATGGGTATGCTTTTCTCCACCGCGAGCCACAGCACTTAAACCACCATTGTCTGACATGAACAAAATAATAGTGTTATCTGCAATGCCTTTTTCATCTAAATGATTCATAATATCACCAAGACTTTTATCCATACTTTCAATTAACGAGGCGTATTTAGCTTCGGTTGGATGCAAGCCTCTGTCTATGTATTTTTGCTCGAATCTCGGGTCGCCTTGAATGGGCGTATGCACCGCATAATAGGACATGTAAAGGTAAAATGGTTTTTTGTTTTCAACAGCCTTGTCCATGGCCAAAATAGATTCTCGGGTTAAAGCTTCGGTTAAAAAAATATCTTTACCGTGGTATTTTTCTAAACCAGGCACATCCCAAACACTATTTTTATCAAGTTGTTTTTTAAAGTTTTTAGTACCATAATAACTCCCTGGTGCACCAGCAGCGTGTCCTGCGATGTTAACTTGAAACCCCAAATTTAAAGGGTTTTCCCCTGGTGTTCCCAAAGCTCCAAAGTGTGCTTTTCCACTGTGGATAGTAAAATAACCGTGAGCTTTTAAAATTTGCGGCAAAGTGGTTACATGGACAGCGCGTTCAATACTATCTGTTGGCTGAATGCCATTTAGGTTCCATTCCGGCATAGCCAAACCTTTTGGTGGATTTACCGCTGAAATGCCTCGCTTTAAGGTCCAATTGGTTACGCGGTGCCTAGCAGCATTCATCCCGGTCATTAAACTTACCCGTGTTGGCGAGCATACAGCTGTAGCATAAGCCTGGGTAAATTTCATACCTTGGCTGGCAAGCCGCTCCATATTTGGAGTATGGTACAGATTGTTAAGAGCTGTTTTTGTGTTCCAAAATGGAACAGAAGTATCTTGCCAACCCATATCATCTACCATAAATAATATGATATTGGGTTTAGCTGTAACAGCTTGCGTTTCTTTCTTATTGGATTTACAAGCAGTAAAAACAAATATAACCGAAATACAAAATACTGTTTTTTTTAATGAACTAATCATATGCAATCACATTTCCTTCTAATATTTTAAGCTCTCCTTTTGGTGCTTTATACCAAACAGTCAACTCGTTTCCGCCGGTGGCTTCATGATATTTTATGGTTATCGTATGCCAGCCTTTTTTTAGGGCTACCATGCCATTTCTTATAACTGCTGAATGGTTTCCGCCATTATCAACAACCAATTTATCACCTATAAATAGCAAACTACCATCGTCTGATTTTGTTGCGAACTCGTACAAGCCATTGGTTTCGGCATTAAAATATCCTTTAAAAATCATGGAAACATGATCGCTGTTTTGATAACCTTCTAAATCGATATTGTTTACGGCTTTAAATTCTGCGGATTTAGGCTCGGTAATAGCATCGACAACCTTAAACATTTTTTCGCCCACCCAACGTTTTAAAGCACCTGTTTTAGGGCTTACATTAAGGGGCTGTAAATAAGTTTGTTTTTCTATTAATGCGGATTTAATTTCGCTGGGGTTATTGCCACGGTACGCAATGGTGCTTAGTGTTTTTGTTTCTGTAAATTGAATTGGTGAGGTATATTTTATGGATGCTTTTGAAGGTTTACTACCATTTAAAGTATAGTAAATATCCATACTTTTAAGCGGTGTTTTTAAGGTGATGGAAACCGTATCTAAAAAAGCGACTTTGTTTTTTAAACCGACTACCGATGGAATATAATATTGAATATCTAAAGCATCTAAACGTTCGTATTGAAGATTCATTCTATTTTGAAAACCATCAAAGTTTTTATCTTCTTTTGCAGTCCATCCTGTTTCGGCCAAAGCCAACATTCTAGGAAATGTTTGATACTGTAAGCGCCTAAAATTTGGAATTCTTTCAGACCATAAATTAGCTTGTACGCCAATAATTTGTTTTGCCTGCGCCTCGGTAAATTCTTCCGGAACGGGCTCGTAATTATATACTTTATCCAGCGGTGTGGCATCGTTTAAGAAATCGAAATAGTATTCGAAATCCGGACAAATTATGATATCATTCCCGTTATCGGCAGCTATGTTTCGCATTGTTGGTGCCCAATTTCGCCACCACATCATGGTTGCATCTTTGGTTAAACCGCCTTCAACAATTTCGTCCCAACCAATTAATTTTTTGCCTTTTGTTTTTAAAAAGGCTTCAATATCCCTGTTAAAAAAAGATTGCAGTTCGTGCTCGTTTTTAAGGTTGTTGTCTTTAATGGCTTTTTGGCAACGTGGGCAGTCTTTCCAAGATTGGATATTAACCTCGTCTCCCCCAATATGAATATAATCCGAAGGAAATAAATCGGTAATTTCCGATAGGATATCTTTTGCAAACTCGTAAGTTGTTTCTTTGCCCAAACAAGCTGGCATAGAAAAATGCTCGCCCCAGCCTGCCTCGTTTGTACACGATAAAAACGGGTAATTATCGATGGCCGATTTAAAATGCCCCGGCATATCGATTTCTGGAATTACCTCTATTTGCCTTTCTTCCGCGTAAGCGATAATTTCTTTAATCTGCTCTTGGGTAAAAAAACCACCGTACATGCGTTTTCCATCGCGCTCGTGATAATGCTGCTCGTCTATAATAAATGAAGGGTCGGTTTTTGCGAGTTCTTTACACTCTTTATCGTGCGAACTCTCAATACGCCACGCGCCTTTTTCGGTTAACAACGGGTATTTTTTAATTTCTACACGCCACCCTTGGTCGTCGGTTAAATGCATGTGATATACATTCAATTTATACAGCGCCATATAATCCAAAAAGGTTTTAACCTCGTCGATGCTAAAAAAATGGCGGCTAAAATCCATGTGCATCCCACGCCAAGTAAAACGCGGTTGGTCGTTAATTGTAATGCTAGGTACCAACCAGTTTTGTTCTGTGTTATTTGTGGTTTCAATTGCTGGTGGCAATAATTGGCGCAGCGTTTGCACGCCATAAAAATAACCTGCAGCATCGCTTGCTTTAACTGTGATTTTTTTGGGAGTAACTTCCAAATGATACGCTTCGGCCTTTAGATTTTCATCTTTTACAAAAACAACACTTGCTTTTTCTTTTGATCCAGCGGTTGCCAACGGAAAACCTGCTGCACTTTCAAATAAATGTGACAAATAGGTTGCTGCTGGTTTTTGCTGTTTGTTTTCAACAAAAATCGATGTATTTTTTGAGAATAAAAACGACTGTTCACCCAGAACCAGACTTGATGGTTTTGGCACAATTGAAATTTGGTTTTCTGTAAATGTTGGTGTTGTTTGTTTGCAACCAACCAACATTGCTGCTACTAAAGCTGCAAATAAAAAATGACGCATGTCTTTATTTTTTAATATGTAAAAATACTGGAAACTTAAAACAATTACTACAAGTTAATTGCTTTTTTGTAATACTTATTTTACTCTAAAACACTGGCCTTTGCAGCATAATCTTTACTTGTTTTTATCAAATCTTCTTTTGATTTGTTTTCAAAAGGAATTAAATAAAAGCCGTAAACATGTTTCTCGTTACTTTTTAACTGATACTTTTCTTGTGGTTTAGAGTACCAGCTATCGTCTCCAGCGACTCCGCGTTGATCTAAATCTATATTTAATTGAACTAAATCTTTCTCTTTAATATCGTTAATGTGCTTTGAAGCGTTTATTTTAGGAATACCGTCTATTCTGTATTTCTCGTCTATACTACCAGTGCCGGGGTATTCTAATCCTGCGGTGGTATCAAAATCTTCGTTTTCCATGTGTAATGCACTAATACCTAAACCTTTTAAACTATTGGTTGCAACAGCCAGCAAACCGTTGTTATTTTGGTTTGAAAAGGCCGTCCAACGCACATTGGTTTTATAGCCATTGTCTTGCGGACGAATGTATGGCACGTATTGAGCTGAAACTTTAGATTGGTACAAATCTACAAACGCCGATGCTTTTCTGTCTTGATAATTTTCCCATGGGCCACGGCCAAAATACATCATATTATCGTATTCCTTTTTAATTTGCATACGCATACCCACACGCGGAATATCGCCTTTGTATTCACTTTTGTTTAGGGTGTTGTTTATTTTTACAACGCCATTACTATAAACGGTGTAATTTGATACAAAGGTGGTTTCGACACCTGGTAAATTATACGTAACAAACAGTTGCACCGCACCATTTTTTACTTGAGAAAGTTCTACTTTTTCGACTTCTGAAAACAAGGATGCTTTTTTCCATTCAATATTTCTTATTTGCATTTTGTTACCAAAATCGTTGTCGGTTACACCTCGCCAGAAATTTGGTTTTGGACCTTTACCGTCTTTTAAGAGCTCGTTTCCTTTATAAATATATGAGGTGATTCTTCCTTTTGATTTATTGAAAACCACTTTAAAATCGGCATTAGAAAAAGCTATTTCGCCTGCTTTTTGCTCAACTTTTATTGAAGCTGTTAAAGGAATATTTACGGTTTCTTTTATATATTTATTGGGCAACGGAATTTGCTCGCGTGCTACCTCGAAACCTTTTGGCAATAAACTCCAATTGGTTTTGGTAGTTGCAGACAAGTGTATAAAATACTCGGTATTTTTTTTAAAATCGATATCGTCAAGACTTACACGGATTAGTTTTCCGGTGTTTGGCTCTATGCTAATCGTTTTAAAATCAATGGTTTTTAAAATATCGCCATCGGCTTTTATGGTGGCGCTTATGTTGAAATTTTCAAGGTTGGTAAAGTCGTACAGGTTTTCAACTAAAACCCTTAATTCGTTGTATCTATTGAGGCCTTTATTTTTAAAATTGATAAACTCGTGTGCTTTTTTTACTTCGTGCAATGCAGGTTGCGGTGTTCTATCTGGAAACACAATACCGTTGTTTAAAAAGCTGTTGTCTGATGGCATATTTTCGCCGTAATCGCCACCATAGGCATAAAAACGTTCGCCATTTTCATCGGTTTTCCAGATGGATTGATCGACCCAATCCCAAATAAAACCACCTTGCAGATTATCATATTGTTCAATAATATCCCAATAATCTTGAAAGTTGCCGGTACTATTTCCCATGGCATGTGCATATTCGCTGGGTATAAAGGGTCTATCTGTTTTAGATTTTCCTATTTCCTCAAATCTCGCAGGCGACGGGTATTGTGGCACAATAATATCGGTGTTGGTATCCATATCGAACAAACTGCCATCGCGATTTTTATATGAGCGCTCGTATTGTACTGGCCGTTTTTGCTTATCGGCAGCTTTTATGGCATCGTATCCTGCAAAGAAGTTAATGCCATTTCCTGCTTCGTTGCCCATAGACCATATTATTACAGAAGGATGGTTTTTATCGCGCTCTACCATTCTTACCATGCGATCTACATGGGCATTTTCCCAACTTTCTTTTTTGGCCAAAGAATGTTTTCCGTAGTACATGCCGTGCGACTCGATATTGGCCTCGTCAACCACGTACATACCGTAAATATCGCATAGTTCGTAAAAACGTCGCTGTTGCGGGTAATGACTTAAACGAACTGCATTTATGTTATTTTCTTTCCAAAGCTTAATGTCTTTCATAATGAGTTCTTCAGACACTACATGACCTGTTTCGGGGTTTGCTTCTTGAGTGTTTACACCTTTTAAAGTAATGCGCTTACCATTTAAAAGTAACAATCCGTTTTTAATTTCAACAGTTCTAAAACCAATTTTAGATGGGATAACCTCTAATACATTCCCTTTTTTATCTTTAATCTCTATTACAAAGTCGTATAGATTTGGATGTTCTGCGCTCCATGGTTTTACTAAAGGTATTTGGGCTTTGTAATTAACCTCCATTTTATTATCTGAACCAACCAAAACATCTATATTTTTAGATGCTATTTGTTTTTGATTTTGGTCGAATAATTGAAACTCTACCTGAACGTTTTTATTTTTTGATAAATGATTTTTTAACGACACGGAAACATCTAATATACCGTTTAGATAGGCTTTATCTAATGTTGCAGCAACTTGAAAATCTTCAACTCTTACTTTGGGTTGGGCATAAATGTAAACGCTGCGCTCGATGCCGCTTATTCTCCAAAAATCCTGACATTCGAGATACGAGCCATCGGTCCATCTAAAAATTTGAATGGCCAGTGTGTTTTTACCTACTTTGGCTGCCTTGGTAATATTGAATTCAGCTGGCAATTTGCTGCCTTGTGAATAACCAATATATTCGCCATTTAACCAAACAAAACCACCCGATTTCATGGCGCCAATATGCAAAAAGAGTTCTTTGTCGCCCCAATTTTCGTTTATTGTAAAGTCTCTTCGGTAGGAGCCTACGGGATTGTAGTTGTCTGGTACATTACCTGGATTTTTTGGATATATTTTATCGACCCATTCCATATCGTCTGCAATGGGAGCTTTGTAATCGGCAAATTCGTATTGATGGTTAACATATATAGGTATGCCGTAACCTTCTACCTCCCAATTGGATGGCACTTTAATATCGTTCCAACTTGCAACATCTTCAGCAGGATCCATAAATGTAGTGGGGCGGTCTTTTGGGTTTCTTACCCAATTGAACTTCCATAGGCCATCTAAACTTTGTTGTAATCCATTAGTTCGGTTTAGCGCATCAGATTTGGATGTATATGAGGTAAAAGAGGCGTGCGCATCTAATTTGTTTTCGCTAATAACCTGCTCGTTTTCTATATAATGCTTATAGTCTGTTATGGGGTTTTTGTTTTGGCTATTTACTGAAAAACAAATACAAAAGAGAACAACAACTAGGGTGTTTTTTAAAATCATGAATTTAGGATTAAATCTAAAATATTAAACTATTAATTTACCGTGTTTTATTTACAAAAAGATGTGTGTAAATTTGTAAATACCGCCCTAAAATAGTTAAATTAACATCAGAAAAAAAATAGCTAAATAACTATTGTGCTTTCCACACATAACTTATTAAAAAAACTAAAAAAAAACAATAAAAAGCGATGTTGTTTAATTTTTTAACAACTTAAAAGCAGTAACCACAAAACCGTGGTCCGAGGGATATAAAAACGCTTTACCATTAATGGTAATGGGTTTATTAAAATAGGCATGATAAGATTTAGAGTTTACGGACTTTAGTTTTGCGCCCTTATAAAAAATATAATCTATTCTGTGCGAATCGTTTTTGGCCTCTGTATTCCATGTAATTCCTGGGTGCGTTAACGGGTTTGGATTTAAGGTTCGATATGTATCGATTAATCCTAATTTCTCTAATTGTTTTGTTGTATTCCAAGGCACTACCAAATTATTGTGTATGGTTTTGGTGTTTTCGCCCCAATCTAAATGCGAAGGCGTATTCATATCGCCACCAAAAACTATGGGTATTGAATCTGTTTGGCTTGCATATTTTTTTAGATAGGGCAACACGTTTTGAAGCATGTCGTAACGGGCTCCTGTTTTCTCCCATTCCAGAAGTTCATTGGTGGTTTTACCCATGTTTTCTGGTGCATCGTTCCAAGGTAGATAATGAAACCAATTCGAAAAAAAACGCACCTTTTGATTGTTAATTATAATTTCTATTCCTCCTAAATAAAACGGGTATTCAGTATCAATTCGATTGCCAAAGGGGTATTTTGAGAAAATAGACAGGTTTGTTCCTTTATCGTTTAAAGCAGTTCCTTTTGGTGCAATTAAATGAAAATTATATCCTAAAGCATCAGCTATATCTTTACCAGACCCATAAGTTTCAACCATTAAAATTACATCCGGATCAATTTCTTTTATAATCGCTATGGCATTTTCTTTTCCGTTAATAATATCATTGGCACCGTGCAGGATATTCCAGGTCATAACTTTAAATGTATGTGACTGTTCTGTTTTACATTGAGTAAATAAAACAACCATAATAAGTAAGAAAAATACCCTCATAATGAAATAATTTATTAAATATATAAAAAAAATTATTTTATTTTCATAAAACCCAATACAACCAAAAACCACTATTCATCAAGAATTTATCAAATAACACCGATAAAGCGCATGCTTTTCGTCCGATTTTTTTGCATTTCATGGAGTTTTTTTTAATATTTTTTTATATTAGCTGTGTACAAATCATCACCTAACACCAAATCCAATGAAAAAAACTACTCTTGTAAGCGTGCTATTTATGCTAATGGTGCAAATTACTTTCTCTCAAAACACTAACAAACTTAAAGCCGAAAACTATTTAAAAGAACGTGGAGAACTCGTTTTTACTTTCACTGCCAACAACTTAAACGAAGTTAAACAACTAGCCAATATTGTGTCTTTTGATCATGGTCAAAATCCTAAAACACCTTTAACAATTAAAGCTATAGCCAACGAAAACGAATTTAACCGTTTTTTAAACTTTAACCTAACTTATACAATTAACGATTCGGATAATCAGCCAAAAGAAAGGTTAATGTCTAATCAAATAAGGAAAAGCATTAAAACAGGAAAAGCATTTGCTACTCCTTTAAGCTTTCCTTTAACCGCTTATCCAACCTATCAAGATTATGCAGACCAAATGGCTCTATTTGCATCAAACAACCCTAGTATTTGCGAATTGGTTGATATTGGTGGTACTACCGAAGGTGTAAGCGGAGGAAACAAAAGATTGTTGTTCATCAAACTATCAGACAATGTTACGACCGATGAACAAGAACCAAAAATGATGTACACCTCATCGATGCACGGCGATGAGCTTGCCGGCTACCCATTGATGCTTAACCTTATAGATTATTTCATCACAGCATATAATGATTCGGGGCATACAGACCACGCGAGAGTAAAAAATTTAATTGACAATTCAGAAATCTGGATAAACCCTTTGGCAAATCCTGATGGTACGTTTTATAATAATCCATCTAACACTTCTGTTGCCAATGCTAGAAGGGCAAATGATAATGGCTTTGATTTAAACAGAAACTATCCGGATAACTTAGCTGGTCCACATTCAAATGGACATACTGTGTATGAATTAGAAACACTACATTTTATGAATTTTGCCGATGCCCATCATTTTGTATTATCGGCCAATTTTCATGGTGGTGTAGAGGTGGTAAACTATCCTTGGGATAATACGTACGACAGACATGCTGACGATGCATGGTTTCAGTTAATAAGCAGAGAATATGCAGATAATGCCCAAGCGGATAGTAATGGTATAGATAATGGATATATGGATGACTTAACCAATGGAATCACTCATGGTGCAGATTGGTATCGTGTTGATGGAGGTCGTCAAGATTACATGAATTTTTCTCACCAATGTAAAGAAACCACCATTGAATTATCAAATAATAAAACCCCATTTGCTTCCGAGTTAAATAATCTATGGAATTTCAATAAAGAAGCCTTAATCGATTATCTAGTTCAAGGCACTTATGGGTTTAGAGGTGTTGTAAAAGATGCCAATACCAACAACCCAATTGAAGCAACCATAACGCTTGTAGGCCATGATGCAGTAGGCTCCCATACAGTATCAGAGGCCAATCTTGGTGATTATTACAGACCTGTAAAAGCAGGAACTTACAATATATTATTCGAAGCAGATTGTTATCAATCTTTTACACTAACCAATCAAACCATTGCTGATTACCAAACTGTAAATTTGGCCGATGTTTTGTTAACCCCAATAACTTCTGCTGTACCAACAAGTTTAACTGCTTCAAGTATAAATTCTACATTTGCAACCATGACATGGAGTTCTGCTTCTGGTGCTACTTTTGACCTTAGATACAGAGAAATTGGATCGCCCACATGGATTGATGTCTTGGGAATATCTTCTTCAACAAGTGATTTATCTGGTTTAAGTGCGTCAACAAATTACGAGGTACAAGTAAGAAGTGTTTGTGATAGTTCAACGTCTGCCTATACAAGCTCAACTAATTTTTCTACAACGGCCGTATCTTATTGTGCTTCAAGTGGTAATACTTCTTTCGAAACAGGAATAACAAGAGTCATTTTTAATACAATTGACAATGCCGATGGATCCCCTAAAGATACTGGTTACGAAGATTTTACAAACATCTCGACAACAGTTACACAATCATCAACTTACAATCTAACTGTTCATGTTGATACAGATGGCAATTTTAGAGTCGATGCCATAGCTTGGATAGATTGGAACCAAAATGGTAATTTTACGGATAGTGGTGAATCTTATGATTTAGGAAATATAACTGGTGTTAGCGATAGCCCTATATCAACTCCCTTATCAATTAACATTCCCCCAACAGCTTCATTAGGTTCTACTCGTATGCGAATTTCTGCGAGATACAATGCCAATCCTACATCGTGCCAAAATAGTTTTGATGGAGAAGTAGAAGACTATACTATCAATATTACTAGCAATCTAACAACATGGTATCAAGATGCTGATGGTGATACATTTGGAAACCCATTAGTAAGTCAAGTTGCAGCGTCGCAACCCGCTGGATATGTAGCAGATAATACAGATTGTGATGATACACCAATAACAGGCGCATCAATTAACCCAAATACTGTGTGGTATTTAGATGCCGACAATGATAACTATGCAATTTCAACTACAACACAATGTACTAGCCCTGGTGCTGGATATACAACTAGTGTATTGCCAACTACCGATTGTAACGATAACGATAACACCGTAAACACCCCACAACAATATTACGTGGATGCCGATGGCGATGGATTCGGATCGACCACAACAGCCATGTTATGCAGCTCTACCGCTCCCATTGGCTACAGTGATAACAACACCGATTGTAACGATAACGATAACACCGTAAACACCCCACAGCAATATTACGTGGATGCCGATGGCGATGGATTCGGATCGACCACAACAGCCATGTTATGCAGCTCTACCGCTCCCATTGGCTACAGTGATAACAACACCGATTGTAACGATAACGATAACACCGTAAAC
>NZ_JBHULK010000001.1:0-366382 GCF_042684345.1 Gelatiniphilus marinus | reverse complement strand
AACACCCCACAGCAATATTACGTGGATGCCGATGGCGATGGATTCGGATCGACCACAACAGCCATGTTATGCAGCTCTACCGCTCCCATTGGCTACAGTGATAACAACACCGATTGTAACGACAGCGACGATACCGTAAACACCCCACAACAATATTACGTGGATGCCGATGGCGATGGATTCGGATCGACCACAACGGCCATGTTGTGCAGCTCTACCGCTCCCATTGGCTACAGTGATAACAACACCGATTGTAACGATAACGATTTCAATGTGAACCCTGGAGTTTCTGAAATATCTGGCAATGGTATTGATGACGATTGTAATCCTGCAACACCAGATGGTGCTTTGGATATTGATGATGATTTTAACCTTAACAATGTCCTAATAACACCAAATCCGTTTAACAACAATCTTATTATTAAAGTACCGCTTAATTATAACAACAACGAGTTTAAAATTAAAATATTCGATTTGAACGGAAGGTTGGTATTCGACAAACAGTATTCTACTAGCATTAATGGAACTATAAACATTTCCAACTTAAACAAGTTAGAACAAGCCCCATATTTATTAAAGATTATTAATAGCGAAAACGGAGCAAGTTTAATGAAAAGATTAATTAAATATTAATCTAACCAAACTCATTTAACAAAGGCTGAAAACCAAAATTCAGCCTTTTGCTATTTTACTGATTACCAAACGTTTAATTTTACCACAAAACAGCAAAATTATCAAAAAAAACACAATACACAAACCCTTTAAAATCAATGTTTTAAAAAACAATACATGCAATTTGTCGATTATTTTTGCATTTCATGGAGTTTTTGTATATGTTTGAACCTCATAATTAGTCCCAAACTAAAATTTAACCTCTCATGAAAAAAATTACTTTTCTAATAAGATCTTGTCTGCTTGTTTTAGGCATACTATTATCCTCAAATACATTTTCTCAAACATCCGAAGTTATTGCCAGTGTTAATTGGCCTAATTGGTCTGGCGAAAACCGTGTAGAAATTTACAACCCATCTGGAACTTTATTAGCTACAATTGATGATGGATATGATGGAAGTAGTGGTAGTTACTCTACTGCATTAAACCTTGGTTGTTTAGCCGATGACCTTAACATACCCGGTGGCACAGGTTATTATGCCATTGTATATGAACTATATGGTGATGGCTGGAACGGTGGAGGTAGGCTAGATATAACTTCTGGAGGAGTATCAGTTTTAGCTTACGATGAAAATTCTGAACCAGCAGCAAATGACTTAGATAATGGTTCCAGCGGGCTTGTTACCCAAACATTATACTTTCAGGTTACTAACGGAGGAGCAGCATGTGTTGCTTTGCCCGAAATAAATATACAAGGCGCAGGTAACGATATTTTACACGATGCCACGTTAACCAACACACCATCAGCAACAAACGATACCGATTTTGGAAGTCATGATGTTACAGTAGGTTCAAACGCTAATACATTTACCATTCAAAATACGGGCACAGGCACACTTAATTTAACAGGTGGGCCTTTAGTGGTTATTGGAGGTACTAATCCTGGAGATTTTACGGTTACCACCGCTCCCGCATCAACTGTTTCAGCTAGCGGAAGCACAACATTTACAATCACTTTTAACCCAACTGTAACAGGTTTACGAACAGCTACAGTTAGTATCGATAACGATGATAGTGATGAAAACCCCTACTCCTTCAATATACAAGGAACCGGAACAACAACACTTCAAGAAATTGACATTGTTGGAAATGGCAACCCTATTCCGCACGATGCACCTTTAACTAATATCCCTTCAGTTACAAATGATACTGATTTTGGAAATGTTAACATAGCTGGTAGTACAAATGCAAATACTTTTACTATTAATAATTTAGGAACTCTAACTAACTTAAATTTAACAGGGGGGCCATTAGTTAGTATTAGTGGTGTTGATGCTGCAGATTTTACTGTAACAACTACTCCGTCCACTCCTATTGCAGCAAGTAGTAGTACTGATTTTATTATAACTTTCGACCCCACAACCGTAGGCACTAAAAACGCTACGGTTTCTATTGCTAATGATGATCCAACTGGTAGTGAAAACCCATATACTTTTAACATTCGTGGTGTTGGCGTACTGGTACAAGCTCCTGGTGGAGTAGATACAGATTTACAACTATGGCTAAAAAGCAATGATGGATTAGCTTATACTGATGGGCAATCTGTTAGCCTTTGGGCAGATCAAACTGCAAACGGAAACGATGCAACAGCTCCTGCAGGATTGGAACCCACTTACAGAGACAATCCAACTTACAATGTTAACTTTAATCCTGTAATAGATTTTGATAATGACTACAATACGGCTGGTGAAGATTATGGCTATACAGACACTAGCAGAAATACCCTAACAGGCACCGCTGGGTTCTATACACAGGATATGTTTATCGTAGTAGTCCCAGATGTAACAGCAAATGCTTCATTAGCTAGTATGGATTTATTTTGTGGTGATAGAGACCCAGGCACAAACGAAAGAGACGGAACAGGAATAGGTTTTGGACGATACTCTATTAGGTTTACAAATGAAATTATATCGTATGCCATAGGAACAACACCTACTTCAGCTTCAACACCTGTAGCAAATAGAGGTTATGGTATAGCCCATACAGATGCATCAGCAGGTTATAGTAATGCTGGAATTATTAATAGTAGTAATAATTTGTCGGCATCACCAACAGCAAATATTCTTTTGTATAATGCTAACAATATTGGTAATACAGAAGTAGGTTTACCTCAGTTTACCAACATAAGTAATTCCCGATATTTTTTAGGAAGAAGCGAAGCTTTTGTAGGAAGTTATGAAGGAAGAATTTGCGAAGTTATTACATATTCAGCCAAAAAAGATGATGCAGACCTCACCCAAGAGCGCAACAGAATACAATCGTACTTAGCTTTAAAGTACGGTATTACTTTGGGCGTTAACGGTACCTCTCAAGATTATGTAGATAGTGATGGTACAGTTATTTGGGATCAATCGGCAAATCCAGGATATAATTATGACATCGCTGGTATTGGTCGTGATGACAAATCAGAACTAAACCAAAAACAATCAAGTAGCATCAATAATGCTACAGATGGAACTGGTCCAATTGAAGGTATTCTAACCATTGGCTTATCGGATATTTACACCACCAACAATCTAAACACCAACACCTTTGCCAATGATAAAGAGTTTTTAATCTGGGGGAATAATGGTGCAGATTTAAACTTAGCTGCCACAACTGTTAATGTTAACATGAGTGCTGGCATAGCACCAGCATTAAGCACCCCTGTAACCTTTACTGGCATGCAACGCATCTGGAAAGTAATTGAAAACGGAGGCGATATTCCTTCTTGTAAAATTTCAATTCCTGAGAACGCAGTAAGAAACATAAACCCCCCAGGAAGTTTCTTAATGTTTATTTCTGATACAGATGTATTTGATCCAACAGCAGATTATAGAGTTATGACTCCAGATGGGAATGGTAATCTAGAAACAGATTACAATTTTAATGGTACTAAATTTATAACATTTGGTTATGCAGAGCAAGTTATTAGAGAACGCTCTGTATATTTTGATGGAATAGCTGATTATGTTGATATAGAAGATAATTTAGATTTAAACACTACTGAATTCACCATTTCTGCATGGATTAAAAGAGATGCAGGTACACTAAACGCCTCAATAGTATCAAAAAGAGACGCAGCAAATACAGAAGGTTACGATTTAAGAATCAATGGCTCTGGAGAACTAGAATTTAATCTAAATGGTGGCGTACCAGAAATCACTTCGTCTGTAGCAATACCAGAAAACGAATGGCATCAAGTAGCCGTAATTTACAATAGTGGTACGGCAACATTATATATAGATGGAGTAGCTGACACATCAGCATCATCTTTAGCGGCTCCAATTCCAACATCAAGAAAATTCCTAATTGCTGCGGCCGATGGGTTCGACCCTAACACAACAGCTTATTTTGCCGGAAATATTGATGAAGTACGCGTTTGGGATATAGCGCTTTCTGTTAACCAATTGCGCTATATAATGAATCAAGAAATTATAGATGCAGCAATAGTACCTACTCCAACTTTAATTAAAGGCAATATCATACCAACCACCATTACAAACAACGAAATAAGTGCAATTCCTTGGACTGATTTAGCTGCATATTACCCCATGTCTGTATATACATATACAAACACCAACGATATGTCTGGCAACAACCATCAGGGAGCTTTAAGAAATTTAGATACTGTTGACAGACAAACTGCACCACTCCCTTACCAATCGCAAACAGACGGTTCTTGGGACGACGATGCCACTTGGTTAAACAATAGCGTACAAACACTACCTAACGCACTTTCAATAGTTGATGGCACCACGCCTATTGATTGGAATATTGTTGAAATTAACAACAATATCTATTTAGGCGCATCAGCAACAGATGTAAGAGCAAGAGATTGTACGCTTGAAGCTTTAATAATAAACAGTGGTGATTTACAAGTTAACGGAAACACAGCAACAAACGATGGTATAGGCTTAACGGTAACCCATTACCTAAAGCTAGACGGCACCATAGATTTAGAGGGCGAATCGCAACTAATACAAACCGATGGCAGTGATTTAGACCTTACAAGTTCTGGCACACTTGAACGCGATCAGCAAGGAAACTCTAATACCTATTTATACAACTATTGGTGTTCTCCAGTTGGCACAAGTAACACCACATCAAACAATAACAGCTATACCTTGCCAAATGTATTTACCAATGTAACGTTTTTAACCTCTGGTTATAACGGTAACACATCTCCTGCAATTGCAGATTATTGGATCTGGAAATACACCAACTTAACAGCAAATGAGTATCCGCTATGGCAACATGTTAGAAGTACCGGAACCTTAAATACAGGCGAAGGTTTTACCATGAAAGGTCCTGGTACTGCAACTCCAGAACAAAACTATGTTCTACGCGGTAAACCAAATAACGGCGACTTTACTTTGCCTTTAGGATCAGGAAACGAATATTTAATGGGCAACCCCTACCCTTCTGCCATGGATGCCGACGAGTTTATTAGAGACAATATTAGTGCTGCCGATGGCGGTAAAGCCGGCAATACAGACAACCTTATAAATGGAGCGCTATATTTTTGGGATCATTTTGCAAACAATACCCATATATTATCTGAATACGAAGGCGGATATGCTACCTATACCTTAATGGGTGGCACCTTAGCCATTTCTAACGATGCAAGAATTGATGCTTCGGGGCAGGTAGGATCCATGTTGCCGCAACGATATATTCCTGTAGGCCAAGGATTCTTTGTATCGTCAATAGCAGATGTCGCATTAACGGGGTTAATTCAACCCATTACTGGTGGCAACGTTCAATTTAAAAATAGCCAACGTTATTTTATGAAAGAAAACCCTGCCTCATCGCTATTCATTAAAAATGGCTCAAAAACCAATTCTAATGCTAAGGCCCAATATTTAGACTCCAGACAAAAAATCAGGCTCATGTTCCACTCACCTGATGGATACCACCGCCAATTACTTGTTGGTGTAGATCCAAATGCTTCAAATAATTTCGATTTAGGGTACGATGCGCTTTTAAACGAATCAAACAAAGAAGATATGTACTGGGAGTTTAACAGTGCAAAACTCATCATCCAAGCCGTTAATAATTTTAATAACGACCAGGTACTACCGTTAGGCATAAAAACCGATAAAGACGGATTGGCAACCATAAAAATAGATGAGCTGGAAAACATAACATCAGATACCAACATTTACTTACACGATAAGGAATTAAACACCTATCACGATTTAAAACAAGGTAATTACGACATTTATTTGTCTTCTGGCGAACACTCAAATCGTTTTGAAATTAGCTTTGATGCTTCAAAAACCTTAGGAACAGATCTTTTTGAAAACACCAAGCTCGAAGTCTATTTTTCAAGCGAAAAAGAAAGCTTCATTGTACATAATCCAGATTTAAAATTTATTGAATCTATAAACATTTACAACATCTTGGGGCAGTCCGTTTATAAGTTTAATGTAAAATCACAAGACAACTATATTGAACATAAAACAAAAAGTATTTCAGCAGGCGTTTACATTGTAAAAACAAAAACAGACCAAGCTGTACTATCAAAAAAAATATTAATAAAATAGATGTAAAACAGAGAGCCTCAAACCTAGTTATTTCAAATAAAAGGCGGTGATTTAATATTAAAATAAAGCTTGGTGGCATTTACCAAAAAAAAACCTTTTAACGATGTTATTTGTTTTTTATCGGTTTTTGAAAGAAATTCACTATCTTTGTGCAATAAAGTTTATTATAGTTATAAATGTAGCCCCCTACTAAATTAACCTACCCATGAGAAACCATACCAACCTATTCTGGTTAGCTATGCTAATGCTTAGCATCTGTAGTTCATTTAATTTACAATCGCAAACCGTTTTAGACTCTGAAGACTTTGAGTCTGGATGGGGCATTTGGAACGATGGCGGCAATCGATGCGAACGTAGCCCCAAAAAAATGCTCTCTGGCAAATATGCTATTAAATTAACAGACGATAGGGACTATAGATCATCTACCTACACAGACAACCTCGATTTAACAAAGTTCGACTCTATTGCCATTGTTTTCGATTTTAAAACTATTGACTTTGAGGAAGGGCACGATTTTTTTATCGAATTCTCAAACAATGGTGGCGAATCTTGGAAGAAAAAACCATTATCTAAATTTGTTAACTCTAAAGATTTTGAAAACAATAAAACTTACAATAAGATAACGGTAGGTGTAAAAAACAGCAAACAATATACCTTTAAAGAAAAAACCAAAATAAGATTTAGGGCAGACGCCAAAAAAAAGAATAATGAATTATACCTAGATAACATAAAAATTGTAGCATTTAATCAGGCCACCAAACCAAGTATAAAAATTGAAAGCAACAATACAGAAGTACCAAACGAAAACCAGGATACCTCTACGGTAAACAACACTAACTTTGGCACAACTAAATTAAAAAACAGCATATCAAGAACATTTACAATAATAAACCAAGGATCTACAAACCTTAGTATAAACAGCATAACCTCCTCAAACCACAAGGACTTTACAGTTAAAGCCCCATCAAATATGCTTATAAAAGCTGGAACAAAAACTGAATTTACAATAACATTCAATGCTTTATCTAGAGGTAAAAAAACCTCAACAATTACAGTAAACATATCAAATACTTTGCTTAAAAATGGTTCTAAAAACAGCCAAAGAAAATCTACATCGTATGTGTTTAATATAGCGGCCAAAACAGCGGTTCAAAGTTTTTTCGATAGCGATGGCGATGGTATTCTGGACGATGTGGATATTGATGATGATAATGATGGTATAGAAGACTCGGTTGAAGAATTGGCCTGTAAAAACTCCTTAATTGCAACCACTACCAATTACAAATTCTTAAATGAAACCTTTGGTACAGGTAACAGAACAACGATAAACACAACCTACGATGCCATTACCACCTATTGCTACGAAGATGGATTCTCAGGGTGTTTTGGAGGAGACGATCTAAACGATGGCGAATATACAGTATATCATAAAGCGGCAAATGGCGATGGCACAGACCAAACCCCGGTAAACGAAGTAGCTGCATGGGCAGACAACTATTGGTACACTGGCGAAGACCACACACCAGGAGACACCAACGGCAGAATGGCCATGTTTAACGCCTCTTACGATCCAGGTATTTTTTATACAGCCAATATTGTTGGTGCTTTACCAAATATACCCATTACATATAGCTTTTGGGTGTTAAACCTAGACACCACTAAAGCTCCCGGAATTGCCACAAGATTAAGACCAAACATCTTGGTTGAGTTTAGAGACACAAGCAACAACGTTTTAGCCTCTATTTCAACAGGAGATATTCCTCCATCAATTAATGGTGATCCCGCAAACAGCTGGCATCAATTTACTGCCAACCTCACTCTAAATGTAAGCGAATTTTATGTGTACTTTATCAACAACGAAATTGGAGGCGGCGGAAACGATCTGGCCATAGACGATATTGTAATTTCGCAAACCCTATGCGATACCGATGCCGATGGGGTTGCAGATGTATTCGATTTGGATTCTGATAACGACGGCATCCCAGATGTGGTTGAAGCTGGACTAGGAAACTACAGCGAAGGCAACGCCACTTTAACAGGTAGCAGCACTTGGGTAGATACCAACAATAACGGTATGCACGATTTAAGCGAAGGCCATATAGCATTGGATTCCGATAATGATGGCACGCCTAATTACCTGGATTTAGACTCCGATAACGATACCATTTTTGATGTTGACGAATCTGGTGCAACAAATACAAACGATCCAAACCACCAAAACGGCGATGGCGATATTACAGGCGATGGCGTTGGAGACGGCACAGATACCGATGCCGTTAGAGAAGCCGATATAGATTCTGATGGCACAATAGAATATTACACCGATGGTATTTTAGATTTATACGATTATTTTAACGGCAGCACATTTGCAACAGCTTTTGGCAATAACAACCAAGGCAACACTGGTTCTGGTTGGCACCATTACGTTAAAGATTCAGATAATGATGGTGCGCCAGATTATATCGATACAACCTCAGACGGATCTACTTTCGATATTTCTCACACATTATACGCCCATTTAGATGCCAATAACGATGGTGTTATCGATGATACAAACGATGCCGAAGGCGATGGTATATTAGATCTATTCGATACCGACGATACCATTTTTGGATCTCCAAGAGATCTAGACAGAAAACTACATCTTTACTTTGACGGCAGAAACGATTATGCCCAAGAAACCTCTCTTATTAGCGAATGGGCCGAAATTTCTTTAATGGCTTGGATAAAAACCGACCCAACGGCAAGTGGAATTCGGGTTATTGTTGGAGAAAGCAATTTTTACTTAAGGCTATACCCAGACCATAGGCTTTTTGTTGAAGCCAGCGGTACAAACCTTAACAGTGGTACTGCGCTCCCAACAAACCAATGGGTACATGTCGCAGCAACTTATAGCAGCTCTAACGGGCTACTAAAACTTTATGTTAATGGCGAAGAAGTAGCAAGTACAACAAAATCTGGCAACTTAAATACCACTGCTACGCCTTTTACAATTGGCAAACGCCCAGGTGCAAACCAATACTTTTTTAAAGGTTTTATAGACGAGGTGCGTTTGTTCAACAAAGCACTTTCAGAAAATGAGCTTCAAAAAATGGTGCACCAAGAAATATCGAATAATGCTGGTACAGTTAAAGGCGATATAATCCCCAAAAACATCAATCATTATAATGCTTCAACAAACACTTCCACGCCATTAGATTGGTCCAGTTTAGTGCGGTATTATAAAATGGATGTTTATAAAGACAATGTTATAGACGATTTATCTACTGCCAGCATAGATTCTGGTTCTGGATGCCAAATATTCAACACTAAAATAATCGATGTGCAAACAGCACCTTTACCTTTTGTTACCACCACATCCTGCTCTGGAGATTGGACCAATGCAAACAATTGGGTTCATGGTAATATCTGGGGCATTACGGGCTCACATACCAAAGCTGCAATAGTAAATATTAAAGGCAACATTAAAACCAATAGTAACCACGAAATGGTTGGATTAATTTTAGACAACAATAGCAAACTAGAAGTAAATAACGACTCTGGCATAACAAACTCTTGGTACTTAAAATTAAACGGGGTTATAGATCTGCAAGGCGAATCGCAACTTGTGCAAAGCGCAGATAGCGACTTAGATGTTAACAGTTCTGGTACACTAGAGCGCGACCAACAAGGCACCAAAGATTTATTTACCTATAATTACTGGTCTTCGCCTGTTGGCCTAAGCAATACAAGCAGTAATAACAATAGCTATTCGCTCTCTGATGTTTTAAGAGACGGAACTGTTCCAGATAATCCGCTACCTATTAATTTTGTGTCTGGATACAATGGCTCACCCGGTACGCCCGGTACTACAGCCATTGGTATAGCAAGTTATTGGATCTGGAAATTTGCCAACAAGCTAAACGAAGATTATGCATCGTGGCAACATGCTAAACATACCGGAACTATATTTGCGGGCGAGGGCTACACCATGAAAGGCGTAGAAAACAGTGCAACAGCTTTTACCCAAGAACAAAACTATGTCTTTACCGGAAAACCAAATAACGGCGAAATTACACTAAACCTATCGGCAGGAAACGAATACCTAATTGGCAACCCCTATGCCTCTGCCATTGATGCGCGCGAATTTATTTTAGACAATATTAGCGATAATAACGGTAGAGCAGCATCTAATATTATTGATGGAGCACTATACTTTTGGGATCATTTTGCAGGAAACACCCATGTATTGCGCGAATACCAAGGTGGGTATGCAACCTACAACTTAATGGGAGGCATCGTAGCCACTTCAAACGATATAAGGATAAACGCTTCAGGACTAGAAGGCACCAAAACACCGCAACAGTACATTCCTGTTGGCCAAGGCTTCTTTGTTAAAGCCAATACCGGTGGTACGATTACATTTAAAAACAGCCAGCGCATATTTAAAACCGAAGCTTCAGACCCTTCTTTGTTTATGAAAGGAAAAAACGCCAAAGGTAAATCGAGTACCGTTTCAACCAATCTGGACAATAGGCCAAAAATAAGGCTGATTCTACATTCTCCAAAAGGCTACCACCGCCATCTTCTTGTTGGTGCAGATAAAAATGCTTCCAACGCAATAGACATTGGTTACGATGCTCTTTTAATAGACGAAAATGTTGAAGACCTGTTTTGGAGAATTAACAACAAAAACTTTGTTATTCAAGGTGTAAACAATTTTCATGAAAACCAAGTGTTGCCATTGGGCATAAAAATTAACCAGGAAGGTTTGGCTACCATTAAGATCGACAAACTTGAAAATATGGATGGCCAAACAGAAATTTATTTACATGATAAAGAGTTAAACCTATATCACGATTTAAAAGCAGGCAAATACAATGTGCACCTAGCAGTTGGCGAATATTTAAACCGATTTGAGTTAACTTTCTCTAAAGCATCTCAAACACTAGATACCAACCAATCTCACAAAAACCCTATTGAAGTGTATTTCTCAAATGAGGACAAGCATGTTGTTGTGCACAACCCTGAATCACAACTTATTGAATCTGTTGAAATGATTAACATTTTAGGGCAATCTTTATTCAAATTCCAAATAAACTCTAACAACGATTATTTAAAATATAAAACCTCGCAAATTAAAACTGGTACCTATATTTTGAAAATTGAAACCGAATACGGAAAACTGTCCAAAAAAGTATTGATAAAATAGTGAGTTGAATTAGTTTTAATAGTTTTACCCAAATCTACTTTGTTAACTTAACTATGCTTAAAGTCCTGAACCAACCTTCAGGACTTTTTTTTTGTTGCATTGATTAGTGTTTTGTGCAGTACTTTGTTAAAACGCAAAATTTTTATGACCATCGTTCTGCCGTACAAGACAATAACAGGTTTATTTTATATAACCGATTAATTCTTGAAGCGATACTTTATTTTGTTCACCAGAACCCATATTTTTTAAGGTGTAGGTATTCGAGCTTATTTCCTGCTCGCCTACCAATACCACAAACGGGATGGCGCGCTTGTTGGCATGGTTCATTTGTTTTTTCATTTTGGCAGCATCAGGATACAATTCGGCATTAACACCTTTTAAGCGCAATTGCTTAATGGCTTTTAAACTAAAGAGAGCTTCTTTTTCCCCAAAATTAATAAACAACACTTCAACATTTTTATTAACCGTTTTGGGAAACAGACCCAATTCTTCAAGCACTAAATAAATACGGTCCAAACCAAAACTAATACCAACACCACTCATGTTTGGCATTCCAAAAATACTGGTTAAATCGTCGTAACGTCCGCCACCGCCAATAGAACCCATTTTAACTTTTTCGGGTGCTGAAACTTCAAAAATGGCACCTGTGTAATAATTCAATCCACGTGCCAAGGTAACGTCCAGTTGTAATTTTGCTGATGATAATCCCAATTCAGCAATCGCATTATTGATGAAGGTTAATTCTTCAATACCTTTTTTTCCGGCTTCTGATGTATTTAAAATACTTTTTAAACCATCAATTTGCGACTCAAAAGTTCCAGACAAATTAAACAAAGGCTGTAATTTTAAAATCCCTTCTTCTAAAATTCCTTTAGAGAGCATTTCTTCTTTTACCTTCTCTTCTCCTATTTTATCGAGTTTATCGAGTGCTACCGTAAAATCGATTAACTTATCGCTTGCGCCTATAACTTCAGCAATTCCAGAAAGTATTTTACGGTTGTTTATTTTAATGGTAACGCCTTCCAGTTTTAAAGCTGAAAACACCGTATCGTATAGTTGAATAAACTCTACTTCTTGCCACAGGCTTTTACTGCCAACCACATCGGCATCGCATTGGTAAAACTCTCTGAAACGTCCTTTTTGTGGTCTGTCGGCACGCCAAACGGGTTGTATTTGGTAGCGTTTAAATGGGAATTCTATGTCGTTTTGGTGTTGTACCACATAGCGTGCGAAGGGGACGGTTAAATCGTAGCGTAGGGCTTTTTCGGAGATTGATGTAGTAATTTTATTAGAATCTTTCTGCGAATAGGCTTGCTCGTTGGCTTTCGATAAAAAATCCCCAGAATTCAAAATCTTAAATATCAATCGATCCCCTTCATCACCATATTTTCCCATTAAGGTTTCAGAGTTTTCAAAACTTGGGGTTTCAATAGGTTGAAATCCGTAGGTTTCAAAAGCACCGCGGATGGTATTAAAAATATAATTTCGTTTGGCAACTTGCTCTGGATTAAAATCTCTTGTGCCTTTTGGAATGCTTGGTTTTTTAGCCATAATAAGCCCGTAAAAACGGATATTTCTTTAAAATTACTAAACACTTTTTATGTGGATTCCGCATCAAGTGCGGAATGACAAAACAACGATTAAAACATTGTCTAAACAAAAATAATTAATGCAATTGTTATTGCGCGCTTTTTTATAAAAAATTAGCCTGTACAGAGCGCAGTCGAAGTATGGTAATCCCATAAATTGAAGCTGAATTTGAAAAAGCAAACTAAACAACATACAAATTGCTACCTCTTACCTCCTCAAAACAACCCACACAATTGAAAGATTACCGCGTCCTTCGTCCTCGTAATGACGGTTAATTTATAAGCTTATCAAAATACTTATACAAATCGCCTTTGGTAATAACGGCGCCTTGTTCAATCATTTTAAATTTATCAAGGTTTTTATCTTCTGTATAGTCTTTATCGGCTTGCAAAAACTCAACATTTTCGTCCATTAAATTTTCGCGCAACCAATTGTATCCCGCTTGGGTGGTTATATCAACATCGTTTTTTAAATTAACAACAATGGCATGCATTTTAAATTCGCCCAACCGGAACAAATACATGTGCTGTGGCGAGATATGCTCTAAATATTCGGCTTTGTTTAAAGCACCTTCCCATATTAAATCGCTAAACACGTCCAATTCCATTTCGGCGAGTTCTGGTTTGTTTTCTTTTAAATTTGCCCACTCGTTTGCCGTTATCGATTGTGTTGCCAAGAAATTAATAAATTCTTGGTGCAATTCTTCAAATTGTTCTTTTGTAAGTCTGCTGTATTTCATTATCTAAGCTTAATTTTATATTTCCCAGAGCTTTTAGGTTTTTAATTTCCAGGCTTTGGGACATGCAGGTTTAAACAAAAAAGCCCCAACTAGGTTGAGGCTTTGTGCATTATAATTTAAAATTTAGGCTTGGGCAATAACCTCAAACTCTAAATCTACAGATACTTCTCTGTGCAAACGTACCACTGCGGTATATTTACCTAAACGTTTTACAGTTGTAAGCGTTATGAATTTTTTATCGATAGATTGTCCTTCTTTTTCTAAAGCGGCAGCAACATCGATGTTGTTAACAGATCCAAATAATTTGTCGCCTGTACCAACTTTAGCTGGTATTTTAACATCTAACGCTTTAATCGCTTCGGCAATTTTATTGGCATCATCAACTATTTTCTTTTCTTTAAATGCGCGTTGCTTTAGGTTTTCTGCCAATACTTTTTTAGCAGAAACAGTAGCTAAAACAGCTAGTTTTTGTGGGATTAAAAAATTTCTACCATAACCGTTCTTAACTGTTACAATATCGTCTTTAAATCCTAAATTCTCAACGTCTTGTTTTAATATAAGTTCCATTGTTATGTGTATTTTATTTTAATAAATCTCCTACATAAGGCATTAAAGCTAAGTGGCGCGCTCTTTTTACGGCTACGGCTACTTTTCTTTGGTACTTTAAAGAGGTCCCTGTTAAACGGCGTGGTAATATTTTACCTTGCTCGTTTATAAATCGCATTAAAAAATCCGGATCTTTGTAATCAACATACTTGATTCCGGTTTTTTGAAACATACAATATTTCTTGGCCTTGTTTGTGTCTATGTTAAGTGGCGTTAAATACCTGATCTCGCCATCTTTTTTTCCTTTAGATTGTTGTTCTATTGTTGACATAATTAAGCTTTTTGTTTAAGTTTCTCTCGTCTTCTTTCTGCCCAAGAAATAGCATGCTTATCCAACGCTACGGTTAAATATCGCATAAAGCGCTCATCACGTCTAAACTCTAGTTCTAATGGCGTAATTAGTTCACCGGGTGCGGTGTACTCAAACAAGTGGTAAAACCCACTTTTCTTTTTTTGGATTGGGTAAGCTAGTTTTTTTAGCCCCCAATCTTCTTTAGCTATCATCTTAGCGCCGTTAGAAACAAGAAAATCTTCGTATTTCTTTACTGTTTCCTTTATCTGATCTTCAGATAAAACGGGATTTAAGATGAAAACAGTTTCATAATGATTCATAAAAATCGTTTTTATTGTTAAAAATTGGGTGCAAAAATAAATAAATACATTATATTACACAACTATAATCCTTCCTAAATTTTTAATAAAAAAACAGCCAGTTTTAAAAATGTTAAAATTATGTTAATTCAAACGTTTTAACGGTGTTTTTTGGTTTTTAACCGAATTTTTCGTACTATTGTCGATATCTTAACCGAAATAATACAAAATGTTATGACTTTAAACTGTGTAGTAGTAGATGATTCAGCAATACAACGCCTCTCTATTGTTAAGTTGGTCGAAAACCACCCTTCGCTAAACTTAATTGCAGAGTACAGTAGTGCTTTAGAAACTAAAAATGGTTTAAATACGCATCAAGTCGATTTGATTTTTCTGGACATTGAAATGCCGGTACTAAATGGATTTGAACTTTTAGACGTATTAAACAATAAACCGCAAATTATTTTTGTAACCGGTAAAACCGAATATGCTTTTAAAGCATTTAATTATGATGCCACCGATTACTTGCATAAACCCATTACCAGAGAACGCTTTAACACCTCTGTTGAAAAAGCCCTGGAGCAACATAAATTAACCCTAGACTTTAACGAAGACGAAGGTGAGCACATTTTTGTAAAAAGCAACCTTAAAAAACGAAAGGTTTATATAAAGGACATTAAATGGATTGAAGCTCTTGGCGATTACGTAAAACTGGTTACCGAAGAAACAAGTTTGGTCGTGCTATCGACTATGAAAGCGTTTGAAGCAGAACTGCCCGAAGGAAAATTTTTAAGAATCCACAAATCTTATATTGTAAATCTTGATAAAATTGACAGATTTAACAGTAAAAACGTTGAAGTTGGCGCTTACGAGATTCCTTTAAGCAGAAACAAAAAAACACAACTGGTTGATGCTTTAAACAATATTTAAAGTTTTTTTAGTAAAACTGAGCTTGCTTGTACTTATTTTTTGTTAGTAGTTATGTTTATCTCAAAACATATTGAAAACCCTACAGGGATATTGTTAAACTAAAAATTTTAAATAGTACTGAAAATTAAGTTTCACTAATAATTATCGACATTTAAAATAACTTTAACCGACCGAAAACCCTTTATACTGAAGAAGCTGTTATTAATTTTAATAATAGCTTCTTTTGTTTTGCCCAAGTGTTGTTGCTTAGGTATCTTTACCAAGATATTTTTATAGAACTGGTTTCTAATTCTGCCTATGGGTGGCGACTCAGGCCCCAAAACATTAACCGTAAACACTTGCCGTAACGATTTAGCAAACCAAATCGAGGCATCATCTACCCGCTTGTAATCTTTGTGTTTTAAGGTTATTTTTATTTGTTTGTAAATGGGCGGGTATTTATAATTATACCTATCGTTCATTTGCTCGTTAAACATCTCAATATAATTACTGGTAGATACTTGTTGCAATATATTGTGATATGGATTGTACGTTTGAATTAACACTTTACCCCTTTCTTCCGTTCGTCCTGCCCTACCCGAAACCTGTAACATAAGTTGAAAACTGCGTTCGTGCGCTCTAAAATCAGGAAAATTTAACATATTATCGGCATTCATAATCCCTACCAACTTCACGTTTCTAAAATCCAAGCCTTTGGTTAGCATTTGTGTGCCCACCAAAATATCAATCTCTTGCTGCTCTAAAGCGGTAATTATTTTTTCGTAGCCGTATTTTCCGCGCGTCGTGTCTAAATCCATTCGTGCCACTTTATAATCTGGAAATAGCAGTTTTACTTCTTCTTCTATTTGCTCGGTACCAAAACCTTTATTATCTAAATCTTGACTTCCGCATGCCATACAATCCTGCAACATTGCCGAATTGTACCCACAATAATGACAACGCAATTGGTTACGGTATTGATGATACGTTAAACTTACATCGCAATTGGGGCATTGTGGCGAATGCCCGCAGGTTTTACATTCTATAATAGGCGAAAACCCGCGTCGGTTTTGAAACAATATTATTTGGTGCCCCGCTTTTAAGGTTTCGGTCATTTCCTCAAGCAATCTGTCGCTAAAATGCCCTTTCATCCGTTTCTTTTTCAGCTTTTCCTTTATATCGACCAACTCAATATCGGGCATCAATACATCATTAAATCTATGCATTAATTCCACAAAACCATACTTATTTTGTTTCGCATTAAAATAACTTTCCAAACTCGGTGTGGCCGAACCCAAAAGCACTTTAGCATTATGCATATTTCCTAAAACAACAGCAGTATCGCGCGCATGGTAACGCGGTGCGGGGTCGAATTGTTTGAATGATTGTTCGTGCTCTTCGTCAACCACTATTAATCCTAAATTATCAAAGGGTAAAAAAACAGATGAGCGCGCGCCTAAAACGATTTGCGCTTTCGCGGAATTTTGCAACACGTTATTCCAAACCTCAACACGTTCGTGCGATGAGTATTTTGAATGAAAAACAGCGACTTGCTCGCCAAAATAATTTTGCAATCGCGTTACCAATTGTGTGGTTAAGGCAATTTCGGGCAACAAATACAAGACTTGTTTTCCGGTGTTTATTGCGTCTTCAATCAGTTTTACATATACTTCGGTTTTTCCAGAAGATGTTACACCGTGTAATAATGTAACTGAATGGTTTTCAAAAGATTTTTTTATTTCGCTTAAAGCCGATTTTTGATGGTTGTTAAGGTTTTTTGTAGCTTCGTTGTCATCACCAGAATACTGCACACGATCGGTTTGAATATGATATTCTTCTAGAATACCTTTGTTAATCAAAGCTTTAATTATTGATACAGAAGCATCACTTTCATTTGACAAATCTGAAACTTTTACAGGTTTTTTTGTTTTTGCTGAAACAGAAAACAGTGTCATTACAACATCGCGCTGTTTTGGTGCTCGATTTAAATCTTCTAATAATTTTTGCAATGCGTTTTCAGAAGAAAAGTTTGCATGCAATTTTACATAACGCACCAATTTAGGTTTATACTTTTCGTAAACTTCTTCTTCAACAGTTATCGCTTCTTTTTCAATTAACCTCTTAATTACTGGCAATACATTCTTCTTATCTAAAATATTTGAAATGTCATGGATTTTTAACGAAGATTGGTGGTGCAAGGCTTCGTAAACCAAAAACTCATCGTCTTTTAAATCAGACTCATCAACCGTTTTTTTGTTTTTAGTAATTACGGTTTCGCTTTCTAAAATAAAAGCACTTGGTAATGCGGCGCGCATAACATCGCCCATTGTACACATGTAATAATTAGAAATCCATTGCCAAAGTTGCAATTGTTTTTGGTTTACAATTGGTGTGTCATCTAAAATTTGATGAATGTCTTTTGCCTGGTAAGCCGTTGGTGCTTGGTTATGAATTTTAGCAACAATACCCGTATATATTTTCGATTTCCCGAAAGGTACGGCAACACGCATGCCTGCTTTTAAAAAACGAGATTCAGAGGTGGTAATGCTATATGTAAATAGCTTTTGTAAGGGAATGGGAATAATTACATCGATAAAATACGGCATATGCTAACATTGTTTTCGAAGTTTGTTCAAAGATGCGTTTAATTCGTAACCAAGCAATAAAATATTTGCATTTAGCCACAAATAAAACAGCAGGATTAGCAGTGCGCCAATAGATCCGTAAAGCTTATTGTATTGCCCAAAATTATCAATATAAAGTCCGAAAAGATAAGACGATACAATAATAAGTATGGTAGTAAATAATGCACCAACAGAGAAAAACTTAGACTGTTTTCCTTCTTTGGTTCCAAAATAATACAAAGTTGCCGTTGCAATATATACCATAATTACAAAAAAGGCATATTTTGAGAATAATATCCATGCAATTCCAGAATCGGATTCGTCGATAAGCTCTCCACTAATACCTTCGTACAAAGGCGTTATTACATAAATTTGAAAATAGCCAAAAACGCCAACGGTAATTATAAGTAATAAAGCTAAAATAATAGCAACTCCCAATGCGTATAACCATTGCTTAAATACGTTACGCGTTAATTGTTTGTGATAAGAATGCTCGAACCCTGAAAATACGGCATTAACACCATTTGTCATTAATACAATTGATAAAATAAAAATTGAAGATAACAAACTCCCTTGGCTGCTTGTGCTAATATTATTAAAAATGTTATCGTTAAAAAATTCTGAAGTTTGAGGGGGCAAAAATGAATCTAAAAATATTAAAAATTCTGTCTGAAAGTTTTCGAATGGCAAAACAGGGATTACAATTATTATAAATAATAAAAACGGAAAAATTGCTGTAAAAAAACTAAAGGCAATGGCACTTGCTCTAGTTGTTAATGCGCCTTCAACAATGCCAATAACATACATTTCCAAAAGATTGTAAACAGAAAGCCCTTCAAACCCTGGTAATTTAATTTTCTTAAAAAAACGAACTATTATATTAATTACAGGGATTTTATCTAGTTTGTCTTCAATGGATTTGCTCACCGTATTGTTGTTTAATCTTTGTTAAGGGTTAATAGGCGGTCTTGGTGCGGTTTTAATCTATTAAAGTCTGTGCTTGTTAAAACCGGTTTTGATTACCAGCAGGTTACCAATACTAAAAAACTTGCCTAAACTGTATATTTACGGCCTGTTTTACAACCGCTAAACCCTCTATTTAATAGCCTTTAAACTTAAATCCATATTGTGTACAGCGTGCGTTAAAGCGCCACAGGATATGTAGTTTACACCACATTCGGCATAATGCCTAACGGTAGCTTCGTTAATGTTTCCAGAAGATTCGGTTAAGCAGGTGTTGCCTATCATTTTTACGGCTTTCCTGGTGTCTTCGTAATCAAAATTATCGAGCAGAATTCTGTAAATACCATCGTTTTCCAATATTTCCTTAACTTCAAAAAGGTTTCTTGCTTCAACCATAATTTCCAGATCCTTGCCGGTTTCGTTAAGGTAATCTTTGGTCATTTCAATAGCTTTTGTAATTCCTCCGGCAAAGTCTATGTGGTTGTCTTTTAGCATAATCATATCGTACAAAGCAAACCTGTGGTTTTCGCCACCACCTAATTTCACAGCCCATTTTTCCAGTACGCGAATCCCGGGGGTGGTTTTTCGGGTATCTAGAATCTTGGTGTTGGTACCTTCTAACAAATCTACAAATGTTCTGGTTTTGGTGGCAATAGCACTCATGCGTTGCATGGCGTTTAAAACGGTGCGTTCGGCTTTTAAAATAGATTGCGATGAGCCTTCAACATACATTACAATATCGCCAAAGGTAACCGGTGTGCCATCTTCAATACGCACATCCAGTTTTAAATTTTTATCAACGTACGCAAATACTTTTTTTGCGAAATTAACACCTCCAATAACACCCTTGTCTTTTACCAAGAGTTTTGCTTTTCCTTTGGCATTGGGTGGAATGCAAGCTAGAGAACTGTGGTCTCCGTCGCCAACATCTTCTCTTATGGCATTAGAAATTATGTATTTTAATTCGGTATCAAATTGCTCTTGTGTAATCATGTTTTAAAATTGTTTCTGCTAAAATAATAAAATGAAAAGTAAAAATTTAAAAAAACAAATTCCAAATTTTTAAAAAACCGGTATTAATGCCCAAGGTATAGAATTTTAAAGCAAAACATGTAATTTTGTTGCATGACCATAAAACTACTTGCTATAGGCAAAACCGACAATGCAGCACTGCAAGCGTTAATTAACGATTACAGCAAACGACTTGGGTTTTACATTAAATTTAACTTAGAGCTTATCCCAGATATTAAAAACTCTAAAAACCTTAGTGAAGCCCAACAAAAACAGAAAGAAGGCGAACTTATTTTAGCAAAACTAAAAGCCACAGATGTTTTAATTGTTTTAGATGAAAAGGGCAAAGCATTCGATTCTGTTGATTTTTCGAATTATTTGCAGAAGCACATGAATTCTGGCATCAAACAGCTTGTTTTTGTTATTGGAGGACCTTACGGTTTTTCTGAAGCTGTTTACAAAAAAGCGAATGGGAAAATATCGTTATCTAAAATGACATTTTCCCATCAAATGATTCGCTTGTTTTTTATTGAGCAACTCTACAGGGGCTTTACTATTTTAAGAAACGAGCCTTATCATCATAGGTAATTGTGAATTCAAAATTTAGAATTCCGAATTTATTAATGCGTTTTATAAACTTCTTTGCGCTTTTTAAGTTGGCGCTCTAAATCGCTTATGGTTTCTCTTACAGAAACCTCGAAATTATGCTCATTTGAAGTGGCAAAAATACGTGGCCCGGGCAAACTTAGCTCGATATTACAGATTTTACCTAAATCGTGCGCTTTGTCATCTTGTTTAAAATACACTTTGGCACTTATTAAAAAATCGTATCTATTAAATAATTTTTGTAGTTTTTCTTCTGTGAAAGCCGATAGGGTTTCACTTACATCTACATCTACATACTGAAAGTTAACTGTCATAGTCATTGGTTTTAATGTTCATTCAAATTTAAAAAAGATTTTAGTTTATAAATGTGATATTTATCATAATAAAATGATAAAAAATGCGGTATCATTCAAAAATCACTTTTTCGCTCATTTCAAACCAAGATGCATAAAAGGGTTGGTGGATTTTTTCTATACTATTGCGTTTTACCTTAAATGATGGTGTAATTAAATTGTTATCAACTGTCCAATCTTCTTTCATAACAATTACTTTTTCAATTTTTTCGTGTTTTTCTAAACTGGGGTTTGCGGTTCTTAAGGTTTCAATCAATAAATTAGATAGAATGTGCTTGGATTTTGCCCTACCAAGATCTGATAAGGTAACCAAAGCAATAGGCTGCGGAATACCGGTACCAACTACGCATATTTGCTCGATAGCTGGGTTTTTAGATAACAACAATTCAATATGCGAAGGCGAAATATACTTGCCTTTATCGGTTTTAAACTCATCTTTTGCACGACCCGTAATGGTTAAATACCCATCGTGGTCGTACTCGCCCTTGTCGCCGGTTTTAAAATAGCCTGCATCGTCGAAAACGCTGGCCGTTAGCTCTGGTGCTTTGTAATAGCCTGTCATTAAACAATTGTTTTTTATTAAAATCTCGCCTTGCGATGAAAACTTCACTTTAACGGTTTCCAGAGCCTTTCCAACAGTTCCTATTTTATTAACTCCCGGTCTTGTGGCATGCGAAATAATACAGTCTTCGGTCATGCCGTAAACCTGAAAAATCTCTATGTCTATTTTTTTAAACCAATGTATTAAGCTCGCCGATAATGGAGCTGCTCCAGAAACAATAAACGTTGCCGCTTTAAGGCCTAATTTTTTCTTTAGTTTGTTTTTAACCAAAAGGTTTACAAAAGGGATGTTTAATAAGATGGTTAATTTTTTCTGCGGAAGGTTCTCCAAGATTTTTTCTTGAAACTTGGCCCAAATTCGGGGTACTGCAAAAAACAAATGCGGCTGGCAAGCCTCTAAATCTGAAGCAAAGGTTTCCAAGGATTCCGGAAAAGAGAATTCTGCGCCAATAACAATACCGTGGGCACCAATACCTACCCGTTCGGCAACGTGGGCCAATGGCAAATACGAAAACAAACGTGGTGTCTCAGGCAACTTAATAACAGATTTAATTACCTGCATGCTTTCCATTATATTACCAACAGTATGCATAACGCCTTTTGGCATGCCCGTTGTGCCAGATGTGTATATAATGGTATGCAATTGGTTGGCATTAATGGTTGGCAGGCTTGCCAAAGGGTTTTGGGTTTTTACTATATCTTCCCATAAATCGCCTTCACCCTCACCAAAAAGCGATATACTTATTTTGTGAATATTGGGAATCCCAGATTTTTGTGACTCGTAATCGTCCAACTTCCCTATTATGATAGCTTTAGATTCGCTATGCTCTAAAATCTGACGGATAGATGTCGCGTTTAAAGTAGGGTAAATAGGAATGGAAACACAGTCTGCCATCATAATTGCCAAATCAGACAACAACCAATGGGCACAGTTTTTTGAGAGCAAAGCAATAGGGCTACGCTCTGGCAAATTATACGATTTTAGTTTGGAAGCGATTTTGCAAACCTCGTCTTTAGCTTCCTTAAAAGTATAGGTTAAAACCTTTCCGTTAACGGGCTGCTTTAAAAAAATACGATTTGGTGTTTTGTTTGCCCAATGCAAAAAGGCTTCGAGGGGCGATTTGAATATTGTCATATAAATTTTGGTTAGATTTTAAAGATATGAAAAAGCTATAAACCTAAATTAGTTTACTTTTGATTATTAATTATTTACACCAACATTTATGCAACTCGTTTTCGCAACAAACAACTTAAATAAATTAAAAGAAGTTCAAGCTTTAATACCGGCGCACATTAAACTTTTAAGCTTAAAGGATATTGGCTGTTTTGAGGAAGTGCCCGAAAACCAAAACACCATTGAAGGCAATGCCAAACAAAAAGCCACTTACATAAAACAACATTATGGTTACAATTGTTTTGCAGACGATACGGGCTTAGAGGTAGATGCCCTAAATGGTGCTCCCGGAGTATATTCGGCCCGATACGCTGGCGAGCAACGAAATGCCAACGACAATACCAACAAATTACTAAACGAGCTAAACCAGACAAAAAACCGAAGCGCCCAATTTAAAACCGTTATCTCTTTACAGCTAAATAACAAACAGCACACGTTTACCGGTATTTGCAAAGGCGAAATAACACATACCAAACAGGGCGAAAAAGGATTTGGCTACGACCCCGTTTTTAAACCCAACGGCTATAGTGAAACATTTGCCCAAATGGACCTAAACCTAAAGAACCGCATCGGGCATCGTGGAAAAGCCATAAAATTACTAGTAAATTATTTAAATTCGTAAAAGTTAAAAGTTCTGCTATAAAAATTTAAAATCTTGTTGTTTGTTAATTTTCTTTATGCTATTTTTAAGTTATGACAGAGGAAGCCATAGAAAAAGAAAACATAGCCATTGCCAAAGCCTACAAAGAGCTGCTAAAAGTAAGTTACCGTACACTATCCAACGAAGACAAAAAACTAATACGCAGCGCTTTTGATGTTGCTATCGATGCCCACAAAGACCAGCGTCGCAAATCTGGAGAAGCCTATATTTTCCACCCGCTGGCCGTAGCCAAAATTGTAGCCCAAGAAATTGGTTTGGATGCCACATCAATAGCAGCGGCCTTACTGCACGACGTGGTCGAAGATAGCGAAGATTATTCTATAACCGACATAGAGGGCATGTTTGGCGAAACCGTTGCCAAAATTGTAAACGGCCTCACTAAAATTTCGTCGCTAAAAAAAGATTTGGATGTATCGCTTCAAGCAGAGAATTTCCGTAAAATGCTGCTAACACTTAACGACGACGTACGGGTTATTATTATAAAAATCGCCGACAGGCTTCACAACATGCAAACCATGGATGCCATGCGCGACGATAAGCGGGTTAAAATAGCCTCGGAAACCTTATACATTTACGCCCCTTTGGCCCATAGAATTGGCTTGTACAACATTAAAAGCGAACTTGAAGATTTAGGCCTAAAATATATTGAACCCGAGGTTTACCTCGATATTCTAAACAAAATAAAAGAAAGTAAAGAAGACCAAGACAAGTACATAGCAGAATTTAGCGCGGTTTTAAAAAACTCGTTGGATAAAGAATTAAGCGATTACACCATTAAAGGACGGCCAAAATCCATTTTCTCAATTCGCAGGAAGATGCAAAACCAAGGCGTATCGTTCGATGAGGTTTACGATAAGTTTGCCGTAAGGATAATTTACAAAAGCGATGAGGCCAACGAAAAGTTTCTGGCGTGGAAAATCTACTCGATAGTAACCGACCACTTTAGACCCAACCCCATTCGCCTGCGCGATTGGATTTCTTCGCCCAAAACAACAGGTTACGAAGCACTGCACATTACAGTAATGGGACCCAAAGGACGCTGGGTAGAAGTACAGATTCGCAGTGAACGCATGAACGAAATTGCCGAAAAAGGTTATGCGGCACACTATAAATACAAACAAAACGACGAAAAAGAAGACAGTCTAGAAGCCTGGATAAACAAACTACAAGAAGCATTGGAAAACCCCGACACCAATGCCGTAGATTTTGTTGAGCAATTTAAACTAAACCTTTATTCCAAAGAAATATTTGTATTTACACCAACCGGAGAATTAAAATCCTTGCCCAAAGGCGCCACTTCTCTAGATTTTGCTTTTAACATACATACAGAAGTTGGCATGAAAACCCGTGGTGCCAAAGTAAACGGGAAATTAGTACCTTTAAGCCACGAGCTGCAAAGTGGCGACCAAGTACATATATTAACCTCTGAGTCTGCCAAACCCAATGCCAACTGGCTAGATTATGCAACAACCGCTAGAGCCAGAAGCAAAATTAAATCGGCTCTAAAAGAAGACAGAAAACGCATTGGAGAAGAAGGCAAAGAAATTTTAAGGCGCAAATTAAAACAGCTTAAAGTTACCCTAAACGAAGCCTCTGTTAACGAGCTAGTAAACTATTTTAAGCTAAAAACAAGTCTCGATTTATTTTACAGGGTAGGCATTGGCACTATAGACAATGCCATGCTAAAAAGTTACGCAGCGTCAAGAAGCAATGCTTTAATGAGTTTTATAAAGAATAAAATCTCGCGGAAGCAGCCCATAAAAAAAGAAGATTTAGAAAAAGACGAAGTTACCGCCAAATACGATTCGCTTGTATTTGGAAAAGAAGAAGAAAAACTGGACTATAAACTATCTAATTGCTGCAACCCTATCCCGGGCGATAATGTATTTGGCTTTTTAACCGTTTCCGAAGGCATTAAAGTACACAAAAACAATTGCCCCAATGCGGTAAGCCTACAATCTAACTATGCCTACAGAATCATGCCTGCAAAATGGATAGACGCATCGCAACAAGAATTTATGGCAAAAATTACACTTTCTGGAATAGACCACATTGGATTGGTTAACGAAATAACGAACATCATCTCCGAGAACATGCACGTTAACATGAAAAGCATAAGTTTTGAAAGTAACGACGGCCTGTTTTCGGGTAAAATAAACGTTGTTGTAAAAAACAATACCATTATAAAAAGACTAATAGATAAGCTTAAAAAAATTAATGGTATAGACAAGGTTATCAGGGTTTAAGCCTCTTAAACAAAACCACCAACCGTTTTAAGCAACTTCCTTATTTTTTGTGTTTTACCATTTATAATTCCAAAGCAAACAGCAGTTAAATTATTGTAAAAAAAATCCACCCACTATTTCTAAACAATCATTAAAAAAAGTGTAAATTTGCCATCTACGTTATGGAAACAAAAGCAGACACCAAAAATCAGGAAATAGTTAAAAGCGTATTTACCAGCTTTTTAGAAAACAAGGGCCACCGAAAAACCCCCGAACGTTACGCCATACTTAAAGAAATTTATATTTGTAACGACCATTTCGATATAGAGTCTTTGTACCTAAACATGAAAAATAAAAACTATCGCGTATCGCGCGCCACACTTTACAACACCATAGAACTGCTCTTGGAATGTGGCTTGGTAAGAAAGCACCAGTTTGGGCAAAGCCATGCACATTACGAAAAATCGTATTTCGACAGACAGCACGACCATGTAATCTTAACCGATACGGGTGAAGTAATCGAGTTTTGCGACCCGCGTATTCAATCCATAAAAAAAACCATCGAAGAAGTATTTGATATCGAAATAAACAATCATTCTCTTTATTTTTACGGAAACAGAAAAAAACCTGAATCAAATCAGGATAAATAAACAACAAATAACATATTAAAAATGGCAGTAGATTTACTACTAGGGTTACAATGGGGAGACGAAGGCAAAGGAAAAATTGTTGACGTACTTACAACCAACTACAATATTATAGCACGTTTTCAAGGTGGCCCAAACGCTGGACACACTTTGGTTTTTAACGGAAAAAAACACGTGCTGCACACCATTCCGTCTGGGATTTTTCACGACGAAGCCACAAATTTGGTAGGCAACGGCGTGGTTATAGATCCGGTTATCTTTAAAAAAGAGCTGGACAAGTTAGAAGAACAAGATATCGATTATAGAAAATCGCTTCTTATTTCCCGCAAAGCACATATTATCTTACCAACACACCGCTTATTAGATGCTGCAAGCGAAGCCTCAAAAGGAAAAGCCAAAATTGGCTCAACCTTAAAAGGTATTGGTCCAACTTATATGGATAAAACAGGACGAAACGGTATTCGTGTGGGCGATCTAGAATTAAGCGATTGGAAAAAACGCTACCGAGCTTTGGCCAATAAGCACGAATCGATGATTGCTTTTTATGATGCCGATGTTCAATACGATTTAGACGAACTTGAAAAAGAATTTTTTGAAGCTATCGAGGTTTTAAAATCTTTAAAACTCATGGATTCTGAAGAATATATATATCAAGCACAAAAATCTGGACAAACCATTTTAGCCGAAGGTGCTCAAGGCTCGTTATTAGATATTGATTTTGGCACCTACCCGTTTGTAACCTCAAGCAATACTACGGCTGCTGGAGCATGTACCGGTTTGGGCGTATCTCCAAATCAAATCGGTGAGGTTTTCGGGATTTTTAAAGCCTATACAACCCGTGTGGGTTCTGGCCCGTTCCCAACCGAATTGTTTGATAAAGACGGGGAAACCATGGCCAAAGTAGGCAACGAATTTGGAGCCACTACTGGACGTGCAAGACGTTGCGGTTGGCTCGATTTAATTGCCTTAAAATACGCCTGTCAAGTAAACGGGGTCACCCAACTTATGATGATGAAAGGCGATGTACTTTCCGGTTTTAAAACCCTGAAAGTGTGTACCGCTTATAAATACAAAGGTGATATTATTCATCATTTTCCGTATAATATCGACCCAGAAAACGTACAACCCGTTTACACAGAATTTAATGGTTGGGCTGAAGATTTAACCGAAATGTCTGAAGCTTCACAATTACCAAAAGCGTTAAACGAATACATAGAATTTTTAGAAAAAGAACTGGAAATCCCTATTACCATAGTATCTGTTGGCCCTGATAGAAAACAGACTATTTTTAGGAAGCAGTTGGTTTCTTAAAAAACATAAGATTTTTTTTTAAAACGCTTCAATCCTTTTAGAAATAAAGTATTGAAGCGTTCTTCATTTCACCATAAATCATAAAAAAAACACAACAGATAATTAAACCTCATTATTATCGTTATTTTTGCTACAAACAAATATTACTTTGAAACTATCACATTTCTTTTATATCCTACTTTTTATTGGCTTTGGCAACTCTAAATTTTGTCAAGCTCAAAAAAAAATAAAAATAGAATACGCAGGTTTTTTCGATATAAATGAAGAGAAATACCCCGGTGCAACCATTCTTACCCGTAACGATCAACAGCAAGTACACATTATTCACGGTGGCATAAACATGTGGTGCGACCAAGCCATACATTTTAAAAATGAAGACTTTGTAGAAGCCTACGGAAGCGTTATTGTAAAACAAGGCGACACTATTAATATGACCTCTAAATATGTTGAGTACAGCGGCAAAACACAATTAGCATTTGCCAGCGGCGATGTGGTTCTAGAAAACCCAGATTCTAAAATCTCATCAGACACCCTGTATTTCGACCGTGTAAAACAACAAGCATTTTACAGAAATGGTGGCCACGTGCAAATCGATTCATCGGGAACCATTACCAGTAAAATTGGACGTTACTATATGGACGCTAAAAAATACCAATTTGTTGAAGATGTGATTTTAACCAACGATAGTACCGTGGTAAAATCTAATTATTTCGATTTTTATGACGAAACCAAACATGCTTATTTATTTGGCCCTTCAACCATAACCACGCCCGAAAGTGTAACCTATTGCGAAAAAGGTTTTTACGATACCGAAAATAAAATTGGATACGCCGTAAAAAAAGCCAAAATAGATTACAACAATAGAACCATAAAAGGCGATAGTCTGTACTTTGATAATAACACCAGTTTTGCATCGGCAACCAACAATATTACCGTAATCGACACCTTAAACAAAAGTGTGGTAAAAGGCCATTACGCCGAGGTTTTTAAAGCAAAAGATTCCATGTTTATTACAAAACGTGCGTTAGCGATTACGGTACAGCAAAAAGACTCGATTTACATACACGCCGATACGCTTATGGTTACGGGCAAACCCGAAAAAAGAATTACCAGGGCCTTTAGAAATGCGCGCCTTTATAAAAGCGATATGAGTGCCAAGGCAGACTCCATACACTCCAACCAAGAAACTGGCTTAACGCAGCTTATAAACATCTCGAAATTTGATAGCAATGATGCCTTTTCGGTAAAACGAAAACCCATTCTTTGGAATATTGAAAACCAAATGACAGGGGATACCATTCATTTAAAATCGAATCCAGAAACCGAAAAACTAGATTCGCTTATTGTGTTTAATAATGCATTCATTATAAGCAAAGACACCTTAGGCACTGGCTACAATCAAATAAACGGGAAAACCCTAATTGGTTTGTTTGATGATAAAAATGAGTTGTATCAAGTCGATATTTTAAAAAATGCACAATCTATTTATTATTTTAGAAATGATGAAAATGAACTGGTTGGCATCGACAAATCGAAATCTGGTAGCATTAAAATTTTAATAGAAAACAGAGACATTGAAGAAGTGCGGAAAGTCAATCAAATAGATGGCGATATTTACCCAGAATCAAAATATCCAGAAAACGAAAAACTTTTAAAAGGCTTCGATTGGCGCGAAGATGAACGCCCAAATAGTGTTGAAGATTTGTTTAAAGACGATCCGCCATTGGTTTTACCCCTTATAAAAGGATTGGAAGATTATGTGCCCCAGGAAGAATTCTTTGATGAAGATATGCTTGAACGTGTTGAAAAAGCAGATAAAGAAGCCAAACCAACCTCGATAGGAAAACCCAAAGAATCAAGAAATTTACCAAAACCTTCCAAAACTAAACTTGTCCCGCCCAAACAAATAGCATCAGAAAAAAAGAAATCATCAAATCCTAATTAATGCTTCAAAAGGAACAGTAATAAATGACATCAGATTTCTTTACATACCAAGCGCAAACCTCACCGCATCCCTTAGCCATGGAGATTTCGCATGCCAATGGCTCTTACATTTACGATACCAACAATAAAGCATACCTCGATTTTGTTGCAGGTGTTTCGGCTTGTACTCTAGGGCACAATCACCCAAAAGTGGTTAACGCCATAAAATCGCAATTGGAAAAATATATGCACGTTATGGTTTATGGCGAATACATCCAAAAACCAGCGGTTGAACTCACGAAGCTTTTAGCAAAACACCTTCCTGCTTCTTTAGAAAAAACCTATTTAACCAATTCTGGTACCGAAGCTATTGAAGGTGCATTAAAATTAGCAAAACGCGCCACAGGGCGAAGCGAAATTATTGCAGCAAATAAAGCGTATCACGGTAATACAATGGGTTCGATGAGCGTTATGGGGTTTGAAGAACGCAAACAAGCATTCCGCCCATTACTGCCACATGTTAAATTTATAGATTTCAATAATAATGAAGATTTGAAACACATAACAACAAAAACCGCTTGTATAATTTTAGAAACCATTCAAGGTGGCGCAGGTTTTATCGAGCCCAAAAACAACTATTTGGAAAAAGTAAGACACCGTTGTAACGAGGTTGGCGCCCTACTCATTTTAGACGAAATCCAACCCGGAATTGGCAGAACCGGTAAGCTTTTCGGGTTTCAGCATTACAATTGCATCCCAGATATTTTAGTTACCGGCAAAGGCTTGGGAGGTGGCATGCCCATTGGTGCGTTTACGGCCTCAAGCAAGCTTATGGATTTATTAAGCAACAACCCTAAATTGGGCCATATTACAACCTTTGGTGGGCATCCGGTTATCGCAGCCTCGGCTTTGGCAACTTTGCAGGAAGTAACGCAAAGCACGCTAATGCAACAAGCTTTGGAAAAAGAACAGCTTTTCCGTCAACTTTTAGTGCATCCGCTCATTAAAGAAATTCGCGGCAAAGGATTAATGCTAGCACTCGTTACACCTTCAAATGCTGTGGCAAATGCACTAATTCTTAAATCGCAAGATGCCGGCTTAATACTTTTCTGGCTGCTTTTCGAGCCCAAAGCGGTAAGAATTACGCCGCCGTTAACTATTTCAAATAAGGAAATCATTAAAGGTTGTACATTAATAATCGATATTTTAAACACTTTACACTCCCCAATATAATTTTCAACCCACTGAAAACCAACACCAAACAACAAAAAAACGGCAATTGCGGCACAACTGTTGATTACTTTGTTAAAAACATTTAATGCATAAGCTTTATAAATTAGAATAGAACCTTAATTTTATTAAAGTTGAAACTTACAACCTGCCTATGGAGTTTAGTCAAAACGACAATAACAATTTACCGCTAACAAAGTTTGAATCGATGCTAAAAACCAACCATGTTTTGTTCTTCGATTCAGAAGAATTTGAAAACATTATTCACCACTACCTCAACCAAGGTAAAGTGGCTTTGGCCAAAAAAGCGATTAAACTGGGTTTAGACCAACACCCTACTTCAATCAATTTAAAGCTCTTTAAAGTAGAGGTTTATGTTTTTGAAGACAAACTCTTGGAAGCCGATGCTTTGTTAAACGACCTTTACAGTTTAGACCCCCTAAATGAAGAGATTTACATTCAGAAAGCCAATATATTATCTAAAAAAGACGAGCATTTAAAAGCTATAGAGGTTTTAAAACAAGCATTAAAACTTACAGATGATGTAATAGACCTGTATGCACTAATAGGAATGGAGCATCTTTTTTTAGACCAATTTGAAGAAGCTAAGGCATGCTTTATAAAATGCCTAGAGCAGGATATAGAAGATTATTCGGCACTTTACAACGTAATTTATTGCTTCGAGTTTCTTAACCAAAACGAAGACGCCATAGCTTACCTAAATACATTCTTAGACAAAAACCCTTATTGCGAAGTCGCTTGGCACCAATTAGGAAAACAATATGTGGCTCTAAAAAAACACAAAAAAGCACTGGCTGCTTTCGATTTTGCCATTATATCAGACGATACCTTTGTTGGTGCTTATTTAGAACGCGGAAAGGTGCTCGAAAATTTAAGGCGCTTTGAAGATGCCATTGAAAACTATAATATGTCGCTTCAATTGGATGACCCCACATCTTTTGCCCTGTTGCGCATTGGCAAATGCTACGAAAAGTTAAAACAAGACGATTTAGCCGTTCAATACTATTACAAAACCGTTCACGAAGACCCATTGCTCGATAAAGGATGGATTGCCATTACAAAATTCCACATCAGAAAAAAAGATTACAAAAAAGCCCTTTACTACATAAACAAGGCTATTAATATAGACTCGGAAAACGTACACTACTGGAAAGCTTACGCTTTAATTAACCAACGCTTAAATTTATTTGAAGAAGCAGAACGCGGTTATAAAAAAACCCTGGAATTGGGCAATTACGAATTAAATACGTGGTTGTCGCGTGGTGATATACTTATTAAATTAGGCGAGCTAGAAGCTGCAATTTATAATTTTGAACAAGCTGTAGAGTTCTATCCAGATAATGCCGAAATAGAATACCGATTAGCCGGACTCTATTTTTCTATAAACGAAATAAACAAAGGAACATTTTATTTAAAAAACGGGCTAAGGCACAACCAAGCATTTAACTTTATAATCGAAGAGCTTTTCCCTGAAGTTTCTAACAAAATTATTGTAAAAAACTTACTTAAAACAAATCTTTAATCCAACGATAATTTTAACCATCAGTAATTTTAAACAAACAAAGCGCATTTTTTTTTTCTAATTAGAAAGCTAAAAAGAGGACTTATCGCTTGCTTTAGCCTATTTATATTTTTAGCAAAAAAGAAAAAAGAATGTGTTATTACGGCCTTTTCAGATAGAAATTGGTAGTAAAATGCATACCTTTGGCCTCTGCTTAAAAAACAACTTATGCAAAGACGTTTTAAAGATTATTTAGTGGTTTCCTTAAAAGGCATTGCCATGGGCGCAGCCGATGCGGTTCCTGGCGTATCTGGCGGAACCATAGCTTTTATCTCTGGTATTTACGAAGAATTAATTGCTACTATAAGCAATGTTAATCTTTCATTGTTCAAAACCCTTTTTACCAAAGGTTTAAAAGCGTTTTGGCAACAAGCCAACGGCAACTTTTTAACTGCGCTATTAATAGGCATCATTGTAAGTTTTGTATCGTTTATGCGGCTTGCCAAATATTTATTAGAGTACCACCCCATTCTCATTTGGTCGTTTTTTTTCGGCCTAATTGTAGCCAGTATCTATTTTGTGGGCAAACAAATTACCAAATGGAACCTTGCCGTAATCATATCCTTAATTATTGGTGCTTGCATTGCTTTTTATATTACAACGCTGCCTGCTTTGGCAAATAACGATAACCCTTGGTTTTTATTTTTGGCAGGTGCCATTGCTATTTGCGCCATGATACTTCCCGGTATCTCGGGCTCTTTTATTTTAATAATTCTTGGTGCTTATAAAACATTAAGTGATGCTTTACACGATTTTGATATAAAAAAAATAGCCATTTTTACATTTGGTGCCATAATAGGTTTATTAAGTTTTAGTCGTGTTTTAAAATGGCTGTTTAAGCATTATCACAATATCACATTGGCGTTACTTACTGGGTTTATATTTGGATCTTTAAATAAAGTTTGGCCTTGGAAAAGAACCCTAACATGGCACACCAACTCAAAAGGCATAAAAAATCCTCTGCAAGTAGAGAGCATCTCCCCTTTTTCGTTTAATGGCGACAACCAATTTAACATGGCCTTAGGTTTAATGCTTCTCGGTTTTTTAACTATTTTTATTCTTGAAAAATTAGGCTCTAAAAAATTATAATGCAAAGCACCCGAACCTTTACAGACAAGCTTTTCCTTATCCTAAAAGGGTTGGGTATGGGTGCTGCCAACAAAGTTCCCGGGGTTTCTGGTGGTGTTGTAGCCTTTGTAGCTGGTTTTTATGAAGAGTTTATCTACTCGCTTCAAAAGGTAAATAGTAAAGCTTTCAAACTACTTGTTAACGGACGCTTTAAAAGCTTTTATCAATATATTAACGGACGTTTTTTGGGCCTGCTCTTTTTTGGGATGGTAGTAAGCTATTTTAGTGTTTCGAAAATATTGGATTATTTAATAAAACATTACGAACTGTTTGTTTGGAGTGTTTTCTTTGGCATGATAATCGGTTCAATTTATTACATCTACAAAGATTTTGAAGATTGGAATTACAGAACATATCTATCATTATTCATAGGAATTGCACTAGGTGTAAGCATCAGTTTTTTAAATCCTGCTAAAGAAAACGATAACCTTTGGTTTGTGTTTTTCTGCGGAATAATTAGCGTTTCGGGCATGACGCTTCCGGGGTTTTCTGGCTCGTTTATTCTTATTCTTTTGGGTAATTATGTGTTGCTTTTAGTCGATTCGGTTAACGCTTTATTCGATACGGTTTCAGATATTTTTAGAGGCGATTTTAGTTTTTTTGAAAACCCAGAACGCATTAGAATGCTAAAGGTGCTCACTGTTTTTACCTTGGGTTCGGTAACTGGTTTGGTAACGTTTTCGCATTTGCTCAATTATATTTTAAAACATTACAAAAGCATCACTCTTTCTGCTATTATTGGTTTTATTGTCGGGTCTTTAGGTGTGGTTTGGCCCTGGAAAAAAACCATTTACCAAATAAACGACAACGGCAGTTTTATATTAGACTCAACCGGAGAAAAAATAATTGCTAATTACAAACGCTTTGTGCCAGAGCTAAACACAGAAACCTTTTATGCTACATTATTTATTATTTTGGGTATTGGTATTGTTTTAGCACTTGAAATTTACGGTAAAAAAACACGAAAAATAAAATGAACAAATTAGGGCTTTTAGGTAAAAACATATCCTACTCATTTTCAAAAACATATTTTAAAAAAAAGTTTGAAGATGAAAAAATAGATAATACAACTTACGAAAATTTTGATATAGATTCTATAAATCTGTTGCCTTCAATCATAAAAAACACCCAAGGTTTAAAAGGGCTAAATGTTACCATTCCGTACAAAGAACAGGTTATCCCGTTTCTTGATAAACTAAACAAAAAAGCCAGTGCCATTGGTGCGGTAAACACCATAAAAATAACAAAAAAAGGCAAGCTTGTAGGCTATAACACAGACTGCTACGGCTTTAAAAAATCATTAAAACCTGCATTAAAATCGCAGCATAAAAAAGCATTAATCTTAGGTACGGGCGGCGCCAGCAAAGCTATTGCTTATAGTTTAAAAGAACTCGATATTGCTTATAGCTACGTATCCAGAAAAGCTTCAAAAGGCATAGATTTTACATATCGCACACTTTCTGAAGACATTGTAAAAGAGCATCAAATTATTATCAACTGTACGCCATTGGGCACATTTCCAAACCTAAGCGACTGCCCAGATATTCCGTATAAAGGCATTACAAAAAACCATATTTTATTCGATTTAATATACAACCCCAAAGAAACCCTCTTTCTTAAAAAAGGTAAATCAAGCGGTGCAAAAACCATTAACGGATTAAACATGCTTAAATTTCAAGCAGAAAAGGCTTGGTCTATATGGAATTTGTAATAAAAAATCTACCGAAACCATTAAAAGCAGCACTAACACTTTGTAAATACTAGAGTTGTTACTATCTTTAAACCTTAAAGCATATTACGAACCTAAACATTTTTTAAAATGTCTGAGATAGATAACCTGCAAAAAGCAGACGGAAAAGAAGAAAACAAATTGCCCATTGCAAATGAAGATACCGGTGAAAACACATCATTGGAAAACAATACCGCATCTACTGAAGAACCCCCTACAGCAATTAATAAAGAAGAGCCTTCGGTTGAAATCGCCAAAGAAAGCAAAACACCCGAAGATGAAGACGTAATAAACGAGATTGAAGAATCGAATGCTGAAGATGCTGAAGACGAAGGCAATAAAGAAAGGCACAGCATTGCAGTAAAAGAATACGACAAAATGTCGTTGGAATCTCTTGCCATAGAGTTGGAAAAACTGTTGAAAAACGAAAAAATCCAAGCTATAAAATCTCATGTAAACGATATAAACAATGAGTTTAAAACAAAATTCCAGGCTTTTTTAGACGAGAAAAAAACAGAGTTTTTAAACGATGGTGGCAACGAAATAGATTTCTATTACTCTTCACCCGTACAAAAACGATTTAAAACAGCTTACAAAGCCTACCGAAACAAGCTAAACGAACATTATAAAAGTTTAGAGAAAAACCTAAAGCAAAATTTAGCCGACAAGCTTGAAATAATTGAAGAGCTAAAAGGTTTGCTTAACGTAGAAGAAAACATAAACACCACATACAAACATTTTAAAGAACTACAAGAACGCTGGAGAAACACAGGTCCAATTCCAAGAGACAAATACAACAATGCCTGGAACTCTTACCACCACCACGTAGAGCGCTTTTATGATTTTTTACACCTAAACAGAGACCTACGCGATTTAGATTTTAAGCATAATCTAGACAAAAAATTAAAAATAATCGAGCGTGCCGAAGAGCTGGCCAAAGACGATAATGTAATGCGTGCTTTTAGAGAGCTACAAGAGCTTCATAAAATGTGGAAAGAAGAACTTGGTCCTGTATCCAGAGAACACCGTGAAGCCATCTGGGAGCGTTTTAAAGCAGCTACAAAAATAATTAACGACAAACGGCAAGAATATTACAAAGAAATCGATAAGGTTTACGAAAAAAACCTTGAAAACAAACTCGAAATCATTTTAAAAATAGAAGCCATAAGCCAACAAGAAAGCAAAACCCACAGTGCTTGGCAAAAAAGGATAAAAGAAGTAGAAACCTTGCGAAACGCCTTTTTTAATGCAGGGAAAGTGCCCCTAAAAGTTAACGAATCCACTTGGGCAAAATTTAAAGATTCGGTTAGGGCTTTTAACAAAAAGAAAAACGCATTTTACAAAGGCTTAAAAAAAGAACAATACGACAACCTCCAGAAAAAATTAGAGCTCATTAAAATTGCCGAAGACAACAAAGACAGCGAAGACACAAAAGTTACTACGGCCTTAATGAAAAAAATACAAAGCGATTGGAAAAAAATTGGCCATGTACCACGAAAAGACAGCGATAAAATATGGAAACAATTTAAAACAGCTTGCAATTATTATTTTGATAAATTAAACGCCAACAGAAATGCAGCAAGCCAAGAACAGCATGATGCCTATAATAAAAAACAAGAGCTATTAAATACTTTAAAAGACCTAAGTTTAACAGGCGATAAAGACAAAGACCTGGCAACACTTAAAACCCAAATAGATGCCTGGAAAAATATTGGAAGGGTACCAAACGACAAGCGCTACATTGAAGGTAAATTCAATAAAACACTTGAAGGTTTGTTCTCAAGTTTGAAAATGGACAAGAACACTATTGAGATGATTAAATACGAAAACAAATTAGACAACCTTAACAGTAGTGACAACAATACCAGAAACCTTGATAACGAACGCGTTTTTATAAGAAAAAAAATAGACGAAGTTAAGAGCCAAATCAACCAATTGGAAAATAACTTGCAGTTTTTTACAAACGTAGATGACGACAACCCGTTGGTAAAAGAAGTACACAACAATATTGCTGAGCACAAAAAAGCCCTTGCTCTCTGGAAAACCAAACTTAGTAAAGTAAAAGACCTATATTAAAAGGGAGCACCACAATACATTTACAAGTTTAAAAGAGGCTGTCTGAAAAGTAATTTTACAGTGTTATATTTAGCGCAGTCGAAATATCTTAGAAAAATTTATACATAAGATTCTTCGAATGCGGCCAGAATAACAAACTACATTTTTTGTCTTTTCAGACTGCCTGTTTTTTTTCACTTACAACATTACAAAGCACTAATAATATCGTATTTAGTAATAATTTGGTGTGTTCCATTTTCCAGTTTTACCAAAACCGCATTATTATCTCTGTTGAATAATTTTGAGAGGTCTTCGATAGCTGTGTTTTTACTTACCACAGGGAATGGTTTATGCATCACATCTTTTATAGGTAAATCTGAAATATTCTTGTTTTCAATAAACATGCGCAACAAATCAGCTTCGTCAATAGCGCCCACAAATCCTGTTGAATCTTCTACGGGTATTTGAGATATTTTATATTTTTTCATGCGCTCGATAGCATGCGAGACTAATTCTTCGGTTTTAACGGTTACTAAATCTTGAGTTTCGGTGTTTTTAACAAGGTCTTCTGCTGTGGTAATTTTGTCTTCAATAAATCCGCGTTCGCGCATCCACTCATCGTTAAACATTTTACCAACGTAGCGGCTTCCGTGGTCGTGAAACAGTACTACAACTACATCGTCTTTTGTAAAATGTTCTCTTAATTGCAGTACGCCTTTTATGGCTGCACCAGCCGAATTCCCTAAAAACATACCCTCTTCTTTGGCTAGTTTTTGGGTGTAAATAGCGGCATCTTTATCGGTTACTTTGGTAAACCCATCTATTAGGCTAAAATCTACATTTTCTGGTAAAATATCTTCACCAATGCCTTCGGTAATGTAGGGGTAGATTTCGTTTTCATCAAACTCACCGGTTTCGTGATATTTTTTAAACACCGAACCGTAAGTATCTACGCCCCAAATTTTAATATTTCTCCCAAAGCGTCGAGATTGTTCTTTTAAATATTTACCAACGCCAGAAATGGTACCGCCTGTACCAACGCCAACTACAAAATGCGTGATTTTGCCATCGGTTTGTTTCCATATTTCCGGCCCTGTGCTTTCGTAATGTGCTGCGGCATTACTGGGGTTATCGTATTGATTTACGTACCATGAGTTTGGGGTTTCTTCGCTCAATCGTTTTGAAACCGAATAGTAACTTCGTGGATCTGTTGGCTCTACATTTGTTGGGCACACCACCACTTTGGCACCAACGGCACGCAGAATATCCATTTTTTCTTTGGATTGTTTATCGCTTATTACAAAAACACATTTGTAGCCTTTTACAATAGCTGCTAAAGCTAAACCCATACCGGTATTGCCCGATGTGCCTTCAATGATTGTTCCTCCTGGTTTTAAACGCCCGTCGGCCTCGGCATCTTCAATCATTTTCAGGGCCATCCTGTCTTTTGTGGAATTGCCCGGATTAAAGGTTTCGTATTTTGACAGCACCAAACATGGCAAGTCTTTGGTTATTACATTTAGTTTTACCAAAGGTGTATTGCCAATGGTTTCTAGTATGTTTTTAGCGTATTCCATTTCTGATTTTATTTTTTTTTTAAAGGTGAAATGTGTTCGCCTTTGAAATTTTTAGTTGAATTCTGAATCTTTAATTCGGCTCTATTCTTAGCCACAAATTTAAGGTTTTACTACGACTATTATTATAAGTTTATGAATGCATTATGAGTAATAAGTTTTTTTAGACCTGTCTGGTTTGATACTGAAACAAGTTCAGCACAGGAAACCTGACAGGTCTCCAATTCTAAAATGGCTACATTTATTTTAGCTTAAACCTTATTTTTTATGATTGAAAATGGCGATTAATACTGAAACATAGCAAATATGCCCGCGCTAGGGATTGCAGCGGCATCCTTTTTAAAGACAAAAAAGAACTGATTTTGGCTAAGAACTGAACTTTAACAGATTGCCACGTCCTTCGTCCTAGCAATGACGCTTTAAAAAGATATAGCGGAAAGCCCGACCCTTGTGGTAGCGCCCAAAAAAGAGTATCGCTTTCATTTCGACAAGTTCAATGCCACGTGCGGAAATGACAGTTTAATGGTTTTCTAAACTATTAATTTTAGATTTTTTGTTTTAAATTATTGGAACCGAATGGCTTTTACTGGCGATATTTTTGTGATGATGTACGAGGGTACCAAAAGCATGAGCAGGCACAGCACCAGTGTGCCGATGTTTAGGGCAACGATGTAACTTAAACTTATGTAAACTGGGGCTTCGGAGACATAATACACGTTTGGATCGAGTGGAAATAGTTTAAAATACTTTTGCGCAAACAAGATGCCCAAACCTATGATATTACCCCATAAAAGCCCTAGAGATATAAGATAGGCCGCATTGTAGATAAACAGTTTGCGAATGCTGAAATTGTTGCTTCCAAGGGCTTTTAAAACGCCTATCATTTGGGTGCGTTCGAGTATTAAAACCAGTAGCGCGGTAATCATGTTAATACCTGCTACGAGTATCATAATACCAATGATGCCGTAAATGTTTTTATCGAAAATCTTGATCCATTCTAAAATGGAATAGTATTTTTCGGCTATGGTTTGTGTGTTTAATGTGGATGGCGTGTTTTTATAAATTTCGATGCCTTTTTTTTGCAGTTCGCTGTAATCATCTATAAAAATTTCGAAACTGCCAATTTGGTCTTCGCCCCATCTGTTAATGCGTTGCAAATGCCGAATATCGCCTATAAGATATTGTGCATCAAAATCTTGAAATCCGGAATTATAAATGCCAACAATGTTGTATGTTATGATGTTTGGGAGTTTGTTTGGGTCGTGTTTTTTAAATATCATTTGAAATGTATCGCCCAATTTAAACTGCAATCGGTTTGCCAAATATTTCGATATTAAAACATCTTCGTTGCGTTTATCGCTGTAATCTGGCAGTCTGCCTTCTATTAAAAATTCTTTAAAATAATCCCATTTATAATCTGCACCAACCCCTTTTAAAATGGCTCCTTCAAAATCGGTTTCGGTACGAATTACTCCAAATTTTGTGGCTACGGCTTGAATGTGACTGATGCCTTCAACCTGTTTAAAATCGGGGTAAAACTCTTGGTTTTTTGAGATGGGAAATGCGCTTTCCTGCGAGTTATTGCTATCGTAATTTGTAATATTTATATGCCCGTTAAACGCCACGACCTTATCGCGGATTTTTTGCTGCAAGCCAACGCCGGTAGCAATGGCAACCATCATTACCACAATGCCAATGGCAATGGCCGCAATTCCTATTTTTATTATTGGTGCAGATATGCTACTTTTATACGCTTTACTGCCAATAATGCGTTTAGCTATAAAAAACTCGTAATTCAATTTATATGATGATTTTTAATGCCCTCAAAAATACAGTTTTATTCTCGATTATTATTGGGATTGTTTTAATGATTTCTTGTGGAAGTAAGTCGAAAGAAAAAGACGGAATACAGATGCAGGACGACCGAAGAACTAACGATCAAGTTATGATCGTTAATAATATTAAAGATGACGAAGCTATTATAGTTGGTGCAAATCAGACCGAAGCTTATTTACATTTACTACAAGGTAAACGTGTTGGTGTTGTGGCGAATCAGACGAGTGTTATTTTTAAAGATGAAGCACTTGATAACGAACAGATTGCCACGTCGCAAAAAGCTCCTCGCAATGACGATTACACACATTTAGTAGATTCTTTATTGGCTTTAAATATTGATATTAAAAAAGTATTTGCGCCCGAACATGGGTTTCGTGGTACTGCTGATGCTGGCGAACATGTTAAAGATGATATTGATACCAAAACAAATTTACCTCTTATTTCGTTACACGGAAAACACAGAAAACCATCACAACAACAACTTGAAAATATTGATATTATGATTTTTGATATTCAGGATGTTGGCGTTCGTTTTTATACTTATATCTCCACATTGCACTATGTTATGGAAGCTTGTGCCGAAGCAGAAATCCCACTAATAATTTTTGATAGACCAAACCCAAACGGACATTATATTGATGGCCCAACTTTAGAGATTGAGCACCAAAGTTTTTTAGGTATGCACCCTATACCCTTAGTACACGGCATGACCATTGGCGAATATGCCCAAATGATTAATGGCGAAAAATGGTTAACAAATGGATTAAAGTGCAATATTACCATTATACCCGTTAAACACTATACGCACGACACTTTTTATAGCTTGCCCATTAGGCCTTCGCCCAATTTACCAAACGACCAATCTATAAAACTATACCCAAGCTTGGGACTTTTTGAGGGTACAAACGTAAATGCTGGTCGTGGTACCGAATTTCAGTTTCAACGCTACGGTGCTCCTTTTTTAGATAAAGAAAACCTTACATTTACTTATACGCCTGTTGCCAATTTTGGTGCTAAAAACCCAAAGCATAAAAACAAATTATGTTATGGCGAAGATTTAAAAGATGAAGCGCTTAATGGTGTTATGACTCTTAAATGGATTATGAAAGCTTATGAACATTCCACCGATAAATCCTTGTTTTTTCTAACCAATGGATTTACAAAGCATGCTGGAACAAAGCAACTACAAAAACAAATTGAAGCGGGTTTAAGCGAAGACGCTATTAAAGAAACATGGCAAGAGAATTTGAAAGCGTTTAAAAAGGTACGAGAAAAATATTTGATTTACGATTAACTATCAAACTCGGTTGGTTTTCTGTATTTCTGAAACGGTTGCTTCAACAAATCCTTAATATTGCTATTTTCTTTTTCATCTGGAAACACATCAACGCCATAAACAATTTTATCGGTATCCAATTCCATGTACGTGCCCAATAACCTATCCCAAACCGAAAAAATATTGCCGTAGTTAGAATCGGTATAAGGCATTTTATAATGATGGTGCACCTTATGCATATTTGGTGAAACCAATACGTAGCTAATTAACTTATCCGCCTTTTTTGGCAACTTAATATTAGAATGGGAAAACTGGGTAGAAACAACAGATAACGATTGATACAGCATAACAATACCAATGGGTGCACCAATAATAACAACGCCAATTAAGGTAAATAAATAACGAATAAGGCTCTCAATAGGGTGATGTCTGTTGGCTGTTGTGGCATCGACTTTATGGTCGGAATGATGTACCAAATGCACCATCCACAGCGCTGGCACCTTGTGCTCGATTAAATGTGGCAGATAAGCCCCAAAAAAATCCATTAGTAATACGCCCAGAAAAATATAAAGTCCCAAATCCATATCGGGCAGCCAATTTAATATACCAAAATTGTTAACCGACACCCAATCGGATGTTAGTAGCAAAAGAAAAGCCAAAGGTAAATTTACTAGTATGGTGGTAATGGTAAAAAAAATATTGGGAACGGCATGTTTCCATTTTTTATAATTGAAATTAAACAAAGGCATGGCGCCTTCTAAAAGCCAGAAAAAAGTTAAACCTCCAACAATTATTAGTCCGCGATGCAGTGGTGGAATGGTTTCGAAATATTGCAATAAGGTATCCATGTAATCAAATTGTTGCTTTAAAGATAAAAATATAATCTCGCAAAGCCGCTAAAACGCAAAGTTTCAATTACTGCGACTGGTACTGCTAACTAAACTTTAACTCTTTTTTTCATTTTCTCAACAATATTAAAAGCCGCAGGACACATCGCCACATTTTTTAAAGTGAGATTAGAAATTTGCTGAAACTTTTTTCTGTCGGTATGCGGAAATTCCCTGCATGCTTTTGGCCGCACCTCGTAAATCGAGCAATAATTATCGTCGCCTAAAAACACACACGGAACCGTTTGCAAAACATAATCGTTGTCCTCATCAATTCGTAAATACTGTTCAATAAACTGCTGTGGTTTTTGTTTAAAATGTTTCGAAATTCTATCAATATCTTTATCGGTAAATAACGGGCCTGTGGTTTTACAACAATTTGCACAAGTTAAGCAATCGGTTTTTTCAAACTCGGCATCGTGCAATTCTTGCATCATATAATCTAAATTTTTTGGTGGTTTCTTTTTTAGCTTCGCAAAGAATTTCTTGTTTTCGTTATGCTTATCTTTGGCACACTTTGGAAGGTTATTAATGATATCTTGCATGGTGTAAAAATAATACTTTTCGTTATTACGAAGGAAGTATCACAGAAGTAATCTTTAAAATTGAAATACTTAATTAATAAATTGCCCCGACTAAAAAGTCTCGCAAATGACATAAATTATGAAAGACCTTTTCGGAAACGCTTTATTGGATTACCACAACGGAAATTACACCGAAGACATTATCACTTCAACCAGTATTTCTGATGACGATGTATTGCCACTACCATACTTATTCCGCCGTTTTAAAAACATGCCAAAATTGGAGCAAAAAGCTTTAAAATTAGCAAAAGGCTGGGTTTTAGATGTGGGTTGTGGCACCGGAAGCCATAGTTTGTATTTACAAGAAAAAGGTGTAACAGTTAAAGCCATAGATATTTCAAGAGGCGCTATTGAAGTGGCGAAACAACGTGGTGTTTTACATGCCGAAGTAAAAAATATTTTAGCAGAAACCGATGCGTTTGACACCATTTTATTATTAATGAATGGTACTGGTATTTTTCAAGAGTTATCACAAGTTTCAAAATACTTATCGCATTTAAAACGCCTTTTAAAACCAAACGGACAAATACTAATTGATTCGTCGGATATTAAATATATGTACGAAGATGAAGATGGTGGCCTATGGCAAGATATGAATGCGAATTATTATGGCGAACTCGATTATTTTTTAAGCTACAAAGGTGAAAAAGAATTGCCAATGAAATGGTTGTATTTAGATTTTAATACACTATTAACTGTTTGCACTTCGGTTGGATTAAAATGTGAATTAATTTTAGAAGGCGAGCATTTTGATTATTTGGCACGATTGAGTTTATAGATTAAACCGATAATGCCCAATAATTTTAAAGCTAAAAAGGCAATCTTCTAAAACTTGTCCACTGCCAATATTATGAACGATTAAATGGCGTTTCCCATCGTTCGATTTTTTGTTTACCACAATACCAATGTGCGATGCAGCGTCTTTTAAATCCCAACAAACCAGATCTCCGGGTTTATAATCATTTGCGTTGTTTGTAATGGGTTTTTCAGCACCTTTTCGCTTAAAATAGGTCATTAAATTGGGCACGCGTCTGTGATCGATATTTTTATCGGTTGTTTTTAAACCCCATATTTTTGGGTATGCATTAAAGTTAGCCTTCATGTCTTCGTGGACTTCCTTTTGTAAATCGATACCCAGTTTTCGGTACGCCCTAATTATAACATCGGTACACACGCCTTTATTACTTGGAACATCGCCATTTGGATATGCGATTGAAAAGTAGCTGGGGTCGTATGTTACTTTTTGATGCGTTAATTCCAGAGCAGCTTCAGAGAGGTTTAATTTTTGTATTTCGGTTTGTGAAATGCAAAGATTGAAACAGAAAAGAAGTAAAATGAATTTTATCTTTTTCATTAAAATATAGATTTTAATTTGAAAGATTCCCGCCTACGCGGGAACTAGAAATCAAACTTAAAAGTAGCGCCAGCTAAAAACTGAATACTTTGCACTGGGAAATTTTGCCAGCGTTGATACGCTTCATTATTAATATTATTGGCTTTTGCAAATACTGAAATTTTATCGTTTATATGATAGCCTAAATGCGCATTGGCATCAAAATAACTATCTAAATCCATGATGAATGGCGTGCTAATAGTTATGCCATCATTTAAGAAAAACTGATCTTTACGTTCTCCAACATAAAACAGATTTGCTCCTGCAAACCAATGTTCGTTTATTTGATAATCTAAAAATAACGAGCCTTTTATATCGGGTAAATTCCAAGCTTCTGTTTCGGTATCGGTTGTGTATTTAAAATATTCAGCTTTTATACCTAGTTTAAAATTTCGGTTAACATCAACATTAATTTCTCCTGCAACGCCAAAGGTATCAACATCATCATAAACAATTCCAAAGGAATTTCCGTAAGCATAATTTTGGTTTGTCAGCGTTATTTCATTATTTCTAAACAGCGCTTTATTTCTGTCGGCCAAATATCGTCCGCTAATGTTATAACTCATATTGCTGGACAATTTTCCCTTTAAACCAATATATGCGTTGTATTGCTGATCGGTGGGCATTACCACTAAAGTTGGTGACACAAACGGGTTTTCGGTGGCAAATCCGTGGTATGAATTTTGAATTAACTCGCCTTGAATTCCGCCGTAAGCAATCAATACATCGTTAACCAATCGGTAAGTTGCGGTAATATTTGGATATAAATAAATATTGTTTTCTTTAGATTCTGAATCTCTTAAATACGATACCGAGATCCCTAAATTAAGTGTTAAATCATCCTCTTTTAACTCATAAGTTGGAGAAACTCCTATTTGAAAATTGCCGTGTCTTAATTCATCAGTAGTAAAATAATTTCTATCGAATGTTCCATTTATATAATCGAATTTAAAATCGGTTGAAATTTCCTCGTCATTAATTGGTATATCAATTTTTGCTTTGGCTACAAACCTATTTTCTCCAGAACCTTGATTATCTCCAAAGCGTCTGAAAAAGAAACTTCCGGAGTTAATATAGGTATCTTCGAAAGTAATATCGCCCCCAAAATGCGCACTGTAAAACGAATGATCTACCTCAATACCATTGGCCTGAGCTTGTGCCAATTGCGATGGTGGCACGCCGTACCAATTGTACATTTTTTGCAGAAAACCACCTTCGACATTCCAAGCCAAATCCCGTAATCGACTGGAATAATTCGCATTGATTTTTGTGGTTGAAAAATTATCATCAAAAGATAAACCATCAATACCGCCCTGCGATGAGTGATGACTTACGTAACCGCCCACGCTTTCGGTCCTGCTAATAGCATGGTTTAAATACACTTCGCCCAAAATGGTGGTATAGGTACCAACGCCCAAAGTGGCGTAATTATCGTATAACTTTACAGGTTTAGCTTTTTCTACAACTGCTGCTTTTCCTTTTGCCGGTGTAAATGTTGATGCTACTGGAAACGAGAAAATATTATATTTAATTTCTTTTTTGGTCGCCGTTTCTTCATCATCTAACGATGGGATTTCCTTTACCTTAAAAGCATCAGAAATTGATGGCGTATATGGTTTTACCACATCGATTACGCCGGTTTTAATAGTATCATTCTTTCTGTCTTGAGAGGAAACTGATGTTATACTTAAAGTTACAATGGCTAATAAAAAATATTTTGTGTGCTTTCGCATAGGACTTTATTTATGTTTAACCCTTCGACTAGCTCAGGGCAGGTTTACGATTGATGAATTTAATTTTCTTCAGTTTCAATTGACGAGTTTGTTTTGGCCTCTTCTACTTTTATTGTCTTTAATTCTGCTTTGGCCTCATCGACAACATCATCAAATTCCACAAAATTTTCTATAACACTTTCTAAAATATAAGTGGCTTGAAACGCATCGTTTAAAGCATAATAATTCTTCGCCATAAGCACCAAACCTTTGGCGCTGTAATATTTATAACCTGAAAAATCTTTGGCTAATTTTTGAACCGATTTATTTGATGCCGCATGCTTGCCTTCTTTATTTTTAAAATAAGCATTGTAATACAAGGCCTCTGCAGCCGTTTCTCCTGTTGCCACTTTTTCTACTCTTGCAAAAGCGGTTTTTGCTTTGTCTTCATCGCCCATTTTAATAGCTGAACGTGCGATTATAATGTGCGCATCACTTTTAATTTTATTATCAATTTTAGAATTTGTAAGCACTTTTTCGGCATAAGAAACCGCATCATTATAATTTTCTAATTGGTAATGGGCCTTCATTAAATTAGACTGTGCAAACACCGTATTTTGCGGAAAATTGGCTTCGGTTTCCAATCGCAACAATAGCGGAATGGCTTGGTTCCAGCTTTTGCTTTCAAGATAAAATTGCGATAAACGCGATAAGGATTCCTCGGTGTATTCGCTTTGCGGTGCCTCAACAATATATTTATAATGCGGTGCGGCATTGGCCAATAAATCTTTTTTGTAATACAGTTGAGCCAAGTAAAAATGCGCTTGTAAAGCGTGCAACCCGTTGGGAAATTCATTCAAATAGCCGTTAAATTGCTTGATGGCTTTATCGGTATTACTGTCTAAATACTGTTTTTCGGCGGCCTCGTAAGTCGTATTGTCCAAATCGGCATCGGTTACTTCAACATAATCCAAGGTTTTTACCCAATTTGCATAATCGTTAACCCGACCCAAATCGATATAAATTAAACGCGCTGTTGAAACCGATTGAACCGCTTCTGGCGTTCCTGGATAATTACTAGCAATGTTCTTAAATTTGCTCAAGGCTTGTTCATTTTCACTATCATTGTAATATACCAAACCTTGACGTAATAAGGCTTTTGGCACGAATGAACTCATTTTATATTCGCTATTTAAACGATTATACATTTGCATCGCTTTATCTTTTTCGTTTGCTTTTACATAAGAATTTCCTAATTCGTACATAGCATCGTCTCGTAATTTTGACTTCGGATAGGTTTCAATAAACTGTTCTAAAGCGGCAATTTTTTTTGAAGATTGCCCAGTATAACCCACACTAATGGCTTTTTGAAAAAACGGATAATCGGAATCGATTTCATTCATTTCAATGGCTTTTTCGTAAGCTTTAATGGCATTGCTATATTGGCTCGATACGAAATGTCCGTCACCCAATCTTAAATAGGCATCATTCAATCTTATTTTATCATCTTTTTTATTAGAAATAAATTGATTGAAATGCTTTGTGGCTTGCGGATAGTTTTTTTGTTTGAAATAGGTATAGGCCAAATTATAATCTATATTTTCAATTTCAGGAGTTGAAGCAGATGCTGTTTGCTGCTGAAACTGTTTAAAACCAATCAAAGCATCATCGTAGTTTGTTAAATTATAATCGGCTTCGGCTTTCCAAAAGGTTGCTCTTGCGGTGTATTTTGAGTCTCTTGGTTCGGTTAATGAGGCATCGAAAAGCGATTCGGCTTCTAAATATTGCGTGTCGTTATACAACTCAATACCTCTATAAAATGCTACTTTTTGATATGCTACTTTGTTTTCAAAGCTCTTTTTGCCTTCTAAAAGTTTAAGCGCTTCTTTGTAGTTTTTTGAGGTGATGTACGAATCGATCAAAAGGGTTTCAATTTCTTCTTTATAGCCTGTGTTTGGGTATTTATCTAAATAAGCTGCTAAAACCTGCGGTGCCGATTGGTACGGATTACCAATTTCGTAACTGATTTTCGCATAATTTAACCAGGCATCTTCTTGAATTTTTAAATCGAAACTCATTTGCGATGCGTTTCTAAAGGCATTTAAAGCCTCTTGTTTTTTATTTAAATGAATATAGCTTTCGCCTAAATGATAATAAGCGTTTTGAGCAATAGCATTGTTGCCACCAACTATTTTATTAAATTCCGAAATGGCATTTTCGTAATCTTTTTGTTTGTAATATGCGTAGCCCAATTGGTAAAAATCGGTGTTATTCCACTTTGCATTTCTATCGCGTTTTCCTTTTTTGCCTTTATATGCGGTTAAATACGGGATAGCTTCAGCGTATTTTTCTAAATTGAAATAACTTTCACCTATGATTTTTGAGAGTTCAGATACTTCGGCGTCATCGCTGGTTTCCAATCGGTCTTTTGCCAATTCGATGGCTTTTTCAAATTTTCCGAGTTTAAAATGAAGATCGGCTTGGTAATACGACAGCTTTTCTTTGTAACGTTCTTGGTCGCTTACTTGATCGAAATACGCATTTGCTTCATCATAATCATCACCTTCATAAGCCATAAAACCAATGTAATATTTAGCTTGCGAACCGTATTCTTGAGAATTCTCGACACGAGATAAATACTTTTTTGCTACTTTATATTGTTTTACCGAAAATGCCGAATACCCATTGTTAAAATTAAATTTTTCTTTTTCTTTTTTAGCCAGAGCCGCTTCGTTTACCTTATCGTACCACTTTCTTGCGTGCGGATATTTACCGTTTACAAAATAATAATCTGCAACATCAACAAAGGCGGTATTGCGTTTGGTACTGGTTGGGTAATCTTCTACAAAATCCTCTATAAGCTGGTCGGCATTTTGCTGGTTTAGCCTTACTGCGCAATTGGCTATATAATAGGCGCAATCTGATTTTAATATAAATTCTTTTGCATCCTTTTTAACACTTCTAAAAAGCGATTGGGCAGCAAGATATTGTTGGTTATTAAATAGAGAAAGTGCTTTTTGATAGTCCACCAAACTACTGGTGTAAGTGGCAGACTGTTGTGCCATGATTTGGAAACTAAAACTTAGGGCCACAAAGAGGCATACAATATTATTATTACTCATTAACAATTCGTTTTTTAATTAAATCAAAGATAAATATAAGGTTTTAGGTTCCCGTCTTCGCGGGAAGGACAATTTCAATTGAAATCAAGATATAATATCTTGAAGATTTATTCAACTTATAACGTAATAATCGTGCCATAATTATAAACTGCGCTGTAAAAATACGTTTTAAGTCGCAGTCTCAGTTTTAAGTAACCATAAATTCAGTTAAAAACTTTTAATGCTTAACTTTTCTCTTTTAACTTATTAATAATACATTTACAGCACATTAAATTTAATCTGTTTTTATGTCGAACCCTATTTTACAACTAAAAGATGCTGCCATTTACCAAGGCGACAGTTTGGTGCTTGCCAACGTTAATGTAGAAATAAACAAAGGCGATTTTGTGTATTTAATTGGAAAAACAGGAACTGGAAAAAGTAGTTTTATGAAAACGCTTTATGGCGATTTGCCTTTAACCGAAGGCGAAGGGCAGATTGTAGATTACAATTTAAAAACCCTTAAAGAAAAAGAAATCCCTTTTTTACGACGGAAATTGGGCGTGGTATTCCAAGATTTTAAATTACTTACAGACAGAACGGTAAACGATAACCTGCTTTTTGTTTTAAAGGCCACGGGCTGGAAAGATAAAAAGGAAATGAAGTTACGGGTTGAAGAAGTTTTAGATAAAGTAGATATGAAAACCAAAGGGTTTAAATACCCGCACGAACTTTCTGGTGGCGAGCAACAGCGCATTGCTATTGCAAGAGCTTTACTAAATAACCCAGAATTAATACTCGCTGACGAACCCACGGGCAATCTAGATCCGCAAACCAGCGTTGAAGTGATGGAGGTTCTGCAAGACATTAATAAAAACGGCAACACTATTTTAATGGCAACCCACGATTATGCTTTGCTACTTAAATACCCAAGCAAAACGTTAAAGTGCGATGATAACGCGGTTTATGAGGTGGTGCAGCGCAAGGGGTAGTTTTACTAAAAAATATGCGATTAATAACTATAGATGACTTTATTGATTTATATGCAAAATTAAAACAAAGAGGTTTAAGTTTCATTGTTTCGAAATTTAGTTTCCACAAAATTAGGCGAACCAAAAGTGCATTTAACCAAGTGGATATTGATGCTTCAAATTGGTGGGCAATACCAAAAGTTAAGCAGAGATGGAATGCTATGATTACCTCCAATGAATATATTGAATATGAAGAATTTGTAGTTAAAAACTTCCTGAACAACAACCAAAGATTAAAAATGCTATCTATTGGCAGCGGCATTTGTAGCCATGAATTGAAATTTGCAAAATATAAAAACTTTGAAGACATACTATGCTTGGATATTTCAGATAAACTTTTAAAAAAAGCAAAAGATACAGCTACCCAACAAAATTTAAACAACATTACATTTAAAGCTCTGGATATATATGATTTTGAGTTTCCTGAAAATTACTACGACATTGTTTTTTTTCATGCCTCGCTACACCATTTTAAAAACATAGATCATTTAATTGGAACATTAGTAAACAGAACTCTAAAAAAAAACGGTAAATTAATAATTAATGAGTTTGTTGGGGCAAACAGGCTACAGTTTCCTGAGCATCAATTAAAGGCAATAAACACAGCCTTAAAAATGCTTCCAAAAAAATTCAAGAAAAGATACAAATCAAGTTTTTACAAAAAAAGAGTTTATGGCTCGGGCTTGTTGAGAATGATAATTGCCGACCCATCTGAATGTGTGGAATCTAAAAACATTTTACCTGTTATCCATAAATACTACAAAACCATTTACGAAGCCCCCTATGGAGGCAACATACTAATGACGTTGCTCAAGGACTTATCGCAGCATTTTATAAATTTGGATCTTGAAAAAAAAGCCTTGTTGGATAGATTATTTGAGTTTGAAGATAATTATATAAAAAACCATGCAAGCGATTTTGTTTTTGGAATTTACCAAACCACAAAAAAAACAGATAATTAACCTAATATGCTATCAATTTTAATACCAGTTTACAACTGCCATATAACCCCTTTAGCAAAAGAACTTTACAGGCAAGTTTTAGACTGTGGTATTAATTTCGAAATATTGGTTTACGACGATGCATCTACACATAATGTTGCCAACAACAAAACAATAAACCAATTTAAAAACACAACCTTTAAAATACTTCCTGAAAACATTGGCCGAAGTGCCATAAGAAATTTGTTAGCACTTAACGCAAAACACGAATGGTTGTTGTTTTTAGACGCAGACACGTTTCCTGTAAACAAAGATTTTATAAGGCAATATCTATCTAATTTAAATTATAATATTGTAGTTGGCGGAATAGCTGTTTCAAAAAAACCAAAAAAAAAAGCCTGCAAGCTCCGATGGCTATTTACAAAAAAGAGAGAGACAAAAGAAAATTCTTCAGCAAACTTTATAATTAAAAAAAGTGTATTTAAAACCTTTCCTTTTGATGAATCCATAAAAAAATACGGCTACGAAGATGTGTTGTTTTTTAACACTTTAAAAAAAAACAAAGAATATGTTCACAATATTGAAAACCAAGTATATCATAATACCGAAGAAGGTGCTGATTCTTTTTTAAAAAAAACCGAAACTGCTATTGAAAACCTTTTGTATTTACAGAAAAACAATAAAATTGAAAATGAGTGGTCTAAAATACTACAATACTATTATAAATTAGAAGCATTAAAATTAACCCAATTTACGGCTTATTTATTTTTGGCATTAAAAAGTTTATTGGTAAAAAACCTAAACTCTTCCAACCCATCGTTATTATTGTTTGATTTTTATAGATTAGGCTATTTTTGCTTAATAAAAAAGAGCCCATGAAACCTTTTTTCTCAGTTATAATACCTTTATTTAACAAAGAAGCCTTTATTGAAGCTACTTTAAAAAGTGTTATTGAGCAATCCTTTAAAGATTTTGAGGTTATTGTTGTTAACGATGGCAGTACGGATAGCAGTTTAAAACGGGCACAATTAGTACAAGACGATAGAATAGCAATAATTACCATAGCTAATTCTGGCTTATCTGTAGCCAGAAATACCGGTATTAAAAATGCAAATGCAAGTAACATAACCTTTATTGATGCCGACGACCTTTGGCTAAAGCACCATTTAGAGCAATTGCACGATTTAATTCATCTTTACCCAAACATGGGGCTATATGCAACTGGATATACCCTGCAAAAATCCAATACTAAATTTCACAGGGCGCACTTTAATGATTTACCAGAAAACTTTGTTGGTGTTGTGCCTAATTTTTTTAAGCATTCCTTACAACATTGTATAGCTTGGGTAGGGTCCATTTGTATTCCAAAACATGTTTTTGATACCATTGGAAATTTCGATCCTGAAATTTATTCTGAACAAGACACCGATTTATATATAAGAATAGCGCTTAAATACGATATAGCTTTAGATAACAGTTCGGTAAGTGCTATTTATAACAGGACAATGGATGATAACATGTCTAACTTCACGCAAAAGAAAAAGATTCCTAAATTTTTATATGCCTACAAAGATATAGAATCTACAAACTTTCATTTAAAAAAATATTTGGATTTAAACAGATTTTCTACGCTTGTATTCTTTAAATTATCGACTAATAAAGTTTTAGAGAAAGCACTAGTTAAAGATATAGACTTGAACAATTTAAATAGAATACAACGCCTTTTAATTTATTTGCCGAACGGCACTTTACGCTTTTTGTTTAATATTAAAACCAAACTCAAATTAAATCCTTTAATTGTTTTTAGGTCTAAAATTTAATTGGATTCTAGTGCATTTTTCCATTTTTGAGAAATACTTTCCAAAGTAAAATTCTGGACACTTTCTACCGCATTTGCTCTAAACTTTTTTAAAGTTTCTTTTTCGTATGTAATTTTCTGCAAAGCAAAACTCAGTTCATTTACATTGTAGGTTTCCAACAACAACCCATTAACATTATTTATTATAATTTCTGATGGCCCCGTTTCGCAATTAATGGCTACAACTGGTGTGCCGCACGCCAAAGATTCGGCCAAAACCAATCCAAATCCCTCATAATAACTAGTTAATATAGTGCAAATTGCATGTTTCATATAAACATAAGGATTCTTGGTAAATGGTTTAAATATAACGTGGTCATTAATTTTTAAATCTTCAATTTGTTTCTCGTACAATTCCCTGTCGTCTCCCTCGCCCAAAAGTATTAATTTGATACCGTTCATGTAAATTTTAGATTTACTATATGCACGAATTAACAATTTAATGTTTTTACATTTTTCATCAAATCTGCCACAGAATAAAATATATTTGTACGCGGTTTCAAATGGTTTATTAGCCATATTATTTATAGCATCGATATCTACCGCATTTGGTATGCACAATAATTTGTTTTGATTATAAAACTGTTTTAAAAAAACCAATAATCCATCGCTAACTGTTATTATTTTAAAGGCGTTACTTAGCAACCATTTTTTTAAGTAGGTGCTTTTAATGATTTCCTGTTTATAAGAAGCGCTATGTACCACATACAAAACCTTAAAGTTTCTATAAATATATTTGCATACAGCAAGTTCGTTTAACAAACCACTGGTTCTTAAACGGTTATCTATTACGGCATCAAACTTATTGTCCTTTAAATATTTTCTGAATAAAATTGTTCTTTTTATTTTACCAAAAAACGTGTTGTTTTTGTCTTTTAATTTTCCCAGGTTGAAAATGGTTCCTTTATAATCAAACACTATAATATTGGAAATTAATACAATATGTACCTTGTAACCCAATTTGGATAGTATGATGGATTGCATTGCGGCGGCTTTTTCGGCTCCCCCAATCCCTAAAGATGTTGTAACAATACAAATTTTCATAACATCTTAGTTTTTATTTTCAATGGCGTACAACGAATCGTAATCTTTATTATTCAAAATAATTCTTTTTCGCTTTTTAAATGATTTACTGAAAATACTCTTTTCCAAATTAACGTATTTACTTTCAACTCCGCATAAATGGGCGATGCTATGAAACAAGTCATCTGTCATGTAAGGTCTGTCTAAATCAATTTCAACCGGATTGCTTTGTTTATAGCTGCCCGATTGCCACAATAAAAAAGGTATTTGAAACATGGGCAAGGTACCAACATCATCATTATGTCCAGCAAAGCTTATGGTATGATATACTTCTTCTCCATGATCGGAAAAATAAAGAACAAAACTCTCTGAATTTTGGTTTTTAATTTTGTCTATAATATGGTTTACAATAAAATCATTATAAAGCACTGCATTATCATATGCATTAATGGTTTCATACTCTTTTTTATACCTAGCTATATTATTTTTTGGTTTTCCTTTAAAAACATTGAATGTGTCGGGATATTTATTTTCGTAATAGAAATGAGTTCCTTTTAAATGTATAAACACTACTTTACTTTTATCAATATCATGGTTGGTTATGTCGTTTAACGTATCAAATATTACCTCATCATATAGATTCAATCCCTCGGTGTCTTGAGTATTTAAATAAAATTTGTTTTTGCACGCGTAAACCAATTTGGTAATTTCGGTTTCGGCAAACCCTACGGGTTGTTGGTTGGATACCCAATAGGTTTCATAGTTTGCCGCATTTAAAAGCTGTACAATGGAGCCTTGGTGTGTTGAAGACTGTTCGTGATTTTGCAAGCTAAAAGCTTTAGTTAAAGAGGCTGTTGTTCCGGCATGCGGACTTATAACATCTTTAAAGACACTTAAACCCTCTTGCTTTGATAGCAATGGGTTTGTTTTTCTGTAATAACCATACAACGACATATTGTTACTTGTGGTGGACTCACCTATTATTACAACATACAGCTTGTTTTTATTATTATTTGCTGTTTTTGTGTTGTTGAAAATTCCTTTTTCACTTTTATAAGCACTAGCATTTACAACACCAGATTCATAATACACTACATAAAAGGATTTAAGCAATAAATAAGGTAAGTTTTGATGCCTTAACGGTGTTGCTTTTAAAACAAATAAAACCACAATTAAACTTAACACTAATGGTATAGCGCCAAAAACCGGTTTTTTAACATATAACAGTTTTTTGTTGTTTGCCAGAATACTTATAATAACCAACAGAAGCAAAAAGAGACCATAAACAATTATGTAGGCATCTAGATAAAAAGAAAGAAACTCTTTAACTTCTATATTATTGGTTTCTAATAAAACATAAATAGCAGATGGTGATATATCTACATTAAAAATATAATAATAGGAAGTTTCAAAAAACAATGTCATATTAAAAAGGACAAATACAACATTGAAATAAAAAATCCCTGTTTTTTTACTATTTAAAAAGCAAAGCGGAATTATTAAAATTAATGCAAATGAAATGTTTTCAACAAAATTTAATAATCTTTGAAACCCAAATTCACTAAATATTAATTCAAAAGCAAAAGTTATTATAATAGAAATTACAAACAACAATTCTATGCTAAGTTTTTTTTTACTCCTGTTATTTAGCAGCATGTCTCTTGAATAATTCATTTTTAAAAACATAAAACATAAGCAATGTATAAAATATATAGCTAAAAGCATGAGCCTTAACTGCTCCTAAAACACTCAAGTAATTTACCAAATAGATGCTTGACAAATAAATAAGTGCCATCAATATTATTTCGCAAGTTAAATATTTGAATATCATTTTTTTTGCAAAAAACTGGTATGCCATTGTGAGCGATATTATTCTAAAAAAATCTCCAATAAGTTGCCAACCAAATAATTCTTGCATGCTTAAAAACTCATTAGTAAAGACAACTCGAATTATAAAAAACCTAAGAAAATAAATACCTATAAAGCCCAACAATACTACTGGTAAAATACTTTTATAAAAATTTGAAACAATGCTTTTAAACCTTGTGTTATTTAGGTCTTCTGATAATGTTGGCAACAAATATATATTAAACAAGGTATAAATAAATAACATGTAATAATTAGATATTTTTCTTGTTGCTTCCCAATAACCTGCTTCTGAGACTCCAACAGTATCGATAATATGATTTCTAATCAATAAAAATATAATAGGAAACATGACTCCTGAAAATAAAGTCATTGAAAAAAAAGATGTAATTTTAAGCACATAAGGTTTTGAAGTTGAAACGAAACTAATGTTTTTGATTATTTTATATGCTAACTTAATCCTTGTTAAAAGTGACAAAAAAAGAATAAAGGGTGTTAATACAATAGAGAGCAATGCGCCATCTAACTGGTTTCTGCCCATTAAAAAAACGATTAACAATGCAGAAAACACATACCCTACTATATTAATTACAACTAAATCCTTAATTTTTTTTAAACCCGTAATTACTGCTATAAAAAAAATGTGCAAAGCAAAAAAAGGCATCATTACACCTGATACCTTAAACAAAATAGAATATTTGAACGTACCGAACACAAATTGACTTAATGAGCTAGAAAACAAAAGAAGAATAAATGCTGTTAAGACGCCAATACCAAGTGAAATTAAAAACCCAGCAGAGACTACTTTTTTAAATTGAAGCTTGTTGCCCTTAGATTCGGCTATGTATTTAACAATGCCATTTTGGAGGCCTAAAGCAGATAAGCTCTCAAAAGATTGCATAAAGTTTGATAAGTTACCCGATAGAGCCATACCAGATGGACCTATAAATACAGCCATAAATTTAGACACAGCAAACCCAGTAATTAATTTTGCTAAAACATTTATTGAGTTAAAAGAAACAGCTTTAAACAAAACACTTCTTTTTAGTTGCTCTTTTGCCTGTTTTAACATTAATTATTACATTTAAGTTTTACTGTTTGTAGTATTTTCAACCCCAAAAAGCGAGCTTCCAAATATTAATAAAATTATGCCATAGTACATTAAGTAGCTTACAAAATGCCCAATAACAGCACCTTTTACGCCAAAAATATCAATAAAATATATACTGGCTATATATAATATTATTATTAAAAATGCTTCGGTTATAATGTAATGCCAGAACATTTTTTTTGCTAAAAACTGGTAGGCTATTACCAAAGCCAACACCTTTAAAAAATCGCCCAGCAATTGCCACATAAACAAATCCTCTACCGGTTTAAACGCTTCAGTAAAAACAAATGTTACTATATATGGCTTAAAAACATATATTAAAAACAGGGCAAGGGCCAACAACGGGATTATGGTTTTATAAAAGCCGAACACCTCTTTCCTGAATTCTTTAACCGTATCGATTTCAGAAAACCGAGGCAAAATATAAAGGGCCATTAAAGAGCTAACCAACATTAAGTAATATTTAGATATGCGCGTTATGGCCTCCCAAAAACCGGCATCTTTATATCCTATGTTATCAATGATGTACGATCGAATAGCCAAAGCTACCAAAGGCAACAAAACAGCCGAAAACAAAGCCATAACCGAGTACGAGCCCAAGCGCTTAAAATAGCCCAAACTTACTTGCCTTACTTGGATAAGCGGTATTAAACTACGCCTATTAACAATACCAACCAGAGTAATTAAAAACACCAACGACTCTGCGATTACAACCGATATCAAAGCACCATCTATATTGTTCTGGTATATTAAAAGCAAGGCTATCGATGCTCCTAAAATCTGGCCGATAATATTTATTACAATAAGTATTTTATATTTTGAAAAGCCATTCATTATCGAAAACGAAAACATATTCAAAGCATAAAATGGAAGTACTATGGCAAATATTTTAATTACATAAGCGTAGTTATTGTAATTTGGAAAGATGATATTGTTGATGCTTTCGGCATTAAAATAACATAAAAGCGATACTATTATTGAAGATGCAAAACCAATATAGTAAACCGTAGAAAGGATTTTGCTTAACCTAACAATATTATCTTTATAGGCTGCTATATACTTTACCGCACCTTTGTAAAACCCTAATATTGCAACAGATTGGACCGAACTAACAAAATTGCGCAAATTGCCAATTAAGGCAAGGCCTTCGGCTCCAATAAAAACAGCAATGGCTTTAGATGTTAAAATGCCCGCTATTATCCTGGTTAAAATTGCGGCTGTTTTTAGCGCGGTTACTTTTATTAAAACATTTTTGTTTATATAATCTATTAATTTTTTCAATTAATATGGATTTACATTTCTTTAATATTGGTAAATGTGTTTTTTTCATGCATTGCAAAGCATGTGTTATTTTTGAATGAGCCAAATATACAAAATCATTTAACGTTTAATGCCAATAATTAGTATAGACAAGTTACTACGGCAGCCAAATAAACATTAATCTGTTTTAAGCACGCTTAAAAAACAAGTAGTACATATTAACCGAGAAAATAGCGGAATTGGCAATAATTATTGGCAAACCCACCCTTAGTGTTGGCATTAAAAACCCATAAATTATAAATAAAATACAACCAGCCATATTTACAAACCGCAATGTTTTTACGTTTTTCATGGTAAAAGATATAAGTACCATTAGCGATGCCAAATAGCCAATATACTCTGTTGCTGTTATACCGAATAGTTCCATATTAAATATCGAAAAAAAAAAAAGAAACCCTATTTAGAATTTCTCTTTAAATAATTTTTTACCACTGCAATCCATATTAGATTGATTTATTTCGTTTGCGCTCTACTTCTGTTAAAAATATTTTACGCAAACGCAGGTGTTTTGGCGTTACCTCTACATACTCATCTTTTTGTATATATTCCAACGCTTCTTCCAAACTAAACTTAATAGCGGGTACTATTTTGGCCTTGTCATCTGCTCCTGCAGACCGTACATTGCTCAGTTTTTTGGTTTTGGTTACGTTAACCGTCATATCGTCGCCTCTCGAGTTTTCTCCAATAACTTGACCTTCATAAATATCTTCTCCAGGGTCTATAAAAAACTTGCCTCTATCCTGCAGCTTATCTATAGAATACGGAATGGCCTGTCCTGTTTCCATAGAGACCAAACTACCATTTTGGCGCTCTGGGATACCACCTTTTAAGGGTTGGTATTCTTTAAATCGGTGTGCCATAATAGCTTCTCCTGCCGTAGCGGTTAACAATTGGTTACGCAAGCCAATAATACCCCTCGAGGGCACGATAAACTCACAAACCATCCGGTCGCCTTTGGCTTCCATACTTAGCATTTCGCCTTTACGTAGGGTAACCATCTCAATAGCTTTACCTGAAACTTCTTCGGGTAAATCAATCGTCATTTCTTCAACTGGTTCGCATTTTACACCATCAATTTCCTTAATGATAACTTGCGGCTGCCCAATTTGAAGCTCGTAACCTTCGCGACGCATCGTTTCGATTAAAACCGAAAGGTGCAAAACACCACGGCCAAAAACCATGAATTTATCGGCACTATCGGTTTCTTCTACTCTTAGCGCCAAATTCTTTTCCAATTCCTTGGTTAATCTTTCCTTTATGTGTCGCGATGTTACAAACTTTCCGTCTTTACCAAAGAATGGCGAATCGTTAATGGTAAACAGCATGCTCATCGTAGGCTCGTCTATGGCAATGGTTTTCAATCCTTCAGGGTTTTCCCAATCTGCTACGGTATCGCCAATTTCAAAACCTTCAAGACCAACAATGGCGCAAATATCGCCCGTTTGCACCTCATCTACCTTTTTACGGCCTACACCTTCAAAAACATGAAGTTCTTTAATCTTATTTTTCACAATAGAACCATCACGCTTTACCAACGAAATGTTTTGCCCTACCTTTAATTCACCTCGGGTTAAACGCCCAATGGCTATTCGTCCTGTAAACGACGAAAAATCTAGTGAGGTAATTAACATTTGCGTGGTGCCTGCTTCAATTTTAAGGTTCGGTATATGTTCTACTACCATATCCAACAGAGGCTCTAGGTTATCGGTTTCGTCTTGCCAATCCTCGCTCATCCAATTGTTTTTTGCTGAGCCGTAAACCGTAGGGAAATCCAATTGCCATTCTTCTGCCCCCAATTCAAACATTAAATCGAACACCTTTTCGTGCACCTCGTCTGGTGTACAGTTTTCTTTATCAACTTTATTGATAACAACACAGGGTTTCAAGCCCAAATCAATCGCTTTTTGCAACACAAAACGCGTTTGTGGCATGGGCCCTTCAAAGGCATCAACCAACAGCAAAACACCATCGGCCATATTTAAAACACGCTCTACTTCTCCACCAAAATCGGCGTGACCAGGTGTATCAATAATATTAATTTTTGTGTCTTTATAGATTACAGAAACGTTTTTAGAGGTAATGGTAATACCACGTTCGCGCTCTAAATCGTTGTTATCTAGAATTAAATCACCTGTGTTTTCGTTCTCTCGAAATAACTGGCAATGGTACATAATTTTATCAACCAAAGTGGTTTTACCGTGATCGACGTGCGCAATAATTGCAATGTTTTTAATGCTAACCATAATATGTGCTCCATTTTTTTGGGCGTGCAAAGTTAATTATAAATAATGAATAAATTATTCTATTTGATAATTGAAAAATAAAAAACCTTAAATTTAGAATTCTGAATTAGTATCTTTGTGGACTTAAAATTGCTGAAACCATTTTTTATGAAACTTCTAGATATTCCGAAAATAAAACATACCAACTCAAACAACTTCTTCCTTTTATGCGGCCCCTGTGCCATTGAAGGCGAGGATATGGCGTATAAAATTGCCGAAAAAGTTGTTAGCATAACGAACAAGTTAGAAATACCTTATATTTTCAAGGGTAGTTTTAAAAAAGCAAACAGAAGCAGAATAGATAGTTTTACTGGAATAGGAGACGAAAAAGCTTTAGAGATTCTAGCAAAAGTATCAGAGAAATTTGACGTTCCTACGGTTACCGATATCCACGAGGTTTCTGATGCTGCAATGGCAGCGCAATATGTTGATGTGCTGCAAATTCCAGCTTTTTTGGTTCGCCAAACCGATTTGGTGGTTGCCGCCGCCAAAACAGGTAAAGTGGTGAATTTAAAAAAAGGCCAGTTTATGAGTCCGGAGGCCATGAAACACGCCGTACAAAAAGTTAAAGATACGGGCAGTAACAAAGCGTGGATAACCGATAGAGGCACCATGTTTGGCTACCAAGACATGATTGTAGATTTTCGTGGCATTCCAACCATGCGAGAGTATGCTCCCACTATTTTAGATGTCACACATTCCTTACAGCAACCCAATCAAAGTGCAGGTGTTACTGGAGGCAGACCAGATATGATTGAAACCATCGCTAGAGCTGGTATTGTAAACCATGTGGACGGTTTGTTTATTGAAACCCACTTCGATCCCGCAAATGCTAAAAGTGATGGTGCCAATATGTTGCATTTAGATAATTTAGAACCGTTATTAACTAACCTAGTTTCTATTAGAAAGACGGTAAATAATTTATAAATAGTCGTAATTTGGTTTTATAAAAAGTAAAAACTAAAATTATGGTTAATAATAAACGAGGCGGAGACACTCCAATACAATGTGATTTAGAAGCTAACAAAAATTACGCGTGGTGCACCTGTGGGCATAGTGAAAATCAACCTTTTTGCAATGGATCTCACAAAGCAGCAAAAGCAACAACACCAATAGTTTTTTCTGTTGAAGAGGCTAAAACAGTTTACCTCTGTACCTGCAAACAAACTAAAAATCCGCCATACTGTGATGGGTCTCACCACTAGAATTTTGTTTTAAAATTTACTTATTATAAAACGATTTTCCTTTTTGCTTTTCGGCTTCCTTTAAAATGGCTATAAAGATAGTCTCGTCTATATCTTCTAAAGAATGATAACGAAGCGATTTAACCACTTTGCGGTTCTCGCTAACCAGATGTTCATCAAATTGTAAAAGGTATGCCGAGTGCCAAAAACCTACATCTACAAATTGCTTTTTATGGCTAGCGTTTAAGTAGCAAACAGGTGTTTTACCTAAGTAATAACAAGGCATTCGCCATTTATATTTTAATTCAGCCTCAGGAATAGTGTGCTCTATAATCACTTGAATGTGCATTAAAATAGAGCGATAGGGTTCGGGTTGATTTAATATGTAATGTTCGGCTGGATTTACCATGCTAATTTAATAATTTAAGCGAATACACTAAATAAAGTGGTCTATGTTTAGTGTAAATACTTTTATTAAAATCCGCTTTATTTTATTTAAATTTTATGGAAGTCGTGCACCTAAAAAGGCATCTGATTTGTTTTTTTACTTCGATTTTTTTGGTAATACTTCTTCAGGGAAGGGGAACAAAATGGTTGAGTTCTTTTCTGCCGCTATATTAGACAAGGTTTGATATAACCTTAACTTTATCGCCGATGGTGATTGGTCTATTAATTTACCAGCTTCTAATAATTTACCTGCTGCCTGTTCTTCTGCCAAGGCCAAAATAATTCGTGCCCGTCTAGAACGTTCTGCTTCTGCCTGATTAGCCATCATCCGTTTCATATTTTCGGGTAGCTGAATGTCTTTTATTTTTACATCAATTATATCGATACCCCAATCTTTGGTTTCAACCTCTACTATTTTTTTAATATTATTCCCCATTTCTTCACGTTTAGACAAAATGGTATCTAACTCGACTTTTCCACAAACATCTCGTAAGGCCGCTTGCGACAATTGTGTGATGGCGAAAGTATATTCTTCTACTTCTAATACCGCCATTTCTGGATCGATAACCTTAAAAAAAACAACACCGTCAATACTACAGGGTACATTATCTTCTGTCATAACCTCCTGAGAAACTATATTAATGGTAATTACCCTAATATCGACAACCTGTATGGTTTCTACTAGAGGTATAATCCATCTAAACCCTGGCTGTAATGTTTTAATATATTTCCCAAACCTAAATTTTAAAGCTCGTTTGTATTCAAAAATTACTCGTATTCCCGAAAGTAAGAATACGCTTAAAAATATCGCAAATAGTAATAACAGATTCATGACGCTTTATTTATTTTATTAAACACTATTAAGATAGTGATTTTGAATAAAAAGCGTTACGATTTAACACAAAATTATGCTATTAAAAATAGGAAAATAACAAATCTATTGTTAGTTATTTTACATCTAAACCCGATGGTATATGAGCAAAAAGGCTATTTTGTAATAACAGATTTTTATAAGGCATTACACCTGCGACTTTATATTTCTTGTTTTAGCTATTTTTTTAAAAGAAAAATTTTATTCCTTACCATCAACAAAACCTTGTAAATAGGCAAATGATTTTGTGAGTTTTCCGTTTTCGGTAATTTTGGCACGTTGTAGTACACCATCGGCATCGTTGTTAAAAAATGCGGGGATGACGTGTTCTAAAAACATATCGCCAAAACCTTCGCTGGCATCTTTTGGGAGTTCGCATGGTAAATTATCTACGGCCATAACGGTAATGGCGTTTGGAGCATTAAAAGCGACTTCGCTCTCAGATTGTGCATCGTATCCGTAAAAGGGCTCTGCAATGGTTGAGGCGCGTAATGTTGAAGCGACTGGCCCGTCGACATCGCAAGAAATATCGGCCACCAAATTAATTCTAAAATCTGGGTGTTTGGCATCGGCTCTAGTAAATAAATAAGGCGCATTATTACCATAAAAGTGCCCGGCTATAAAAAAGTCGGTTTCTTTAGCATAAGGCATAAAGTTACTTTCGTAGCCCGTTGGGTCGTTAATAAAGGCCCACTTATCGCCTACTTTACCATCGGTTCGTTTGTTGTATTCCATAACATCGACCATACAATACACGGGCTCGGTAAATTGCGAGGTTAAATACATGGCATCTGTAACTTGTTTTATTTGCAGATGGTCTAGTATTTCTTTGGCGCCATAGGCCACTTTTCCGGATCCGGACAGTAGTATTTTTATGTTTGGCAGCGTGATTTTGTCTAATTCTGCTTTCACGGCATTTAAATCAGCTAGGGTTTCTACCTTAGGTAAGTTAAATAAATTATCGCGCAAACCCAAAGCACGAAAACCATTGTAAGCGCCCACTAAACCGGCGTAACGCCCAAAACCTATTAACCTAAAGCCTTCTTTATTAACTATGGTTTCGTGATCGTAAAGTGTGATGTTCTTATCTAATATTGCACGTAATAAATCACGGTTATAAGGCTGTTTTTTTATGGTGTGCGAAAAGAAAAAATAGCTTTTGTTAGGCACTAAATTTTCGATAGGCACTTCTTTAACACCAATTAAAACGTCACAATCGGACACATCGTTAGTCACTTCAAACCCTTGATCTTGATACTGCTTGTCTGTAAACACCCGAATAGTTGAGGACTCTACTTTATAAGTCGCGTTTGGATAGTTTAATTGCGTTTCTTTTAATTTTTCTGGTGAAAACACGACACGTCTGTCTGGTGGGGTTTTCCGTTCTTTGATTAAGGCGAATGTTGTGCGCATGGATTTTATAATTTGGGCTAATTTCATGATTTTTTTATAATCTGACAACTTATTTTTTTGGTATAGTTTTTGTAAATGGTAGTCTGGGTTTTGCTTCGTTATTGAATTTTTTTGGTATCTTTGCTGCCCGCGTTAGGGATTGAGGCATTTGTTGAAGCTCTTTTTTGTTTTTCTCAAAAAAAGCGACTGCCGAAAGCCCGACCCAGTTTTGCCACTAAAAGCAAAAGTGGGTAACGCCCAAAAACCTATGCTTTTTTTGATTAAAACGCATTTAAAAAAAACAATTAATTAAGGGGTCGACTGGTTTTGACAGCGAGATTAATTGAACGGTAAGCACGTCGTGTAATGGCATTGAAACACGTTAAAGGCTAGACCAAATTTTAAACGGCGAGAATAACTACGCTTTAGCTGCATAATCTGAATTATAGTAAGATTGGCCTAGGTACACCAGGTGTACAAGCTTTATGTCTCCGGAAAGCCTTGATTGACGGCGTTCCATTTTGAGGCATCGTAAATGTCAATATAGATGAGGTAGTGCTTTGATGCCTTTTCGAAATTAAAGAAGCTAAGCTAAAAGTGGGTTGTCTTTAACCAGCTTCTAGTCGAAAACCCAAGAAAAGAATAAACGTGTAGAAAGCTCTTTGGTTACTTGTTTGGACGAGAGTTCGATTCTCTCCGACTCCACTAAAAACCCTTGTAAATACCAATGTTTACAAGGGTTTTATATGATTAGTTGAAATAAAGAATAATATTTCTTTGCGAAGGGTTTTCTAAAGATGGAATGATAAGCCATCCCGAATCACCATCAGTCATTGTTTTAATATCCAAATTTGGAATTTGCTCTTTTGATTCTTGAGATAATATTGAAAGCTGGGGCACAAAAATTATTGTGGGATTTTGATTATTTTTATCTTCTTCCCAATGCATTTCAAAAGATTTTTCATCGAAATTGTTTTTATATTTAAGCAAGGCACCGTTAACAGCAACCGGATAAGATCGCACCAAAACCTCATTAAAATATCGCAAATTTCCAGTTCCGGGGTCATAGGACCAATACGCATTTCCAAAAAGGTGCTTTTCAATAAGCGATATGGCATTTTTTGCCACAGGAATCACACTTTCTGAATTGCCGTAAAACGCGCCCCACTCGCCAAGCCACACGGGCATTTGCAATTGTTCCCCTTTACTTTTTATTTGATCGTAAATATAAGCCACCCGCTCGTTAGAGGCGTTTGCCACGGCATCGGTATCGGTTACCAAATCATAACCATGTGGTGCATACGCTACCAAGGGATCTGGTGATCCATCAGCCAAGGTTGTTCTTTCAATACTACTTGCCACACCTGTATTGCTGTAGTAACTGTGCTCTAAAAACAGGATGTGTTTTGTATCTACTTCCCGTATTGCCGCACTTACCTTTTGATACATTTTCTGCAAATGGTTAACCTCAAATTGCCTGTTAAGCTCAAACAATTGGCTAAACACAAAATGATAATTTTCCTTGTTTGATAGAATTTTTAAAGCCTCCATTCTACCTTTTTCATCGCTCCACATGCCTCCCAGTTGCTTATCGGTAAGTACTTCGCCCGTTAATTTATAGTGCAGCTGCCCATAGGCCGAAAGCAAAACCATGGTGGATTGCAATCCAGATGAACCTGGAAAAGGTTCATTCATAATGTCGTAACCAATTACCGTAGTGTTATCGGCATACCGTTTGGCAATGTGTTTCCAAAGGGCGGCATAACGGTCTTGAATTCCAATACCGTCTAAAGCGGGTTTGTTTTTCCAAAAATTATCAAATGCTGTTTGAACGGCTTCACTTAGCATATAAGCATCGCTCCAAATGGCACCTTCAGTATGTGGTTTACTTTCATCTAAAGTAGCCCATTCCGGAGCGCCATCGCTATATTTTACGCTGAAAAGATCTTGGTGCATATCCAGAACCACAAAAATATTGTTCTGTTCTGCCCATTTGATTCGTTTATCAATTTCTTTTAGATAGGCTTCGTTGTAAACACCGGGCTCGGGCTCTAAGCCATCCCAAATTATGAGAAATCGAATGCAATTAACGCCCCATTTCTTTAAGTTTTCATACAACTCCGGACCGCTCTGAAAAATGTAGCCTTCCGCTTTATTCTTACTACCAATGTTAATTCCATTAAGAATGATTTCCCTCCCCTCTCCATCAACAAACTTATCGCCTTTAATGGTTATGGTTTCTGGTAATATGGTTTTTGGTGTTGCGTTTTCTTCACAAGACACAAATAAATTCATGGTTAAAATAGCTATAAACACATAACTGAAAAGCGTTATTTTTCTAATTTTCATATCTAATTTATTTTTCTAATTGTTATTGGAATCGAACAGGGTTGTAATCTCTACCGCATTTATATCTATAGAACTAGAAACAGAAACGTTTTTATTCCCCATATTACAAGAAACAAAAATGAATAAAAACAGAAGTCTTGTTAAAAATTGAAATTTAGTTTTTAGATGTCCCATGTTTATTTTTATTGAACTTTCTAAATACAAGAGTTACTGTTTCAATCCAGTTACGGTGCCATCCAGATTCCATTCGTCTTTTAAATCAATGTTTAAATGTTTTAGAGCCGTTACCGCCACATCAATAACATAAACTTGTTTTTTAATTTCGCCTTTCTCAACATCTTTTCCCGAAGCTATATAAAATATGGTAGTGTGCTCCGGAATGGCCTTTCCGTGATTTGTGCCACTTCCACCATGATCTGTTGATACTAAAATGAGCCAGTTTTCATTAGCGTAATTTTTTCGTTTTTGAAGCGCTTTGACTATTCTACCTATTTTTTTATCGGTTTTTTCAATAGACTCAATATATTTCACATTGTCAGGCGCGTACCCATATTTATGACCCGCATGATCTACATTATCCAAATGCACAAACATCACATCAACATCTTCTTTTTTAAGTGTTTTTACGACACTTTTGGTTACCAAACCATCTGTTAGTTTATGTTTAGCAACTGTGGCATCATTGTCTTGAAGAATTTTATGAACTGGTGACCAGTTAGCTATGGAATAGGTACGTAAATCCGGTTGCTGCCGCTTTGCCAAATTAAAAAAATGGGGATATACTTTAATGTTTGGGTTTAAATATTGATTGCCCATTACTTATGCTTATCCTTCCAAACCCCGGTAAGCATACCGGTCCAACAAACACCGCTCCAACTTAAATCATCGGTTTTTGCTTTAAATGAATACGCTCCGTTTTTCCACAAATTATCTAAATGAGGTGTTTTGGCAGCCAACAAAGCATCCGGACGGCAACCATCAATTCCTAAAATAAGGACTTTGTTTTGTGCTTTAATTTCGGAGAACGAAAACACGATGGTTAATGCCAATAAAACGTAATATTTTAATTCTACTTTCATAGATCTTGTGATTATTTTTTTAATTTTTATTTGAAAACTCATAAATACCATCGGCATTTAATTGAAATTTAATGATGTTTTTATTTGCTTTAAGTTTAGATGATTGATTGGGTTTGCCCTTAATTTTAGCATTAATAACATGGCCATCTTGCCATTGAATATCGACCTCAAAACCACCGCGAGCCTTTAACCCTTTTACTTCTCCTTGCTGCCATACATCGGGTAATGCGGGCAACAAATCGATAATTCCCGATTGCGACTGCAACAACATTTCCACCATTCCTGCAGCACCGCCCATATTACCATCAAGTTGAAATGGCGGGTGCGCACATAGTAAATTGGCATAGGTTCCACCGGCTGTGGACATCTCAACCTTGGTGCTGGACACCGGCTTTAATAAGTTTTTAAGCATTTTATGCGCCCGATTGCCATCATTTAAACGTGCCCAAAAGTTAAGTTTCCATGCGCGCGACCAACCTGTACCACTATCACCACGAGCATTTAACGTTATTCTGGCAGCTTCGGCCAATTTGGGTGTATGCGTGGTTGATATTTGATTTCCGGGATGCAGTGCAAATAAATGTGAAATGTGGCGGTGCTTATTGTTGGGGTCATCAACATCTTCGGCCCATTCCTGTAGCTGCCCCCAAGACCCAATTTGAGGCGGCAAAATAGCATCTCTGGTTTGTATTGCTTTTGTTGTGAATGCATCATCAATTTCTAAAACCTCAGCGGCTTTTATACAGTTGTTCAGTATATCCCAAGCGATTTGATGATCCATTGAAGCACCCTTTGAAATGCCTCCGTGCTCGGGTGAATACGATGGCATAGAAACCAATTTACCGTTTTCGTCCTTTGTAAGATAATCGATCCAAAACCATGCGGCTTCTTTCATTACGGGGTAAGCCCGTGTTGTTAAAAACTCTTCGTCTTGTGTAAAATCATAATGATCCCAAAGGTGTTGGGAAAACCATGCAGCTCCACCGGGAAAGAACCCCCAAGGAATGCCCCACCCTGGCGATGTGTAACCATAGGCATTGGTCATGGTATTTGTCATCCATCCTCGGGTATTGAAAAATTCTTTAGCTGTAAGTTTACCGGGTTCAACCAGACTTTCAATAAAATCCAAAAATGGCAGGTGGCATTCTGACAGATTCGTTAATTCTGCCGGCCAATAAATCATTTCTAAATTGATGTTGCTGTGGTAATCGGCTGCCCAAGGCGGATTTGTGGAGTTATTCCATTTACCTTGCAAATGCATGGACATACTGTTTGGGCGACTTGCCGAAATCATTAAATAACGTGCGTATTGAAAGTATAGACTTTCTAAGCCCGCGTCTTCCGAACCGTTAAAATAAGCCTGCAATCTTTCATTTGTGGGGACAGCGGGCTGAGTACTTTTTCCCAAATTTAAACTAACACGATTGAATAAATTTGAATAATCACGAAGGTGTTCCCTTTTTAAATCATTAAAAGATTTACTTGCCAATTCTTGCAATACTTTTTCGTTATCAGCTTTATAATCGTTCCCTTTATAGGTTGGATATGTTAAGGTATAAGCCGTAGAAGATGTGTTTAACAGCACAACATCTTTAGCGTCCTTTATATAAATGACGCCATCTTTATACGTTATTTTTCCGTCGGATAATTTTAAGGCTATTTTGGTTTCGAATGGCATTCCGTTATCGGCAACTTTACCTTCAAAGGCATACACCCCATCGTTAAAATTTTGAACGATTTTTGTATGCGGACTCTTAAAACGAATTTCGTAATCGGTTTTAACCGAGCTTTCAAAACGATAGACCATAACCTTGCTGGGATAATTACCAAAAAACGTGCGGCGGTAATTTTTATCATCAATACTATATTCAACCTTTCCCAAGGCTTTACCAATATCAAGGCTTCGTTTATAGTTTGAAACTTCTCCCGAATGGCCTACTTTTACATAAATATCGCCCATGGTTTGTTGGGCGCCATAATCGCCAAAATCAGCATTGTACTGTTTTCCTGTATTAATGATTCCTGTAAATTCGGACTTTGTAATTCTATCTGCCTCATCCGATTTTCCTTCTTTTAAAAGTTTTCTAACTTCTGGCAAAAAACTATGGGCATTTTTTCTGATGCCAATATTGTAATCCGGATTGGAATCGGGGCCACCAGACCAAAGCGTTCCTTCAGAAAATTGAATATGTTCTTCCTGTATCCCTCCAAAGAACATGGCACCCACGTAACCATTCCCTATGGGCAATGCCTCGGTCATCCAATTGCTCGCTGGTTCGTTATACCAAAGTTCTAACGCATTGTTTTCCTGAGCAAAGGAAAATACCGTTATTAAAATGAGATAGGTCCTTATTGATAGTTTTATTATTTTTTTCATTGTTTTCTTTATTCAAACATTAAGGTAACCATGACTGCTTTATGGTCTGAGGGCCATTCCAAAGTATCTGCCATAAAATTCTCTTCCGAGGTAAAAGTCGTCACCAATTCATTATAGGCATAGGATTCTTTTGGGCCTACCATAGTAGCCGATGTGGTTTTTATATTATGGCCTTTATAGAAAATAAAATCAATTCTGTCGCGTTCATCCGAAAGTGGTGTCCAGCTTGTTGAATCTTTGCCGTGAACTTTTGATGGCCATGTGATTCCGGGATGTGTAAGTTCATCGGGGTAGAAATTTCTATAAGCATCAATAAATCCTTTTTGAAAAAGTGTATAAGTACTTGGCCAGTTAATAACCACACCATTATGGTCAAAACGATTTGCGGCTTTTTCGGTCCAATCTAAATGCGACGGCTCGTAGAAATCGCCCATTAAAATAATAGGATTTGTTTCGGTTTTTATTGAATTTAAGAATGCCGCGATTTGTTCGTCCCGAGTGGATTTTTTGTTATAAGCTAAAATTTCATCAACATTGGTAACTGGTGATTTGTTGCCATTTTCATCTTTAATAAGATTCCAATTTGGAGTACCGCCATAATATCTGCGAGGTAAATAACAGGCGTAACCCTTATAATCTAAATGCGCTGCTGCCACTACAATGGTTTTGGAATTTAGTTTTACATTGTACTTTACCACAGAGCCTTCGCCGTTATAAACAACTTTGGATGCGGTAATGGGATATTTACTTATTAACGACACATCGCCACCGGCAAACTTGCCAAAATAATCAACGCCTTTATCTTTTAATTTTTTTAAAATTTTAGTAGTCCAGTCTTCGTCATTGTAATTTCTAACTTCGGTAAAGCTTACAATATCTGGGTCGGTGGCCAAAATAATGTCTCTTATTTTATCTAATCCATTGGCTACCATGGTGCCTTCTTGCCAAATATTAAAGGTCATTACTTTAAGCGCTGCAGGTTTTGGTATTGTAACTTCTTTTTCCTTCTTTTCATTTTGCGTGTTATGGCAAGATGAACAAACAAGAACAGTAAATAATAATAGTATGTATCGACTCATAAATGATTTTTTAAAATAATTTCCAATTCGTTTTTCCAATGTTGATAGGCTTCTATATAGGGTTCTCTGTTTTTTAACAACTCGAAGGTTTGGGCATGATCATTTTTATAAATGATGTCTTGGTATTGTTTAAAATCACCAAGGTGCAAACAACAAGCTCGAGCAGCATTAACTGCCAAATCGGTGTTATAAGTTTCAATTTTCAACTCGACTAACGAAGTTAAGGTATTTACAAATACCTCAGATTGAAATAACATATCGTTTACCGCGTTAATGGTATGTACCTCAATTCCGTTGGTTTTTAAATTTTCCATGGCATAAACCATAGCAAATGCAATCCCTTCTAAAGTTGCTCGAAATACGTGTCCTTTTGAATGATTTTTTAAATTTACACCTTTAATAATCGTGCCAATATTTGCATTTTTCAACATGTGTTCAGCACCATTTCCAAAAGGAAAAACGGTAACGCCCTCTGCCCCAATAGGAATTTCGGAGGCCTTGCGATCCATGATGTCATAAGAGCTTTCCTTAAATTGTTTTTTTAACCACTCGTACTGCAAATAACCGCCTTTGAAAACTACCGATTTCCCGATTGGTACATTATAGCCAATACTTATATTTTGATTCGGGTTAGACGAATTGGTTAAGGCATAAATTCGTGTTGGCGATTGTGTTGATATGGCTACTTCGCCGGGGTTAAAAATATTTGTGGCCAGTGCCGTACTCGCTTGATGTGCTGCCCTGAACAGTATGGGCGTTCCAACCGGTATGCCTGTGTCTTGGGAAGCAGCCGGGGTAACCAGCCCTTGGTTTTTAAAATTTTCGACTATTGTGGGTATCATGCTTTTTTTAATCTGATAACGGTGCAAGGCATCTTCATCCAACGCATCGGTTTCACAATGCCATAAACCCAGTTCTGAAAGTCCATCTTTTGTGGTAGAAATAGTATGGGTTAATTTAAACGTTATAAAATCTCCGAGAAAATAAATTTATCAATTTGATTATATTTATTTCGGTCATTTTCCGATAACCACTTCAAATCCGAAACCGATAAATTTTTAAAAGCTACCGTTTCTTTTGTTTGTTGAGGGTCTGCATTTATAAGAGTCAGTTCTTGCATTTGATAGGAAATTCCAATCCCTGAAATCTTTTTCGCATCAATTTTTGAGTCGGTTATCAAATTCTTAATTGCCGAACAAACCATAAGCCAATAATTTTCATAATCAGCACCAGTCCCTTCACTTTGAAATGATTTTATTTCATTTATAGGCACTTGAAACGTATTTACTTTTTCGCCTGAATGCCAGTTGGTTAATGCAACTTTTATTGTTGAATTTGCGACGTCCAGACCTAAGTAATACATTTTTTTATTTCTTTAAACTGATTGAAAAATGAATTCATCTCTACTTTATGAGTGTTGTGAAATTGGCAAACAAAAAAGGGGAAGAAGAAAAACTAACAATCTTCTTCCCCAAAACATAACACTATTTAAAAAACTCAATTCTTATGGAAGCTTAAATTTATTGGTGATGGTGTACCAATACACCCAGTCGCCTCCAGACTCGTAAACCACATCGTATTCTACGCTAACTGTTCCTGAACACACATCGTAAGTACCTTCTCCAACTTGACTAAAGGCATAAACATACCCATCGTTATCGGTTCCGGCAACTTGTTGATTGAAGGTTGCGCTCCCCTTTGTAGCACCTTGTGCCACCGGCGTTAAGGTAATATCAACTTTTACATTAGGGAAAGGGCCATAGGCAATTAAATCGCCCTGAAAGGTTACAACGTCTCCATTAACACTTCCCACGACTGGGAAGGTGCCCGACGGCGTTTCGTTTTGCACGTTTGAAGAATTAAAAACATCGGTGGTCGAGCTGCACTCGTCATCGGCAATGTTCACTGTTATAAATGCTTTTGTGGGACTGTCCAAACCTAATCCGATATTCAGGTTAGGGTTACTGGTACTTTCTATATAGATATCGATACTTCTATCCTCCAAACTACCGGTTACATTGTCGATAGTGCTTATTAACAAAGGCTCGGAGGTGTAATTCCCTTTTTCTATCAATAAGGTTTTAGTTGACAAAGTATAATCTACGCCTTCTGTCGCATTGTTTTCTACAACTGAAAGATTAATGGTAATATCTTCTTTGGGTTCATAACCCAATAAATCAATTACAATGGGCTCCGGTGATGTGCTGGCATCAAATTCGTTTATGGTTACCGATTCGGCTTGAAACGCAATAAACTCATATACGGGATCTGTAATACTATCGTCGCTGCTACAAGAAACAACTGCAACCAGAGATAGTAAAAAGATGAATGATTTAATATTTTTCATTGTTTAGGTATTTATTATTTATTCATTTTTAAGTAACCACATGTCACCGTTTACAGTGTCTCCATTAGGATATTGACTGCTAATGGCGGCTTCAAGGTTTTCTCTGTTTGACTGAATTTCGCTTTCTGGATACATCCATCGTTTCGGGATCATGCCGTCATTTAGAATGCCCGGTCCATCGGTAGAAAATTCTGGAAATCCGGTTCTTCTTTGGTTGTAAAACGCTTCCCAACCTGAGTTCATAAAAAATGATAAATATTTCTGTGTTATTATCATTTCAATGCCTTGCGATGCATTGTAAACTATTTGCGGATTTGATAAGTACGTATTAATGGCAGCGCTGTCTATATTATAAAACTCCATTGAAGCACGTCACGGACTACATCAACCTAGAATACAAGACTAAGGATATTCCAGTAAAAGATGTTGACCATAAATTTATTTCAGGATTAGAATATTATTTAAAGACAGAACGAAAGTGTGCGCATAATACAGCTATTAAGTATGTAACCAATTTTAAGAAAATTGTCCGCATCGCTTTTGCTAACGATTGGATTAGTAAAGACCCATTTTTGAATTGGAAAGCGAAACTTAAAATTGCTTTCTTCATCTTTTTAAAATTTAATAATTATTAATCTATTACTTGTTCTACTTCACCACATTTTAGCATTGCATCACCAAAATATGGATTTAATATTTGTTCCTCCTTGCTTAACCAGAATCCTCCATTGTTATTATCTACCATTGGACAAAACTGTACAAAGAGTTTATCATTTACTTTATCAAAGCTTCTAACCATTTCTATAAGCTTATCTGAAATAATTTGAAACTGTTTGCGCTGTTGTTCCAAACTCACCTTATCATTTATTCCTTTAGATGTTTTATGCAAAATAGCCAGTAATTATGAGTTTGTACTCTTTGATTTTCTGGTATTTCTTCTAATGCTTTCCTGAATGCTTCGCTTTTTGTTGATGCTAACGATACATCGGACTGAATTAAAGCATCTTTAAGATTGATATATGCGTCAATAATAGGTTGAAAAGATGCTTCAACAATACTATTAAAATCAACTTTTTCAGTCATCATATTCATTGTATGACCTTCGTGACCTGTCATTACTTTATCACTACCTTTATTCATCATAGATTTTTTACCTTGTAATTGAGCTGCTGCATCAACTGTAAATGTACCGTTTGTTACTATTTCATTGTCAATTTGTTTATCTATATCTCCTTTTTATGCTATTAATTAGTTTTCAGCATTTTGTTGCGTAACCCCATTGATTGTAAATACATAGTCCCTGCCTTGAGTAATTCAATTAATTCTTGTTTGGCCATATCATTGTTCATTTAATAAACTTCTGCAGTAAAATAAGGAAATAAAAAAATACTTTAAAATTAGAAAAACATATCTTACACTACTAAATTTAAATAGAATTAAGAGTAATTACTAAAAAATCTCTTTTAAAAGTTAAATCTTTATAAATCGAATATGAATTATTTATCTTTTTTAGACTATTTTTGTAATAATAGTTAACACTCCCACAGAATGAAAGAAGAATCAACTCAAGAAGCAGAAAAGCAATTAAACGGTAAGTCTAAAGACGCCAATTCTAAAATTGATGCCATAAAAGAACTTATTTTTGGAGAAAATATTCAGGCGTACAACTCTGAGTTTGAAGCGGTAAAAGCAGATATTATCGCAAAAAAAGAAGAGTTACAAAATTTAATTAGCATTGTTGAAACCGAACTTTTACAAAATATTGATACTTTAAGTACCGATATAAACATTAGAATTACAGACCTTGAAAACACTTTAAACGATAAGATTGAAACACTTGACGATAAAAAGGTAAACCGTAAATTATTAAGCGATCTGCTTATTAAAATGGGGCAAAAAATTAGTGAATAAACCTTACAGCACTAATGAATCAAGATGAAAAACTAAGTATCATTAAAGATATTCTGCTTACCGACGAGCGAGAGTTTGTTTCTTCTATTGAAAAAAAAATAAAAATTCTAGAACATACTGTTAACGAAAAAAAACAGTTATCTGCAAAGGTAAACCCCATTATTGATGAAAAATTGCAGCAATTTATAAAGGAGATCCCAAACTCACTTGGACCAACTATTACCAAAACTTTACAAGAAGAAATTAAAAACTCTCAAGATGCCGTTGTAGAAGCGTTATTTCCTATTTTAGGAAAAATGATTAAACGCTATGTACAGCATGAAATGAAATTACTCTCTGAAAAAATAAACAATCAAGTAAACAGCACCTTCTCTTTTAAACGTTTTTTTAGAAAAGCAAAATATAAAGCATCTGGTATTGATGAATCTGATTTAATAATTCAAGAACAAACCAACACAAAAATAGAACAGGTAATCATTATTGAAAAGGCCTCTGGTATGGTTCTGGCAGAATATTCTAAAACAAAAATGGCTGATGAAGACATGGTAGCTGGTATGCTTACAGCCATTAAAAGTTTTGTTGAAGATGCCTTTATTAAAGAAAGCCAAGATCTACATTATATAGAATACGACCTGTACCACATTCATCTTCAAAATTTTTCTTCGTTTTATATAGCAGTAGTTATTTCTGGTGCATACAACGTAATATCTAAAGATAAATTGGAAGACAAAATATTCAAGTTCGCAAACAAACACAAAGTAGTTAACCTACTAAAAAACAAAAGATTGCTTACCCAAAAACTAGAAGACTTTTTTAAAAATGGAAGTATCTAAAAAAATTGTTTTAATAGGGCATTTTGGGGTTGGAAAAACCTCATTGATAAGACGCTTTGTTGAAAATACGTTTTCTGAAGATTACAAAGTTACCATTGGGGTTCATATATCTAAAAAAACCATAAATATTAGTAACGCTAATAAATCTGTATCGCTAATTATCTGGGATCTAGAAGGGCAAGACGATATAAAAAAAACACGTACTTCTTACTTGCTAGGTACCCATGGGTTTATTTATGTATTCGATTTATCAAGACCTATAACGTTTGAAAATCTGGATTCTGTATTAAAATTTATAAACCAAAATTACCCAAAAACACCTGTTAAAGTAGTTGGAAACAAAATGGATTTAGTTAATAAAGCTTATTTATCACAATACAACGATGTTTTAAATCCGTTTGTCGATTTTTTTGTTAGTGCCAAATCTGGTAGTAAAGTTGAATCTCTTTTTTCTAAATTAGCTAAAGAGTTAATTTAAGAACCTGTTTAATTAAATGCTAGAGAGTTACAAGAAAAAATACCATAAAAATAATCTTCAATATATCTTAATCGATCATTTAGGAAATATTTTAGAAAGCGACAATGCTTTGTTTACTATTGCGTTTCCAAATAAAATTCAAAACATCCATCCGTTTTTTGAAATCCTCAATAGTTTGCTTTTAATTAAAAACGAGCATTTCGAGTTTTCATGTATTAATCTAGAATTAAAATCTGCAGCACTAATTACAGATATTTCCATACACATAAATAGCAACAATAAGCATCTTATTATAATTGAAAACCTAACCAAACACTATAACAATTACCAACTTGCCGCACAAACCAGAAACGAATTTATTATAAACTCTCAAATATTAGAACTAAAGAACAAGTATTTATTAGAAAAAGAGACGTTTAAAAACAATTTTATAGCCAACTTTAGCCACCAGCTTAGAAATCCAATAACCGCATCAATTATATTTAGCGATTTATTAATTAACAGTAATTTAAGTTCAGACCAAAAAAATTATCTGGACATTATCCAATCTGCTAACAAAGATTTAAAGAATAGGATTGAAGATATTTTAGATATTTCAAAAATTGAATCTGGAAAATTAATATTAACCGAAAAGGTTTTCAGTTTAAAAAAACTTTTAGTAGAAATGGCTGTTTTTTACAAAGTTATAGCAGAAAAAAAAGGGCTTGTATTTAATTTTGAAACAGATAAAAAACTACCAGATTTTCTTAAAGGCGATCAATACAGGTTAAAACAAATTATTAGCAATCTTTTAAATAATGCCATTTATTATACCAACAAGGGATCTGTAAGCCTTAATGTATCACTTAATTATATGCGAGCCAGAAAAGCCAATCTTTGTATTGAAGTTTTAGATACTGGAGTTGGCATTGCGGCCAAAGATATGGACTCTGTTTTCGAGAGATTTACCAAAATTGAATCTGCTACACAAAATGATGAGCATACTGGTTTGGGTTTGGCGGTAGTTAAGCATTTAATCTCTAAAATGAAAGGGAATGTTAAAGTTGAAAGTGAAATTAACATAGGTTCAAAATTTATATGCAATTTAAGTTTTAAACTTTCAGATTATAGCCAAAACTTAAAAGCCGATCTATTACAAAACCAATTACCAAAACAGGACAAAAAACACCATATTTTACTTCTAGAAGATTCAGAGTTAATACAACTTACCATTTTAAAAATCCTTGCAGCTACCGGTAGCTTTTATTTAACCATTATCTCCAAAGGAGAGGAATTAATCACTAATATTATAGACCAAGATGTAGATGTTGTTTTAATGGCCAACACTATTTCTGGTTTTACCGCAATGGATTTGGCAGTTTCTGTTAGAAACCTACCAAAAGCGTATAAAAAAACCCCTATAATAGTTTTATCAACCGAAGCCTTTAAAGAAGACATTAAGCGCTTTAAACAGCATGGCGTTAATGAGGTTTTAGTAAAACCATTTGATGAAAAAAATCTACTAGATAAAATCTATAAGCACATAAAATAAAAAAGCGAGCATATAAGCCCGCTTTTCTCTATCAAATGGTTTGTATGCAAAACTGCTATTAATTAATCTTAGCATCCATAAGTATAGATTTTATAGTCTTTTCTACTTACATTTTAACAATTATAAATTCTGATCGTCTATTTTGTTGATGCTCCGTTTCAGAACAACTTACACCATCAGCACAAATATTTACTAGTTGCGATTCGCCAAAACCTTTTGCACTTTCAATTCTGTTGGCTTGAATGCCTTGACTTATAATATAATCTCGTGTAAATTTTGCTCTTCTATCAGACAAGCTTAAATTGTATGCATCAGAATTTCTAGAATCTGTATGCGATTCTATTTTAATTACCATTTGCGGGTATTGAGCCATTAACAAAACAATCTTATTCAACTCTATTGCGGCATCATTTCTTATATACGATTTATCTAAATCAAAATAAATAATACCTATTTTAATTTTTAAAACGCCTTTTTCTTCAACAATTAATTCGTTAAGCGTTTCTAAACCAAGAACAACAAGTGTTTCTCCATTTTCGTTTAATGTTAACACTGGCTTTTCTGTGCTTTCATAACCTGTTTTTGCGGCTGTAACTTTAAATTTTGTAGCACAGTTTAATACGGTTTTAAATGTATAGGCTCCAGCTTGGGTGGTAGTTGTGGTTTCTAAGGTTTTTCCGGTTTCAGTGAATAATGTCATTTTTACATTTGCTATACGCTCGCCTGTTATGGTATTAGTTACATAACCACTAATTTTTTGCTCACATAAAACATCTTCTTTTGGTAATCGTATAAAGGAATAAATATCGTCGTCGCCTTTACCCGTTAATCTGTTTGAACAAACAAAACCTTTATTTTTTTCTTCGTTTACAATAAATCCAAAATCGTCTAGTTTACTATTTAACGGCGCTCCTAAATTTTGTGGTTTTTGAAAACTTGAATCTATAATTGTGCTTTCAAAAACATCTAATCCGCCCAGTCCTAAATGCCCATCGGAAGCGAAATACAGTGCGTTATTTGTAATAAACGGAAACATTTCGCGACCAGCGGTATTTACTTTTTCTCCTAAATTTCTTGGTTTGGAATAGCCTGTATAGGTACTGTCTTGAGTTTTATTGTTAGCGTTTTCTTCTAGAATATCGACTACAAAAATATCTGTTGCTCCTATTGATCCTGGCATATCTGAAACAAAGTAAAGCAGCTTACCATCTTTACTTACTGTTGGGTGGCCAACCGAATAATCTTCGCTGTTAAACGGCAATTCTTTTACATTTTGCCATGTTAACACACTATCTTCATTTTTACGTAAATCTGCACTGTACAATTTTAAATGGTTTGTTCCTTTGTTATCTCTACCTAAATTGCCATTGTAATTATTTCTTGTAAAATATACTTTGGTTTGATCTGGAGAAAACGCCAAAGTAGCTTCGTGATAGCGGGTATTTAATTTATTTGAAAACTCGTCAATTAATTTTAAATCAGATTCAATTTGATTCAGCTCGCCCAAATACATATTTAAAAAGGGCTGCTCGTTCCAATGGTATATTCTGGTATGAAATGTTGAACTATCCACTGCTGATGAATAGACCAGTTTGTCTTTGTAATACATGGGGCCAAAATCTGAATATTTGGTATTTGTTGATACGTTTTTAAGAACAAATCGAGGTTCTATATTTAAAATATCTTCAATCGTTATCTTTTTTTGGTTTAGTTTTGGCGACCTATCGTCTTTATTTTCGGTTCTTTTTGCAAACTCTTTCATCCAGCGTTTTGCCTGCCTGTTTTCGCCTATACCTTGTAAGCTATGTGCATACCTAAAAATATATTCGGCATCGACTTCTTGATAAAAACCTGAAACAAGCTTATCGTACCACCGGTATGCATTTTCCATATCGGTGTTAAAATAATAGGCATCTCCTGCTCTTTTTAAAAGATTTGCATAATTTGTATTGTTATCTGTATTGTTTCTTCGTTCAATCTTATTAAGCTCTAATTCGTATAACACAGAGGCTTCTTTGTACCACATTCTATCAAAAAGTTTGTCTGCTTTTTTTGTTGAACTTTGAGAAAAAGAGATACTTATGGTAAATAGTAATAAAAGTGTAATTGTATTTTTCATGTAGTTCATTTTTTAAAAGAAACGTGGCGATTTTAATTGTTTTTCTCTAGATCTTAACTCGAAACGCAACATAATTTCGTGCGTTCCAGAATTAAAGTTTCGCAATCTGGTAGTTGTGGCATCATAGGCATAACCAACCATTAGTTTTGGGCCAAGTTGAAGGCCTATTAAACCGCTTACAGAATCGTCCCAACGGTATGCTACACCTAGCCTTAATGCGTCGTGAAACATAAAGTTTGTAGATAAGTCGGCAATTATTGGTGCACCAACAACAAACTTTGCTAAAAATGCGGGTTTAAACTTAATGCGCGGACTTAAATCAAATATTTTACCTGCTATTAAAAAATAGTGTAATCGCTCTGCTGCAACTGCATTTTGCACACCATCATAGTGCTGATCTGTTAAAAAATTTGGAACAGACAATCCTATGTAACTATTAACACTATGCCAATAAACTCCTGCGCCAATTGTTGGTAAGAATTTATTTTCTATATTTTGCTGAAATACATTTTCTTGTTCTTGATACGACCCTCTAGACCAATCAATATTTAACAATCTTCCGCCTCCTTTTATTCCAAAGGATAGACGACTATCATTATTTAAATTTATGGTATATGAAAAATTGGCGTCTAAATAAAACTCGTCTGATGGTCCTAAACGGTCGTTAACCAAAACCACGCCCAAACCAACATTCTTACCAACTGGCGACTCTATGCTAAACGACTGTGTGGTTGGTGCACCGTCTAAACCTACCCACTGTGTTCTATGCAGTCCTGTTGCTGTTAAATGCCCACGAGAACCTGCATAGGCAGAATTTACTGTTAAGGTATTAAACATATAGTCGGTGTACTGTGGGTCTTGTTGCGCGTTACTGGTTTGTATTGCCAGTACTAATATTAAACCAAATACTATTTTTAATTTTAAATTCATCTCTAAATTTTATATTATGGGTATTCTCTTGTTTATAAATCTACTTTTATCTAACTATATACAACCAACCTGCTCTAGGTTTGGATCCGTCGCCAAGGTCTAAAATATAATAATAAGTACCTACTGGTAATTTTTCATTTTTATTAACTACGGCTCTTCCGTTTGATATGCCATTAAAAGTATTGTTATATCCTTCTTTTACATATACCACATTACCCCACCTGTTATAAATTTGAAGCTCATTGTTAGGATAATTATTTATGCAGTCTATATAGAAGAATTCGTTTTTACCGTTTCCGTTTGGCGAAAATTCGTTGTATATTTTTAAACACTGTGGATTGATTGTAACATTATCCGTATCGTTAGTTTCATCGGAATCTATTTGATCTAAAAATTCGAGTAAAGCCGTATTTACATAATCGTTAACATCTAAGACTTCAACAGTAATTTCTAGTGTTTCTGATGTTCCTGCTGAAACTAATGGAATATTCCATAAACCTGAACCTTCATCATAAATTCCAGATGATGCGATATAAGATATAAACTCGTATCCGCTTGGCAATGCATCTAAAATTTCTATTGATGTGGCATCGATACCTCCTAAATTATTTGCCGTAATAGTGAACACTACCGTTTCGCCAATTGATGGGTTTGCATTGTTAACAACTTTTGTTACTGCTATATCTGCAATTGGTGTGTTGATAAATGTGCTATCCTCGTCGTTTTCGCTTTGGTCGCCATCATCATTATTGGGCTCGCTATTTGGATCGAACTGATCGCTTGCGGTAATTTGAGCAATATTCAAATATTCGTTAGCTTGCAATGTTGGCATGTTTACAGTAGCACTATACGTAATTGTTAAGCCAGATAATGGCACGCTTAAACCGCTCCAAATAATTTTATTACCAATGTGTTGCCCACCACTAGTTATGTTTGTAATATTACTGTAACCAATTGGTAAAACATCTTCTAAAGCTACACCTGTTGCAGTATCTGCTCCTGCATTATCTATTTGAAGTGTAAAGGTTACCACATCGCCCACATTGGCATTTACGTTACTTACAGATTTACTTAAACTTAAATCTGCGGTTTCAGTCATTACTAATATACTATCTTCATCATCTTCACTTTGGTCGCCGTCATCGTTATTAGGAGTACTATTCGGATCCATTACATCGCTTGCTGTAATTTCAGAAACATTTAAATATTCTCCCGCTGTTCCAGTTGGCTCATTAACTATTACATCTATAAATAAACTTTGCGAACTTCCGTTAGGAACTGTCCCTACGGTCCACAGCCCTGTTACTTCATCATAAATCCCTGAGGTTGCACTAAATCGAACAAAATTAAAACCTTGAGCTAACAAATCTACAACCTCGACACCTGTTGCGGCATTTGGTCCTGCATTACTAACCGTGATTTGGAATGTGATTTCGTCTCCAACATTTGGCATAATCTCGTTATCTACGACTGTTTTTGTAAGTGATAAGTCTGCAAGAGAATCAACAGGTGTTACCAAAACATTATCTTCATCATCTTCACTTTGGTCGCCATCATCGTTGTTTGGAGCAGAATCGTTGTCTAACACATCCGAGGCTGAAATTTCGGCTATATTAAAATAATCACCAGATCCGTTTACCAAGACATCTATTAATAAGATTTCGGAAGTACCATTAGCGATGTTTCCAACAGTCCAAATTCCTGTTGCTTCGTTATAAGTACCAGAGGTTGAACTAAACAAGATATAATCGAATCCAGATGGTAGTAAATCTGTTACTTCTACACCCGATGCGTCTTGTGGCCCATCATTTGTTACTGTTATTATAAATGTGATTTCCTGACCCACTAGAGGTGTTGTATCTCCATCTACAACATCTTTGGTTAACGATAAGTCTGCTATAGCTTGAACTGGTGTTACTGTGGCATTATCTTCATCGTCCTCACTCTGGTCGCCATCGTCGTTGTTTGGTGATGAATCTATATCAAACACATCAGTGGCTGTTACTTCTGCAATATTTAAATAATCTCCTGTGGCGTTTACTAAAACATCGATTAATAGGGTTTCAGACTCGCCATTGGCAACACCTCCAATATCCCAAACTCCATTTGATTCATTGTATATACCCGATGTTGAGCTATACAATACAAAATCATACCCAGAGGGTAACAAATCTGTAACTACAACTCCAGTTGCATCTTCAGGACCATCGTTAGTTACTGTAATTTGGAATGTAATTTCAGAGCCTACAAGAGGTGTTGTATCGCCATCTACAACATCTTTGGTTAACGATAAGTCTGCTATAGCTTGAACTGGTGTTACTGTGGCATTATCTTCATCGTCCTCACTCTGGTCGCCATCGTCGTTGTTTGGTGATGAATCTATATCAAACACATCAGTGGCTGTTACTTCTGCAATATTTAAATAATCTCCTGTGGCGTTTACTAAAACATCGATTAATAGGGTTTCAGACTCGCCATTGGCAACACCTCCAATATCCCAAACTCCATTTGATTCATTGTATATACCCGATGTTGAGCTATACAATACAAAATCATACCCAGAGGGTAACAAATCTGTAACTACAACTCCAGTTGCATCTTCAGGACCATCGTTAGTTACTGTAATTTGGAATGTAATTTCAGAGCCTACAAGAGGTGTTGTATCGCCATCTACAACATCTTTGGTTAACGAAAGATCGGCTTGTGCAGGCGCTATCGTTAATTCGTCTTCATCATCATCATCGCCGTTGCCATCGCCGTCTTCATCTACGGTGTTATCTGTTGTTGGGTTACTGTCTGGATCGTACTGGTCTGATGCTGTGACCTGTGCTACATTGGTGTACTCTCCTAACGCGCCGGTTGGAGCATTTACCGTTGCTTGGTATGTTACTACTCTAGTGCCGTTGTTTGCTGCTACGGTTAATCCTGCCCAAGTCGCGGTGTTACCTGATGCTATTCCGCCGTTGTTTACCGTACCTAAAGTATAACCTATTGGAAGGTTGTCTTCTATAGATACACCTGTGGCCACATCTGGACCAGCATTGGTTATTACTAAGGTAAAGGTTACCACATCGCCTACATTGGGGCTGGTGTTGTCTATTGTTTTTACGATACTTAAATCGGATTGTTGAATTGATACACCTACAGTGGCCTCGTCATCATCGGGTAATCCGTCGCCTTTATCATCGGTATCCGAATCACTTGTGGGTTCGCTGTCTGGATCAAACTGATCTGATGCGGTAATCTCTACTGTATTGATATACTCATCTGATGCGCCTGTTGGTGCTGCTACGGTGGCATCAAAACTTAAGGTTAATGTGTCTGTTCCTACTGGCACTGTAAGTCCTAACCAGTCTATTTGGTTTGCTACAGTCTCTGTTCCAGATCCACTAATGTTTGTAATATTGGTATAGCCCACAGGTAAAATATCTTGTACTGATACACCTGTGGCTGAAACTGTACCAGCGTTGCTTAACCTAATGGTAAAGGTTACCACATCGCCTACATTGGGCGTGGGGTTACTAACGGTTTTTACTATACTTAAATCTGCCGTTTGTGGGAGAATGATATAGCTATCTTCATCGTCTTCACTCTGGTCTCCATCATCATTAGCTGGTGTACTGGTTGGGTCGAATTGATCGCTTCCTGTAATTTCGGCAACGTTATTGTACTCGCCTATTGTACCGGTTGGGGCATTGACCACTACATCGTAACTCAACGTTACTGATGCACCGTTGGCAATACTCGCTATTGTCCAATCTATTTGATTACCTGTTGCTACCCCGCCATTATTTATTGTACCTCCTGTTACCGTATAGCCCGATGGCACTAAATCGCTCGCGCTTACATTGGTTGCAGTATCTGGACCGTTGTTGGTTATCGTTACTTCAAAGGTTACTGTACCCCCTACGTTTGGTGTCGGACTGCTTGTGGCACTGATGCTTTTTGATAATACTAGGTCGGCTTGTGCTGGTGCAACCTCTTCTGCATCTTCATCATCTTCACTTTGGTCTCCATCATCATTGTCTGGGGCACTGTTTGGGTCAAACTGATCGCTTGCTGTTACTTCTGCTACGTTTCGGTATTCTCCTACTGTTCCTGTTGGAACATTAACCGTAACTTGGTAGCTTAGTGTTATGCCTTCTAGTGGTACGTTAAGGCCACTCCAAATAATAGTTGTTGCACCTGTATTATAAACACCGCCATTGCTAATACTACCAGGTACTAAAATGTAACCTATTGGCAAGGCATCATCTATACTTACTCCTGTTGCTGTTGTAGTTCCTGAATTGCTTACTGCGATACTAAACGTTAATACATCGCCTACATTTACAGGTGCTCCGTTGTTGTCCACTGCAGTTTTATCTAGTGATAAATTTGCTGTTTGTGGTACAATGATAAAGCTATCTTCATCATCGTCATGGCCATTACCGTCTCCATCTTCATCTATAGCATTTCCTGTTGTTGGATCGCTATCTGGGTCATATTGATCGCTCGCTATAATTTGCGTACTATTTAAATACTCGTTTGCTGCTCCTGTTGGAGCATTTACTGTCGCTTCATAAGTTACGGTTATACTTCCGCTTGACGGTACACTTAATCCTGACCAATTTGCCGTGTTTCCTGTGGCTGTTCCTGCATTGTTTACAGCACCTAAGGTATAGCCTATTGGTAATACATCTTCTACTGAGACGCCTGTTGCGTTATCTGGTCCATCATTAGTAATTATTAATTCGAATACCAAGGTATCGCCTACATTTGGTGTGGCACTTCCTGAGGCTAAGCCTTTGGATATGCTTAAATCGGCTTGTGCAGGCGCTATCGTTAATTCGTCTTCATCATCATCATCGCCGTTGCCATCGCCGTCTTCATCTACGGTGTTATCTGTTGTTGGGTTACTGTCTGGATCGTACTGGTCTGATGCTGTGACCTGTGCTACATTGGTGTACTCTCCTAACGCGCCGGTTGGAGCATTTACCGTTGCTTGGTATGTTACTACTCTAGTGCCGTTGTTTGCTGCTACGGTTAATCCTGCCCAAGTCGCGGTGTTACCTGATGCTATTCCGCCGTTGTTTACCGTACCTAAAGTATAACCTATTGGAAGGTTGTCTTCTATAGATACACCTGTGGCCACATCTGGACCAGCATTGGTTATTACTAAGGTAAAGGTTACCACATCGCCTACATTGGGGCTGGTGTTGTCTATTGTTTTTACGATACTTAAATCGGATTGTTGAATTGATACACCTACAGTGGCCTCGTCATCATCGGGTAATCCGTCGCCTTTATCATCGGTATCCGAATCACTTGTGGGTTCGCTGTCTGGATCAAACTGATCTGATGCGGTAATCTCTACTGTATTGATATACTCATCTGATGCGCCTGTTGGTGCTGCTACGGTGGCATCAAAACTTAAGGTTAATGTGTCTGTTCCTACTGGCACTGTAAGTCCTAACCAGTCTATTTGGTTTGCTACAGTCTCTGTTCCAGATCCACTAATGTTTGTAATATTGGTATAGCCCACAGGTAAAATATCTTGTACTGATACACCTGTGGCTGAAACTGTACCAGCGTTGCTTAACCTAATGGTAAAGGTTACCACATCGCCTACATTGGGCGTGGGGTTACTAACGGTTTTTACTATACTTAAATCTGCCGTTTGTGGGAGAATGATATAGCTATCTTCATCGTCTTCACTCTGGTCTCCATCATCATTAGCTGGTGTACTGGTTGGGTCGAATTGATCGCTTCCTGTAATTTCGGCAACGTTATTGTACTCGCCTATTGTACCGGTTGGGGCATTGACCACTACATCGTAACTCAACGTTACTGATGCACCGTTGGCAATACTCGCTATTGTCCAATCTATTTGATTACCTGTTGCTACCCCGCCATTATTTATTGTACCTCCTGTTACCGTATAGCCCGATGGCACTAAATCGCTCGCGCTTACATTGGTTGCAGTATCTGGACCGTTGTTGGTTATCGTTACTTCAAAGGTTACTGTACCCCCTACGTTTGGTGTCGGACTGCTTGTGGCACTGATGCTTTTTGATAATACTAGGTCGGCTTCCTCTATTGTAAAAGTAGCTGTATCTTCATCATCATCATCGCCACCTGTATTTGGGTTATTATCACCATCGGCATTATCTTCATCTAGAGTATTATCTGTGTTTGGATCACTATCTGGATCATCTAAGTCGCTTGCTGTTATTTGAACACTATTTGTATAATTTCCTGTATCATTTACAACAGCATCATACGTTAAAGTTCTTGAAAGACCATTTTCTAAAGTTAAATTGTCCCAAACAATAGATTTATTTCCTAAGATAAATACTCCTGCATCAGAAATTGTTCCTGGTACAATATCAAAACCTGAAGGTAACAGGTCTTCAATTTCTACTCCAGTGGCATCTCCTGGGCCAAAATTTTCTAAGATAATTGAAAATGTAACTGTATCGCCAACAGCACCTGAAGTTGGTAAAACAGACTTTGTTATCTGTAAGTCTGCAAGTTCTAATGTTATTTCAGCATTATCCTCATCATCTTCACTTTGATTGCCATCATCGTTATTTGGTGTGCTATTTGGATCTGCTTGATCGCTATTTGTAACTTCTGCAATATTGAGATATTCATTACTTGTTCCGGTTGGCGTATTAACAATTGCTGTAATATTTAAAACAGCAGGAATTCCAGTAGTAATGGAACCAATATCCCAAACGCCTGTTACTGAATTATAATTACCGGCAGAATCATCAGATTGGTATGTGTAACCACTTGGTAATTGATCTATAACCTCAACATTTGTAGCTGTATCGGCTCCTGCATTAGAAACTGTGATTGAGAATGTAACAGTATCACCAATACTTACATTTGTTGGAGAAACTGTTTTTTGTAATGATAAATTTGCAGATTGAATTGTAATTTCCGCAGTATCTTCATCATCATCATCTCCATCTCCATCTCCATCTTCATCTACTGTTTCATCTGTTGATGGATCACTATCTGGATCTAAATTATCACTTGCCGTAATTTGTGCAAAGTTAACATACGGACCTGAAGCGTTAACGGTTGCATTAAAAGTTAAGTTTAAGGTGGCTCCGTTTATAACGCTTAAATTAGTCCAACTAATGGTTTGTGTTCCCAAATCAAAAGTACCTCCATTTGATACGGTTCCCGGCACTAAAGAAAACCCTAATGGCAAAACATCTGACACGTTAACTCCAGTAGCATCAGAATTTGTTGCACTTGCATCATTATTAAAAATGGAAACAGTAAATGTTACAACATCTCCTATATTTACGTTTGAATTTGATACCGTTTTGGTTAATTCTAAATCTGAAATTGGATTAATGGTAATAATAACTTCATCTGAAGCATCGCTACATGTTCCATTAGAGACTGTCCATCTAAATACATAAGAACCTACTACTGTTGCTGTAACAGCAGTGGACGGATCATTTTCATTGATAAAATTAACCGTATTAGGCCCTGATACCTGGGTCCAAGTACCTACTCCTGAAGAAGCTGGAGTTGCTCCTAAATTTACCGCTGAAAATTGTGGCAAAGATTGATCTGGACCTGCATTGGCTGTTATCGGATCTGAATAAATAAGTATCTCCATAGTATCTGAAGAAGAACACCCCCCTCCAGCTGCGGTCCAGGTAAATTGATATGCACCTGCTGATAATCCGAGTACCAAACTATTTGGATTGTTAGGTGCTGCAATTGTAGCTGGTGTACCTGCGGTCTGGGTCCAAGTTCCTGTACCTTTAGATAAAGGTGTAGCTGAAAGAAAAGCTTGGGTATTATCGCAATATTCTTGATCTGGACCTGCAAAAGCTTGAGACGGTGGTGCACCTGCATAAGTTAAAGTAACTGTATCTGTTTGCGGTGCGCAGGTAGATGGGGCTATAAAAGTTACTCCAGACGACGCTGGAGGATCGTTATTAACTGTCCATGTTAAGACATATACATCGTCAATTCCATCATTTCCTACATCGTCAGGTATATTTGATAATGTAGTTTGAGGATTATTTGGACTATCTATTACCACTATTCCTCCTGATGGATCGTCTCCTGGGTTTGCAAAAGTCCATTGACCAGTACCTGCGGTAGGTGTAGTGGCATTAAGCTGTGTATTTTCTTGACATGCAAGTGGCTGGTTAGCGCCAGCTTCAGCTGGACTAGGAGCTTCAAAAACTTCAATTCTAACTATATCTGCATTGTCTAAACAAAAACCAGTAACAAAGTTTAATTCTACAACATAAACACCCGGAACTGTTAATCCTGTAACATCAGTAGTAGTACTATTATTAGGTGTAGTAAATCCAACTGTTGCTCCTCCAGGTTGCGATAATAGTCGCCATTCTGAAGTTACATCTCCAGGAATAGCAACATTACCAGCCAATAAAGTTGCAATAGTAGTATCTCCTAAACAAATAACCTGATCTAACCCAGCATCGGCATCTTCACTTGGGCCGTTACTAACTGTTACCGTTACTTGTTCGGTATTATTACATGCTGCTCCTGCGCCAATATAATCCGTTGTATATTCAAATATATATACTGAACCTGCATCTACGTTTACATTTGCAGTATTACTATTACTTGGCGATTGTGTTGGTGCATATGGAGCGATTACCGCAGGTGTTGTATCTGCATCTACAGAAACTATACTCCAAGTACCTGTTGTACCTGGTGTTGCTTAAAGAAAAACACTACTAACCAAACATAGTTCTTGATCTGGCATAGGTGCAGCGGGTGCAAAAACATCAACCGTTAGGTCATCAGAAGAATTTGGACAAAATGGAGAACTTCCTACGGTAGTCCATCTAAAAACGTAAGAACCTGTTTGAAGGTTTGTAACATTTATTGAATTATTTCCTGGATTGTCTATAGTAGGTGTATTTGGTCCTGATACTACTGTCCATGTTCCAGTTTCAGCATCTGGATTAGCTAAAGGGTTTGCTGTAATAATTGTATTAGTTACTCCACAGATTACTTGGTTGCCCCCTTGTATTACAGCCGCTGTTGGAGGTATTCCTACTTCTATTGTAACCTGATCTGGTGTAGCAGAAGCTAAGCAATTACCATAATCTATTACCCATTCAAAAACATAAGTTCCATCTAATAAATTTGAAAATGTTGCTGTTGGGCTATTAACATCATCAACTGTATAACCTCCAAAACCAGAAACCAATGTCCATGTTCCTTGACCTCCATCTGGCGCAGGAGAGGCATTCATGGTAAAAGATAAAGTAGGATCTAAACATAATTGTAATTGATCTGGCCCTGCGTTTATAGTTGTACTTGTATCTGCCACAACCACTTCAACTGTATCTAATGTTGAAGGGCAAGCATTAGGAGCTGGAACTGAATATGCTATTTCCCATTGAAACTCGTATTGTCCATCAATTAAACCTGTTACTTCAGAATTTTCACTGTTTGGGTTGGTAAATGTTACTACCGAAGGCCCCGAGATTTGTGTCCACGTTCCTGTTTCATCTACATCTGGTGTGTTTCCACTTAAATTTGGAATTGTTGTTACCCCTGTTCCAAAGCAAAAATCTGCTCCAGCGTCAGCTATTGTTGGCGATTCATCTGCCGTGGTTGTTATTATAACATCATCGGTTGCTGCAGGTCCACAATTAATAAAATCATTTAAAAGCGACCAAGTTAGTGTGTAAGCTGTTGATGGCAAAACAAAACCAGTTGCAATAGCATTCGGGTCATTTACATCTGAAAAAACAACACTTGGATCTGATGCTGTCCATGTTCCTGTTTGACTAGCCGTACCGGGATCTGCTGCTAATTGCACAGGCGCATTGAAACAAACCGCTTGATTTGCACCAGCCTCAACTGGAGAGTTATCTAAAGGAGAAACAAAAACACTAGTATCCGAGACTTGCGGTGGTATACAATTTGGACCAGCTGTTACTGTATATCTAAACACGTATTCCCCAGGAATAAGCCCAGATATTGAAGTCGTTCTAGCGTAAATATCTGCAATAGATGCCGTATTGGGGCCAGATACCTGAGACCAAACTGAAGTTTCTCCAGGTAAAATAGCACTGCCTGCAATATTACCTATAACTTGACCACAAATAAATGTTTGAGGTGATCCTGCATTAGAGCCCGATATGGGGGTAGAAATAAATATGTTGATAGCATCGTTAGCCGTATCGCAACCTTGTAAAAGATTACCTGTTCTTCTTCTCCTAAAGTTTACTGTATATGTACCAGCTACATCAAAAACATTAATATTTGCTGTACCACTACCCGCACTACCTAAATTTGTATAAGCTGTTGGAAAAGTTAACCCCGAATCTGCAGGCCCACTAACAATACTATATTCGGTTATATTACCACTGGTTGAAATATATGGCACATCAATTGAAGTATCTCCGCAATCCCCAATAATATCAGCACCAGAATTAACACTGATACTTATAGGGTTTGTATTGTATGTAATATTAACAATATCTACTGAAGTACAATTAGTAATTGTATTAGTAATTGTATACCTAAACCTATACGAGCTAGGAGAAGACAATCCGGTAACTTGGGTTGTAGCACTTGTAGGGTTTGCAATTGTTGCTGCTGGTCCTGTTAGCTGCTCCCACAATACTGTTTCGTTTGTAAAATCTGGCGAGTTACCTACTAAAGTAGTTTGGGTAATTGATGCATCACAAAACCTCTGATTATCGTTTGTAACAAAAGCTTGGGTAACATCCTGTGTTGCAGGAGGTACAGTAACAGTAACTGTATCACTTCCAGAAATACAAGGTCCAACAACATCCCACCTGAAAGTATAAACCCCTTCAGATAAACCATTTACACTTGTATTATTTGCATTAGGACCAACTATGTTTGGGCTTGATGGCCCACTTACAAAAGACCAAGTACCAACTTGACCGTTAATGTTATTACCTGCAAAACTTCCGTTTAAATTTGTATTTTGGCTTACGGTATAACAATTGGTTAATACTTGATCTGTACCAGCATCAACTGGAGTTTCCCCACCATAATTTGTAATTGTAATTTCATCAAAAGATTCACAAAATTGACCAGGAGCGTATTCAGCACCAGTAATTGTCCATCTTAATGTTGTTGTTCCAGCACTACCTTCAGGCAAAGTAATTGTTGAAGTTGGAGAATTTGGCAAATTAATAGTTACTCCAGCTCCATTAGTACCATTTACAGTCCAAACCCCTGTTTCACCTGGGTTACTGGGTGTATTACCACTTATTAACAAGGCTCCCGAATTATCTGGACAAGACAACACGTCTGGTCCTGCATCTGCAATAGTTATTGGCTCTACAGTAAACGATACTGTTTGAGAGGGTGTATCTCCGTTTAGACAAACAGCAGATAATTGAAACACGTATGTATTTCCGCCTGTAAAACCTGTAATAGTAGGGTTATCTATTGAAGGATCACTAATTATAACTGTAGGCCCTCCTATTTGTGTCCATGTTGGTCCTTCTGCATAGGTATCTGGTGAGTTTCCGCTTAATTGAAAAACATCATTTACACATATAGTTTGATCTATACCTGCATTTATAGTACATGATTGGGCGTTTAATGAACCAGTACCAAAACATAACAAAAACAATAAAAAAGTAAATGTGTATGTAATTATATATTTTTTGCCAGAGTAGAAATTATCCATTTAAATTTATTTATAGTTGATTTAATTTTATTAAAAATATTAATTGATTTTTTAGCGACCTTATCAACGAAAAATATTTACATTTAATAGATAAAAAACATAATAATACGACTAAAAATCTAATTTGAAAGAAAAAACACCTTTTTACAAGGGTGTTACATTCAAATATAAAATCATTTTTCTACTTCTTCAAAATAATTTGTTAACAAATATTTGTTAATATATTTCTCACACAAAAAATATTTGATTGTTTTTAGCAGTAGTTATAGAGCATAAAATTTTAAGCCCCACCCGTTGTTGGTTAAGACTTAAATAAAAAATTGTGAATCTTACATAATCAGCAAGTTATTTTAAAAATAAAAAAACTGATTATAACTAACTTAAATATATATTTTAAGAAAACAGAAAACACCATTATATCAACTATAAAGCTATAAAAAACGTAAACCCAAAACCAAAGACTTAAAACTGGTTGGTTATAGCCTAACGTTAAAAATTATGCAAATCTGTAGTGATAGTTAATTATTTATAAAAATACCCAATCCCTATTTAGTAAAGATATTTTTTTCCTAAATACAATTGGGCTTTAAAAACGCCTATGAATTTTATTGTAAAATCCATTTAAGATTATAACATTGCTGCCATAAAGCTATTACCAATATCAAAAAAATAATATTATTTAATATGGTTTTTTTATAAGGAAATGTATTTATATTTGCTAAATATTACTATATATATAAATAATATTACCTAACTAAATTATGCGTTCTCAATCCAAAATACATTAGAAATGAAGACCTTACAAAAACTATTATTTATTTCTATACTGTTTGCCCTCACTTGTCTTTCTTGCGTAAATAAAAATAAAAAAAAACCTAATATTGATAAACCTCAAAAAGACGAGCTAATTTTAGCTATTGGTGGCGAGCCAGAAACTGGTTTCGATCCTACAACAGGTTGGGGCCAATACGCAAGACCCATTTTTCAAAGCACATTACTAAAACACGATAAGGACTTTAATATTATAAATGATGCCGCTACCAACTATAAAATCAGTGATGATGGCTTAAAATGGACTGTACAATTGCGCGATAGCATCCAGTTCTCAGATGGCAAACCACTAACTGCAGACGATGTTGTTTTTACTTTTAAAACGGCAAAAAACAGCGCATCTTTAGTAGATTTAACCAACCTGGAAAAAGTTGATAAAATTAATAATCATGCCGTAGAATTCACATTAAAAAAACGAAATTACACCTTTATACATCATTTATTAACCATGGGCATTGTACCAAAACATGCGTATAGTGCTTCATACAGCGAAAAACCAATAGGTTCTGGCCCTTATCAATTTGTTCAATGGGATAAAGGGCAGCAGCTTATTCTTAAAGCCAACCCGCTTTATTACGGCAAAAAACCCTATTTTAATAAACTTGTGTTCTTGTTTTTATCTGAAGACGCCGCTTTTGCCGCAGCTAAATCTGGACAGGTTGACGTTGCTGCAATATCGCCTACATTAGCTGATGAAAACATTAAGGGTATGAAATTGGTAAGTTTAAAGAGTGTTGATAACCGAGGTTTGGCATTGCCATACTTGCCAGACGAAGGAAAAACAGTTAACGGCAGAACCCTTGGAAATAACGTAACCTCTGATATAGCCATACGCAAAGCCATGAATATTGGCATAGATAGGCAGGCTCTGGTTAATGGATTGTTAAAAGGTTACGGTACACCTGCCTATTCTGTAGCCGATAGCTTACCTTGGTGGAATCCAGAAACCAAAATTGATAACGATGGTGATATTGAAAAGGCAAAAGAAATTTTAGATAAAGCGGGTTGGAAAGAAAATAAAGAAGGCTTTCGAGAGAAAAACGGCACTGAAGCAGCATTCACCATATATTACCCAACTAGCGAACAAATCAGACAATCTTTAGCCATTACCTTTGCCGATATGATGAAAAAATTAGGTATAAAGATTCAAACCAAAGGCGCAAATTGGAACGAGATTGAAAAGCATATGCATTCCAGTGCGGTACTATTTGGCTTAGGAAGCCATGACCCGCTTGAAATATACAATGCCTTTAGCAGTAAAGTAAAAGGCATAGGGCTTAACAATGCCAACTTTTATGCTAATGATACTGTTGATGCCAATTTTGAAAAAGCACTAGGAGCCTTATCTCAAGAGGAAGCAAATACCTATTGGAAAAAAGCACAATGGGATGGAAAAACAGGATTTTCCAATAAAGGAGATGCTTCTTGGGTTTGGTTGGTTAACATAAACCATTTATTCTACATGAGGGAAAAACTTAATATTGGCACTCAAAAAATACAGCCTCACAAACACGATTGGCCTATAATGGATTTTATTGAAAATTGGCACTGGCAAGACTAAAAAACTATAAATGATTAAATTCATCCTTAAAAAAATCGGGAAATTAGCTGGCTTATTGTTTGCTATAAGCCTGTTGTCTTTTACCTTAATAAGCTATTCGCCCGTAGATCCTGTGCGTTCTTATGTAGGTGCTGAGGTATCAAAAATAAGTCCCGAACAACGTAAAAACATAGAAGACTATTGGGGATTAAACCAATCTAAACCCGAACAATTTATGCTATGGGGCAAAGCACTGCTACAAGGTAATTTAGGAAACTCATTAATTTATAGAGAACCCGTTTCAGAAATTATTTCCAATCGTTTTTCGGCATCTATCGCCCTTATGGGTATTGCATGGGTTTTGTCGGGTATTTTAGGATTTTTATTAGGTGTTTTTGCAGGAATGAATGAGGGCTCTTTTATAGATCGCTTTATTAAGAGTTTTTCTTTCATCTTAGCTTCTACACCATCCTTTTGGTTTGGTTTATTGCTTTTAATGGTTTTTGCTGCTTGGTTGGGTTGGTTTCCTGTAGGGCTAGCAGCCCCGGCTGGTAGTATTACAAGCGAAGTAGGCTTTTTTGATAAAATGAAACACTTGGTTTTACCAGTTTTAACATTAAGCATTGGTGGTGTAGCAAGTATTGCATTACATACCAGATCAAAATTAATTGAAGTTCTTAATAGCGAATTTATCCGTTTTGCCAGAGCCAAAGGAGAAAGTGGCACCAGATTATTATGGCGCCATGGTTTACGCAATATTTCATTGCCCGCTATATCATTGCATTTTGCATCTTTTGGAGAACTTTTTGGTGGTGCGGTATTAACCGAACAGGTGTTTTCGTATCCTGGTTTAGGGCAAGCCGTTGTAAAAGCTGGTCTGGGAGCAGATATTCCTTTACTACTTGGCATTACACTTTTTAGCGTGATATTTATATTTATCGGAAATTTTTTGGCCGACCTATTATATGTTGTTATTGATCCTAGAATGAAAACTAAAGCATCGCATGGCTAAGATAATCTCTAAATCCTTTCCCTTAAGTCAATTTAAAAATTTGAATACACGAAAACGTGCATTACTGGCCTCTGTTTTAGCCGTTGCTTTGTTGTTAATACTAGTAATTTCTGGATTTTTTATGGGAGATAACGGCTTAGCTGTTAACCTCGATGCTCAAAATAACGCCCCCTCGTGGAAACATCCTTTTGGTACAGATTGGTTAGGGCGAGATATGTTTGTTCGAACCGTTAAAGGTTTAGCCCTAAGTTTTTGGGTAGGCTTATTAGCTGCTTTTCTAAGCGCGCTTATTTCGCTTGTTCTTAGCTTATTTTTAATAGTTAGTAAAGCGGCAGACTCCTTTGTAACCGGACTAATAGATTTATTTCTCGGTGTACCGCATATTGTAGCGCTTATCTTAATATCTTTTATGCTTGGTGGCGGACTAAAAGGGGTTATTATTGCAGTAGCATTAACGCATTGGCCACGATTGGCACGTTTGCTTCGTGCAGAAATTAAACAAATTAAAAACACAGAATATATAACAGCATCTCGAAATATGGGCAAATCGTGGTTCTGGATTGCACAAAACCACATCCTCCCGCATTTGCTACCGCAATTGGGTATCGGGTTTCTTTTAACATTTCCGCATGCCATTTTACACGAAGCCAGTATTACGTTTTTGGGCTTTGGGCTACCTTCAGAGCAGCCTGCTATTGGTATTATCTTATCTGAAGCTATGGGGTATTTATCATCGGGCATGTGGTGGTTAGCTTTATTTCCTGGACTAATGCTATTGGTTATGGTGGGTATTTTTGATAACCTGGGGCGTAATTTGCGTAAAGTTTTCGATCCGCTTAAAGGGCAAAAACATTAAATATTTGCTATGAAAAACAACTCGTTCTCCATTCCAGAAAAGAAAAAACCGTTACTTGAGGTTAAAAATTTCTCGCTTTCATTTCCGCAGTACAAGGAAGGCTTTGAAGAATCTAATATTCATGTCATAAAAAATTTCGAGCTAAGCATTAATCCAGGCGAAATCGTTGCCGTTTTAGGTTCTAGTGGCTCCGGAAAAAGCCTACTTGCAGATTCTATATTGGGCATTTTGCCCGAAAACGCAAAAACTCAAGGCCATGTTTTTTTTGAAAATGAACCTTTAACAGCAAAAAAACAGAGCGAACTTAGAGGAAAGGAAATTTCGCTAATTCCGCAATCGGTAAAAGCTTTAGACCCCTTAATGAAAACAGGGAAGCAAGTACAGAGCATTGTTCGCAATAAAAAAGATAAAAAAAAGATTCAAGAAGATGCATTTAAAAAATTAGGGCTACCAACTGCTACCGGCAAACAATATCCTTTTGAGCTTTCCGGAGGTATGGCTAGAAGGGTTTTAATTGCTACCGCCATGGTTTGCGATGCCAAATTAATAATTGCAGACGAACCTACTCCCGGACTAGATAAGAAAACCTGGAACGAAACCTTAGAATATTTAAAACAATTAGGTAAAGCTAATAGCGGTATGATGTTTATTACTCACGACATTCATGCTGCCCTAAAAATAGCAGATAAAATTGCAGTATTTTATGCTGGTGAAACGGTAGAGATTGCAAATAAAGCAGATTTCTCGGGACATGGCGAAAACCTTCAGCACCCATATACTAAGGCGTTATGGCAGGCTTTACCAGAAAACGACTTTATACCTTTAAAGGGTAACCAACCCGGATTTAACGAGCTTATACCCGGTTGCGCCTTTGCACCACGATGTTATAAAGCTACCGAACTTTGTCAAGAAAAAAAACCAGAATCAACTTGGGTAAATAATACAATGGTAAGATGTTTTTATGCTAGAAATTAACAACATAAGTTTTCGATACAATCCAGACAAATGGATATTTAATCAAATTAACTTCGTATTAAAACCAGGAGAAATAATAGGATTATACGGAGAAAGTGGCACAGGAAAAAGCACCTTTGCAAAAGTTATAGCCGGCCATTTAAAACCCGATAAAGGAAAGGTTACCGTTAACGGTGTGCCATATAATCAAAAAGGCAGAAACCCAGTACAAATAATTGGCCAACATCCAGAAAAGGCCATTAACCCACGCTGGAAGATGAAACAAGTTTTAGCAGAGTCTGGTGGTTTTGATGAGGCGCTTTTAGAAATGTTCGGAATTAACCAAGAATTATTGCAGCGTTACCCCTCGCAACTTTCTGGAGGTGAATTACAGCGCTTTTGCCTAGCACGAACCATGGCACCAGAAACCAAGTTTTTAATAGCAGATGAAATGACCACCATGCTAGACACAATTAACAAAGCACAAATCTGGAAAACCGTTTTACAAATCGTAAAGCAACGCCAACTTGGTATGTTGGTAGTTAGCCATGAGCTGCCTTTGTTAAATCGAATCTGCACTAGTCTATTAAGTTTTGAAGATATGTTAAAAACAAATCAAGAAAAAAAAAATCATGGTTTTAACATTTAAAAATACTTTGTAAACACTACAATAACCAATAATAGCCCCACTCGAAAACGTAAATTAACTACTTAAAAACCTAAAAACAAACAAGTATTACTTTCCTTATAATACTAAAAATTAAACCCATAAAATAAATATGTAATTTCTTTTCCAATAATTAAAATAGTATATATATTTGCAGTATTACGAATTACAAAAAAAATATTACTTGTTAAATGTTTAAACTATAAAATCATTAAAATGAAAATTGCAAAATCACTATTTTTAGTAGCTGTAATGCTACCCTTAGCCAGTATAAATGCCCACGAAACGGGTACTATTAGCGGGAAAATTATTTCTCCAACAAATAAACCGCTAGATCGTGTTAGCGTAGCACTGGTAGGAACCCAAACAGGGTCTTATACTAATGAAAAGGGATTGTATTCAATATCTGATGTTAAAACAGGTGAATATATTCTTGAAGCCACAGCTATTGGTTTTAAAACCTTTAGAAAAACCATTATTGTTGAAGCCAACAAAACCACCATTGTAGATATAACACTCTACGAAACACCATTGGAATTAAATGAAATAGTTGTGAAAGGAGCGGGATTAAAAAAACGCAATAGAACAGAAACCGTTAGCACCATAAACCTTTTAAGCCTAAAAGAACTAAGCCTTAGCAATCCGTTTGAAATTTTAAATCAAGTACCAGGTGTAGAAATTGGTGCATACAATCAAGGCGGAGTTGCAGATGTTTTTATTATGCGCGGTTTTAACGGTGGCGGACACTCTGGTGAAGCCGCTATTGAAATTGATGGTGTTTCTTTAAATGAAGGCGAAAGCCATAGTGATGGTTACGCCGATGTAAATAGCATTATTCCTTTAAATATTAGTAAGGTTGATGTTTATAAAGGCCCTTCCTCTGCTCTTTTTGGTCGTTTTGGTATGGCAGGCACATTAGCCTTCGAAACTAGAAAAGGTGGAGAATATCAAGACTTAAGCCTTAAAGGCGGTTCTTACGAAACTTTTGATGCTCAGGTAGCTCTTGGAAACCCTATTGAAATTGGTGAGAAAACCTTAGAAACCAATTTTGCTGCGCAATTGTTTAGAACCAATGGATTTACTGAAAACTCCAAGTTCTTTAAAGGAAATTTAAACGCGCGTGTAGGCTATCAACTTACAGATGCCACAGATATTGCATTAACACTAATGGGCTATAGCGGTAACTGGAACGGCCCGGGCTATATACCAACCGAACAATTTAACGATAAACACCGCCGTTTCGATCAAGCTATAAATGCTGAAAACGATGGTGGAAGCAAAGTTTTTGCCTCAGAACGATTTGATATAAACCATACGTTTAACGATAACCTCCGCTTATTGGTTTTTGGCTATGCCGTGCAACAAGATTTTCAGCGTTTTGCGAAATTTGGATTTAATCCAGGTGGGCAGACCGAATATTTTGCCACTCGAAATGTTTACGCTACCGGCGCCAACTTAAACGGACAAAATGCTATTGGCGCTACTGAGGTTAATTGGATAAGTGGAATTGAATATTTTAATGAAAATACAGATTACGAAAGATGGAATACAAGTAACAGAGTACGCAACGGCTTAAGTGAAAATCGACTATACAAACTCAATTCTTTTGCAGTTTTCGGACAAGCCGAATTTGATATTAGCCCATATTTTAGACCAACCATTGGACTGCGTTACGATGTGTATAATGGCAATATGGAAATTCTTGATCCCGGGGTTACTTATGAAAATAAACCATTAAATGATTTATCGCACATTAGCCCTAAGTTTGGATTTCGTTCTACTTTAATTGAAGGGTTTGATTTTAGAGTTAACATTTCTAATGGGTTTTCTTTACCAAGCGGATCATACCGATATAACAAAGATACCGATTTAGATCCCTCTGAAATTTGGCAATACGAAGCTGGTTTAGAATATAACCATAGTGATAAATTAAGCCTTAATTTAACTGGTTTTATATTAAACAGTACTAAAGAAATTAACGAAACTGCTCCTGGTTCTGGTGTGTTTATTAATGCTGGTAAGACACAACGTAGCGGACTTGAATTTGGAATTAAAGCACAACCCGTAAAACGCCTAAACTTTAACGGTTCGCTTACTTATTTTAAAACCGAAATAACAAAAAATCAAGATCAATCTATTGTTGGTAAAGAGTTAAGTAATGTACCTAAAACAATAACTACCGCCTCTGTAGATTACACCTTTAACTCTGGTTTTGGTGCGCGATTAAATGTTAGAGATGTTGGTAAATGGGCAAGTGGCATTGAGAATTTTTTCTACTATGGTGGTTATACAAGAACAGATGCTAAACTATTTTACAACTTTGCAAAAACATCTCCCTACAAAGGTCAGCTTTTTATAGAAATTAATAATATGTTTGATGAGCATTACTCGACATTTGCTTACGATAACGGTGGACCAGCTGATGGACAAGCATATTCTGTAGCTGCTCCTCGGAACATATCAATTGGAGTGAGTTATAATTTCTAATAATTTTGCTTTATTTTCTCATAATGCAATAAAAAAAGACCTGATATTTTAAAATATCAGGTCTTTTTTTGTTCTAAACGAAACAAGTAAAAAAATTACATCAAGTTTTACTATGTTAATTAAGAAATTTCCTTGCCAGCTGTTGTAAGTGTTAATTTACCGTGTTTTACCCCTTTTATTGTAATTAAAGAATCTGCTAATTGCCTAATTTTATTACCCTTACCTTTTACAGCAATAATCTCCAGACAATTATCATGGTCTAAATGAAGGTGCATAGATGAAATAATTAAGTTATGGTGCTGGTGCTGCCTGTCGTTTAACTCTTCTGATAACGAGTAACGGTGGTGATTATAAACCAGGGTAATTGTGCCAATAGCCTCTTCCTTTTCATCCCAATCTTGGGTAACTAAGCTGTCTCGTATTAAATCTCGAACAGCTTCAGATCTATTAACATAACCCTGTTTATCTATTGCACCATCAAAACTTTCCAGCAATTCACGATCTAAAGAAACGGCGAATCTTACAGTATTTGACATAGCTTTAATAATTAAATTTAACGTAAAACTACAACCTAAAAACCTAAAAACCTAACAAATAATAAAGCACTTACCACAATTCTATATGTTTTGATATTCTTTTAATAAGTTGCGCTGTATTTTTAACTTTAAATTTTTCTATAAGGTTTTTTCTATGCGTTATGGCAGTATGGTTACTTATAAAAAGCTTATCGGCTATTTGTTTTGAAGAAAAACCATCGGCTACCAATTTTAACACCTCTTCTTCTCTGGGTGAGATTAATTTTTTTTGTTTATATGCATTTTTATTTGTGCTCTGCCGATTAAAATAAGCTTCAATTTTTTCCTTTTCTGTAATATCAAAAAAATAATTAATGGCCAAAAGGTTACCTTGCAGATAATGTAGCAATAATTCGTGCCTTAGCAAAATTAGTCTGCCCGAATGGTCTCTGATATGGTATTTTAAAACATAAGGCGCTTTAAAATAAGGCATTGAAAGAAAGTTGTTTATTTTATTTTTTACAGCCAAAAGTTCGTCTTTAATAACCAAATCGAACCAAAAATCCCAATTTTGGTTTATAATTTTAGAAGCCTTTACTCCTATAATTTTCTTTAGCGCCGCATTGCTATAAATAAATTTTTCTTGGCTTATGTGATAAATTGATATCTGCAAATTATCAAGGCAGTCGCAGGCTTTGGTTAAATCTGAAATTTTACATTGGTCAGATTTGTTTTTAATACGGTTAAGTACAGTATGGTTACCTTTAGAGCTCATAAAATTAAATTTACATCAGGTAAATGGCTTTGTACAATAGCAAAGCATAATTAATTTTCAAGCTATTAAATTAGTTGATATTGTTTATAGATTTTTAGGGGAATCTAAAATATAAATTGAGAGAAATTTAGGGTTTATAAGGTAAATTTGCATGATAATTACCAAACACTAATTAGTAAATATACTGATTTGCAATTGTTTAAACAAATTTTTTTTATTAAAAACACTATAATTTACAAATATAGCGACTTCCCTTCTTTTTGGTATTCTTTCTTTATGCCTTCTATAATATGGGATTTTAAAATGAACGCATGCTTTTCTGAGATGGTTTTTAAACAAGCATATTGGATAACGTTTACAATATTGGCGCCAGTGATTTCGTACTTTTTTGATAACGCTTCCAAATCCATTGATTTTTCAACGGTAATGGTTCGAGGTAAATTATTTTTCCAAAGTGCCAAACGTTCTGCGGATGTTGGCAACTCAAACTCGATTATAGACTGAAACCGCCTTGTAAATGCCGCATCTATATTGCTTTTAAAGTTAGAGGCTAAAATAACCAAACCTGGATGCGCCTCGATACGTTGTAACAAATAAGAAACCTCTTGATTGGCGTATTTATCGTGGGCATCGCGCACATTGGTTCGCTTTCCAAAAATCGCATCAGCTTCATCAAAAAACAGAATCCAATTTTTACTTTTGGCTTTATTAAAGAGTTTCGATAGGTTTTTTTCGGTCTCTCCAATGTATTTTGAAACGACTAACGACAAATCTATTCTATACACATCGCGTTGGGTATATTTACCAAGCAAATTGGCCGTTAAGGTTTTTCCGGTTCCCGGTGGCCCATGGAACATAACCCGATAACCAGGTTTTATTCGGCTTTTCATGTTCCAATCATTAAGGAGGATGGTGTTGAATTGAAGCCAAGTTTCTATTTCCTTTATTTGTTGCAGAGTTTTTTTGTTAAGTATAAGATCTTCCCAAACCAAATCGGTATCGATGCGTTGCGCTGGGAAATCGTTAGACAGTTTTGGTTTTAATATGTTTCCTGTGGTGAGCAATTGTACAAATTCTTCATCGAGAATAAGTCGCCCACTCATTGCTGGTTCGCCTTGTGGCACGTTCTGGATATATAATATACCTTCTTTTGCAAACACGCGGTCTTCATTAAACAACTTGCTAAGTTCTATGCGTTTTTCAACATCGTTACCCGCTAAAATAAATTGTACAGTTTCCCCCGTAGGCAAAATACCCCGATGGTTTTTACCTTTTACTCCACCAAATTCTGGAAATTCGCCGCCTTTGGGCAGATACTCTGAAATAATGCTATTAAAGAAATTTGGTGATATGTGTGGGACTAATGCGATTAGTAAGATTATGGTTTCGGTTTCTGATAAATTATGGCTTACTATGAGTTTTGAAAGATGAGAGTTGTTTATTGCAATGGGTTTTGGCGAGATTGGTGTGGTATTACCATATTCACTATCCAAACGGTATTCGATAACCTGTTTTAGGTAGGAGAGTGATTTGTTGGTGTTATGTTTTTTGGTTTGGTTCATGATATTATTTTAAATTTTTAGCGTTTTATAATTTTTTATAGCTTATATTTTTTTATAGCTTATATTTTTTGGTGTATTTTTCAAACCTGATACTAAACAACACTTATTAAATATGTGGCTTTTCATGTAGCACACAGATTTCTTTTTAATTTTTTAAAGTATATTCTTTGACATTCATTATAAACATTAATACCAATTGATATTATTTAATTATTGGCATAAACTAAGTGCTTTGTATCTGTTCAATGGTCATTTCTTCCGATGTTGCAGCTTCTCCTGAAGGCATTGGTCCCGAAATATTCCAACCAGCATTTCTCAACCTATTTAAAGATTCATCTGTCGAATCCAATTCTCTACAAACACCTTTTGTTGCGAAAACCTTTGACCATGAAATGGTAAAAACCGTTGAAGAATTTAGGTTGGAATCATTAATTACCCTGATTAGATCAGACACACAAAAAGCACATGGACTAAGAGATTGAAGGCTTAATTCAACTTGATTAATCCCTGCCTTAAAGCTAGTTGATTGCGTATTAAACCATTCCACAAATTGGTGTTCTGCATGGCTATCATTATGACATACATTAGTTTGGATTCCTCCATTGCTCCAAGTTAATAACTCTATCACATTAGAAGGTGTACTCGGGATTAAAATAGCCCCACCTACACTTCCCGAAACTCGTCCTCTTGTTGCTAAACTAGCAAAATCAAAAGTTCCATCTTGAGAATGTCTTGATGGGAACTCCCTCGTTCCAACGGTACCACTTTCGATACCGGGTTGACCTTCTACCACATATGGTCTAACATATCCCGGTATAATTTCTCGATTCTCTGTTGCGACTTGAAAACTCTGCTCAGGATTAAGAGTAATTCTTACGGCTAAGGTCACGGCTGGTCGTGTATTTTTAATCTTTGGTCGCAATTTCAATAAATGGGACAATGGACTTGCTGTAGCATCTAAATAAAATTCATCTTCAAGATTAGGAATTGGAGTGATTTGCAAATTATCTAATCCTTGAGGTCGTAAATCAGCAAGGACTCGAGTAACTATCTGTCTTGCTCTTTCAGTAGTGAAATCTTGACCAAGCCCCTCAATTACACGTCGTTCGGCCAATTGTTTCACATCTTCATCTCCATCATCTTCTTCACCACTCCTACCAATTCCTAATCTTCTCAAAAGTTTCCTAGCTGCCTTCTTCGCCTTCAAGATCAACTTATTAATGGCTCTATCTATACGTTTTCGAATTTTCTTAATAATTTTTTGTACTTTTTTAACCAAACCACCCAAACCGATAATGCGTGCAAACAATTTAATAACGAGTGGCAATAGTGTTGCCAAACCTCTTTCTACAGCGTTGGCAACCATAGAAATACTACCAACTGCCATGGCACGAATGGCCTCTATTAATGTGGGAATAAGCATTATTGCAGATTCTACAAAAAAGACAATAAAATCCTTTATAGCCATAATGGCTTTAATGAATCCGGCTCCCGGAATAAGCAAACTTACTAACCATCTGATACCTGCTTGAATGACTTGGACGATTAGCATATCTTTTATAGAATCCATAATGGTTTCCTTAAGGTCGGTAAACTGTTCTTTAATGTATTCCCAAATCCCTTCTATACCTTTCTCTTTTATAATTTGAAACATTTCAAGACCAAATTCCATAGCTCGAACCACTGGCTCACCTAAAAGTTTAACCGCTTTTTGACGCATGTAATCCCAGGTTAATCCCAAAACTTGCATCACTAAACTAAAAATGCCTTTAAGACTGAATAGATTTTCTGGAATAGTAATGCCAACAGGTCCCAATGCACCTGTAAGCCATTGAACAAATCCTGCGATAAGATGGGTTTGAATATTGCTAACAAAATTATCAAAGCCTTGTTTTACCCCTGCAAATAGATTGGATACAAACCCAATGGGATCTGCCATGATTATTGCAATTGACGACCTAATCTCTGCCAACAAATCTGATATTAACTGTTTGAGTTGTCGTATGGTATCAATCACACCATTAATGGCATCTAAAGCCATGTCGATAAGCCCTCTATTTGCAGCCTGCATTTCTTCGATACGGGCATCTACTTCCTGAAGGCTGTCGTTATATTGCTGCGCAAGGGAATCGATTAGTTCGTCTTGTTTTGAGTTAACGTCATCGGACAATTGATCGAACCTATCTTGAATAGCTTCGGAGGCTTCTTCTCCTATCGATTGCAAGTTTTCAGGCAAGGACTCTACATAGGTGGTAACATCTTGTTTACCTGTTTCAATTCGTTGTTGCGCTTTGGTAAGTTGCTCTGCGACATAGTTGGAAATATCGGTCAATGCCCTATCCATTTCGGCGATATACAAAGCTCTTCCATCCACAAAAAATTGGTTTACCTCGTCTGGAAGTCCTTTAAACTTATCTACAAGCCATCGTGCTGCGCCTCTAAGTCCACTGTAACGCCTGTCTTTGTAACGATTCATTTCTCGGGTTACATAGTTCTCGAATTTTAGTTTTGCTTGTCTTGCTGCTTTATCAAATTTTTCGGTGACTTTGGCATCAAGTTCTTCGAGAATGGCTTCAACATCGGTTTTTGTGGTATTGTAGATGTCGTTAATTTCATTTGAAATACGTTCGCGTTCTGCTGTGTTTTGAGTGCCCGTTTCGGTTTGTTGGCTAACTACTTCATTTAGAATATTACTGCGATCACCGTGCATACTTTCTAAATTAGTCGCACTTGCTGCCTCTGCTTGCTGTTGCGAATTGCCCAATGCTTGCGATTCTTGCTGTCTGAATTGCGAAGGTGCCGTATCGGTATTGGTTCTTGCTTCGCTTCTGGAATCTAAAGCACTTGTAAATTCAGGCTCGTTGGATCTTGCTAATTGTTCTTCGGTAACCTCGTTGTCTATCATTTGCTGGTCGACTTCTTGCATATTCTCTTGAAGCGGTTGGGTTACCTGACTGTTTGGTCTAGGGTTGGGCATGGCCGTATTAGCATTTACAGAGGTTGGCGCACTACCTATTGGAGCTTCTGGCAATGCAATAACCTCGCGCTCTGGTACAGTATCTACGTTTGGAGTTGCGGCTGTAGCTTCTGAAATAGGTCCCGCTGTATGTTCTTGTGCTTGAGAGGCATCTTCTGATGCGGCATCACTAATCTCTTGTATATTGTTATTATCTTCAAAATCGGTGGCTTCTTCTTGGTTTTCTGGAAGCTGCATACTTTCAATACGTTGCATCAATGCAGCTTTAAATGCTTCGGCATTAAACGCTTCAGGCTCTTGCTCATCCATTACTTCCACCTGATTTGCCTGTGCAGCACCCATACGCTCGTTCGATGGAATAGCCGCCGCTACTTGAGCTGCTTGGGCTTCTTGTTGAGCCGGAGCGGTAGTTTGTTGGTTCTGGGCCGCACCTTCCACTCGATCTTGTAAAGCATTAAATGCTGGATCTTCTTCTGGGGACATTGGAAATACTTCGACAGATTCACTAGCTTCTGCGTCTTCAGCTTCAACTATGTTTTCGCTATTTTCTAGACTTTCCTGCCCGCCTTCTAAGTTATCTTCTTCTTGGGTTTCAACACGGGTGTCAATTTCGGGCAGTTCCGATTCTATCGCAGCTTGGTTTGTTGTATTAGTGTTAAAAACATCTGCTGTTTCATTGTCTTGTTCAACTGTAGTGTCTGCCAAGGGTGTTTCAAGATTAGCCTCTGGTTTTTGTATGGCCACTGAAGCTCCTTGTTGAATGGTATGCGTTAGCTCGTGCGCCAATAATGTTTGTCCGTTTTTTGATTGCGGATTGAATTCGCCTGCATTAAAAAAGATGTTATTTTTATTGGTAAATGCCCTAGATCCAAGGTCGCGATTCATAGATACCGACTCTGAATCTGTATGGATTTTAACACCGCTAAAGTCTGCACCAAAGCCCTGTTGCATTTTACTTAAAATAGGATTAGCAAGTGGTTTGCCACGACCTCGGTTTTGTTGAATACGGGTGCCTAAATTAGCAAGAGGATGGGTTTGTTTCTCGGTTTTGGCCTGTACGTTTTCTACGTGGTCTTCTTGTTTTTTTTGTAGTGCATCTTCATTTTTGGAATTCTGATATTTTTCCTGAATGGTTTCCTCGTCTTCAACAGCTTCTAACTGAACTACGGGCGTTATAGTTTGGGCAATAGGTTTCTCTTGAATAATTTTATTATCCTCTTGCTTTTGAATGTCTTTTTTTTGGATGTTAGTTACTGGAGGGAAAAACGAAGATTTAGTGTGTAAATTGGTTTGATTTACTACTTTATCGGCTATGGTATCGGCTTCAATTTCATATTTATCGTTAGGCTTTCCAACATTAAGTTTAGGCTGTATAAAGGTTTCTTGCTCCGTTTCTCTATGAAAGGGAGAAGAATTACTCGATTTAGCACTTGCCCTATCTGCTGTAGCCGATTTAAACATGCCTAGTTTTTACAAAACCACGAGCCCCACCAGCTTGTTTAAAACAATGTTGATAACCCTGTTTTTATAGTGTCCCGCTTTTATTTTGTTGACTCCCGCTTTTACAAGAGCTCGCATAACCAACAGGTCTTTTTGGCTTTTTAGCAACCATTCCAACTCGTCTTTGTCTATGGCGCCCGCAATAAAAAGGCCTGCCCATTTTTTTAGTTTTTCTTCTGAAGATTTAAGATAATCTTTCATATCTTCAACAATAAGTTTGCCTTCTTCTCCGAACTTTTCTTTGGCATCGGCTACAATTTCTTCTTTTAATTCTTTTAATAGTTTTTCAAAATCCATGATATTACAAATTAAATTGGTTGATAAATTGGGTTAACGCATTTTGGCTTTGTTTGTCCTTTTTTTCCTCATAATAAATCATAAGATTAAAAGCTTCTTCAATTTGGGGTTTTGCCTCTTCTTTAAATGCTGGATTTAGCGCCCCTTTTTCTTCCCAAAGCTTAAGATAGCTTCCCATTAAATGTTTATCGCTACTTATAAGTTCCCACATTTTTGTGGTAAGTTGGTTTTTAGCTTTGCCTTTTTCGTAAATAACCATTTTTTCCATTTGGTTTTTTAGAGCCGTAATTTGTACTTCTGAACCGCTATAAGGCGTATCGCTTTTATCGATAAGGCTTATGGCATCCAGCTTGGTTTTTATGGTTTCGGTATAGGTAAAATGGTCGTAAAGACTGGTGCAACTTACCAGAGTTACTGCCATAAAGGCGATAAAGGTTTTTTTGAGTGTTTTCATAATGTATTAGTTTTTGTTAAAAGTTGATGTTTTTGTTTGTATGTATTTTCTATTAAAGTATTGCTGCGTTTTTGGGTTGATGGTTTTAATACTCTGAATACGCGCTTTTAGCAGCAGACTATCTTTCAAAATAGTTGAATCTTTTTTTATGTCTTTTTGAATATTGGCCAATGCCTTGATACCTTTTAACTCCCCGACTCTACTTGAAACAACATTGTTAGCCTTAACTAAATCTTTTGGAGTGGTTTTATCTGATGGTGGTTTAACTGGTATTGTTTTAGCATCTTTGTTAATCGCTTTATCTGCAAACGAAATAGCCTTTTCTGGTTTTTCAAGCAATAAATAAGACTTACTTATTACTGCCAAATCTGCGGGAGTTGTTGCTCTTTTTTCTAATTTATCGGTTATTTTTGCTAGTTCTTCTTTTGCAGACTCGTCTTCGGGATTGTTTTTAACTTTATCTTGATACTTTACAATGGCGAGTTTATCCTTTTCAATTTGGATTTCTTGAATACTGGGATAGGCAATCATTATTATGGGAATGGCAAAAAAATACAGTAATTTCTTTATATCGTGCTTTTTAGCTACGGAATAGACCAATGATGCGCATAAAATCATAAAAAGAAAAACACCTAAAAAAAGTAGGACGATTTCGTATATAAATAAGTTTTCAAATAGTTTTTCCATGGCTTTTTGTTTGATGATCTATATTTCTGATTTATTTTTTCTTATCCTTAAATTCTTGAATATCTGGTAGTCCACATTTTTTGCTGGCCAAATCGTTGGTGGCTTCGGTGTCTTGACCCGCGAGGTGCATCATTTCATGAATAAACATGCCTGCAAGAGACCATTTGCCCCATCGCCAAGTTTCGGAGGTATATGCCAAATCGTTTGGAGTTATGCTTGAACCGTAAACCGAATCGTCTTTATCGAACCAAACAGTCATCCTATCATAAATCTCCTTTAGCGTTTTTGCTGTACCGCTCGGGGTATTGTCTTTAAAGAAATTGTGGCAAACAGGGTACTTATCTGGGTTATCGGCAATTTTTTTTACTATGGCCATGGCTGTATCAATTCTTCCCTTTTCGTCGGTTGGCACCTCACTATAATCGCTATGTGGTGCACTACCGCTACCATAAGACAGTTTTTGTATTTTCTTATGTACCATGCCTTTTTGCTGAATGGTATGCGTCAACTCATGCGCCAATAAATGCTTGCCCGCATTTGATGAAGGGTTATACTTGCCTTCATTAAAATAAATATCATTACCATGCGTAAATGCCTGTGCTTGCAACTGCTTGCTCATTTTAACGGCATTGTGGTCTGTGTGAATATTAACCTGACTAAAATCAGTACCAAAACTAGATTCCATATTCTGCTTAACTGGTTTTGATAGCTTTTGCCCGCTGCCTTTAGAGTTTTTTAAAGAAGATTCAACGTTTGTTAATGTCCCTTTTGAGCCTTCAGTTTTCATTTGTAAGGGTTCTTCCTCTTCTTCCATGCGCTGCACGTTTTCTTCTTGTTGGCAATCGGTACATTTGGTTTGAACGGTTTCTTCATCAGAGGCTTCAGATTGTTTCTGAACTAAAGGAGAAATTGATGCCGCCAATGGTTTTTGCTGCACATCTTCTTCTGAACTTTCTGCTTTTTGAATGGTGTTCTGCGTGCTGTTGTTGCTCACTACTTTGTTTGCCATGGCATCTGCTTCGACTTCGTATTTATCTCCTGGTTTGCCAATATTTAACTTGGGCTGGATAAAAGGCGTATGCTTTGTGTCGTTAGCTTTTTCTTTATAGCGTCTGTAAGTTTTCATAAGTCGTTTGTATTTACCATTCTACAAATATTAAATTATCAAGCCAAGGCAGTTTTATTAGGTGGATATTCCACGGCATTTTATCTAAAAGGATGTCTTGTGCTTTTCGCTCAACAATAATTTTGCAATTATTATTCTCAACAATTAATTTACCTTCGCGCTGTAAAAACCCTGTTCGCAAACCATCTGGCGATGTGTTTTTTAGTGCATCCCAATGCGTTATGGCAGATTGCAACACCTCTTCTGCCATAAGTTTTAATTCTGGTGGTAATGCTGTAAATCGCTGCATGGTTTGGTTTATAGGATAAGCACAAAGAAATTTCTCAAGTACCAATTCGCTTTCCAACTGCTGCTCTTGTTTTGTACTTAAATAATGTAACAAATGAATGGCGGTTTCTTTTTCGGAATCCATCAAGTTACCTTTAGAATCTGCAAGTTTTGCATTAATGAAAAAATGTTTTAAAAATGGATGCATAAGTACCAATCCAGCATTGTTTATATAGATGCTTTTATCTGATTCTATTTCTTTTTCCTGTTCTTTAACTTCTTGTTCTTTAGTTGCATTTGTTTTTAAAAACGCATCTTTTTCGTTAGGCGGTTCAATTTCTTTTTTTAGCTTTATAGGCATATCCGCCATTTCATTCGCAAAATTCTCAAGCATTTCAATCTCTTTTAATCTACTGGTTTTTATTGCCTTTAATTGATTTAGCATGGTTTTAATACTACTGCTATTGTTATGTCTGTAAGTCTCGATAATGGCCATCCAAAACGTATTCCTCAATTCGATTCTCCTCTCTAAAACACTAAATATCTTAGGTTTAGCACTTATTTTTTTAGAATTGGGTTTTGATAAAAGCAGCACTAGAATATTATCGGGAAACTGATTTACGAGTCTTTGTCTTACTTTTTTGTACGCTAATATTTTTATGAATCTTGAAGAAAACCCTGTTTCTGTAATAATGGTTTTTATGCCTTTTTCGTTAAATAAGGTCGATATATTTATTTGCCACCACGGTTTTTCACCCGTTTGCAAAAAATACAAGAAAGTATCTAGCTTGCTTTTGTTTTTAGATAGTACGACTAATTTATTTTGATCTTCTGTGTGGTTACCTGCATTTTGAATTTCAGAATCAATCTTTTCTTTGAGTTTGTTAAAAATGTTGGTTTTAAGATTGTTTAAATTTTCAATATCCGACTGATTTATTTCAATTTCAATTGTATTGAATCGCAATGTTGAATCCGATAAAACGGCATTTTTTGTTTCAAAATACTGTTCAATCATTGGGAATAATTGCTGTTTTAAAAACGCACTTAAATTATCTTTTAAGGCAAAGGCTTTTTTACTTGAGTTGGTATTAAACTCAATAAAAACCTTATTTATTATGTGTGTTGCCTTTTGCATTGTAAATTAAATTAAGCGTTGCACACGTATATTTACTTTTGTTTTAAACGTTTTGGTGCCACAAACTTTACTACTAATATTTAGTTTAGCTTCAAAAGATAAAACCTGTCCGTTTACAGCATTTCTAGGTGCTTTATAAACGTGTCTTGGGTTTTTAAGTGAGCTTTTGCCACCATCACCAAAATCCCATGCGTAGGTTTGGGTATTTTCGCTAAACGCATTTAAATTATGTATTCTAAAAGGTACATCAAGCCTATCGGAAGCAGCATTAATTACCAATTTATCTGCTGGCGGTAAAATAATACGCGCCTGTGGACTTATTCTTGCTATACATTCGGTGCCAACAGCTTGCCCGTTTACCGTAAATCTAATAGGTATGTTAAAGGCTTTAAAGCCAGCTTGAAAAATGAGATTGTTGTCTTTAATTAACAGTCTTTCAATTGATCTTGCTAGTTTAACCGTAGCATCTTCTGGTGTAATCTCAAAAGGTATTACAGTATCGCCGTTTTCTCCGCCCGTTAAGCATATTTCATTAACAATACTTAATTTAAAAATAACTGGAGCTATGGTAACATCGTGTTCTACGGTATGGCTACAACGGCCATTGGCTACTGTTAATGCCACTTTAAAAGTTTGGCTTCCATCGTCTCCAAGTTTTAATTGATAGACGTGTTTAGGGTTCTCTTCGTTGAAATTATCTGGCAGCGAATCATCTCCAAAATTCCATTCAAAAGTTACATTATCTGGTAAATCATCGTCTTTTACATTAAAGTTTACACGGGCAATAGTATTGTCTTTAAAGAACACGGGCTCTGAAGCCACGAAATCGAAATTTGGTTTTTTAAATACGGTAATTCGCGCATCTGTAAATTGATCGTTAACCTTAAATTTTATTTCATTACCGTGCAACGATTCGCTTACGGCATTGGCATCGAACATATATTTACCATCTTCTTGTATAACCCCACCATTAAGTCCTGAAGCCACATCGGCAGTAACAACGCCATCAGATGGCGATACTTCGAAGGCTATTTTATCGGTGTCCTCGTCCAGACAAACAAAATCTACCGGCAATCTCAACGATATTGGGGTTTTAGGTACAATAAAAGCAATTGGCGAACAATCTGAACAACAGATGTACGGCAACATAAAATCTGCTACAACCGTGTTTTCGGAGATATTGGAAATGGGTGGTAAAATAAACCTATCTTTTATAGCCTCTAAAATATTTGGGTTTATTAGATTATCTATATCTAATCTATCTTTTATACTCGGATTGATGTTCGATAAATCTATATTTCTGGTAAGCTTGTCTTTTATAACATGACTTCCAAAATTCCTAATAGGCGATATATTTTGTACAGGATTCCTAATTGCACCAATGTTTGGGTTTATAACGGCGTTGCCGAAAACATTGCCAAATGATGGGTTAATAGGAAAAACAGGCTTCACTTTTGGTATGCCGCCTTTGTAAACCATAACAAAAGTACCACCTGGTTTTACGCCTGCTTTATGTTCCAATCCCGTATGTTTTTCAACAAATTTTGAAAGTAATTTTTGCTCTAAAATTTTCTTTTTACGGATTTCAATTTCGGCTAAAAGCGATTTCATTTTTGCGGCCGAACAGCAATTAACCGACAATTGGTTGAGCAACAAGGCATACTGTTGTTCGTGCCCAAATCTTTTATAAGTGGTTTCGGGTTTATATAACAACGATGTCATGTTTTTCTTAAATCGCTCTACGCGAGAACAAAGATCTTTAATGGTACTGTTGTATTTATCTACTCTTTCGGGATCTATTTCTGTAATATCGTTAGGTATATACCTCGACGCTATTTTGGTTGAAGCCAATATTTCTGCGGTGTGGTACAAATTCACTTTTTTAATATCTGCATCCCAATTGGCTATATCTTGATCTTCATCGATTTTAATTTTAACCAAATTTACAATATCTTCTGCCGAACCTTCTGGTTTCTCGCGCATCGCCTTATCAACTATATTACCCAAAACATCGTCGTCTTTTTCTAAATTATCCAGAACTACCGTATCTAAATTATATAACTTTAAGCCGTGTAAGGTTTTAAAACTACCTAAAATGGCTTTGGTATCAATGGTTCCGAATCCGCCAAATGCAGTATCCGAGCTCAAGATTTTTCTAGTAGATCCGAACAAAGGCTGATTGAAGGTTGCCGATGAAATATGAGAAATTGCTCCAGTTGATGGACGCTCGGTTGGAGTAACATCATTTGATGCCGAATCTCTTAAAGTTGCCCTGCCACCTTTAGATAATTTATAAAATTTATGCTCGCCTTGTTTTTTTATACTAAAGCCCGAAAAGAATTTTGAAACGCCAGCATTCAGGCAATTTTGCTCTGCTCGCCATGCTTTTAACACGGCATTAATATCCTCAAATTCACACTCGTAATCATTGGGGTTAATGCTTTCAATAGTTTCGTCGATGCTTAACACTTTTACATCAAATGCCAATCCTTTTTCGGTTTTTATGGTATCTAAATCTTTTATGGCATCGCGGTAATCTTTTCCTAAATGACCTTCAATTCTATAAAAATTATGGGCGTCGAGATCGTAATCCAAAGGGTTTTGAATGGCATCACTTTCTGATAAATTAGCAGATTGATAGCCTAGATTTTCATCGGATTTATATTTTATTGTTTTGTCGTAATCCCAGTTTTTAATTAGATTTCGCGATGTTTTGTAATAATACGGAACTGCTCTTTTACCGAGTTCGACCGATGGTTTTTTTGATGGTGTTATTTTTATTTCCGAAGAAGAACTCGGGATGTTGTATTCATTCAACATAAAATGAATTCTTAAAATTAGGGTTCTTATTTTTTCTAATTTTTCCTTTCCGTGCGGAATTATTGGCGACGGATAAAATTTATGGCGGCATTGAAAAAATGCTTCAACTGGTTCAAGTTCGCCCAATAAAACGTGTTTTGGAAATGAACTGATTTCTGGATAGCAAACCACCCTTAAGTCGAATAAAAGACACTTTATCTCGTTATAAGTATCAATCAAATCCTTTAGTAAATCATAACGATATTGAATATCTAGCGGCAAATTTCTGGACGATAATTTAAAAAGTGCCGTAATTTTTGAATTGATGGTGCTGGCTTTGGTTCCTACCGAATCGGTATCCAACAGCACCTTAAAATCTGTAAATATTTTATTAATACCACTTTTAAGATTGGCAATAACCGTGGTGTCTTGCATGGCTTTTCTGTAGCTATCCTTTAGCCTGAAATAACTTGCCGTATTGGAGTCTTGCGAGATAACCTGAACCCGATTTCTTGTTAAATACGTGTTCTTTAAAACCACTTTTTTAAGATTAACATCGGGCAAATCAATAAATTTTTTATCGTTATTGTGCGCATCAAATATGGGGTCGTTGTCTTTGTTGCTAATGCGTTTGGCATAGTCTTTATCAATTAAAAGCACCCTTACTTTTGCGGTTTGCCCCTCGCCTTGGGTATCGCAATCGGTGGTTGTGCATGGGGTTTCTTTTTTGCTAAAATACTCCAAATACAGCACCACTACCATATCCTCTAAATTGGCAATACTGTTTAAGGGTTTCGTATTTTTTTCTTCTGAAGCCTTTGTAAAAAGCTCCATTAAATTTACGCCATTAAAATGGCCGTATTTAGCCTCGACATCATTATATGTTTTGGCCTGCGAATAAATAGCACCAGGAAAGGGTATTAAATCGCCATCGGTGGTTACCGCACAACCTTTACCAACTTTAATCGATTTGTTTTTATTGTATGTTATTTCCAATCCGCAAGCAATACCAACGCCACTAAGGCAAATACGCGTAAAACGGTCTTGGCATTCAAAATGGTCGATAACGTCGTTAAGCTGCGATGCCGTTAGCACTTGGTCGGGTACAAACCTTCTGTATGCGGGGTCATTTATGTCTTTATCTAATTTTGTTGTTCCCATGATGTTGTTATTTAGAGGTTGCCAATGTTTGTTCTTCCTAATATTATTTTATTACCTTTTGTTTCGGTGGCGTCGTTGTCGCAGTCGTGCAGATTTCCTGAATGGTAAATCGTGTGAATGTTGTTAAATGTTTGAATAAAATCGCTTAAAACATTTCTATACGTTGTGATTTCAGCTTCTCTTAAAGGATGATTTGCACATTTAATTTGTAACTGCTCCAAAAACAATTTATACTTAAGTTGCATTTGAAGCATGTCGTTTTCGGCATCTGGTTTTACACCTTTTACATGCCCAATCCAACAGATGCGCGCCAAAACATGCGCTGGTATTTCTTCGCGAATAATTTTTTCGGTGTAATTTCTAAAATCCTTATTTGAAAACCGCGTGGTCCAACCCGGTAATATTACAGAGACCCTAAACGAATACGGATCTGTTGGTCCGCAGCTCTCGCAATCGCCATCCAAACACGAGGGCATAAAGGTTTGTGCTGGTGCATCTGGAATTTGAGATTTTGGAGTTTTCGGTTTTTTATCGGCGTTGGCCGCATTGTAAGTGTCTGGTCTGAGTAGTAGGTGTTCTATTAAATACAAGCCTTCTTCGTACGCACTCAAATCTTTTAAATAAGCAATAATTTCATCACGCTTTTGTTCCGATTTTTCTTGGGTTGCCGTATAGGCTATTCTGCGTGCCACAATAAAATCTTCACTTTGTTTATCTGTAATTTTTGGGTTGACAATGTTAAAATACGTTCTACCTGTTTTGGTTTTTTTTAGCTCGTAATGTTCGGTACTTTTTGCCAATTCAAAAGCCAAAAAGAGTTCTTTTAAAGCATCGCTTAGCGCATGGTAATGCTTGCTTGAGGAGATCAATATATCATCGCCGTTTTTTATACGCCATCGGTATTCGGTAAGGTTGTCTTCGGTTTTGTCTTTTTCATCATAAATTTCAATAGCATCGCCCAATAGATTTCTACGACTATAATCCGTAACGCCAATAAGTCTAGCGATTCGTTTTTGTACGCCTGAGACATTTTCGGTATCCCAAACCTCGGGATCGCAGTAATTAAAACCGATACCGCGCTCGCAACTTATGGTTTTGTAATCTTCGACAAACTTGGTCTTTGCCTTTAAAATTTCGTATTTGGCATTGGCATCGCCATAAATCATTTTCATAATAAAGGCGTAATCGCTAAACCTTTCGGCAAAACGTGCGATTAAATGATCTAATAATTGGTTTCGGCGTTCGTAAAATGTGTTTTCGGCGGAATTGGTCGTATCATTTTTTAAATTATTGAATATTTTAATCAAATTAGCGTTGTAGTTTGCCGTGTCAACCAATTCGTCAATTTCAGGAATATCGGTAACCGTTTGAGAAAAATAAGTCTGTTTATTGGCTTCGGACAGTTCTGAAATCGCATTAACCTTGTACAGTGCTTTTAAGCCATCATCAACAGTCAATAAATCTTTTACTTTTGAAAGATGCGCAAAATAATTAGCCAAAATTTGATCAAAAAACAACAAATATGCTTTTAGCTGTTTTGCTTTGGCTTTACGTTGTTTATTGGCGTTGGCGGGCAATCCGTTTCTAGATATGCCATAAGTTTCTGGAAAGTCGTTTTGAATACTCGTGTAAGCCTTGGCACTTGAAAATTCTCCCAATGGAAAAACAACATCTTCGGTTTTAATGTTTTCGAGTTGATTTTGTTCCTCTAATTCTAATTCTTTAAGCATAGCGATAACCCGTTTTTTGTTAACGCCAATTGGCAAAAAACCTTTACTAAAATTGAAAATACTAGTACTGCAATTTTTACAATCTTCATCGTCTTTATCCCAGCACAACACGGGTTTGTGGTTCTCTTTTACACAGATTATCCATGGGTCGCTGTTGGTTTCATCGCCGTCGCAGGTTTTTATAGAAATATCTTTGATGGTTAAAACACCTTCAATATTCATTATGATTTTAATAATATCAGAAAGCCGAATCTCCTTTCGCAAAGACGCGTTGTAAAGTTCTTCGTTATCAACAAATCCGCCTTGAAAATCCTCGGGGTCAATACAGCCTTTTTCAAAAGGTACGGGCCCTTCAAATATTTGATCGGTTGTGTAGCCTTTATCATACATTTGTTTGAGCGAATAAAACGAAACCGATGGTGCCAAATAAAGCCCAATCGCTCTAATTATTAAGGCCTGAATACGCTCCTCGTCGGCATCGGGACTAATATCCAAATAGGCGCAAACCGATATGTGTTGCTCGGGTATTTCGCATACATTTACTAAATCTTCGCAAAGATTTCTATTTTTATGATACAGTTTTTTTACTTTTTTGAATACCGCATCTTTATCTTCAACATCAGCTTCAAAATCGATGTAAATATCATTTAGGCCTTTTAAAGTGAAGTTTTTCTGACTATCATCATCAACCTTAAAAGCGTTGTACGACATTTGATGGTTTTCGCAATTCAAGAAAATCTTTTGTTCGTGCTTAACTATCCAAGCGTTTTTTACTTCTTTTATATGAACGAATAGCTTGCGATAATCCAAAGCCGACACGGGTTTTGATGGCAAAATATTAACAGCCGACAAAAACTGCTGATGCATCTTTTTAAAGTTATCGGTTTCTGATGCCAATAGGTTTTCAATGGGCATCTCGATGCGTTGAGACAAATCTGTAATGGCATAACAGAGCATTTCCATGATGGTAATTCCGGGGTCATGGGTGTTGTAATCGGTCCATATTTTGCTTCCAAAACTTTCAAGGTGTTTAAGCCCTAATTCGCGCAGAAAGGCAAAATCCAAATCGTTTTTGGTATTTACTTGTTTTGGTATGGTAACAGATTCGCTCATTTAATTTATAGTTTTAAGTCGTTACACATGCATTGGTGCTAATCGTTTCAACACTATGTTTTTCATATTTTACTGAGGTTAAAATCACCTTTTGGTTAGCGGGTACAATGGCACGCACAGGATTGAATATCATCTCGCCCTTGTTGTCGGTTTTATTGGTTTCTTCAAGCAATTCGAAATCTTTTATATAATCTACATAATCCAATTGTTCGATGTAATAAAGCACCACGCTTTCGTGCAATGTTAGTCCAAAATTGATTTCGGCGGTTTCTTCGTAAGCCCATGGTGCCAAGAATTTCGAAATGTCTTTTTGAAGTTGTTTTTTATAAAAACTCTCATCTTTTCCGGCATAGAATTTTACTTTCAACGCAATTTTAACTTCTTGGTACATGGGGTTTTCAACCAATGCATCGACATGCAAAGTGTTAATGGCATTGATAAAATTTTGAATTTCATTGCGTTTTGCCTTACTAATTCTTGGCTTAAAAACATCAAAAATATTTTGGTTGATAATATTTGGCACCACTATTATAGTTACAAAACCAGGCGCTAATTCCGATTCTCCAAAAGTGTGCTTTAAGCAATTCACCTTATAAATTTCTGGAAATTGCTGAAGGATTAATTGCTCGTAATCCCATATGGTTATAGCTCTTTGTTTGTGGCGCAAGCGCTCGCTAACACGTCTGTAAAACTGGGCATCGGTTTCTTTTGGCACACCACCAAACGAACTGTAAGGCTGTGTTACGCCTTTTAAAGTGGCTTTTCGCTCTACTAATTTCGAAATGGTTTTTTCGGGCAACCCGTTTTCGAGATGCGAAAGCTCATTATCGTTGTTGTAAAACTCAGCAATTTCGGCTTGGGTATGTATGTTTACCATTTGGCAAACCGCATCAAAGGCTTTTATATTGGTAACTTTTAGCCAAAATAAATCTCCGGGGATTCTGTTGTTATTACTTGTGGCTTCTTTTGGAATGGAAACTTTTACGATACCAGATTTTAGGAAATTATCGGTGTTGTTAAAGATTATAAAATCATTGTTTAACGGTTTCCATTCGTCTTCACTTAAAATATACCACGCTAACTTTTCATTACCCTGGTAGGTTTCTTCACCCTCGTATTCGGGGTTTTCACTACCTTCTAAAACCTGTATTAAAAAAGATATTTGCTGAAGTTGATTAGCGTTTTCAAGACCTATAAACAATTCGCCTTTTTCGTATTTAGGAACCAGCGTGCATTGCGTTTTTGTACCTAAAAATTGGTGCTTAGATTTTAAATACGTATGCTGTTCGGACTGCCCAAACGGATGCTCGTGGAACAACTCCAAAGACTCATCTAAATAATTGCTTAGGTTTTGTTTTAAGCTATCAGAAGACGCTGATAAATTAAAGGTTTTGGTAACCGATGCCTTGTAATCAACGCTCATGTTTTCAGCCAATGGCGTGTAGGGTTCGTTGGGAATTAATGCGGTTTCTCCCTCTTTAGACAGAGCCACGGCGTAAATCCTTGGAAAGAAATCGTGCAGAAAAGATTGCAATAACGATATTCTAATAAATCCTTTTTTGGCATTCGATGAAAAATTTTCCTGTTGAATCGGGTTATCGAAAAGTCCTGATACACCTTCGGAAATGGCATCCCTAAAATCGAAAAACGAATTGTTGAAAACGTTTATAACATCGTTATAAATAGTATTGTTTCGCAATTTATTGAATCCAGCGATGCGTTCCATAAAACTGCCGCTACTTGTTTTTTTTGATTTAGAAGAAGTTTTTGGAACCCTGGAACTTGCACTGGCATTCTGTGTATTCGAAATTGTAAAATTAGAACTGTAGCTGCCGTTTTCGTTTTGGTTAAATAATGCGCCGCCAGTTATCTTTGGTTCCCAATTCTTATCAGCAAGCACTTCTAAATCAATTTTAAAAACGTTTGAATCCGGGACAATTAAATCACTTTCAACAATAGGGTCAGACGAATCGGTACTCAGCGTATAAGTTGTTTTGGATAGATTTTGAAGATGACTTTTTCGATACGCCAAATAATGCTCCCTAAAATGGTCGTTTTCAGAAGCGTTTTCGTAAAGTGGCGTGTCTTTCCATTTTAGGTTTAGCTTAACTTCTGTCCATGGTTTGTTCAATGCTTCTTGGCAACCAATATAAAATTTTGAATCTCTTAGGGGTTGTGGTCCAAACGGAAAAAAGGGTTTAGATGCATCCAAACGGCCCAAATCGTTTTCAAGCAGAACATCCTGCATGTTTTTTATATCCACATCTATTTTAATTGATGTTACAATGGCGCCACTTAAAAACTCATAAAATTTATAGCCCAAATCATCATCGCCGGTTTTAAATAAAAAACGCGCAATGGGGTTTGTTGATGTAAAATTTTCAAGCAGAACGGTTACATCATAAGGCACAATGGGATCGGTTGCTTCAGGGATTTCAACAACCAATTTTAATGTATTGTTTACTACGGAAGAAGTAACCGTGTTTATTTGAGCCGAAATCCATTCTTTTTCACCGCTTAGCAATACATCAAAAACATTTTCGGGTATTTTATTTGATGGCGTTGAGGGTAGTTTAGAACCGAAAGTTATGGTAAAAGTGATGGTTCGCAACCCTTCTTTTAACAATAATATGGGCGATGCTATGGCAAACCCTAATTTTGCATTTGGAAGGTTGGGAAAACCATCTGAATCTTTAAAATTAGGATGTCCAAACGGCCACCATTTAATATTATCATCTGGAAAATCGCCCCCTAATCCATCAAAGGAGTTGGCGATTTCGGAATATTTTACACCCGCACCTTTTTTATGTAATACGTTTTTTAACGCGGTTACTTTGGCGCTGTTAACAATAAGTTCGTTTTGGGTTTTATAGATTCTTTTGTTGCCATTGATGTCTTTACCGGCATCGGTTGCGGTGCCTTCTTCAACCCTAACATCCGAAGCATTTTTAGCCAATTCAAAAAGCAGGTGTACTTTATCTGGCACAGCCTCTTTGTTGCTGAGTTTAAGAACCTCTTTATAATAAAAATCCAAATGCCGTTTCGAGAGGTTGTTTAAACGATTTTGACTTAATTCAATTAGTCTTAAAAAGCAAACAAACAATGTTAAATGCGGATTTAAGTCCTTGTTGGTTTCAGCTTCATTCAAAAGATTTTTAATGTTTTCTTTTTCAACAAAAAATTGCTCCCAGCTTCCATCTTTGGTATTCATTTTAGTGTCAAAATAATTGACATTTTTGGCAAAAGCATGAGCAAAGGCCATCCAATCATCAATACTAAAATCGTGAAGCTTTACGGAATTTGGACTGAGCGCATCAATATGCCTTTGGCTCTGGCTGGTTCCGTTTCGCTTTAAAAGGATGTTGTTATGGTTGCAATCTTTACTCATCGGTTATTTTCGGTTTTAGGTTTCGGTGCCTTCGGCTTTGTAAAACGGATACACCAAATTGGCTCTGGAATTTGTGGCTCTTACGCGATAATCTATTACAATTAGCAGTTCGCCCTGTAACTCGTTGGTGGGATCGATATCTATTTTTTCAACATCAATTCGAGGTTCGTGGTACAGGATGGCGGTTTTAATCAAATCGACAACAAATGTTTTTAAGGTGGTATTTAAAGGTTTAAACATCAATTCTTCGAGGTTGCAGCCATAAGTGGGTTGCATGATGCGTTCGCCCAATCTTGTAGCCAATAGAATTTCGAGGCTTTTTTTAATATCTACCTCGTCTGAAGTCATGACCACTGTTTTTTTAGCCTTGTCAAATTCTGGAGGAAAACTCCAACCTGTCCCTAAAAATGATTTATTATTATCCATAATTATCCTATTAAAACCGTGGGCAAGCCCAACACAATTACACCACCATGCGCGGTAGAATCTCCCATGCGTGCGGCCGGCATACCTCCAATAAGTACCGTTGCAGACCCCGCAATAATGGTATCCGGTGGGCCAACGCAAACTGCCATATCGCCAACCCGTGCTGCGGGCATACCACCAATAAGTACGGTGGGTGCGCCGGCTGGTAAAATGGGACCGCCAACATGTGGTACTGTACCTGTTACCATAGGGCAAGTGTGCATATCTCCTATTCTTGCAGCTGCTGGCATATTGTTTTATTATTTATTGTTATTATTATTCTTTATTTTCTATGCACTTTTATAGTTTGAGGCATCAATTAATTTGCACCAATGAGCCTTTTAAAACGGCTGTTGCGCTAGACGACATTTCAACACCCGCAGACCCTTCTGCCTTAAATTGAATATTCGCCTTAGCATTAACATTGCTGCCTTCTATATTTACATCGCCACTCGCTTTTATTTGAATATCCCCAGCACTTTCCATGGCAATACCGCTGGAATCCATAGTGAGTATATTGGAGTTATCATCTTCAATAACAATACTTCCCGCGTCTTCATCCATGGTGATTTTTTTACCTGCCGGAGTTTCAATGGTGATTGATTTTATATCGTCGTTAAACATAATTTTCATGTCGCTTCGCGATACAAATCCTTTTTCGTGGTTATCATCCGATGCTACCACGGGCGCAGGTTTCGCGCTACTATGAAGCATGCCTAAAACAATGGCATCGTTAGGATCGTCGTTTATAAAACCGACAATCACTTCATCGCTTATTTCGGGTCTGAAAAATGCCCCCCTGGAATTACCCGCATCTAACGAGGATACTCTACACCAAATGCCTTGTTCTTCGTTATTAATTATGGGCAATTGTACTAAAATGCGATCTTCGCCATTGGGGTCGTCCTGCAATTGGGAAACGATGCCCACTTGCAGTCCGTTGATTGCTGAAATAATGCCTGAAGCGGGTTGCGGACTGATGTCAAAAGTTTCGGAAAACCACTCTGGGTTTAATCCAAATTGGGCATCGACAGTCCAATTGCCTTCTGCAATTTGATGCCTTACGCCTGTTACATATACTTTTCCGTTAAAACGGTCGCCCACACCTTCAAGCTTTAACAAGGTTCCTGGTTTTACCGCAGGAATACCTTGAAATTTTACTTTGCCCCGAACCTTTGCCAGTTGTTGAAACAGCATTTTGGCATCTGCCCAATCTTGTAACTCGACATCGCTTACCTCGCCACCGTGCCTTAATTCTAAATTGTCTAAATCTATAGTAGATGCCAAATCTGACGACGACAGGTTGCCATTAAGTTGAATGTTTGGATTGTTGGCTTCAATTTCAATGATTTCCTGATCGGAAGGATTCCAACCATAACTCGACACTTTTTTTACTTGGCTTCTGGCATCGATTTCGGCATCAAAATCCAATAAAGTTGCTCCGAAGCTAATGGTTTCAATCGCTTCGTCATCCACCTTGGGTTTCATAATCGTTATTTTACCATCATCAGTAAAACACAATTTACCGTTGGCTTGTGCTCGCGATACCATAAAATCCCAATCGGAAGTATGGTATTGTACGAGTACTTTATGCGTTTGGTTGGTGGTTTCTACATCCTTTTCCAAACCATACGTATTTATAATGGTTTCGAAAATATCGCTATCTGTATTCTCGTAATAGTATTTGCTTTTTCTACCAATGGTTAGTTTAACGGCTTCGTCTTTACATTCAATTATGAGCAACGAGGAATTGGCTCTGATTTTTAAATTATGTTTAATGACCAGACCTTTGAAAATGGTTTCTTCATCAGAATGATACCCCGCAGTAATCTCTATTTTTTTTCCTGGAATCAACAAATCTTCATTACTTAATTCGAAGTCTTGTTTTGCCGCATCACCATCAATCAAGGTTATTGTTGCAGACGCAATTCTGTTCACTTCTTTATTGACCAGAATGTGTTTAACCTGATACTTTTTTGAAAGCTCCTCGCCTTCCACAAGCACTTTAAACGTGATAAGGTCGGGACTTTTTGAGGTTTGTATGGTTCTGCTGTTGTTCATAATTTACGAGGTTTTCTGTATCGGCGGAAAAACAAGTTGCTGCCCAATGGTTAATTGCCTAAAATTGGTAATACCGTTAGCTTTTGCTACTTCCAAATAGTATTTGGAATCGCCATAAATTCTGTAGGACATCAACGGCAAGGTGTCGCCGTCCTTTACAGTCCTTAGATGCGTTAAATCCGGTGATTGGTTGTTTTCTTTTGCCAATCGCAAATCTTCTTCGGCCGTACCCTGAAACTTAACATTGGCCATGGCTCTAATTGGTGTGCCATCCGGATTAAAGAGCTTGTATTCAATACTCATTTCGGTTAAGCTTCCTTTAAAAAGCAAAGTGCCCCACGCAATTTTTAAATAATTGGGTTTGTGCTGATCGCCATTATAATCGAACACCACTTTTTTAAATTGCTCGATGTCCTCAATAACACCATCTTCTGAGGCTTCGGAGGTTTTTATAGCACCCGTGCGGTCGAAAACAAAATTAATATCGAGATGCTCTGGCAGAATTTTGTTAAACCTTGGCGCAGTTGCGCTGGTGCCCTGTGCTTGGTCTTCGTTTTGTTCAATTTTATAATTAAAGGCGTATTTTTCCGGATTGATTAGCGTGGTAAATTCGCCATCGCTAACCTCGTTTTCAAACGTGTCGTCGCTATAAGCAATGATTTTCAATTTTGTAAGTTCACCTCTAGAAAACATGGTTTATCGTTCTTTAAAATTTGATATGATTTGCATAACCTGATCCACACATTCTGCAACGATTTGTTCTTTATTACCGTTTGAATTCGCTCTGGTATTTGACTTTTTATCGATATCGTTATCGACATTAATCTTAACATGTAATTCTTTAATTTCAATGGGCATAATTTTGAAAACTTAAAATGGTATAAGGTCGTTTGCTGAAATGGACTGATAATATTGGTATTTAAGCTCTAAACTTTCAATGGCCAATTCGCTGTTCTCCGCGTTAAAATCGGACACCGACCAACTCACCGGAATGGCATGTACCACTTTCCATGAATACAACGGCAAGTGTTGCTCGTTATGAAGAATAACCAACAGATCGATGGGTTTAAAGATGAATTTTTCGATAGCATCTTCGCACCAAGCCGTGACGCTTGAACTTATTTGCAAACTTCGTTTTAGCACCAAATTAGGAAACGTAATGCCGGTTGGAAGCTGATGCTTAAATCGGTTTTCTCCACCTTCGGCAACCGTTTCTGTTTCAATAGTACCCGAAAGTCCGCTAACGGATTGGAAACCAATTTCGATATTAGGCTGCAAATCGAGAAAAATCACCGAAAAATGAAAGCTCGTAATAGGCGGTAACAATCCCATATTTAATCATTTTGAATAACCAAGCCTTCGTGCACAACTTCTACCGATTCTATAGCGGTTTCGTTGCCATCGGCTTTTAGGTCTGTAGATTGTACTTTTGTAGGCCATGCATTTTTTACTTTCCATGTAACCACTGGTTCGTGCTCTTCATTTAGAAGATTAATGGTGATGTCTCGTCTTTCAATGGTATTTAATTTTACGGTGTTCCACCAGTCAAAATATTCGTTATCACTATTAAACGTACCTCGTTTTAAAGTAATATTTGAAAATTTCTGCATCCCGGGCATTTTTATTTTACTGTATTCAGGACTTGAGCCTTCTCTGTATTCGATGACTTCTGTTTCTACATCCAGTCCTGAAACTTCAGTGAAACCTATTTTTGTTCCTCCCCAATCTACTGAGAAATGAAACTTTGCTAACGGATAATCTGCCATGATTTTGTGTTTTTTAAATTATTTTTTTGATTTGTGAGTTCCCACTTTTCAGCGGGATTAATTCAACCTTCAATATTGAAAATCGTTTATAGCGAATTCAATATTGGGTTTCATTAAGCTTCTTGCATTTTATGAGAGAACTTAAGAATGATAAATTCTGCTGGACGCACAACGGCCATTCCTATTTCAACATTCATGCGGCCTTCCAAAATATCGAGTGCTGTCATGGTTTCGCCCAAAGCAACACGAACGTAAAAAGCCTGCTCGGGTTTTGCTCCTGCCAACGCACCTGCACGCCACTGTAGGGTTAAAAAGTTCTCGATCATTGCCCGTACCTTAATCCATGTATTGGCATCGTTTGGCTCGAAAACAAATTGCTCGGTGGCTTTTTTTACAGATTCTTCAACCATGTTAAAAAAGCGTCTTACGGGTACGTATCGCCATTCGTTGTCGTTACCTGCTAGTGTTCTCGCGCCCCAAACAATAACGCCTTTTCCTGCAAAGGTGCGGATGGCATTAATGGATTTGCCCGAGGTATCAATATTCAAACCTTCTTGTTGCTCGTGTGTGATTTTTATGGTGGGCTCTAAACAGGAACTTACCGAAACATTTGCGGGTGCTTTCCAAACACCGCGATTGCTGTCTACTTTAGCGTAAATACCGGCCATAGCGCAACTTGGTGGTAAAGTGACTGTTTTTTTGTTGATTTCCAACTTAATTTGATTGAAGGCTACCAAATCGAAAGACGCCGAAGTGCTATCTTCCAAATCGCTTAAATTGCCGCCATCAAATTGTCCCGTTCCGGCAGTTGCAGTTTCATCAACCGTGTTATGCGCTATGGTAACATCGGCCGCATCAAAAGCAAAATTATATACTGTTTTAAGGAAGGGATGGTACGAAGCGCCGTACTTTAAAAGGTCGGTGCCGCTACCCAAGGTATTGCTGCTTCTTAAATTAGCACTATCGTTTCCATACATATCTATAATGGTAAAACGATCACCTAAATCGACACATTGGGTCATGGCCCTATTAATTAAGGTATAGTAGTTCGCAGCCGTACCAAGATTTATGGCATCTGGAAAAACAAATAACGTGGGCTCATCAAAAGCTTTAACGGCATTAAGCCCATTGGTTAAATCGGTTAAGCTAATGCTTGCCGTATAATCTCCAACAGAGGTTATATAACATGGGCCACCGCCATTATCAAAATACATACGCATGGCGTAGTGCATTAAATACGGTTGGGTAGCACCTTCGGCGACACTTATTCTGCGATTGAGCAGTGTTGGTCCGGTGCTATCAATTTCATCGTCAATAGTTACGGTTATATTGGCTTCGTTTAACGCTTTGCCAAAGTACGTTTCGTACTCCAGAAGCGAGGTAATTCTTGTGGGTTTTAGCACTAAGCTATTGGTATCTTTATCTGCTTTTTCTGTGTAGCCAATAAATGCAGGTATTGCGGTCTCTACTTGAGCTACCGACGGAGGAAATATTGAAATTTCTTCGACGTAAACTCCTGGTGTTCTGTACGTTTTTGCCATGGTTTCTTAATTTAAATGTATATTTCTGAAAAAAAGTTATTATTATCTGGAATGAGATGATTGGCGCTTGGATTTGGAAATTTATCACCGGCATGAATCACCTCAATAAAACCGTATTTGGTCAATGGATTTGCCGTAGCCGTTGTGAAAATTTCCGAATCGTCTGAAACGCGTTTGTAACGCCAAAACGTCTCTCTGTTTTTAAAATGAATTTTAAATGTGGGCAATTGGCTTCTTAAATCGCCAAGTGTGGTTAAGATGCTTAAATCGCTGTTATCACCGGTCATGGTTAACTCAATAATCCCGAAAACCCCTATTTTATTTTGGTCTTTTAATTTTTCCAAAAGTGCCGTTGTTCCTGCGGCAGATAATTGGTAAGCATCTGTTACTTGTGTGTTATCGGTGCTTTTTGCTATGTACTCGAAACCCGAGCCTTCGGTACTTGGTTTGGTGTTTCCGAAAAAGAAAATATTGGTGCTGCCTATTGCTAATTCGGTATAGTTCTCAAAAAACGGGTCGCTAAGCTTCATTATAAAAGTTAATTCCAAATCGCTTGGCAGCGGAATAAATGGTGTGTTTTGCGCTGGGTTTTCCAATTTACAGTAAGCCGATAATCCGGTTTTATACTTTTTAAGAACAATTTTGTGGCCTGCCATTTTCTCAATGGTGTCTTGAGACGGTATAACATCTATAAATTCTGAAATGTCAATTAGTTTTAAACGCTCTTTTTTATCGGTATCACTTAATGTTGAAAACACGGTAGTGCCATCATTCAAAAAATAATCGTGCAGCAGTTCAATTTCAAATAACTGTTTATATGTGGTGCAAAATGCCATTAGTTTTTGTGTGTTAAATCGCCATTTACCTGACTTATTAAACCGCCTTTGCCCAAAATGGCCTCTCGTTCTATTTCAACCAGACTCACTTTGTACATTACGGACGGTATTTGCTTGCCGCCCAATGTGCCCCAAACAAAATTGAGCTCCTCAAAAGTTGGGGTAAACAAATCGACCACGAACCTAAAATTGGTGATGTTGCCCATCGATACGTTGTCTCTATTATAAATGGTATTGGCTTGGGTAAACACTTTTTTACCTTGAAAAAACTCAATAATCTTGGATAGGTTTTTAAGAGCCTCATCATATTTATCGTTAGTGGCGCTAAAAAGGACATAAAGATTAAGGTTTACAATGTTGTTTTTGTAGGAAATACGCGTGCCTTCAACTGCATAATTGGGTTTGTTTTTAAGTGTAGCCTCTTCTTGTAAATTAAGTAAGGTTAAGATGATATCTGATGAAGTGCCCGTATTATCACCTTGTTCTGAAGCTACAGATGCAATATTATCGAGCGACACGGGACTGTCTCCAAAATAATTATTAACATCTTCGGTAATAATTTGTAGAACTTCAAAAATCATAATTTAAATTTTAAATGCACATCTATTTGTTAATCAATATTTTGCACATTTAAAGGTATTTATTAAAAGTAAGTTTATCAATCCCCATTTTTAGGGATTTATGGGTTTGTTTTATAATAGCCAACTTTGGGGAAGGTATAGGAAGTATTAATCCCGATGGAAATCTGGACAAATGGCAAAAACAAAATTCCAATAAAAAAAATAAGAAATGAAAAGAACTGATACCATTTGCAAAAAAGAAAGCATAAAAAAACCAGCCTAAATAGCTGGTTTATATATTTATAAAAAAGGTTAAATATTAATTAACCACTAGCCTAAAGCCCTCGCCATGGATGTTAAGTATTTCTACCTTGTCGTCTGGTTTTAAATATTTACGCAGTTTGGCAATGTAAACATCCATACTACGGGAGGTAAAATAATTATCGTCTCTCCATATTTTTGTTAGTGCCAATTCTCGCGGCATCAAATCGTTTTCGTGCAATGCCAATAAGCGCAACAATTCGTTTTCTTTTGGCGATAATTTAATAGGTTCGCCACCGTTGTAGCGCAAAAACCGCAGTTTGGAATTTAACTCGAAACCACCTATTTTAAATTCGAATTGTTTACTATCTGAAATGGTTTCGGTAGCTTTTCTTTGCATGATGGCCTTTATTTTCATTAAAAGGACTTCGCTATCAAACGGTTTGTTTAAATAATCGTCTGCACCAACCTTATAGCCTTTTAAAACGTCTTCTTTCATAGCTTTTGCAGTTAAGAAAACAATGGGAACATCGGTGTTTTTTTCTCGTATTTCCTTGGCTAATGTAAAGCCGTCTTTATAGGGCATCATAACGTCGAGGATACAAAGATCGAAATCGTCTTTTTTAAACTTCTCGAAGCCTTCCATACCGTTTTTGGCATGAACCACATCGTAATCGTTCATCATTAAATAATCTTTAAGAACCGTTCCGAAATTTGGGTCGTCTTCTACTAATAAAATTTTCTTTTTTTGCTCTTCCATAATTATGTTATTATTGGTAGTTTAATTGTAAATGTGCTGCCTTTACCTTTCTCACTCTCAACCGATACATGACCTTGGTGGTCATCTACTATTCGTTTTACATAAGCCAGCCCCAATCCGTGGCCTTTAACGTTATGTATATTTCCGGTGTGTTCTCTATAAAATTTTTCGAACACACGCTTTAAGGCAGCTTTACTCATGCCACTACCATGATCTTTTATTTTTAATATTATATTAGTTCCTATGTTTTCTGTTGATACTTCTATTTTTAATTGTCTTGGAGAATACTTAATAGCGTTATCCAGTATGTTTACTATTACATTGGTAAAATGCATTTCGCTTGCCAAAACCGATGATTTTTCGGCTGTAAAATGGGTTTGTATCGTGCCGTTTCTATCTTCTATTAAAAGCTGTACGTGCGTTATGGCGTCTTCTATTAAGTCGTGCAGCTCTACCCTGTCCTTACTTATATTAAGTTCGTTTTTTTCTAGTTTAGATATTCTCAACACGTTTTCTACTTGGGCATGCATGCGTTTGTTTTCTTCTTTTATCATGTTAAGATAACGTATTACTTTCTCTTTATCGGCTATTATTTTGGGGTTCTTAATGGCGTCTAAAGCTAAGTTTATGGTTGCTATTGGCGTTTTAAACTCGTGCGTCATGTTATTGATAAAATCTGTTTTTATTTCAGATATTTTACGCTGTTTTACCAATTGGTACAAAGCACTTGAGTAGGCTAAAATAATAACCGATGTAAAGATTACAGACAAAATAATCATGCCCATTATAGAGGATAGAATAAATTTTTTATCGTCTGGAAAATTTACTAATAGTTGATAATTACTTCGGTTGTTCTGGTCAGGAAAAATGGGAGCGCTAAAGGTTGAGGCTTCTTTTTTTTCGAAGGCTTCGCTTTGTACCTTTGTAGCTAGACCGTTGCTGTAAATGGCAAACTCGAAATCGATATCGATATTGTCTGCGCTTAATTTGCTTTTCAACAAGCTTTTAATGTCTTTTGCTGAAACCCTTTTGTGCAAAGGTTTTCTTGACAACATTGCCTTGAAGCTTTTTTCAAGGCTGCTTTTTTGAGCCTCGGCTATGCTTCCACTGTTAATGATGTTCAATATGGGGCTTTGCGATATGTCTTTATCTGAAAAATCGGCATCGCTGTAAACCTCCATTTGCGATCTGCCGATGATGTTTTGAACGTTGATACTATCTAAACCAATGTCAAAGAGCGAAGAAGATAATTTATAGTTCTCTTCTAAAACTCCACTTCTGTAAATAAGTGTTTCTTTTGTATTGTTGTTTTGCTGATAAATAAAGAGTTGGGAAACCGCTGCCGAATCGCTTTTTTTCTCATGATCTAATCTTTGGTACCTTTGAAAATGCCTTTCAAACTCATCATCGCCAATCTTGTTGGAAACAGCATACAAAGCACTTGTAACACTAGATTTGAAACGCTTTTTTTCATTATCAACAGAATCTTTAATATAATAAGCTTGCACAAATATGATGCCTATAAGCGATAAACTCATCAATAGCACCAGTAGGATGAATATTCTCTTGCTCATCATTCAAAATTAACATTTTAACATTTAGCGGACTTATGATTTAACCTTACATTAACAAAAATGTTAATTTTTAACGATTAAAAACATTATTTAAGATTTGCCCGTGCACTTTAACAACTTGTTTTTTTGTGTTTTCAAATGAAGTATTTTTAATTTCAAAATCGGATAGTTTTACTTTTTCGGCATCGCTCCATTGGTTTTTCATTATTGCTTTAATTTTGCCTTCTGTGGTTTTATCGCGTTTAAGCAAACGTTCAATTCGCAAATCTAGGGGTGCGGTAACGGTTATAACGTAATCGCAGAGTTTGTGTCCGCCATTTTCAAATAAAATAGCAACTTCTTTTATTACATACGGTGCTTTTTGTTTTGCTGCCCATTTATTAAAATGTTTAGCAACCCTGGGATGGATTATAGCATTCATTTTTTCTAAATAACGGCTATCGTTAAAAATAATATCGGCAATAAAGGGTTTGTTTAAAGTATTGTCAATATAGGCATTATCTCCAAAAAGCTGAATGAGTTTTCGTTTAATAATTTTAGATTTATGCATTAATTTTTTTGCTTCTTCATCAGCAATATAAACGGGTATGCCCAAAGCCATAAATTGCTTTGCAACTGTGGTTTTACCACTGCCTATGCCGCCTGTAAGTCCAACTATAATCATTCTATTATAATAAATTCAATGTGTTGCTGATTAATTTTTGCGCGTTTTACAGTTGCTGGAAATGTTGTAAGTTCGGGCAGCAAAAAAGACTGGTTTGTTATGGTTTTGCTAAAATCGCACTCTACCCTAAAATCTTTTGCCTTAATTGCTTTAAAGTTGTTAAGGCTGGTGTAATAGGTAACATTTACTGTTTTAGGAAAATATTTTATGCTAATATTATTGGGTATGTTTTTTATGGTAACCGGTACTTTTAATGTGCCTTCTGTAAATTTTTCAACGGTTGCGGCTAGATTTACCGTTTTGTTAGAAAACTTTAAATCTTGGCTGTTTTTTGGTAATATTAGTTTGATTGCTTTTTTTATATCTGATTTAATATCGATCATTTTGATACTTTCAGTTTCAATACTATTTACTTGAGAAGCTAAAACATTTGGGCCAATAACCTTTATAGAATCTGGGGTAATTTTATAAGATTCCACACTATCAAAACCTTGGGCAAATTTTATATCGGCATTTAAAATTACGGGTACTTTTTTAACCAAATTAACATCAAACCTAAACCGCAGCGTATCGGGTGCAATATTTAACAGTTCAACCTGTTTGCCAAATTGTGTACTGGCCAATAAATAGGCTTTAGATTTGCTCCAAACAAAAGCAGAATCTATTATATCGACGTCTTTTACAAAATCTATAGCAATTTTTGGTTTGCTAAAATAATAGGTTAGCCACCTAAATCCGTGGGCTTTAAGCGTTATGTTTAAAACCGCGTTAGAATCGTTTAAAATAATATTCTCTGGCGGCACATTAATTTTATCGATTTTAAAAACCACGGTATTGGTGTATTGTTTTGATAGTTTTGTAAAAATTAAAATGATAAATGCAAAAAACAGAAACAAAAAAAACACATTGATTTTTCTGGTTTTAATTGAGGTTTTAATATCTGATTTTATTTTTTTTATCATTTTTATTTAAAGAATAATCCTGGAAAATGTACTTCGGGGGTCTTTTTTAAAACACCAATTGCTAAAGTAGATTTTAAAAACCCATAGCCATACCCAAAAAACTGAACCGCAATGGCCAACAAAGATAACAACGCCACAACTACACTTTTAGTGGTTACTAAAGCTGTTAAAAACGCTATTACAAAATACAATATATAGGCTATTATTACCCATTTTATATGAATTAAAAGTAATATTATTGAAATAAAAAAACCAACACAAAATACCGTTGGAAACCAATAGGTTATTTTTTTAGTTGAAGGATGCCATACATTTAAAATAGGACGAACCAACCCGAATTTATGGACTTGCGAATAAAATTTACGCCAAGAAATACGGCGTTTATGATACACGAAAGCTTCGGGAATTAACCTGGTTTTAAAACCCAAATGCCATAAACGAATGGATAAATCTGGGTCTTCGCCCGGGTGAATGCGCCCAAAACCTTTTGATGCTATAAATGCTTCTTTTGAAATACCCATATTAAAACTACGAGGTTGAAACCTATCGACACTTTTTTTATTGCCGCGAATACCACCGGTTGTAATAAACGAGGTCATTGAAAAATTAATGGCTTTTTGAAGGTTTGTAAACGAATGGTGCGCCGCATCGGGTCCGCCAAAAGAATCTACATAATTGGTTTTTAGGCTTTTTTCTACTTCGGTTAAATAATTTTTGGGCAGAATACAATCTGAATCCAGAATGATAAAATAATTGCCTTTGGCGTGCTGCATGCCGAAATTACGGGAATCTCCGGGACCGGAATTTTCTTTAAAGAAATACGAAATATCTAGTTTGTCTTTGTAACTATCAACAACCGGTTTCGACGAGATATTTGAGCCATCTTCTACAATTACAATTTCGTATTTAGTCATGGTATTCAACTTAACAAAACTTTGTAAGAGCTCTTGTGTTTCGTTGGGGCGGTTATAAACCGGAATGATAAATGAAAACTTTAATGGCATAGCACAAATGTAATTAATCCTATTACAATAATTGGCAAACTTACTGTTGCTTTTGGGCCATTATTGTTTTTGGCGGATAAGCGCGGGAGCGATAGTAGTGGTTAGCTTTTGTAAAACTTCCATTTAAGGTTTTACAAAACTAGTAACGGATAGCGCGGTTTTTATTTTTCAAAAAAACCCGCCATAAAAATAGAGGTTTAATAAAAAAAAAGACCTGTCAGGTTTTAGAAACCTGACAGGTCTAAACCTTATATAATACAATTTTATTCTTTTGTAAAAGTTTCCATAACGGCTTCGCTTACGCCCATGTTGCTAAAACCGCCGTCGTTATAGAGGTTTTGCAGGGTTACGCGTTTGGTTAAATCGCTAAAAAGGGACACGGTGTAGTTGGCGCAATCCAGCGCGGTGGCGTTACCCAGTGGCGACATTTTATTGGCGTAGGCTATAAACCCGTCGAAGCCTTTTACGCCGCTGCCCGCCGTAGTTGGTGTTGGCGATTGCGAAATGGTATTAACGCGCACTTTTTTATCGCGGCCAAAAAAGTAGCCAAAACTACGTGCTACACTTTCTAAATAGGCTTTGTTATCGGCCATATCATTATAGTCCGGGAACACGCGTTGTGCCGCCATATAGCTTAAGGCCACAATACTGCCCCAGGCGTTCATGGCATCGGCTTTGTAAAGGGTTTGCATAACTTTATGGAAAGACATGGCCGAAACATCGGTGCCTTTTTGGGTCCATTCGTAATTTTGGTCTGTGTAATGTTTGCCTTTTCTAACGTTTATTGACATGCCAATGGAATGTAAAACAAAATCGATTTTACCGCCAAGGATTTCCATGGATTGTTCTACCAATTTCTGTAAATCTTCTTCCGATGTGGCATCGGCAGGAATAATTTGCGAGCCTGTTTTTTTGGCAAGCTCGTTAATTTGCCCCATGCGCATCGCAACCGGTGCGTTGGTTAATACAAATTGTCCGCCTTCTTCATGAACGCGTTCTGCGGTTTTCCAAGCAATTGAATTAGCATCTAATGCACCGAAAATAATCCCTTTTTTTCCTTTTAGTAAATTGTATGACATGTTATTGGTTGTTTAGTTGTTTGTGGTTTAGTCGTTTATAGATCCAAAGATAAAAATTTTAATTAAGCAATTCTTTGGCGTGTGCAATGGCCGAAGAGGTCATTTCTACGCCGCCCAGCATTTGTGCAATTTCAACGATACGCTGGTCGTGATTGAGTTTTACCAAATTGGTTTGTGTTACGTTACCGACATCTTCTTTAAACACTTTAAAGTGCGAATGCCCTTTGGCCGCAATTTGTGGTAAATGTGTTATTGAAAATACTTGCATGGTTTTGCTCATTTGCAACATTATATCGCCCATTTTGTTTGATATTTCGCCTGAAACTCCCGTATCGATTTCATCGAACATAATGGTTGGTAACTGAATGTATTTTGATAACACCGATTTTATGGCGAGCATAATTCTTGATAATTCTCCGCCCGAAGCCGCCTTTTTTAAGGTGTTAAAACTACCGCCTTTGTTTGCAGAAAACAGAAACGACAATTCGTCTTGACCATTTGCAAAAAATTGTTCGCTGTATAAAACCTCTATTTTAAATTGGGCGTTGGGCATACCCAAACTTGCCAAAATAGTTTCTAATTGTGCTTTTAACTGCGGAATAACTTCTGCGCGTTTTTTATGTATTTTTTTTGCAATGCTTTTTAGCTGATTGGTTTTAGATTGTATTTCAGATTGCTTTTTTTCAATGCTGGCATCTAAGTTTTCGGTTACGGCAACTTTGTCTTCTAATTCGTTTTTTATTTTGATTAATTCTGAAACATTGGCAGCGACATGCTTTTGCATTAAATTATGCAGGGTTTTTAATTTTGAATCGACTTCTTCCAACCTATTTGGATCTGCTTCCAAACCCTCTTGAAGCGCATCGATTTCGCTAAAAACATCGTCTAAATCTATTAAGCTGCTATTGACTCTATTGAATAAATCTTCATATTTTGACGAAAAACCCGCTATACTTTGAAGATTGTTTTTAATGGTGGTTAGCGTAGTTAAAACGCCTATTTGTTCATCATTTAATAATTGATAGGATGCTGAAAGTTTTTCTTTTATACCTTCAATATTATTTAGGGTTTCGTACTCTTCTTCAAGGGTTTGCTGCTCGCCTTCAATTAATTTGGCTTCAATTAATTCGTTTAATAAAAACGAGTTATAATCGTGTTCTTTTATAGCTTCCGCTTGAAAATTGAGTAAATCTTGTAATTCTTTTTGAAGCGTTTTATACTTTTTTTGTTCTAAACTGTAATGCTGTAACAATTCATCATTACTCGCTAAAGCATCAATAACCTGAAACTGGAAATCGTTGCTTGTTAATTGTAGGGTTTGATGTTGCGAATGGATATCGATCAATCGTTCGCCCAAAAGTTGTAAACTATTTAGATTTACTGGCGAATCGTTAACGAATGCCCTGGATTTTCCTGAAGGTAAAATTTCTCGCCGGATAATGGTTTGAGATTCGTAATCGAAATCTTCGGCCTCAAAAAGCGATTTTAAATTGTAATTTGAGACATCGAAAACCGCTTCGATTATGCACTTTTGAGTCGCATCTTTTAAACTGTTTAAATCTGCGCGTTTACCCAAGATTAATGACAATCCGCCCAATAAAATAGATTTACCGGCACCGGTTTCGCCTGTTATAATAGATAATCCGTTGTTAAAATCGACTTGAAGTTTATCGATTAAAGCGTAGTTTTTTATTGAAAGAGAGGTTAGCATGTTTTTGTTTAGTATTCAGTTGGCATTATTCAACTTATCAAAATTAATATAATTTTAGATTCCCCTCTTCAAGGGAATGACAAATTATTGAAACAAAGCAAGCTTTGAGTGATTTTTAAAATTTAATATTTCGCCATTTAGCTGAGTGCGTTGGTGCTATTTTTTGAAGTGTTTCTTTAACATTGGTAATATTTACATTGGGGCCGTTTGAAAAAATTTGCTCAATTTCATCGGCTTTAGCATCAAAAAAAGTACGCAAAACAAAGGAATTTGGCCGGCGGCTATTCATGGCTTTAAATGTTGTTAAAGCATCGGCTATTTGCTCTTTTCCGCCTTTTGCATTTTCGCACATAATATCCAATCCGTTAATATGATAGTTGTACATAACGGTTCTATATTCTTTAAAAGTTGGCGATAACACATTGTCTATCAATGCAAATCTGCTTTGTAAACCATCTTCAATTTTCCAACCTTTAAAATTTTCTTGTTGCGAATAATTGGTAATGGTTTGTGCTTGCGCGTAAAAGGGGTCGCCACCTTTTTCTGAAAAAGAATCGGCATCTACGGCTAAAATCATATAAATATGAAACGCCAAAACCGAAATTAAGTTAGATTCGAATTGTGTGGGGTTGAACGTTAAATTTTGAAACTCTAAATACCTAAAAGTAAAATCTTTATCGTTAAAACTGTAAAGTGGCGTGCTGTAAGACGAGCCAAAAACGGGACGCGACGATTGCACTTGCAAAGTCCCCTGAAAGGCTTCGCCACTAAAATTGGTAATGCTAATAAGCATGCTGCAATTAATGCGCTCTTGGTTGGCAAAGGTTTTGTTGGTCCATTTGGTATTGTTTACAAACTCGGTTAATTGTTTTTCAAGGGTTTTAAAAATCTGCAAATTCTCGTTTCCCGTTTGCAAGGCATTCACAACAACCTTACAGTTCAATTCTTGCGAAAGGCCTTTTGCGCCAAAGCATAGCAATAAAATTATGAGTATGTTACGCATCGATTTGTTTTATAATTTCGGTTAATAAATCTTGGGCGACGCCGGCTTTCGTTTTTAATTGATGTTCGGTTATCGTTTCCTTGTCATCAATAAAAGTTACTTTATTGGTTTCGGTTTTAAAACCTGCGCCTTTGTCGTTTAACGAATTTAAGACAATTAAATTTAAGTGCTTTCTTTTTAATTTCCCAATGGCATTTTCAAGTTCGTTGTTCGTTTCTAACGCAAAACCAACTAAATATTGTTGTTTTTTAATTTTTCCTAAAGATTCTAAAATGTCTTTGGTTTTTGTTAACTCTAAGGTTAACGTAGAATGGTTCTTTTTTATTTTTTTAGATGAAACTTCTTTTGGAGTAAAATCTGCAACTGCTGCCGATAGTATGGCAATATCAACAGTATTAAAATATTTGTGGGCAGCATCGTACATATCTTGTGCGCTAACAACGGGTACGACATGTATTAAGGTATGGTTTACTTTTTGATGTGTTGGCCCTGTAATTAAAGTAACCGATGCGCCAAGATTTGCTGAGGCTTTCGCGATTTCAAACCCCATTTTACCGCTGGAATGATTGCCTATAAAACGTACCGGATCGATAGCTTCGTAAGTTGGGCCTGCGGTAATTAATATTTTTTTCCCGCGAAGCGGAAGTTTGTCTAAAATATCGTTTTCTATAAATGTGATAATATCCTCGGGTTCTGCCATGCGCCCCTTGCCCACTAAACCGCTTGCTAATTCGCCACTTGTTGCAGGAACCATAATGTTACCGTAGGCATTAAGTTTTTTAAAAGAATTTAATGTTGACGGATGTTTGTACATATCTAAATCCATTGCCGGTGCAAAATAAACAGGGCATTTTGCTGATAGATAGGTTGCCAAAAGCAAGTTGTCGCAAACCCCATTTGCCATTTTAGAAAGTGTGTTTGCCGTGGCCGGAGCTATAACGAAATAATCTGCCCAAAGCCCTAAATCGACATGATTGTTCCATACTGCATTGTCATCTTCTTCATTTGTAAAAGAAGAATGGACCGGGTTTTTTGAAAGTGTAGATAAGGTTAAAGGTGTAATAAAATCTTTTGCAGAAGACGTGATAACAACTTTTACGTTGGCGCCCGATTTTACAAACAACCTAACTAATGAAGCTGTTTTATAAGCGGCAATACCACCACTAATTCCTAATAGTATGTTCTTGCCGTTTAGGATACTCATAATAAATAGCTTTTCAGAATTTTTTTCTTTTTTCTTTTGTCTTCGTTAAAATTTACAACCGTAACTTTGGCTATGCTTGAAAATTTGTGCCTTGATAAAAGAAAAAATTAATGCGCTAAATTCTCCCAAAAGCTACTTATTATGAGTATATCTTAAATATTATTCTTGAGAATCTTCCTCGGTATTTCTGTGGTAAATTTTATCTGTTAACCATTCTTGTACTGCTAAAGCATGTGGTTTTGGCAACTTTTCGTAAAATTTAGAAACTTCGATTTGCTCTTTGTTTTCAAAAATTTCTTCAAGGCTATCGTTGTAAGTGGCAAATTCTTCCAACTTATCAATAAGTTCTTTTTTAATTTCCGAATTGATTTGTTCAGCGCGTCTTGCTATGATAGAAATTGATTCGTAGATGTTCTCTGTGGGCTCATCTATTTGATTTCTATCGTAAGTTACTGTATTAACAGGAGCGTTGGTTTTCTTTAAGTCCATTGACATAATTATTTAACTTTTAGTGCTGTAATTTTTTAATGCTTCGTCCATTACCAAAACCATATTATTTATAGTTTCAATATGTTTTGAGTTTGGATATTTTTCTATAAAGGCTTGGTAGTATTCTTTTGCCGTTTTTAATCGATTTTGCTTTTTGTACTCTACACTGTTTAAGGCTAGTTTGTAGGCAGAATCCAATCTGTAAAACAATGCATCCTCGCGTAGGCTGGAACCTGGAAAATCGAAAATAAAGTTATCGAACGATTTTATGGCCGCCTCCAATTCTGTAGATGTGTAGGCTATTTTATTGTATTGCTTGGCAATCTCAAAGGCTTTCTTTTCTAACTTATAATCTAATTCTTGCACCAATGTGTTAGCTTCTGTGCTATACTGAGACTCCGGATATAAATTTATAAAAGCTTGAAGTTTTTCGAGGGCCTCGACAGTTTCTTTTTGATCTTTAGAATATACTGGCGAAAGCATATAGTAGCTTTTGGCACTTAAAAACGCGGCTTCTTCTACTTTTTCACTTTTAGGATAACTCGATGCAAAACGCTCGAACTGATAACCTGCTACATAATAATCTTTGGTTTTATAAAACGTGTTAGAATATAAATACATTAGTTTTTCGGCCTGTGGTTTACCCCTGTAGTTTGGTACTATTTGAGCAAAAAGCTTGTTGGCTTTGGCATATTTGCCTTCGTTGTACAAAGCTTCGCCCATTTTGAATTTAGGCGCTATCTCTTCGTTTTTTAAAACTTTTTGATACTCGCTGCAAGAGCTAAAAATAGTTAATGTTATTATGATGTAAAAAAACTTTTTCATTTGATAGCGTTGATTTCTTTTTTTTAAAAGACAAATGTAATTTGCACAATAAACATCTTGCTTAGACTCAAGATTTTAAAAATGCTCATTCCATAGATTTTAAAACAGAGTGCAAAATTAAACTATTAATATGGATTTTAAAAATATAATTTCTCTGCTAAAATAAATGATGAAATGTAGCAACGCTAAGGTTTATGTTATATTTAACATTAGTTAAATGTTTTAATAAATGAAGCAATTTTTTCTTTTAAGGAATTTGATGCCGGAACCAACGGCAACCTAACGGTGTCTTGGCAAAGACTCAAGGCTTCAAAAACGGCTTTTATACCTGCCGGATTATTCTCTTCAAAAATATGGCCAACCACATCCATTAATTTAAAATGAATGGCATAAGCGGCTTTGGCATCGCCTTTTAAACCCAAACGAATCATCTCTGAAAACGCATTTGGAAAGGCCTGCCCTATTACCGATATAACGCCTGCGCCCCCTGCCAAAACAACGCCCAAAGCCAAATCGTCGTCACCAGAAATTACCGAGAAATCTTCAGGTTTGTTTTTTAGCAATTGTAGATATTGAGCGACGTTGTTGCCCGCTTCTTTAACGGCTACAATGTTTTTAAAATCGTTTGCCAATTTTAAGGTGGTTTCTGACTCCATGTTTTTTGAAGTACGCCCGGGTACATTGTACAAAATAATATCTGTGGGGCAGGCTTCGGCAATCGCTTTAAAATGCTGGTACAAACCCTCTTGCGTGGGCTTGCTATAGTAGGGAGACACCGATAAAATGGCATCGATACCGCTTAAATCGGTTGTGTTTATTTCTTCAATAACAGCTGCCGTATTGTTGCCTCCAATACCCAAAACCATTGGCAAACGGCCTTGGTTTGCTTTGGTTATGGTATTAACAACCGCTTGCTTTTCAGTTTTGGTAATAGTAACGCTTTCACCGGTTGTACCACAAATTACAAGGTAATCTGTACCGTTTTCAACATTGAAATTTACAATATTCGCCAAGGCCTCGTGGTCTATACTTAAATCATCTTTAAACGGTGTAACCAATGCCACTCCGGTTCCTAAAAACTTACTGCTCATTTTTAATTTTATTTAATATGGTTAAGTATTTATGCACTTCGGCCTTAAATACGTTAAATTCTTTTATGCTAGTATTAATTATTAAATCGTTTAATCGGACATCGGTTTGTAAAATGCCTATTTTAAATTGTGCTTCAGATTTTGCCGTAAGCAATTTTAATTCTAAATCCTCATTGGCGTAGTAGCTAATCAGGGCATCAAACTTTGTGTTTAAAAACGTTTGCAATTCAGTGTTTTTAATTTTGCCGTTCCACCCAAAATCCTTGGGGTTGTAACAGGCATCCCAATTGCTTAGTTGTTCTTTTTTATTGGCCGAAAAAGCTATTATTTTTAGTTTGTTTGGGCGTACATTAATAAGGTTTGCCAAGGTTCTAAACAACTCGAAATCATCAAGCTCATCGCTATTTAAGATTACACCTAAACTTTCTACCCTGCTGTTACCAACAGGCATTATGCGCTGCGACAACAATTTATTTAAGTGTTTTTTATTAGATTTTTCTTTAAAACCTTTTAAAATCATTTATCTTTATACTTTTGGCAAAGGTAGCAAAAGTACACTCAAAAAAACCGTTTCGTGCATGAGGTTCACACATTTTATTTTTTTGTTATATATTTTAATTTTTTGGGGATGCAAGCAAGAAAAATTGCACCTAACTAAAGTTGAGGGCAAGCAAATACAGGTTACAGATAGCTTGCCTTTGAAACCCGAAATTGAATCGTACATAAAGCCTTTTAGAGATAATATTCAAAAAGACCTGGATAGTGTTTTGGCATATTCTACCAACACCTATTCTAAAACAGATGGCCATTTAAACACAGCTATTGGCAATTTTATGGCAGATGCGGTTTACAATGAAGCCAACCCTATATTTAATAAAAGAACCGGAAAGCATATCGACATGGTATTATTGAACCATGGTGGGATCCGATCGATTTTACCAAAAGGAAATATTAGCAAAAGAACCGCTTTTAAATTGATGCCTTTCGAGAATAGCATTGTTGTTGTAGCATTAAAAGGAGCTCAAATCTACAATATTATCGAGTATTTGAGAACAAGAAAAAGAGCGCACCCTATTTCGAAATTAAAACTTGTTCTCGATAAAGACTTTAATGTATTTGAAGCGAAAATAAACGGTAAAAACATTGATAAAAACAAAACCTATTATGTGGCTACCAACGATTATTTATACAATGGCGGAGATAGCATGTTGTTTTTTAAACCCAACGACAGCCTCTATGTTCTAAACTATAAAATAAGAAATGCCTTAATTGATACCTTTAAAAAATTAGATACCGTAAAACCCGTAATCGATGATAGGTTTATTACAATTGATTAATTAAATGTTGCTTATTATTGAGTTATTCGGGCAATACGCAAAAACAACAAAAATGAAACGCAGAGATTTTATACAGCAAGCCACGGCAGGAACCGCGTTGGTAGCACTTGGTGGTTTAGGATTGCAATCTTTTGCATGGGCTACCAGAACAAGCAAAATTACCATTTTGCATACCAACGATGTGCACAGCCATATTGATGCTTTTGGGCCAAACGATGGCAGAAATGCCAATAAAGGCGGTGTAGCCAGACGAGCAAGTTTAATAGAATCTATTAGAAACGAAAACCCAAACACCCTTCTGTTTGATGCGGGCGATATTTTTCAAGGCACTCCCTATTTTAACTACTATGGTGGCGAGTTGGAGTTTAAGCTAATGAGCAAGCTAAAATACGATGCCGCGACTATTGGCAACCACGATTTCGATAATGGTATTGAAGGCCTTTACGCCCAATTACCGCATGCCAAATTTGAGTTTGTTTCGGCCAACTACGATTTTTCAAACACCATAATGGACACCCATGCAAAGCCTTATAAAACTTTTAAAAAAGAGGGTATTAAAATTGGGGTATTTGGTTTAGGAATAGAGTTAAATGGATTAGTTGACCCATCTATGTTCAAGGAAACCAAATATTTAGATCCTATTGAAATATCTCAAGAAACTACCAGAATACTAAAACAAGACGAGCAATGCGATTTAATAATTTGCCTATCCCATTTAGGATACCATTATAAAAATAGCAAAACAAAAATAAGTGACTTAAAACTTGCCGCTGCCACAAAAAACATCGACTTAATTATTGGCGGTCATACCCATACCTTTTTAAAAAAACCAACGGTTGTAAAAAACATTGATGGCAAAAACATGCTTGTTAACCAAGTGGGGTGCTATGGTATAAATTTGGGCAAAATCGACTTTTACTTTGACACCGATAAAAACAAAGCCGCTAATGGTACATCTATAATTGTTTAGGCAAAAATATTATCTCGGTTAAAGGCATTAACAGTGCTTTTTTGGATCGCAGTGCTTTTATTTTCTTCCACGACATAGTTTAGCAATAAATATAAGCCTACAGTGTAAACAACGCTTTCAATCATTACAAAACCCCAGCTATGCACATAATACAAATCAACATAGTTTAGAACTGTAGAAAACACCAAACACATAGCTACCATTAAAAATAGAATAGCAGCCTTGGTATCGCTATGTAAATACTTTCCGAAAGCCAAAAAGGCCAATATCAATAAAGCAACACCCTTGATTCCAAACAAAAACACCGCAAAATTATCTGGTACCACTGTCTTTAAAAACCCGTAAAACAAATACAAGAAATAGATACTTATAAAAAACACCAACGCAAGATAAGCGCCAACAACTATATCGACTTTAAAAAACCTAAATTTATAAATGGCAATACCTATTAAACATACATAGCTTAAAAAGTAGAAAACACCCGAGGCTTTAACAAAAAATGGACTGTTAAACAACGCTAAAGAGGCATCGCCTAAAAAAGAAAATAAAAAAAACAAAATAAACGGAAGACTTAGCACTTTATTACCAAGGTAAAACAAAAATAGCAATACTGGAACAAATAGTGTCTTCACAGTTTGTAAAAACAATACATCTGAGTTGTAAGTTGCTAAAACATTAACGGTAACAAAAAATAATAATACACAAAAAAACACTTTTTTAAAGTGAAGAGCAAACAAATTTTTCATGATAATTTACAAGTAGGTTGGATGCAAATATAAAAATAAAACTTTATTACATCGATAAAACCGTGTATTTTGTCGATTAATTTCTTCATTTATTGTATTTTATCGATAAAAATTTACTAAAAATGTTAGCTAAAAGAATATTTTTTTTAACATAAGTTCAATTTAAAAATCCCATTTTCAAATACTAATGGCCTATTCATTCAATTTGTTCTTTCCTTAGATATTGAAATTACCGATGGTTACTTACAAAACACCTTTAAAACCAAAAAACCCATTAAGTTTAGACTCCAGTTTATCTAAAACCAAGCAAAGGGAATCAACCTAAAACAATCTGTAAACACAAGATTATAAGCAGTAAATAAAACCAATTATATTAAACCCAAGCCAAACACCTTCGTTTTTAAATTTATAGCAAGAACATTGGGGGCTAATACCAAAAAACCGTATTTAGGGGATTATAGAGGCTTCTTTTTAATTTTTTTTTTGAAATTTATTTTTTATGAAGCCTAAAGAAACATTGCTTTTACCAATACAATTAAGGCTTTAATATTATTTTTTCATCTACTTCTTCCTCTAGTTTAGACTGCTGATAAAAGAAAAAGAAAGCCAAAACAAATAAAGTAACAAACATAAAATTAAGCATGTTTTTATTAGCAATGTACAAGTAAGCAATGTTAATTACCTCGCTAAAAACAATGCACAAAGACCCTAGAAATAAAAGGAAAGATTTGTTATCGTCTTTATCAAAATAATTTAAAAGCGACAAAGAAAGCACCAAAAGTATTAAAACATTATACGAGATTTCTAAAAAATACTCGATAGATACTAGTAAATAAGGCGAGATAATTTTAAATAATACATAACCCATGTATAAACTTAAAATTACAAGTACAATAATTTGCAGCTTAAATCGTTTTAAAACCACTTGGTAATTAATAGATTTAAAAATCTCGATCAACAAAAACAAATAAGCCAAAACACTTAAACCGTTACATATATAATAGTAAGTTTCGTAAACCAATTTATCTTTTGCAAAGAACATCAATTCAGGAATAGAGTAACCAATTAAAAACAGACTAAAATACAGTGTTTTACGCTTTACAGAAACAAAATAAAGCAGCGCGATAAGCGGTATAATTAACACACTTAATTGTATGGCCAAGGTATTGTTGCCAAAAAACTCCAACCCAACAAAAAAGAGGTAAACCAAACCAATAAAAGTAACTAACATTCTAGATATTAACATAAGACTATAATTGTAATTACCACGCATCCAAATTAATATAACTCGGCTAAAATATTATTTTTAGTTTATATAATGTTATACTTATAGATTTAATATTAAAATTCAACAGGATTAATTATATTAGAATAGCTACATTTTGGAGATATCGTCATCTTTTGTTTCAATAGGTTTTAATTTAGCTTGTTGGTACAAGAAATAAAAAGCCAAAACAAACAAAGAAACCGATAAAAAATTAAACAGATTTTGATGCGATACATATAGGTAGGCCACATTTATCACTTCTCCAAATACTATACACAAAGCGCCAAAAAAGAAGAATAAAGATTTTTTATCATCTTTATATATATAACCTAAGAGCGCTACAGATAGCAGTAAAAGCATAACAACATTGTACGTAATTTCTACTAAACACTCTAAAGTCAAATCTAAATACGGACCTATGGCTTCTTGCAAAATAAATGCTATATATGTGTTTAAACCAATTAATACCACAATATGGATTTTAAAATTCTTTAAAACATGCATTGCACAAAGTAATTTACAAACCTCGACTATTAAAAAAGCATACGATAGCAAGCTTAAAATATTTCCGGTGAAATAAAAATACAGATAGGGTACATAATCAACGACAAAGAAAATTAATTCTGATAATGAATAACTGATTAAAAACAAACAAAAAAACAATGTTTTGGGAGTAACAGATTGGTAATATAGCACTGCAATTAACGGAAATATTATTGAACTAAAGCTTTCTGCAACAACTGCTTTCCCGCTAAATTGAAAAACAACAAAGAGGATGTAAGCCAATGTAATTAAACTAATCAAGACCATAGTCTTGACCTTAGTAGTTTTTATACTCATGTTACAAATATATATAAATTTTACAACTAAACTGATAAAAACCACATTTTATCGATAAAATCTATTAATTATTTTATTTTTTGTAAGAAATCGTATTCGCTCAATATATCAATATTTAATTTTTCTGCTTTTTCCTTTTTGCTGGGCCCCATGTTGTCTCCAGCAACTATATAGCTTGTTTTAGAAGATATGGAGCTACTAACCCTACCTCCGTTGTCTTCGATGAGTTTTTTTAAATCGTTTCTTGAAATAGATTCAAAAACCCCGGTTACCACAATAGATTGCCCTTGCAAAATATTGGTTTGCCCCAAAAGCTGTTCGGCAGACATTTCTAACTGAACTCCAAATTCTTTTAATTTATTGATTATTGAAATATTTTTTTCATCTTTAAAAAACGCTGTAACGCTTTGTGCAATTTTAATGCCTATTTCATCAACATTTACCAAATCTTCTTCTGAAGCATCAGCAACAGCATCGATACTTTTATAATGTTTAGCTAGTTTTTTGGCCACGGTCTCACCAACAAAACGGATACCGAGCGCAAACAAAACACGCTCAAAAGGAATTTGCTTAGAGGCTTTAATTCCTGCAACTAAGTTATCAGCACTTTTTTCTGCCATACGCTCTAGTGGCATTACCTGCTCTTTTGTTAACTCATACAAATCTGAGTAATTGCCAATTAAGCCCTCGTTAACTAATAGGGCTACGGTTTCGCCGCCCAAGCCTTCAATATCCATGGCCTTTCTGGAAATAAAATGCTGGATACGACCAATTATTTGGGGTTTGCAACCGTTGTAATTTGGGCAATAATGCTGCGCTTCGCCATCTTGCCGCACTAATTTGGTGTTACATTCGGGGCAATGTGTAATGTATTGGGTTGGGAAAGAATCTGGTTGGCGTTTTGTTAAATCGACAGCGATTATTTTTGGTATAATTTCACCGCCTTTTTCAACAAATACGGTGTCGCCTACTCTAATGTCCAATTTTTCTATTTGATCGGCATTGTGTAACGAAGCACGTTTTACCGTTGTGCCAGCCAACTCAACAGGTTCTAAATTTGCTACTGGCGTAATGGCTCCTGTGCGTCCAACTTGATAGGTAATTTCGTTTAACTTTGTTGAAACCTGTTCGGCTTTAAATTTATATGCCATCGCCCAACGCGGTGATTTTGCTGTATAACCCAATTCTTCTTGTTGTTGCAAATTGTTAACTTTAACAACAACACCGTCGGTCTCATAAGGCAAATCGTGCCGATGCACATTCCAGTAATTTATAAACTCTAAAACTTCATCAATGGAATGCGCTAGTTTGGCTGCACTTGGGACTTTAAATCCCCATTGTCTGGCTTTTACCAAGCTTTCAAATTGGGTTTTAATACCTAAATTAGAACCTGAAAGATTATACAATAAACATTCCAACGGACGTTTTGCAACTTCTGCACTATCTTGTAATTTTAAACTTCCAGAGGCCGTATTTCTTGGGTTTCTGTATGGCTCTTCTCCTAATTCAATACGTTCTTCGTTCATTTTATTAAACCCATCAAAAGGCAAAACGATTTCGCCTCGAATATCAAACTTTTTAGGATATTCGCCTTTTAATTGAAGTGGCACCGATTTTATGGTTTTTACGTTTGCCGTAACGTTGTCGCCTTGAAATCCGTCGCCCCGGGTTACGGCTTTTGTTAACAATCCGTTTTCGTAAGTTAAGCTTATTGATGCACCATCGTATTTTAGTTCGCAGGTGTATTGAATATCGCCATCAACCAGTTTTTTAATACGGGTTTCCCAATCTTGTAAATCTTCTTTTGAGTAGGAATTATCTAGTGAATACATGCGATGCTCGTGCGCAATGGTTTCAAAATTTTTGGTTACTGCGCCCCCTACGCGTTGGGTTGGCGAATTGGCATCAAAAAACTCGGGGTGTTTCGCCTCGAGTTCTTGGAGTTCCTTTAGTTTTGTATCGAAATCGTAATCTGAAATGGTTGGATTATCGAGCACATAATAGTTATAATTATGTTCGCGTAATGTACTACGTAGGTTTTGTATGTGTTGTTTTATGTTCATTTTTTTGCCACTCCCGAAACTTCGGGACACTAGTTTTTTTTTAAATGGATTCCTGCTTGAAGAGGAACAAAAATGTATTTTTAATTATTAATTTTTAACTCAACTCACCTTTTATCATTCTATCTTTTTTAAAGATGTCTTGTTTTAATTCTATGTTTTTAAACTGTTTTTTATTCAACAATCTTATCATATCGTTGCCAAGGTATTCATTAATTTCAAAAAACAACATGCCATTGAGATTTAATTTATGGCTTGCAAAATATGAAATGGCCTCGTAAAACAACAACGGATTTTCATCATTTACAAACAGTGCCAAATGCGGTTCGTTATTTAAAACATTGTTTTTCATTTGAGGTTTTTCTTTCTTCATAACGTATGGCGGATTGGATACTATAATATCAAACTTGTGTGATGCCGAAACAAGTTCAGCATGACGACAGGTTAAAATATCGGTTTCAATAAATTCAATCTCTACTTTGTTTAATTCGGCATTTTGCTTTGCTAATTTCAACGCTTTTTTACTTACATCTAAAGCACAAACCTTGGCATTTGGTAAGTTTTTAGCAAGTGAAACTGCAATACATCCGCTGCCTGTGCCAATATCTAAAACGCTTAAAGACCTCTTGACTGCTCGCGAAGCGACAGAATTTATAACCCATTCTACCAATTCTTCGGTTTCAGGCCGCGGTATCAAAACATTTTTGTTTAATTTAAACGGCAGTCCGTAAAACTCGGTTTCGCCTAAGATATACTGTAAGGGTTGTTCTTGTTTTAAAGCTTCTAAAGCATTTAAAATAGCAGCTTTATTTTCAATTTTAAAATCGGGTGCCATGGCCAATTGCAATCTTGAAATTTTATAATAGAAATCTATCAGAATAAAAAAGAAACTATCAACTTCTTCTTTTCCGTAAACGGAATCTAAGGCTTTATGAAATGTATTTTGTATTTCTTTTAATTTCAAATTAATCTTTTTTACCGTAAACTATAATTCCTTTATCATCCAGACCCCACAAGAATAGTGTCCCGTATTTCCCAAAGCACCTTTTAGATGCTTAAAGCCATTGCTTTCGTATATATGAATGGCCGCTTTAAGTTGCGATGCCGATTCTAAATAGCATTGTTTATAACCCATTTTTTTGGCGGCTTGCATACATTTTTCAAACATTAATTTACCATAACCTTTTCCACGTATTGTTGGCGAAAAATACATTTTTTGGATTTCGCAAACATTAGCCTCAAAATCCTTTAAAGGTTTAATGCCTCCGCCACCTAAAATGGTACCGCTATCGCAAATAACATAATAAACCTCGTTGGTTTTTTGATAGGCTTCAAACATATTTGGTGTTTCGTTATCTGCATAAGCTGTACCTTCTAACGGAATTTTAAATTCGTGGAAACAGGCTCTTATAACGGCTTCAACTTGTGCATTATCCTCTGGCTTAATTTCTCGAATAACTATAGTATCTTTACTCACTTTAAAACAGTAATTTTATGCATGTGAAGATACTTAAATATAAAAATAAGCGAATGAAGCCTTTGATTATTTTATCAACAATATTATTTGTTTTTTTTGGTTGTTCAGTTAAAGAAAAACCTCTGTTCTTAAATGTTGAAAATATTAAGGTTGTCGAATCGACTTCAAAACATATAACTTTAACAGCAGATGCTTTGTTTTTAAACCCTAATGATATTGGAGGAGAACTAAAAACCAATGAAATAAAAGTATTTGTAAACGATAACAAAATGGCATCTGTTTCTACCAAAAGCTTTAACGTACCGGCAAAAAAAGAGTTTTCTATTCCTTTAAAAGCCAACATCCCTACCGATAGTATTTTTAGCAATAAAAACCTTAGCGGATTGCTTGGCAGCTTGTTTAGCAAACAAATTAAAGTACAGTATAAAGGTGATATTATTTATAAAGTTTTAGGCTTTTCTTACACTTATAATATTGACAAAACCGAAAATGTAAAGATTAAATTATAACATTGGCAAACCACGAAACCTATATAAAACGCTGTTTGGAAATTGCTAAAAACGGCTTAGGAACAACCAGACCAAACCCCATGGTTGGTGCTGTAATTGTTTATAACAATAGCATTATTGGCGAAGGTTACACCAGCAAATACGGCGAAAATCATGCCGAGGTTAATGCTATTAATGCCGTTGCTAATAAATCTTTATTAAAAAAAGCTACGCTTTACGTAACTTTAGAACCTTGTTCGCATTTCGGCAAAACACCACCGTGCAGCGACCTTATTATTAAACACCAAATACCAAATATTGTAATTGGTTGTGTCGATGACAACAAAAAGGTAGCAGGCAAAGGTATCGAAAAACTTAAAAATGCCGGTTGCCATGTTACGGTTGGCCTTTTGGAAAACGAATGTAAAAAGCACCACAAACGCTTTTTTACATTCCATAACAAAAAACGCCCGTACATTATTTTAAAATGGGCAGAAACCGCTGATGGTTTTATAGCGCCTAAAACTAAAAATGTACAAAAACCAGTTTGGATTACCAATGTGTTTTCCAGACAATTAACACACAAATGGCGCGCCGAAGAACAAGCTATTTTAGTGGGAACAAACACGGTTATTCAAGACAATCCGAGTTTAACTGCTCGGGATTGGATAGGACAAAACCCAATTAGAGTAGTAATTGATAAAGATAATAAGCTATCAAAAGATTATGCAGTTTTTAATGATGAAGCAGAAACGATTATTACTTCTAAAAAAGACATAAATTATAATAGTAACGTTGCAAAACAAATTTGTGATGTTCTATTTCAAAAAAATATAAATTCCGTAATTATTGAAGGCGGCACAAAAACACTTCAAACCTTTATAGACGAAAACCTTTGGGATGAAGCACGCGTATTCAAAGGAAACACAGTATTTAAAGAAGGTGTTAAAACACCTGTTTTTTTTGGAAAACTAATTTCTGAAGAAAAAATAATGACTGATAGCCTTAAAATTTACACAAATGAAACTAACAGCAGAAATTAAAAAATATATTGATAAAAGTGTTTTATGTTGGTTAGCTACGGCATCAAAAGATAACGTTCCCAATGTTTCGCCTAAAGAAATTTTTTCTTACTATAAAACCAATAACATAATAATTGCAAATATTGCTTCTCCCCAAACGGTAAAAAATATAAGGCAAAATAAAGAGGTATGTATTAGTTTTATAGATGTTTTGGTTCAAAAAGGATTTCAATTAAAAGGTAAAGCTCAGGTTTTAGAAAAAACAAACCCCGAATTTGAAGAAATGAACGTTATATTACAAAAATTAGCTAACGGGAAATTTCCCTTTGCAACCATAACAAAAATCTCTATAGAAAAATATAAACCTATAATTGCACCTAAATATTTGCTTTACCCTGAAACAACCGAGAAAGAACAAATAAAAAGTGCAAAAAAACTATACAGCTTATAAAACCTTATTTTAATACCATTGTAAATGATTAAAACCCTAATTTTCGATTTTGGCAACGTGTTTATTAATTTAGATATTGAAGGCGCTTTACAACACGCTCTTAGTACTTTTAAAATTGAATCGCTTTCAGATGAGATGACAGCCTTTAATAGTTTATACGAACAAGGATTGATTTCAACCAATGAATTTTTGGGGTTTTATACTGAAAATTTTCCGAAGCTTTCAAAAGAAGATTTAATTAAAGTTTGGAATTTTATGCTGAATGAGTTCCCAGAACATCGTTTAAAATTTATTCAAAATCTAAAAAAAGAGAACAATTACAAACTCATTTTATTAAGCAACACAAACGAGCTTCATATAAATTGGATTAAAGAAAACATTCCTTTTTACAACGAATTTAAAAACTGTTTTGATGCTTTTTATTTATCGCACGAGGTAAATCTTGTAAAACCAAATGAAGATATTTTTAAATTCGTTTTAAACGAAAACAACTTAAAAGCCAACACATGTTTGTTTATAGACGATAATGAAGATAACACAAAAACCGCTGAAACTTTAGGCTTTAAAACATGGCACATAAACCCGAATACCGAAGATATTACAAATCTTTTCAATATAAAAACCCATTTATTTGACTGAAAAAGACACATATAAAACCATTAACACATCAACTGAAGCTATTTTATTTAAAGACAAAAACAGTAAGTTCTTTGGTTATGCCTACCCCATTACTTCTGAAGATGATGTAAAGCTTCATATAAACAATTTAAAAAAAGAGCATCACGCCGCAAGACACTGGTGCTATGCCTACCAAATAGGAACAGAAAACATAAGCTATAGGGCAAATGACGATGGCGAACCCAATAATTCTGCAGGCATGCCTATTTACGGGCAAATACAATCCTTTAATGTAACCAACGTTTTAATTGTAGTGGTGCGCTATTTTGGAGGTGTTAAATTAGGCGTGGGCGGATTAATAAACGCCTACAAAACCACGGCGCAATTAACACTCGAATCCTCCAAAATTATCGAAAAAACCATTAATGTTAATTATTTGATAAGCTTCGGTTACAAAAACATGAATACGGTAATGCGAATTATTAAAGAGCAAAACCTAAATATTACCAATCAAAAATTAGAAATGGACTGCCAAATAACAATAGCCGTAAGAAAGAAAAATGCCAATCAGGTTTTTAAAACCTTCAGCCATTTGTTCGAAATCAATATCGAACAACTTTAATTACAATGCAATCGCGTCCAAAATATATTTTGGTGCCTTAATCGGTCTTTTTGTTTTGGTATCTATAAAAACCAAAGTGGTATGGGCCTGGGCTAAAATTTCACCCTTTTCGTTGGTAATTTCGTACTCAAATTCAATCTTGGCAGATGGGGTGTTTTTTAGTTGAGTTTTTACATTAATTACATCATCATAACGCGCTGGTTTTTTATAGTTTATGCTTAAAGAAACAACAGGTAGCATAATGCCGTTTTCTTCCATGGCCTTGTACGAGAACCCTAGTTTGCGTAACCACTCAACCCGCCCCATTTCAAGATATAACGCATAATTACCATGATATACCACTCCCATTTGGTCGGTTTCTCCATAACGTACTCTTATTTGTATTTCATCGAATTTCATAGGCAGAATTGAATAATTTTTTGTAGTTTCGGCTAGAGCTTAAACATGGGGAAAAAATTCTAGAAATTCAATAGTAAATCATTTTTTTTTTAAGAATTTTGTTCACATATTTGCCAAACGATATAGGTGTTGGAGAATTCCAAAAATTTCTCTCGAATTTACAATAACAAACAAACTACAGCAACAAAAAATGAGTATAACTGCGCAATCGGTATGGAGCAATTGTCTTGAATTTATAAAGGATAATATTCAGCCGCAAGCCTACAAAACTTGGTTCGAGCCAATAAAAGCAGTTAAACTTACCGATAATGCCCTAAGCATACAAGTACCAAGTAAATTCTTTTACGAATGGCTTGAAGAGCATTATGTAAAAATCCTTAAAGTATCGCTAACCAAAGAGTTGGGCGACAAAGCCAAATTGGTTTACATTATTAAAATGGAAAACACTTATGGCAACAAACAACCGTTTACAGAAAAGATACCAAGTGCCAACAGAAGTGCGGTAAAAGCGCAAGATGTTGACATTCCCTTAAACAACAAAAACCCAGAATTACGCAATCCGTTTGTAATTCCCGGCATCAGGAACGTAAAGATCGAGTCTCAACTCAACCCTAATTACAGTTTTGAAAACTTTTTAGAAGGCGACTCCAACCGTTTAGCACGAAGCGCAGGTTTGGCCGTTGCTGCAAAACCTGGTGGCACATCCTTTAACCCATTGCTTGTTTTTGGAGGTGTTGGCTTAGGCAAAACGCATTTAGCACATGCCATTGGAGTAGATATAAAAGACAAATACCCCGAAAAAACGGTTTTATACATTTCTGCTGAAAAATTTACCCAACAATATATAGATTCTGTAAAGAAGAACAACAGAAATGATTTTATTCATTTTTATCAAATTATCGATGTGCTGATTATTGACGATGTACAGTTCCTTTCAGGAAAATCCGGCACTCAAGATGTGTTTTTCCATATATTCAACCATTTGCACCAAAACGGAAAACAAGTGGTTTTAACAAGCGATAAAGCACCTGTTGACATGCAAGATATCGAGCAACGCTTGCTATCTCGTTTTAAATGGGGCCTTTCGGCCGAATTACAGCACCCGGATTTTGAAACCCGAGTGTCCATATTGAAAAACAAACTCTATCGAGACGGTGTTGAAATGCCCGACGACATAATTGATTATGTTGCCAAAAACATTAAAACCAACGTTAGGGAATTAGAAGGAGCCATTATTTCTTTAATTGCCCAATCGTCTTTTAACAAAAAAGAAATCACCATAGATCTTGCAAAACAAATTGTTGAAAAATTTGTTAAAAACACAAAGCGCGAAGTATCTATAGACTATATCCAGAAAATCGTATCGGACTATTTCCAAATGGATGTCGATACCTTACAATCTAAAACCAGAAAACGCCATATTGTTCAAGCCAGACAATTAGCCATGTTTTTTGCAAAAAAACTAACAAAAGCGTCCTTGGCAAGTATTGGCTCGCAAATAGGCAAGCGCGACCATGCCACCGTACTGCACGCTTGCAAAACGGTAAACAACTTATCTTCAACCGATAAACAATTCAGAAAATACGTTGAAGATATTACAAAAAAACTATCGGTTTAACACCTAAAATTAACACCCTATATTTATTGGGATTCGCAGAATATTATTATGACTAAAATTCTTATGGTTTGCCTGGGCAATATATGCCGTTCGCCATTGGCCGAAGGTATTATGCGCTCAAAACTTAACAACAACTCGTTTTTGGTAGATTCTGCAGGAACAGCAAATTACCACCTAGGAAAGTCACCAGATAAACGCTCTATAGCTGTAGCAAAAAAATACGGCTTAAACATCTCCCACCTAAAAGGCCGCCAATTTAGTATTTCGGATTTTGATGCCTTTGATGTGATTTATGTAATGGACGAATCTAACTTTAAAAACGTTATGGATTTGGCCAGAAACGATGAAGATATAGCAAAGGTGAAATTTATTTTAAACGAAGTGTACCCCAACCAAAACTATAGTGTACCAGACCCTTATTACGGTGGCGACCAAGGTTTCGAGAACGTTTACAAAATGCTTGATGAAGCCTGCGACAATATTGCAAAGTCGTTAAACTCTTAATTTCTAGGGCAAAAAAGCATCTTATTTATTAACTTTACTAAATAATCGAGATTAACTCGCTCTACTGCTTGCCTCGAAATTTAAAGGTCTTTTCTTCTAAAAATACCTTATGAGCTAGCTTATTTCGATATAGTTTACTTAAAAAAAAGATGCCTTATGAAAACACTAGTTTCAATACTTATTTTTAATAGTTTTATTTTTTTGGGATTTTCTCAAACCGTTGAACTTCAAAATTTTGGTCCAAATTTTTCTAATCCGGTTGAAATTGCAAACGCAAACGATAGCAGGCTTTTTATTGTAGAGCAAGCCGGCATTATTAAAATTTTAACCCCTAGCGGTACAGTAAACCCAACACCCTTTTTAAATATTACAACAAAGGTTGGTTCGGGTGGCGAGCGTGGGTTATTGGGTTTAGCCTTTGCCCCAGATTACAAAACCTCTGGCAGGTTTTACGTTAATTATACAGACAATACGAGTACTACAGAACCCAACACCATAATTGCAAGATACACGGTAAGTACTAACCCCGATATTGCAAATACTACTGAAACCGTATTGCTTACAATTAAACAACCATTCGACAATCACAACGGCGGAAAATTAGCTTTTGGACCCGATGGTTTTTTATATATCGCCACAGGCGATGGAGGAGCCGGTGGCGATCCTGGAGATAGATCACAAAATACCAGCTCGCTTTTAGGGAAACTTTTGCGGATAGATGTTAGCGGAAGCTCATACAACATACCAAGTTCAAATCCTTTTTCCAGTTCTGCCAACGGACAAAATGATCCGCGTCCAGAAATTTATGCCATTGGGTTAAGAAATCCTTGGAAATTTTCCTTCGACAAACTAAATGGCGATTTATGGATAGCCGATGTTGGGCAAAATGATTTTGAAGAAATAAACAAAGTAACAGGCTCTGGCACACCCGGAGACAATTACGGCTGGAGGTGTTACGAAGGTAACAACCACGTTTTTAACGATACCGGCAACTGTCCTGCAAGCTTTAACGAAACCATAGCTCCTGTTGCAGAATATGCGCATGTTGGCAACGGATGCTCTGGCTCAATAACTGGCGGTTATGTGTACAGAGGCACGATGTTCACTAATTTTATTGGCAAGTATTTTTTTGCCGATTTTTGTACCCAACAAATCGGTATTTTAACCGATGCAGGTTCCGGTTGGTCTATGGCCATGCAAACGCCCAATATTGCTCGCAGATGGACCACATTTGGAGAAGATAATAATGGCGAACTTTATATTGTTGGTGGCTCGAATATTTTCAAAATAACCGATCCTAATTTAAGTGTGGACGAAAGTAAGCTGTTTAATTTTAAACTGCATCCTAATCCTTCAAATAACAATGTTTCAATTGATTTATCTTCAAAATTCAAAACCGTAGAATCTATTTCCATTTACAACATTCACGGTCAAAAAATCGAATCAATTTCAAAATCTAATAAACAAATACTAAATATTTCTGTAAAAAATTACCATAGTGGTTTATATTTTGTGGAAGTTTGTACCAACAACGCATCAAAAATCGTAAAAAAACTAATCATCAATTAAATGGAAAACAAACTTGGCAATTTATACCTTATCCCAACTACATTAGGAGACACGGCGCCTTTGGAGGTTTTACCCATGTCGGTAAAAAAAGTTATTGAAGAGGTAAACACTTATATTGTTGAAAACGAAAAAACAGCACGACGGTTCATAAAAAAGATAAGTTCGGGGAAATCGCAATCGGCATTACAGATGTTTCATTTAAACAAATTTACCGATGCTCTAGAATTACCTGAATTTTTAGAACCCTGCTTAAAAGGCATAAATGTTGGTTTATTGTCTGAAGCGGGATGCCCTGGCGTTGCAGATCCGGGTGCCGACATAGTAAAGCTTGCCCATCAAAATAACATAAAAGTTATTCCTTTGGTTGGGCCTTCTTCAATTTTAATGGCGATGATGGGCTCTGGGATGAACGGACAAAGTTTTGCATTTAATGGTTATTTGCCTATTGATAAAGCTGAAAGAAAAAAGGAAATTAAACGATTGGAGCGCTTATCTTTTGAGCGAAATCAATCGCAAATTTTTATTGAAACACCTTACCGAAACAATAAAATGATTGAAGATTTAAGCCATATATTAGACAACAACACCGCTGTATGTGTAGCTTGCGATATTACTTTACCAACCGAGTTTATTAAAACACAAACCGCAAATGCTTGGAAAAAAAACATGGAAGACCTACACAAAAGACCCTCCATATTTATTATCCATAAAAGTTAATTTCGCCTAATAGCGACAATGCATTAAATAGCTTTGGCCTTTCTGTTTGGCTTTACAAAAGAAGTATCGTAACCAGAAAAACGTTTCATGTAATATTGTACCGTAGTACCATAGCCATCGGTAAAATTATCCAAGCCATAGCTTCTCAAATATTTTTTTACGCTACCTGGACCAGCCAAATGTGCCGCTGCCAAAATACCGGATTCTGTAACAAGAACACCGTTAATGCGTTTACCAACAAAGTTTTTAATGTCGCGTCGCAATATCCATTTGTTACGTGCCGCATTTGCTATAAATGCTTTTTCCTGTAATGCAGGGTTTTTTAAAAATTTTGCAGGATTGTTAATACCAATTAATTTTAAGGTAGAAGCACCAAATTGGTATTTGCCCAAATAGCCAAAAGTGTTTACAGAAAAATAATCGCCCCTGGACTCCTTAAAAGCTAAAGCCTCTTTAAAACCAACGAAAGATTTCCCCAAATAAGGAGAAAATGATTTATTGGCATCATTTAAAACAGATGCCTCGTCTTTATTGTTAGTATCTGAACTTACGGTATAGTTTAAAACCAAACCTTTAGTTGAGTACTTACCTAGATTTATCGTTTCATCAGATGAAAACGAACTGTACAACAGAATGCATATTGTAAGTGTTAGGGTTAAGTAACTTGCAATACTTTTTCTCATATATTTAAATTTCTTCAGTATATTTTAATAGTAAAGTACACTTGAAAATTTGAGCGTGCAAAATTAGGCTTTTTTTTAATAACTTCAAAATTAATCGTTTATCTGTTATCTTTAGTAGTACAATAGATGAAATACACTGCCTTTTTTATTGAATTCTAGAGCTGGAAATGGCACTTTTAAGACGTTAAAAATACTAAAAACAGATTTTAAAAAGCGTGATTTTGTTTTAATCTTGTTTAAATTTACATCGAAACTCAAATAGAATTGCCGTTGTCTATCTATATTTATTAACGAACCATTGCCAATATCTTTAACACCTTGCAACATCCCATTGGCACTGTAACCTATGGCGAAATTTAGCCATTTAGGGATTTTACTGGCTTTTAAAAAATCGTGTAAATTAACACTTAACCAATAAGTTTGTCCGTTATAATCCTTTAATATCTGCTCTAAAAACCCATCGCCTAATTTATCTGGATTTTGCATCGCATATTTAGTTTGATGAAAAGAGAATTTTAAATGGATGCGTTGTTCGTTCCAAAGTAATTCTTGCCCTATATATAAAGCCGTTCCGGAAGCATTTGCAGCAATATCGCCCCAAGAAAAACCCCATTCTTGCGAATAGCCATCTAAAATTTCGACAGCAGTTAAAAACCCAAAACCAAGGGTTGCGCCATAAATCAATTGGTTTTTTTTACTTACACCGCTCCAGTTTAAAGCCTCTGCCCCAAACTTCCCTATTTGATAAGATGCAAAGACATGCCCTATTTTATCCATTTGAAGCCATTCGTTATTATCATTAATGGTATGGAATTTAGAACGTTTGAAATCTGAGTACCACAATTGGTTTAATCCTAACAAGGTAATACCCGACAAAGAAGTTGTAGTTATTGCAACGGCATTTCTTCGGGATGTATTTAGGGTGTCGCTAGGAGTTAAAAACGCATCGAGCTTTGTTTGCGAAAACGACATTGATGATATTAAAAAAACGAAAAACAGGTATTTAAAGCAATTAAACACCATTATCGTCTTATCCCTTTGCTGTTAATCCAACGAATATATTCTTGCCTATTTCGGTTATGCTGCGCTAGGGTTTTAGCGAACTTATGATAGCCAAAATTTTCAACGTTTACTACAAAATAATAGTAGTTGTGCTTTTCGTAATTTAAAACGGCATCGATTGACGATACATCTGGCATGGTTATTAAACCAGGTGGCAAACCAGCATATTTATAAGTATTGTATGGCGAGTCTATTTCCAGATCTTTATAAAGCACGCGTTTTATAACCTGCTCAAAATTGCCAGATTTTTTCTTTATGGCGTAAATTACCGTTGGATCTGCTTGCAGTGGCATTCTTCTTTTAAGCCTGTTTACATAAACACCTGCAACACGTGGACGCTCATCTACTTTAGCGGTTTCTTTTTGAACAATGGAAGCTAGTGCAATCACTTCGTGTTGAGATAAACCCAAGGCTTTTGCTTTTGCCTCTCTGGCCGCGTTCCAAAAACGCTTGTATTCCTTAAGCATACGCTTGGTAAATTTTTCTGCAGAAGTATTCCAGAAAAACTCGTAACTATTGGGAATGTACATACCTAAAGCTGTTTCATCTTTAAAACTATTTTCGGTTAAAAAAGCTTCATCTTTCATAGCATTAATAAGCGATATGCTATCGGCTTCAATTTGAGATGCTACTCGACCTGCCAATTTCTCAAGTGTTTCTTGGTTGTTAAACGATAATTTTACAGGTAGGTTTTTACTTCTAATTGTGTTAATAATATCGTTATTGTTCATGCCCTTTTTTATGGCATATCGACCTGCTTTAACGTTATTTACATATTTTTTTCGTTTAGCCAAAGCATCAAACCTATCAATATTTTTAAGAAGCGGGATTAACTGCTGCCGCACATTGTTGTAGGTATCGGTAGATTTTATATATACATAAGCCGTATCGTTATTAAAGGCTGTATTTGGCACAAACATGGTATTATACACAAAATAGGCAAAATAGGCAGCTACGGCTAACCCAATAAATACGATGGTTAAGAGAATTTTTTTTATGTACATTTAGTTATTTATTAGCTGAAATAAATATTCGTTTTTATATAAACCATTAATGTGGTTCCAATCTTTTTTTATTCCGATTTCCTTAAACCCTTGTGCTTTAAAAAGTTTGATGCTTGTTGTATTATCTTCAGAAATATTACAATACAATTGATGCAACCCTAAATGCGAAAAACTATATTTAATCAATAATTGCAAGGCTTCGCTACCGTAACCTTTTTTTCTGTTGCTTTCTTCTTTAATTAAAATACCAAGTCCTGCCCTACTGTTTTTAAAATCGAAATCGAACAAATCAATTAACCCTAAAGGCTCTTCATTATAACTTGAAACCACCAAGCGCAATTGCTTCACTTCATAAATGTCTTTGTGGGCTTGCTCTAAATATTGTTTGATTAAAAATTTAGAATACGGTGCTTGGGTATTGCTAATTTCCCAGACCGATTCGTCGTTTTCTATGGCGTATATAAACTCTAAATCCTCGGGTTCTAGAGCACGCAAATAAATGTTTTTTCCTTTTAAGGTAATCATATAATGCCTTGAAAAACTAATTTTGCCGGACCCATTAAGCAAACATTTTTATAAACACCGCTTTCTTTGTTAAAAGACACTTGCAAATTGCCGCCTTGGGTATGCAAAGTTATTAGGTTTTTTTCGGTTTCACCAATATAATGCATGGCCAAGGCTACTGCTGTAACACCGGTTCCGCAAGATAAGGTTTCGTTTTCAACACCGCGCTCGTAGGTTCTAACTTTAAATTCTGTGCTCGAAACTTTCTTAACAAAATTAACATTAGTACCTGCTTTGTTATAAGGCTGTCCGTATCTAATTTTGGCACCTTTGGTTTTAATATCGAAATCATCAATATTGCTTTCAAACTGTACATGGTGGGGCGATCCCGTATTTAAAAAAACATGGTGGTCGTATTTTTTAACTGTATCAACATTGTGCATTTGTAATTTTACAATACCATTGCTTAGGCTTGCGCTATGTTTACCGTCTATTGCCAAAAAAAAGGCCTTGTTTTTTATTATCCCCAGTTGTTTTGCGAAAGCTACAGCGCATCTTGCGCCATTGCCACAAAAACTTTGGCTGCCATCGGCATTGTAATAGATCATTTCAAAATCCAATGTCTCGTGGTTTTCCAGTAGTATTAGTCCGTCTGCACCTATGCCAAAACGTCTGTCGCACAGATGGGCGATGCGTTTGGTATTGTTTTTGTCGAATGTTTGTTGACGATTATCAATCATCACAAAATCGTTTCCAGTTCCTTGATATTTATAAAAAGTTTGTTGCATAATAAAGCACAAATATAAAGAAGTCTTTTGTACTTTTTTGTTGACTAGTAAAAATTTAAAGGTGTAAAAATACCGTGTGTTGGTTTTGCGTTAGGGATTGAACGGCATGTTTGAGCTCGCCGATCCCGAAGCTTCGGGAGAGGAAGCGAGTAGTGAAAGCCCGACCCCTTTTTTGGGGTAACGCCCAAATGATTTTTGATTGTTAAACAGCCGTTAAAAAACACGTTAAATATCGTTAAAATTGATTTTGAAATTCAATAAATATTTAATTTTAATCGTTAACAAATAATACTTAAAACTGAAAAAAAATGAAAAAGATTTTAACCCTTGTATTGGTTTCGGCATTAGGTGGAATTTTAACCCTAGGCGCATATAAATTATTATTAGAACCTGAGCAAAAACCTATTATTGCTTCAAACCACAATACATCAACCTATTTGCCAACCAACCATGTAAAAAGCATCTATAATGTTGAAGAAAAAGCCAATTTTGTTGCCGCTGCCGAAAGTACGGTAAACGCGGTTGTACACGTAAAAAATGTTTCGGTAGGTAGCAGCCAGATGTCTATTCAAGATTTGTTTTTTGGCAGAAACCCTAACCCACAATATCGATTAGGTACGGGCTCTGGTGTTATTGTAGATCCATCTGGTTATATCATTACTAACAATCATGTTATAAAAAACTCTAAGGAGTTATCGGTTACTTTAAATAACAATAAAACCTACGAAGCAGAAATAATTGGTGCCGACCCAGAGACCGATATTGCTGTTTTAAAAATTGAAACAGATGAAGATTTACCAGTTGTAAATTTTGGTGATTCTGATCAAGCACAAATAGGCGAATGGGTTTTGGCCGTGGGCAACCCTTTTAATTTAACATCTACAGTAACGGCGGGTATAATTAGTGCAAAATCAAGAGATTTAACAGGTAGCCGTTCGCAATCTTTTATACAAACCGATGCGGCTGTAAACCCAGGTAATTCCGGTGGCGCTTTAGTAAATACCAATGGTGAGTTAATTGGCATAAATACTGCCATATCGTCTCAAACTGGTTCTTATGTGGGCTACTCTTTTGCTGTACCTAGCAATATTGCCAGAAAAATATTTATGGATATTTTAGAATACGGTAATATACAAAACGGTGTTTTAGGTGTTTCTATTTTAAACAAAAACTCTGAAGAAGCTAAAGAATTGGGAGTAAACGAAATTGAAGGTGTGTATGTAAGCGAAGTTACCCGTAAATCTGGTGCCGAAAAAGCGGGCCTAAAAAAAGGAGACATAATAAAAAAACTAGACCATATAGAAATTTCTAAGTTTGAAGATTTAAAAGGCTATCTAAAAACAAAACGCCCCAAAGATGTTGTAAATGTTAAGGTGCTTCGCGATGAAGAATTTTTAACCATTCCGGTAACCATCTCCAACATAGATATATTTTCTGCAGAGTTTATGGATATGGAATTTAAAGATTTATCTACCGATGTAAAAGACAAACACAACATACCGCATGGCGTTAGAATATCAAAATCCAACAACAAATGGCTTAAAAACAATCTAGGTATCACAGAAGGTTACATTATTACCAAGATTAACGACAAAAAGATAGAATCCATACAAGATATTTCAAAATTAAAAGAAAAATATGGCGACGATTATCTTGAAAATCTTAAAAGCTTAGCGTTTATTAATCGCTACGGAGAAAAAAAGGAAGTTATTTTTAAGTAAAACACTTTATAAAACCAAGGTATTACAACCTCTTAAAACACCAAGATTTTAAGAGGTTGTTTTTTTTTGCCAATACGCTACGAAAACGTTTGAAATATAGTATTTTTGCCAAAATTTTATCTTTTATGGCAAGGCCAAAAAACTAAACATTAAAAACAATGCCTTTAAACAAAACATACGAAAAAGAATTGGCTTTTCAGGCCGACCGCCGAAAAGCAACCGTAGAGTTTATAAAAATTGTAAACGACCTTTGGTACGATAAATCCATCGAATTAGTAATTTTTAGAAACCAACTAATAGACAGAAACGTAAGCCAGATTTTAAACCTGCACAACTACGCAGGTAAATTTGTACAAAAACCCATCTCAATTTTTGATTCGGTTGAAATTGCCCAAGCCATTAAGGCACTCGATTTGCCACCAGCAAAATTGGATATTGGAAAGCTAACCTACGAATTTCATTTGGATAACAATAAACACGGCAATGCCACGGCTTTTATTGCAAGCAAATTAAAAGACGCTAGAAAAAATGGCAATATTACACCCAAAAATGTTGTTCTTTATGGTTTTGGGCGCATTGGGCGCCTAGTGGCCAGAGAGCTCATGACGCGTACAGGTAAAGGAAGCCAACTGCGATTAAGAGCCATTGTTACCCGAGGCGATATTACTGAAACCATTTTAGAAAAAAGAGCGGCTTTACTGCGCAACGATTCCGTACACGGCGATTTTTCAGGAACCGTTTCTATCGACGCAAAAAACAAGGCCTTGATTATTAACGGGACCACGGTAAATATTATTTCTGCAAACGCACCAGAAGACATAGACTATTCTAAATACGGCATAAACAATGCTTTGGTAATCGATAACACCGGTGCATTTAGAGATAAAGGCGCTTTAAGCAGGCATTTAAAATCTAAAGGCGCAGACAAAGTGCTACTTACCGCCCCAGGAAAAGGCGTACCAAATATTGTTTACGGTGTCAATCATTTAGAAAACAACCCTGATAAAGTCGATATTTTTTCAGCGGCATCTTGTACAACTAACGCCATTACACCTATTTTAAAAGCTATTGAAGATTCTTTTGGTGTTAAAAGCGGCCATTTAGAAACCATACACGCTTATACTAACGATCAAAACTTGGTTGATAATTTTCATAAAAAATACCGCCGTGGTCGTGCTGCCGGATTAAATATGGTTATTACAGAAACCGGTGCAGGCAATGCTGTAGCCAAAGCTTTACCGAGTTTAGAAGGTAAATTAACCTCAAACGCCATTCGTGTACCGGTACCTAACGGCTCTTTGGCCATTTTAAATTTAGAGATTGAAAACAAAACATCGATAAACGGCATTAATACAATTTTAAAAAAATATGCCTTAGAAGGCGATTTGGTAGAGCAGATAAAATACGAACTTAGTGATGAACTTGTTTCTAGCGACATTGTAGGTAGTTCTGCGCCATCAATTTACGACAGTAAAGCCACTATAGTTCGTGCCGATGGCAAAAATGTATTGCTTTATATTTGGTACGATAACGAATACGGTTACAGCCACCAAGTAATACGATTGGCAAAATATATAGCTAAGGTAAGACGTTATACCTACTATTAACGAAACCCTTAGTTGCCTAAACAAAACCCAATGGCAACACGCCTTGTTTAATATGGCCAAACTTTTAAATTTTTTTTTGAAATCTAAACCCAAATTTCAATCGTATATAAAGCAGCCTCATTTTATGAGGCTTTTTCTTAAATGCAAAGCCATTAATAAACATAATTTTATAACTTCGTAAAAACCAAAAAACAACCCTTTTTAAACCAATCGTAAATGAATCCTATTAAGCACGCCCCATTTATCATTCTTTTTTTAACAATTTCACTAACCGGTTTTTCGCAAGCTAAACCAGAAGAAGACCTCTCTTTAAAAAACGGTACTATAGCCAATCAATTTGAATATGTTTTAAGAAAATCAGGCAATTTTAAAGGCACAAACGGGCAAGCCTACGAAGCCGTAAAACGCAGCATGTTTTTTACCTTGCGAGCAAACACGCTAGATTCTTTAAAAACATTAAAAACCAAATTAGAAAACTCTAAAACCACTGTTGGAGCCCAACAAAAAGAAATTAACGATTTAAAAACCGCACTAAACAGCACACAATCAACACTAGACGCTACAAATTTAGAGAAAGACAGCATGTCGCTGCTGGGTATGCGAATGAGCAAAACCAACTACAATGTGGCAATGTGGACTATTATTGCAAGTTTAATGGCCTTATTTGTTTTATTTGTTTACAAGTTTAAAAACAGCAATGCCATTACGCGAGATGCTAAAAAAGCTTTGGAAGAAATTGAAGAAGAATTTGATGAACACCGCAGAATAGCTTTAGAGCGCGAGCAAAAGGTAAGGCGCCAACTGCAAGACGAAATAAACAAACAGAAAGGTGTTTAATGCTACCAATTGTTATTTTGAAAGTATGCAAAAAGCCTTAAAATATTTGTTTTAATGCTGAAATTTGCCAAATATCACCAATTTAATTTTGTAAAGCCATACAAAAAACGAAGTTGCTTTTTTGTTCTACAACGCTGCAATTGGTTTGTATAGCTGTAGCTATGGAAATTATGAGCAAGGGATAGAGTTGAAAATGAACCCGTTTTAATTAAATTAGGTGTAACACCAACAAAACACCCAAAAGAATCTATGGCTACATGTTTCTTCGGTACTGCCCGCCAACTTCAAACAAAGCCTTGGTAATTTGCCCAAGCGAACATGTTTTGGTAACATCCATTAAAGCTTCAAAGATATTTTCGTTGTTTAGAGCTTTCTTTTGAAGCCCTTTTAATAACGCTTTTGCATTATTTGACTTATGAAGGTTTTCTAGTGTTTTAATTTGAAATTGCTTTTCTTCTTCTGTAGCCCTAATGATTTCCTTAGGAACAATAGTTGGAGACCCTTTAGAGCTTAAAAACGTATTTACTCCAATTATCGGGAATTTACCGCTATGTTTCAAAGTTTCGTAATACAAACTTTCTTCTTGTATTTTACTGCGCTGATACATGGTTTCCATGGCTCCGAGCACACCGCCGCGATCGGTAATCCTGTCAAACTCCAAAAGCACAGCTTCTTCAACCAAATCGGTTAATTCTTCAATAATAAAAGAACCCTGAATTGGATTTTCGTTTTTGGCCAAGCCCAATTCTTTATTAATAATTAATTGAATAGCCATGGCACGACGAACCGATTCTTCAGTTGGTGTTGTAATGGCTTCATCGTAAGCATTGGTGTGCAGCGAGTTACAGTTATCGTAAATAGCATACAAAGCTTGTAATGTGGTACGAATATCGTTAAAATCAATTTCCTGGGCATGCAAACTGCGTCCGGAAGTTTGAATATGGTACTTTAACATTTGCGCCCTGGCATTGGCACCATATTTATGCTTCATGGCTTTGGCCCAAATTTTTCTGGCAACACGACCAATAACAGCATATTCCGGATCGATGCCGTTTGAAAAGAAAAACGATAGGTTGGGCCCAAATTTATTGATGTCCATGCCACGGCTTAAATAATATTCTACGTAAGTGAAACCATTGGATAAAGTTAGTGCCAATTGCGTAATAGGGTTTGCCCCTGCTTCGGCAATATGATAGCCAGAAATAGAAACCGAATAAAAGTTACGAACATTATTTTCAATAAAATATTCTTGTACATCGCCCATTAAACGCAAGGCAAATTCTGTTGAAAAAATACAGGTATTTTGCGCTTGGTCTTCTTTTAAAATATCGGCTTGAACGGTGCCACGAACCTGAGCAATCGTTTTCTTTTTAATGTCTTGGTAAACGTCTTTTGCTAATACTTGATCTCCTGTTACACCTAACAACATTAAGCCTAAACCATTATTTCCTTCGGGTAAATCGCCATTGTATTTTGGACGCTCTTTGCCTTTATATAGTTTATCAATTTTTGTTTTTACGTCGCCTTCCAGTCCGTTTTCTTTTATATAAATTTCGCACTGTTGGTCGATGGCCGCATTCATAAAAAACCCCAAAAGCATGGGTGCCGGCCCATTTATAGTCATACTTACCGAGGTCTTTTCGCTTGCCAAATCGAAACCGGAATATAATTTTTTAGCATCGTCTAAACAGCATATTGAGACACCTGCGTTTCCTATTTTACCATAAATATCGGGTCTGAAACCGGGGTTGTTTCCGTAAAGCGTTACGCTATCGAAAGCAGTCGATAAACGTTTTGCGGGCAAACCTGCGCTAAGGTAATGAAAGCGCCTGTTGGTTCGTTCCGGTCCACCTTCGCCGGCAAACATTCTTGCTGGATCTTCGCCAGTTCGTTTAAACGGATATAAACCTGAAGTGTATGGAAATTCTCCTGGTACATTTTCTTGTAAGCACCATTTTAAAATATCGCCCCAAGCTTGATATTTTGGTAACGCTACTTTTGGTATTTTTAAATGTGAAAGCGATTCGGTGTGGGTTTCAATTTTTATCTCTTTATCTCTAACTTTAAATGAATAGATTGGGTTTTTATATGTATTTACTTTATCGTTCCAACCTGTAATTATTTCCCAGCTGTATGGGTCGAGGTTTAGTTTTACGCGGTCGAATTCTGCGATAAGCATGCTAATGAAGTCTTTGTTCTCGACTGTGCTGGAACTGATAGACTCGGTTTCAATTCCTGCTTTATCTAATCGTGGTTCGGTTCCAATAACAGATTCTAAGGTTTTATAAATACCGTAAAGTTTTTGAGCAACCTGAACATACGCATTGGCTTTCTTGTCGTAAGCCCGATTGTTTTCGGCAATTTCTGACAAATAACGGATCCTTTTAGGCGGAATAATAAAAATCTTTTCGCTCATGTCTCCTGAAATTTCGAAAGTCGATTTTAAATCGGCATCTGTCTTATCAACCAACTTATCCATAATGGCTTTGTACAGCCTGTTCATTCCGGGGTCGTTAAACTGAGATGCAATGGTGCCAAAAACGGGCAATTCGTCTAGATTAACATCCCAAAGATTATTGTTACGCATGTATTGTTTTTTTACATCGCGCAGTGCGTCTAAGGCCCCTTGTTTATCGAATTTATTAATAGCTACCAAATCAGCAAAATCCAACATATCGATTTTTTCCAATTGTGTTGCTGCGCCAAATTCTGGGGTCATTACATAAAGCGCTACATCAGAATGTTCTATAATTTCGGTATCCGATTGCCCAATTCCGGAGGTTTCTAAAATAATCAAATCGTATTCGGCAGCTTTTAAAACCTCAACCGCTTCATTTACGTGTTTAGACAACGCCAAGTTAGATTGTCGTGTGGCCAAACTGCGCATATAAACTCTGGGATTGTTTATAGCATTCATTCTAATTCTATCGCCTAAAAGGGCGCCTCCTGTTTTACGTTTTGAAGGATCTACCGATACAATACCAACTGTTTTCTTTGGGAAATCTATTAAAAACCTTCTAACTAATTCATCGACCAAAGAAGACTTTCCTGCGCCACCGGTTCCTGTAATTCCCAATACAGCCCCTCCTAACCTCCTCAAAGGGGAGGAATCCTTAATAGGATAAGGAAACACTCTCTTATAATCTTCGTTATTATTCTCTGCAAGCGAAATTAATCTTGCTATGGTATTTACATCTTTATTTTTTAGGCTTTCTAAAACCTTATTTTTTCCCATTTCCAGTAACCAAGAACCGTCTTCATTACATACTTTTCCATGAGTATCTGGCTTCCCTTCTTTGGAGGTGTTTGGGGAGGCTTTCTCTACCAAATCGTTAATCATGCCTTGCAAACCCATTTCTCTTCCATCATCTGGAGAATAAATTCGGGCAATCCCATAGGCCATCAATTGCTTAATTTCATGTGGCAGAATAACGCCGCCGCCGCCGCCAAAAATCTTGATGTGGGATGCGCCTCTTTCCTTAAGAAAATCGAACATATACTTAAAATACTCGTTGTGCCCACCTTGATACGAGGTTAAACAAATGGCATTTACATCTTCTTGAATGGCTGTATTTACAACCTCTTCTACACTTCGGTTGTGCCCCAAGTGAATTACCTCAACACCTGTTGCCTGAATAATGCGCCGCATAATGTTTATAGAAGCATCGTGCCCATCAAAAAGCGATGCGGCAGTTACAATTCTAACTTTGTGCTTTGGTTTGTATGGTTTAGTTTGTGCCATTCTTAAAGAATCTTGAATTTTATGTTGCTAATTTACGGAATATTCAAAAAATTGGAGTGTTTATATTGGATTATCTAAAGTTTTAAAAATTTCATTTTTTGCTTAGATTACCGATTTCTCGAGAATAACTCCCAACGCTTCGGGACAACAGAAACCCAGAAACTGAGCCTCGAGGTATTCTTTTCGATTAAAATGTGACTTTATTTTTTTCTTGTGTCTAAAAAAACATTAATAAAACCTAAGCAACTAATTATCGGATTATTTGAAGTTTTGCTCTCAAAGGCATCTGCTCCCTAGATGCCTTTTTATTTAAACTATGCCCATTAACTACAACCCATAAATAGCGCCTTGTTTAGCAAAACGGAATCCTAAATTTTGAATGCTATCTTTTAACCTATGACTATCTTTTATAGTGGGATTGGTGTGATTAAAATGAATAAAGTGGATTTTGTTTTTCGTTTCAATGGATTCATTTTCAAACAGCGTTGTAGTCTCGGTGGTAAACGGATGCGGTATTTTACTCATATCCCTGTCTAATTCGCCAGCTTTAAAAAAAGAGGCATCTAAAAATGCGTAATCTACTTTTTTAACTTCTTCAATAATATCTCTTTTCCATACATTCCACTTATCAATATCTGGAATAAATAAGGCTGATTTGTTTTGCCCCTTAATTTTATACCCCACCGTTTCGGAATATTCGTCGCGATGCGGCACTAAAAAAGGAATCACTTTTAATTTTGAATTTAATACGATAGTTGAATCGTTTTGAAGCCGTTTCAAATCAATATTATTTAAGCTTACCAATTGACTCCACGGCCCGTTATTTTCTAAATATGTTTTCATTTTTGGCATCGCGTAAACCGGAATGCTATTTCCACCTAAAGCTTCTCTCCCAAAATACATCAAACCTGTGTAATGCCCAATATGCGCATGGGTTAAAAATACGCCATCAATCACGTTGTTATTATCTAAATGCGTTTTTAGCAACTGCGTTTGTGCAGCAATATCTGGCGTGGCATCAAAAAGCCATTTTTTTTGATTTTCTAAATCTAACAAACCCAAACACGAAATTAATTTCTTTGATTCTTCAGCATTATAAAAAGCTTCACAACAGGTTTTATTACAATTAATTTGAGGAAACCCGGCATCTTGTGCAATACCTAAAACCGTAATGAATTGCATGGGTTTTTCATCTAAATTACAACCTGTTTTCTTTTCTTTATTTTGACAATTAAACAGCATAAAGCAAAATATTAGGCATCGTATTTGCAACATCTTCATTAGTAAAAATATATCTTTGTTAAATATATAAAACATAAATTATGATTCGTAAATTTTTAGCAGTCTTCTTAATATTAAACTTAAGTGCTTGTGCAGAATTACAAGAAATAGCAAAACAACTACCGCATAGCGGAGGTGTTGGAAATGCCGAAATAGCCTCTGGATTAAGGCAAGCTTTAGACTTTGGAATAGACAAACAGGTTACCAAACTAACCCAAAAAGACGGCTTTTTTAAAAATGAATTGGTTAAGATTTTATTGCCCGAAGAGTTACAAAAAGTTGATAAAACACTTAGAGATATTGGTTTAAGCAAATTAGCCGACCAGGGTTTAAAAGTACTTAACAGAGCTGCCGAAGATGCCGTAAAAGAAGCCACGCCAATTTTTGTGAGTGCTGTAAAAGATATTACCTTTACCGATGCCAAAAATATTTTATTGGGAAACGATGATGCCGCAACCCAATATTTAACCAGCAAAACACAAGCGGCTTTGTACGATAAATTTAATCCTGTTATTGAAAACTCGTTTGCTAAAGTTGGTGCCAATAAAATTTGGAACAACTTAATAAACAAATACAACAACTTGCCGTTTACAAACAATGTAAACCCAGATTTAACCGATTATGTTACCGGCGAAGCTTTAAAAGGTGTTTACACCATGATTGCTGTTGAAGAAAAAGACATACGTACCAAACTATCGTCGAGAACCACAGATTTGCTGAAAAAAGTTTTTGCTTTGCAGGATTAGAATTACAAAAACTACTAATTATTTAAAGGATTGTAACCCAAATAAGGCACTTTTATTTCGTTAAATTGAATACCAAAACCTTTTAATTCCTTTAAAATAGGCTTGTAAACTTCTTTAGTGATGGGTATTTGCACACCTGGAGTTGTAATTTTTTTGTTTAAAATAGCAAGTGTTGCCATAGCCACAGGCAAACCAACGGTTTTGGACATAGCAGTATAGGTTTGGTCTTCGCCCAGTACAACCATATTTGCATCTATTTGGTGTTTTTTACCGTTTAACTCGTACCCAAATTTATGGTACATTACAATCATATCTTTATCGTTTGTTTCTAAAGTCCAGCTATCCATCAGTATTTTTTGAAGGATTTGGGCCGGTGTAGCTTTATTTAGTTCTACTCTTTTTTCAGCATTAAAAATATCTAATTCAACCAATTTATCCCAAACAATATCGTCTTGGTCTATTTTAAGTGCGTGCCTTAATTTTAATTCTACCGAATCAGAAGGACTATACGGCAAAAAGGCATTAACAAAATCGCGGTAACTCATGTTTTCGCTATCGTCAATGGTGTAGCTATCGTCTGTCATTCCCAAAACCACAAAAATATTCCAAGCCCGACTAAAGCCAACACGACGCATGGTACCTCGATATAATGTTTTTATATTTTCTAATCCGTAAACGCTTTGGTACTTTAAAGAGTCTCGGTTGGCATAAGCTTCAAATCGACCAAAACCATCAATTTCCAAAAACTCGGTACGCCTAAATAATCGGTTGTACGGAATGTATTTATAGGTGCCTTCCTGTAAAAATTTTGCGGCTCCACCTTGGCCGGCAACAACCACATTTCTGGGATTCCAGGTAAATTTATAGTTCCAAAGGTTTGTATCGCTTTCGGGAGCTACTAGCCCACCGGTAAACGATTCAAATAAAATAATTTTGCCGCCCTTGGCTCTAATGTGGTCTAAAACTTGCATGGCACTCATGTGGTCTATCCCGGGATCGACCCCAATTTCATTCATTAAAACAAGTCCGTTTGCTTTTGCAGCAGCATCTAAAGCTTGCATTTCTGGGCTTACGTAAGATGCCGTTACCATATGCTTTTTGTAAGTAACACAGTCTTTGGCAACCTCAATATGAAAACGTGCAGGAAGCATAGATACTACAATATCGGTATTCTCAATGGCTTTTCTGCGCTGGGTTTCATCAAAAACATCTAAATTAATTAGGGTTGCGTTTTTATGATTTCCAACCAGTTTTTTAGCATTTTCTGTGTTAATATCTCCAATGGTAACATGTAGGTTTTCAGACCGAGATTTATCCAATAAATATTTTATGAGATAGGATGCCGATTTTCCGGAACCAATAACTAAAATCTTTCGCATAGTGAGAATTGTTGAGTAATTTTGTTTTTTAGATTTCCGCTTTATTCATTGATTCTTAATTCAAATTAATTCATGAATCTTCGATTTTGTGAGAATAACAATTTTAATGGTATTTTTCAAGATTTTGTTTTGAAAACATTTTATTGACAAACACCCTTTTAAGCGGATTAATTTTACGAATTTAATAAAAATTAAAGGGATTTTTTATGAATAATTAACATAAATATGAATAATAAAATTTTAATTGCTGCGTCGCTTTTGGGGATAACCAGTGTTATTATGGGTGCTTTTGGCGCACATGGGTTAAAGGCCTCAATCTCGGTTGAATCTTTACAAACCTTTGAAACCGGTGTACGCTATCAAATGTATCATGCCTTATTTCTTTTGTTTGTTGGAAGCACACCATTAATTAGCAAAAAAACAAAACGACTTATTTTTTACTTTGTGTTAATAGGCGTTTTTCTCTTTTCGGGGTCTATTTATGGTTTGGCCACTAACCCTTTAACGGCTTTCAATTTTAAGACCATTGCTTTTATAACTCCAATTGGGGGATTGTTATTAATTATATCTTGGGGGATTATATTTATGGATTTCTTAAAAATAAAGTCGAAAAATGATAATTAAATAATTTGATGGGTAAAAATAAAGTGTAATTTTGCCAAATAAATATTTTTTCAATACAAAATGGTAAAAAACAATCCAGTTACGAAAACGATTGCGTTAGAATCTTACGGTATAAAACATGCCAAAGTTTATTATCAACTCACTCCCGAAGAGCTTCATGGTATTACTATTAAAAACGGGCAAGCAAAAGAAGCCTCGTCTGGTGCTTTAGCGGTTAATACCGGAGAGTTTACAGGACGATCACCAAAAGACAGGTTTATTGTAAAAGACCAAATTACAAAAGACCGCGTTTGGTGGGGCGATATTAATATCCCGTTTAGTGCCGATAAGTTTGATGCATTGTACAATAAAGTTGTAGATTATCTTTCTGGAAAAGAAATTTTTGCAAGAGATAGTTACGCTTGCGCGGATGAAAATTACAAATTAAATATTCGTGTTATTAACGAATATCCTTGGAGCAACTTGTTTGCATACAATATGTTTTTACGCCCAACCGAAAAAGAGCTAAAAGATTTTACACCAGAATGGACCGTAATTAACGCGCCAGGTTTTATGGCAGTTCCAGATGAAGACGGCACGCGCCAACACAATTTTGCCATTTTAAACTTTACGAAAAAAATCGCTTTAGTGGGCGGAACGGGTTACACCGGCGAAATAAAAAAAGGTGTGTTTTCGGCTTTAAACTTTATACTGCCAGTATTTAAAAACACTTTGCCCATGCATTGTAGCGCCAATGTTGGTAAAACCGGAGATACCGCAATTTTCTTTGGGCTCTCTGGCACTGGAAAAACAACCCTATCCACAGACCCCAACAGAAGCTTAATTGGCGATGACGAACACGGTTGGACCAACGAAAACACGGTGTTTAATTTTGAAGGCGGTTGTTACGCCAAAGTAATCAATCTATCAAAAGAACAGGAACCAGAAATTTACGCCGCCATTAAAAAAGGCGCAATTCTTGAAAATGTGATTTTAGATGAAAAAAGCAATGTAGATTTTGAAGATGCTTCAATAACCCAAAACACAAGGGTAAGCTATCCTATTTATCATATTGAAAACATAAAAGAACCATCAATCGGTAAAAACCCAAAAAATATTTTCTTTTTAACCGCCGATGCTTTTGGGGTATTGCCTCCAATTTCAAAATTAACGCCAAGTCAGGCTGCGTATCATTTTATTTCGGGCTACACCGCAAAAGTGGCCGGTACAGAAGCTGGAGTTGTTGAGCCTCAACCGTCTTTCTCTGCCTGTTTTGGTGCGCCTTTTATGCCCTTGCATCCCGCAAAATATGCCGAAATGTTAAGTAAAAAAATGAAAGAGTCTGGAGCAAACGTATGGTTGGTAAACACAGGATGGACCGGTGGCCCTTACGGCGTGGGAACAAGAATGAAATTAAAATATACACGAGCCATGATTAATGCTGTTTTAAATGGCGATTTAGGATTGTATAATTATGACGATTACCACATACACTCTGTATTTGGAGTGGCACAACCCAGAACCTGCCCTGGTGTTCCAACCGAAGTTTTAAGTCCGCGTGCTACTTGGAATGATGATGAGGCGTATTATACAACAGCTTTTAAGTTAACCAATGCCTTTAGGGAAAACTTTAAAAAGTTTGAGGCTCATTGTAATGAAGAAATTAGACGTGGCGGACCACAGCGCTATGCGTTTTAAAAGCTAGTGACTAACTCAAAAACAAAAAATCGTCTATAATACAATTTATAGGCGATTTTTTATTTTAGTTCAATATAATCTATTACCCCATCTTTTGTTAAATTACCAAGTTTAGTTTTATTCAAAATTCTTTCGATGGACATTTTATAAAAATAATTAAACGCAATACTATGCATCCGGTTGTTTTTATAATATATAAGTTCGCAATCTTGATCTATATTCCAAATATCATTTTTTTTCATTAATTAATATAGGGGAATACCATGCTATGTTGAAGAAATTATATTTTATCAAAGCCCATTTACAATTATACTTCAAACTTATGTGTTCGCCACAGCAGTAAAGCCATAATAGAAAAGCTTTATCTGATTTTTTACTTTTTTTCATTACCAATTGAGTAATCTTTTCAAAGTTATCATAATCAGAAACATCAACCTTTCCATGATTAATAAATTGAAAAAGCTCAGATAGTTTTTCTTCTTTATTTTTGTGAATATTTAGTAAAAAACCTTGATGAGTTTGAAAGTTACTTAATTTATCAAACATGATTTTTAACTAAATTTTATGCATATTAAAAGTAATTAAATCTATTTGGGAATAATAATTACAAATATAATTTTCTGTATAAATCAAAAAAAAAAAAAAAACGATTTCAAAATTAATGAAATCGCTTTTTTTTTTTTTGAATTTAGCTTTTTGTTTTTTGGGGCTTAATACCGCGTGGGCTTGCCCAAGGTGTTTTATTTCCCTTTATTAGCCTTATCTATATATTTTTGCAACGCCATGGTCATGGAAGGCGTTTCGGGTGTTGGAGCAGCAATATCTACGCGTAAGCCTTTATCTTCAACAGCTTTAATAGTGGTGTTTCCAAAAACTGCGATACGTGTTTTGTTTTGTTTAAAATCTGGGAAGTTATGGAATAACGACTCGATTCCAGACGGACTAAAAAACACCAATACATCGTAAGTTACATTTTTTAAATCTGATAGATCGCTAACTACGGTTTTGTAAAAAGTTGCTTGTTTCCAATCTACACCAAGAGCGTCTAAAGTATCAGGTACTTCTGGCTTCACTTTATCGGTATTTGGCAACAGGAATTTTTCGTCTTTATATTTTTTAATTAAAGGAGAAAGCTCAGAAAAAGTACGTTTACCAACATAAATTTTACGCTTTCTGTAAACCACATATTTTTGTAGATAGTAGGCTACCGCTTCAGACTGACAAAAATACTTCATAGAGTCTGGAACTTTAAAGCGCATTTCCTCAGCAATTCTAAAAAAATGATCTACAGCATTTCTACTAGTTAAAATAATGGCGGTATAATTGTTTAAATCTACCTTTTGCTGCCTAATTTCTTTTGCAGAAACGCCTTCAACATGTATAAATGGCCTAAAATCTATTTTTACCTTTTGCTTTTCCTGTAAATCAAAATAAGGGGAGTTTTCTATTTTAGGTTCTGGCTGAGAGACTAAAATTGTTTTCACTTTCATACACACAAGTAGTTTATTTTGTTGCTTTACCAAACAAACACCTTATATAAAACAATATAAGGTGCTATTTCGAGAGCGCAAAGATACAAAATAAAATAAAATAAGTTACCTTTTATTGTGTTTTGATGTGTTTTAAATGTTGTAATTACACCAGAGATATTTACTATAAGCAACAGCCCGATTATAGTAAAAAAAACGGGTAACGTAGGATCTACAGAATAAACCAATATAGCGTTTATGGGCAGCAATAACAGACCCAAATAATTCTTGTAGCTTATTTTTTGAAACAGGTACTGGTCTATAAGCTTATCCAACTCGAAAAGGCTGGCTACAAGGCGTTCAACAAGCACTTTTATCAGCACAAAACTACCTATGCCAAAAAACAGCTTAAAAAGCAGGTTAACCGAAATATCTTTGGTCTGGGTAACACAGCGAAAAGCTAAATAACAAAAAATTGATGCCGATATAACCAGATTAGTAAACAATAAGGCATCAAATTTATCTAAAAACTTTTGGTCTCTGGTGTATATCTTTAAGTATTTAGAGTTTCCTAAAACATAAATAAAGTCGTTAAAACGCTGAGGTGCCACTAATTTTGCAGTTGCAATAATAGCTAGCCCAACAACCATTAAAACCGTAATAATTTCGTTAGAGATAATGTCGCGATACATGGCCTAAAATTATTATAATTATTCACACTTTAGCTATAATATTAAGGAATATTTAAAAAAAATAAACTTTTAAATAATGTACATTTGCCAAAAATATATCGTTACCAAATGCAAGACACGGTTGTTATAATTCCAACATACAACGAAATAGAAAATATTGAAGCCATTATTAGAGCGGTATTTTCTGAGTCGAACACTATTCATATTCTTGTGGTTGACGACAACTCACCAGATTTAACAGCATTAAAGGTAAAAGAATTACAACAAGAGTTTAGCAATCGATTATTTGTTGAAGTACGTAAAGAGAAAGCAGGATTGGGCACTGCCTATATACATGGCTTTTATTGGTGTTTGAAAAAACCTTACCAATATATATTTGAAATGGATGCCGATTTTTCGCACAATCCAAAAGACCTCATAAAACTCTATAATGCCTGTAAAAAGGATGGCGCAGATATGGCCATTGGCTCGCGGTACATAAACAATACCGTAAATGTGGTTAACTGGGACATGAAACGCTTGCTAATGTCTTATTTTGCTTCAAAATACGTAAAATTCATTACCAGAATGCGCATACACGACACCACCGCAGGTTTTGTGTGCTACAAAAGGCAGGTATTAGAGGCCATAGATTTAAGCAAAATTAAATTTATAGGCTATGCTTTTCAAATAGAAATGAAATTTAAAACCTACCTGAAAAATTTTAAAATCATTGAAGTACCCGTAATATTTACAGATAGATCGCAAGGCGAATCAAAACTAAGCTCAGGAATTATTTCTGAAGCTGTGTTTGGCGTAATTTCTATGAAACTTAAAAGTTTATTTAAAAATAAAAAAAGAGTAAAATGACCTTAAAAACAACACTTATTAAAAATGCCAATATAGTAAATGAAGGCAAGATTTTTAATGGCGATATTTTAATTGAAGGCGAATTTATAAAACAGATAAGCAAGTCTATAAGCGCAAAATCTGCCGATGTGCACGTGCTAGATGCAGAAGGCAAATACCTGCTTCCAGGTGTTATAGACGACCAAGTACACTTTAGAGAACCCGGATTAACGCACAAAGCCAATATTGAAACCGAATCTAAAGCAGCCATTGCGGGCGGCATTACCTCGTTTATAGAGATGCCTAACACCAATCCGCAAACCACGACTATTGAGAAATTAGAAGAAAAATTTGAGATAGCTGCCAAAACATCTTCGGCAAATTACTCGTTTATGTTTGGCGGCACCAACGATAATTTAGATGAAATTTTAAAGGTCGATGCTAAAAACGTTGCAGCATTAAAGCTGTTTTTAGGCTCATCAACAGGTAATATGTTAGTTGATAACCCTGAAGTTTTAGAAAATATTTTCTCGAAAACCAACTTATTAATCGCCGTGCATTGTGAGGATGAAGGCACCATAAAAGCTAATTTTGAAAAGTATTTAAAACAATATGGCGATGCTATTCCTACTAAATACCACCCAGAAATACGCAGTGAAGAAGCATGCTATTTATCCTCTTCAAAAGCCATAGAATTGGCCAAAAAAACTGGTGCTAGATTGCACGTTTTTCATTTATCAACAGGAAAAGAAACTGCTCTCTTTGATAATAAAACACCGTTAAAAGATAAAAAAATTACTGCCGAGGTTTGTATCCATCATTTATGGTTTACAGATAAAGATTACGATAAAAAAGGTACACTTATTAAATGGAATCCTGCTGTAAAAACCCAAAAAGATAAAGATCAATTATGGGACGCTTTGTTAGATGATAGAATTGATGTTATAGCCACAGACCATGCTCCGCATACTATAGAGGAAAAAGAAAACGTTTATACTAAAGCACCTTCGGGCGGCCCTTTAGTGCAACACGCATTACCTGCAATGTTAGAAATGCATCATAAAAATAAAATTTCAATTGAAAAAATAGTTGAGAAAATGTGCCATAATCCAGCTATTTTATTTCAAATTGAAAAACGCGGCTTTATAAAAGAAGGCTTTTTTGCCGATTTGGTATTGGTGGATTTACACCATCCGTGGACTGTAAAAAAAGAAAACATCCTTTACAAATGTGGTTGGTCTCCGTTTGAAGGCACAACCTTTAAATCCAGAATTACCCATACCTTTGTTAACGGTAGTTTGGCATACAATAATTTTAAGTTTATTAATGTAAATGCCGCAAAACGCTTAACCTTCAACAGATGATTTTAAAACGCTTATTAGCATATTTTAGCATCGTATTGCTGGCAACAGCTTGTTATAAATACGATAAACCAAAAAAGCCAGGGAATTTAATCCCAAAGGAAAAAATGGTTAATATTATAATGGATGTTAGGTTGCTATCTTCTGCTAACGGCGCCAACAAAACAGTCTTGGAAAAAAACAATTTGCAAGCCGAAGCCTATATTTATAAAAAATACAATATAGATAGTTTGCAGTTTGCCTTAAGCAACAATTATTATGCCTATTTTGTTGATGATTATAACGCGATTTACGAAAAAGTTAAAGATAGTTTTCAAGTTTTAAAAACCAAATATGCCGATTTGGCAAAACAAGAAGAGCAGGAAAAAAAATATAGAGATTCCATTCATGCCATTATAAAAAAAGACTCAACACGCATTATAAAACTTAAAGAACAACTAAGCGTACTGGTAAAAAAAGATTCGCTAAAGCCCTTGATTAAAAAAGACTCTATTCAATTAATAAAATTGAAAGATTCTTTAAATATGCTAATTAAAAAAGATTATACAACCCGGTTTAAGCTAAAATCTAAAAAAGAAGAAGGGTTAATTATACCTGTTTCAGATATAGGTTTCCAACAGTAGTGATGCTTTCGCTTATTGGTGTAAATTCAAAGCCTGTGGCATTTTTAATTTTAACATTGCTGTAATTTGTTTTAGAATGTAACGATGTTACCAATTGCTTTGTTAATTGCCTTCTTTTCCCTGTTAATTTATGTGTTAACCAATCCATCCTCCAAGCTATTTGCAACAACCCATATTTAGCTTCTTTTACAGGTGGCTTTGCGTTTACGGCTTTTGCCAGGGTTTGTAAAAACTGCTTGTAGGTCCAATTTTCGGCTACTATTATAAAACGCTCGTTTTTAATATCGCTTTTTAAAAGTGAAATCATATTAGAAACCACGTCTTTTACATCAACCAATCCAACAGTTCCGGCGGTGTAATATTTTAAGCCTTTATGTGCTTTTTTAAATAAACTGCCGCTGCCATAGTGCCAAATTCCCGCACCTAAAATAACCCCGGGGTTTACAATAACCACATTTACACCTTCTTGTGTGGCCCGCCAAACTTCCATTTCGGCACCGTATTTTGTAATGGCATAAACACTGTTGTCTTGTTCTGGGTTCCATTCTGTATTCTCGGTAATAGGTTGGTTATTTATTGTATTGCCAAGGGTTGCAATAGAACTTACATAACATAATTTTTCTATGTGGTTGGAGATACAAAGGTTAACAATATTTGCAGTACCATCTATATTGGTTCGACGTAAAAGCTGGTATTTATCAGGTTCAAAAGATACAAATGCAGCACAATGATACAGGTATTTTACACCATTAAAAGCATCAGATAATAACGGCATATCTAAAATATCGGCTTCAACCCAATCAATAGATTTAAAGAGCGACTCGTAATTTTCGGTATAACTAGAGAACACTTGTTTTACATTCTCAAGTTTACGCTTATTTCTATAAATCGCCCTTACGGTTTCGTTATTACTAACCAGTTTGTACAGTAAATGCGCACCAACTAATCCTGTGCCTCCGGTAACTAAAATCATGCCACTAAAGTAATGAATAATTCAAATAGATAATGGGAAAAGTTGGTTTTCAGTCTCAGCCTCAGTAGCGGCGGCAGTAATCAGTAAAAAAAATACATTTTTGGTTCCCGTGCAAAAAGAGTTTATTAACCCAAAACCCATCGACCTTCGTCTTTTAACCCAAAGAATTATTAATAATACAAGCGTAATTATACACGTATTTTTATCTTTGCATAGTTTTTTAAAAATAATAGAGAATGATAAAGAATTTTGTTGAAGAATTAACTTGGAGGGGCATGATACAAGATAGCATGCCAGGAACAGAAGAACACCTTATGGAAGCAATGCGTTTGGCGTATGTGGGCATTGACCCAACGGCAGATTCGTTACACATTGGCCATTTAGTAGGTGTTATGGGTCTTAAACATTTTCAGTTATCAGGACACAAACCCGTTGCCCTAGTTGGCGGAGCCACAGGGATGATTGGAGACCCTTCGGGAAAATCGGCAGAGCGCAACTTACTTAACGAAGAAACACTTTTGCACAACCAAAATGCTATTAAAGAACAATTATCGCGATTTTTGGATTTTGATAGTGATGCTGAAAACGCTGCCATTATTGTTAACAATTACGACTGGATGAAACAGTTTTCTTTTCTAGAATTTATTCGCGATGTGGGCAAGCATATTACCGTAAATTATATGATGGCAAAAGATTCAGTAAAAAAACGTTTATCATCAGAATCATCGGTAGGCATGAGCTTTACAGAATTTACTTACCAACTGGTGCAGGGCTACGATTTTTTACACCTTTACAGAGATAAAAACTGCACCCTTCAAATGGGCGGTAGCGACCAGTGGGGCAATATTACCACAGGTACAGAGTTAATAAGACGTGTTGATTCTGGAAAAGGATACGCCTTAACATGGCCATTAATTACCAAAGCCGATGGCACCAAGTTTGGAAAAACCGAAGGCGGGAATATTTGGCTTGACGCCGAAAGAACATCGCCATACAAGTTTTACCAATATTGGCTAAACACCAGTGATGCAGATGCCGAAAAGTATATAAAAATCTTTACTTTTTTAACCCGTGCAGAAATTGAAGGCCTAATAGAACAACACAAAGAAGCCCCACATTTGCGCGTCTTGCAAAAACGCTTAGCCGAAGAAATTACAACCATGGTACACTCTAAAGAAGATTTAGATAATGCCATAAAAGCCAGTTCTATTTTGTTTGGAAAATCTACAAGCGACGATTTAAAACAATTAAACGAGCAAACTTTTTTAGATGTTTTTGATGGTGTACCACAAACCGAAATCGCAAAAAACGATATTGAAAACGGATTGGATATTATCGCAGCCTTGGCAGAGAAAGGCGGATTTTTAAAATCTAATGGTGAAGCGAGACGTGCGTTAAAAGAAAACTCTATTTCGGTAAATAAAGAAAAGGTAAAAGACGATTACAAAATTACCTCTAAAGACCTAATTAACAACAAGTTTGTATTATTACAGCGCGGTAAAAAAAATTACTTTGTATTGCGGGTATAAGGTATAAAGCTTATAAGACACTTATACCATTTGCAATTAACGTTAATGGTATAAGCAGGTTTTCTTGCAATTTTGGGCTTTGCGCCAAACCACTATTTTGATTTTTTGTACAAGCCATCAAAAGCTACGCTTACTTTATTATTGCTGGTAATGGTTTCCCAGTATTGGCGTACGGTGCCGTCTGGATTTGAGGTCCACGTTACGCGATGGTAAAACGGGTTTCCATCCTTGTTGGTTTTGGTTTGGGTTTTTAAAATCATTTGGTTTCCTACCCTATTGCCTTTTAAATGCAAGATCGCCCCTTGGTTGTCCACCCATATTTGCTCCCATTGTTTGGTTTTGGCATTGTAAAAATTGTTGCTGGTTCCTGTATAGTTCCCTTTTGCACTAATCCACTGCTCTCGAACAATACAGTTGTCTTGAATTTTATCTATTCGATTAGTTCCTGCAACAGTTCTGTCTGGGTTTGTTACGGTCCAACTGCCTATCCAAAAATCGAATTCCTTATGTTTTTCCGTACAGCAAAAACAATTATTACTTTGTGCAAATCCGATTGATACAACTAGCAAAAACAATATTGAAAGTTTAAAGCATTTCATTATTTTAAAAATTTAGGTAGCGCATTTTATTTGATAAAAAATTAAATCTTTATTCTGGTGCAAGTAAAACTTAAAACACTAAAACTAAATTTAGTCGCTGTTTAAAATGGTAAACGTTGTTTTAAATTTATAAAATATAAACAAAAAACAACTTTAAATTAACACAATGTTAGTATTTAAGTTTACTGTTTGTTGTCTTAAATAAAAAAATACCCATTGGCTGCTTTTTATTATTAATAAAAAAATGTATATTTAATATCTACTTTTTTACAAAAAGCAAAATGGACAGAATAGAGGTTATTAAAAGCAATCAAGCCCTGCTTAACAAACGCTATAAAGAGCTTATGGAAATTGCTTATAATTTTAGGCAAACCGATTCTGCTCTAAGTGATATTTCAGAATACAAAGCCATAAAGCTTCTTAACAAACTCAACAGATTAAAATATCTGTCTAGAGAATTAGCGCAAAGCCCTGTGCAATCTTAAAGTTTTTTAACTTTTACAAAACATCCAAAAAACTGGTTTACACGTAATTTATATAAGTTAAGTGCCAATTATATTATTGAAAAAAAAAACGTTATGAGTCCGCATTTTTGTAAAGTTGGAAAAATTAAGCCCAATCTAAATAAACTGATAAGTTTAAAGGAATTAGAAAATAAAATCGCAAATTTTGTAGAAGATACCACAAAGCTTGAAACACCCCAAAACCTAAGCACCGGTTTTTAAATAAACCACTATAACTGGCCGGTAATCATCTTTTATATAATCTCATTTTTTAAAATATTATCTTCTATTAAAAACAACACTACATAACAAAAACACCTTTGTGTAAGACTTACCATTTACGCTATTTAAAAATTAAATATCTAAAGAAATCTCACTTTCACACAATTAAAACATACGCCTTTCAATTTGTTTTTGTTAAAAAAATAGCTTAATATTACTACATATTTCTCCTTATTTTTTTATTTATAGCATTGTAATAATAATAATAAAGACGCCTTTAAAATTAAATTATAAATGCATTTTATTATGCTAAATTACAGTCTGTTGCTAAAAGCAGTCTTTCATACATTCTACCATTAATACCAATTTAGCAATTTGTAGATATGGTGCTGTTTATTAATCATACCAATAAATCCTATTTTTATGAAGCTATTAACCACTCTAGTTTGTACTTTAAGTTTAATGTTTCAAACTTTTTCGCAAGAACAAAAAACACCATCTCCAATCTTGTTTATCTACGATGCCAGCGGCTCTATGTGGGGTAAACTGGATGGTAAAACCAAAAAGGAAATTGCTTTGGAAGTATTAACAACATCCGTAAATAACCTTCCCGACAATCAAAACATCGGACTAATGGCGTATGGCCATCGCAAAAAAGGCGATTGCAACGACATTGAATTTTTAGTCGATTTAAAAAACGCATCCAAAACCCATATTACAAAAGCGGTAAGCAATATAAATGCTTTAGGGAAAACGCCTTTAGCGCGTTCGGCAGCACTCGCAATCAATTCATTAAAAGAAAGCAAAACCAAAGCAACCATTATTTTAATAACCGATGGCATTGAATCTTGCGACGGCAATATTTGCGATATAGTTTCAAAAGCAAAAACCGATGGCATCGATTTTAAACTCCATATTGTAGGCTTCGGACTTGAAGAAGGTGAAACCGAACAATTAAAATGCGCTGCCAATGCCGGTGGCGGAAAGTATTACGATGCCGCTAATGCGAGCGATTTGGGTAAAGGGCTCACAGAAGCAACAAACACAACCGTAGATGATCCTCCTGGGAATTTTTCAATTTATGCTACAAAAAATGGAGAGCCTGTTGATGCTTGGGTTAGAATAGTAAAAACAGGTACCAATAAAGAAATTGATGGCACACGAACCTATCGCGATACGGGTTGGGTACATCTGCCTCCGGGAAAATATAACATGATTGTAAACCCTTTAGAAAACACCAAAATTAATGGAACTACTATAATTATTGAAAGTATAAAAGATAAAATCGGACATAAAACGGTAAGTTTTGATGGCGGAAAAATAAATCTTTTAACGCTTAATAATAATGAAGGTTGGGATGCCACAAGCAAAGTAAAAACACAAGAGGGTAAAGTAGTTGGTGGTAGCAGAACTTATGGAAGAACGCAGACCATTGAGGTAAACCCGGGTACTTACGATATTGAAGTGATGGGTTTACGCATGAAAGGTTTAGAAACTAAATACACAATTGAAGATGTTATAGTAGAATCTGGTAAAACCATTGAAGTTTCACATAATTTTAAAACAGGCATTGCCATGATTGGTGTAAAAAGCGGAGAAACTTTAGTTGATGCTGTTGTTAGTATAAAAGAAAAAAAATCTGGAAAAAATGTTGCAGGCAGCAGAACCTACACTTCAAATAACAGCAACCCCAGAGAGTTTTTATTAAATCCAGGAATTTACGAAGTAAAAGTTAGTGCTGTAAAAAAAGAATACGCTGGCAAAAAAGAAACATTTACTATTCAAGTTAAGCAAGGAGAAACCGTAACCAAAATAATTCGTTTTTAATCATGGCACATAAAATGTTCAAAGCTTATAGTTTTTTAATGTACTTTCTTGCAATTATTGCCTTTTTCTTTTTAGGGTTGGTTTATGCTGGTATTACAGAAGCCGCAAAAGGGCAAATGTTGGCTGGTGGCGCTATTGTTTTTGGCTACGGGGTTATTGGCGCTTTTATTGGCTTATGTTTAGCAATTATATTTGCCTATAACCTTAAAAGACATTTGATTATAAAAATTAATGTATTGCTGGTATTAATTATTGCAGCCTCGGTTGCTTATTTTACCATTAAATACCAACAACGCCAAAAAGAAAAAGAACAACATAAAATTGAGCAACAAAAAACAAAAAGACCCACCACTCGGGCTGAAAATAAAACAATGAATTCTCTGGCGTTATTCACTAAAAAAATTGAAACCACAAGCGATATGGAATTGAAAAGCGAAATGGGGTTGGGCATGTTTACTCCTAATTTCCACGATAACAAAACGCTTTATTTTTACGGTAATTTAACCCAAGGAAAATCGGTTCAAGAGCATACACCAATAGACAGTATTACCTTTAAACAACGTGAATACGGTGGTTTTGATATTGCTACTGCACCGCCTTGGTTAGTGCCCGATCATTTAAAATTAGATTACGATATGTTGTATTTTAAAGTACAGTCCATATCCCATGATTTTATTGAAGTTACTGTTAATACCACTAACAACCAAACCCGTTTTGTAGATCGTTATGCTGGAAAATTAATGTATTGGCCAGAGTTTCTTTTGGTGATAAACAGCGTGAAGTTTCCCAATCCCGAAAAGCATAATATTTATACACGACCTTTTGAGGAAGCAGGCACAACAAAAACACCATATAGTTTTTTACGACCAATAAAAATTAAAGATGAATGGATGTACGTGGCGTTGCTGGATTACGATTTTAATGTGAAGGGTCAGGGTTGGATTCGGTGGAAAAAAGGTGGCAAAATGCTGATTAGGTATTCATTGTTAAGTTGAAACACACCGAGATTACTCTCAAAGCTTCCCACTGAAAACACTCACTCTAGAATTAAACGGATTTCCCGAAGCACGACGCAACATCACCACTTGCCCACAATGCCAAAGCGCATCTGCAATGGGGCCGTTAATAAGATTCCAAAACGGAAATCTTTCGTTATCAAATTCAGAAAGATCTTTGGTTGCTTTTAAAATTTCCGAAGCCTCTTTTATGTTTAACAGGGTTTGTTTTCGTTTTTCTTCAAAGGTAAATTCCTTTTGGTTTTCATCTCTTTTTTCTTCGGATAAAGCATTAAGTAAAAAATTAGATAATCCCAATAAATGGTCGATGGTTTCAGCACTCGTTCGTCCGCTTTCACTGGGTTTATAATTTAGGTCTTCTTGTCGTAAGCCTTCGGTTGCCCAATAATATCTAAAGCCCAAACCATCAACCATTCTAGCGGCTACGGTTCCTGCGGTATAGGTTTGCGGGTATTCCGGAATTTGGTAATACGGTAATTTTTCTTCATTTTGGGCCATAATAACTGTTGTTAATATTAAGGCTAATATTAGGGCGGATTTCTTCATTTTATTTAGGATTTAAAGTCATGACATAATCGTAACTTTCGTTTAAATAATATGCAACGTTATCTAAATTTTCAAGCATGTGGTCTGGAATTAACACGTAACCTTTCATGACCGCACCGTAAGATGTATATGTTGAGGAATTGAATGCTTTGATGTATTTTTCTTGTACCTCTTTTGAAAATCGAATGCCTATTTCACCGGCCTTATTCAGCAATGAAAACATATACCCATTTGCCGAGGTATAAATCATCGATTTTCCTTTCCGCTCAAATCTCGGGCATTTATTAATGAGTTCGTCGTAAATTTTCAGTTTTTCTTCCCACATAAAAACAAGCTTAAATTAATCTTTTAATTGGTCCTCATTCAGAATAGGATTCACCCCATATTTATCAAACAAATACACCAAAGCGGTCATGGTTGCTGCACCTAATTCCAACTCTCGTTTATTAACATGTTCGAAGGTATCGTTGGCGGCATGGTGGTGATCGAAATACCTTTGGGAATCCGGCCGCAAACCTGCCAATACATTGGTATTGCTTTTTAAGGGGCTAACATCGGCACCGCTTCCGCCCTTTTCAAAATAATGGATAAAATAGGGTTTAAATAAAGGCTTCCAACTTAATATTTGATTGAAACTGGCATCGTTACAATCGAAACTAAAACCGCGCGGGGTAAATCCGCCCGCATCACTTTCTAATGCAAATATGTGGTTTTCGTTTTTTTGTTTGGCAACTTCGGCATATTTTTTCCCGCCTCGCAAACCGTTTTCCTCATTCATAAACAAAACGACTCTAATACTGCGTTTGGGTTTAATTCCAGACTCCTTTAACAACCTTAAAACGTCCATAGATTGCACTACTCCGGCACCATCGTCGTGCGAGCCATCGCCTAAATCCCATGAATCCAGATGCCCGCCAACTATAATGTATTCATTAGGGAATTCGCTTCCGGTAACTTCGCCAATCACATTATGCGACAACACATCGTCCAACTGTTTGCAATTTTGCTTAAAATAGAATTTAAGCGATTTATCTAGCTTTAACATCGAGCTCAACAATTCGGCATCGTTGGTGCTAATAGCCGCAGACGGAATGCGTTTATTAACAGGCAGGTTGCCATAAGTCATGCTGCCCGTATGTGGCAAATCGTCCAATCGTAAATTCATGGAGCGCACAATAACACCCACGGCACCGTATTTGGCAGCTTCAACGGCGCCCATGTAGCGTTGGTTTACGCAACCTCCGTAGGCCTCGAAAGTACTAATAACATCGGGTTGCATCGGGCGATTGTAAAACACGATTTTGCCCTCAATATTTTCTTTTCCCAGAACCTCTAGCTCATCAAAGTTTTTAACTTCGACAACATGAGCTTTTAACCCAATGGCCGGTGTAGCTATGGAGCCGCCCAATGCACAAATGTTTACGTTCGTGGTTTTTTTGGTGCCAAAACCACTGGGAGCCGTTTCGATATAGGCAAATTCTTTGGCGCCACGCACCCATTTTGGTACCATTACGGGTTGCAACCATACTTTATCTAATCCTAATTTTTCGAGTTCTGCCTTGGTGTATGCTACTGCTTTTTCGGCATTTAAAGAGCCTGACAACCGGCCACCTATTTGGTTTGACAAATGATTTAACCAATCGTAACTTTTACCGTTTGTTAGAGATTGCGTGTAAATTTCTCTTATGACTTCTTTGTCGGTTTGGGCAAAACTAATTATAGAACTTAATAATGTTGTAATTAAAAGTATTCGTTTCATGTAGAATTTTTATATGTGGATTCCTGCTTTCGCAGGAATGACAAACTTAAATTATTTTAAAGTTTAAATATACTATTTATTGAAAGTTGAGTGCTAACTTGAAACATAAATTTGTGTTAATTACCTGCGGTAAGTGCGTTAACGATTGAACGGCATGTTTGAAATCCTTTTTGCTTTTTCTGCAAAAAGATTGAGTAGTGAAAGCGTGTTAAAACGCCCAAAAACTACTACTCGTTGTTTAACTGATTTATGTATTCTGCTAGGTTTGCTTTTACTTTATCGTCTAATTCTGGCTCTTTAATATCGGTGTATTTGCTCAACGTATCGTACATAATTTTAGCGACAATATAGCGCGCCGTTGGTTTATCGTTTGCAGGAATATTGTACCACGGCGCGTGGGGTTTTGAGGTGCGGTTTATGGCATCTTCGTAACAGTTTTGGTATTTGTCCCAAAGGGCGCGCTCTTTTAAATCGTCTGGCGAAAATTTCCAATGTTTTTCCTTTTTATTCAAACGGCGAAGCAACCTGTTTTTTTGCTCGTCTTTTGAAAGGTTTAAATAAAACTTAAATATAATGGTGCCATTTTCGGCAATATGCTTTTCAAAATTATTGATTTGCTCGAAGCGTTTGTCCCAAAATGCCTCATTAATATCGGCAATAGAATTTACCGAAGGAATCCTTTCATTTAATATATAGTTGGGGTGCACACGGGTTACCAGTACGTTTTCGTAATGCGTTCGGTTAAAAATAGCAAATTTACCACGCTCTGGCAATGCAATGTAATGGCGCCATAAATAGTCGTGCCCCAACTCTAAATCTGTGGGCACTTTAAAACTATGGGAAATTACACCGCGGGCATTGAAATTTTTAAAAACCTCGCGAATTAAACTGTCTTTTCCAGAAGTATCCATACCTTGTATGCATACCAAAACCGCATATTTATCGTGGGCGTACATGGTGTTTTGCAGTTTTCCGAGTTTTTTGCTTACAAATTGCAAGGCATCTTTTATCTCGTCTTTTGAAGCGTTTAAAGGATAACTTGAAGGTTGATTGCTTAATTTTATTTTTGAGGTAATTTTAAAATCGTTGGTATCTATTTTTTTCAAAATGCTCTAGTATTTGTTATGGTTTTAAATATATAAAAATGAAATCGACTTCATTAAAATTATCATTAAAAAATACAAATGGTTTATTTTGAAAATAAGTTAGTGGTTTAATTTCGATGAACTACACAGTAAACCGCATTGTTTTTAATATATTCGCCGCACCTACTTAACATTAGCCCCAAATTTATGAAATACTTTTACTTACTTTTAGTTTTGGCAACCAGTTTAAAAATTAATGCGCAAACCGCTGGCTGCGACGAGGCGAATTCCTATCTTGTAAATGCCTATTCGCATGTAAAAGATGCTTATGAGGCCAACAACATAAGCCATTTAAAATATTATGCGAACCGCTCTTTGGAAGCCTTTAAACTATCAAAAAAAACATTAAAAGACTGTGGTTGCGAACCCGCATTAAAACTAAGCAGCAAAAGCATCGATTTACTAGCTAAAGTTGAAAATACAGAAACCTATGAAGAGGGTCGTTTTTTTGTGAAACGCGCCAGGGATGTGAGTAAAAAAAGTGTTATTGAAATTGATAAATGCGCCTATAGGAATACTACAAGTGTTGTTGAAGCGGATGAAAACACAAAGCTATCAGACTTACAAAATGAGCAATTGGCATTAAAACAACAACAAGAAGCCTTAGAGCTAAAAGCGCAACAAATAAAAAACCAATTAGCGCAACAAGAAGAAAAAGCGCTACTTTTTGAAAAAGAACAATTGGCCATTTCTTATAAAAACGCCATCGCAGATAACATAAAAACCTACAATAAGACTTTAAAGATTTGCGATTGCAACCATAAAACCCTTAAAGCCATTGATGCTGAAATAAATATTTCAGATAATAGTATTGAGGCCATACAGAGCCACTATGCCAAAACGATTAAAACCCTGACTTCTAATTATTTATCGCAACTCAGTTTATGCGGAAAATAGATTGATTTTATTTGCTGGCAAACAGTTTCACATCGGTTTCGCTAACTTCGTTTGCACCCAAAATAATCAAGCGTTCAACCACGTTGCGAAGCTCTCGAATGTTGCCCGTCCAATCGTAATCTTGCAATAATTTTACAGCCTTATCTGAAAATGCTTTTTTAACAATGCCTTGTTCGCTGGCTATTTTATCGGAAAAATAATCGATAAGCAAAGGAATGTCGTCTCTTCTATCATTTAAAGCTGGTACTTTAATTAAAATTACCGCTAATCGGTGATACAAATCTTCGCGGAATCTGCCTTCTTTTATTTCGGTTTTTAAATTTTTATTGGTGGCTGCAATTACGCGTACGTTAACCTTAATGTCTTTATCGCTACCAACACGCTGGATGCGGCTTTCTTGCAAGGCACGTAGCACCTTAGCCTGTGCCGATAAACTCATATCGCCTATTTCGTCTAAAAAAATAGTGCCGCCATTTGCTGCTTCAAATTTTCCTGCGCGGTCTTTGTTGGCACTTGTAAAAGCACCTTTTACGTGACCGAATAATTCGCTTTCGATAAGTTCGCTGGGTATGGCTGCGCAGTTTACCTCTATCATTGGGCCTTTGGAACGCTCGCTTTTTTGGTGCAACCAATGTGCAACAAGTTCTTTTCCTGTTCCGTTTGGGCCAGTAATTAACACGCGTGCATCGGTAGGTGCTACTTTTTCAATAATTTCTTTTATGTGAGAAATGGGTTTGCTCTCGCCTATCATCCGGAAATTCTTGCTCACCTTCTTTTTAAGCAGTTTGTTTTCAACCACAAGTTCCTTTTTGTCTAAAGCATTTCTTACGGTGTTTAGCAATCGGTTTAGATCCGGTGGTTTCGAAATATAATCAAAAGCACCTAAACGCATGGTGTTTACTGCGGTATCTAGATCGCCATGGCCGGAAATCATAACCATTGGTATTTCTGGCTTTATTTTTTTTACGGCTTCCAATACCTCAACACCGTCCATTTTGGGCATTTTTATATCGCATAACACCAAATCGAAATCGTCGTTTTTTATTTTTTCAGTTCCAACTAACCCGTCTTCGGCTTCTTCAACTTGATAGGCATCGTTTTCTTCAGAAAGAATTTTAACCAAAACCCTTCTAATGGCGGCCTCGTCTTCTATAATTAATATTTTAGGCATATTTTTTAAGATTATAGAGAGCGGATGAAAAACACCTTTTCTCTAGTAATAATTTATTTTAAGATTTAAAATTACTTATAATGAATGTTATAATTTCTATTTCCTTATTTCTATTTTCTTTATTGTTTTGAAATAATATGTATGTCGCGTTGCGGAAAAGGAATACTGATATTATTTTCCCTGAACAATCTATCTATTTCAAAACGAATATCGCTTTTAGGGTACTGTGCTAAAAAGCTATCGTTAATGGTAAATATAATTTTAAAATTTAACGCGCTATCTCCAAAATCTGTAAATACTACGGTTGGTTCTGGGGCACTTAATACATCGGGGTGTGTACTGGCAGCTTGCAGCAAGAGTTTTTTTACCAATTGCACATCGCTTCCGTAAGCCACACCAACACTAACCGATTCTCGGGTGGTTATATCGTTTTGGGTCCAATTGTAAAGGCTATTGGTTAAATACAGGTGGTTTGGAATTATAAGCACTTTATTATCGATAGTTACGGCACGTGTGGTGCGTAATTTAATTTCTTCAACTCGCCCTACTTTACCTTCTAGCTCTATAATATCGCCTACGTGCACAGATTGATCTACAAGCATAAAAACACCAGAAATAATATCTTGAAAAAGGGTTTGTAATGCCAAACCAACACCAAGCAATAACGCTGCCGAAGCAGCAAAAACAGCTGTAACGTTAACACCAACGGCATGTAATGTTACAAATAAAATGATAAAATAAACAACCCATCTAAAATATCCGTAAACAACTTTAAACTTATTTTTATCTTGTTTTGGTAATTTTTTAGTGATAATTTTAAAGGCCAACTTTAAAAGTAAGGTAGTAAGAAAAACAACCGAAATGATAATAATTACATCTAAAATGGATATGCTTATCTTATCGGTAAAATTGTAATGTTTTTGCCAAAACGGGCTTTGTGAAATCGATTCGCCAACCTGCTCCACACTTTTTTCAATTTTATCTACTATTTTATCTTGCATTTAATATTTAATCCATTTTATTAGTTCTTTGTAACTAGGCTTTTTTCCGTACATTAAAATACCAACTCTATAAATTTTTGCTGCAAACCAAACGGTTAGCATAAAGGTACCAATTAATAATAACAAAGATAAGAGTTGTTGCCATAAGGGCACACCAAAAGGTATGCGCATTAACATAACCACGGGCGAGGTAAACGGAATAAAAGAAAACACAGTTGACACCGTACCGTGCGGGTCTTCAATAACCGTAAAAATACCAATATAAACGGCCAAAATCAATGGCATTAATATAGGCAACATAAATTGTTGGGTATCGGTTTCGTTATCTACTGCAGCACCAATGGCTGCATAAAGTGAGCTGTATAATAAATAGCCGCATAAAAAAAAGAAAATAAAAGCTATAATTAGGTTAATAAACGGCATGTTTTGCAATGCTGTTTTAAACGATTCGAAATAAAAATTTATGCTGGAATCGTTCGAAGCCGCTTCTAAGAGTTGTTGTTGAGGCAATGATGAATCGAATAAATCAATTCCCAAAACCAACGACACGATAGTCATTAAAAGGCCTCCAAAAACCAACCAAATAACAAACTGAGTAATGCCAGCCAATGAGGTGCCTATAATTTTACCCAACATAAGCTGTACGGGTTTTACCGATGAAATGATAACCTCAATAATGCGACTTGTTTTTTCTTCAATAACGCTGCGCATAATCATATTGCCATAAATAATAATAAACATAAAAAGCAAATAACCGGCTGCAAGCCCAAAAACAAGTTTAATTACACTATCTATTTTTGATGTTTTTTCGCCTTCAAAACTTTCCTGTGCCAGATTTACGCTTATTTTAGAAGCTTCGATCTGCTCTAAATCTACACCATTGTGTTCCAGCTTGAGGTTGCTAAGTTGTTTTTCGATTTTTGATTCTAAACCAGAAATAAGTGTTAGCGATGGGGATGCATCAGAATAAAACTTAATGTGTTTTGCCAGCACATCAAAATCATCAAACCTGCCAATATGCAACAACCCGTAATTTGAGGTTTCTTTAACTATGGTTTTGGCATCGTTTAAAGACATGTTTTGAAGAATATGGTAGGTGGTATTTTCGGTATTTTTAAAAATATTTTTTACCATTTCAGATTCATCCAAAACAGAAATAACGCGGGTTTTATTATTGTTTAACTGCGATAAATAGGCTACAACCGAGATAAGCGCAATCATAATAATAGGGCTCAAAATGGTCATAATTATAAACGATTTGTTTTTAACCTTTGTTAAATATTCGCGCTTTATTATAAGTGGTAAATGGTTCATAAAAAAATCAATTATTCTGTACGGTTTGAATAAAAATATCGTTTACACTTGGGATTAATTCAACAAAATGAGTTACCTCTCCTTTTGTTGTTAAATACGACAGGAATTCGTTGGGTTTATCGGTAGTGTTAAGTTTAACGTTCAACTTTAATTCATCATTTAAGGTCTTAAAATTTGCTTTTGTAACCCTGAATTTTTCGGATAATTCTTGTTGTAAAAGTGCTTTGTTGTTTGTTTTAACACCAACTTCGTAGGTGTTGGTTTTGTATTGCCGCTTTACATCATCCAACTTACCGTCCAATATTTTGTTTGATTTGTGCAGCAGTGTAATATCGTCGCATAACTCCTCAACCGATTCCATACGGTGCGTTGAAAAAATAATAGTCGCTCCGTTATTGCGCAAACGTAAAATTTCGTCTTTAATTAAATTGGCATTTATGGGGTCGAAACCCGAGAAGGGCTCATCGAAAATTAATAGTTTTGGCTCGTGTAATACGGTTACCACAAACTGTATTTTTTGTGCCATCCCTTTAGAGAGTTCTTGGATTTTTTTGTTCCACCAATCGCCAATTTCCAAACGGTCGAACCAATATTTCAATCGGGTTTTGGCCTCGGTTTTGCTCAAGCCTTTTAATTGTGCCAAATACAAAGCCTGCTCGCCTACTTTCATAGACTTGTAAAGACCGCGTTCTTCTGGTAGATAACCAATATCCTTAATATGGTTTGGGTTTAGCAACTCGCCATCTAAATGTATTGTGCCCGTATCGGGCATGGTTATTTGGTTTATAATTCTTATTAACGTTGTTTTACCTGCACCGTTAGGTCCCAACAAGCCAAATATACTACCTTTGGGCACAACAATTGAAACGTTGTTGAGGGCTTTAAAATTGCCAAAGTTTTTAGAGACCGAATGCGTTACTAACAAATTGTCCATTTATTGATTTTTAGTGTTAGATAGGTACGGTAAATATATTAAATGTTACAACCAACGCCTCTAAATAATTGCTAAAAGATGCAGTAATTTGCTTTAAAGAAATAGACCACCGAATCTTGTTTTTTTAAAGAGGCTTAGTTTGGTTTACTCTGTTTTATGGGTCGTTTTGTGGCTTTAAAATATAGAACCTCACTAAAAACAAAACCCACCCTTAATAAATTAAGGATGGGAAAAAAATTGCTATGAAAAAGAAAAATTATCACTAAAGTTAATTAGCGATAGCCCAAATATAAGTTTTTTTTTGCAATAAAAGCTAAAACTATTTGAGAACTTTATATTTTCAAATAACTAAGAAAACATATCTTTTACTTTTTCGAAAAATGATTTATCTGAAATTTCTGGTTTGGGAGAAAAATGCTCGTCTTCTCTCATGCTTTCAAAAAATTCTTTTTGTTGTTTGTTTAATGTTTTGGGTGTCCATACGTTTACGTGCACCAAGAGGTCGCCTTTGCCATAACCGTTAATACTGGGTATTCCTTTTCCGCGTAAGCGCAAAATTTTACCTGATTGTACGCCAGCTTCAACTTTTATGCGCACTTTTCCTGTAACGGTATCTATTTCTTTTGATGTTCCTAAAACTGCATCGGGGTAACTAACATACAAATCGTAGTGCAAATTATCGCCTTCGCGCTGTAATGTTGGGTGGTTTTGCTCTTCGATGGCTACTAATAAATCGCCAGAAATACCATTTCCGGGAGCGTCGTTTCCTTTTCCAGAAACTTTAAGCTGCATACCATCTACAACACCAGCCGGTATTTTTATAGATACGGTTTCTTCGCTAAGTTTTAAACCTTGGGCATCGGCACCGGCTGGTTTATTATTTATGGTTTGTCCTGCGCCACCACAAGCATTACAAGGTGCAGACGATTGCATACGCCCTAAAATGGTGTTTGTAATACGGGTTACTTGCCCACTACCATTACAAGTAGAACAGGTTTTATATGTGGTTCCGGGTGCTTGTACTTTACGTTTTACCTTTATTTTTTTCTCTACGCCGTTGGCAATTTCCTCGAGTGTTAATTTTACGCGAATGCGCAGGTTACTGCCCTTTACACGGCGCTGACCTCCGCCAAAACCGGAAAAACCGCCACCAAATCCACCGCCAAAAATATCACCAAATTGACTGAATATATCATCCATATTCATACCGCCACCGCCAAAACCGCTGCCACCATTCTCGAAGGCTTGGTGCCCAAATTGATCGTAACGTGCCTTTTTATCGGCATCGCTTAGTACCTCGTAGGCTTCGGCAGCTTCTTTAAATTTTGTCTCTGCCTCTTTGTTGTCTGGATTTTTATCAGGGTGAAATTCTATCGCTTTTTTGCGGTATGCCTTTTTTATTTCGGCAGCACTGGCGCTTTTACCTACTCCTAATACTTCGTAATAATCTCTTTTAGCCATATTCTGTAGTAAATCCTTTTCTAATTAGAAAAAGGACTTTTTTAAATTAATTTATTTACTGCCCAATTACAACTTTGGGGAATCTTATTATTTTATCGCCTAATGTGTAGCCTTTTTCAACTACATCAATAATTTTTCCTTTTAGGTCTTTTGATGGCGCCGGCACCTGGGTAACGGCTTCGTGGTTATCGGCATTAAAATCGTCGCCTTGGTTTATTGCCATGGCTTTTAAGCCTTTATGTTCCAAAGTTTTAACTAATTTTTGATAAATTAACAATACGCCTTTACGCAATTCTTCGGCTTCTTTGTCTTCTTCAATATGTGTTATTGCCCGTTCAAAATCGTCAAGAATTGGCAATAAGGTTAGCATTACATCTTCGCTGGCAGTTGCAAACAGTTCTATACGCTCTTTAGCGGTACGACGTTTGTAGTTTTCAAATTCTGCAAACAAACGCAAGAACTTATCTTTTTCTTGTTTTATTTCGTCTTTAAGTTTTTCTTCAACAGTTTGCTTTTGGGTTTGTTCTTCCTTGTTTTCTTCAACATCAACAGTTTCTGTTTGTGTGTTTTCGGCCTCTTGGGCTTCTATATTTTTCTTATCTTTTTTAGACATTGTAAAATTAATTTATAGGCTTAACTAATTTGAGTTGGCAAAAGTACTGCCATTATTATAAAAATGTCAAAATGTCATTAAAAAAATTTTAATATTTTTTTCACACAAAAGAGCAATCATTTGATTAATTTCGCAACTCAAATCTAAAAAAATCGAAATAATGAAAAAAAGCATTGCCACACTATTTACCATAGCAACTATTGTTGTAAGTTTAAATAGCTGTAAAAACAAGGCCAAAGAAGCCAACACAAAAGACGCTGAAACGGTAGCAACTGCCGAGGCTACAGCGGAAAAATTCACAGCCAACGTAACCGAATCTACAATTGAGTGGAAAGGATTTAAACCAACAGGCTCGCACAACGGCACCATTAACATCGAGAACGGTGTACTTAGCCTAAAGGACGGAAAAATTAACAGCGGTACGTTTTTAATAGACATGAAGTCTATAACCGTTTTAGATATACCGAAAGAAGACGAAGGAAACGCAAAACTTGCTGGACATTTAAAAAACGCTGATTTTTTTGATGTTGAAAAATACCCGACTGCTGCTTTTGAAATTACCGGTTTTACAGAAACCGACGGAAAAACAATGTTATCTGGAAACTTAACCCTTAAAGAAACCAAAAACAATGTAACGTTTCCTGTAACAGTAACCAATACAGATGGTGCTGTAACCTTAACCAGCGACACCTTTACCATAGACCGCTCTAAATGGAACGTAAAATATGGCTCTAAATCGTTTTTTGACAATTTAGGCGATAAATTTATTAACGATGATATCGAGCTTAAAATTTCAGTGAAGGCCACAAAGTCTTAAACCTTTTTAAGCTTTAAACCCAAAGCCACTTTGCCAAGGTAAAGTGGCTTTTTTGTTTTTGGCATAATTTGAATTTTTCAGAAAAAAAATATAAATTTGTTTGATGCAGCAAGCAAACTAATTTTACAAACAGCCCCTACCCCAAAGCTAAAAAACCTTCAACAAAACACTAAGGCATGAAAAAAATACATTCCGTTGAAGAGTATATTGAAGAAAACGCACATTTTAGTGAAGCTTTAACCATTTTAAGGGCAATTATAAACACTACCGAACTTGAAGAAACCATAAAATGGAGCGCACCTGTATATGCTTTGAACAACAAAAATGTAATAGGCTTAGGTGCTTTTAAAAAGCATTTTGGAATTTGGTTTTTTAACGGTGTGTTTTTAAAGGACAAACACCAAATATTGGTAAATGCACAAGAGAAGAAAACAAAAGCATTACGGCAAATGCGTTTTAAATCGGTTAAAGATATTGATAAAAACATTGTTTTAGCTTATGTTAAAGAAGCCATTAAAAACCAAAAATTGGGTAAAGAAATTAAACCCGACCGCAGCAAAAAAGAAACCATTGTTCCAACAGAATTAAAAGCCGTTTTAGTTAACGATTTAAAAACCAGCTTTGATAATTTATCGGCTTATAAACAGCGTGAATATTGCGACTACATTAGTTCGGCAAAAAGAGAGACTACCAAACAAACGCGCTTAGAAAAAATAAAACCCATGATTTTAAAAGGTATAGGATTAAACGATAAATATAAAAACTGTTAACTTTTAATACCGAAAAACACCTTCGAAAATAAAAACCAAAACGTTTTTAACAACTAAAATAAACTTTTGCTCGCGTATTTGCACTGCCAAAATTTCACGACACCTATCTTAAAGCCCAAGGTTGTTATTCTTCCTACAACTTGTAATACAAAGCACATGCTAGTAGCTTTTCTATTAAAAAAAAAGACCATCTTTACAGACAGCCTTTTTCACAATTTAACCTTAATTATTAATATTTGAACTCTATTTTTATGCTACTTTAGCTTTATTTATTTTTGGGAACAACCATTTAATATTTTCAACTTTTCTTGTACGGTTTAAATATATCCTAATGTCGCTGAAACTATAAGCTAGGTTTTCTTCTAGTACATTACCCTCTAATTTAGTTTCTGTTGTATTTACAATATTAAAAGTGGCAGGATTAGCTACTGTTGGTTTTGCATCATTAATTACAGAAGCTGTAGGTTCTGTTTTATCGCTTACTGGATGTTCTTGAGCATATGCAAAAGAAAAAGAGAGCAGTACGATTAATAATGTGTAAATATTTGTTTTCATCAGATTTGGATTCGTTTGATGGTTCAAATATAAAATCACATTAAAGTTTAGCCCAATAAATTAGTTGTAACACATTGTATTTTCGATTACTAGAAAACGGTAGGTTTTCTATCGATTAATAGTTAAAAAGCGTGTTTTTTTCGTTTAAATACACCTAAAATGCATTTCATCGATGTATTCATTTCCTTAAAAGTGAAAATTGATTATCATTTTATAAAAAAACATATTTTAAAACTGATATTTTTACCAAATACACAATCCATATTATAGCTATTTCGCTCTCTATTTTAAATCTTAGATATTATATTTGCTTAAAATTATAAAGACTAATGACAGACTTACAACAAACCATTGAAAACGCTTGGAATGATAGAGCACTTTTAAAAGAAGAAACCACTACAAACGCCATAAGAAAGGTTATAGACCTTTTAGACAAAGGCGAACTGCGCGTAGCCGAACCTATTGAAACAGGATGGCAAGTAAACGAATGGGTAAAAAAAGCCGTGGTTTTATATTTTCCTATTCAAAAAATGGAAACTATTGAAGCTGGCCCGATGGAGTTCCATGATAAAATACCTTTAAAAAGTGGCTATGCAGAAAAAGGCATACGCGTTGTACCACATGCCGTTGCCAGACACGGTGCTTATATTTCCAGCGGGACTATATTAATGCCCAGTTATGTAAATATTGGTGCTTATGTTGATGAAGGCACTATGGTAGATACTTGGGCTACCGTTGGTAGCTGCGCACAAATTGGCAAAAACGTACACTTATCTGGTGGCGTTGGCATTGGCGGTGTATTAGAACCTTTGCAAGCGGCACCCGTAATTATTGAAGACAATGCCTTTATTGGCAGTCGCTGTATTGTAGTTGAAGGTGTTCGTGTTGAAACCGAAGCTGTTTTAGGCGCTGGTGTGGTTCTAACCATGAGTACAAAAATTATTGATGTTACCGGTAACGAACCTGTTGAATATAAAGGTAAAGTGCCTGCGCGTTCTGTGGTTATTCCGGGAAGTTATGCAAAAACATTCCCTTCTGGGACTTATAATGTGCCTTGTGCATTAATTATTGGAAAACGCAAAGAAAGCACCAACAAAAAAACATCGCTTAATGATGCGCTTCGTGAGCATAGTGTAGCAGTTTAATTTAGTACGCAGTAATCAGTCTTCAGTTTGCAGTAGGCTTACTGAAGACTGCCTACTGAAGACTGCAAACTGGAAAAATGAAAATTTTAGTAATACAGCAAAAAATGATTGGCGATGTGCTTACAAGCAGCATACTTTTTGAGGCACTTCGAAAAAAATATCCCAATGCCCAATTGGACTATTTGATTAACGAGCACACTTTTCCGGTTGTAAAAAATCATCCGCTTATAGATAATTTTATCTTTTTCACTAAAGAAGCAGAATCTAGTAAACTAGCACTTTTAAAGCTTGCTAAAGCTATTAGAAAGCGTGAATACGATGTCGTAATTGATGTCTATTCAAAGCTTTCCAGTAATTTGATTACGGCTTTTTCTAAAGCAAAAATCAAAATTTCCTACTACAAATATTATAGTTCGCTCTTTTATCATCATAATATAAAAAGGCAACAAAGTACTGATGAAAAAATAGGTTTAGCTATTGCCAACCGATTACAATTATTACATCCGTTAGGCATTGAAATAAAATCTGTAAAACCAAAAATTTATTTAACTGAAAAGGAAATCTCGAATAGCAAACAGTTTTTACAAAAGGAAAATATTGATTTAAATAAGCATTTATATATGATAGCTGTGTTGGGTAGTGGTGATAATAAAACCTACCCATCGCCTTTTATGGCAAAAGTTATTGATGTTATTGTTGAAAAAACAAAAGGGCAAATTTTGTTTAATTACATTCCGAAACAAGAAACTGAAGCTAAAGCCATTTTAAATTTATGCCACACCGAAACCAAAAAGCATATTAAATTTCACGTTTTCGGTAAAAGTTTAAGGGATTTTTTAGCGATAACCCACCATTGCGATGCCGTAATTGGTAACGAAGGTGGTGCTATAAATATGGCAAAAGCACTTAACATCAAAACCTTTGCTATGTATTCGCCGTGGATCGATAAAGCCTCTTGGAATCTTTTTGAAGATGAAAATAACGTAAGTGTGCATTTAAAAGATTACATGCCCGAATTGTACACAAAACCCGAAAAGGAATACAAAAATGAAGCATCAACTTTATATCAAAAATTTAAACCTGAATTGTTTATTGATAAACTTAAAGGTTTTTTAGGTAATTAATTCTATTATTATGAGATGCTGAAACAATCCCGATAGTCATCGGGACAGCATGACAAATGCTAATTTTTTAAAACCTCTAAAGCTTGCTTAACCGCAGTTTCAACAAATTGCCCTTGCATCACTTTTTCTTGCACTTTTAAAACATTGGTTTTCATTGTTTTATAATCATCTTCGGATACATTTTCTAAAATAGCATTCAAATCCTTTAAATTAGAAACCGCAATGCCCACCTTATTTTCAACTATAAAACTTGCAATAGCGGCCTTATCCCATACTATAACCGGTAGTCCGCACAACAAGTACAATGAAGTTTTATGCGGATTGTTATATTTTAAATATTCGCCTAAATCGCCACTACAAGCTTCGGTTGAAATACCATCCCAAACCAAGCCAAAATCGGCTTCAATTTTATGTGCAATTTGATCGGACGGAAAAGCACCTTCATAAAAAATAACAGATTCTTCTTCGCTCACTTTTCTTTTACTTGCATCAAAACCAATACCGTATAGTTTTAAATGATACTTGCTGTGTTCTAAAATATCAAAATCGAAAATATAGGCGTTTTTACCTTCGCCAAAACCACCGGCGTAAGCAATATCGTATTTATCTTTTTTAATTCTGTTTATATTCTGAATTGGTTTTTCATCAGAAACATAATCGAAAATACCTAAAACCACTGTGGGTATTGTTGTGCCTTGTTCTAAAAACCAAGTTTTCATAGATTCGTTGTGCACTATTATAACATCGGAACATACTATTTTAGCCAGCTCCTTTTCAACATCTTTCACTCGTCCTTTTAAGCTTCTAACATCGTGTACAATGGTTATCATTTTACAACGTTTCAGTTTCACAAAAAATAAAATCAGTTTTCTAAATTTATTATTGGGATATTGCGTGCATATTGTCGACTTAAACGGCAATCGCAACAAGGCTATGGTAATTCCGAAAAAATTCTTTATCGTACCAACGGCCGAACTAGGGATAGACGATTGTTTAAACCCAAGGTTTTTAAACCCTAAGTTTTGTAACGATATTTCGCAATCGGTTTTTGCTTTTCCGGCGGCATTAAATAACGACTTGTAATTTCTAGAAATGTAATACATATTGGCTGAAAAGTTTTTTTTAGGAAATTAATATTCTAGTTTTGTTTAAAATATAAAAGTATGCAAAAGTATGATTATTTAATTGTTGGTGCCGGATTATTTGGCTGCGTATTTGCATACGAAGCCAACAAAGCTGGAAAAAAATGCTTGGTTATCGATAAAAGAAACCATGTGGGAGGCAATGTGTACTGCGAAAATGTGGACGGTATTAACGTACATAAATACGGCGCCCATATTTTTCATACCAACGATAAACAGATTTGGGATTATGTAAACCAATTTGCGGAATTTAATAATTATGTGAATTCCCCCGTTTCAATTTCTAAAGGAAAACTGTACAATTTGCCTTTTAACATGAACACCTTTTACCAATTATGGGGCACAAAAACACCCGAGGAAGCTAAAAAAATTATAGAAAGCCAGATAAAAGAATACGGTTTTGAAAATCCGAAAAACCTAGAAGAGCAAGCCTTATCTTTAATAGGAAAAGACGTATACGAAACGCTGATAAAAGAATACACCGAAAAGCAATGGGGCAAAAAAGCAACCGAACTTCCTGCCTTTATTATCAAACGGTTACCCGTGCGTTATACCTTTAACAACAACTATTTTAGCGATAAATACCAAGGGATTCCAATAGGTGGTTACAACAAAATTATTGATGGTTTATTGGAAGGTATTGAAACAAAAACCAATGTTGATTTTTTTGAAAATAAAGAAGCATTAAGCAAATTAGCAACAAAAATTGTGTACACCGGAAAAATTGACGAATTCTATAATTATAAATTTGGGAATTTGGAATATCGTTCGCTACGTTTTGAAAATACCAGTTTGGAAAAAGAAAACCACCAAGGCAATGCCGTAGTAAATTATAACGATGGCGACATTCCGTACACCCGAATCATCGAGCATAAACATTTTGAATTTGGGAAGCAAAAACATACCGTAATAACTAAAGAATTCCCTGAACAATGGACAAAAGAAAAAGAAGCCTACTACCCTATTAATAACGACGAGAACCAAAATAAATATCAGCAATACAAAGCCTTGTCGTTACAAGAAAACAACATTATTTTTGGTGGCAGACTTGCCGAATATAAATATTACGACATGCATCAAATAATAGCTTCAGCGTTACAAAAAGTTAAAAAGGAACTTAATTAATTATATAACAAAACGATACTCCTAAATTGAAGAATTCTAACAAAATATCAGCTTTACTCATCACTTATAACGAAATCAATCATATAGAATACGTAATAAATAATATAAATTTTGCTGATGAAATTATAGTTGTAGATTCTTTTAGCACAGACGGAACGCTTGAAAAGTTAGCTAAACTTGAACATGTAACCACCATAAAACGTGCATTTAAAAACTTTGCTGATCAAAGAAATTTTGCCATAAAACAAGCGGCTCACGATTGGGTTTTGTTTATTGATGCCGATGAACGCTTAACCGATAAATTAAAAACCGAAATAATTACCACAGTAAACAACCCAACTGATATTGCGGCATTTATGGTTAAGCGCTTGTATTATTTTAAGAAAAAAAGAATACGGTTTAGTGGCTTTCAAACCGATACCACTTACCTTTGTTCAAAAAAAACAAGGCAAAATATATTGAAGATAAAATAGTGCACGAAATGCCCAAAATTGATGGCATCGGCATTGCAAAAAGCTAAAAAAGAATTAAGCTGAAATAATTACTTTTAACAAAATAAAACACAATCCATGATTAAACTTTCAGGTGTTATAATTACATATAACGAAGAGGAACATTTAGAAAAATGTTTAGCATCCTTGGTAGATGTTGTTGATGAAATTGTTGTTGTTGATTCTTTTTCAACCGATAAAACACCTGAAATATGCAAAGCTTACAATGTAACCTTTATTCAACATGAATTCGAGGGTTATATCGAGCAAAAAAATTATGCGCTTTCGCTTGCTACTCACAATTATATTTTATCATTAGATGGTGATGAAGCTTTATCTGATATGCTTAAAAAATCCATCTTAAAAGTAAAAGAAAATTGGGTTTTTGATGGTTATTATTGTAACCGATTAAATAATTATTGCGGGCAATGGATTAAACATTCCGATTGGTATCCCGACAAAAAATTAAGGCTATTTAAAAAAGGAAGCGGCGAATGGAAAGGCATAAACCCGCACGATACTTATACATTAAAAAAGGGGTTAAAATCAGGTAAACTTAAAGGCGATTTGTTGCATTGGATTTACAGAGATTACCAAGAACACAATTTAAAAGTTGAGAAATTTTCTACCATAGCCGCCAATGCTTATCACAAATTGGGCAAAAAATCATCGTTATTTAAAATTGTTTTTAGACCATCCTGGGCATTTTTTAAAGCCTACTTTTTACGTTTTGGTTTTTTAGATGGTTTAAATGGTTTTGTTATTTGTGTACAAACCTTTAACGTTACTTTTTTAAAATACATTAAACTTTATGAGCTACATAAAAAATGAATAATTATAAGCGTTTCCAAAATTTAAGTTTCTTTTTTAAGCGTCTTTTTCGGTGGTATTTTTCTTGAAAAGCTTCGGTTTCCTGCCACATTAAATTAAAAATAGCATCGTAATTTTTACCTGAGCATTTAGCATATTCATCACTCATCACCTCAACCATGGATTTATGGATGGTTAATTTTGAGAAATTCTTAATCCGCGTTTCAAAATCCAAGGTTTTAAATTCCATCCGGTTTAAATCCACCAAATAAAAATCGTAACCTTTTTCGTTTTTTTTGATTAAGGTATTTCCAGGGGAATGATCTAAAAAATGAACCCCTTTTTCATGCAAATTGAATGTAAATCGAGTAAAAGCTCTGAGAATATCATCGTAATTTGGGATGTTAAAATCCGTTGTTAATTCCCGGTACGTGTAATCGCAATCCACCTGCTCGCTTATATAATAGCTTTTTTTGAATAAAAACGGGGTTTTAAATTCGTAATACGCCACAGGGTGCGGAGTGCCGATGTTTAAATCTTTAAGCTTATTGGCGTATTCGAAAGAGCGTTGCGCTTTGCTTTTTCTAAAAAAACGATACGCGATTTTATTGATTAAGTGCGGTACCTTAAACGATTTAACGTTAATCGTTTCTTTGCCCAATTGAAATAATTTGAGTGAATTTCGTTCTTGATTGCCAAAATCTTCACCAAGCACATCAAAATTTTCGATGAAATTATCGAGCTCGCTTTCAAACGATTTGTAGGCTTTATGAAAGACTTTCTTCATTTGTACAAAATTTTATAATCCATGGATTTGGCTTTGTTTATGTAAGATTTTATGGCTAATCATTGTTAAATACCCATTATGGGCTTTCATATGGCAATATTACAATTACTTTTTTCTTTTAAAAAATCTAAACCATTTCATACTTTATTTATTTTCTTTGTAAAAAACACAGCATGCAGCATATTTTTTTAGAATCTCACAATATTAAAAACCAACATTTTGGCTTTGGCCAGTTTAATTACCATTTAATAAAAGGGCTATATAACGCAAATATTGAGGACTTTAAAATTACGCTTCATGCCAAAGACACCCATGTTTTAAAGGAAGAATTCGGTACTTATTTTAACTATAAAAAATACTATTCGTTACGACGACACAAAGCTTTCAGGATAAGAAAAAAATACGATTTATGGCATTGTTTAAACCAGAATATTAAAATTGAGCCGCATCACGATATTCCGTATTTGTTAACGGTACACGATGTTAATTTTATTGATGAGGTTTCAAACGACTTAAACCATGAAAGGAACATTAAATTTCAAAACAAATTAAACCGAAGTTCTGCTATTACCTACATTTCAGAATACGCCAAACAATCTACCCATCAATATTTTAAGGTACCAAATGTACCGGAATATGTTATTTATAACGGCAACCCGATTATCGATATTGAAATTCCCGAAAACCATAAACCTAAACTAACCTCTAAAAAACCGTATTTATTTAGCATTGGCGAATTTACTGAACGTAAAAATTTTCACGCTTTAGTTGAAATGTTAGCGTTTTTACCTGAATATAATTTAATCCTTTCGGGAAATAATAATACGGAGTATGCCAATAGCACTTTGCAAAACACGATAAGAGAATTAAAACTGGAAAATCGCGTTATCATCACCGGAAAAATATCAGAACTCGACAAACAATATTACATGCAAAACTGCGATGCATTCGTGTTTCCGTCGTTGCGCGAAGGGTTTGGTATTCCGCCTATTGAAGCCATGCGATTTGGAAAACCCGTTTTTCTGTCAAACAACACCTCGTTACCCGAAATTGGTGGTAAACACGCTTTTTATTGGAATAATTTCGAACCCAATTACATGGCAGAAATTTTAAAAGAAGGTTTAGACACCTTCAAAAAAAACAAAACCGAATTATCCCAAAATTACATAAAACACGCCAAAAGTTTTAATTGGAATGACACCGCAAAACAATATATTGAAGTTTATAAAAGCATTTTATTTAAAAAGTAAATCCTAAATTTGCTACCTAACCACTAAAAAAACTGATAATGATCTTTACTATAATTATTGCCGTTATTCTGTTGGCAGTCTTGATTCACTACGGCATTAAATTCGCAAAGCACAAATCATTATATCCGTTTATGCCCTTTAAATATAATTTTAGGCGACGCCGAATCACTTTTGCAAAAACGCTTAAATTACTCGACGAAAGAAACGTTAAAACCATTGTTGAAACGGGCACTTCCCGAGAAGGCTTAAATAATACCAAAGGCGATGGTAGCGCCACTATAGTTTTTGGCAAATGGGCGCAACAAAACCAAGCCAAAATGCACTCTGTTGATATTAGCGAAGATTCGGTAAAAGGCTCGCAAAGCGAAGTAGATAACCAAAATTTAAACGATACGGTTACGGTGCATTTAAACGATTCTTTAGCGTTTTTAAAAACCTTTGATAAACCCGTAGATTTTTTGTACTTAGATAGTTACGACTACTCGAAAACCGATACAGAGATTCAAACGAAAAGTCAGGAACACCATTTAAAGGAATTCAAAATTATTGAAGATAAATTGCATAAAGATTCCATTGTACTTATCGACGATTGTGGTTTACCAGGAGGCGGAAAAGGCAAAACCGTAATCGCCTATATGCTTGAAAAAAACTGGAAAATCTTAATTAACGCCTATCAAGTTTTACTAGTGAAAAAAGAGAGTCTTTCTTAATATTTTTTATGAATACCGAAATTAAAAACGCACTACAAGTCTTAAAAAACGGCGGTCTCATCCTGTACCCCACCGATACCGTTTGGGGCATTGGCTGCGATGCCAACAACCCAGAAGCGGTTAAAAAAGTGTACCAACTAAAACAGCGCGAAGACAGCAAAGCCTTAATTTGTTTGGTTGCCGACGATAGAATGCTAACAAAATACGTAAAAAAAATACCCGAAGCCGCACATAGCATCATCGATATTTCTGAAAAACCAATAACTATAATTTACGACGATGCCCAAAATTTAGCCTCAAATTTAATTGCAGCCGATGGCACAATAGCCATCCGTATTCCCGACGATGATTTTTGCTATCAATTATCAAGAAAACTCAACGGTGCCATTGTTTCTACCTCGGCGAATGTTAGCGGACAACCAACGCCAAAATCGTTTAAAGAAATAACACCTGCCATTTTAAAAGGTGTGGACTATGTTGTAAATTTGCATCACGAAAAAATCTGCGACAAGCCCTCTTCAATAATTAAATTGAGCAATAGCGGGATTGTTAAAGTGATTCGGGAGTAAAAACCCAAATTTTAAAACACCAAATTCCAATCGAAACCGACTTGGAATTTGGAATTTATTTTTTTGGAATTTACTAAATGAACCTCGATGGATTTAAAATCCATGGTTTTTAATATAAGAATGAAATTCTTTTTGAGGGCGTGTCATTCCGACAGAGCAAAGCGACCAGGAATCTCATAGTTTTGAATTTACGATGAGATTTCTCACGGTGTTCGAAATAACAAATACCCTCAAAAGTTTACAGAAAATAAAGCAACTGCAATATTCCCGAAGTTTCGGGAGAGGCAACAAAAAAAAATGAACTACAAAGAAGCATTACAACATAATATCTTTAAAATTATATCCCAATCTGCTAAAACATTAAATTTAGATAGCTATGTTATTGGTGGTTTTGTTCGCGATTTTATTTTAAACCGAGGAGACGCTAAAGACATAGATATTGTTGCGATTGGTAGCGGCATTGAACTCGCAAAACAAGTCGCCAAAAATTTACCCAACAAACCCAAAGTACAAATCTTTAAAACTTATGGTACAGCCATGCTACGCCACAATGATATTGAAATAGAATTTGTTGGCGCACGCAAAGAATCTTATTATGAAAACAGCAGAAATCCTGTTGTAGAAAATGGTACTTTACAAGATGACCAAAACCGCCGTGATTTTACAATTAATGCGTTGGCTTTAGATTTAAGCGAAGAGAAATTCGGTGATTTACTCGACCCGTTTAACGGGATTGAAGATTTAAAAAATCAAATTATAAAAACACCTTTAAATCCTGATATTACTTATAGCGACGACCCTCTACGCATGATGCGCGCCATACGTTTTGCCACGCAACTCGATTTTAAAATTGAAGCAAAGTCATTAAAATCCATTTCAAAAAACAGCCATCGCATTAAAATTATAACCAACGAGCGTATTGTTGTCGAGCTTCATAAAATCTTGGAAAGCAAAACACCTTCAACGGGGTTTTTACTATTGGAAAAAACCGGATTGTTAAAATATATATTGCCAGAACTTACTGCTTTAAAAGGCATTGACGAAATTGAAGGCCAACGCCATAAAGACAATTTTTACCACACTTTAGAGGTGGTCGATAATATTGCAAAAAACACCGATAACCTGTGGTTGCGCTGGGCCGCTCTGTTGCACGATATTGGTAAGGCACCAACAAAAAAATTCAACAAAAAAGTGGGGTGGACTTTCCATGGGCACGAGTTTGAAGGCTCAAAAATGGTGTATCGTTTATTCAAAAGATTAAAAATGCCTTTAAATGACAAAATGAAATTTGTACAAAAAATGGTATTTATGAGTTCCAGACCTATTGCTTTGGCACAAGACGTTACAGATTCTGCTGTGCGCCGTTTGGTCTTTGATGCTGGCGAATATATAGAGGATTTAATGACACTATGCGAAGCGGATATTACTACTAAAAACCCTAAAAAGTTCGCTAAATACCACAATAACTTTAAAATAGTTCGAGAAAAAATAACAGAAGTTGAAGCCCGCGACCATGTTCGAAATTTCCAGCCACCAATTTCTGGTGAAGAAATCATGAAAGCCTTCAACTTAAAACCATCACGCGAAATTGGCATTATAAAAGAAACCATAAAAGAAGCTATTTTAGAAGGCGATATCCCAAATGAATACGAAGCTGCATATCAGCTTATGTTAAAAGAAGGAGAACGATTGGGTTTGCGAATAGTGAATAATGAATAGTGAATAGTGAATAGTGAATAGTGAATAGTGAAATTAAATATTTCTGAATTCGTGATAAAACAAAAAAAAGACAACAAAAAAGTTATTTACTGGCTGTTAACGGGCTGTGTGCTTATTTTTATAATGGTAGTAGTTGGTGGCATAACCAGACTTACAGACTCGGGCTTATCGATGTCTAATTACAGATTGATAACAGGCACCATTCCACCATTAAACGATGCTGAATGGCAAGCCGCCTTCGAGCTTTACAAACAATACCCAGAGTACCAAAAACTACACTCTCATTTCACCTTAAGCGATTTTAAAAACATCTATTTCTGGGAATGGCTTCACCGTGTTATTGGCAGGTTTATTGGTTTGGTATTTATAATTCCGTTTTTATATTTTATAATTACCAAACAGCTCACCAAAAAAACCATTAAAAAGTGCTTGGTTTTATTGGTTCTTGGTGGGTTTCAGGGGTTTTTAGGCTGGTACATGGTAAAAAGCGGTTTGGTTGATATGCCCGATGTAAGCCATTACCGTTTAGCTGCACATTTAACTACGGCTTTCCTTACTTTTGCAGCTACGCTTTGGGTGGCCTTAGATTTAATTTACCCAAACAAAAAAACAATAAATATAAAGTTTAGAAACCTTATAATTATTAGTTATCTCATTCTTATTATCCAAATTATTTACGGTGCTTTTGTGGCAGGATTAAAAGCGGGGCTGTTGCACAATCATTGGCCATTGATGAATGAAAATAAATTTATGCACCACACGGTTTATATTCTCGAACCGTTTTACAAAAACCTTATTGAAAACCCAAGTGGCATTCAATTTATTCACCGAATTTTGGCGTATTTGGTTGTAATATCTATTGCATTATTATGGTTTATGGCCCGAAAAACACCAATTACCAAACTTCAAAGAAAAGGTATAAATTCGCTACAGATTCTAGTTGCTTTTCAGTTTTTACTTGGCGTTTTAACAATACTCTACGCAGTGCCGTTATGGTTAGGTATCGCCCATCAAATAGGTGCTTTTTTTCTATTAAGTGCGATGACATTTACTTTGCACCGTTTTAGCAAATAATTTAAAAGACTTATCTTTGCACCAATAATTTTTTCAGAATGATTTACAGATTTAGAGTTATACTTGATAATGATACCGAAGATGATGTTTTTCGCGATTTAGAAATCCGTGAAACCGATACGCTTGAAGATTTGCACAACATCATCACACAATCTTTTGGTTTCGATGGCTCTGAGATGGCATCGTTTTACTTAAGTAACGATCATTGGGATCAAGGTGAAGAAATTTCGCTGTTCGATTTAAGCGAAAATAACTCTGCGCGTTTAATGAACGAAACGTCTTTGGATAGTGTGGTGCACGAAGCACAAACTAAACTGATTTACGTTTACGATTTTTTAAGCATGTGGACTTTTTATGTAGAACTTGCCGAAATTGTTGAAGAAACCGAAGGCAATGATTACCCAAACCTTATGTTCGTACAAGGGCAAGTGCCTGAAAACGCTCCAGAAAAATTATTTGAGGTAGACCCCAACGACGATTTTAACGAGTTTGAAGACGAATTGGATATTGACGATTACAACAATCTGGATTTTGATGAAAACTGGAATTAATACATATTCCTTTTCTTTAAACTCTCCAGCTTAACATTGTCGTAATTACGAGTTAAAAAAGCTAAGGCGTACTTTAGTATTTCACCCATATTCTTACTGCGCTTAAAATTTACATCTTGGGTATATTCAAAAATGGTTTTCTTTAACAAACTTATGTTTTCTTGATTGGAAATCGTGTCGCTTTCCATACAATCTATCAATTCGCCAATGCGTACATTAAAACTTTTTAAACGTTTAACCAAAATAGAACGCTCTTCGGTTTTGTATTGATCTATGGATAATTTCTGTATGGTTTCAGAAACCAGTTCAACCATTTTTAAGTTCTCCTTAAAAAATTGCGGCCTGTAAATATTAAACTTGCCCTCGTACGACTGCTGGTCGAAATCTATAGCCCTTATCCTGTAAACCACATGATCAAAATCATGTATGGGCACAATAACATAGTTATAAGATCGCATATCGCCCAAAAGCCTAATCATGCAACGTTCGTTAAACTTAACAAACTCTTTGGCAATTTGGGCTTTTTCAGATTTTGTGCACTGTGGCAGCATGTTTTTTATAAACTCGTCTCCGGGTATTCCGGTAATATGCTCTTCAATAAGCGTGTTTTTAGAGACCAAAAAATTTAAATTATAAGGCGATAACATGTGCTCTAACTCTAAACCGTAAATACGCGAAGCATCGGTGGTTTTTATATAGAAATGGGTATAGTTGTCATTTAAAATATTCCTTATTTTTACTCGGAAAGGTTTCGAGTTGCCGAAGGTGCAAAAATCTATGGCATCAACATTTAAAAAAGGGAGAATGCTTTCGTTTCCATCAGAATGTAATATGGTATATACTTTTTTAAGAGATGAATCTATTTCTTCACGTTCAAATTCGTTGTAATACACCCTAATCCAAAGCGTATCATTATCCTCTTTATCGTAAACCACAATCGACCCTTGAAAACGCAACAAATCATCGTAGAAAATAGGAATCGTTGTATTTCTATCGTACCTATCCAAATAATCATCTAGTTTATTTGTAACAGGAAAAGAAGGTTTTCGTTTTGAAATTTTTAAATCTTGCATAAATGTAAAGTTATTCAAATTAAAGAAATAATCTAAAATTCTTTTACTCAACTCATTTAAAATTTTTAATTAAAAGCTTTTATTAATATTCTTGTAACAAAATAAGCCGAACATCGTCTTACTTTAACAACCAAAATTGTTGATGTTCCTGAAAATAAATTCAGGGGTATTATTTCGGCATAAAAAATCACACATCTTGGAACCCATACTTACAATTAACAATCTTACCAAAAAATTTGGCTATTTAACCGCAGTAAAAGATTTATCGTTTACCATAAACAAAGGCAACGTTTATGGTATTTTAGGGCCAAACGGAAGCGGAAAATCTACCACTTTGGGCATTGTTTTAAATGTGGTTAACAAAACACAGGGTAATTTTAAATGGTTTGACGGACAAACAACCACGCACGATGCGCTAAAAAAAGTAGGCGCCATAATTGAGCGGCCCAACTTTTACCCCTACATGACAGCGACACAAAATTTAAAACTGGTCTGTAAAATTAAAGGTGTAGATTATGGTAAAATTGAAGAAAAGCTTGAAATTGTTGGCTTGCTGGAACGCAAAGACAGCAAGTTTAAAACCTATTCTTTAGGTATGAAACAACGTTTGGCCATTGCTTCGGCACTATTAAACGATCCGGAAATTTTAATTTTAGACGAACCCACAAACGGATTGGATCCACAAGGCATTCACCAAATACGCGAAATCATTAAGCAAATTGCAACCAAAGGCACCACCATTTTATTGGCATCGCATTTGTTGGATGAAGTTGAGAAAGTATGCTCGCATGTAGTGGTGCTGCGCAAAGGCGTAAAATTATATTCGGGTCGTGTGGACGAAATGATTTCCAGTCATGGTTTTTTTGAATTGAAATGCAATACCCCAAAAGATTTGATTGCGCTTTTAGAAAACAACCCCTCTTTTAAATCGATTAAAGATAAAGACGGTTTAATAACTGCTTTTTTAAACGAACCGATGCCATCTGAAGATTTTAACAAATACCTTTTTAAAAACGGTATTGTACTTACCCATTTAGTACAGCGTAAAGAGAGTTTAGAAGAGCAGTTTTTACAATTAACAGACCATTGATAAAACAATACCAATTTACGCTGTCCCGATAGCTATCGGTATTGTTTCGGAACAAAAAACACACGAACTATATGTTACGTCTTTTAAATTTAGAACTACAAAAACTACTCCTTAACAGAACCAGCAAAATACTCATTTTTGTTTCGTTTATTTTGCCGTTTTTTGTTATTTTATTATCCTCATTAAGGATTAATGTTTTTGGTTTTTTTACACTGGAATTGGGTGAATTGGGCATTTTCAACTTCCCCATTATCTGGCATTTAACCACATTTTTCGCATCGCAATTCAAATTCTTTTTTGCCATTGTGGTTGTAAGCATGATTGGTAACGAGTACAGCAACAAAACCATAAAGCAAAACTTAATTGACGGGTTAAGCAAAAAAGAATTTATTCTCTCTAAATTCTACACCATTGTTTTCTTTTCGTTAGTATCTACGGTACTTATTGCTTTAATTTCTTTATGTATAGGCTTATACTATTCAAGTTATACCGAAGCTTCCATTATTTTAAGGGAAACCGAATTTATAGCTGCATATTTTTTAAAACTTGTTGGCTTTTTTAGTTTGTGCTTATTTTTAGGAATGCTTGTAAAACGTTCAGCTTTCGCATTAGCTTTTTTATTTATCTTATATATTTTAGAATGGATTTTGTTTGGATTAATAGCCTGGAAATTTGATGCCAATAGCGCTGAAAAGATCCAAAATTTCTTTCCGTTAAAAGCTATGTACAAATTAATCGATCAACCATTCCAACGTATAGCCATGACTAAATTTCCAGACAAAGGTGAATTGGCTTACGACTATGCGGTGCATGGGCACGAATTTGCCATAGTAACAGCTTGGACTGCTCTATTTATCTTTTTATCGTACAGATTATTAAAAAAGCGAGATTTATAATATCTTTGGTAGCATTTGCTACTGAAAAGATGAAAAAATTCGCATTTCTATTAATAGGTTATTTAATAAGTATAAATGGTTTTGCCCAAAGTGAAGCCGCCAATTGGTATTTTGGTTTTGGTGGTGGCATAAAATTTAACCAAGTCAACAATTCTGTGACCCCAGTAAGTGATGGACAATTATTTACAAACGAAGGCTGCGCGTCCATATCAGACAGTTCTGGTGAGTTACTATTTTATACAGATGGCACAACCGTATGGAACAGAAATCATAATTTGATGCAGAATGGCTCAAACTTATTTGGCGATTCTTCTAGTACGCAATCTGCCATTATTGTGCCCAAACCAGACGATGAGAATATTTACTACATTTTCACAGTTGATAATGGTCTTGATGGGAATGATTTCGGTTTAAACTATTCGCAAGTCGATATGACTTTAGATGGCGGTCTAGGTGCTATTACTACAAAAAACAGAAATTTACTTCGGAAATGTTCTGAAAAAATTACAGCAGTTTTAAAGGATTGTATTACAAAATCCATTTGGGTGCTTACCCTAGCATCAGAAAATGGCGATGCCGATATTTTCAACACTTTTCACGCTTTTGAGGTTAACAATTTAGGCGTTAACACAACATCGGTCAAGTCAACATTTAACCTTTTTATTTCAGATGCACGAGGCTATTTAAAGCTCTCGCCTGATGGCGAAAAAGTGGCATGTGCCAATGTTAGGGACGGTTTGTATTTATATGATTTCGACACCGCTACAGGTATTGTAAGTAATCAATTGGAACTTGATTTGTCTTTTGAAAATTATGCCAGTTATGGTGTGGAATTTTCACCAAACAGTCAATTGCTCTATGTGCATTCGTATAACAATTTTTTCGATTTTGAAACGCCGGCCAACAATAACATCCCATCAAACCACACATCATCATTGCTCCAATACAATCTTTTAGCAACAAATATTCAATCCTCCGTTGTTGTTTTAGATGACCGTGAATTGTACAGAGGCGGTTTGCAACTTGGGCCAAACGGTAAAATTTACAGAGCTTTAAGCGCCACTTACAATGATGGCTTACCTTATCTTGGGGTAATTAATAACCCCAACGGTATTGGTTTTAGTGCGAACTATAGCCACAATACCATTAGTCTTTCACCAAACAATTCCTCACAAGGATTGCCTCCTTTTATAGCTTCTTTTTTTAATGAAAAAATAGACATTATTAAAAATGGCAGGAATTCCACAAACCTTGCGCTTTGTGTCAATGATACGTACACTTTAACCGCCGACCAAATAACTGGTGCTACCTATAGTTGGACCCGTGATGGAAACCCTTTATCTGAAAATGATCATGATTTAGTAGTTACCCAAAATGGGCATTACGAAGTGTATATCGATCCCAACAACGGCGACTGTGCCATTGAAGGTGAGGCTTTTGTTGTTTTTAATGCTAACCCCGAAGCCTTCAACCACACCCTGTTGCAGTGCGACGAGGACGGTACCGCCGATGGCCTTACGCTGTTCAACCTCAACCAAGCCAATGCAGCTCTAACCAACAACGTAGCCGGCCTTTCAACCAGGTTCTATACCGATGCCGCCAGAACCAATGAAGTTGACGGCAACGCCTTTACCAACACAAGCAATCCGCAAACCATTTATGCCGAAGTTGTAAACGATGCAACGCGCTGCTCCTCACCTTCAGAACTAACACTGAATGTGAGCGTTACAGATTCAGGCGATACACAACTTATTGTTTGCGATGACGACGGAACAGAAGATGGTTTCTACAATTTCAATTTAAGCAACGCCGATAGCGCTATTGTAAGCGGGCTACCTGCCGGCTTAACCATTGCCTATTACCAAACTTATGATGATGCTCTGCTTGAAACAAACAATTTAGGAACCTCATTTACAAACACAAACCCATATTCGCAAATTATTTATGCACGGGTTGAAAATGCCAACAACTGCTACGGCATAAGCGAAGTGGCCCTGACCGTAAACGAGCTGCCGGATATTGAAACCGAAGCTTTGGCGTATTATTGCCTCAACTTTTTCCCGGACACCATCGCTTTGGACGCCGCTGTTATAAACCATGCGCCTTCAAACTATACCTACAGTTGGTCCACCGGGGAAAGCACCTATCAAATCAATGTAAATCAAGCGGGCACTTACAACGTTACGGTTACCAATGCCAATGGCTGCACCAAACAACGCACCATTACCGTAGAACCCTCGAACATTGCAACCTTTGAAACCATTGAAGTGGTCGATGCCACACAAAACAATACCATTACCGTTTTGGTTTCTGGCGAAGGAGTTTATGAGTTCAGATTGCTAGACGAGAACAACGCGGTGTACGCACCCTATCAGGAAAGCAATACGTTCGAAAACGTTTCACCGGGCATTTACACCCTGAGCGTCCGCGACATTAAAAACAACTGCGGCACCGTGCAAGACCTAGTGTCGGTTATCGGGTTCCCCAGGTTTTTTACACCAAATAACGATGGCGACAACGATACCTGGCAGGTCCAAGGCATTTCAAGCATGTTCCAGCCCAATACCAATATCCTTATTTACAACAGGTTCGGGAAACTGGTAAAGCAGTTGGATCCGCTGGGAAAAGGTTGGGACGGAATCTTTAATGGCCAGAAACTGCCCGCAGACGATTATTGGTTTGCCGTTACCCTGCAAGACGGAAGGGTTTTAAAAAACCATTTTACCTTAAAATATTAATTTAAGAATCATAAAAACCAATTAAAATCGTATTTTATCGGATATATTTTGCGCTTCATCTGAAAAAAGTCTATTTTTCCCAATATATTCAATTTATATTTTAATTGAGTTTTCCAAATTAAAAGAAACCTACTGCTATGAAATTTGCTAACTATTTACTAGGACTACTTTTACTTGGTAGCAGTTACGCCTACGCTCAACAAATTTTAGTTGACGATTCCGTTGGATTACAACAACTTATCCAGGACAACCTTGTGCAAAACAGTTGTGTAGAAATTACCAATATTACATCATCTGTTAACGGTAGTGCCAGTGGTTTTTCAAGCTATGCTCAGTTTGATCGTGGGAGTTCTAATTTTCCGTTTCAAAATGGCATCATGCTTTCTACGGGCAATGCTACATCTGGCGGTAACGGGGTTACAACGCCCACATTAAGCGAAGGTTCTACCATTTGGGGCACCGACCCCGATTTAGAAACCGCTTTGGGCATAACCAACACGTTAAATGCCACATCGATTGAGTTTGATATTGTATCCATATCGAGTCAGCTTCAATTTAATTACTTATTGGCTTCAGAAGAATATTTCGGTATTAACCCTTGTCAGCTTTCCGATGGTTTTGCCTTTTTAATAAAAGAAACCGGTAGCCCGCTGCCGTATCAAAATATTGCGGTAGTTCCTGGCACATCAACACCTGTTAACACAAATACCATACATGATGAGATTTTTGGTGTTTGCGCTGCTCAAAACGATCAATATTTTGATGGCTATAATGTTGGAGACACCAATTATAACGGCAGAACAACCGTTTTAACTGCAACTACTACCATAACGCCTTATGTGCAATACCATATTAAATTGGTTATTGCCGACCAAACAGATGGTGATTTTGATTCGGCTGTTTTTATTGAAGGCAATAGTTTTAAAATTTTAGATTTGGGAGAGGATGTATCAACCTGTGCGCCTTCGGTAACACTAGATGCCGATATACAAAACCCTCAAGCTACTTATGCTTGGTTTTTAGATAATTCTCCACTTGCCACAACACTGCCAACAATAAGTGCCACCCAAGATGGTACATATAGAGTTGAAGTTACAGTAGATTTAAATGGCAATGCTTGTGTTGAAACAGATGAAGCAGTTGTGGTTTTAAACACCGAAGAACCCATAAACCCTGTTACAGATTATGCTTTATGCGATGATGCAAGCGGCGATGGCTTTGAGACATTCGACCTCAGTTCTAAAAACACCGAGATAATAAACAACATCCCTTTTGCAAATTACGACTTCTCTTATCACCTCTCTGATGCAGATGCCAGAAACAACGCAAATCCTGTATCTGGGAATTTCACAAATACAACACCTTTTTCCCAAACCATTTATGTTCGTATTCAAGATACAAACTCTGGTTGCTTTGGTTTTACAACGTTTAACTTGGTTGTAAACCCTTTACCAAATATTACTGCACCAACAGATCTAGAGGTATGCGATAGCGATACCACACCCGATGGTTACACCGTAATCGATTTAACCCAAAAAGACAACGAAATTACAGGAGGCAACAGTAATTTGGTGGTAAGCTACCATTACAGCACTATTGATGCAGATACCGGTGCAAACCCAATTCCCACCCCTTATGTAAATACAAACACACCTGTTGAAATGGTTTATGTTAGGGCAATTAACACGCAAACCGGTTGTGTAAGCACCTCTAATTTAACAATTAACATAACCACCAGCCCCATAGTTAACAGAAATACGCAATATCTGGATGCCTGCGATACAGATAAAGATGGTAATGCTAATTTTGATTTAACACAAGTTATTAACGATATTTTAATGGGCTTGACCGGGGTAACATTTACATTTCATGAAACCATACCCGATGCCCAAACTGGAAACAACCCAATTGCCAACGAAACCAATTACCAATACCAAAACGCACTGTTTGAACCCGGTAACGCAACCCTTTACGTAAGAGTTGTAGATGATGTTACGGGCTGCGCATCTATTGTGCCCCTAGAAGTACATACCAATTTATTGCTAACTGGTACAGATACGGGAGATTTCGCACTGTGCGACGATAACGACAACATAAACGACGCCCTAGATTTTAATCTTAACACGCTAGAACTCTTTATTGCTAACGAACTCCCCAATATTGCCGTTACTTTTTACGAAACCGAAACAGATAGGGACTCCAACGCAAACCCCTTGGATAGCAGCATACCTTATCCGGCCACAAGCCCCACTACACTTTACATAAAAATTGACGACACCGCAAGTGGTTGCTCAGATTTTTCTGAAATTACCTTACTGGTAAACCCCGTTATTGTTTTTAATCCAACAATACCAATACCCTATTGCGATACAGACGATGACGGAATTGTTAGCATAGATTTGGCATCGCTAGACGATATTGTAACCAACGGAAATACAGATTTTGATGTGCGATACTACCCCACCAACACAGATGCTGAAAACAACACCAATCAACTACCACCATTCTACACCAATACAACCCAAGTGGAAACCATATATGCACGCATTGAAAATATTAGTTCGGGATGTAGCACCATAAACCCTTTTGATATTGAAATTTATGTGGCACCTGCTGCGACCTCGCCAAACCCTATAACAATTTGCGATAACGACCAAGACGGATTTTCAATTATCAATCTGGAAGATAAAATTCCGGAAACGGTTACCAATACCACAGGACTTAACATTGCTTTTTTTACCTCGTTTGATGATGCCGATAATAACGTAAACCCAATTACAGATACAACCAATTACAACGCCAATACGCAAACCATTTACATACGTGTAGAAAACGACGATAGCCTAAGTTGTTTCAATATTGTAACGCTAGATGTTAATATAAACACAATACCTATTATTCCAGATTTAAACCCATTTCAAATATGTAAAGACGATGGCACTTTTGTAGCAGATTTTTTAATGGTTGATAAAGATGCCGAAATTTTAAACGGCCAAACCGGAAAAGAAGTCTTTTATTTTGAAGATGCCGCTTTTAGCATTCCCATCGATAAAAATACCGTTTACCAAAACACAAGCTCGCCACAAACCATTTATGTTCGTGTTGAAAACACTACCGATGCGACCTGTTCTGCAACATCATCGTTTGACTTGCAAGTATCTTCAGACCCCATTTACAATGCATTCAATCCGTATTTAATTTGCGATGATATTTCCAACGACCAAATACACGTTTTTGATTTAAACGAAAAAATTACCGAAATATCCCAAGGCTCACCCGATAATCTTAACGTTAGCTTTCATTTAAACCGACAAGATGCCGAAGATAATTTAAACCCGCAACCATTACAATACACCAATGTTTCAAATCCGCAAACGCTTTATGTAAGAATAGAAAGCAGCGCATCATTCTGTTATGTAGTTGAAGAATTAGGTATTAATATAATAGCATCGCCAGATTTAACCCAAGCAAACCCTTTTGAAAGTTGCGATACAGATTATGATGGTTTTGTAAGCTTTAATTTAGAAAATGCCGATTTTCAAATTAATGACAGATTGCAAAACAACCTCATTACCAATTACTTCGAAAATTTCTCAGATATTAACCAAAATGATGGTTTAGATAATAGCAACGAAATTGCTGATCCAACAAATTATATTTCTGATAGCAAAACAGTATATATTAAAGTGGCCAATACCTTAACGGGGTGTTTTAGTGTAATTCCGTTAGAATTGGTTGTAATTGCGCCACCGCCAACAAATGCCATTGGCACCATTGAAATTTGCGATAATGGCACAGACACTTTCAACCTATCAACCGTTGATGCTCTAATTGTTAACGACCCAAGTGTTGTAACCATATCGTATCACAACTCCCAAAACGATGCCGATAACAACATAAACCCAACAGCTAACATTTTTAACTATACAGCAAGCAATCATGTTATTTACGCAAGGGTTAACGATCCGTTGGTTAATTGCCCAATTACAGTACCTTTTAACTTACAAATTAATGCAAACCCAATTGCAAACAACGCACCAGATTTAATAGCATGCGACGATGATTTTGATGGTTTTTTTGAATTTGATTTATCGGCAAACTCCAATGCCATCATAGGTTCGCAAAACGCTTCAATACACACGGTAACGTATTATAGCGATGTAACAGAAGCAGAAACAGCAAGCAATGCATTACCAAATTTACACACCGCTTTTGATGGTGAAATTATATTTGCTCGCATTCAAAATAATAACACAGGATGTTTTGGCGTATCGCAATTTGCCACTCGAATAAATCCGTTGCCTATAATTCCCATCGGAGATTTAGTGCCTCTTTGTATAAACGACCTACCACTAATTATTAGTGCAGATACCGGAAACCCAAACGACACTTATCTATGGTCAACCGGAGAAACTGCAACAGAAATCCTTTTAGATGAAGTTACAGACATTGGCGATTATTGGGTAACTGTTACAACACCTTATGTTATAGGCCCCAACTGTTCGTACACCAAAAATTTCACGGTTATAGAATCTGAAGATGCTACCATAGATTTTACAACAAAAGTTGATTTTGCAGATCCTAACAGCATTACCGTAAATGTTAGCGGCATTGGCGATTATGTATTTATTTTAGATGATGGCGAACCACAAACATCAAATGTTTTTAACAATGTAACCTTTGGATTGCATACCATAACTATTCGCGATTTAAACGGCTGCAAAGATGTAAGCACCGAGGTTGTGGTTATAGATATCCCCAAATTTGTAACCCCAAATAACGATGGCGTTTTTGACACCTGGCATATTGTGGGCGTGCAAGAAATACCGGGAACCGTAGTTTATATTTATAACAGACATGGCAAGCTGCTAAAAACGCTTCCGCATACTTCTTTAGGTTGGGATGGCACTTTTAACGGGCAAAATATGCCATCGGACGATTACTGGTTTGTAGCTAAAATTATTCAAAACAACGAAGCTTTTGATATTAGGGGGCATTTTGCTTTAAAGCGTTAACATATAATTTTAAATTACTTTAAAGCCTTTTTATTTAACTTTAATGAAATACATTTTACTCGCATTCTACATGCTAACCAGCATAAATTTAGTTGCCCAAAACCTACAAGTAGATAGCCAAACCTATACCCCTCAACAACTTATTGAAGATATTTTAATTAACAGCAATTGCATTACCAATGTTACAGTAACCAACGTGGTTGGCGGAAATTTTGGGGGCACAGACCAAAGCTATGGTTATTTTGATGCCACGGGCACAACCTTTCCTTTTCAGAGCGGTATTGTTTTAACTACCGGCCGTTTAAGCAATGTAGAAGGGCCAAATACCACTTTAAGCGATGACGACGCCGTAAATTGGTTTGGAGATAACGATTTAGAAAATATTTTAAATGAAAGCAATACCCACAATGCCACAATTATAGAATTTGAATTTACAGCGGTAGCAAATCTAATTAGTTTCAGGTACCTTTTTGCCTCAGAAGAATACCAACAAGGTAACCCAAACACTTGCCAATTCTCGGACGTGTTTGGTTTTTTAATCCGCGAAACGTCCAATCAAAATTATACAAACATCGCCTTAGTGCCCGATACCCAAACACCCGTAAAAGTAACTACGGTGCATCCCAACATCCCAAATGGCTGCGCCGCCCAAAACGAAAGTTATTTTGGCAGTTGGAACACGGCCAGCGCACCAATAAATTTTAACGGGCAAACCGCAGTGTTAACAGCCACAGCAAGCGTTGTACCCGGAGCAACCTATCATGTAAAATTGGTAATTGCAGACGAGCAAAATTTTAGATATGATTCTGCTGTTTTTCTTGAAGCGGGCAGTTTCCAATTACGAACAGATTTGGGCCCAAATAGATTATTAGCAACAAATAGCGCACTATGCGAAAACGAAACCTTACAACTTAACGCCTCTCAAACAGGTGCAACATCTTATAGGTGGTTTTTTAATGATGTAGAACAACTGGGAAGCAACAACAGTACTTTTGATGTGATGCAAGCTGGAAAATACAATGTTGAGGTTGCACTTAATAACAGCTGTTTTTCATATGGTGAAATACTTATTGAATACGCACAAAACCCCATGGTACAAAACACCAATATAATTGAATGCGACATTAATCAAGATGGCTTAACCACTTTTAATTTATTTGATGCCACTCAAAACATAACCAATGGTAATGCATCGCTATCGGTTCAAAATTTCTATTTAACAGATCTAGAAGCTCAACAAGATATAAACCAGATACCTAATCCAACCACATTTCAAAACTCCATTCCGCAACAGGTAGTTTATGCTCGTGCAGAAAATATGTTCAGGTGCTTCTCGGTTGCCGAAATAACCTTAGACATTTCGAACAATGTATTAAATCTTCCGGATTTTTATATTTGTGATGACAATGTAGCTGATGGCTTTTCAACATTCAATATCAACGATCTTATATCGCATGTAGAACCGCTGGTACCTAACGGAGCGACGATAAGTTTTTATACAACCGAACAAGATGCATATAATGACTCTAACGCTTTAAACGGAAATTATACCAACTCAACTCCATATTCAGAAACCTTATTTGTAAAAGTTGAAAACAACGGAAACTGCTATGCAACAAGCAGGATAAATTTAAATGTGGTTTTTACACCTCAACTACTGCCAAACGAGTCTCAAATTTACTGCCTCAATACTTTTCCGGACACCATTCAATTATTTGCAGGTATTTTAAACGACAACCCAAATAATTACTCGTATCAATGGTTTTTTAACAATCAACTTATAAGTGCTGCTTCTCCAATAATTGATATAAATGAAATTGGGTCGTATTCTGTAATTGCAACCCATCAAAACGGTTGTTCTGCAACACGTAATATTACAGTAGTTCCTTCAAATGCAGCAACCATAACAGATGTTATTATTGAAGAAACCTCAACAAAAAATTCTATTACTATAAATGTTTCTGGCCAAGGCGATTACCAATTTGCCTTAGACAACCAAATATATAACGACAATAATATATTTACCAATGTTAATGCGGGTTTCCGTACGGTTTATGTACTTGATAAAAATGGTTGTGGAACTGTATCTCGAACAATATCTGTTTTAGGTTTCCCAAAATATTTTACCCCTAACAACGATGGTATTAACGACACTTGGAAACCTCTAGGGGTAAACGCGCAGTTTAATTCTGATATTACAATAACCATATTTAACCGTTACGGAAAATTACTAAAAAACATCAGTCCATTAAAGGCAGGTTGGGATGGTACTATTAATGGCTTTAAACTGCCCAATGACGATTATTGGTACAAAGTCGTTTTATCCAATGGAAAAGAATACCGTGGACATTTTACCTTAAAGCGCTAACCCTTTATCCGGTTATGTTTTTTAAAAAAATTAAAACTATATTTGATTGCTACTGCTATTTTATGAAAAAAATGAAAATTAAGTTACATACTGCTGCAACAGTTTTGCTTATACTGTTTACTTGTGCTTGCAATCTTGTTGTGGCGCAAGCCAATTGCACTTTTGGCAATGCTGTTTTTACCGAAGATTTTGGGTCTGGCACTAACAGATTGGGTCCCTCGTTAAATCAAGACCCCAATAACGTGCATCCCAATTTTAGGCCTGCAGACCTTTACACTTACGTTGGTACGGGTAGCGTTGGCCAAGACCAATATGGCATTATGAAATCTCCTAAAGATGCCGCTCCCAACGGTGCAGATTGGAATGATGACTTTCCAGACCACACCGGCAACACCAATGGATATTTATACTATTGCGATGCCAAAGAAGACCTAAATGTGTTTTATGCACAAAAAATTGATGGCTTGTGCGATGATATAGAATATGAACTTTCTGCTTGGTTTGCAAAAACAAACGCTCCAGATTATTTTATAGACCCTAATATTAAATTAATAATTGGTTTTACCGATAGTAACGACCAAAACATTGGCAGTATTGTTGAAACAGACACAGGTCCAATTGAAGGCGTAGGCACTAACAGGTGGCACCGCAGAAGCCTGGTGTTCTCTGTGCCAACAGGAACAGAGAACGTCTATTTTATGTTAAAAAATAATGTTGCAGGCTTAGACGGAAACGATTTAGCTATTGATGACATACAAATAAAACCATGCGGCCCAGTAATTGATAGTATAGACCAATTAACAAGTAACCTTGCAAACAATAATTCTTTTTGCATTACAGATACATCTAATAATTTAATTAGTTTATCGGCCAATGTTCCAACTAGTTTTGCCATGCAATGGCAGGAATCTACAACTCCAGGTGTATGGGTTGATATCCCAAATGAAACCTCTAGCGTTTTAAACCATATTTTACCTGCAAACTCAAACTCGACACATTTAATAAGGCTTAAATTTGCGCACAATTTGGCCAATTTACTTAACTCCAAATGTCATTTTTTATCAGAAGTCTTAACTTATAATAAAACTTATGCCAACATAGCACCTAACATGCAATTGTGTGATAGCAATAATGCCGGTACAGCACTATTCGATTTAAGCTCCCAAAATAATTTTATAAATGCAGATGGCGGCGTTACAATAACCTACCATAGCACCCAAAACGATGCCGATACTGGAACCAACCCGCTGTCGAGTCCGTATCAGAGTGGAAATGCTACCATTTATGCACGCGTAGAAAACAACAATGTGCTATTGGGTAATACTTGCGCCTCTACTTCAAGTTTTAATTTAGAAGTTTACCCAACGGTTACCAACAGTTCTATTAGCCCACTTAGCGCTTGCGACAACAGCTCTGTTGGAACCGATACAGATGGTTTTGTTTTATTCGATTTAACGCAAAAAGAAACAGAACTTTTAAACGGGCAACCGCCAACAGATTTTACAATTACATATTTTACCGATGCAGCTTATACTGCACTTATTACAGCACCCAATGCTTATGTTAATACTGCTACGGGTACACAAACCATATATGTACGAATTACCAATAACTTAAACCCAAACTGTTATACAGACACTGCTTTTAATATTGAAGTGTTTAGCTTACCCACAGCAAACAACCCTGGTATTTATGCGCAATGTGATGATGCCTCAAACGACGGACAAGCATTTTTCAATCTATCCCTCGACAGCATCAAACAAGAAATAAACCCTAATTATTTAACCGAAGGGCTATCTTTTTCATATTACGAAAATCAAATTCAAGCAGAAAACGCTACAAATGCTATTGTAAACCCTTCTAATTATCAAGATGCGCTTGGTTTTACGCAAGAAACGGTTTGGGTAAGAGTACAAAACACTAATGGCTGTTTTAGGGTTGTTCCGTTAATTTTAGAAGTAAACCCTTCAAGCGCAGCTTTAGACTTATATAATCCAACACCAATTTACCAATGTGATGATGGTATTGATGCTAGAGATGGGGTTTCTACCTTCGATATATCTGGTATAAGAGATTATATTGCCAACACTATTTTTTCAACGTTAAACGTTACTGTTCATTTTTTTGAAAGTGAACTCGATGCCGAATTAGAAACCAATGAAATTGCAGATATTTACAATCATAAAAACACAAATAGCCCTAATGCGCAAGATATTTGGGTTCGTGTAAAAAGTAACTTGGGCAACAATTGCCTGGGTTTAAAAGCTTTTACCAGCCTATTAAACGTTGAAGCATTACCCATTGCAAACCCGGTAACCATTTCAAGGCAATGTGATTTCGACACTACAGATACCGCAGTTAACTATCCGTTTAACACCTCGCAAATAGAAACCAATTTACTCAATGGGCAGTCTCTTGCCAATGTAACGGTTACTTATTTTGATGAAAACAATATGCCATTACCAAGTCCGTTACCCAACCCATTTTTAACAGCAAGTCAAACCATTACGGCGCGGGTAACCAATAATGCAACCGCAGATCCAAATGGCCCATGTTTTGAAGAAACAACCATCGAGTTTATAGTGGACGCTCAACCTGTTGCAAACCCCATACCGCCTCAAATAGTGTGCGATGGCGATGCCGGTGATATTGATGATGACGGATATTTTCCTTTTGATACTTCTGCTTTTAAAAACACAGTATTAGGAACTCAATCGGGTATGGATATTTTTTTCGATTATATTGATGAAAATGGTGCCTCCATAACCAATAGCACAACATTACCCAATCCGCTTATTTCGCAAAGCCAGAACATTATCGTAAATGTGGTAAACCCTATAAATACTACTTGTATCGCTTCAATAAGTATAGCGCTTATTGTGAATCCATTACCCGAATTTTCAGTATTCAGCCCAAGAATTATTTGTTCTTCAGACCCAAGCTTTAATATAGTTTTAAATGCTTTTAAGGCTAATGTTACTGAAACTTTACATTATACATGGACTTGGAGCAGTATAGACGGAACAACCACAGATCAGTTCATTTCAAATGATGAAGAAATTACAGTATCAAAACCAGGCACCTATGCCATTACATTATCCAAAACCAATGGCACGGGATGTTCCAGAACCAGAGAAATAGTTGTCGATGCATCAGAATTAGCCACCATTACACAAGACGATGTTAGCATTGTTGATATTTCTGAAAACAATTCTGTTACTATTAATACCACTAATTTAGGAATGGGAGATTACGAATATGGGTTAAGAGAAGAAGGTTCCCCTTTTATAGTATATCAAGATAACCCCGTATTTAACAATGTTAAACCTGGGTTTTATACCATCTACGTTAAAGACCAAATTTGTGGCGTTGCAACACTGCCCATATCTGTTATTGGGCATGCCAAGTTTTTTACACCTAACGGAGACGGCATAAATGATCTTTGGAACATAAAGGGCGTTAATAGCACATTCCAACCCAATAGCAGCATTTTTATATATGATAGATATGGGAAATTAATCAAACAACTATCTGCCCGATCAAAGGGTTGGGATGGCACATTTAATGGCAAAATATTAAACACCAACGATTATTGGTTTAAAGCCTTTCTTGAAGATGGCAGACAGTTTATGGGGCATTTTACTTTAAAACGATAAACTAAGATTTTTCAAATTATAAGTTCTAAAAACTCATCAACTTTAAGTAATTTAGACACTTTAAATACTTTAGGCACTTAAAGGAATATGCAATTCAAAATAAATTCAGAATTCAAGCCCACTGGCGATCAACCACAAGCCATAAAGCAGTTGGTTAATGGCATTGACACAAATGAAAAGCACCAAACCTTATTGGGCGTAACAGGTTCCGGAAAAACCTTTACCGTTGCCAATGTAATTAAAGAGGCACAACGCCCAACCTTGGTTTTGGCACATAACAAAACCCTCGCCGCCCAATTATATTCTGAGTTTAAACAGTTTTTTCCAGACAATGCCGTAGAGTATTTTGTATCGTATTACGATTACTATCAACCCGAAGCCTACATTCCCGTTTCTGGCGTTTATATAGAAAAAGACTTATCGATTAACGAGGAAATCGAAAAAATGCGTTTAAGCACAACCTCTTCGCTACTATCGGGCAGGCGAGACGTTATTGTGGTGGCTTCAGTATCCTGTTTATACGGTATCGGAAACCCGGTGGAGTTTCAAAAAAACGTTATTACCCTTAAACGCGACCAGGTTATTTCGCGTACCAAACTGCTGCACCAACTGGTACAAAGTTTATACTCGCGTACCGAGGGCGATTTCAATCACGGCAATTTCAGGATAAAAGGCGATACGGTTGATATTTTCCCCAGTTACGCCGATGATGCTTTTAGAATCCATTTTTTCGGTGATGAAATTGAAGACATTGAATCCTTTAATATTCAAACCAATGAGGTTATCGAAAAATATGATATTCTTACCATATATCCGGCAAATATGTTTGTAACATCGCCCGAAATTTTACAAGGCGCCATAAAAAACATTCAAGACGACTTGCTAAAACAGCACGACTATTTTAAGGAAATCGGCAAACATTTAGAAGCCAAACGATTAAAGGAGCGCACCGAATTCGATTTAGAAATGATACGCGAATTGGGCTATTGCTCGGGCATTGAAAACTATTCGCGGTATTTAGATGGCAGACAACCCGGAACCCGACCATTCTGTTTACTGGATTATTTCCCAGAAGATTATTTAATGGTTGTTGATGAAAGCCACGTTACCATTTCGCAAGTGCACGCCATGTATGGCGGCGATAGAAGCCGAAAGGAAAACCTTGTGGAATATGGTTTTAGATTGCCCGCGGCCATGGATAACAGACCTTTAAAGTTTGAGGAATTTGAAGCTTTACAGAATCAAGTTATTTATGTTAGTGCCACACCAGCCGATTATGAATTGCAAAAATCCGATGGTATTTATGTGGAACAGGTAATTCGCCCCACGGGTTTGTTGGATCCTATTATTGAAGTGCGCCCAAGTTTAAATCAGATAGACGATTTAATTGAAGAAATCCAGCAACGAGTTGAAAAAGACGAACGTACTTTGGTAACCACACTAACCAAACGTATGGCCGAAGAACTCACCAAATATTTAGATAGAATTCAAATACGTTGCCGCTATATCCATAGTGATGTAGATACACTTGAACGCGTTGAAATAATGCAAGATTTGCGCAAAGGTTTATTTGATGTTTTAGTTGGCGTAAACCTGCTTCGTGAAGGATTGGATTTACCCGAAGTATCGCTCGTTGCTATTTTAGACGCCGATAAAGAAGGCTTTTTGCGTTCTGCCCGTTCGCTTACCCAAACCGTTGGAAGAGCCGCTAGAAACTTAAACGGAAAGGCCATTATGTATGCCGATAAAATTACCAAAAGCATGCAAAAAACAATTGATGAAACCGAGTACAGACGCGAAAAACAGATTGCCTACAATACCAAACATAATTTAGTACCAAAAGCATTAAATAAAAGTTTAGATAATGCTTTAACCAAAAATTCGGTAAGCACTTACAGTTACGAGCTTGAAGCTGCAAAAGCTGCCGAACCAGAAAGCGAATATCTAAACAAAACAGAGCTGGAAAAGAAAATTAAGGAAAAACGCAAGCTTATGGAAGAAGCAGCAAGAGCACTAGATTTTATTGTGGCTGCCAAACTACGAGACGAAATTAAAAATTACCAAAATAAACTGGAAAAGCTAAAAGTATAAACTTTTAGCTTTTCCATAACCCAAAAGGGCTTTCACTACACAAGTAAATTAAACTCAATAGATAAAATTTTAATTGTACTGTGTTTTAAAAATGTCTATTAATACGTCTGGTGGAACAATTTTATTTGGAAAACTTTCCATTAAATACAAAACCTTGGTTATCGATTCGTGGCTCAATCCCATTCTAAGTCCAAAATTATAAAGCTTTACAACACCCGCTGAATTATTTTCTTCGCCGTATTCCTGCTCAATATTCATTAACAAAACCAATCTGTGAAACTGCACTATGCGCTCGCTATGCGATTTTAAGTGCGTATAATTAACTGGGTTTTCAATTAAATACTCAAAATCTTCTCGAGATATTTCAAGCTGTTTTGCAACACCCAGCAGAAAGTTGTATTCTATGTTTTTTATGTCTTTATCGTATTTAGCAAAAGCTATCATTTCAGATAAAAGACTTAATTTTTCTACTCTGTTAGCCATATCTCAAAGGGATTAAATTAATTAATAACATAAAGATACACAGAAGGCCCCTTAAATAATCGTAGATATAATGTAACTTATCGAAAAACAGGGTGTTATTAATCGAAGATTTTAATTGTTTCATCATTAAACCATTTTTTTTATCCGATTTTTCATGTAACACACAGAAAGGCAAAAATTACAAACCGAATAACACAAATAACGCAAGTATCTCATTTTCAATTATTTAATTGGATTGTTTTTATATTGATTTTTTAATACTGAAATTTTTATTTAAAGTACCTTTATAAATTGAATGAAAACGCTAGTTTAGTGCTTTCAAAGAAACAAAATCGACAAAATGCAGCATTTAAAAAATTGATAATTAATAAACTATGACCAACAACGATATTTTTAAAAAACTACGTGTTGCCCTAAAATTAAGAGATGACGATATAGTAAAGATTTTAAGTCTGGTAGATTTTAGGATCTCTAAAAGCGAACTTGGGGCTTTTTTTAGAAAAGAAGACCACCCAAAATATATGGAATGTGGCGACCAAATCCTTAGAAATTTTTTAAACGGTTTAGTGATTCATTTACGCGGGCCCATGCCAAATAAAAAAGATAAAATTCCAAATTCTAAGTCTGGAACTAAACAGGGCGAAGCTTCCGCGAAAGCGACACCTAAAAAACCTTTAAAAAAGAAAAGTTTATTACATTCTAGCACAAACAAAAAGAGCAACTCGTAAAAGTTGCTCTTATTAATTATATAAGAAATTAGGTATTAACTTAAAACTTCCTGCACTTTGTCTGCAGCTTCTTGGAATTCGGTAGCGCTCAAAACGTCTAAACCAGAATTATCAATCAAATCTTTTGCGATATCTGCGTTTGTACCTTGTAAACGTACAATAATGGGTACGTTTATATTACCCATGTTTTTATAAGCATCTATAACGCCTTGCGCTACACGATCGCAACGCACAATTCCTCCAAAAATATTTATTAAAATAGCTTTTACGGCTGGATCTTTTAGTATAATTTTAAACGCAGCTTCAACACGAGCAGCATCGGCTGTACCGCCAACATCTAAAAAGTTTGCTGGTTCGCCGCCGGCTTGTTTTATTAAATCCATTGTAGCCATGGCAAGTCCTGCACCGTTTACCATACAACCTACGTTTCCATCTAAATCTACATAATTTAAACCAAGTTCTCCAGCTTCGACCTCAATGGCACTTTCCTCGCGTATGTCTCGTAAATCTACATAGTTTTTATGTCTGTAAAGCGCATTGTCGTCAATGGTAACTTTGGCATCTACGGCCATTATTAAATTATCGCTTGTTTTTAAAACGGGATTGATTTCAAATAAAGAAGAGTCCGATTTTACATAAGCCGTATAAAGGTTGGTAACAAACTTGGTCATTTCCTTAAAGGCCAACCCAGACAATCCTAAATTAAAAGCAATGCGTCTTGCTTGAAATGGCATTAACCCAACAGAGGGATCAATTTCTTCGGTAAATATTAAATGTGGTGTTTCTTCGGCAACGGTTTCAATATCCATACCGCCTTCGGTAGAATACATAATCATATTCCTACCTGTACCGCGGTTTAACAAAACCGACATGTAAAACTCGTTGGTTTCGCTTTCTCCGGGATAATACACATCTTCGGCTATTAAAACCTGATGTACACGTTTGCCTTTGGCAGAAGTTTGCGGCGTTACCAAATCCATGCCAATAATCTGGCCGGCAATGGTTTCTACCTCTTGTAAGTTTTTAGCAAGTTTTACACCACCGCCTTTACCACGTCCTCCAGCATGAACCTGCGCTTTAATAACGTGCCAGCTTGTACCGGTTTCTTGGGTTAATTGCTTTGCAGCGGCAACGGCTTCTTGTGCATTATGGGCAACTATACCGCGTTGAATGCGCACCCCAAAAGTGCTTAATATTTCTTTCCCTTGATATTCGTGTAAATTCATAACTTGCTTACTGGTTTAAGATGCACAAATGTAAATAATAGCAATTAATTACACTAATATTTTATTAAGAATGAAAAAATTAAAGTGGCAAACCAAGAGTGTTAAATAATTAACATTTTGTGTAATTTGATTAATTTTGCGCGTAATAATTTTAATTTGAAAATAATAAAATATCTTTGAAAAAAAATAATGCTTTAAACGCTATACTTATGACCAATACCCAGTTGCTAAACATTGCCAAAGAATTCGGAAGTCCTGTTTATGTATATGATGCTGAAAAAATAACAGCACAATATAACTGTTTAACCAAAGCTTTTAAAGGTGTTAAGACGTTAAAATTGAACTACGCGGTAAAAGCACTCTCCAACATTTCCATATTAAAATTATTTAAAAGCTTGGGAGCTGGTATAGATACGGTTTCTATTGAAGAAGTACAATTGGGTTTAGCGGCAGGTTTTTTACCCGAAGAAATTATTTTTACACCAAATGGCGTTTCGCTATCAGAAATTGAAGAAGCTGCCAAATTAGGCGTTCAAATAAACATAGACAATCTTGCAATTTTAGAGCAATTTGGTACAAAACACCCCAATGTTCCGGTTTGTATTCGTATTAACCCGCATGTTATGGCAGGCGGAAACAGTAATATTTCTGTGGGCCATATCGATTCTAAATTTGGTATTTCAATTCATCAAATTCCGCATTTATTGCGCATCGTAGAAAACACTAAAATGACCATTAACGGCATTCACATGCACACGGGCAGCGATATTTTGGATATTGACGTGTTTTTATATGCCAGTGAAATTCTTTTTGAAACCGCAAAACAATTTAAAAACCTAGATTTTATAGATTTTGGTTCTGGGTTTAAAGTACCGTATAAAGCTGGCGACATTGAAACCAATATTGAAGAATTAGGCGAAAAACTATCGTTAAAATTCAATCAGTTTTGTAAAGATTATGGTAAAGAACTAACCCTAGCCTTTGAACCCGGAAAGTTTTTAGTGAGCGAATCGGGCAGGTTTTTAACCACGGTTAATGCAGTAAAACAAACAACCTCGACGGTTTTCGCCCAAGTTAATTCGGGTTTTAATCATTTAATTCGACCTATGTTTTATGGATCGCACCATGATATTGCTAACATCTCTAACCCTAATGGGCGCGAGCGTTTTTATACCGTTGTAGGCTATATTTGCGAAACAGACACCTTTGGCAACAACAGGCGTATTAACGAAATTAGGGAAGGTGATGTTTTATGCTTTAAAAATGCGGGCGCCTATTGTTTTTCTATGGCGAGCAACTATAACTCGCGCTACAGACCAGCAGAAGTATTGTGGCACAATAACAAAGCGAGTTTAATAAGAAAAAGAGAAACTTTTGATGATTTATTAAGAAACCAAATTGAGGTTGATTTTTCAGCTGAAAAACCAAAGCAAATGGTTAAATAATACTTTAAAAAACACCTAATTGCCTAAATTTGCACTCCTGTATTTGGTTTTGTTGCAACGCTTTATTTAGAACTGGAAACAATAAGTTTTTTTACTATCTGTTTGCCTTCAGAAGTTATTTTAATCAAATATATTCCGTTGGGCATATCCAGTTCTAAGGGTTTGTTGTTTTTACTTTTAAATGTTTTTATTTTCCTGCTTTCAATAGAGAACACCTCTACATGTGCAGAAGATTTTAAACCTTTTATAAAAACCGTTCCGCTTGCCGGATTTGGGTATAATTGAACGTTTAACAGTTTATTTTTTTTAATACTCAATGGTTGGCTCCAGGTTTGCCCAACCCTATTGCCCCAAATATATTCGACCAAATCTGGCTGGTCTATAAACGGATTCCTGTTAAACTGCCAGGTATAAACCACGTTGTTTCTATTCATTTCGTAATCGTCTGGCGGATCGTTTCTGTGCCAATTTAAAAGGGTTTCCAAATCTCCCATTTGCCCTGTTATACTAGGATATCCATTAACCACTTGCAGGCCGTTATATCTAATATCCAGGTACAGCACGCTTCTTGCCACATCGCCATAAAAACTACCTTGATTTCCTGTTGGCCCAATGTATTGCCCATAGTGCTGGTTGCTTCTTGAGCTATTTTCTGGTCCGTCTGCTGCTCGCAATGCATGTGCATCAGAATTGGCGTGCCTTAAAGAATCGGCCTTTGTGGCCCAAAAAATATCTTTTCCGTTTGCGATCTCATCGGCTTCAATATCTCCAAATCCGCCTAAAGACCTTGGAAATGTGTGCTCTCTGTTCCATTTTCCAGAATTATTGGAAGTGGTTTGAAAATCTAGTTTTGCCCGACCTTCCTCCAAATAAACCAACCACACCTGGTTGCTGTTTGCCGGGTTTTGATCGGCTTCTTTTAAAATACCTATAACATCGGCATAGGTTTGCGCCCTAACCACTGCAGGATTAGCAATAATATTTTGTAAGGCTTGACGCAAATTTGCACCAGAAAGTCCATCTAAATTGTTATAGTATGTAGTGGGCTGTGTACTATTTACGGTTCCGAATGTAGGGTTTAATGGTGTACCAAACGGTGCAACAAAAAAATCGTTATCAACAACTCGGATTTCTATATTGTTGTTTAATTTTAAATATTCAGCTGGTAAATTATCGAACCTTATTTTTGCCACTTCATCACCTTCATCTTCAACATCGTCATCCAATGTTATGGTTGTGCTGGTATTATTTTGCCCTGTTGGAATTGTTAATGAGGTATTTCCTGTAAAGTCTGAATCATTAAAAGTGCCATTGTGCAATAAGATGTTAAAACTCAATGTTGAAGTTACATTTTGTTCTGTTGTAAAAGTAATATTAAACGATTCTCCTTCAGTATATTGATTTTGTGCAATCGAGATATTTATTCCGTTTAACTGTACGCCACTGCCATCGTTTAACTGCCTTGGTGTTGGTGTTTTTACGGAATATGTGCCGTTGTTATTTAGTTGGATGGAATTAGTATTGTCTTTAGAACCTTCACTTATTTGCTGAAGTGATGTGAAATTTGGATGTTTATTAAAAATATTAATCATATCGATATCATCATCATCATCAGTATCGTACATTAACACATCTACCAAGTTATGTATTGTGGCTAATGTTCCATCTGGGAAATCATCCCAATTGCCTTGATAAAGAGCAACTGCATCTGCACCATTTTGGATTGTATTTACTGGAATCAATAGCTGAGGGAAAGGTGATACTTGATCACTACCAATTAAAAATAAGCCGTTAACATCAGTAACATAGCCATCTAAATCGATAGTTAAATAACTTGAATTCATGCCATTTTCAGATCCATTAAAAAACACCAACACATAACCATCTAAAGAAAAATTTGAAGTATTAGATTTTAATTCGATAAACTCTTGGGTATCTATATTTGATTCTTGAGTAGATGTATCACAATCAAGCTCATTAATAACAAGTTGCCCAAAAGAAAACTGAGCAACAATTAGGGTTACTACTAAAGTAAAGGTGTTTTTCATTTTATAGGAAGGTTTTTTACAAATGTAAGGTTCAAAATTTTAACTCAACCTAAATTATTTTTTACAATTACTTTTTTTAGTTAAAAAGATAAAAACGCAAAAATAATCCATTTTTGTAACGAAAGCTCCCTTGGTTTATAAAAAACGTCTTAAAAAAGGCCTGCAAATATTTCATTTTAAAACAATTAATTAATTATATGCTACATATTAAAACACTAATAAAACAAGTTGCATAAATATTAAAACCAAAATCATTTTTTTACTTACATATCTATATGCAATTTCACAGATTTACTTAAAAACATTTGGTGGGAATATTCCAAAAAACATATCTTAAAAAAACAATGTTACAATTAACCTTTTATTAACCATAAAACCTTAAAATTATGATGACACTTGCTAAGTTTATAATCGATATTATCTTGGTTATAATATCTATTATATAATTAAAAAAAAAAGTAAAACTTAGTCTAGAATAAGTTTTACTATTTTTACCTTTTAAGAAGGGTTTTAATTTATGAAAAAGCAAGTATTTGAATTATTAGCAAAAGTTAACAAAAGGGTATTACCAAGTTATTCTAAAAAGCAACTGGATTTAGCCAAAGCCACAAAACTGCAAATGGCCATTATTGGCTGGCGTGCTTATGTTACAAAGAATGCTTTAGGGTAATTGTATTTTACCATAGAGTTTTTAAGGCGCAGTAGCCTTATATAAAGTCGCAGTAGTTTGAGAAGTTATGCTATACACACAATCTGCCCCTAAAAACACCGAATCTCCTTTAACTACAGGCAGCACTTTATCGTTTGAAGCAATTTTAGCCTCGCCATCTATTACTATTAAAATTTGTGCAGTTTTAGCCTTAGATTGATAGGTATCAGATTTTTTTAAATCTATTTTACTCAATTCAAAATCTGGTGCTGGCGTTCTATAAATGCGCTCCAATCCATCGTCTTTCAACTCGCCTTGCATTACATTTGGTATGGTTTCCTCAAAAGCAACATGCTTTAGTAACTCGGGCACATCGATATGTTTTGGTGTTAAACCGCCTCGCAATACATTATCTGAATTTGCCATAAGTTCCATATTCTGGCCTTCAAGATACGCATGCGGAATACCTGCATCTTGAAAAACGGCTTCGCCTTTATTGGTTTTAACGATGTTGAAAAAATAAATAGAATAAATACCTTTATCCAAATTGTTTTTATCTGATGCGGTATCTACGGCTTTAGCAGCCCAATAATCGGGACTCGATTTATCTAGCTTACCTTCGGCATACAAGGGTAAAATCTTATCGACCAAAGGTTTTAATACGCGGTTGGTTTCTTCGGCAGATTGCTCCATCACTTTTTTGTACAAACCAAAATAACCTTCTTTATTAAAAACGGGTAGTAAACCAGTAAATTCTGGAATGTTTTTTAATCTTTCTATCAATTCGTTTTCGGGTAAAAAACCATGCAACAACCAAAACTCGCTAAGTGCCACCATAATTTCGGGTTTATGGTTATCGTCTTTGTAATTTCTGTGTGCTGCAGTTAACGGGATGCCCAACTCGTTTTCGAGCTTAAATCCTTTTTCGGCTTCAGTTTTGGTAGGGTGCACTTGAATGGACAACATGTCCTTAACATCCAGTACTTTAAACAAAAAAGGCAAGCGACCAAATTTTTTTGCAATGTCTGCTCCTAAAATCCTGGTACACTGCGATGCTATAAAGCGATCTAGGTTTTGGCTTCCATTATCGGTAGAAATTACAGAAGGGGCATTGGCATGTGCGCCCAACCAATATTCGGCACATTTTTCGTTATTGTTTTCAAGGCCTAATAACTGGGGAATATATGTGGTTCCGCCCCAAGCGTAATTTTGTATCTTTCCTTTAAGCGCAAATAATTTAGACATCCCTGTATTGGTTATTGATTAGTGAACTGCAAATTTAAACTAAACCAAGGAAAAGGGGAAATAAAAGTATATTAAGTAGGTTTTACTTTTCGTTTAAACCGAAAAAAGAAGCTGAAATTTGATTGGACAGGTCACTATTTTTAAAACATAGCTTGCTACGCATAAAAAAGCAACGATATTTATGCTATTTAATCTTTTTTATGGAATAGAAAAACATAACATCGGGCATTATAAAGCAAAAAAGCAAGCTTTAAGTTAAGCTTGCTTTTAAATTAATTTAGTGACCATGGCAGGATTCAAACCTGCAACCTCTTGAGCCGTAATCAAGTGCGCTATTCAGTTGCGCCACATGGCCATTTTTGTGGATGCAAATATACATTTTTTATTAAAACTCTACCAAACTTTTATTTCAAAATTCTAAATCATTATTTTTGCGCATGGCCAAAGCACTACTACATCAGAAATTCCATCATCTTTTAGATGATAAAATCATAGAAGAAATTAATTTATCGGGGATTTTCAAAACCTTTAAAAAAAACGATATCATTATAGATATTAACCAACCCCTAGAGCATATACCGCTTCTGCTAAGTGGCAGTATCAAAATCCTTAGAGAAGACAACGACGGTAGCGATTTGCTCATCTACTTTCTAGAATCTGGAGAAACCTGCACCATGTCGCTTACCTGCTGTATGGGCACCTCTAAAAGCAAAATTAGGGCTGTAGCCGAAAAAGACTCAAGTTTAGTATTGATACCCATTGCACTCATGCAAAAATGGTTTCATAACAACCACAGCTGGAGAAACTTTATTTTAGAAAGTTACCAAACACGTTTTAACGAAATGCTAGAAACCATAGACAATCTCGCCTTTATGAAAATGGACGAGCGGCTATACAAGTACTTGTTAAACAAGACCAAACTCGAAAACTCTAATACCATAATTGTAAAACATTTAGATATCGCCGAAGATCTGCACACCTCTCGCGTTGTAATATCCAGATTGCTAAAACAGTTGGAAAACGAAAAAAAAATAAAACTAAGCCGAAATAAAATTGAAGTTTTACAATAAGTTTATTGAGCGTTACCACTCGCGAAACTTCTGGAAGTTGGGCTTTCCCTACTCGCTTATTCTTCTGGTAGCTATCGGTGTCGGCGAGCTTAAACCCCGAAGCTTAGAGACACAATACTTAACGCAAAACCCGTATAAATAAAAAACAATTATAACATATATAACAAAGTAAAGCTATAAATAAATTTATCTTTGAGTTTTTAATACATAAATATGGAATACATTTTAAACCCTTGGCCCTGGTACGTTTCCGGCCCATTAATAACCTTAGTTATGGCATTACTGCTGTATTTTGGCAAAACCTTTGGCATGTCGTCTAACCTTAGAACCATGTGCGCTATTGGTGGCGCGGGCAAATTTTCAGATTTTTTCAAGTTCAACTGGAAAGATCAAACATGGAACCTAATTGTAGTCTTGGGCGCTTTAATAGGTGGTTTTATAGCAACTCAATACCTATCAAACAACACCCCTACCAACTTAAACCCACTAACCGTTTCAGAATTACAGAACATGGGTTTTAAAAACGCCGGAGCAAACTTGGTGCCCAACGAAATATTTGCTTTGGAAACTTTGAACCTAAAAAACTTACTGCTTTTAATTGTGGGCGGTTTACTTGTAGGTTTTGGTACACGCTACGCCGGTGGCTGTACTTCTGGGCACGCCATAACCGGACTAAGCAGTTTACAAAAACCATCGTTAATTGCAGTAATTGGTTTTTTTATTGGCGGATTAATTATGGCCAACTTAATGTTACCGTTAATTTTTGAGTTATGAAATTTATAAAATTCTTATTAGTTGGTATCCTGTTCGGTATTGTTTTAATCAAATCCGAAGCCGTTTCTTGGTACCGTATTTACGAAATGTTCCGCTTTCAATCCTTTCATATGTATGGTATAATAGGCACTGCCATTGCAACGGGTTTTTTGTTTTTGCAAATCACGAAAAAAGGGTATATAAAAAGCAACAAAGGCACCCATATTGTTGTTCCAAAAAAAAACAAAGGCCTTGTTAACTACATAGTTGGAGGCATTATTTTTGGCCTAGGTTGGGCACTTGTTGGAGTGTGCCCAGGCCCAATGTACATTTTACTGGGCACCGGTATATACAGCATGCTTATTGTAATTGTTTCTGCTTTAATAGGCACATTTATTTACGGTGTTTTAAAAGACAAACTACCACATTAAATGGACAGCACTCAATTGCTCGGGTACATAGGCGCATTAGTGGTAGGCCTTGTTTTAGGGCTTATTGGCGGCGGCGGCTCCATACTTACCGTACCATTATTGGTTTATTTATTGGGCTACAACCCCATTGTTGCAACCGCCTACTCTTTGTTTGTTGTAGGAACAACATCTATGGTAGGCACATATCAAAAATTCAAAAAGGGATTGGTAGATTTTAAAACAGGCTTCGCTTTTTCGTTCCCCTCATTCATAGCCGTATATTTATCTCGCAGATATTTAGTTCCGGGCATTCCCGAAAACCTTTTTAGCTTGGGCAATTTCACTTTAACAAAAGCAATGGGCATCATGGTGTTCTTTGCTATTATCATGCTTTTGGCTTCCTTTTCCATGATTAAAAACCAAAAAGAAACCCACGAGATCCCACAAAAACAAGCCTATTACAAAACCTTTTCTCAGGGTTTGGTAATTGGCACCATTACCGGAATAATAGGTGCAGGTGGTGGCTTTTTATACGTTCCCGCACTGGTACTTTGGGCAAATATACCTATGAAAAAAGCCGTTGGCACCTCCTTGATTATTGTTACCATAAATTCCTTAATCGGGTTTACGGGCGATATTCAAACCCTGGAAATCGAGTGGCTATTTCTGCTCACATTTACTTTAATTTCGGTTGCAGGTATTATCATAGGCGTATTCCTATCAAAATATATAAGCGGTAACAAACTCAAAAAAAGCTTCGGTTATTTCTCTTTCATTATGGCTATTTACATTATTTATAAAGAAACAAATACATGAAAGTGACAAATGTCACAAACAAAACCATATAGGTTTTATATTTTTGAATGATGTAATGTTGAAATAAATTCTCGCTGAGTTTATCTTGAGAATTAGCCGAAAGACAGAAATGAAACAAAATTAAAAAATGAAAATAGAACAAATTTACACAGGCTGTTTAGCCCAAGGCGCATATTATATAGAATCCAATGGCGAAGTAGCCATCATCGACCCCTTGCGCGAAACCCAGCAATATATTGATAAAGCACAACAAGAAAACGCTAAAATAAAGTATGTTTTCGAAACCCATTTTCACGCAGATTTTGTTTCGGGCCATATCGATTTAGCAAAAAAAACAGGCGCAACCATTGTTTTCGGCCCCAGTGCAGAAACAAATTACGATGCTTATATAGCTAAAGATAACGAGGAATTTAATTTAGGAAACGTAACCATAAAAGTATTGCACACACCGGGGCATACCTTAGAGTCTGCCACCTATCTTTTAATTGACGAAAACGGAAAAAACCACGCCATTTTTTCGGGAGACACTTTGTTTTTAGGCGATGTTGGCAGACCAGATCTGGCCATAAAATCTAATCTTACCAAAGAAGATTTGGCAGCAATGTTATACGATTCGTTACGCAATAAAATTATGCCTTTAGAAAACCATGTTATTGTATATCCAGCTCACGGAGCAGGTTCGGCTTGCGGTAAAAACCTAAGCAAGGAAACCGTTGGCATTCTAGGCGAACAGAAAAAAACCAATTACGCTTTACGCGAAGACATGACCAAAGAAGAATTTGTAAAAGAAGTGCTTGACGGTATTCCGCCACCACCACAATATTTTGCAAAAAATGCGATGATGAACAAATCGGGATACGATGATTTTGAAACCGTATTAAAAAAAGGCGATGTAGCTTTAAACCCCGAAGACTTTGAAGCTATAGCCAATCAAGAAGGTGCTTTGGTGCTCGATGTGAGACACGAAAAAGACTTTGTAAAAGCGCACATACCAAACTCTATATTTATTGGAATCCATGGCGGGTTTGCACCGTGGGTCGGGGCACTAATTACAGATTTAAAACAACCTATTTTACTGGTTGCTCCAAAAGGCAAGGAAAAAGAAACCGTTACACGATTATCCCGTGTTGGGTACGATAATACTTTAGGCTATCTTGAAGGCGGTATTGAAGCTTGGAAAGCGGCCGGAAAAGATATTGAAACCCTGGAATCTATTTCTGCCGTTGAGTTTTCTAAGCGATGTAAAAACAAAACCGTAAATACGCTAGATGTTAGAAAAGATGGCGAATATAAATCTGAACGTTTAAAGGGCGATACCGTGCAGCACTTCCCCTTAGACTATATAAATAATAACATGAACGCCATAAACAATCAAAAAACATATTACCTTTATTGCGCAGGCGGTTACCGCTCGGTAATAGCGGCGTCTATTTTAAAAGCACGCGGATTTAATAATTTAGTAGATATTGCCGGTGGATATGGAGCCCTAAAAAACACCGATTTGCCTACAACTGATTTTGTTTGTCCTTCAACTTTATAAAAATGAAAAAAAAAAAAAAATGAAAACAACTTTGAAAATACAAAACCTAAAATGCGGCGGTTGCGCTAATACTATTGTTAACAAATTGAATGGTTTAAACGACATATCGAAAACCAAGGTAGATAATACCAATGATTCCGTTTCTTTTAACTATGAAAATGAAGACAATCTTGAAGAAGCAAAAGCTTTATTAACAAAACTTGGCTACCCCGTTGTTGGCGATAAAAATGCCTTAACCACAAAAGCGAAATCTTTTGTGAGCTGCGCTATAGGAAGAATGCAATCGTAAAAAAAAGACCTTACAGATTTTTAATACCTGTAAGGTCTGTGCAATAATAGATATTTTAATCTGCTAAACTATTTCTGCGCTCAATCCTGCTTCGAGAAGCATGGAGCAACGTGGTTTTAAATCGTCGTACAAACCGGTTTTAACCGTGCATTTACCTTTATAATGAACAAGTAAAGCACATTGCTCAGCTTGTTCTGAGGTGTGGTCGCAAGCATAAATAAGGGTTTCTATTACGTGGTCGAAGGTGTTAACATCGTCATTGAACAACACAATTTCGTTTTGCGTTGAGATTTTTTCTTCTAATAATAATTCTTCTGATATTTTTTCTTTTGCACTCATACCTTATTGTCTTTCAGGCATTTCACAAGAAAGGCCATTATTTAATTCTTCCACTAATTTATAAATTTTAACGAAACCCAATGGTTTCTTTCTAGTTTTTCTTCAAATTTTAACAGATATTTTTCACATTCATTTTTAATTACAGCAATGTCTTCTGTATAAAACCCGCTTAAAAACAGCATCCCGTTTTTGTTTAAACTAGTCGCGTATGCTTGCATATCTTGCAATAAAATATTGCGGTTTATATTTGCCAAAATAACATCGTATTTTTTATTTTCCAGAACCGATGCATCGCCTTCAATAACTGTAATGCACTTACAATTATTGCGCTCTACATTTTCTAAACTATTAAGGTAGCACCAATTATCGTAATCTACGGCATCAATGGGTTTTGCGCCTTTAATTTCGGCTAAAATGGCCAAAACGCCTGTGCCGCAGCCCATATCTAAAACGGATTTATTTGTGAAATCGTTTTTTAAGATTTGCTGAATCATCATGTGGGTGGTTTCGTGGTGGCCTGTGCCAAAACTCATTTTGGGCTCGATAACAATGTCGTATTCTGTATTGAATTTTTCATGGAATGGTGCTCGTACGGCACATTTACCGTCAACCACAATGGGGTTGAAATTCTTTTCCCATGCTTCGTTCCAGTTGGTTTGTTCTATCTCTTCGAATGTGTAGTTAATTTTAAACTCTTCTGATTTTAATATTTGGATATCTTCTAAAATATCTGAACGCCATTCTTCTTTTTGAATGTATGCCGTAACGCCATCTTCGTTTTCTACAAAACTTTCAAAACCGGCGTAACCGAGTTCTGCGATTAAGATTTCGGTTGCTGGTTGTACTGGTTTTACTTTAAAGTAGTAGCCTATATATATTGTATTTGACATTGTTATTATTGTTGATTTTGGCGGATAAGTGCGTTAGCGATTGCAGTGGCATCCTTTTTTGAGGAACGAGAAAAAGATATAACGGAAAGCGCGACCCCGATTTTTATCGGGGTAACGCCCAAAATAATATTTTAAAATGCGTTTACTATAGCCAAAAAATCGTCGGCATTAAGTGCCGCACCTCCAATTAAGCCGCCATCGACATCTGGTTTAGAGAAAATTTCTTTGGCATTTGTGGGCTTGCAGCTTCCGCCGTAAAGAATGGATGTGCTGTTGGCCACATCGGCTCCATATTTATCTGCCATTGTTTTTCTTATAAAAGCGTGCATGTCTTGTGCTTGCTCTGGGCTTGCGGTTTCGCCGGTACCGATTGCCCAAACGGGCTCGTAGGCCAATACGATGTTTTTAAATGCATCTGCTTTTAAATGAAATAGTGCGTTTTTTATTTGGTTTTCTACTACGGTTTCTTGGTTGCCGGATTTTCTGTCGGCTAAAACTTCTCCGAAGCAGAAAATAATGTTCATTTTATTGGCTAAAGCGGCATCTACTTTTTTTGCCAATAAGGCATCTGTTTCGGCAAAATATTCTCTGCGTTCTGAGTGCCCAAGAATAACGGTTTTTACGCCTACTGATTTTAACATTTTCGCTGATATTTCGCCCGTAAAGGCACCACTTTCTTCAAAATGCATATTTTGGGCTGCTACTTTTACCCTAGATTTTTTTGTGGCCTTTACGGCACTTGCCAAACTTACAAAGGTTGGAGCGATAATGACTTTTGTGTTTTTAACTTTATCTTTTTTAAGCTTTTTTGCAACTTGTTTTGCCAGTTTTTTTGATGCGGCTAAATCGTTGTTCATTTTCCAGTTTCCTGCTACTATTTGTTTTCTCATAATCGGATTTTAACCTTCTTTAGGAGAAGGGATAAATTTATTTTTGTTTATAAATCAGCTTGTCTTTAAAAGGCAAAAATACTATTTTTTTATGGCCTGGGTTAGCTTATCATCGTCTGCTTGTATGGCGTTAAACAATGTTATGTTTCCTGTTTTGTTTATTACCATGTACCTGGGAATCCAATCTAGGTTTATAAAATTGCCAAAAGGGCCTTTCCAACCAGACTGCATAAAGTAGTGCGCTCCGTTTACGTTGTATTTTTCGATACCTTTTTTCCAGGCGTCCTGACTTTTATCTAACGATAAAAACACATAAACAGCCTCTTTAAATTCTGTTTGTAATGTTTTTACTTTGGGCAGGCCTTCTATACAGTCTTTGCACCACGATGCCCAAACATCTATAACTATGGTTTTGCCTTTGTGGGTTTTTAAAATGTCTTTGAAAGCGATGTTGTTGCCTTCTAAAGTTATAAAGGTATCGTTTAGGGCTTCTTCTGAAAACTGTGTTGGTGCTTTTGTTTGGCAACTATATATACTGAATAACAGGATTATTAGGTAAATTGTTTTTTTCATTTTGTTTTGATATTAACTTTTAGATTTTTTCAATTATTAATTTTTGCCACCAAATCACTATTTTTTTGTAGATAAGAGGCTATTGCTTTTTTATTTTAACCTGGATAATACCTGTGTAAGCTGTTTTATTTTCAATATTATAAGCCTTTAATGCTTTTGCATCTTTAATAACATTAACACTTTCAATCAATGTTGTATCTAAGGCTTCAACGTCTTCTTTTGTTGATGGTTTTTCGTTGATAAAATAAGCAATAACATCCTCTGCTTTTTGGGGTTTTGATTCAACTTTAGGTTCTACTTTGGGCAACTCTAAATCTTCAATATCGTTCCAATGGAGTTTTTGTTTTACGGTGCCGGCATCCAATTCTAAAATCCCGGGGTTGGCGCGCACTACTGTTTTTAGTGCTTTTTCGTCGCATAAATACCAATTGAAATTTAAATTATAGGTTTCGTTAATATGCTGTTTTGTATCGTTACCAGAGGCGGTTAAGCCTATAACATTATAGCCGTTTGCCAGGGCTTTATCGGTTGTTGCTTTTAAGCGTGCTGCTCCTTCTTTTTCGATTTTCTCTAAACTGTACGATACTATTACAATTAAGTTTTCTTCGCCCAAAAAGTGCTCGGTTAAATCTTCATCATCGGTTTCTATTGAGAAATCTATAACCGGAGGCTGATAGGCTTCTCGAATAACTTTGGTTTCTACGCCAAGGTATTCGCCATCAACTGTTGGGTAACTGCCCTCTGTTACAATTTCTTTTTCTTCGCCGTTAATGTTGAAGGTCCAGGTAAATTCTTGTATGGCTTTTGGGGCGTCATCGGGAATGCTCATCCCTTCAGTAATATTATTTCCTATTTTATAAGCTCTAAAGTCTATTGCTGGTAAATGCATAAGTACATGGTAGCCAAACCACAAGCTTATTACAAAACTTAAAAGTGCCAAAATAGTTGTGGGCAGCTTGCTAAATACAGGTTTTATATGTTTTAACCCGATGAATAAAATAAGGATGAAAAACAGTAAAATAACATCTTTAAAAAAGCTTTCCCAGGGTGTTAGTTTTAGTGCATCGCCAAAACAACCGCAGTCTTTTACTTTATCGAAATACGCCGAATAGAAGGTTAAAAATGTAAAAAAGACAATCATTAACAACAGGCTGCAAACGGTAAATTTAGGCTTGTAACCAATAAGCAAAAATACGCCCAAGACCACCTCGAAAACTACCACAAGCACCGAAATACCCAATGCATAGGGTATTAAAAACTCGATATTTAAAACCCCTTCGGCAAAGTATTCTTCCAGTTTGTACGAAAACCCCAAAGGGTCGTTTAGTTTTATAAACCCTGAAATAATAAATAAAACGCCAACAAATATTCTGCTTAATGCTACTAGTGTTTTCATAAATTTTTTGTCATTCCTGCCTTTCGACTATCGCTCAAGATAAACTTCAACAGGAATCTTATTAATTATACCTTTATCTTTATAAAGTGGATTCCTGCCTTCGCAGGAATGACAACTATTTTTCTTTCTTTTCTTTCAAATGAATTAATGCAAAAACCGCATAATTTATCATGTCTTGATAATTGGCATCAACCCCTTCGCTTACTTGAGTATTTCCTTCGTTATTTTCAATGGATTTAACGCGCAACAGTTTTTGCAAAATCAAATCGGTTAAACTGCTCACGCGCATATCGCGCCACGCTTCGCCGTAATCGTGGTTTTTGTCCTCCATGAGTTTTTTGGTAATGGTTGCTTGTTTGGTGTATAGTTTTGTAGCTTCTTCAGTCGTCATGTCGGGTTGTTCAACCACGCCTTTTTCCAACTGAATTAATGCCATAATACAGTAATTTATAATACCTATAAATTCGCTTACCTCGCCCTCATCAACCTTTCTTATAGCGTTTTGCTGCAAGCTTCTTATGCGCTGAGCTTTTATAAAAATCTGGTCGGTTAACGATGGTAAACGCAGTATTCTCCAAGCACTTCCGTAATCGCCCATTTTTTTAACAAATAAACTTTTACAGGTATCTATTACCGCATCGTATTGTTTTGAGGTATCTTGCATCAATAAAATGAATTTTGCGTAAATTTCGCTTAAATTGTTTAAAGTTCAAAAGTTTAGTGTTTAAAGTTTTGGAGTTTATATTTCTACTTTCAAGTTTAAAGTTTTAGGTTTGGAATTTGATATTTTAAATATTGGGATTTTTAAGATTATGACTATAAATTGCAAAGGCCAACTCATCGATTTATCATCGCCAAAAGTGATGGGTATTTTAAATATTACACCCGATTCTTTTTACGATGGCGGTAGTTATAAAAATGAAAAAGATATTTTAAATCGAGTTGAAAAAATGCTGAATGAAGGTGCCACATTTATTGATGTTGGCGCATACAGCTCGCGACCAAATGCAGATCATGTTAGCGAGACCAATGAGTTAAAACGCATATTGCCCATTGTTAACTTGATTTTAAAGGAATTCCCAAAAGCACTACTTTCTATCGATACCTTTAGAAGCACCGTTGCAAAACCCTGTATTGAAGCTGGTGCTTGTTTGGTTAACGATATATCGGCAGGGAAATTAGACGATAATATGCTGCCAACCATTGCCCATTTAAAAGTGCCATATATTATGATGCATACTCGCGGAACACCACAAAATATGCAGCAGTACACCCATTACGATAATTTGATAAAAGACATATTATTTTATTTTTCTGAACGTATTGCAGCAGCAAAACAATTGGGAATTATTGATATGATTATTGACCCTGGTTTTGGTTTTGCAAAAACTTTAGAGCAAAATTTTGAAGTTTTAAACCAATTGGAATTATTTAAAATATTAGATAAACCATTACTTGCGGGAATTTCAAGAAAATCGATGATTTACAAAACTTTAGAAACCTCAGCAAAAGATGCTTTGAACGGCACCACGGTTTTAAATACGGTGGCGCTGCAAAAAGGCGCATCAATTTTACGTGTGCACGATGTTAAAGAAGCTGTGGAGTGTGTTAAATTAGTTGAGAAGTTAGAAGTTAGAAGTTAGAAGTTATGAAACCTATTTTTTTATTAATTACAGTTCTTTTTGTTTTTTCCTGCGGAAAAGAAAAAGTGGTTTTATTGCCAGAAATTAGTCATTCAGAAATTACAGAAATTTTCGATGTTTCGCCGGCTTACCTATTTTACGATGAAACACAAAAAGACAGTGTTGAACTTAACAGAAAAAACCTGATAAGCACCACTAATTGGTTGGTAAATGTTGATAAACGCTTAACGCTGAAACAGGCCATTCCGCTTATTAAATTCATTCAAGAGAAAAAACAAAATTCCAGCCATAAAAACGAAAAGGCTAAAAACTATTTTACCTGTAACGATACGAGTAGAAAAAATTTAGGCTTTATAGAATTTACAAATGTGGTTTATTATCTGGGATCTTCTAATGATTATTTTAAAACACAATCAAAATCAACCCCTAAAGCGCCTTCAATTGGAATAAATATCGATCTTAATAACAACATTACCATCATAAACCCAGATTCTGATCATTTTATAATTCAAACAAATAAAGAAAATGTAATCAATCATTTAAAAAAGATGACTCTCGATGCAAAAACGGTGTATTTAAATTTCAATAAGGCACTGAGTTTTCAAGATTATATTTCGTTTAAATCATTAGTTTTATCTATTAACAAAGATTCAATTTACATTTCAAACAACGAATTTATTTATTAACGCTTTTTTATTAAATTTACCAAAACCCACTGCCTTTGGAAATTTTTAAAGACCTTTTAAAATTTACGGTTGTCGATCTTATCGATGTGTTTCTAGTAGCCATTCTACTCTACTATATTTACAAACTTGTAAAAGGTACGGTTGCCATAAACATACTTATTGGCATTATCATTATTTATTTGGTTTGGCGATTAACCGATTTTCTTGAAATGCAACTTTTAACCAGTATTTTTGGCGGTTTTATTAAAGTGGGTATTATTGCGTTAATTGTGGTGTTTCAACCCGAAATAAGGAAGTTTCTGCTTATGGTGGGCTCTACAAATTTTAGCAGGCGGCGCAAGTTTTTAAAACAGTTTAAATTTATAAAAACCGAGAACGAAAACACAACCAATGTAGATGCCATAGTTTCGGCCTGTGTTAAAATGGGCGCAACGAAAACGGGTGCCCTAATTGTTTTTGAACGGAACAACAATCTTGATTTTTTACTGTCTTCTGGCGATCAAATGAACATTAAAGTTACGCAACCCATTATTGAAAGTATATTTTTTAAAAACAGCCCATTGCACGATGGTGCGATTATAGTAAGTAACAATATTGTTAAAGCAACGCGTGTTATTCTTCCTGTAAACAACGAAAAAAACATTCCAAAACGTTTTGGTTTACGGCATAGGGCCGCTATTGGTATTACCGAAAAAACCGATGCACTCGCCTTGGTGGTTAGCGAGGAAACCGGACATGTTTCTTATTTTAAAGACGGGGAATTTGTGGTTTTTGAGAACACCAACGAGCTAAACGACATAATTAAAAAAGATTTGGCCTAAATGAACTGTAAAAATTGTAATACCGCATTATATAAAAACAGCAGCTACTGCTACATGTGTGGCGGCAAAGTGATACGCAACAGGCTCACGCTTAAAAATCTTTTTGAAAGTTTTAGCGAACAGTTTTTTAATTACGACAACAAATTCCTTCAAACCTTTATCAATCTTTTTAAAAAACCTGAAGATGTTATTGAAAGCTACATTAATGTCACCCGAAAAAAATATGTAAACGTAATTAGCTATTTTGCAATTGCGATAACCATTACAGGGCTCTACATTTTTATTTTAAAGAAATATTTTCCTGATAGTATTGATTACTCCATACTATCTCCAGAAGGACAAGAAGAATTTCAAGAACGAAATGTAAACTTCGTCCAAGAGAACATGTCGCTTTTTATGATGCTTTACGTTCCGCTTTATGCGCTAATAGCACGCATTTCGTTTGTTGGATTTAATAAATTTAATTATACCGAGCTGCTTGTGGTTTTTTTGTATCTGCAAGCCCAAATGTCTATTGTTACGGCTATAGCTAGCATCTTGTTTTCTTTGTTTAATGTTCACCAAGGCGTTTTGAGTTTGGTTTTTACGCCCCTAATGGTTTTATACACCGCTATATGCCTAAAACGTTTATATAGCTTAAACACCAAACAAATTATTTTAAGGACACTTTTGTTTGTGGCAGTCTTGCTGGTGGTTTTTGTAATAATTTCGGTAGTTATGGGAATATACATGTTTTTAAATGGCGATTTTCAGCAAATTATAGATACCCAAAAAGCCGCTAAAGGTAGTTAAGCCACTTCCTCTTTTAAAAACTGTACTTCGTAAAGGTTTCTGTTATACCCGTTTTCTTTTTTGAGTAGTCCGCAGCACATAATTTTTACTGTAATTTTGCATATTTATAATTAAAAGTTATAGCCTATCCTGAAAGTCAATTCAGCTGTGGTGTCCCAATTGTCACTTGGAATATTCAGAGATTTTCCAATTCCAAAACCAGATTCAAAACTCAAATGATTATTCCATACTTTTCTATAACCAATTTTAGGTATAAAATCTATACTCTCAACTATCGATACACTATCATCGCTTGAAATAACAAACCAATCTGGGTAATACCTTGACTTTATTCCTAAAAAGAACCCTGAATTATGAGCAATGCTCTTCCCTTTACGAATGCGTCTTTCTAAACTATAATACCATCGAGATTCAACAACTAAATTTGGAATTAAGGCAAATACCATTTCATCATTAGTAAATACCCCTTTCCTTAAACCTAAATCCAACCCAAATTCTCCTCGTAACGATATTGATGAAGTAATTTTGGTTTCATAATGTCCCCAAAATCCAAAAAGCCCTGTTTGTAAGCCAATTATTTTGTCCTCTATCGTTGGTAAATCATTATCCGTTTGAGCTTGCAAACTAAACAACGAAAGGGTTGCTATTAAAAAGAAAAGAATACTTTTTATACTTATAAATCTTTTGATCATTATTTCTTAAGTTTTTTTAATATTTTCTTTAAGCTTTTAACTATCATACCGTTAACATCTTTGACAAAATAAAAATTATCGTCTTCATCTTCTGTCATTTTTACTTTTGCTATAACTCTCCTTGAGTAAATAGTTTCTAAACTATTCAAATCGTAAATTTGCAATATAGTCTCGGTTATGTTCATATTATTAATATCTGCATTTTCAATTGCAAATGACAACATTTCATTCTTAACAACTCGCCCTCTTATGTTTATAAAATAGTGGTGTTTTACCGTATTTTTTAAGCGGTTTAGCATTAAGGTGTCTGGGTTTATAGGAACATAAGGCAATGCAATATTTTTTATACCTCTTGGAGTTAGCAAAGAATCTTTTAAATGCTTTGACAATTCTTTTCTTACTAATTTGGTTAATTTATCTTTTAAGGTAAATGGCACGTCCAAATCATTTAACACCCAAGTACCATGACCAAAATCTACACCATAAGGAGTGGAATCTATATCATGTACATAAGACGCAGATAAAACGCAAGAGCATAGCATAGACGAACAAATTACCAATATACTATATCGCCTAATTATTCTTCTTAATTTATAAACTACAGACATGTGTTTCATCTCCAATTATATCCTCTAGATCATCAATATCATCAATAATATTATCTGCATTGGATGATGTTTTATTAATAGACTGTTTTGATTTTAAGTAATTTCTATTAGGTTTATAAATCTCTTATATTCTATTAAAAATTATCTCTTCATTTTCCTCTGTAACTGGAGGTCTCAATGATAAAAATCCTTTTTCATAATATGGCTCAAGAAGCTTAAATAAAACCTCATTAGATGCACTAGCATTTTTATTAAACAACTCAGTAAGTTGCTGTTTACTGGTAAAACTAAGACGATTTTCAACTAATAAAACTTCTTCATTTTCATTAAGTGAATTCAATGACGAAGATATATTGTCATCTTTATGACAGGAGACAAGAATAATTACAGTAAGTAAGTTTAAAATTTTTCATAAAAGATAGTTTAAAGTTGTATTCTTAAAAAGACACTAAATATATTTAAACAAATCTAAGGTTATATTTACAAAACTAAATGAGGGAAAGCCACAAGCTAATTACGGTTTTTCCTTAAAACACTCTGTATCAAAGCAATAAATAAGTGTTTTTTTAATAAAAATAACTAATTCAAAGCTATCAATACACTTCCTCTTTTAAAAACTGCACTTCGTACAAATTTCTATAATACCCGTTTTCTTTTTTAAGCAACTGGTGGTGGGTGCCTTGTTCAACAATTTCACCGGCATCCATCACTAAAATTTTATCGGCTTTTTTTATGGTTGCCAATCGGTGTGCAATAACAATGGAGGTACGCCCTTTGGTAATTTTATCGGTGGCGTTTTGAATGAGTTGTTCTGAATAGGAATCGACCGACGAAGTTGCTTCATCCAACACCAAAATACTCGGGTTGGTAACATAAGCACGTAAAAACGAAATAAGTTGGCGCTGGCCCGAAGATAGCATCACACCGCGTTCCTTTACGTTATAATGATAGCCGTTTGGTAGGCTCATAATAAAATCGTGAATACCAATATCTTTTGCGGCTTGTTGCACATTGGCCTCGGTAATTTCTGGGTTATTTAACGTTATGTTGTTTAAAATAGTATCGGCAAATAAAAACACATCTTGTAAAACAACGGCTATTTGGGTGCGTAAAGAATTTAAAGTTACTTCTTTAATATCTATACCATCAACAGCAATAACACCATTTTTTATTTCGTAAAAACGATTCAGTAAATTTATAATGGTAGATTTTCCAGCGCCAGTGGCCCCAACAATGGCTATGGTTTCGCCAGCTTTCACATTAAATGAAATGCCTTTCAAAACGGCTTCGTCTTCAACATAACTAAAATGCACATTTTTAAATTCAATATCGCCTTTAAAATGCTCAGCAATATGGGTTCCGGTATCGTCAATCTGCGAGGTGGTATCTATTACCTTAAACACTCTATTGGCAGCTACCATTCCCATTTGCAGGGTATTAAATTTATCGGCCATTTGCCTAAGCGGCCTAAACAACATGGGAATAAACATAATAAAAGCTATTAATGTACCTTTGGTTACGCTGCCTTCCAGCACCACGTTTAAGCCACCGTACCAAGCCACCAAACCAATGGTAATCGAGCCCGATAAATCTGCTAACGGAAAAAAGATAGAGTTGTACCAAACGGTTTTTAACCAGCCTTTTTTATGGCGTTGGTTTATGGCTTTAAATCTTTTATACTCTGTGGTTTCACGGGTAAATAATTGCAAGATTTTCATGCCTGTTAAACGCTCTTGCACAAAGGAATTTAAATTAGAGACTTCGTTCCTCACTTCCTCAAAGGCTTTTTTCATGTATTTCTGAAAAACACGAGTTGCATACAACAGCAAAGGCAGCATAACAAATACGATTAAACTCAGCTTTAAATTGGTGTAAACCATAAATCCGAAAACGACAAGCATGGTAAGCAGGTCTCTAAAAATCATAAACAAGCCTTGGCCAAAAATATCGGCAATACGCTCCATATCGGTTACGGTTCTTGTAATAAGCAGGCCAACAGAAGAATTATCGTAATACTTCATTTTAAAGCGCAACAGATGATTGAAGAGTTTAACACGAACGTCCATAACCAGGTTTTGCCCTAACCAAGCCGCATAATAAATAAAGGTTAATTGAAATAGGGTTTGAAAAATTAAAACCACCAACATAACGGTTATGTAAAACAGGAATTCATCTGGGTTTGAGCCGGCAATACTATCGTCTATTGCAAACTGGGTGATCTTGGGTGTTGCGGCTCCAAAAACCGCCAATAATATAACCAATAACAACAGTCCAAAAAACACTGTTTTATAGGGTTTTATATATTGAAAAAGACGCGCAAACAATTTAACGTCGAAAATATGTTCTTTGTTTTTAGCCATTTACAATTTTATATGGTCTGGATATTCAATTTTAGTTAAATACAAGCCCTGTGCGGGTACCGAAAATCCGGCTTCACTCCTATTTTTAGATGCTATAATTTGCTGTAAATCTTCAACTGTTGTTTTTCCTAAACCAATGTTTACCATAGTTCCTACAATGGCACGCACCATATTGCGCAAAAACCTATCGGCTTGAACCGTAAATTGGAGTTCGGAATTTACTAAAACCCATTCAGCCTTCATTATTTTACAATAATACGTTTTTACATCGGTATTGCTTTTAGAGAAGCATTGAAAATCTTTATAATTACATAAAATTTTTGAAGCTTCATTCATTTTTTCAACATCTAAAATCTGCCTTACATAAAAGGTCTGGTTGAAGGTAAATACATTTTTTTTTGTACTTATTCTGTACAAATAAGTTCTGCTCAATGCATTAAAACGCGCATGGGCATCTGCCTTAACTTTAAAGATATTATGTACCGCAATATCTTTTGGTAAAAACGAATTGAGTTTAAATATTACATTATCCACATCCAAATCTTTATTAAAATCAAAATGCGCAAACATTTGCGAGGCATGCACTCCGGTATCGGTTCGCCCTGCGCCCATTACAGAAATAGGTATTCGCAACAATGTAGATAAAGCGCTTTCTAAAACCTCTTGAACCGTAAGGGCTTTAGGCTGAATTTGCCAACCGTGGTAGGCACTACCATTATAAGAAAATTCTATAAAATATCGCAATTTGTGTTTATACTTTGGTATGCTGGCAAAGATAGACAGATTTGTTACTTTATTTAAAACAGTTGTCTTAATTAAATACTAAAAGATTATTTAGTGCTACTTTGCCTGCTAAACCCACAAGTTTAACTTAATAACAGCTAAAAACTATACTTGTCTTAAAATTGATGTATTGGTGCTTCAATTAGATTAACAATACCTGTTTTATATTTTTCGTGCTCATATTCTAAGGTTTCTAAAATAATAATTTACTTTTGCAGCATTAATACACTATTATGAGTCAAGAAGTTTCAAAGCGTTATGCGCAACGTGGTGTTTCGGCATCAAAAGAAGATGTTCACAATGCCATTAAAAACATTGATAAAGGATTATTTCCAAAGGCATTCTGCAAAATTGTTCCAGATTATTTAACAAATGATAAAAACTATTGTTTGATTATGCATGCCGATGGCGCGGGAACAAAATCGTCTTTGGCCTACATGTATTGGAAAGAAACAGGCGATATTTCGGTTTGGAAAGGCATTGCCCAAGATGCATTGATAATGAACATAGACGATTTATTATGTGTTGGAGCTACAGACCATATCATGCTGTCATCAACCATTGGGCGTAACAAAAACCTAATTCCCGGTGAGGTTATTTCGGCCATTATAAACGGCACCGAAGAACTACTTGAAGATTTAAAATCGTTTGGTGTTACCATACATTCCACGGGTGGCGAAACTGCCGATGTGGGCGACTTGGTACGCACCATTATTGTGGACTCTACCGTTACCGCAAGAATGAAACGCAGCAATGTAATTGACAATGCCAATATTAAAGCGGGCGATGTTATTGTAGGCTTAGAAAGCTTTGGGCAAGCCACTTACGAGAAAGCCTATAACGGCGGCATGGGAAGCAACGGGCTAACATCGGCAAGACACGATGTGTTTAGCAAATATTTGGCTAAAAAATACCCTGAAAGTTTTGATGCCTCGGTACCAGAAGAGCTAGTGTATTCTGGCGGTGTTAAATTAACCGATGTTGTAGATAATTCGCCCATTGACGCTGGAAAATTAGTATTATCACCAACACGCACATACGCACCAATAATAAAAGAAATACTATCGCATTACAATGCCGAAACCATTCACGGCATGGTACATTGCTCTGGTGGTGCACAAACAAAAATACTCCATTTTGTAGATGAGTTCCATATTGTAAAAGATAATATGTTTGCCATCCCGCCACTGTTTAAATTAATACAAGAGCAAAGCAAAACCGATTGGAAAGAAATGTACCAAGTATTTAATTGCGGGCACAGAATGGAACTTTACATAAGTCCAGAAATTGCAGATCATATTATATCCATATCAAAATCCTTTAATGTCGATGCCAAAATAATTGGACGGGTTGAAGCATCAAAAACTAAAAAACTTACAATAAAATCTGAGTTTGGGGAGTTTAATTATTGATTTTAATCCTTTTTATTACATTGGAATGGTTTTTGATAAAAAATCGTAATTCAATTATATCCAACCTAATCATGAAAAAATCGCTTTTAGCTTTAGTTTGTTTATGTGTGCAATTTGCATTTTCACAACCAGATTCGTTATTTATTAAGCCTGATGCTCCACAAAAAGAACCTAATTACATAAGACCGGAGTGGACCCAAAAAAACAAAGCAACCTTCGATTTAAACGAAGTTGCTTTTGTTAACTGGAATGCTGGTGGTAGCAATTCTATATCTGGCTTGGTCGGTATTAGATCCGAAGCAAACTACAAAGACAAATATTTTTTCTGGAACAACAATATCTCCTCACGCTACGGCATAAATAAGCAACAAGGTAAGGAAGTTAGAAAAACAGACGATTTATTCGAAATTAATTCTAACATTGGCTACAAGCCAAACGAAAAATCCAATTGGTTCTATTCTGCACGACTAAATTTTAAAACACAGCTTGCCAACGGTTATAAGTACCCCAACACAGACGCCCCTATCTCTAGGCTAATGGCCCCCGGATACCTGTTTTTTGGTGGCGGTATGGAGTACGGCAAAGATATAGAAGAGCTGTCTTTTTACTTCTCGCCAATAACCTTAAAAGCTACTTTTGTTTTAGACGAAGCCCTCGCAAACGCAGGTGCTTTTGGTGTAACCCCTGCGGTTTTAGACGAAAACGGAAATGTAATTATAGAAGGAGAACGCTCAAGAAAAGAAGTTGGTATTTTACTAACAAACAGCTACAAAATGCAAGTAGCCGAAAACATAACCATGGTGCACCAAGTAAATTTATATACCGATTATATAAACAACTTTGGCAATGTTGATATGGATTGGAAAGTAGATTTCGATTTTAAAGTAAATAGTTTCATGAGAGCTACTTTTGGTTCGCATTTGAAATACGACGACGACATTAAAACTTCGGTACCCTCTGAAATTGAAGGCGAGTTCGATGAAGCGGGCGCCAAAATACAATGGAAACAGTTTTTAGGCATTGGATTTGCCGTAGATTTTTAAAAACCAAAATACAAAATCTATTTTAAAAACTTGTTAACTTTTTAATGTTGATAAATTATCAACAACCTGAAAACCAGATACTTAACCTGTTTTACTTGTAAACTTCCTGATTTTTATCATGCTCTAAGTTGAAAATTTTTAGTTAATTTATGGTCTGAAAAAAATAATCTGTACTGAACTAAAAACTTAAATCAACTTATGAAAGCAAACCTCACCAAAAAACCACCAAAAACCTATACACAAGACGATGCTTTTAATGCTGCATTAAAATACTTCAAAAACGATGATTTGGCAGCACGCGTATGGCTTAACAAATATGCCCTAAAAGATTCCGAAGGCAATATCTACGAGTTAACACCAAACGACATGCATCGCAGAATAGCAAAAGAAATTGCTAGGGTAGAAACCAAATACGCCAATCCGCTGAATGAAGACGAGATCTTCAACCTTATTAAAGATTTTAAATACATCGTGCCACAGGGCAGCCCCATGGCAGGCATAGGCAACCCCTATCAAATCGCCTCGCTTTCAAACTGCTTTGTAATAGGAAACTCTGGCGACTCAGATTCTTATGGCGGCATCATGAAAATAGACCAAGAGCAAGTACAGCTCATGAAACGTCGTGGTGGTGTTGGCCACGATTTATCGCACATTCGCCCTAAAGGCTCTGGTGTAAAAAATTCCGCTTTAACATCAACAGGTATAGTGCCATTCATGGAGCGTTATTCAAACTCTACAAGAGAAGTAGCACAAGATGGCAGACGTGGAGCACTTATGCTATCGGTTTCTATTAACCACCCAGATTCTGAAGATTTTATTGATGCAAAACTAGAACAAGGTAAGGTTACCGGTGCAAACGTATCGGTTAGAATTGACGATGAGTTTATGAAAGCCGTAAAAAACGGAACTCAGTACACCCAAAAATACCCAATATTTTCCAACAACCCCAAAGTATCAAAAACCATTGATGCCAATGCCATTTGGAAAAAAATAGTACACAATGCATGGAAATCTGCCGAACCCGGTATTTTATTTTGGGATACCATAATCAATGAGTCGGTACCGGATTGTTACGCCGATTTAGGCTATAAAACCGTATCAACAAACCCTTGTGGCGAAATTCCATTATGCCCTTATGATTCGTGCAGATTATTGGCCATCAACCTGTTCTCGTACGTAGATAACCCATTTACAGAAAAGGCTTCGTTTAATTTTGAATTGTTTAAAAAACACGTCGCTTTCTCACAGCGTATAATGGACGACATTATAGATTTAGAGCTTGAAAAAATCGATAACATTTTAAAGAAAATTGATGACGACCCAGAATTAGATGAAGTAAAAGCCACCGAGCGCAACCTATGGATTAACATAAAGAAAAAAGCCCAAGAAGGCAGAAGAACCGGTGTTGGCATAACCGCAGAAGGCGATATGCTAGCCGCTTTAGGGATTAAATACGGCAGCAAAAAAGGCAACGCGTTTTCTTTAGAAGTACATAAAACCATTGCTATCGAGGCTTACCGAGCATCGGTACACTTAGCCAAAGAACGTGGTGCATTTTCAATTTTTGATGCCAATCGCGAAAAAGACAATCCGTTTATCCAACGCCTAAAAGAAGCCGACAGCAAATTATATTATGAAATGCTGGAATATGGCAGACGAAATATTGCGTTATTAACCATTGCGCCAACAGGCACCACGAGTTTAATGACACAAACCACCTCGGGTATCGAGCCCGTTTTTATGCCCGTTTACAAACGCAGAAGAAAAGTAAACCCGAACGATAAAGATGTACGTGTAGATTTTGTTGATGAGGTTGGCGATTCCTGGGAAGAATACGTGGTATTCCACCATCGTTTTAAGCAATGGATGGAAGTGAACAATATAGATACATCTAAAAACTTTTCACAAAGTGAAATAGATGAACTTGTTAAAAAATCACCTTACTATAAAGCCACATCAAACGATGTGGATTGGTTGAGCAAAGTGAGCATGCAAGGCGCCATACAAAAATGGGTGGACCACTCCATTAGCGTAACCATTAATTTACCAAACGATGTAAGCGAAGATTTGGTAGGCGATTTATACCTAAAAGCCTGGGAAGCAGGCTGTAAAGGCGTTACCGTTTACAGAGACGGATCGCGCTCAGGTGTTTTAATTTCTAACGAAGAAAAGAAAGAAGAAACCGACGATAAGCTAACCGCTTTCCCAACAAAACGCCCTCAAATTTTAGAGGCCGATGTGGTTCGTTTTCAAAATAACAAAGAAAAATGGATTGCTTTTATTGGTTTGATAGACGATAAACCTTACGAAGTATTTACCGGTCTTGTTGATGACGAAGATGGCATATTAATACCGCGTTGGGTTAACCAAGGTTTGATTATTAAAAACAGAAATGAAGATGGCACGTCGCGTTACGATTTTCAGTACAAAAACAAAAGAGGCTATAAAACTACTATTGAAGGCTTATCGCATAAATTCAACCCAGAGTTTTGGAACTATGCGAAACTGATTTCCAGCACACTGCGCCACGGTATGCCCATCGATAAAATTGTCGACTTAATTAATAGTTTACAATTAGACAGCGAATCCATTAACACCTGGAAAAACGGTGTGGTTCGTGCGTTAAAGCGCTATGTTGAAGATGGTACACAGGCCAAAGGGCAAAAGTGCGATAACTGTAAATCGCAAAACTTAATTTACCAAGAAGGCTGCTTAACCTGTAAAGATTGCGGCTCTTCTAAATGTGGATAGCCGTTACATTTTAACTATAAAAAGGTTTTCTAAAAGTATAAAAAAACCATTTTTTTGTCATATTGGTTGCAGTCGAAATGCTAAAGCATAATGTTTTCGACTGCGCTCAATGTGACATTTGGGATTACTTTTTAGATAACCTTTTTTATTATAAAGCGCCTAAACTTAAATATTTATAATCTTCAAGCTCTGTTATATTATTAATAAGTTTTGTATGGCCGCCTTTAATGAGATAAATATCATCTGAAACATCAATAATATGCCGATACATATGGTCTGTGATTATAATCGTTTTATGTTGTTTTTCATCAGAAATTAACGCTTTTACTTTATCAATATGCAAAGGTGCCAAATGTGAAAAAGGTTCGTCTAATAAAACAATTTTTCTATCACTTTTAAGAATGACATAGGTTTCAATTACCCGACGTTCTCCACCCGATAATTTGTTGAAATTCGTGTTTTTGAAAATTGAAAACGATTCGAAATTTGTAATAAATTTTTCCCAAGACACTTTGAAAAGTTTAAAGGCGGTTTTAACTTTTATTCTATTGGGAATAAAATGATGCTGAGGCAAATAAGCAACTGTTTTTGTTCGGTAAAGCGGTTTTAAAATAGGCTTGTTATTTATTCTTATAAGCTTGTATTTTGGTTTTAAGTTCCCGAAAATGATGTTTAGCAAACAACTTTTTCCGCATCCGTTGCTTCCTAAAATCCCAGTGGTTTTCCCAGTTTCAGCTTTTAAATAAATACCATTTAGAATACGCTTTTCTTTAAAATAAAGTTCAACATTATCTATTTCCAAAATCATAAAAACTCTTTAAAAATTAAAAGAAACGGGATACTAAAAAACAAGTCAATAAGGTATAAAAAAGCAAAGAGTTTTAATGTAGAAATGCCTAAATTTTTATAAAAGACAAGCATTCTTTTTGAAGTTGTTTCTTTAATAAGATACCATAAAAAGAACACTAAAATTAACTTTATAATCAAAACTAAAAGTATGTCGCTTTTGCACCACCAAAGTAGTAGTGGATTTAGTATAAACGATAGTAACATGAAGCGTTTATAAAAAACAAATATGGAAAATAATTGCTGCATAAGTACTTAAATAACGCACATAGCAAAAAAATATTCTAATAATTAAGTTATATGAACCGTTGGATAATACTAAAAATTCATAAATTATCGTATTTTTGGCATCAATAAAATAGGCAGATGTTAGAGAAATTACAAATAGTAAAACAACGTTTTGATGAGGTTAGCGATTTAATTATCCAACCCGATATTATTACCGACCAAAAGCGTTATGTCGAGCTAAATAGAGAGTACAAAGACTTGCGGATTCTTATGGATAAGCGCGAGCAGTATATAGAATTTACCAATAATTTAGCTGAAGCTGAAGAGATTATTTCTGATGGAAGCGATGCAGAAATGGTCGAAATGGCCAAAATGCAATACGACGAAGCCAAGGAAGGTATCGCGAGGTTAGAAGAAGAAATTAAAGTCCTTTTAATACCCAAAGACCCCGAAGACGCTAAAAATGCGGTAGTAGAATTACGCGCAGGAACGGGTGGTGACGAAGCCAGTATTTTTGCGGGCGATTTGTTTAGAATGTACAACAAATATTGCGAAAGTAAAGGTTGGCGAGTTGATACCGTAGATTTTAGCGAAGGCACCAACGGTGGTTTTAAGGAAATCCAGTTTGAGGTTTCTGGCGATGATGTTTACGGCACGTTAAAGTTTGAAGCCGGCGTACACCGTGTACAACGTGTACCACAAACCGAAACCCAAGGGCGCGTGCATACCAGTGCCGCTACCGTAATGGTGTTTCCTGAGGCCGAGGAGTTTGATGTGGAGATTGATCCAAAAGATGTGCGCATCGATTTTTTCTGTTCGTCCGGTCCAGGTGGGCAATCGGTAAACACAACCTATTCTGCGGTACGTTTAACGCACGAACCTACAGGATTGGTGGCCCAATGCCAAGACCAAAAATCGCAGCATAAAAACAAGGAGAAAGCATTTAAAGTGTTGCGTTCGCGTTTATACGAAATGGAGTTGGCAAAAAAGAATGCTGAAGATGCAGAGAAGCGAGGAAGCATGGTGTCTTCGGGCGATAGATCGGCCAAAATCAGAACCTATAATTATTCACAGGGGCGTGTTACCGACCACAGAATTGGTTTAACACTTTACGATTTAAGCAATATTATGAATGGCGATATTCAAAAAATAATAGACGAACTCATGTTAGCCGAAAATACAGAAAAATTGAAGGCTAATGATGATGTGATTTAGAATCGTAACAATCCCGAGAGTTATCGGACACAAATTTTTAGTTTGTCATTCCTGCGTAGGCAAGAATCTAAAAAATGAAAAAATATTTAATTTTTATAATTTTAATTTCATCTTTTGGTTTTAAAACTCAACATAATCAAGAGGAGTTAGGTTTCAGACAAGAACTAAAAAAAACATTCATTGAAGGTCCAAGTCGTGAAGACTGTTTAGAAGAAATATCGAAGCTAGAAGACAGATATTTAAAGCATGTTAAAAATTTAAAAGGTATACTTGGAATGAAGATGTGTTTATAGCTTCTGTTGAAATATCTGATGTTAAAAAACTTAAAATATCTCTTATTCCTTCTGGAAAAGGGTGTGATTTCAGGATAGGTTTAATTAAGTTTACCGTTTCAAAAGAATTTTCATATCACGAAAATAAAACCGAAATTATTGATGATTTTATTTGGGTATCGAAATTACTTCGCAATAAAAAGGAGTTCAGAACGGTAGAGAAAATTCTAAATGAAAAAAAAGACGCACTTATTGGAAGTTATCAAGATGATAAATTTATTTCTCTGTTTCCAGAAATTGATGAAGATGGAATAGAAAAAGATAACGAATATTTACAAACTTTTATGGCTTACTTCGAAAAGGAATTGAATACAAGTAAGTATACAATATTATACTTTTTTAAATGACAACAAATCAACTCGTTCAGCAAATCAAAAAAAAGCAATCCTTTCTTTGTATTGGATTGGATGTCGATTTAAATAAAATCCCGCCGCATCTTTTAAAAGAAGACGATCCCATATTTGCATTTAATAAAGCCATTATCGATGCAACACATCATTTATGTGTAGCTTATAAACCCAACACCGCTTTTTATGAAGCATACGGTTTAAAAGGCTGGAAATCTTTAGAGAAGACCATTCGTTATTTAAACGAAAAACACCCCGAAATTTTTACCATTGCCGATGCCAAACGCGGCGATATCGGAAACACAAGCACCATGTACGCCAAAGCTTTTTTAGAGGATTTAGCCTTCGATTCTGTTACGGTTGCGCCTTATATGGGTAAAGATTCTGTGGAACCCTTTTTAGCTTTTAAGGACAAACATACCATTCTTTTAGCTTTAACCTCAAATCAAGGGGCGTTCGATTTTCAAACCAAATCAATTGATGGAAAGGAGTTGTACAAACAGGTTTTAGAAACCTCGAAAACTTGGGAGAATTCTCAGAATTTAATGTATGTTGTTGGTGCTACAAAAGCAGAATTTCTAGCAGATATTAGGCAGATTATTCCAGATAGTTTTTTGCTGGTTCCAGGTGTTGGTGCACAAGGCGGTAGTCTTAAAGAAGTTTGTAAATACGGTATGAACACTCAAGTAGGATTACTTATTAACTCTTCTCGTGGAATTATTTACGCTTCTAAAGAAACCGATTTTGCACAAGCTGCCGCACTAAAAGCAGAGGCACTTAAAAAAGAAATGGAAACAGAGATAAAACGTTATTTATCTATCGATTAATTTTTTAACACTGCATGTATTTCAACCCCTCGTAAACCACAACACTCACGGCATTTGCTAAATTTAAGCTTCTAACATGGGTACTATACAATGGTATTTTATACAGTTTATCTGGATGCGTTTCGGTTAGCCATTTGGGTAAACCAACCGATTCTTTTCCAAATATTAAGAACATATTATCTTTAAAAGGAATATCCCAATGGTTTTTAGTGCCATGGCTGGACAAGAACGCAAAATTTTCATCTTTATTTATTTCGAAAAATTGCGCGATATTATCATAATAGGTGACCGACAAATGTTGCCAATAATCTAAACCAGCACGTTTTAACCTGGCATCGTCAATTTTAAAGCCAAAGGGTCTAACCAAGTGTAATTTTGAGCCCGATGCCAAGGCCAATCTACCAATATTACCCGTGTTATTTGGTATTTCGGGCTCTATTAAAACGATATTTAAAGCCATTAGTTTAAAATTGTTTCAACAAATTTATCAATACTATCAATGCCTTCTTTGGTAACATGCTTTACAAAAGCACTGCCAATAATAGCTCCTTTGGCGTATTGCGTAGCTTGTGTAAACGTATCGTTGTTACTTATTCCAAAACCTATAATTTGAGGGTTTTTCAAATTCATTTCAGCAATACGTTTAAAATACTGTGTTTGTTCTTCACCAAAACCAGCTTGTGCGCCTGTGGTACTGGCACTGCTTACCATATAAATAAATCCGTTTGAAACCGAATCTATATATCTTATACGCTCTTCGGTGGTTTGTGGTGTTATTAAAAATACATTAATCAACCCGTATTTCTTGAAAACAGCTTGATACTTTTCATGGTAAACATCAACAGGTAAATCTGGAATTATTAAACCATCAATTCCGGTTTCTTGGCACTTTTTACAAAACGCTTCCACACCGTATTGAAGCATAGGGTTAAAATACCCCATAATGATTAAAGGGATACTCACCGTTTTTCGAATGTCTTTTAATTGATTAAAAAGCAGCTCACTGGTCATACCGTCTTTTAAAGCCTGTGTAGAGCTGGCTTGAATAGTGGGGCCATCGGCCAACGGGTCGCTAAAAGGCAAGCCTATTTCTATCATGTCAACGCCGTTTTTCTCCAAATTCTGGATAATGGGAACCGTGTCGTTGGTGTTTGGATATCCTGCTGTAAAGTATATGGATAATAACTTTTTATCTTCTTGTAGCTTCTTTTTAATGCGATTCATTTTTATTTTTATTTTGGGCGTTACCGCAAGGGTCGGGCTTTCACTACTCGCTCCCTCCTGCGTCGGGGAGCTCAAACATGCCGTTCAATCCCTAACGCATGAGTAACATTAATAATTTGTTTTGTCATCTTGAACTTGATTCAAGATATTATTATATTTTTCTCTATTCATTTTTTCCTTGATGAAAAAACGAACCAAAAAAATCATATCAATCTGAGGAAATTCCTGTGGAACATTCGCTTTAAAAACGCCATGCTTGAAGCTGCGCTTCGCAGTTGCGTTTTTCGCTCATTATTTCTGCATATTGATGATTCCGACCATGTCGGAAAAAAGGACTTTCCTTTTTGTTAATTTTCTTCTAATTCTAAATTTATAGTTTTCTTAATTCTTAATTCTTAATTCATTAGTTCTGGTTTTGCGTTAGGGATTGCAATGAAAATCCCACAGCGAGGTACGAGCGAGGAATTGCAATGAAAAGCCCGACCCTTGCGGTAACGCCAATAATTTATATGTTAAAATACTCAATATAATTCTCTAAATCTTTATCGCCGCGACCCGATAAACTCACCACTACAATATCGTCTGGTTTAAAGGTTTTATGCTCGAAAATAGCCAAAGCGTGCGAACTTTCAATAGCTGGGATAATGCCTTCTAGTTTGCATAAATCCAGACCAGCCGTCATGGCATCATCGTCTGTAATAGCTATAAATTCGGCACGTCCAGTTTGGCATAAATGGGCATGCATGGGACCAACTCCAGGATAATCTAATCCTGCCGAAATGGAATAAGGCTCGGTTATTTGTCCGTCGTTAGTCTGCATCAGTAAGGTTTTACAACCGTGAATAATGCCTTCTTTGCCTAAAACCGATGTGGCTGCACTTTCGCCAGAATCGACACCTAAACCTGCGGCCTCCACAGCGATAATATTCACGTCTTTTTCGTGTAAATAGTGGTAAAAGGTACCAGCAGCGTTACTGCCACCGCCAATACAGGCCACAACATAATCTGGGTTTTCTCGACCTTCGTGTGCGTTTAATTGCCATTTAATTTCTTCTGAGATTACCGCTTGAAAGCGCGTTACCATATCTGGATAAGGGTGCGGACCAATGGCTGAGCCAATAATGTAATGCGTGTTTACAGGGTTGTTTATCCAATCGCGAATGGCTTCGTTAGTGGCGTCTTTTAAGGTGCGACTTCCAGACATGGCAGGCACTACTTTTGCGCCTAACATTTTCATTCTAGCCACGTTTGGCGCTTGTCGTGCAATATCGATTTCACCCATATAAACAATGCATTCAAGACCCATTAAGGCACAGACCGTAGCCGTTGCCACACCGTGTTGTCCAGCGCCGGTTTCGGCAATAATTCGGGTTTTACCCAAACGTTTTGCCATAAGGATTTGACCAATGGTGTTATTTATTTTGTGCGCCCCTGTATGGTTTAAATCTTCACGTTTTAAATAAATCTTGGTGTTGTATTTTTCTGAAAGACGTTTTGCAAAATAGAGCGGTGAAGGCCTGCCCACATAGTCTTTTAGAAGTTTATCGAACTCTGCCTTAAAATCTGGTTCGGCCATGATTTTTAGATAGTTTTGGCGTAATTCTTCTACGTTTGGGTACAGCATTTCTGGTATGTATGCACCTCCAAATTCGCCGTAATAGCCTTTTTCGTTTACGTTATAATTCATTTTTTTTATTTTTTATTTATGTTCATTTTGCCTTGATGCAAAAAGAACCAAAAAATCATATCAATCTGAGGGAATTCCTGCGGAACATTCGCTCTCGGAAATTCGTGCTTAAAGCTTCGCTTTGCATCTTCATTCCTTTGCTCACTATTCCTTCAGATTGATGATTCCGACGGTGTCGAAACTTGGGTATTGATTTTTTTGTTAAATTTATTTTTTATTTATGAGTTCTTTTACTTTTCTAAAATCTAAACTTGTTTGTTGTTTTTAAATGCGCTTAATTTCTCAATATCTTTTAATCCTGGTTCTATTTCAAATTTACTGTTTATATCGATAGCGTAACAATATTTTGAGGCTTTGCTTTGCCGAAAGGTCTTTAGATTTTCAATTTCTTCCAATCCTATACCACCGCTTAAAAAATAGGGTTTTGTGGATGGGTAATTGTTTAAAACATTCCAATTGAAGGTGTAACCGTTGCCTCCTGGTAATTTTCCTTTGGTATCGAATAAAAAGTAATCGCAAACGTCTTCAAAAGGTTTTAAAACATCAAAATTGAATTCGTCTTTAATTGAGAATACTTTGATGATTTCCAAATTTTCGTCATGGTGAGACTTTTTATGTAAGTCGTGTACATCTGGTTTTTGCGATGAGATGACGTCGTTGCTTTGCTCCTTGTAATGGCGTTTCAAGCTGTTACAATATTCTGGTGATTCATTGCCATGTAATTGAATGGCTTGTAACTGGTGCGTCTTTATTTTTTTTAAAACAATATCTAATTCTGCATCAACAAAAACACCTGTTTTTTTTATGGATTTTGGTATTTCTGGAATCTGATTTTTATCGAAATGCCTTGCCGATTTTTCGTAAAAAATAAAACCGAGATAATCGGGTTGCAATGCCGCAACTTGTTTAATATTATCTTGGTATTTCATGCCACAAATTTTAAGCCGGACCCTAGCCCTCTCCAAAGAAGCGGGAATTGATTGCGTTATATGTTGTTTCTTTTTATTCATCAGAGTAAAAGTTTACCACCTTTGGAGGAGTTAGAGGAGGCTTTTAATAAATTCTGTTGCGCTCGCTCCAGGGTTATCTGTTTTCATAAAATTTTCACCGATTAAAAAACCTTGATAGCCGTAGGGCTTTAATTCTTTTATAGCTTCAATACTGCTAATCCCGCTCTCTGATACTTTTACAAAATCGTCTGGAATAAGTTTGCTTAAGCTTTTGCTTGTTTCTAGACTCACCTCAAACGTTTTTAAATTTCTGTTGTTTACGCCCAACAGATCTAAACTTGGCATGATGGATTTTTGTAATTCTGCTTCGTTATGCACTTCTAAAAGCACATCGAGTTTTAAGCTTTTTGCTAATTCTGAAAATTGTTTTATTTCAGCCCTAGTTAAAATGGCAGCGATTAAAAGAATGGCATCTGCACCAAACGCTTTGGCTTCAAGTATTTGATACTCGTCGATAATAAATTCTTTTCGCAGCAATGGTAAGTTGCAATGTTCGCGAGCGGTAATCAAATCGTCTAAGGTGCCTCCAAAATAGATTTCATCGGTTAAAACAGACATCCCACACACGCCGGCAAGCTCGTAACCTATAGCAACATCTTTAACACTAGCCGTATTGTTAATTACTGATTTTGAAGGTGATTTTCTTTTAAATTCTGCAATAATACCGGTATTACTAGACCTTAATTTTTTTGATAATGAAATGGTTTTATGATTAAAAAAAGGTGTGTTTTCAAATACCTCGATAGGGATTAATTGTTTTTTTAAATCCACTTCTTTGCGCTTATCGATTACTATTTTATCTAATATATTCATGGGTTTTAGTATTTAATTTTTAGTCATCAACAATCTAAAATGACTGTTTTTTGACAACCAAAACGTTTAACGGCTTAACGCTATGAGTTTATCTAAACTGTTTTTTGCTTTTCCAGAAAGCAGCGATTCTTTTGCCAGCTCGAACCCTTCTTTATGACTTATTTGTTTTGTGGTGGCGATCGCTAAACCGGCATTGGCAAAAACAACATTGTTTTGTGCTTCAGTGCCTTTGCCGCTAATTATGTTTATAAATATTTTTGCAGCATCATCAATGGTGTTTCCTCCAAATATAGCGTCTTCTTGTATGGTTGCTACACCTAACTCTTCCGGTGCAAATAAGGTTTCCGATTGGTTAGAGATCACTTTGGTTTTTCCGGTGAGCGATATTTCATCATAGCCATCTAGAGCGTGTACAATGCTGTAGTTTTTATCTGTTTGCTGGTATAAATAGCCATATAAACGTTGTAACTCCAAATTAAAAACACCGACTACTTGGTTTTTAGGAAACGACGGATTTACCATAGGGCCCAACATATTAAAAAATGTTTTTACCCCTAATTCACGACGTATTGGCGCTACGTTTTTCATGGCTGGATGAAATAAAGGCGCATGCAAAACGCAAATACCTGCTTTATCGATAGTCTGTTTTAAGAAATCTTCGTCGCTAGAGAATTTAATGCCCAAATGTTCCATAACGTTTGATGAGCCGCAAGCAGAAGACACACCATAATTGCCGTGTTTTGCTACTTTAATACCTGCTCCCGCAGCTACAAAAGAAGATAGTGTTGAGATGTTAAAGGTGTCTTTGCCATCGCCACCTGTACCGCATAAATCGATGGTGTTAAAATCGTTTAAATTTATTGGAATACATAATTCTAAAAGGGCCGCTCTAAAACCTTGAAGCTCTTCAAGTGTGATACTTCGCATCATGAAAACAGTAAGAAATGAAGCGATTTGGCTTTGGTTATACAAACCGTTAGATATGTTTACCAAAACTTGTTTAGCTTCTTCGCTAGAGATGTTTTCGTGGTTTATTAATCTATTTAGTAGTTGTTTCATAAATAAAACTATATTTTCATTGCCTCGAAGGAGGGAATCTTAATATTTTTAGATTCAATTTGTAATAGATTCCCATCTTAATGGGAATAAAAATTAATTGTCTATCCAGTTTTTAAGCATTTGTTTTCCGTTTGGCGTCAATACCGATTCTGGATGGTATTGCACGCCTTTTACATCGAATATTCTGTGTCTTAACGACATGATTTGTCCGTTTTCATCAAAAGAAGTGGCTTCTAAACTATCTGGTAAGTTGGGGTGGACCACCCATGAGTGGTAACGGCCAACTTCTATATTTTTCTCTAAACCATCGAATAGAGATTCATCATCTACAGTAATGGTTGTTTTTGTGGAAACACCGTGATATACATCGTCTAAATTAATAAGCGCACCTCCAAATACTTCGGCAATGGCTTGTTGCCCTAAACACACGCCCAAGATGCTTTTAGTTGGGGCGTATTTTTCTATAATCGGTTTTAGTAAACCAGCCTCGTCTGGAATGCCTGGACCTGGTGATAGCAGTATTTTGTGAAAAGGTTCAACCTCTTCTAGGGTTAATTTGTCGTTTCTAATTACGGTAACATCACAATTTAAATCTTCTAAGTAATGAACAAGATTGTATGTAAAACTATCGTAATTATCTATTACTAATACTCTCATAAAGTTTTATTTTTTGTTTCCGCGAATGCGGAAATCTTTTTAAATCATTCTTTTATTTCAAAAACAGCTTCAACTTTCTAACTCTATATGTCTTCAGCCAATTTAATAGCATGCGTTAGCGCGCCTAGTTTATTATATACTTCTTGTAATTCGTTTTCTGGATTCGATTTAGAGACTACTCCCGCACCGGCCTGCCAATGCAGATGGTGGTTTTTACTTAAAAAGGTTCGAATCATTATGGCGTGATTAAAATTGCCGTTAAAATCCATGAAACCAATAGCACCGCCATAAAAACCTCGACTTGTTTTTTCGTATTGCTCAATAAGTTGCATGGCACGATGTTTTGGCGCTCCGCTTAACGTACCTGCAGGAAAGGTATCTGCAACAACCTGCATGGTTGAGGTGTCTTTATGTTTTTGCCCTGTAACCTTACTTACCAAATGGATCACGTGCGAAAAAAACTGAACTTCGCGGTAAGTGTCTACGGTGACTTGACTTCCGTTCCGGCTTAAGTCGTTTCTTGCTAAATCTACTAGCATAACGTGTTCGGCATTTTCTTTATCGTCTTTGGCCAATTGCTTGGCTAATTCGGCATCTTTTAAATCGTTTCCTGTGCGTTTAAAGGTGCCCGCAATGGGATGTATTTCGGCTTTGCCGTCACTTACAATAAGTTGGGCTTCGGGCGAGCTACCAAATATTTTAAAGTTGCCGTAATCGAAATAAAACAGATAAGGCGAGGGGTTTATGCTGCGTAAAGCACGATATACATTAAACTCGTCGCCTTTAAAGGCTTGAGTGAAGCTTTTTGAAAGAACCAATTGAAACACATCACCTCGGGCACAATGTTTTTTGGCTAATTCCACATGGTTTTTATATTCGGTATCTGTTAAATTGGATGTTATTTCTCCGTTGGACGCAAAATTATAAGACGCAAAATTTTTGGCTTTTATTAAATGAAGAATAGCATCAATATTACTTTCACTATTAAAACAATGTGCAAAAATATAAGCTTCGTTTTTAAAGTGATTTATAGCAATAATATTTTGATAAACTGCGTAATAAACATCTGGAATGTTTAATGACTTTACTTTTTTTGAAATTTCTACATCTTCAAAATACCTAACCGCATCATAAGCGATGTAACCAAAAATCCCATTATTTATAAACTTGAAATTTTTATCTGAATCTGCTTTAAATCGTTTTGTGAATTGATGGATTTCTTCGGATACATTTGTCGTTTCATCGATATTTTTTGAAACCGAGCTACCATCGGGGAATGTTTGCGAAATCGTCTCATTTTCTACCTTAATAGAGGCTATAGGGTTAAAGCAGATATACGAGAAACTGTTGTCGTTGGCATGATAATCGCTACTTTCCAACAAAATACTGTTGGGATATTTATCCCTTATTTTTAGATAAATACTTACAGGCGTAATGGTGTCTGCAAGAATTTTTTTGTAGTGTGTGGTGAGTTGATACATATTTTTAATTAAAAAAAGGCTTGTCGTGAATGACAAGCCTTTTTTTTTGATATTTTTAAATTTTAAATATACTAAGGGTTTACTTCACGAACGTAAGTTTGTAAGGCTCCACCACCAAGTATGATTTAAAATTGAGTTCATTATTTTTTGTTTTTACTTTGCCAAATATAGAAATGAAAATAATATTACACAAAACTTTAGTCTGTTTTTTAATTAAATGTTTGTTAAACTAGAATATTTTAAACTAACTATTATTTAATTTTATACTTATGAAATTTAAACTGCTAATTATTGCGATATTAATAACGTTTAGTTGCGCCAATAAAAATAAGAAAACCGAAACTGCTGTTGAAATTAGTAAAAAGGAAGTAACAACTACTTATAAAGCTGATGAAAACATAGATTTAGAAATTTACAATTATGCAAGTTTCGAGAAATTCTTAAATAAAAAAGACGGCAAAATTTATGTAATTAATTTCTGGGCAACGTGGTGTGCACCTTGCGTTAAAGAATTGCCATATTTTGAAAAACTAAATGCCGAATACAAAAACAAAAATGTTGAAGTTATTTTGGTAAGTTTAGATTTTCCGCATTTATACGAAAAAAAACTAAAGCCTTTTATAAAGGAAAAACAATTAAAAGCAAAAGTGATTGCTCTCGATGATGCCGATATGAATTCGTGGATTCCTAAAATAGACAAAAACTGGTCTGGCTCTATTCCGGCAACGGTTATTTATAAAAATGACAAGCGTAAATTTTTCGAAAAATCTTTTAACTATGAAGAGCTTGAAAGTGAAGTCAATAAATTTTTTAAATAAAAAACATTATGAAAAAGACAATTAAATTAATTTCTGCATTAGTAATTGCACTCTCATTAAGTGCTTTTTCAATAATTAAACCAAACAGTGGCGAAGGCTACAAAATAGGCGATATTGCCGAAGATTTTTCGCTAAAAAATATTGACGGGAACATGGTATCGCTATCAGATTATAAATACGCCAAAGGTTTCATTATCACATTTACTTGCAACACTTGCCCCTACTCCGTAATGTACGAAGACCGTATTATAGCATTAAACAACACCTACGCCAGCGAAGGCTACCCCGTAATTGCCATTATGCCCAATAACACCAAAATAAAACCTGGCGATAGTTTTGATGCTATGAAACAGCGCGCCCAAGAAAAAGGCTTTACATTTCCGTATTTAATTGATGCGCAACAAACGGTTTACCCCAAATTTGGAGCTACAAAAACACCGCACATATTTATATTGCAAAAAACAGATAAAGGCAATATGGTTAAGTACATTGGAGCCATAGACAATAATTACAAAGACGCTTCGGCAGTAACCGAAAAATACGTAGAAAATGCTATTGACGCGATACTGAATGGCAAAGCCTTTTCGCCAACCGAAACCAAGGCCATTGGCTGCTCGATTAAGGCTTAAAAGTGAAATTTTTTATTTCCGCGAAAGCGAAATTACAAATCTAAAATATAGGAATCCGAGGTTTTATACTTCGGATTGTTTTTTAACCATTATTTAATAAGATGTATTAAATTTGCAGAAATTAAATATAAAAAACATGGAACATTTAAGTCAAGACGAATGGGTTTCGCAGTTAGAAAATGACGATAACGCCGTAATTATTGATGTAAGAACAGATAATGAGGTTGCCGACGGGATTATTGCAAACGCTATTCATATAGATATATATAAAGGTCAAGAATTCGTTAATGAATTAGAAGCATTAGACAAAGACAAAAACTACTATGTATATTGCAGATCTGGTAACCGAAGCGGACAAGCCTGTAATATTATGGATCAACTAGGTTTCGAGAACGCCTACAATCTTGAAGGCGGTATTTTAGAGTGGGAAGGCGATCTTGTAGATTTAGATTAATAGCATTAAATGAAAAGATTATCGATTCTTATAGCGATTTTTATAGCGGCAACCACTTTTTACAACTGCAACAAATCGTTAAAAAGTAATACCCATATTATATCGCCAAAAGAAACACAAACCCTTTTGCAAAACCATAACGTGCAATTAATTGACATAAGAACACCAAAAGAATTTAAAACAGGTCATATAGAAAATGCACAAAACATAGATTTTTTATCTCTTGATTTTTCTGAAGAAATAAAAAAACTAAACAAAAAACAACCGGTAATTATTTACTGCCGTTCCGGGCGAAGAAGTGCCCTAAGTACAACAAAATTCCTTGATGCCGGTTTTACCGAAATATACGATTTACAAGGCGGTATAATTAAATGGAAAAAGCAAGGATTTAAAATACAGAACCACCCGAAAAGCTCTCGAAAATGAGAGCTTTATTTTTATAGGCCTATTTTGCAAGCAAATATTTAGTATATTTGAAATACTCCAAATGGCGAGCCTTCATCTTAAATGATTGCAAAATCATTTACTATAAAAAAAAACAATTTCTCCCCTATTATTTTTTATTAGCAGCCTGTATAATAGTTATACAGTTAATATACCAACCAATAATTTTAATGATGATAAAAAAAACAATTTCAGTGATGGCTGTTATTGCTATGGTTTTTAGTGCCACGGTAACAGCAAACGCCCAAGAAGACAAAACCTACACCATGTGGGAAAACATTATGTTAACTCCAGACAACACCAAATTAAAAGTGTTATCAGAAAACATGAGAAAACACAATGCCAAATACCATAACAAAGCACCTTACAATGCAACCGTTTATAATATCGTTTCTGGACCTAATTCTGGAAAGATTATATGGCAAATGGGACCCATGCATTATAAACATAACGATTCGCGCCCAAGTGAAGGCGGACACGACGAAGATTGGAGAGACAACGTAATGCCGTTTATAAAAAAAATAAATACCATCGAGTATTGGACCCAAGACGATAAATTATCTAATACCAGTATGTTACAAGGAGATGGTATAAATTATCCGCTTTTATTTGTAAGAGTTGGAGAGATTGAAAAGGACCAAGTATCATCCATAAGTCTGTTTTATAAATATGTAAGTAAAACGGTTAAAGCTATGGATGGTGTTAATCCTTGGGGATTGTATTATAATGAATTTAGGCAAGGCAACTTAGGGCGGCATGTGGCTTCGGTAAGTTTTTATAAAAATTGGACCGAGTTTGATGAGGAAGAAAATAATTTTAAAAAAACCTTTGAAAAAGTTCACGGCGAAGAAAATTGGCAAATGTTTATAGATATGGCCAACCGAACGTTCTCGAATTCCTGGGATGAAATATGGTCTTACAACAAACACATGAGCGGACACTAAGCAACTGCTTTAAGAAGGCTCTAACCTGCTTAAAAAACCTTTGGTGCTTTATGCATTTCAAAGGTTTTTTTGCTAAATATTTCTTTTAACTTCTTTTTGAGCACTTTAACTTTTTTATTTTTCGATACATTCCTTTTTTTCTATTTTTATTAAATAAACTGAAAATAGCACTTTAATAAACAACCTAAGAAAAGTAAGTTATGGAAAATGGCTTTGTAATTTTGGCAATAATAGCACTATTATTTTTAAGTATATATGGTTATACTTATGGTACTATTGCTCTAGAAAAAATTAAAGAAAAGAAAAATGAAAAGCAAAATATGCGGCTTGAAGAAATCCGGCTTGAAGAAAGACAAAGAAGGCAGGCCATAAGGGATGAAAAGCTAAGAAAACAAAATAAAAGACGCGAAGAAATTAAACGTGAGCTTAAGTTACTTGAAGAAAAAAAACTTAACAACGACCACCAGCTAAACACCTTGCGCGTTGAAAAAATGAAACAGAAAAAAGTGAGTTAATTACCCAACCTATTTGCAAATGCAATATATACGGTAGAAAACTCACTACATTCCGGCAAAATCTTATAAAGATTAAAAATTAATCTCACGGCTTAAAGGTTAACGGCCTATATTTATTAACCAATATGCCAGTTCATTAAAAAAAATTAAAAGAGTTTTACCATTTTCGGTAAGCAGGTTCTGCATCTTTAACCATGCTGTTAACCAAATGGTTCTTTTCTAATTCTTGGTGGTTTTTAGAGAACATTTTACTACCACTTTTACAGACTTCCCGTTACAAATACTTAAAACCAATGTATTGCCTTCTATTAGTTGCCCATTATACCAAAATTCTATTTTGCAGTTAAAACACGTATTGTATCGCTAATGGCCAACCTACTAAATTTACAAAAAAGCGAATCGTTTATTGCGGCTTTCTTTTCGTAAATTTTTATAAACTCATCTTTAAAACCTTCAGCGTTGTTTCCTATTTTTAAACTACTTACCAAAAAAAATTCATATTAAAAATACATTTAATTCAACTTATATTTGTATTACAAACACAGTACACTAACTTGCAATAGTTAAAACCAAGCTTACCATAATATCAAGGTCTTAAATAAGCCCTAAATTTGGCAAGCTATAATAAAAAAAACATGGCTAACAAAACTTCAAATACCAATCCGCTTTTATGCGACCCAGAAACGGGAATATGTGAAATTAAAGGTAATAACCCCAGCAATTCAACAGCAAAAATTGTTCAATCCGAATCGAACAAAGTAAAACTGATTTATTTTACAGACCCCATTTGTTCGTCTTGTTGGGGTATTGAGCCGCAATTAAGAAAGCTTAAATTAGAATATGGCAACCACATTGAGATAGAATACCGAATGGGCGGCTTATTACCCGATTGGAATTACAATAGTGGCGGTATTAGTAAACCATCTGATGTTGCTGAACATTGGGATGAAGTAAGCCTGCATTACGATATGCCCATAGATGGCGATTTATGGTTAGAAGATCCGCTTAGCTCGTCTTACCCGCCTTCTATCGCTTTTAAGGCAGCTCAGATTCAAAATCTAGACCAAGCTGTTTTGTTTTTAAGAGCCATGCGCGAAATGCTATTTTTAAAGAAGAAAAACCTAGCTAAATGGGAACATATAGCAACTGCAGCTAAAACCGTAGGGCTAAATGTTGAACAATTAAAAACTGATTTTGAGGGTAAAGCAAAATTATTATTTCAAGAAGATTTAAATGTGGCCAGAGCATTTGGCGTAAGAGGTTTTCCAACTATTTTCTTTTTAGATAAAGCTGGCAATAAAGAAAGGGTTTACGGCTCCAGACCTTATGCGCTTTACGAAGCAGCCATTCTAAAATTTAACCCTACAATTATAAAGAGTGAATACAGCAAAAACTGGGAAGCTCTTTTTTTTAAATATCATACTCTTACCGCAAAAGAATTTTCTGTGCTTTCGGGCACCCCAAGAAAGGAAAGTGAAGATGTTTTGAACAAACTATCTGACAATGAAACATTAGAAAAATTAAGTACAAAAAACGGATCGTTATGGATTATTAAAAATCAATAATATTTAACACATATTAAATCCTTGAGACTAATATTTCATTTATATTTATGAAAGCACTTTTATTAACACTATTTATATCTCTATCTTTCAAGGTATCAGCCCAATCGCTATATGCGCCACGAACAAATACTAAAATAAGTCAAACCACTTCTGAAACTTTTAGCGTTACTTTTAAAAAGTCTATGTATGGTATTGCCTTTAAAACCAACGATAGATTGCTTACCAATAGCTTGAAAACAAAAATAGAGCAATTTATGATCAACACTAACTGCTCTAAATTTAAAGGTTTAGGTGTATTTACCTTAAATATTATTAAACGCAAGGGCAGTTATTTTGTAGTAGAGCAAAAAAAACCAGAAAAACTAATCGAAATCTAGTTAATATCTATTGCCTGTTTACCTGCTCATCGCATTGGCTGCTTTAGCAACTTTAGGGCTATCGGTTAGAAAAACCGTACTAATGCATACACTTAAAGTTAACTACGTCTAAATTTTCAACGTCTATTTATTGCAAAGCAATTTTGATTTTATTGATGTTGTATATAAAAAAAAAGGTTTTCGCTTAGGGCATCGAACAGCTTAAAACCCTAGTTTATTTTTCAGGATTTAAAGCCTCCCCAAACTTATAAAAATTCTTGATCGGGGTTTTGTTGAAGTTCTTCAGCTTACTTTCCATTTTATTTGGTGGCTGTATTTAGTTTTTACTGCGCTTGGTTTGCTTGTTATTAAACAGCTTATCGACAAGCTCTAGCACCAACTCAAATTTGATTTATTACCCAAATCGTTATTTTTTTATCTTTGTTAAAAGCATTAACCCGAAACGCTCACTGTTTAACAAAGCGTTTTACCGTTGGGGTTAATCTTTTAAAAAAGGTTATCATGTGGTGGGTAATGATTTTTGAAACCAAGGATTTTAAAAGTTATTGTCGGTTGCACCGAACCCACCGTAACCTTTTGCTTTTTATTTTTAGTCGTTTTCTGTATGATGCTCATTCCCAAATTTGTTGCATTATTTATAGCATCTGTTGTCGGAAAATTTTGAATAAATGTATATGAACCAAAATTAATAGTAAGTAAAACTACTGCATAACCACATTGCTGTACTTTGCATTAACCACAATGGTTTTGTTGGTTTCGGTGGTATTGGTTGTAAACGAAGATATATTATTACCAGTAGGCTTTTCGGGGTGCTTAAAGCGTGTTCGCGTTCCTTTGTACTGCAAATTATGCTTTACTTTTGGAAGCATTATAACGGCATCGCTGTTTTGAAGAATAACATTTAAGTTGGTAAAAGCATCATCAATTTTTAAAATTTTCAGGTCGCCAATGCTACCATCGATAATGGCACTACCCAATAAGTTTTGTATTTCGATGTTTGAAGAATTAGAGGTTAATACCAATTGCTTTACATGATTTAACTGGGCATTTTCAACGTATTTTAAATTGAGCTCTCCCAAATTCCAATGTGTAACGTAAACCGGAGAATAAGAAGCATTAATAGAAGTAGAACTTCCATTAATACTGTGTGCTGTAAATTTGGTATGTGATAAGTTTGCCTTTAAATTATCGATATTAGCCGCGAATTCTATTTCGCCATGCCTCACATTAACTTTTAATTTAGCGTCTTTTGGCATTTTAATCTTAATGGTTTTTTTGACTTTAGAATTTGATTTTTTGTTAACCATTTTTTCGATTAAAACACGTCGTTCGTCAGATAATTTTTTGCGCTCTTTAGCATTTCTTTTGTGCGCTTCTGCCCTTTCTTTGTGCGCTTTGGCTTGTTCTTTTGTGCGTGCTTTATGGGCTTCAACGCGGGCGGTTTGCACTTTCATGCGTTCGGTAAAGCTTTTGCCCCAGGCTTCCATTTTTTTAGCGTATGCCTCATTGTCCCATTTGCCTTCAAACTTTTCAGCCCATTCTTCCATTTGTTCGGCGTATTTTTCGCTCCATTGCTTCCCGAATTTTTCGCCCCAAGCTTTCATTTTCTCCTCGTAATCCTTACCAAACTTTTTTTCAAAATTTTTGGTGTATTCTTCCATATATTTTTCGCCATCCTTTTTATAGGCTTTATAATCAAAATGGAATTGGTTAACGCCTTCGGGTAATTCAGGCAGCTGCGGCAGTTTGGGCAACTCAGGCAGTTCTGGTAATTCGGGTAGTTCTGGGAAATTAGGCATCTCAAAATGGAAAACCATTTCTGGCATATCTGCCAATTCATATTTCAATTCTCTCAAAACGGCATAGGGTTCATCATTTTCTTTATCAATTTTATATGCCCAAACAAATGGTTCTGAATTGTTTTTTGTGGCTATTGAAACCTGCCCTGGCGAACCTTCAACATTTACGACCCAGTCTTTTAAAACGGCCTGTAATTCTTCTTTGCTTAAATCGTCGCTTTCAATATAGGCTTCAATTTCCACGGTGCCTTTGTTCCAAGTATCGAATACAATATTGCAATGGCTTGTGTTTAAATCGATGGTAACATTTTTATCGACTTTAATAGATTGCGATACTTTAGTTAGTTTTTGCTGAGCCAATAAACCGCTCGAAATAAAAAACACTAAAGCAAATTGTTTTATTTTTATGATTGTTCTGTTCATTTTTTTGATTTTTTAGATAGTGTCTGTTTTCCAATGAGCCACTATACAGATAGTTTTTCTTCTTCAAGATTATTATCAGAAGTTTGTAATTCGTTTAATTGCGATCGTAAACGATGTAAAAGATTTAAACGGAATTTTAAATTATCGATCAATGCATTTACCGTTAACTCGCTGGGACCGGACTCGGTCAATTCTATTGATAGGCGTTGGTATTCTTTATCCAATTCATCCAACTGCAATAAATACCCATCAAAAATGGCTTTGGTATCTGGCGTATATTTCATTTTAGAGAGCTCTAAATTTATGCTTGCCAAGTAGTAATCTTCAACCTTTTTTAAACCTGGAGACACATCACCCAATGTTTTAATTTCAGCAGGATTAGTGGTTGCTACTTCAATAGGTTTTTCTGGCTGCAAATGGTGGTACGTACCAAAACCCAACCCTAAAAGCAGCACAACACCAGCGGCTATTTGAACCCAATTAAAACGAGGCTTTCGTTTTTTGGGCAATGCTTTATCCAACTTTTTAAGAAATCTAGTTTGATGATTCTCAGGCATCTTTTCATTCAAAGCCTTATCATCTTTAAACAACTCTCTAATATCTCGTGCCATTTTTTTTAAGTGTTAACAGTTCTTGTAATTTTGCTTTACCTCTAAATAACTGTGTACGCGATGCCACTTCGGTAATATTTAAAATCTCCGAAATTTCCTGATGGTCGTAACCCTCAATCAAATACAGCATTACCACATATTGGTATTTATCGGGTAAATTATTAATAGCCTTTTTTACATCGTTTAATGTAATGGCATCTTCAACCAACCATTTGTCATCATAATCAGCTTCTACAACTTTTAGGTGCACCTCGTCTAATTTCACAAGTTTTTGCTTTTTAGACTTTAAGAAATCAATGCTTTTATTAACAACAATACGTTTTAACCACGCGCCAAAAGTAACCTCGGCCTTGTATTGGTGCAGTTTAGAAAACGCTTTAATAAAAGCTTCCTGCACCACATCTTCGGCATCATTAGCATCCTTTAAAAACCGGTTAGCAACAATATACATACCGTCGCAGTACTGGTTGTATAACTGCAATTGCGCTTTCCTGTTGTTTTGTTTACATTGTTCAATAATGTCAACTTTAAACATGCTAATTGTACTTTTGGTTCCATCCCACATAATATATTAGAAAATCTATTACGTTTTAAAATTACTTTAAAACATAGCACTTCAGTACTTTTTATTGCAATTTCAAACTTTATCACGACATACTAATACATCATGTGGTTTCAGTTAGTTCATTTTAAAAGACGACAAAAAAAGTAAGCTGTTGCAAAAAACATACATTCTTTCAAAAAAAAAAAAAAAAGACCTAAAAGCAGAAACTAATCCATTATAGATTCATTTTTTTTCAATTAAACTACAGCTTTAAAATCAATCTATTTACATTTTATATTATTATTTTAGTACAAAATTTTAAACTATGACAAAAAAGAGCATTCTTAATAAAAAATCTATGGATTTTTTAGAGAAATATTTAAACAACGCCGCTCCAACAGGTTACGAGTGGACCGGACAAAAAATTTGGATGGATTACCTAAAACCGTATGTAGATGAATTTATTACAGATACCTATGGGACTGCAGTTGGGGTAATAAACCCCGAAGCTAAATACAAGGTAGTTATAGAAGGGCATGCCGATGAAATTTCGTGGTATGTTAACTACATTAGCGACAACGGCTTAATTTATGTCATTAGAAATGGCGGAAGCGACCATCAAATTGCACCGAGTAAAGTGGTTAATATCCATACTAAAAGCGGAATTGTAAAAGGCGTTTTTGGCTGGCCAGCGATACACACGCGCGACAAATCTAAAGAGGAAGCGCCAAAACCAGAAAATATTTTTATTGATTGCGGTTGCAAAACTAAAGAAGAAGTCGAGAAATTAGGGGTTCATGTAGGTTGTGTGATTACTTACCCAGATGAATTTCACATTTTAAACAAAGACAATTTTGTGTGTCGTGCTTTAGACAACAGAATGGGTGGTTTTATGATTGCCGAAGTAGCGCGATTACTTAAAGAAAACAAAAAAGAACTGCCTTTTGGATTGTACATCACCAACTCCGTTCAAGAGGAGATTGGCTTACGCGGTGCAGAAATGATTACCCACACCATTAAACCAAACGTGGCTATTGTTACCGATGTAACCCACGATACCACAACCCCAATGATTGAAATGAAAAAAGAAGGGCATTTGGAATTAGGCAAAGGGCCTGTAATCGCTTATGCCCCGGCGGTACAACAAAAATTACGCGATTTAATTACAGATACTGCTGAAGCTAAAAAGATTCCCTTCCAACGTTCGGCCCTATCGAGAGCGACAGGAACAGATACCGATGCCTTTGCTTATAGTAATGGCGGTGTAGCCTCGGCTTTAATCTCATTGCCATTACGCTACATGCATACCACGGTTGAAATGGTGCATAAAGAAGATGTTGAAAACGTTATTAAACTCATTTACGAAACCTTACTTAATATAAAGAGCGGCGAAACGTTTAGCTATTTTGAATAAAACCAATACAGAAAGCACCATTTAAACGTGGTGCTTTTTTATTATCATTAGGGCGTTACCACAAGGGTCGGGCTTTCCGCTATATCTTTTTTTTACGTCATAGCGAGGAGCAAGCGACTTAACTATCTTTTAAATTTTAGTTCTAAGCTAGGTATGGTTTTAGCTTTAAAAAAAGGATGAGCCTGTCCTGAGCGGAGTCGAAGGGCATCAATCCCTAACGCAACCCAGCATACCCATTAAAACATGCTCAATAAAAACCAACAACATGGACGAAATTATTGATATTGTAACTTCCAACGGTAACCCAACGGGCAAATCTGCACCCAAATCAATTGTCCACCAAAAAGGCTATTACCATAACACGGCACATGTGTGGTTCTACACAACAAATGGCAAAATTTTACTATCGCAACGCTCGTCTAAAAAAATACTTTACCCCTTACTTTGGGATGTTTCTGTAGCCGGCCATATAGATGCCGGCGAAACCATTAAACAAGGCGCTATTAGAGAAATTAAAGAAGAAATAGGTTTAGAGGTTTCTGAAGATGATTTGAATAAAATTGGGATTTTTAATTGTTTTAAATCCTACGATAATGGTATTTTAGATAACGAATTTCATCATACCTTTATTTCCAATTTAAAAGTCTCACTATCTCAATTAACCATTCAAGCTGAAGAAGTTGAAGCCCTAAAACTAGTCTCAACAAACAACTTCAAACAGCTTTTAAATACTATTGGTAACAACAACAATCATTTTGTAGCTTCAAATAAATCGTATTACGAAACTGTGCTTCACCATATTGAGCAGGCCATGACAAGAAAATAAAAAAAACAATAAGCCAGTCCGTCTCATAGACTCAAACATTCATAAAAAATCACTAGTGTCCGTTTAAAATATTATAATGCTATCAATTCTTTTAAAATTAAGAACTTTGCACGTTTTTTAAAATGTCACCTTACTTATTTGAAATAATTATTAAGATTTAAAGGAACTATTTTGTTAATTTAAAGTACTTCTGTTTATCAGTTAGTTAGAATCAAGTCTTGGTTCTTATGTCTATTAGCGAAGCGGTCTTATGTCTTTTGTCGAACATTAATGATAGAAAATAATAAAGCGTTTTATAATGCTTATATTTACATGAAAACAATTTCATAAACTTATGAGTCAAACTTTCAAAACCAACGTTAATGCTACTTTCGATTTTGAAATTAATAAAGATGCTGTTTCCAATCTTGACGTCATTCAAATTTCAGACTCCAAACAACATGTTATTCATCAAAATACTTCCTATCATATAGAAATTCTGGAGTCAGATTTCAATAACAAATTCTACCAAATAAAAGTAAATAACACGCTTTATGAGGTTTCTATTTTTAATGATTTGGATATTTTAATAAACGACATGGGGTTTTCTGTAAGCGCCTCTAAACAAGTAAATTTTATAAAAGCTCCAATGCCTGGCTTGATTTTAGACTTACGTGCTCAAGTAAATCAAGAAGTCAAAGAAAATGACACTTTAATCATTCTTGAAGCCATGAAAATGGAGAATATGATCACTTCACCACGAGATGGTATTATCAAATCTATTGCCGTGAAACAGGGTGATGCCGTAGAAAAAAATCAATTATTAATTGAGTTTGAATAGCCAAGAAAATAATTTGAAAATATTCTAAATAAACCTTAAAAATTATGGGGAGATTTCGGCCTTCGAGGAAATGAAAAAAACACATTCTAAATGAAAAAAATACTAGTAGCAAACCGTGGCGAAATTGCCATGAGGGTAATGAAAACAGCTCAAAAAATGGGTATAAGAACTGTTGGGGTTTATTCTTCGGCCGACAGAAATGCCCCTCATGTTAAGTTTGCCGATCAAGCAGTTTGGATTGGCGAATCGCCCTCCAATCAATCGTATCTAAGAGCTGATAAAATTATAGAAGTCGCCAAACAATTCGGCGTAGATGCCATACACCCAGGCTATGGTTTTTTAAGTGAAAATGCCGATTTTGCTGAATTATGTGAAAAAAACAACATTATTTTCATTGGGCCCAAATCAAAAGCCATAAAAATCATGGGCAGTAAATTAGCGGCCAAAGAAACCGTAAAACATTACAATATTCCCATGGTTCCTGGTATTGACGAAGCCATTACCGATGTTAAAAAGGCCAAAAGCATTGCCAAAGAAATAGGCTATCCCATTTTAATAAAGGCCTCTGCTGGTGGCGGCGGAAAAGGCATGCGTGTGGTAGAAAAAGAAAGCGATATAGAATCGCAAATGCGTCGCGCTATAAGCGAGGCGACATCGGCCTTTGGCGATGGTGCTGTTTTTATAGAAAAGTACATTGCTTCTCCGAGACACATAGAAATTCAGGTCGTGGCCGATAGCCATGGTAAGGTTTTACATTTTTTCGAGCGGGAATGCAGCATCCAAAGACGGCACCAAAAAGTGGTGGAAGAAGCACCTTCGTCAATTTTAACCCCGCAATTGAGAGCAGAAATGGGCGAAGCAGCCGTTAAAGTAGCGCAATCTTGTGCGTATTTAAACGCTGGAACAGTCGAGTTTTTATTAGATGAACATGGTAATTTCTATTTCCTTGAAATGAATACTAGACTGCAAGTAGAACATCCTATAACCGAATTAATTTGTGGTGTAGATTTGGTCGAACTTCAAATTAAAGTTGCTCGTGGCGAAGCGCTTAAACTAAATCAAGAAGATTTAAAAATTAACGGTCACGCGATAGAATTACGTGTTTATGCTGAAGATCCTTTAAACGATTTTTTACCAAGTGTAGGCACTCTAGAAACATATCAGTTACCTTTCGGGCAACATATTCGTGTGGATAACGGTTTTGAAGAAGGTATGAAAGTCCCAATATATTACGATCCCATGCTTGCCAAACTAATTACGTATGGAAAAACCCGGGAAGAAGCGATTCAACTCATGATACATGCCATTGAAAATTTCCATGTTGAAGGCGTAAAAACAACCCTTCCATTTGGTAAATATGTTTGTGAACACGAGGCCTTTCGTTCGGGGAATTTCGACACGCATTTTGTGAAAAATTATTATGCTCCTGAAGCTTTACGAAATAAAACCAAAAATGAAGCTAAAATAGCTTCTACCTTAGCACTCAAACAATATTTAAAAGATCAAAAACAACTTCGTTTACCACATAATTAGAAATTAATTGACATTTCTGCTAAAACGGAAATCCATCGTAAAAACCTTGCATACAGATGAAATCTAAAATAGACATCTTAAACGAAAAACTAAATTTAGCACATTTAGGAGGTGGCCAAAAACGTATTGATAAACAGCACGCCAAAAAAAAATTAACCGCTAGAGAACGGGTAAACTATTTAATGGATGAAGGCTCTTTTGAAGAAATTGGAGCCTTAGTAACCCATAGAACTACCGATTTTGGAATGGAAAACGAAGTCTATTATGGCGATGGCGTAGTAACAGGTTACGGCACTGTAAATGGCAGACTAATATATATTTATGCCCAAGACTTTACCGTGTTTGGTGGCGCATTATCTGAAACACACGCCGAAAAAATTTGTAAAATCATGGATTTAGCTGTTAAAGTTGGTGCGCCTATTATTGGTCTTAACGATTCTGGTGGCGCTCGTATTCAAGAAGGTGTACGTTCTTTAGGGGGTTATGCCGATATTTTTTTTAGAAATGTACAAACCTCTGGAGTGGTTCCGCAAATTTCTGCCATTATGGGCCCCTGTGCAGGCGGTGCTGTGTATTCTCCAGCCATGACAGATTTTACACTTATGGTAGAAGACACTAGTTACATGTTTGTAACTGGCCCAAATGTTGTAAAAACAGTAACTAATGAAACCGTAACGAGCGAAGAGTTAGGTGGCGCACATACCCACGCTTCTAAATCTGGCGTGGCTCATAAAACGTCGGCCAATGATATTGAATGTTTAGAAGACATTAAAAAACTACTAAGCTATTTACCACAAAACAATACCGCTAAACCAAATGCATTAGAGTTTAAATTGGGTGAAGAAACACGAGAAGTCTTATCGAATATCGTACCAGACAACCCCAACAAACCATACGACATGCAGGCTGTGATTTCAGGTATTATTGATGACCATTCCTTTTACGAGATCCATAAAGATTATGCCGAAAATATTATTGTTGGTTTTGCTCGTTTAGCCGGAAGAAGTATTGGTATCGTAGCCAATCAACCTCAATTTTTAGCAGGCGTTTTAGATGTAAAAAGCTCTAAAAAAGCAGCCCGTTTTACTCGTTTTTGCGATTGTTTTAATATTCCTTTACTCGTTTTAGTTGATGTTCCTGGGTTTTTACCGGGTACAGACCAAGAATGGAATGGTATTATTGTACACGGCGCAAAATTACTATATGCGTTAAGTGAAGCTACCGTACCAAGAGTAACGGTTATTACGAGAAAAGCTTACGGTGGTGCGTATGATGTTATGAACTCCAAACACATTGGCGCCGATTTTAATTTCGCATGGCCAGGTGCAGAAATTGCAGTTATGGGAGCGAAAGGCGCAAGTGAAATTATTTTTAAAAAGGAAATCGCTAATGCCGATAATCCTATTAAAAAGCTTGCTGAAAAAGAAGCCGAATATGCCGAGAAATTTGCAAACCCCTACCGCGCTGCACAACGTGGTTTTATTGATGAAGTTATTTTGCCCAAAAACACCAGACGCAAATTAATAAAAGCCTTCGCGATGTTAGAAAACAAAAAAGTGGAAACGCCTAAACGAAAACATGGCAACATTCCGCTTTAAAACAATACCTAAAAGTCTAAGCAAATTCTATACGATTCTAAAATATAATGAATGGCAATAATTATCAACGCTATAGTTTCTGCCCAAAATAATGAAATGAGACTGCCGTTGCTAAAAAAAGCTATGCCCAATACAATAATAGATATTAGGGCTAAAATTCTACTTTTCCATGTGTCTTCAGGGTCATGTAAAAAAAAGATAACAACGGCACTACCAACAAAAAACAGTAGTGCAAAAGCTAAATGAAAGTACTGAGAAATGGGTTTATCGTAATGAAATATAGCGATGCCAAAAAGTGAAATTCCAAAAACAATATTGTACCATTTCCCCATCTGTTTTTTATTGTAAACCGAATCGCTTAAAGTGGGTAACGATTTAAGTTGCGGCATTCGTTTTTCGTCGTTTTCAACTTTAAAATACAGAGCGCCATTAAGTAGGAATGTCATGCCTGCTATCCCAAATAAGAGTCCGTAAACATGGCTGTTTTCCATATCAACATAAGCACTAATACTAGGTTTAATCTCGCCATCCACTAAAAACAGGATCAAGGGAATAAACATGCATATAAAAGTGATGATGATTTCTACGATTAAAAACATCCTATCATCGGCAGTATATCGTTCTTGAATTCTAAAGCGCATATTTTTCTATTTATAGCACAACTAAAATTAAGCAATTAAATTTTAAAAGAAATGATTTGTACCCAGTATCTTTAGTGAACACGAATTAAAAATATTGTATAACCGCAATTAGTAATAATATAGCATAAGGTAATGCTGAACGCGTTTCAGCATCTCATTATTATTTAACATACAGTTACTCGCTTTATGTGGCCCTGCAAAAAGTTTTGGTTGACAAACCAATTTAAGTTACATTACAGACAATCATTAAAAAATAATTTTGATGAAAAAAAGATAAGAAGTCTTAATTAAAATAGTTTCCCGTTTTCAGTTTAAATCTTGCAGGCTTTTTTTTTAATGCCTTAATATGGCATCATAAAACCCAAATCATTTTAAAAACAAACTTGCATTCAATGTTCTAACGCAACAAAGCCTGGTTAAATTTTACAACTTGTGCGTTGTACATAAAGGCAGCTTGCCAACGCTTAAAACGTGCATCAAAGGTATCGGTAAAGACAAGATATTGACATTTTCCTATACTTTCGGGGGTACGTGTTACTTGGGCAAAATTACTATTTCTAAATAAAAAATCGGCATCTTCAACAATACACATTTGCAACTTGTTTAAATTAATTCCGTTAAGATAAAATAGTTTATTCAAGCGTTTTGGTGTGGCTATTACAATATCTGTGCCTTCATAAATATTGTCTCGTTGTATATCGATATCATGTTCGTCGTAAGCACAAAATACCCTTAAATCGGTTCCGCGCTTAAAGGCGTTAAACTCTAACTCTAAATTTAAAGCGGCTTGTTTATCTTTCACAAAAATTAAAGCTCTTGGTGCATCTTCTTTGGCGTATTTCAATTTCTGAATCACACTAATAATCAGGCTTGTGGTTTTACCGCTGCTTTCTGGCGCAATTACAAATAAACTTGCACCACTTTTTATTTTAGATAAAATTTGTTTTTGGAGAGGCAAAGGTTCTTTAAATCCTTTGTGATTAATGGCATCTGCTAAAGGTTCAATTAATTTTTTAAAAGACATAAACGGTTTTCTTTAAGCCACAAAGGTAAGTTTTTAAATACCTATGGGTATTAGCACATAATTGATTTTTAGAAAATAATTAGTTTACTTTTGCCCCATGCTAAACAATAACGCTTTTAAGTTTGAATTTGTGGCTTTAATGGCATCGTTAATGTCTATTGTAGCACTATCTATTGATGCCTTATTGCCTGCATTATCTGAAATTGGAAAAGATTTGGGTGTTAAAAATCCTGCAGACAATCAATTACTTATTACTATGATTTTTTTGGGGTTGGGTTTTGGACAGCTTCTTTTTGGACCATTATCTGACAGCTTTGGGAGAAAACCCATAGTTTTTATTGGATTTATAGTATTTATTATAGCAAGCATTATTTGCGTAACCACCAATAGTTTTGAAATGATGATAATAGGGCGCATACTACAGGGCGTGGGGTTATCGTCTCCAAGAAGTTTAACTATGTCTATGATAAGAGATTCTTACAGCGGTAATTATATGGCAAAAATAATATCGATTGTAGTGATGTTTTTTATACTGGTTCCTGTGGTTGCCCCAACTTTGGGTCAGTTTTTAATCGGGCTTTACAACTGGGAATCGGTGTTTTATTTCAACTTACTATTTGGTGTTTTAATAATGATTTGGTTTTGGCTGCGGCAACCCGAAACATTAGCAAAACAAAAACGCATAAAATTTACAAGTCACCTTTTTATTGACGGTACAAAAGAATTTTTTAAGCATAAAGATGCCGTTGCGTTTACCCTTATATCTGGTTTTATAACAGGCTCTTTTATGGTGTATTTAAGTACATCGCAACAAATTTTCCAAGAGCAATATAATTTAGCGGAAATGTTTCCTTATATTTTTGCAAGTTTAGCGATTTCTGTAGGTTTAGCAACGTTTTTAAACAGCCGTTTTGTAGTTAAATTTGGCATGATGAAAATTGCTTACGTAGCGTGTATTGCTTATGCTATTATTTCGGTTTTATATGTGGTTTTGTTTTCGTCTGGTGAAAATCCCGGTATTGTCGTTTTGCTTAGCTTTTTTGCTTTGCAGTTTTTTGCAGTTGGCTTTTTATTCGGAAATTTAAGAGCCTTAGCCATGCAACCTCTTGGGCATATTGCCGGAATTGGCGCTGCAATTAACGGTTTTATTTCTACAGTAATGGCTGTACCTATTGCAAACTATATTGGTAATTTTGTATCTAACTCGGTACTGCCTTTGTTTATTGGTTTTTCGGTTTTTGGAATTTTATCGGTTTTGGTTTTTATAATTGTAAAAAGAAAAATAAGTTTCGCAAATGCTTGAATAAAAAATTTGTTTTAAACATATTTGATAAATTTGATCGCCAAAAATATGAAGCTCCTTATATTGGCATAAAAAACAACACACATTAGTTTAAAATGAAAAATTCTATAGCAGAACGTGTTCGCGATTTTTTAAAGATTTATCCGCCCTTCGATTTATTGAATGCAAAAAAACTTCTTGATATTGCCAAAGAAGTAGTTATTATTTATCTGGAAAAAGGCGATGTGCTATTTAAAGAAGGTGCCAATTTCAACAATCATTTTTATATGGTTAGAGACGGTGCCATAAGTTTAACCAATGCCAATAAGAACGATCAAGAAATTGTATCAATAAGTGATACAGGAGATATATTTGGAGTAAGGCCATTGGTTGCCCAAGAAAACTATAAACTTACCGCTTCTGCTCACGAAGAATCTATTGTATATGGCATACCCATAGGCAGTTTTCAACAAGCAGCCGAAAACAACTCTAAAGTTTATAAATATTTAATAACCGCCTTTGCCACCAATGCTTACGATGCTTATACCACCAAAGAAACTCAGCAAATTTTTATAGATTACCTACCTAATAATTCGCAGGACATTGCTAATTTTCAAACTGCCAATTACACAAAAAAACCCATAACCTGTTCTACCAGTTCATCCTTAAAAAATGCCGCTTTAAAAATGAGCAAAAACAAAATCGGGTATATTATTGTTATTGACGACACCAAAAAACCAGTTGGCATCATTACAAATAGCGATATAAAAAACAAAATTGCAACAGGATTATTTCCTATTGATACGGCTGTAACCCATATTATGACTTCGCCAGTAATAACAAGTAAAAAAGACTTAACCGTTGCCGATGCGCAGTTACAAATGATAAAGCATAATGTTGCCCATTTATGCATTACCAAAGACGGCACGGTAAATTCCAGACTTGTTGGAGTATTAACAAATCACGATATATTGGTATCATTAGGCAACAACCCTTCGGCTATTTTAAAAGAAATAATTAGGGCAAAACGTACTAAGAAATTACGTAGCATACGATTAAAAGCAAATACTTTACTAAAAAACTATTTAGAGCAAAACATCCCCATTTCACATATTATAACGGTAATCTCAAAAATTAACGATGCCATTACGGTTAGGGCTATAGAAATTGCTTTGCCAAAAATGCCAACGCCTCCGCCAGTTAAATTTTCTTGGTTAGCCACAGGAAGTCAAGGCAGAAAAGAACAACTGCTTTTTACAGATCAAGACAATGCTTTGGTTTTTGAAGATGTGCCCAAAGCGCAATACAAGGAAACCCAAGCTTACTTTTTAGAGCTATCAAAACACATTACAAAATCTTTGAACAAAATAGGATTTGAGTACTGCGAAGCAGATATGATGGCAAGCAATGAAGCGTGGTGCAAATCTATTTCTGAATGGAAAAACCAATTTAAAGATTGGATTTTAAAACCCGATGAAAAAGCCGTTTTACTATCCTCTATCTTTTTTGATTATAATTTGGTTTATGGCAGCCAAAAACTAATAGACCAATTAACAAACACCATTTACAATACCCTGGAAAACAGTGTATCGTTTAACAAGTTATTAGCACAAGATGCAGTAAAAAGCCCTTCCCCTTTAGGGTTTTTCAAACAATTTTTGGTAGAAAAAAATGGCGACCAAAAAGACCTGTTCAATATAAAAAACAGAGGGCTTATGCCTTTAATTGATGCCGCTAGGGTACTTGCTTTAAGCAAACAAATTAAGGGCATTAACAACACCTTTGAGCGTTACGAAAAGTTAGCCGAAATAGAACCCAACAACAAAGAGCTTTACGAATCTTGCTCGTACGCCTTTAAAGCGCTTACAAAGTTTAAAACAAAACAAGGGCTGCGACATAATACCTCTGGGAAATTTATTGATTTGGAAACACTAACCAAAGAAGAAAAACTTAAACTAAAACGTTGCTTTAAACCTATTGATGAAATTCAAAAAACACTGATTCTTAGGTTCGATTTAAAAACCTTACCAATATGAAACTGCAATGGTTTAAACGCAAAAAAAGAAACTATCCCGATTTTTGGTTGCGCTACCTAGAGGCCTTCAACAGCAATAAAAAAGAAACCATAGAAACCACCAGATTTGTAGCCTTTGATACCGAAACTACAGGGTTTGACAGGAAAAAAGACAGAATTCTATCTATTGGAGCGGTTTCTATTTTAAATAAGTCTATTAAAGTAAAAAAAAGCTACGAAGTGTATTTAAAGCAAGATGTTTTTAGTCGAAAAACCGTTGAAATACACGGCATATTAAAAACAGGAGCACTAGAAAAAATTGACGAACTGGAGGCCATTACCTCTTTCTTAGATTATATTAAAGATGCGGTTTTAGTTGCGCACCATGCCAATTTTGATAAAAACATGGTAAACGAGATGCTGTTAAGACATGGTTTGGGGAAATTAAAAAACCAATTTATAGATACGGGGTATTTATTCAGTAAATCGAAGCATATTATATATCGAGAAAATCTAAAAGACCACTACACACTTGACGATTTGTGCACAGAACTAAATGTACCTATAACAGACAGGCATACCGCTAGTGGCGACGCCCTTATAACCGCCGTTGTCTTTTTAAAGATATTAGCGCGTTTAAACAAAAGAAAGCAGCTAAATTGGGATTATCTTTTAAATAACCGATAATCAATAATACCATAACCCTTCCTTTAGTGTTTAAATTAGTAATAACAGCATGCTTTTTCATTTAAATAAACCCATAAATTAATTGTTATTTATAGTTTATTGGTTTTTAATCGGGCTTTATATGCCGCCAATTCTTTTATCACTTTTGGAGCGAGTATTATAGTCGATAACATAGTAGGTATGGCCATTAAAGCGAATACGCCATCAATTAGGTTAATCATCATATCCAAAGTTGTTGTTGCCCCCAAAATAATACTGGCGATATAAAAATAATTGTAATAATGTTTTTTATCGGCACCAATTAAAAACGATAAACATTTAGATCCGTAATATGAAAAAGAAAACAACGAAGAGATACTAAACACCGCAATACAAACCAATAACAAATACTTACCAAATCCGGGTATGGCTTTGCCAAAGGCAGAGGCTGTTAAACTCACCCCATTATTGGCTGTGGTTTCCCAAACGCCTGTAACCAAAATGGCTAGAGCGGTAAGCGTACAAACAATTAAGGTGTCTATTGCCGGCCCCAACATAGCAACTAAACCTTCGCGCACAGGCTCATCGGTTTTTGCGGCACCGTGCGCTAAAGGCGCTGTACCAATACCAGCTTCGTTTGAAAAAGCACCACGTTTAATTCCCAATAAAATCAATCCGCCAACAACACCACCAAAAAAAGCATCGCCTTTAAAGTTATTGGCCGCAAAAGCATCGGTAAAAATCATGGCAAAATATTTTGGAACCTCTTCAATATTTACAACCAAAATAATCATAACAGAAACAAAATAAAGCAATACCATAGATGGCACGAGTTTAGCTGCTGTTTTACTAATACGCCCAATGCCACCAAGAATAACAACGGCTGTAATGCTAACCAGCACCAAGCCAATAATTAGGTTAGAGGCAAATCCAACTTCAACTCCGTTGGGCTTGAGCAAGATATCGTTTATAGCTTGCGTAAGCTGGTTTACATTAAAAACTGGTAAAGCACCAACTAAACCACAAACGCTAAACATAATAGCTAAAGGTTTCCAAGATTTACCCAAGCCTTCCATAATAAAATACATGGGGCCACCTTGTAGCTCGCCATTACTATCTTTCCCTCTAAACATAATGGCCAATGTAGAAGTGAAAAATTTAGTGGACATACCCACAACGGCACTTACCCACATCCAAAAAACAGCTCCGGGACCACCAATTGAAATAGCCACGGCAACACCAGCAATATTGCCCATACCTATAGTTGAAGAAAGCGCCGTAGTTAATGCTTGAAAATGGCTTATTTGCCCCGGATCGTTCGGGTCGTCGTACCTACCGCGAAGCACTTGTACCGCATGCCCAATTAAACGAAATGTTGCAAACCTAGACCGAATTAACAAGTATAATCCGCCACCAATAAGAAGCACGAGCAAGGGCAACCCCCACATGGCACTAGAAAAATCGGCAGTAAACTGTTTAAGTTGTTCCATAAAAATGAGTTAGTTTATGTTATAAATGTATTAAAGATGCGTGAAACTATTAAAATTGTTTATACTTTAATAACAATATGCCATAAAATCAATTGAAATAAAATTACTTTAATACAAATTACCAACCATTAGTACAACGTTTTAATGGCTTTAAATGAATTTTTAGCAGACAGAATCAGGCTATCTTTAAAAAAAAACAAGTGGTTTTTCAGAAATAAAATTAATGGGCGGTCTGTGCATTAAAACCCATAACAAAAGCAAGCAAGAAGAAAAAGCAATTCAATTTTTAAGTTTTATATTTGCTAAAAAAATTGCTACCAACCAGATTATGCACAAAAACCTTACTGTAATTTTACTCATCTTAGTTGCATGCCCATTTGTTTTGGCTCAAAACCCTCAAATTCTAATTACCGGAAAAGTTTTAGAAAGCAACAACAACCTTCCTATAGAATACGCCACCATAGCCGTATTAGACAACAGTACCAAAACCCCTTTAACTGGCGCCATAACATCGCTAGACGGTACATTTGCCTTTTATACCAAGGATACCGATTTTTATATTGAAGTTAGTTTTATGGGTTTTAAAACAAGGACTTTCAAAGATTTTGAAATTAAAGAAAACACTATTAATCTAAAAACCATTGTATTAACCGAAGACAATTTAGCTTTAGGCGAAGTTGTGGTTCGTGCCGAAAAATCACAAATGGAATTTAAATTAGATAAGCGTGTGTTTAATGTAGGTACAGATTTAAGTTCTACAGGAGCTAGCTCTTTAGAAGTTTTAAATAACATACCCTCTGTAAATGTGAATATTGAGGGCGAAATAAGTTTAAGAGGCAGCCAAGGTGTGCAAATACTTATTAACGGCAAACCCTCTGTTCTTGCTAGTGCAGATGGTAATGCCTTAGGGAGTATTACCGCAGATATGATTGATAAAATAGAGGTTATTACCAACCCTTCTGCAAAATACGATGCCGAGGGTACTTCGGGTATTATAAACATAATATTAAAAAAATCTGAAAAACGCGGCATAAATGGGTCGGCGACTTTAAATATTGGGGTTCCTAATAGCAATAGCTTTGGTTTGAGCGTAAACAAGCGTACCGAAAAATTCAATCTGTTTAGCCAATTAGGGTTTGGCATTCGTACCTATCCAGATGAGCGTAAATCCATCAATCAAGATTTAATAAACAACACGACCATAAATAGCTTTGGCGAAAGTGAATTTGATGAAAAATTTGCAAACATCCTTATTGGTGCCGATTATCATATAAACAGCAACAACGTTTTAACGCTCTCGGGCTCTTATGCTTACGAGGTTGAAGACCAATGGTCTGAAACCAATTTCAATCAAACAAACGCCTCAAATACCACGACCAACAGTTGGCTTCGCGATGAAAAAACAGAAGCAGACAACCCAAAACTTCGTTACGAATTACAATACAAAAAAGACTTTAAAAGGCACAAAGAACAAAGTTTATTGTTTAGTGCTTTAGGAAGTTCTTTTAGAAAAGATCAATTTTCAGATTTCGATAACACTTTTATTTTAGGTAGTAATGAAGATTTTAAACAAAAAACAAGAACCGATTATGCTTTAGAAGATTACACCTTCAAGTTAGATTATACCCATCCTTTTTTAGATAAATACACCATAGAAACAGGCTCGCAATATGTTATTAATAGCGTATCAAACGATTTTGCAGTAAGCAATTTATTTAATAATGAATGGGTTAACAACCCAGATTTAACCAATGTATTCGATTTTAACCAAAAGGTTTTAGGCCTTTACACTACGGCCGCTTACGAAGGCGATATTTGGGGACTTAAAATTGGGGTAAGGTTAGAGCACACCAACCTTAACACTTTACTGAGAACCACCAACGAAAGCAACCAAAACAACTATGCTAACCTGTTTCCAAGCATTCATACATCATTTAAGTTAAACGCTAGTTTTTCGTTACAGGCCGGATATTCAAAAAGAATCAGGCGACCCGGGCTCAGGGAGCTAAATCCGTTTTCAAACATCCGAAACAACTTTAGCATCTCTAAAGGCAATCCAGATTTAAAACCAGAATACACAGATTCTTACGAGATTACAAGCATACATAAAATTGGCAAGGCCTCATTAAATTTTAGTTTGTATAACCGCTATACCGTTGATGTTGTTGAGCGTATTTCAACATTTAATAATAACATAAGCACCTCAAGACCAGAAAATGTGGGCACAAATACAACCACAGGTTTTGAAGCCAACGGAAAATACGCACCATCAAATTGGTTTTCTGTACAAGGCGATTTTAATATCAACTATTTTTCCAGAAATGGTTTTTTTGAAACTACCTCATTCAATTTTAAAGGTAATCAATGGGCCAGCAGCTTAACCACTAAATTTAAACTTCCTGCCGATTTTGATATAGAAATATCTGCAGATTATAGGTCCAAATACAAAACCGTGCAAACTGTAATTGCAGATAACCTATTTGCAGATTTAGGTTTAAGAAAAAAAATCCTTAAAGGAAAAGTTATTTTAAATTTAAGTATTCGCGATGTTTTTGCTTCCAGAATAAACCAAACCACCACCACACAACCAGACTTTTATTTGTTTAATAGCAGAAAACGCGGGCGCTTTGTAAACTTTGGTATTAGTTATGGTTTTGGCAAAGGAGAAGCCATGGAGTTTTCTGGCCAAAGAAGACGTTAAACCAACCTAAAAAAACCCAAACAATTAAATTACCTTTGCATCCCGTCGCAATAATTACCGGGAGACATCGGGACTTAAACAAAACTGCATGCGTATAGATATTATAACCGTTTTACCAGAATTACTTAAAAGTCCGTTTGAAGCTTCTATTTTAAAACGCGCTATTAATGCGGGCTTGGTTGAAGTTCATTTTCATAACCTACGCGATTATACCACAGATAATTATAAAACCATCGACGACACCCAATTTGGTGGTGGCGCAGGTATGGTAATGATGATAGAACCCATCGACAAATGCATTGCCGCCTTAAAAAAAGAACGCAAATACGACGAGGTTATTTACATGACACCCGATGGCGAAACCCTAAAACAAGGCATTGCCAACCAACTCTCGCTAAAAGAAAACATTATTATTTTATGCGGCCATTATAAAGGTGTGGACCAACGGGTGCGCGACCATTTTATAACCCGCGAAATATCCATTGGCGACTATGTGCTTTCTGGTGGCGAATTGGGTGCCGCTGTACTTTGCGATGCTGTAATTAGGTTAATCCCTGGGGTTTTGGGCAATGAGACTTCTGCCCTAACCGATTCGTTTCAAGACAATTTATTAGCGCCGCCCATTTATACAAAACCACGAGACTATAAAGGATGGAAAGTTCCAGAATTACTCTTCGGCGGCAATTTACCAGAAATTGAAAAATGGCGCGAAGAACAAGCCTATTTACGCACCAAAGAACGCCGACCCGACTTATTAAATGATTAAACAATTATGGAAAACGTAGATGCTTTACAAATGCAATTTGCTATAACTGGTTTAATTAATGGTTTAATCCATTTAATTATTCTAATAGCTTCAATACTTATAGTTGTAAAAAACAAATCGGTAGCAGCAATACTTTTACTTATTGGCAGCCTATTAGTTAGCATGGGGTTTGCAGGTGGTTTTATTTATAACGTTTTGGCAGCACAAAAAGGACCTGAAGCTATAGTAAACGCACAAGTAACGCTTAGTTTTTTTAATGCGTTTTCTTTTTTGGTTTTTGGTATTGGGTTGTTTTTATTGGCTTTAAATTATTATAAGAAAAAGTAATTATTTTTACGTGATAACAGTAACAAAAAAGGTACTATATCCTGATTTATTTATAAGATATCGGCAGTAAAAGTTACGATATAAGAAATTAAACAACATTTGAAAAAAACATTCGGAATATTATTTACAATTTCCCTTTTGTTGTTTAGTTGCACTAAATCAACAGTTAATTCTGATCGAAAAAGTGACCTAACAAACTATAACTTTAATAGTAAAATACAGTCTGTAAAATCTGATCTTTTTAATCTAATTGTTGAAAAAGACACTTTTAAAATTGGAGAAAAAATAAATTCACTCGCACTTGACCGTAATTCACTAATTGAATTTAATAGGCTTGGAAATCTGAATTCAACAAAAGAGTTTCTTTATAACGGAAAAGTAATCGAAGAAAATATTTACACATACGATAAAAATGACCTTTTAGTTAAAAGAAAAGAAATTGACAATTATGGAAAAGGCTCTTTTTTAAATTACGAGTTTAATTACGATTCCAAAGATAGTATCACTAAAATTATAATATCCAACGATGAATTTAAGCGAATTGATAAAATTGAGCGAGACGAAAAAAATCGACCAATTAAAAGAGAAATTATTCAAAATGACACTATTCATTTGACTTACAGTTTCGAATATGACAAAAACAACAATCTGATTTCAGAAAGCGAATTTAAATACGGAAACGTTCCTGTAAAATTAATAGAGAGAAGTTTTAATAATCAAAACCTTAAAGAAAAAGAAAAGGTTATCGAGTATAGAACTTGGGACACAATCAGAATAGAAAACAAATACTTTTACGATAAGAACCATAAATTAATTGTTGAGAAATTCAACATAGAAAATGACTCAATCTTCGACGAAATAATAAATGAGTATCACGAAAATGGAAAACTAAAACAATCTACTTCTAATCTTGGAGGAAATAAATTCGCTCTTATTGAGAAAACAATATTTAATGAAAAAGGAGATTTGATTCAAAAAACAGTCAAGACAAGTGATGGAAAAACCGATGACGTTTGGAGTTATAAATTTAAATACGATTCTAATAATAATTGGATCGAAAAGACTGAATTTAAAAACAATAAACCATTAAAAATAGTAAAACGAAAAATTGAATATTATGAATAAATACATTGCCTAACGTATATAACAAATATAATAACACTTAATTTTTTACGAAAAGCTTTTTAGAATTACTGAAGCCGTGTTAAGGATTGAACGGCATGTTTGAAATCCTTTTTGCATTTTTCAGCAAAAAGATTGAGTAGTGAAAGCCTGACTTTTTGCTTTTACAAAACATAAAATGATTACTAAATTTTAAGCAAAAAGGAACACCCCAAAAAAAGCAATTATTAATTGTGCATTGTTAATTATTAATTATCTTTGCACCCAATTTCGGGTTAACCTCTGGCGAAAATCGTGAATGTTGTTCTGAATTAACTATAATTAAATTTAAAGATATGGAATCTTTATTAAAATTTGTTCAAGACGAGTTTGTAACAAAAAAGAACTTTCCAGAGTTTTCAGCTGGAGATACAATTACAGTATTTTATGAAATTAGAGAGGGCGAAAAAGTTCGTACCCAGTTTTTTAGAGGTGTTGTAATTCAAAGAAGAGGTTCTGGTACTTCAGAAACTTTTACAATCAGAAAAATGTCTGGCACTATTGGTGTAGAGCGTATCTTCCCAATTAATTTACCAGCATTGCAAAAAATTGAAGTTAACAAACGTGGTGCTGTTCGCAGAGCAAGAATCTACTACTTTAGAGGGCTTACAGGTAAGAAAGCCAGAATTAAAGAACGTAGAAACTAATACTACCTGCTTCGTAAATTCTATTAAAGCTCTAACAATATGTTGGGGCTTTTTATTGTACTTATTTTTGGTTGCTTGTTTAAAACTAAGTTGTTAAGCGCTTCCGCGCATTGTTGTTATCATAGCAGGCTGCTTATTAAACAAGATTTTATCAACAAATGTTAATAAGTGCGGTTTATAAATGGTTGATATCTAATTGCTTAAAAAAATTGTTTTTTTATAATCTAGTTGTATATTAGCAACAGACAATAATAACGACCTTGGTTTGGTTTCGTAATTAAAAACGAATTTATATTTAAGTCTATAACAAAAACGTTCTTAAACATATAATTGTTTTTTTAGGTTTGTATGTACCGCGCCCAAGCGTTTGTGAGCAACAAACCCTGACGCTGTAAAAAGTCCCAGATGCTCAAGCAGATGGAATCTAGTACAGCCGAAAGCTTGAAAAAGTAGCCGTTAACGAAAGTTAAGGCTATAAATAAGGCAATGTCTAGGTTTTACCAAACATGAAAATGAATGGCTAAACGCAAGGCATCACGAAAAAACAATTTAACCGAAACATTTTGGTAATAGGTCAATACATTTTGAAAATTACCATACAAAATGTTTCATTTGAAATATCAATACTTGAATTGAAAAGGTTTTTTGAAAATTAAAACCCCTTTAACAGCAATGCTAAATAGGTCATGTAAGGTTATTTCAAAGAAAGCCATGTCAAAGTAGATTAAATTCTACAGTGATATGGCTTTTATTTTTTATAATTTCTGCACTTCTTTTTTATCAATTTCTTACAAGCGCATTGCTTTTTTGCCATTCTAACAAATTCGTTTCAAAACGCTTTACTTCGCAAGTCTTTAAAACTTTTATAAAAGTCTATTTTTGTATATTCGTTTCGCAAAAAAAGCCAGCAGTAGTTCTGCGCTTGTTTTTTAGTTACAAACCTATAAAAAAACCAAGGTAAATGTCTAAAATTATTTATACCAAAACCGATGAAGCACCAGCTTTAGCAACTCGTTCCTTTTTACCCATTGTTGAGGCTTTTGTGAAGTCTTCCGGAATTCATATCGAAACTAAAGATATTTCGTTGGCAGCAAGAATACTAGCTGCTTTTCCAGATTTTTTAAACGCAGATCAACGTGTTTCAGACGATTTAGCCTTTCTTGGCGAATTAGCAAAAAAACCCGAAGCCAATATTATAAAGTTACCAAACATTAGTGCTTCAATACCGCAATTAACCTCAGCGATAACAGAGTTGCAATCACAAGGTTTTGGCATTCCTAATTACCCCGATGAGCCTAAAACCAATGTAGAACAAGATATAAAATCGCGTTACGATAAAATTAAAGGCAGTGCAGTAAACCCAGTTTTACGCGAAGGAAACTCAGACAGACGCGCTCCTAAAGCCGTAAAGAATTATGCAAAAAAGAACCCACATTCTATGGGCGCATGGTCTAGCGATTCTAAAACACATGTGGCAACCATGAGCCATGGCGATTTTGCGCATAACGAAAAATCTGTAACTTTAGAAAATGCTACAACTGTAAAAATAAAACATATTGATGCTAACGGAAACAATACCATTTTAAAAGACAACTTAGCATTATTACAAGGCGAAATTATTGATGCCACAGTATTAAGCAAAAAAGCTTTATTACTTTTTTTAGAAGAACAAATTGCAGATGCCAAAACAAAAAACGTGTTGTTTTCACTACACATGAAAGCAACTATGATGAAGGTTTCAGACCCTATTATATTCGGCCATACCGTTCGTTCTTTTTTTAAAGATGTATTTACAAAACACCAAAAAACATTTGAAGAAATTGGTGTTGATGTTAATAATGGCTTTGGAAATTTACTAAGTAACATACAAACATTACCAGAAGCTAAGCGCAGCGAAATAGAAGCTGATATTAAAACTGCCTTTAAAAACGGCCCAGATTTAGCCATGGTAAATTCAGATAAAGGTATTACCAATTTACATGTTCCAAGCGATGTAATTATTGATGCATCCATGCCAGCCATGATTCGTACCTCGGGACAAATGTGGAATGCCGAAGGCAAACAACAAGATACCAAAGCTGTAATTCCAGATAGTAGCTATGCCGGAATTTATGCTGCAACCATAGATTTTTGCAAAAAACATGGTGCATTCAATCCTACAACCATGGGCACGGTACCTAATGTTGGATTAATGGCACAGAAAGCCGAAGAATACGGATCGCACGACAAAACCTTTGAAATCCCTTCAAACGGTACGGTACGGGTTATTGATGCTTCGGGCAAAACTATAATCGAACATACAGTTGAAACAGGAGATATTTGGCGCATGTGTCAAGTTAAAGATGCGCCTATTCAAGACTGGGTAAAACTAGCCGTTACTCGCGCCAAAGCATCGCAAACTCCAGCCGTTTTTTGGCTAGATAATAACAGAGCGCACGATGCAGAACTTATTAAAAAAGTAAATACTTACTTAAAAGACCACGATACAGATGGTTTGGATTTAAGAATCTTATCTCCAGTCGATGCCACAAAATTTACCTGCCAAAGATTAAAAGATGGTAAAGACACCATTTCTGTTACAGGTAATGTGCTACGCGATTATTTAACAGACCTGTTCCCTATTCTAGAAGTAGGTACAAGTGCAAAAATGCTGTCCATTGTACCTTTAATGAATGGCGGCGGGCTGTTTGAAACGGGCGCTGGCGGATCGGCACCAAAACACGTACAACAATTGTTAGAAGAAAACCACTTGCGCTGGGATTCTTTAGGTGAATTTTTAGCACTTGCCGTTTCATTAGAACATTTTAGCGAAGTGAATAATAATACAAAAGCCAAAATATTGGGCGAAACCCTAGATGATGCCACCGATAAGTTATTGGAAAACAAAAAAGGCCCATCGCGTAAAGCCGGCGAACTGGACAATAGAGGCAGCCATTTTTATTTAGCCATGTATTGGGCCCAAGAATTGGCAAATCAAAATACAGATGCAGCTTTAAAAAAGGAGTTCTCAGTATTAGCAAAACAATTAGCAGATAATGAAACTGCTATTATAAAAGAATTGACAGAAATTCAAGGAAAGCCAACAAATATTGGCGGCTACTACAAACCAAACGAAACTTTAACAAACCAAACCATGCGACCAAGCAAAACGCTTAATAGCATATTATAGTACCTAATCTATATATTTTGTTAAAAGCCTCTAAAATTAGGGGCTTTTTTTTATTTTTATAAAAAAAACTGCATGAAAAATTTTATGCTATGGTTTACTATGGCCATATCGTTTTATAGCCTCTCTCTAAATGCTCAAGAAAAATTTACGCTAAGCGGAATTATTTCAGAACAAAAAAGCAACGAAACACTTATAGGTGTTAACATTATTTTCCCAGAAACCGGAACAGGAACCACAACCAACGAATATGGTTTTTATTCCATCACATTACCAAAAGGTACTTACTCTGTAATTATTAGTTACCTTGGTTACAAAACCATAACACAAACCATTGAATTAAATAACGATATTTCCAAAAACATAAGTTTAGTTGAATCTCTAGAAAGCTTAAACGAAGTTATAATAACAAAGAATGTTGAAAAACTAAGCATTAAAAACCCGCAAATGAGTGTTAATACTTTAACCTCAAACACCATAAAAAACATTCCCGTTGTGTTGGGCGAAGCCGATATTGTTAAAGCCATTACCCTTTTACCAGGTGTTACCAATGCAGGCGAAGCCTCTTCTGGCTTTAATGTTAGGGGCGGTTCGGCAGATCAAAATTTAATCCTTTTAGACGAAGCTGTTATTTACAACTCTTCGCATTTGTTTGGTTTCTTTTCGGTTTTTAATCCAGATGCCATTAAAGATCTGCGCTTGTATAAAGGCGGAATTCCAGCACGTTACGGTGGTCGTGTATCTTCGGTTTTAGACATTTACCAAAAAGAGGGCAACAGTAAAACCTTTGGGCTTAACGGTGGTATTGGTATTGTAGCTAGCCGATTACTTGCCGAAGGCCCTATTAAAAAAGATAAAGGTGCTTTTCTTTTTGGCGGAAGGTCCAGTTATGCCCATTTATTTTTACCACTTTTCGACATTGATAACATTGCCTATTTTTACGATTTAAACACCAAACTGAATTATAAGATAAACGACAGAAACAACATCTATTTATCGGGCTATTTTGGTAGAGATGTTTTTAGAATACAGGATGCTTTTGAAAATACCTATGGCAATTCGGTATTGAATTTTAGATGGAACCATTTATTTTCTGCTAAACTGTTTTCTAACCTATCACTAATTTATTCAGATTATTATTATGGCTTAAAACTCAATTTTGTAGAATTCGATTGGGTTTCTGGCATCCAAAACTTTAATATTAAATACGATTTTAAACATTATTTAAACGATAAACTAAAATTGCAATACGGCCTTAATGGCATTTATTACAAATTTAATCCCGGGGAAATAAACCCAACTGTGGAAACTTCGGGCATAAATCCGTTTAAACTTATAGACAAGTACGCTTTTGAAAACGCTTTTTATTTTGATGCTGAACATAAAATTTCGGATAAACTGGCGTTATCGTACGGGTTAAGATGGAGTTCGTTTTTTCGCTTGGGGCAAGACGAACTTAATGTATATGAAAACAATCAAGCTGTCGTTTTTAACGCCAATTTTCAAATTTACGAAGAAGCCAATCCTATTGGTACAGAATCATTTAAACGTGGCAATGTGATTGAAAAATTCTTCAATTTAGAACCGCGTTTTTCAGCAGCTTATCAAATCAATTCAAACAGTTCTGTAAAAGCTAGCTATAACAGAATGAGTCAATATTTACATTTATTATCGAACACAAACTCGCCAACACCGCTAGATGTTTGGACACCAAGTGGTAGATATGTAAAACCCCAATTATTGGACCAATACGCTTTGGGTTATTTTAAAAATTTTAATAATGATGCATATTCATTAGAAATTGAAGGTTTTTATAAAACCATAAAAAACAGGATAGATTATATTGATGGTGCAGATTTAATAGCAAACAACGCTATCGAGCAGGTTATCCTTAACGGAAAAGCTAGAGCTTACGGCTTAGAATTTCTACTAAGAAAAAACGAAGGCCGATTTAATGGTTGGTTGGCGTACACACTCTCTAAATCTGAGCAAAAAACCCAAGGCAGAACAGCAAACGAAACAGGTATTAACAACGGCAATTGGTACAATACACCTTATGATAAAACGCACGACATCTCTTTAACGGGAAGTTATAAATTAAATGATAGTTGGGAAATTAACTCTAATTTTATATTCCAAACGGGGCAGCCAGCAACTTTCCCCAATGGTCAATATGTTTATAATGGTATTAATATTCCCAATTATGGCCAGCGCAACGAAAGCAGATTACCATCGTACAACAGACTGGACGTTTCGTTAAAATACCAGCCAAAACAAGCAAAAAACAAAAAGTGGAAAAGCCATTGGGTTTTTGGTTTTTATAATATTTACAATCGTAAAAATGCGGCTTCAATAAATTTCAGTCAAAATACAACAACAGGCTCAAACGAAGCAACGCGTTTATCAATATTTGGCATTGTGCCATCAGTTTCTTATAATTTCAAACTATAAGTTCATGAAAAAACTAGCATTCCTTATTATAATTAGCATACTTACAATGTCTTGCGAAGACGTTATTCAGGTCGATTTAGAGACTGCCGAAACCAGATTGGTTATAGACGCCTCATTAAATTGGCAAAAAGGCACAACCGGTAACGTACAACAAATTAAACTATCGCTCACTGCTCCTTTTTTTGATGAAGTTATTCCACCGGCAACAGGTGCAATAGTAACTGTAACCGATACCAATAACAATACCTTTAATTTTACCGAAGAAGGCAACACAGGCCTCTACAGAACCAATACCTTTATTCCTGTAATTGGCACCAAATACACCTTAACCATTGTTTATAAAAATGAAGTATTTACCGCTACCGAAACATTAATACCGGTAACACCCATTGAATTTGTTGAGCAAAAAAACGATGGCGGTTTTGCAGGTGACGAAACAGAAATTAAAGCCTTTTATACCGACCCAAAGGATATTGAAAACTACTATTTATTCGAATTTAGAAAACCAGTAACAAACACTATTAACCTTGAGGTTTACGATGACGAGTTTACAGACGGCAATCGAATTTTCGCGTTTTATTCAGACGATGAGCTTATAAGCGGCGACCAATTAGAAATTATAAGTTACGGCATCTCCAGTAGCACCTACAGCTATCTTAATATTTTACTGCAACAAACCGACGACGAATCTGGCGACCCCTTTGAAACCCAACCAGCAACCGTAAGAGGCAATTGCATAAACACAACCAACGCAAACAACTACCCCTTGGGGTATTTTAGGGTTTCTGAAACCAGTATTTTTTCTTACCTTGTAGAATAACTTTATAATTTGAAATTAACCATTATGACTTAATTTTTGATGTATAGTTTAAAATAAATAAAATGTTTAAGACGATTTTAACTAAAATAAAATCTTACAAGTTTATATTTTATTTACTTTTACAAACAATCAATCAAGACTCAAAGTAATATGAACAAAAAAAAAATCGCCTTTATTTTTGGCGCAATCGTTTTATTAATTATTGTTTATTCGTTTTTTAGCTCCAATACCGATGAAGATGTTTCACTTACCGCCAAAGTAGTTAAAGGCACTTTTTTAAACGAAGTTTTAATTTCTGGCGAAGCACAATCTACAAGTTCAAAAGAAATCAATGGCCCTAGTAACGCAAGACGATTTGGTATCTACAATATAAAAATTCAAGATTTAGTACCTGAAGGAACCATTGTAAAAAAAGGGGGGTATATTGGTAAACTTGATGTGTCTGAACTTAACGGCAAAATACTTGATGCCCAATTAAACCTTGAAAAAGCACAATCAAGATTTACGCAACAACAATTAGATACCACACTTACCCTAAAGCAAGAACGCAATTCCATCAAAGATTTATTATTTAATATAGAAGAAGACAGTTTAGAATTAGAACGCTCTATTTATGAGCCGCCAGCAACCATTAGATCTTTAGAAATTAAAATTGAGAAAACAGCCCGGGATTTAAAAGAAAAAAAAGCAGACTACTCTATTAAAAAAAGACAAGCTAATGCAAAAATGATTGAGGTTGGCACAGAGGTTTCCAAAATTTCTAAACGAATAAAAGAATTATTAGAATTACAAAAAGAATTCACCATTTATTCTGATGATGATGGAATGGTAACCTATATAAAGGAGTGGAACGGCACAAAAAAGAAAGTAGGGTCTACAATATCGCCTTGGCAACCTGCCATTGCCAGTTTACCAGATTTAACTAAAATGGAATCGCGAACTTATAGCAACGAAGTTGACATTAGAAAAATAAAAAAAGACTTAACAGTAAAAGTTGGTTTTGATGCTTTCCCAGATATTGAGCTTGATGGCATTGTAACCGATGTTGCCAATGTGGGCGAGACTAAAGCAGGCTCGGATATTAAACTGTTTCAGGTTTTAATTAAATTAAATGAAACCAACGAAAATATAAGACCTGGCATGACAACATCAAACAGAATACTAATTGATAAAAAAAATGATGTTTTAATGATTCCGTTAGAAGCCGTTTTTGCCAAAGATTCCATTAGTTATGCCTATGTAAAATCTGGTTTATCCATAAATAAAAAACAAGTAGAATTGGGTGCATCAAATAACGAAGTTGTAATTGTAAATAAGGGGCTAAAAGAAGAAGAGGTTGTTTATTTAAATAAACCCAAAGATTTAGAAGATAAAAGTATAACGCTATTAAAATAAGATGATAGACAAACTACTTTTAGACAAACTAAAATCTAATTTCACAGAGGCATTTTGGTTTATAAAAACAAATAAGGTTAGAACCTTTTTAACAGCACTAGGTATAATTTTTGGTGTAGCTTCTGTAATTACCATGCTTGCCATAGGTAATGGAGCCGAAAAAGAAATATTATCGCAACTAGAATTAGTAGGTGTAAATAACATTGTGGTTACACCCATACCCGATGAAGAAGATGAAGACGCCAAGGAAACCGATGAAAATGCTGGTGAATCTGAGCCAAAACGATTTTCAAAAGGGTTAGACATACAAGATGCTTTAAGTGCCCAAAGAAACATTCCGAGTATAAAACTTGTTAGCCCAGAAATTATTTTAAACACGTATGTTATTAACAATGGCAGACAAAACTCTGTTAAACTCGTTGGTATAACCCCTTCGTTTTTTGAGTCTTCAAATATAAACTTAGAAAACGGTAAAAGTTTTTCAGAATTCCAAATTAAAAACGCCTTACCCGTATGTATTATAGGAAAAAAAGTTGAAAAAAAATTATTTACAGGCGAAAGCGCTTTAGGCAAACAAATTAAAGTTAAAGATGTTTGGTTAAAGGTAATAGGTGTTATTGAAGAAAAATTAATCTCTGATAAAGCACAAGAAAACTTAGGAATAAGAGATTTAAATGAAGACGTATATATACCCATAAACACATTTTTAGTACGTTACAAAGACCGCAAAATAATTAGTGATAAAATAGGGGCTAGAAATAGAAATCAAAATGGCCCTAAACAGAGGCAACCCAGAGGCAATTATCATCAAATAGATAAATTAACGGTACAAGTTTCAAATTCAAACGAGTTAAAAGCAACTGCCGAAGTTTTAAGCAAAATGCTAAAACGAAGACATAACGATGTGTTGGATTTTGAAATAGAAATACCCATCCAGCTCCTTAAACAACAACAAAAAACAAAGCAAATATTTAATATTGTTTTAATCATTATTGCAGGCATATCGCTATTAATTGGTGGTATTGGCATTATGAATATTATGCTAGCTTCGGTATTAGAACGCACCAAAGAAATAGGCATAATCAGAGCCATTGGAGCCACAGAAGAAGATGTTATTCTACAATTTCTATCAGAATCTGTACTCATTAGCGTTGGCGGTGGAATTATAGGAATTATCGTTGGAGTTATGGGAGCTTACATTATTGAAATAGTTTCCGGTATAGAAACGGTTTTATCTTTAAATTCAATTTTGGTATCATTCTTTATTGCTGTTGCCGTAGGCTTGATATTTGGAATATTCCCCGCAAAAGCAGCCGCTAACAAAAAACCCATTCAAGCTTTAAGATCAGAATAATAAAATATGAAAAAAATACTCCTTCTTATTATTGTTGTTTTTCCATTATTCAATAATGCACAGTCCAAAAAACTAACGCTTAACGAAGCGATTGAAATTGCTCGAAAAAAATCGCCCGATTATAAAATTAACCTAAACAGAAACCAATCCAATTACTGGCGTTACAGACGTTACAAAGCAAGTTTTTTACCAGAGCTTAGGCTTACCGCTACACTACCGCAATACACAAATGCTGTAAATAGAATAACAAATGATGCCGGACAAGATATTTTTGTAACACAAAACCAATTACTTATAGAGGGCGGTTTGTCAATTTCGCAAAGTGTACCCTACACAGGTGGCACATTGTCCGTAAATACAAATTTAGAGCGTGTAGAATTATTTGGTCTAGACGATAATATCGGGTATTCTGTTGTTCCGTTTTCTGTTAATTATTTTCAACGTTCAATATTATTCAACGAATTCAAATGGGACAAAAAAATTGAACCACTCATTTACGAAGAATCAAAAAGAGATTTTATCGAAAACATGGAGCGCATATCTGTTAGCACCTCCAATCGCTACTTCGATTTGCTAAAAGCGCAAATGCAGTTGGCCATTTCAGAAACCAACTTAAAAAATCAAGATACCTTATTTCAAATAGCAAAAGGACGATTTAGAATTGGAAAGATTGCCGAAAACGAACTTTTGCAAATGGAGTTAAGGTTCTTAAATTCTAAAAATAGAGTTACCACAAATACGGTCGAGTTAAAAAGAGCGTCACAAAATTTAGCACGCTATTTAGAATTAGATACCGAAGATTTAACCTTAGAAATTCCAGAAGACCTACCGCTTTTTAATGTCGATGTAGATAAAGCTTTAAGTGAAGCGCAGTCTAACCGAAAAGCAGTTATAGAATTTAGAAGAAAACGGTTGGAGGCCGAAAAAGAAGTGGCATTTCAAAAAGGAAATAATAGGCTGCAATTAGCCATAAGGGCTAATTTTGGAATATCGCAAAATGGCGAAGATTTTAACAACCTTTTCAACAACTTTAACAAACAGCAAAACGTTACAGTTTCTGTTGGCGTACCTATATTCGATTGGGGCGTATCCAAATCCAGACGCAAAATGGCTGAAGCTAATTTAGATTTAACCAACAATAATATCAACCAAGACAAGCAAGAATTTGAACAAGAAATTTATCTGCATGTTTTAAACTGGTCCAACCAAAGAGATTTTTTAGTTACTGCCGAAAAAGCTAAAGAAGTTTCAATGAAACGTTACGAAATTTCTAAAAAAAGGTATGTGCTAAACAAAGTAACCATTACAGATTTGAACATTGCTTTAGAAGAAAGGGATAAAGCTATACTTCAATACTTAAATTCTCTAGAAAATTTCTGGCGAGATTATTATATATTAAAACAACTTACGCTTTATGATTTTATTAATGATAAAAAAATAGAAGTTGAAGATATTCTTTTTGATTAAAACTCGCTAATAATTCATACTTTTGAATTATGGGCTTTACAAAAATAACCGAACAAGATTCAAACTACAACCATCTGGAAAAGATGAGTGTAAAAGAATTAATTTCGAACATAAATACCGAAGATAAAACAGTACCGCTTGCTGTAGAAAAATCGCTTCCGCAAATAGAATTACTAATAGAGCAAATTGTACCAAAATTAAAAAAAGGTGGTCGCTTATTTTATATCGGCGCAGGTACAAGCGGGCGTTTAGGTATTTTAGATGCCTCAGAATGTCCACCAACATTTGGCGTTTCCCCAGATTTGGTTATCGGAATCATTGCCGGAGGCGACACCGCTATTAGAAACGCCGTAGAATTTGCTGAAGATTCTACAGAATTGGGTTGGCAAGATTTACAACATTATAACATTAGCGATAAAGATGTTGTAGTTGGTATTGCGGCTTCTGGCACCACGCCTTATGTTATTTCGGCTTTAGAAACATGCAACAAAAACAACATTATTACGGGGTGCATCACTTGTAATTTAAACAGCCCTTTGGCAGCGGCATCAAAATACCCCATAGAGGTTATTGTAGGTCCAGAGTTTGTAACCGGAAGCTCCAGAATGAAAGCAGGAACCGCCCAAAAATTGGTTTTAAACACCATAACAACAACAACTATGATACTGTTGGGCCATGTAAAAGGCAACAAAATGGTCGATATGCAGTTGAGCAACAACAAACTTGTTGATAGAGGTGTTAGAATGATTATGAACGAAATTAACGTACCTCAAGAAAAAGCAAAATACCTATTGGACAAATTTGGCAGTGTACGTTTGGCGGTTAAAAATTACAACCATGGAAACACATAAAACAAATAAAAACATATTGGTTAAAGGTCTAAAAAAAATGGGGGTTGCCCTAGGCGGAATGTTTTTAGGCCCAATACTTTTGCATATTGCGCTAAGCAATAAAGAAAAACCACTTTACATACCTATATTGATTCTAGGCGGCACAATTTGCGCACTAGCCGTTTTTTTTGCCTTTAAAGGCATAAATACGGTATTAGACAGTATGTTTAAAAACAACAATTCTTAATTTAAAGAAGAAAGCTTCGGAGTTGTTGGGTTATAACCAAAATCAGCATCGTTAAAAGGAATCTTCAAACCTTGCAATATATAATTTATAATAGCGTAATGATGAATGGTATGGCTATTTGCCTGTGCAAAAACAGCACCCAGGGTATATTTTATTTCTATTTTACCAAGGCCTAAATCATCAACTACAACTACGGGATCGTTCATATTAAAATCAGCTTTCCGCAATTTTTCAATAATTGTATTTAGATAATTTGCTGCACAATCACATTTAGATTCCACATCCTTACTTCTACTCCTAGCAGTCAAATCAATTAAATTATCCGAATTGAATATACAATCATAAAAATCTAAAATATGTCTAATATGGGTACCAATACTAGAATAATAAGGAGCTACAGTAGCATTGCTTAAGGTGTGGTCCTGCAAGCCATCTAATAAAACTTTAGTCTTTTGAAGTGTTTTAAGTGTAGATTCAATAATTGTAATCATATAAACCAAAATAATAAAAAAATAACCCAAAAATACTGTTGCTTAGTCTTTTATATCTAAAATACTTACAGTATTGTAAAATAAAATTCTGCGCTAATAATTACATTCTATGTACCTATTAATAAAATTCTTTGCTAAATTTACAAATAGCTATTAAACAACACTTTACTTAATTGAAAAATTTTGTCTCGGCTTTATTTGCTTGTACACTGCTAAACTGTTTTTCTCAAAATAATTTTGAAAAAGACACACTTAAACCAGAGATTAAAAAACAAATAGCCTTTAGCAATTTATCTATAACAGACGGGCTCTCACAAAACAGTGTAATTAGCATAGCCCAAGATAGCGTTGGCTATATGTGGTTTGCTACCCAAGATGGCCTAAACAAATACAATGGGCGTTCGTTTAAAGTGTACAACAAACAATTTGAAGACATTACAAGACCCACATTTAGCAGACTGGGCAAAATTTATATCGACAAAAAAAACAAACTATGGATAATTACCAACCCAGGAAAACTAGAACTTTACAACCCCAAAACAGACAGCTTTGTTGGCATTAAAGCATTTAGCAATGTAAGTGCGATTTTTCAAGACAAAAAACACCATACCTATATTGGTACTCATGGAAAGGGTTTGTTTAAAATAAACGCTATTACAAAAGATACCGTACAGCTATTAAAACCAATAGATTTAACAAAAACCATTAATGCCCTTTACCAAAACAACAACACAGTAATTGCCGCAACATCGGGTACGGTTTTGCAAATTAGCGAAAATAACAGCTATAAAAATTTAAAAACCAATAAAACAGATAGTATAAATTTTAGTACTATAGAAAAAACCAAAGATGGTACACTTTGGTTTGGTAGTTTTGGCAACGGGCTGTATTACAAAAAAGCAAAGCAAGATTCTCTACATGCGTTTGCAGAACATGGCGGTATTAAAATACCAAAACACTTAAATATTGAAGACCTTTTGGCAGACAGCAAAGACCGATTATGGATTGCCACCTATGGCCATGGTGTATATTTACTAGATTTTAAGCATAAAACTGTCGCCAATTTTCTGGAAAACAAAAGCAATCCCTTTGCCATTCAATACAACGATATTTTGTCTTTATACAAAGATAACACAGGTATCATCTGGCTTGGTACAGATGGTGCAGGTGCCAATTACTACGACGAACATTTACTTAAATTTAATGTGCTTACCAACAAACAAATGCCAAAATCCGTCAATATAGATGTGGTTAGAAGCATTAGCACAGATCCCAAAGGAAATATGTGGATTGGCACCTCAGGAAAAGGCTTAACATATATTAATAACGATAAAAACATTTACAATACAATATCAACAAACAACTCTGATATAGCAAGCAACCGGATTATCAGCTTGTCTTATAATAACAAATCCTTATGGATTGGCCACCAGGCATTTGGACTGAATATTATGGGAACAGATGGGCGTTTTAAATATTTTCCGGAGATATCTAACTACACCATTTGGTGGATGCTGCCCAAAACACCACAACGCAATTGGTTATGTACAGAAAACAACGGTTTGGTACTTTTTGATAAAAATGAAGGCATTATAGAAAAATACAACACCAAAAACTCTGCCTTAACCTCAAACAATATAAAAACAGCAGTTAAAGGCAATTTAAACGAACTTTGGATAGGCACAGAAAACAAAGGGGTTTTTAAACTCGACCTGCTAACCAAAAAAATCGAAAAACTTAAAAGCGTTAACGGCTCTATTAAATCGCTTTTATTTAAAGATGGTGTTTTATGGATTGGCACCGCGGGAAAAGGGCTAAAAAAGTACGATATTAAATTAAACGAAACATCTGTATTTACCACAGAAAACGGTTTGCCAAATAATGTTATCTACGGTATTTTACCCGATAACAACAACCTTTGGTTAAGTAGCAACGGCGGTTTAACCAAGTTTGGCTTATCGCCAAACCAAGACAATCCATTAATTGAAAACTATAATAATTATGATGGTTTGCAAGCTCTAGAGTTTAATACCGGAGCGTATTTTAAATCGCCAAACGGCACCCTTTATTTTGGCGGTCTCGAGGGCGTTAACTGGTTTCATCCAAATCAAATATCATTCAATAAAGTAAAGCCAAAAACCATAATTTCAAGCTTCGGAATATTCAATAAAAACAAACCCCTCATTCAAAATAAAGCCTACAAGCATAACCAAAATACCGTAACATTTACATTCTCTAGCTTGCATTTCTCTCAACCCGAACGCAATTTATATAAGTACAAACTAGAAAACCATGATAGCAATTGGCTAAACTCTAACAATGTAAACACTGCCCATTACACCAACTTACCACCAAATAATTATGTTTTTAAAGTAATCTCCAGTAATTACGATGGCGTTTGGAACCAAGTTCCGGCAACCTACGCATTTACCATATTAAAACCTTGGTACATAAATAACACAGCTAAAATTATTTATGGGCTTCTTTTAGTATTAATTCTATTTTTAACCTACAAATACTTTAAATGGCGATGGCAGCTAAACTTACAACTAGAGCTGGAACACGCCGAAACCAATAGGTTAAAGGATTTAGATGAATTTAAAACCAAACTCTACACAAATATCTCACATGAATTTAGAACACCCTTAACCTTAATTTTAGGACCAACCGAAAACCAACTGGCAAAAAACAAGATTAGCGATACCGACAAAAAAGAGCTTTCCCTAATCCACCGAAACGCTAAACGCCTTTTAAACTTGGTCAATCAGTTATTGGATTTGGCAAAATTAGAAACCGGCCATTTAAAATTAAACATAGAAAACAACAATTTAAGTATTCTTTTAAAACAGATCGCATCATCCTTTCAATATCGGTCACAAAAAAAAGGTTCGCGCTTTAAAACAAACATTTCAAACATCCCTAAAGCTTGGTTTGATAAAGATATTGTAGAAAAAATAGTAACCAATTTACTGGCCAATGCGGTAAAATACACACCCAAAAACGGCCACATATACTTTAGTGCAGAACAACAAAACCACTATGCCATCCTTACCGTTTTAAATAGCGGAAGCACCATTAAACCAGAAGATTTAAGTAAATTATTTACCCGCTTTTATCAGGTAAACCCCAATGCAGACGGTGTTGGTATCGGGCTGGCCTTGGTTAAAGAACTGGTTGCTTTAACCCATGGCTCTTTGGTAAGCAGTACCGTTAATACAAACGAGATCCAGTTTACCGTAACGCTTCCCATCTATAAAGACGCATTTAATATTGAAGATATAAAACATGAGCAAAGCAAAATTATAAACCGGCATACTTCAGACATAAAAAAAGAAGGATTAGAAAACACCAACGAATCTTCTGAAAAACCTGTTTTGTTAATTGTAGAAGACGATAAACACATAAGGCAATACATCGAATCCACTTTAAAATCTAATTACAAAATCATAAAAGCATCCAACGGAAAAATTGGTGTAAAAAAAGCGCTCGAAACTATCCCTGATATTATAATAAGCGATATAATGATGCCCGTTACCAATGGCATCGAACTCTGCAACACATTAAAAAACAACATGCTTACAAGCCATATTCCCATTATATTGCTTACCGCAAAAGCTGGTGAGGAAAACGAATTAAAAGGGCTTGAAGCCGGTGCAGACGATTTTATTACGAAACCTTTTAAATCCAAACTATTAATCAAACGTATTGAAAATTTAATTGAATTAAGAAAATCGCTTCAAATGCGCTATTCTCAGCATAGGTTTTTAAAAACAAAGGATATAGCAACCAGCACACATGATAAAGATTTTTTAAACAGCATAGAAAATGTCCTGGACAAACACCTATCAAACCCAGATTTTAACGCGGCCATGTTTAGCAAACTAATGCTGGTAAGCCGTATGCAATTGCACAGAAAACTAATAGCACTTACAGGTTTAACAACTACTGGTTTTATACGCTCACAACGCTTAAAAATGGCCATATCGCTATTAAGGAAATCTAATTTAACCATCTCAGAAATTGCCTACCAAGTGGGTTTCAACACCCCTTCTTACTTTATTAAATGTTTTAAAAACGCCTATAACTGCACGCCAAACGATTATATGAACAAAATATAAGTTATTCAATTTATGTTACAAATGTTCTATGTTTTGTTACATATATGGTACGCCCCAAAACACTTTCCATATAATTTTACATGGTAAAACAAAAGGTGTTTATAGACCTTGTGGCATAGCTTTTTAATGAGCAATTCAAAAGCAAACTATAATAACCAGTTCCTTAATTACCAAGATGCGATTATATAAAAAACAACCATTACAAGCTAAATTGTACACTTAAAAACTACATTATGAAAACAAGATTTACTTTATTATTTGGCCTGTTATTTTCTTATTTGTGCATGGGAAATAACATAACGGTAAGCAATATTACTTTAGAAAATTTAAACGAATCCGAGAGTTGGGTGCAAGTGGAATTCGACTTAAGTTGGGAAAACTCATGGCGCATTAGTGCTGGCCCTTCCAATTGGGATGCCGCCTGGGTATTTATTAAATACCGCGTAAACAGTGGTAATTGGGCTCATGCGCAATTGGCACAGACCGATTTTGTTACCGCAGCCGGTAGCACCATTGATGTAACCAATGATGGTGTTGGCGCTTTTGTTTACAGAGACAGCGACGGTAGTGGTAATATCAATCTGCAAAATATGCGCTTACGATGGGATTATGGTTCTATAGATACCAATGATATTATTGACATTCAAGTATTTGCCATAGAAATGGTATATGTGCCACAAGGTGAGTTTTCGGTTGGTGGCAGCACAGGAAATGAAAGTGGCAAATTCTACTCCTTTTTTTCTTTTGTTCCTTATAAAATAACATCGGAAAATGCTATTACAGTTGCTACCGGTGCTGGCAACCTGTATTATGGGCAACCTAGTGGTTCCGACACAGGAGATCGATTAGGCCCCATTCCCTCTACGTTTCCAAAAGGATTCAACGCTTTTTACTGTATGAAATATGAAGTAAGCCAAGGCCAGTGGGTAAGCTTTTTTAACACACTTACCGATACCCAAAAAACAAACAACGATATTACTGGTTCTATCGGAAAAAATTCGGATGCTCCGTTTGCCCGAAACACAATTTCATGGGAAGATGGCAGTGCCACTGCCACTACAACAAGTCCAGACATTGCCTTAAATTATGTTGCAACTACATATACGCTGGCTTATTTGGATTGGGCAGGCCTTAGGCACATAACCGAACTGGAATATGAAAAAGCATGCAGAGGACCTATTGCCCCAAAAGCAAATGAATTTGCCTGGGGAAACTCAAATATTGCCACAACAGCATACACCTATATTAACGAATCTCAACCTGCTGAGTTGGTAACCAACCCGGAAACAGGTACTGGAAATGCTAACTATACAGTAACAAATGGCACCCCGAGCGGTCCCAAACGCTGTGGCATTTTTGCCGCCAGTGCCATAAACAAAACCCGTGAGGAAACTGGCGGCAGCTATTACGGCATCATGGAATTAACAGGAAATCTTTACGAACGTTGCATAACCGTTGGGCTTCCCGAAGGCAGGGCCTTTACCGGCACGCATGGCGATGGTGTATTAACAACAGCCGGAGCCTCCAATGTAAGCTCATGGCCCACAAATGCTACGGGCATTGGGTATAGAGGTGGATCTTATGCAAATGGCACGGACTTTATAAGAGTATCCGATAGATATGATGCCGCCAACGCTATAACAAATGGCAATACTAGATTAGGCTTCCGTGGCGGTCGTACAGCTGAATAATATCCATAAAACCATGAAACATCTATTTATAACACTATGTGCTGTCTGTATTAGCCCGTTTGCAAATGCCCAATTTGCAGGTGGCGATAACGAAGGAAGCGATACCTCACCATTACATGGTAGCCGCCTTAATGGAGAAATAGCTTCATTTTCGGTGCTTTATCAAGGTGGTTTTGGCGATGGCTTTAATGCAGATAAAAATCAAGGGCTGCTCATTAATCAACCCTTTACAATTTTCCACGGAAGTTCTGGAGATGGGTTTTCCATTAATATGGCATCCAGCACAATAACCGGTAGTAATGTGAATAGTATGTACGGCGGAAAGTTTGGTGATGGCTTCTCCAAAGATAACCTACAATCCGTTCTTAACGGACAGGATTTAAACGTTTTATATGTTGGCAACTCTGGCGACGGGTATGATGCCGAAGTATTAAACGGCACATTTCTTAAAGGGTTTATCGCTGAAATTTTTAATGGTGGAGATGGTGATGGTTTTGCTAATTTGTTAAAATCGGACACCTATTTATCGGGGCTTATGTTGATGCTTTACCAGGGCGGAAACGGCGACGGCTTTGATGCCGATTTACTAACAACCGCATTAACGCTGGATGTGGTAGAACACCTGATTGAAATGGATGTGCTGCTATACCCTAATCCGGCAAACCATTTGGTTAACATTAAAGCTGGTAACGGCATCATCATTAAAGCTATAGATTTATATGATATATCGGGAAAAAAGATTGAAGTTAAATTATCGAACAAAAACCAATTGAACGTAAGTAATCTGCCTGATGGCATTTACCTAATAAATATATATTCTGAAACAGGAGCGGTGAGCAAAAAACTTATTGTTAAAAAATAATTCACAAATTGCTAACTATTTCGTTTGAATTTAACACAAAACTATTCAGTAAAAAATGCTAATAAATTTATACGATTCCTCAGAAAACAAAAAACAATAACCTAAACACAGAACAAACGATTATAGATGCACAATAACATAAAATAAGTAGCCCGATGTTACAAATGTGCTATGTTTTGTTACATATATAGCATGTGTTAAGACTTAATAATTCTAATTTTAAATCAGCATTAAAAACTGTTAAAGTGTGTTTTTCACAGCTATTAAATAATGCCAGAGCTAACTAAAATAAACGAAGACGAAAATAAGGAACATCCTATATATTTAAGCATAGATCATTTAAAAGATGGCCGTTACAAACTAAACATAACTCTTAAAAACAAGGTAATAAAATCTATCAAACTGAATAAAAATATATAAAGACGCTATTAATCAAGTCTGTAAAGGGGAATAACAAAAACGTTAGTTGGCGTTGTTCCCTTTTCAATTTAAAATCAATTAACCATTATAAAATTATAGTTATGAAAACAAAGTATATCCTTACCGCAATTTTACTATTCTTAATAACAGGAATGAGTTTTTCACAAAACTTTCATGACAAACCAAATAATGAAACAGATGGTGATTTCCCATCTAAATGGGATTTAATAAAAGGTTCTGCTCAAATTGACACGTTTCAAGGCGAAAAAGTAATTTCGTTATCAAATGGTGCGATAATTACACCTTTATTAAACAGTAAAAGCTACTTAGCCGATTCATTTACATTAGAATTTGAAGCTTATTTTAATGTGGTTAGAAAAGGCCCTACCGAACAACATTATAGCATTAGGTTTTGGGATAGCAGTGATCGAATTATCTTCAAAAACAGTATTGGAAAAGGATGGTACGGCCCTGTCAAAATTTTTAGACATGGCGCTTATCTTTATGGTAATGACGAAATAAATAAGAGAAACATAGCTCACAATGTCTTTAACAATGATCATGCCCAAAAAAAAGAAGCCACTTGGCGCTTTATTGCAATACATTTTAATAAAGGTTCATTAAAAGTATCTATTGATGGGAACCAGATAATTAATGTGCCAAAGTACAAATTCAAACCTGCCATCATTACCATTGGAGGTGAAACCTTAGAGACTGGCAATGCTTTTGTTCGAGCTATAAAAAACGTTAAACTAACTGGTATCAAATCATCTAAACCAAATCAAGCAGGCACAAAAATAGTGCTGGTTATTGATAAAGAAACCAACCAAGTTCAGAATATAGAATTGTTTGAAAGCATGCAAAATACAGAGCTTGTCAATGCAAAATATCCAAACAGCAGTTTCCGTTTAGGTATTTTATATGGTGATTATGTGGTACAACCTTTAAAAAATTCTGCGATTTCTATTAACACCTCAAAAGCGTATTTACCTGGGGATCAGTTTCTTCCTGGTGATCAATTTTTACCGGGAGACCAGTTTCTTCCTGGTGACCAATTCCTTCCGGGTGATCAGTTCCTTCCAGGAGATCAGTTTCTTCCAGGTGACCAATTTTTTCCTGACGACCCGCCTTTCTTACCAGGAGATCAGTTTAATAAGGGCAAGCAATTCCTTCCTGGTGATCAATTTAATATGAGAATCATAAAAGCAAAAATACTAGCTACAACAAACAATAAAGTCCTTTTAAAAGTAGAATAGTTATAAAACCAAAATTAATTTTGTTAGTGTTTCTTCTTTTTTCTGGGTTACAAACCCAAGCACAACTATTAGACGAGTTAAAGAAAAGAGTCAAAGAAAAAGGGCTGGAAACCAGAGAAGTTTCACTTGACACGTCTGATAATGCAAAGCACAGAACAAACGATTATAGATGCACAATAACATAAAATAAGTAGCCCGATGTTGCCAATGTGCTATGTTTTGTTACATATATAGCATGTATTAAGACTTAATAATTCTAATTTTAAATCAGCATTAAAAACTGTTAAAGTGTGTTTTTCACAGCTATTAAATAATGCCAGAGCTAACTAAAATAAACGAAGACGAAAATAAGGAACATCCTATATACCTAAGCATAGATCATTTAAAAGATGGCCATTATAAACTAAACATAACTCTAAAAAGCAAGGTAATAAAATCTATCAAACTGAATAAAAATATAGAAAGCCAAAAACATATAAAGACGCTATTAATCAATTCTGAAAAGGGAATAACAAAAACTATTGTTGGCGTTGTTTCCTTTTTATTTAAAAACTTATTAAGTAGTTAGCAACAAACACAACATTTAGTCTTGATCCGTAATTAATTCTTTACCAGAAGAATAACAAAGTGCTTGATTTAGTATCAAATCAAATTAATAGCTTGAAAAATTCATTATTCTGTACTTATTCTGTACTACCCTAAATAGAAAAAGGCTTTCGATTTCTCGAAAGCCTTGTCTTCTCTAGTAGCGGGAACTGGACTCGAACCAGTGACCTTCGGGTTATGATTACCAAGTAGTTACACATAAATAACATAATATGTATGCCGAAAAGTGTGCCTTATTTACTCTGCAATACTATTTGGCAATGGTATTTATCTTTGATTAGAACTTCAATAGTTACCTCTTTAAATGCACACTGATTAACTTTAGATTTTAGATAACTGTAATGAGATAGCTCAAAATCGCAAATTACACTATAGAGTATATCTCCGTTATACTGTAAGATTACATTATTTGAAAATGGTATTCCAAATAGTGTTTTAAAATCTCCTTTTATATACTCATAATTTTCATACTCTAATTCATTACTAAAAGTTGATTTTAAAGTCTTAAGATTAAACTCATTTAACTCATACTGTTCTCCAATCTTAAATGGTAACTCTTTTAATAAGGAATTACACATACCTTAATTAAAAGTATATTGATACTGATAACTTTGTTGGTTTATAGTTTCTTGATGTACATTAACACCATTCACAGAACCATAAAAACGCATTTCAGCTTGAGAAGAATCTTCTATATAGAATTCTAAATCAAAGCTTGCTGTATTCTCTGGAATCTCTATACTAACTATATTTTGAGTATAATCGAAATCTGAATTAATTGTTGACTCTGTACCATCTTCTAAAGTCAATGTAGTTGTTAATCCTACAGATACCCAACTTTCAAGAGAACCTGTTGTAAACTCTACTATATGAGATTGGCTAATTTGCTGTTCTTCTCCTTGATTGTCATCATCACTTGAACAGGCTGTAAATGCAAAAATCGCTATTAATGCTAAAAAAATATTCTTCATAATTTATTATTTATTGGTTAATTGATTTTTTTGTTAAAATGGCAAGTCATTATCTGCTTCATCTAAAAAGCTAACTGGTTCTTGCTGTGTTTGGATTTGAGGTGTAGGCTGTTCACTATTTACAAGCTCTATTCTCCAACCTTGAATAGCATTAAAGTATTTAGCTACTCCCTCTGGATTAATCCACTCTCTACCTCTTAAATTAAGAGCTATTTTCACTTCTTGACCTACAACATAACTATCTAGCAAATCACACTTATCTTGTATGAACTCTACTAAAATATGTTGAGGATACTGTTCTTCTGTAGTTATAACAACCTCTCTTTTTCTGAAGCCATTATCACCTAGGACTTGAGTCCCATTTAAAATTTTTATCTTTCCTATTAAGTCCATTTGTTGACGTTTTAATTTTCATTATAATATCTTTAAGATATACCTCTTCTTTACTAAATGGTTTTGTAGTTTCAAAATTCTTATTTACTCCCTCATATAGTTCTGTGAATAGTAATTCTACTATAAAAGATTTATGCTCTCTTAAGTTTCTATCAGGAAATTCAGCTTCTAAAGTGTCTTTAATTTTACTTAAACCAATGTATCTTTCTTCATGTTTAAATAACCACCAAGCAACTTTATCCCTACTACAAAAACCTTCAAGATTTAATAGAGCTTCTAGCTCGTCTATTACCTCTTTAAACCTCATATTAACCTATTCTATTTATAGAATTTTTAAAATTGAGTTTACTATAAAACTCTATGAACAATTGTCTCACCTTTAAAGAATAACCTTCATATACCATTATCGACTTACTTCCCTTACTACTATTTGAAGTACTAAAAAAGATAAAGTCACTTTCAAACTTATCAGAATCAGAACTTTCTACATTAATTGGACTGAACTCAAGTATTCTTTTACCTGCATGATTCAACTCATAAACATTAAGACCTTCAAAAATTAATTTATAGGGCACTTCACTAGATGATAGTAACTTATAAGGAACATAAATAAGCCCTGTGAATGAAAGTAATATCATTAAAATATTATCACTAAACAATGCTAGTACACTTACAACTAAAAGCACTAATAGAACAACATAAAAATGCTCAAACATCAAATGTTTATGTAGCATATTTCTATGGTTTGTATTCACAAAAACCAAACTATTAGCATTGTTTTTAGAAGTTTTCAACTCATAATCAATAAAATTATCTTTATCCTTATAAAGGTCTAAAACAACATTTTCTTTAGACCTCAATGAGTCCTTATTTTCTGTAATTCTTGAAATATTTAGTTTCATACTGTATTAATCTATAATTAACAAACATACTTATTTTATCATTTATGATAACCAAAACAACACAGTTAATTATCATTTTTGACAACTAGATAATATGTGTTTTAAAATGGATGATAAAGACCAACTTCAAATAGCAATTGGAAAACGAGTTAAAATGTTAAGAGAAAAGCAAAGAATTGCTCAACAAGACCTTGCTGCTAAATGTAATATTGAAAAATCTAACTTTAGTCGTTTAGAAGCTGGTGGAACCAATCCTACTTTATACACTTTAAAAAGGATTGCTGATAATTTAGGTATCACTTTATGTGATATTGTAAACCTAGAGGATAAAAAGTAAGATTTAGCTATTAATACTAATCTATAGGACTTACAAACTGCAAATTTTCACTTAGAAAGACTACTCACACACTCTTTCACACATAAACAAAAGACAAAAAGTCCCACTTTTTCCAATTCACTATATATAGAAATGGAAAAAAGAGGACTATTTTATCAATCCATTATCACTAAAACTATAAAAGTCATCTTTAGTAACGATTAAGTGGTCTAACAATGTAATATCTAAATACTGACCTGCCTTTTTTAGCTTTTGAGTTAGATTTTTATCTGCTTCGCTTGGGGTTAAATTTCCACTTGGATGATTATGGGAAATAATAATACTACTTGCATTGCATTTAAGAGCTACACTAAACACTAATTTCGCATCTACCACAGTAGCAGAAACACCTCCTTTAGAAAGCGGATAAACACCTAAAATCTGGTTACTCCTATTCAGCATTAATATTTTAAACTCCTCTTGTAATTCTATGGTAGAATCACTCCAGCAAGCCCTTATTATATCATAAGATTGCTTACTATTACTTATTTTTAGTCTATCACTCCTGTTATTTGAGTATGAGACACTTATTTCTGAAATTTTCATATTTTTAAATTTAGTTTCCTAGGAAAATAATTACCAATTTACTTGCATCTTAATTTTGGAACATATACCTTTGCCAAAGAAGTTTCTTTCTGAAACACTTCAGAACAATTCTTCGCAAAAAGTATATAAATATGGTTGAGGGGAAGAGCTATGAAGTTTCTTTCTTTTTGGTTCTTTTTCTTTCTTAAGCAGAATTAAAACCTATTAATACTATCTTATTCTTACCTTCAAGATTAATAATATATCCTTATAGAAAGTGTAAACTAGCTACAGCTAGACTATTTTTTATTTATGAAGGTATGAGCAAACAAGTATAATAAAGTAAGGGTATTTTAAAACTCAAAAAACAAAGCCCAATCTATTTACATAGACTAGGCTTATATTTTTACTCTGCATGTTCAAGAATTCCATTCTTTGAAAACACATCAGAGTTTGCAATAACATTCTGCTCATACTTAACAGCAGTCTGTTTTGGCTTAACAGCATCTTCTGTAACATACACCCATCTATGGGATAATGTTATTTCTTCACCTGTTTCCTTAACAACATATTCAAAAGGCTCACAGTCCTCTTTAATGATGCTTCCTGGCATTTCTGTACCAATCAAACCTGTACAGGTCTGCTCATCAAATGTTGAAGGGATATAAGCTTTCTTGGCAGTAGCATAAAAGTTACCTGTAACCTTGCTTAATACCATTTCAATTCCTCCTTGCAGTTCCAAAACAAAGAATGATGTTCCATCCTCTTTCTGTCTCTCTTTGTAGTTTACGATTCTAACCATTGTTCTAAAATTTTTGAGTTGTAGTACACCACACAGAAAATCAATCCTCCACAGCATATAAATTACAGCTATCAACTTGAATTTATTTATCCTGCTAGAAAATTATCTTTACTATATAAAGTGGTGGGGGAATCTCTATCCCCAGAAATGGGTGGGGGTTTTGCACAAGGTACTCAGCTCTCTCATATAGCATCCAAAAAAAAATTTTTCAAAAATTTTTTATATCAATAATTCTAGTTAGATTTAGACAATATTTGACAAGAACTAATTTGACTACCAAATGATACTCTCAGAATTACTAAAATCAAAAAGGGAAACTAAAAACCTATTACTGCGTGAAGTAGCTTCTATGATAGATACAGACACTGCTTTAATAAGTAAAATTGAAAAAGGAGATAGAAAACCTACTAGAGAGCAAATAGATAAATTGGCTATTGCTTTAGATATTGAACATAGTAAACTTTTAAAGTTATGGCTTAGTGAGAAAGTATATGAAGATGTAAAAGGAGAAGAAGTTGCTATAGACGCCATTAAAATAGCCTTAAAAAGAATTAAATCAGAAGAAAAGAACTAACTGTATGCCAACATTAAACTGGATAGGAAAAGAAAAAGTAATAAACCATCATCAAGATGTACCCTATAAAACATTAGAGCCTCAATACACCTTTACTAATAGTAAGGAGGGTAAAGATGCTACCTCGCAAAATAAAATTATACATGGTGATAACCTAGAAGCCTTAAAAAGTTTATTGCCAGAATATGAAGGCAAAATAAATTGTATCTATATAGACCCTCCTTATAATACTGGTGATGAAAAGTGGATTTATAATGATAATGTAAATAGTCCTAAAATAAAAAAATGGTTAGGAAAAATAGTTGGTTCTGAAAGTGATGATTTGTCTAGGCATGACAAGTGGCTATGCATGATGTATCCTAGATTAGTTTTACTACACAAACTTCTAGCTAAAGATGGTGTTATTTTTATTTCAATAAATTTCAAGTATGAACATGCTCATCTAAAATGCTTATGTAATGAAATTTTTGGAGAAAGGAATTATATAGGTGAATTAACTTGGGAATCAACTACCCAACCAATTAATTCAGGTTCTGCAAGATTTGGTCTTCAACAGAAAGTTGAGCCTATTACATTTTACGCTAAAAACAAGAATAGCATTAATGGCTTTTTATTAGAAGAAATTGAAAGTGGACTTAAGTACCCTCATCAAGGGATTTTAGGAAAGTGTAGGTTTGAAATTATTGAAAAATCTGATGCTGGTGGCTACCAAAGAGACACAATGAAGTTTGAAATTTTAGGGCAGAAACCAAGAGATGGAAAAAGGTGGCAAATTGGGATAGATACAGCTATAGAGTTAGAAAAAAATAATAGATTAGAAATTATTGATGGTTTAGTTAAAAAAGCCGTTTACCCTGAAGATGAATTAGAAAAAAGAAAATTTATTCCATTTTGGTCTCACTTTAGCTCAGAACAAGTTGGTTCTGCTTTAAATGGCAAAGACATTTTAAATGAAGTTATGGGAGAGGCTGTTGGATTTGATACAGTAAAGCCTCCTAAACTCATAGAGGAATTAATTTCTCACCTACCAAAAGATTCGATTATTCTTGACTCCTTTGCAGGTTCAGGTACAACAGCTCACGCAGTACTAAATCTAAACAAGCAAGATGAAGGTAACAGAAAATTCATTTTAGTAGAAATGGAAGACTATGCCAATACCATAACTGCTGAAAGAGTAAAAAGAGTAATTAATGGTTATGGAGAAGGCTCTAAAGCTATTGAAGGTACTGGTGGAGATTTTACATACTATGAGTTAGGAGAACCTTTATTTTTAGATAATGGCTTTTTAAATGAAGATATTGCCTTAGATAAAATACTAGAGTATGTTTGGTATAGTGAAGCTAAAGCTCCTTTTATCAAACCTAAAGAAGATTATCTATTAGGCGCCAAAAATGATACTGCTTATTATTTCTATTACCAAAAAGATAGTATAACTACTTTAGATGAAAGCTTTTTAAGGTCTATTAAAACCAAAGCTAGTCAATACATTATTTATGCAGATAACTGTTTGCTAGACCAAAGCATTATGGATAAGTATAATATTGTTTTTAAAAAGATACCAAGAGATATAACTAGATTTTAAACACATAATTTAAAAATATGTTGTGCATGTAGTACAACACATGCACAAAAATACGTACTTTGTTGTGCATGTTTAGCTGTTATTAACAATGTAACAGATAATATTGTGCATAAGACTATAAAAGATGACAGAAATAACCATAAAACCATTACCTCCCAAAACAAATTGTGAATCAGTAGCAATTTTAAAAGCTTTAACAAAGGCTAGTAGAGCTCTTGGAGAATTAAAAGGAGAAGTTAAAAAAATTCCAAACTCTCAAATACTTATTGATACACTGTCTCTCCAAGAAGCTAAAGATAGTAATGAAGTAGAAAACATAGTAACCACAGATGATGAACTATACCAAGCTGCTGTAGATGAAGATGTCACTTCAATTGCAGCAAAAGAGGCTAAAAATTATGCAGATGCTTTAAAACTAGGTTATAATGTTATTAAAGAAAAAGGTCTTTTAACTACCAACGATATTATTAAAATTCAAAAAAAAATAGCTCCCAATCATCCAATAAGAAAAGTTCCTGGAACAGTTTTAAAAAATCCCAGAACTGATGAAGTAGTATTTACACCACCTCAAAATTATAATGAAATAAAATCTTTATTGGAGAATTTAGAAGTTTATATCAATAGTCCAGAATTTCATGATATAGATAGCTTAATTAAAATGCCAATTATACACTACCAATTTGAAAGCATTCATCCTTTTTATGATGGTAATGGAAGAACTGGAAGAATTATTAATATGCTGTATTTAGTACAACAAAAACTATTAGACATTCCTGTTCTGTATTTAAGTAGCTATATCATTAGAAACAAAAATGATTATTATAGATTATTACAAGAAGTAAGAACAAAAGACTCTTGGGAAGAATGGATAATATGGATGCTAAAGGGTGTAGAAATAACTGCACTTGAAACAATTAAAGTAGTTAACAAAATAAAAATATTAATGGATGACTATAAAAAAGAAATTAGGTCAGAGTTTAGCTTTTATAGCCATGACTTAATAAATATCTTATTTAAACATCCTTACACAAAAATTGATTTTCTTCAAAGAGAGTTAGGAGTTCATAGAAACACAGCTAGTAGTTACCTAAATGCATTGACAGACCATGGTTTATTGACCAAAGTTAAAATTGGTAAAAGTAATTACTACATCAACCAAAAATTATTTAACACACTTACCAAAAGGTAAATTACGCATTTAAACTAATGGAATTAAAACCATACCAACATAAAGTCATTAAAGATTTAGAGCATTTTTTGTCTTACACACAAAAAGAGGCTACACCTGCAAAAGCATTTAATCAATACTGGGAAGATAAGTTAGGCATACCCTATACCCCACAATTAGATGGTTCTTTTACAGGTATGAAACCTTATAAAGATAATATTCCAAATGCATTACATATAGCCATAAAAGTGCCTACTGCTGGTGGTAAAACATTTATTGCTTGTAATGCTATACACACTATAAACAAGCATTTTTATCAAGGTAATGCAAAAGCAGTTGTTTGGTTAGTCCCTTGGTCTAATTTATTACAACAAACAGTAAAAAACCTTTCAGACTCTAATCACCCTTATAGAGAAAAGTTAAATAGCCTATTTGGTAACAGAGTTGAAGTGTATGAAAAAGACCAACTCTTACAAGGTGCTAATTTCAATCCTACTTCTGTAACAGAACAGCTAAACATTTTTGTTTTCAATTTTAGTAGTTTACGTATAAACTCAAGGAAAAAGGATGATAGAAAAGTGTTTCAAGAAAATGGTGCTTTAGAGTCTTTTAGAAACACTATTGTAGATAAAGACCTTGTGTTACCAGATACAGATGAAACTGCTTTAATTAATGTTATAAGAAGCCTAAACCCTATTGTAATTGTAGATGAAAGCCATAATGCTGAAAGTGATTTAAGTGTTGAAATGCTGAACAATCTAAACCCATCTTTAGTTTTAGATTTAACCGCTACACCTAAAGAAAACAGTAATATCATTTCTTTTGTAAATGCATTGGCTCTTAAAAAGGAAAATATGGTTAAACTTCCTGTTGTAGTCTATAATCATCATAAAAAAGAAGAAGTTATTACAAGTGCATTGCACTTACAAAGGCAATTAGAACTTTTAGCTATTGAAGAAGAAAAGCTAACAGGAAAATACATAAGACCTATAGTGTTATTCCAAGCTCAATCTAACATTAAAGGAAAGAACAACACTACTTTTCAAAAGATTAAAGAGCAGTTAATTAAGATTAAGATTCCAGAAGAACAAATAAAAATAAAAACAAGTGGCATTGATGAGCTAAAAGGTATTGACCTAATGGCTAAAGACTGCCCTGTTAAATACATTATTACAGTAAATGCTTTAAAAGAAGGATGGGATTGCCCAAATGCATATATTTTAGCATCATTAGCAGATAAATCTTCCCCTGTGGAAGTAGAACAAATTTTAGGTAGAGTATTAAGACAACCTTATGTAGTAAAGCATAAAGAAGCGTTATTAAACATGTCTTTTGTGTTAACAGCTTCAGCAAAGTTTAATGAGACCTTAGATAGTATTGTTAAAGGTTTACAAGAATCTGGTTTCAGTAAAGATGATTATTATGCAGAAGAAGCACCTGAAGAAGAATTAACTCCAAATGAAATACTTACAGATAACTTATTTTCAAATGAACCTGAACCTGACAGCTATGTTAAATCTGATGAAGATTTTGATGTCGAAGCTGTTGAGTTTAATCCAGAGGAAGAAGTTACATTAGATACTATTAGTCAACAAAACACTTTAGTATCTCATATTACAGAAAAGGCAAAGGTTGAAGGACAAACTTTTGAACAGAAAGTAAATGATATTGAGATTGATGATACCACTTCTATTTTTACAGATATTATGAAAACTGCACCTAAAGTTTATAAATTAGACTCCCAATTTAAAGAAGTTGCAACTACTATTAAATTACCTCAATTCTTTAAAAAAGTGGAAGAAGGTGAGCTTGATGGTGTTAGTCTTTTTGAAGAATTAAATTCTGAAGACCAATACCTAAACAAGGTTAGTTTACTTGATGGTTTTAAGTTATCTAATTACAGCACACAAGTAACTTTTGATGATATTTCTAAAGAGATATACGCAGTAGATTTTAATGAGCAGAAAAAGACTGCTACAGCCCAAAAAGTAAGTAAGAGAGCAAAGGATATTCTAGTTGACACCATATTATCTAAACCTAAAGCATCACAAGTAAACCAAATTAGTAGTATTATCGTTTCTAAACTTGGTGACATGACACCTATTTCGCAACAAGAATTACAAAAATATGTCAGTCGCGTTTTTGATAATCTATCTAGTGAGCAAATTAGAGATATTGTAGATAATGATTTTATTTATGTAAAAAAGATTAGAGATAAAATCAATGAACTAACAGACACTTATGCTAAAGAGCGTTTTAAAATTCTTATAGATAGCAACAAGATTGTTGTAAAAGAAAATTTTGAGTTTCCTGAAACATTAACCTTTTTAAACCCTAGTACCACTATTGGCAAATCTCTATATGATAGAGAAGCTAGTATGAACAATTACGAGCAAAAAATGATTATGGAAGTTGCCTCACTTGAAAACATAGTCTTTTGGCATAGAAACCTAGAAAGAGGTAAAGGGTTTGCTTTAAATGGGTTTAGTTCTAACCATTATCCAGACTTTATTCTTTACACTAAAAAAGGAAACATCATACTATTAGAAACCAAAGGAGATGTCTATGATAATGATGATAGTAGAAATAAAAATATTTTAGGTAAGACTTGGGCTGAAAAAGCAGGAGATAACTTTAAGTACTTCATGGTATTTGAATCTAAACAGGTTGAGAATACTTATACAGCTAGGAGTGTCATTGAGGTATTAAAAGATTTGTAAGATGAGTAAATTGATTTCTAAAATAATCATTGACAATGTAGCCAGTTACAAGGAACCTACAGAAATTAAAGACTTGAAAAAAATCAATTTCTTTTTTGGTAGTAATGGTACAGGAAAGTCTACCATAGGCAAATATTTACAGGCTTTAAAAGAAGCAGAAGACAAAGAAAATGTAAAGGAATTTGAGCAATGTTCCATTCAAGGTTATAATCAAGATGAGCATGAGATTATAGTTTTTAGTCAAGATTTTATTGAAAGAAATTTTATTAAAGCCAAAGATATAGCTGGCATTTTCACTTTAGATGAAATAAATGATAATATAGAAAAGCAAATCAAAAATGAACAAGACAAAATTAATAAATGGAATGAAATTCTAAATAAACTTGAGGAGCAAAAAATAGAACATGAAGATTCGAGAACAAAAATCTATGAAGGTAAAAATGGAATTCTTCAAAAATGTTGGGACATAAGAAAAAAAGATTTTGAAAATAATTTTTCCAAACTATTTAAAATTTTAGAATTTAAAAAACGTGAAACACATTACAATAAATTAATATTAATTTTAAAGAACAAAGAAGAACAAAAAATTGACTACGAAAATTTAAAAGATGAATATCAAAAACTATATGAAAAAGTAATATCAAAAATTGAGCAATCTTTCAATTCAGATATGTACAGAAAAATCAGAAGACTTGAAAGACAAATCAACACTAAATTATCTCTCCCTTTTACGGGAAATAAAGATGTAGATATTGCCAATATGATTGAAACTTTAAATATCAATAAATGGGTAGAAGAAAGATATATTCAATTAGACAAATCTACTTTACCACAAAAGTGTCCTTTTTGCCAAGAAAAAACCATAAATAAAGACTTAATACAACAATTTGATAATTATTTTGATAGAACTTATACAGAAAAAAAAGAGGCTATTAAAAACTTAAAAATCCTCTATAACTATCACACCAAAGAATTTGTTTCTCATCTAAAGAGTATAAAACTTAACTATCCAAACAAATCTGATTTAAACCAATTAATAAACAAGTTAGAGAAGTTTTTTGAAAAGCAAGAGAAAATAATTCAGGATAAAATAGATAACACAAATAAAGAGCTTTCAATTACAAGCCTCAATTCATGCATTCAAGACCTAAAAAGAGTTATTATTACAGTAGACTCTAACAATGAGAATTTTGAAAAACTTGATGAAAAGAGACAAGAATTAATCCAAAAAATATGGAGTTACATGGCATTTCATGCCAAAGAACCTATTGAAGTATATAAAACCAAGAAAGTTAAAATTGAGAAGAAACTAAAGCAAATTAGAAACATAACTCATTATTTAAAGAATACTAAAATAAAAAATTCTAAATCTCTAATAGAAGCTAAAAGAAAAGATACTGCTAATACTGATACTGCTAAAGATGAGATAAATGAGATTCTAAAGAGTACAGGGTTTCATGGTTTTGAAATAGACAAAAAGGATGAAACAGAAAACAATGTCCCAAGATATTATCTAAAAAGACATAATGAAGAAGAAAATGATGTTTTTAGCACCTTGAGTGAAGGAGAAAAGAATTTTATTGCATTTTTATATTTCTATTGGCTTTGTAAAGGAACTGATGACCAAAAAAAGAAAAAAGGGAAGAAAAAAATAATTGTTATTGATGACCCTGTTTCCAGTTTAGATAGTCAGGCACTTTTTGTGGTAACAACTGTTATTCGTGAATTGATAAAAAATGAAGGACATAGCAAACCTCAAAAAAAAGAACTATTAAACAAAAGCATTAACCAAGTCTTTGTGCTTAGTCACAATTTATACTTCTATAATGAAGTGTCATATAATAATGGGTTTAGACTTATTTGCCAAAATATTAACCATTATAAAATATCCAAGCCATCACATAAATCTTTAATATCTAAAGGTACAGAATATAGTAAAATTGAAAATGATTACAATCTTATGTGGAGAGGTCTTTTTGAGCTAAAGGAACAAGAAGGCAGTTTTAATATTGTAATTGGTAATTTGATGAGAAGAATTATCCAAAGCTATTTACAATTTACTCACAATCATAATAAAGAAAGAGTGTCTTATGAGGCGCTAACTTGTACAACAAAAAAGATGTTATATGACGCCTTTTCTTCCCAAATTAATAAAGAAAGCCATCACATTAACCCAATGGAAGAACTAAGCTTTCAAAGAGTTTCAGGATTTAATAGTTTAGACAACAATACTCTTTTTGAAGTGTTTGAAATATTATTTAAAGATATAGGAGGTGAAAATCACTATAAAATAATGGTCAATAGTAGTAATTAAAATAACCCAACCTCCATATAAACAGAGATTGGGTTCTACTCAACTCAAAAACCAACGATGTTTAGAATCACCATTGATAGCATTTGCCAGACCTTGAGTAAAATCAAAGGCATTGACATTTCTTGATAGAAAAGAGTCTATGTAAGAGCTCTTATTGGCTCTGGTAAATAAATTATAAACTTTCCACAGGTTTATGTCTCCATTTTCGTTTCTACAAAAGCTTTCATCCTGATAATAGTCTTTGGCTACTGTAGAAATTTGTCCATCATTAAGCATTAATTCTGGAATTAGAGCCTTTTCCTGTTTAGGTAAAAAGTTATATAATCTTGCTCTACCTAAAAGTTGAGCAAATTGTTTTTCAGTAATACTCTGTTGTGATAACTGCTTCATTTCCTGTAAATGAGATTGTGCATTGTAATTCTCTATTAAGTCCATAATTTTAGACTGTAATTCAGAATAGTTCCCTACTCGCATTTCATCTTGATACCCATCTGTAGAAACACATAGGTTACAACACACCATATTTTGAAAACCTACAAAGAACTTAAATTTCTCATAAGATTTCCTGTTATACAGGTTTTCTTGGTTGTAAGCTCTTACACCTCCAACTGTTAATGATACATTATGACCATTTATGTTTTCTGTAATAGATGGTATTCTAATGATAAATGCCATTCTTTCAAAGTACTGTGTTTTTTCATGTTCTAAAAGCTCTTTTACAGGCTTGTAAATAGCATCAGCAGTTCTCCCTTTAATTTGATGAGAAACTCTAACCTCTGGCACTTCTATTGTATGATGTGAAAAGACTTTACCAACACAATCTTGAGCTATCTCTATAAACTCTTGATGTGCTAAAGTCTTTTCATTATCTTTTGAAAATACTGGAATAATGCAATCATGCTTTAAAGTAGAAAGGCTAACCTCCTTTGTGTTAGCCTCTATAAATGGGTTATGTTGATATACTTTATTTTCTGAAGGTATTTGCAAAGGATGCACAATTTCAGGAATACCTTCAGGATTATTAAATACTCCATTACGTTGCTTGTTAAGCTCTGTTACTGATACTATTTCCATTTTGACTAAAATTTTCTGGTTTAACTAATTGTTCTAACTGGTCTTTTTTAGCTTGATACAAAGCTTTTAATGGCAACTGAAAACTAGGATACTCTTTGTATAGCTCCATTAACTGACTAACAGATAAGCAATCTTCTATCCTTTGTTTTACATCTTCTTCTTTTATAGGAGATGTACACCATTCTAAAATGCGTTTTCCTGTAGAAGTATTTATCATAAATTCAGGCTTTCCAGAAAATAGATTAGTTCTGTCCTTGCTTGCTACAGCAAAGTGCTTTATATCTATATCAAACACAATGGTAAACTCATAGGAAACATCATCTCTTTGTACAGCTTTAAGACCAACTTTTTCAGGAACATATTTTCCATCTTTTTGTTGTAGTACATAATCCTGCTTTGTTCTCATTGTAGCTATAACATGTGCATCACATTGTAAAATCTTATTGATAAATGCTTTTTGTCTAGGTGTAACTTTGTTCCAATTAGCAAAAGAATTCCCAGGTAGTTTTGAATGGTAATCTAAAAGCTCATCCCACACTTGAGATATAGAATCTAAAATTATCACTTCCATTCCTGCTTCTTCACAAACAGAAATAGCTTGGATGAATTTCTCTGGTGTATAAGGTGGTTGTAATGGTAATACATTGTAGTTACCTAAATGAGCATAAAGGTCTGCTGAACCATTCTCTGTATCTATTACAGCTACTTTATCCAGTTGGTCATTAGTCAGTCCTTTAGCAAGTAAAAGAGAGCTTAAACTCTTGCCTGAGCCTGATGAACCTTGCAGAGCCATTTTAATTTTTGCTTGTTGTCTTTCTGATTTTCTTAATTGCATAATTTTATGTTTTTGAAGGTTAATATTAAATTGAATTGTTTTTAAGTTGAATCTGAATAGATTCAGTACATAATGAAAAAGACCCTCATAAAATGAGAGTCTTTATTGTTATTTAGGTATTCTTAAAACGGCATAGTTTTTCCAAAACACTATATAGATGAATGGAAAAAGATGTCCTTTTTTTTTATAAAATTTCTTCTGGTAAGTCTTTAAAAAGAAGATTAGGTAAGTTTTCAACTTTTTTTGATTTGACTAAATAAACTCTAGTCTTAACATTATTAACTCTAATTGTATCTTTCTTTTCACAAAAGAAAACATTTATTGTTAAGTTGTAGATTGTATTCATTTTTTTTGAAGGTAATCGCTCTTTTTCAAAAGTGTTTTTAAGAGGAAAAATCCCTGTACTTAATAAAGTATCATTAGATAAAAGATATTTAATATCATTCTGAAAACTAATTGCTTTATACTCTACTTCAAATGCTTTTTTTGCTTGCTTATCAATGTAGTTATGTTTCTTATAAGTTTCTATATTTAACTCTATTACATCAACTAAATGTTTCCAATTTTTATAAGCATTAACAATATGCAATTTAGACTCAGGTATTTTCTTAAAATCCTTTGCTTTAATTGAGCTCATCACACAAGACTTTAGATAAAGTTGAAAAACTTCAGTCTTGGTTGTATCTTGAGAATTAAAGAGTATAATTTTTAAAATATCTAAGAGTACTTTTGCTTTTTCAGAAGCGCCTATCTTTTTCTTGTCTAGAATTACTATGATAGAAAAAATGAAATTTTTAAACAACTCTATTTTCTCAAAAGGTTTTAAATAGATATAAAAATAATTTTCTTCTATAACCTCAATATCATAAAGTATGTCTTCAACAATCTTTTCTAACTGCTCATATTGCCAAGGTGTATTTAAGTAAATTCTTTTTATGAAATTAATATCTTTCAATCTACAGTTTAAAAACTGATTTGTAAGTGATGCCCATAAAATATAAGCTGGTAAATCACCTCCAAAAAAACCTCTAACTAGATGTTTTTCACCTTTATCTAAATTAAAAATCTCTTTAGTTGGAAACAGTAATCTATTTAATTTCCTATCTCTATTAGCTGTTTCTATTTTTTCTATTGCAAGTTCAACTTCTCTATAAAGTTTATTGTAGGTCTTATCTAATTCTAAACCTTGACCATTTATATATGAATAATCTATAGTTTTTTCTCCATACTTTTTACCCTCTTTAAAAACATCTAATATTGTGTTCTTTTGATTTGCTGTATAACTTAGAGGCAAAGTATCTTCATTAATATCTATGGGAGGAGGCATAAACAAATGTATTTCACCTTTTTTTCTTTGCCTTGCCAAAGCCTGTATAACAGTATTAGAACCCATAGTAAAAATCCCCTTATTATTTATGAACTCAACATTTAAGTCCTTAGGAAAAATCACAATATAAGTGTGCTCCTCATGTTCAATACTAATACCTGTACTAAATTTAGTCCCAATATTAATTTTATCCTTATCATAACCAATAGAACCATCATCATGACTAAATGGGTCATTAATACTTTTATTAATATCTGCTTCTCGACTTATAAATAATTGACCAATCCTACTTTTACTACTAGTCAATTTTTGTACTAGTTTCTTTGAATAGACAAGTATATCAAACTTCTTATCACTATCTAATAACTCTTTTATCAATTCAAAAAGAGTTTCATCTTTTTCTATATTCCTGTCTATATAAAAGTTTAAAAACAAATCACTTTGTCTCTCTTTTACTGGCAGTCTTGTAGATTCAATAATTTTAATAGTATTATCTGTAAATTCTGAAAGATACTTTATGACTTCTTTTGAAGCTTCATTATAAGTTGCACTTACAATATAGTTTTTGTGAACTAAACCATGATAGTTCCATAGCTTGTAGATGAACTCTTCTTTAAAGTTATGAATACTGGCATGTATTTCATCAAACACAAAAACTAATTTCATATCCGTTTTTTCACAGTAACCAAGTAACCTATTGAAATACTCTGTTTTTTCCCTAGCCTGAAACAAACTCTCTACAGAGTTCCCAAGTAATGCGTTTACAGTTAAAATATGAACATCAAAGTTTCTTATATTAAACTTATTGATAACCTCTTCTTCACTGTAAAGACTTCCCCATTCAGATTTTACTTCTTTCTCTTTATTATCAAAATATTTATCAATTTCTAATTGGTTAAAAATCCTATGTTTTGAAATGTCATTTTTTATACAAACTTCTTCATACTGCTCTATAAGACTTTTGAAAGGTACTGCAATAACAACAATATAATCTTTGTTATTAGCAAACTCTTTTATGACCTCTATAATAGCTGTAGTCTTACCTTGACCTACACCAGCATTGATAACAGTAGTATTTTTTTCATGAAGGTCTTTTGTTAAAATAGGTATCAAGTTATCACTTAAATAACCTTCATCATTTGGTTCAACAATCTCTTTTGGTTCTACCTTGTATAGGTTTTTATCAAAATCAGTATGATTTATTTCTTTAAACTCTATTGGAGTATCTTCAAAAAGGCTGTTATCAAAATCCATGTATAATATTTAACTGTGCCATAAATGTATTACAACACAGTTAATTTATTATCCTTTTTTCTTCAATTTCTTACTTAACTTACTCATTTGACTACTCACCTTGTGCTGAACTACTTTAGCATAATGCCTTTGTGTTATAGAGATACTTGAATGCCCTAGTAACTCAGAAACTGTTTCAATAGGAATATCATTATAAAGCAAAACTGTAGTCGCAAAAGTCTTCCTAGCTATATGGTGAGTTAATCTTTTATCAATCTCAACCAACTCCGCTATTTCTTTTAGATAAGAATTAAACTTTTGATTGCTAATCACAGGAAGTAATCTTCCTTCAGGTCTATACTTATCTAGAATTTTTGATGCAGTAGGTAACAAAGGGATTGAAACTTTAGATTTAGTTTTTTGTCTCATCATTTCAATCCAGATGCCTCCATCAAACCCTTTTATTAAATGCTCCTCCTTTAAAGTTGACATTTCTTGATATGCCAGTCCTGTATAACAACAGAAAATGAACATATCCTTAACTTGGTTCAACCTAGCTTGTCTGAAAATATGCTTTTCGAGTTTATCTAATTCTTTTTGATTTAGGTAAACTACTTTACTTTCATATTTTTTAGGTTTGTAAAGAATGAATGGGTCTTTCTTCAAATAGCCTTTTGCTAGTGCTAGTTTAATAATCTTTCTAACACGTTGAATACTCTTATTAATAGTAATCTGCTTTTGTTTCTTTTCAGATTTTAAGTAGAAATCAAAATCATCTAAAAAGTTTTGATTGATAGATTCTAGTAGTATATCTCCTTTCTTGTATTGGAACCGAATAAAGTTTGAAACATGATTCCTAGCCTCTGTAAACTTGTTATAAGTAGACTTTGAGTACTCAATACCTATTAGCTTCTTCATTCTATTGTTATGCAATTCAAATACCTCTAAAAGCGTTTTATTAGCCTTTACATTCTTTCCTACATACTGCAAATAGATATCTTCTACATCAAAACTCTCATTGTTAACTTGTAGCAACAAAAAAGCCTGATTAACTTTTTGCTTAATCAGGCTCAAATGAGTATTAATGTTTTCATTTTCTTTATTGAGAGGTATTGCTTTTTGTTTTTTACTGTTCCAACAATCTACAACAGTAAATAAGCCTGTAGAGAATACTCTTCTTTTTTTTAAATAAGTAATCCTACACTTTATAGGACACTTCTCCTGTTTATTTATTTTGGTTTTGTCAATTAAAAACAAAACACTTAACTTATTATATTTCATAATGTTCTGTTTTAAATTTTGGGGTACTTTTTTTAAATAAGGGTGTGCCTTTTTGTGTGCCTTTTTTTAGTTAAATGAAGGTAATCTGTACTTTAGTAAGAATCTAAAATAATTGCCAAACAGCTGAGTTTACTGCATAAAAAAAGAGTAACCATTTCTGATTACTCTTACTTAGTAGCGGGAACTGGACTCGAACCAGTGACCTTCGGGTTATGAGCCCGACGAGCTACCTACTGCTCTATCCCGCGATATAATTTTAAAAATGATTGTTTTAGCTTTTAACTATCGGTCCATAATGCCGATCAAATCATTTCCGACTGCAAATATACAACCCTTTTTAAATTTAGCAACAATAAATCAATAAAATATTATTGCTCTATGCTATCTGCCTGAAAATGTGTTAATTTTAAATTTAAAAATTTAACAGAAACTTGAATGGGGTTGCAACAAACCTCGCAATCTTCAATATAAACCTGATTGGATACAGAGCTATCCAACAACATAGAAATAGTTTCCCAACAATATGGGCAAGTAAAATAATGCGCTTCCATTTGAGTTTAAAATAAAAAAAAGATAACAATAAATTGCTATCCTTTTCTAATTTATAAAACTAATTTAACTCAAACTAATCTTTTTCAATATCCATTGTCGCCGTTGCGTTTTGCAACTCTAAATGCATTAAACTAGGTGGGTTTTTTCCAGAAACGCTTAGGTATTCTTTGTTTAGGTTATTGTCGCTTACCATAAAGGTATTTAGCTTTTTTAAATTCATAAACTCCATAGGCAAATCGCCCGTAAACTTATTACTCGATAACAATAACTCTTGCAACTGTGTTAACTGTGCAATCTCTACAGGTATTTCGCCTTCCATTTTATTATCCATTACACTTAGCTTTTCTAGTTTATTTAAAGCATAAATCTGGTTTGGTATGGTACCTGTTAAAAAATTACTACCCAACAAAAGCTCTTTTAGGTTGGTTAAGCCCATTAATTCTACTGGGATATTGCCTGTTAGTTTGTTACTGTATAATTTTAATGATTGTAATTTTGTTAGACTACCAAGTTCTGAAGGGATCTCGCCTTCAAAACCATTCATAAATAATTCTAAGGAGGTTAGCGCTTTTAAATTTGCCAATGCCGTTGGGATTTTTCCAGTTAATTTGTTAAAGCCTAAGTTTAACTGCCTTAAAGAGACTAAATTCCCTATTTCCTTTGGTAAATTTCCCTGAAGATTGTTAAACGGTAAATTAAGCGCCACTACTTTATGATCTTCAACGGTTACACCGTACCACGAATCCATAGAAGCGTTAAGGTCCCAAGTAGTGTTCCAGTCGCTTCCTTTTGTTGAATTGTATAAGGCTATTAATGCGTCTTTATCGTTAGTGGAAATGTTGGCAAAAGAATATGCTGATACCAAAAAGCACAACATTATAAGTTTTAAAGTTTTCATCCTAAAAATAGATTTGTGATTGTTTGCTAGACAAAAGTAGATCTAAATTAGACGAAATACTATTTTATTCGTTAAAATACATTAAATTTTAACATTTTATGCATTATACTTTTCGATCTCGGTCTGGATGTTTTCCCATTTTTGCATAAACCCCTCTAAATCTAATTTCTTTTTTTGATAGCTATCAAAGAAATTGGATTGAGACGTCACTTCTTCGTAATTCTTTTCTAAAGATAAGTCAATGGCTTTAATCTCCTTTTCCAACTGATTGATTTTCGACTCAACGTTGCTCAATTTGTTATTCAAGGATTTTATTCTTTTCTGGTCTTCGTAAGATTGTTGTTTTTTTACCTTTGGTGTTTCTTTTACAACGGTTCGTTTTTCAACTTCGCGCAAGCTCTCTACTTTCCGCAGATCCAAATAATAATCGATATCGCCTAGATATTCTCTTATTTTATGGTCTTTAAACTCGTAAACCGTATTGGTTAAACCCTGCAAAAAATCACGGTCGTGCGAAACAAGAATCAAAGTGCCCTCAAATCGTTTTAAAGCTTCTTTCAACACGTTTTTAGATTTAATATCCAAGTGGTTGGTAGGCTCATCCATTATTAAAACATTAAAGGGTTGCAGCATTAATTTTGCCAATGCCAAACGGTTGCGCTCGCCACCAGAGAGCACGCGCACGTACTTATCGACCTCGTCTCCCCTAAATAAAAACGAGCCCAAAATATCGCGCACCTTACTCCTGTTGGTTTCGTTTGCGGCATCAATCATGGTGTCGTGCACGGTTTTGTTGCCATCTAGATATTCTGCTTGGTTTTGGGCAAAATACCCAATCTGCACGTTGTGCCCCAATTTTAAATGCCCTTTGTGCTTTATATCGCCAACAATAATTTTGGCAAGCGTAGATTTGCCCTGTCCGTTTTGCCCAACAAAGGCCGTTTTGCTATCGCGCTCAATTAGTAAATCGATATGTTTTAAAACTTGATTATCGCCATAATTTTTAGAAACATCTTCAGCTTCAATCACCACTTTACCTGGAGTAATTGACACCGGAAAGTTTAAAGTCATCACACTATTATCATCTTCATCAACTTCAATGCGGTCAATTTTATCAAGCTTTTTTATCAGCGATTGTGCCATAGTTGCTTTTGAGGCTTTTGCACGAAACTTCTCGATAAGTTTTTCGGTTTGTTCAATTTGCTTTTGCTGATTTTTTTGCGATGCCAATTGCTGGGTTCTCAACTCTTCGCGAAGCACTAAATATTTCGTGTAAGGCTTCGGATAATCATAAATTCTACCTAACGAAATCTCTATGGTTCTGTTGGTTACATTATCCAGAAACATTTTATCGTGCGATACAATAACCACGGCACCAGCATAGTTTTTCAAGAAGCCTTCCAACCAAATAATAGACTCGATATCCAAGTGGTTGGTGGGCTCATCTAAAAGTAAAATATCGTTGTTTTGAAGCAGTAATTTTGCGAGTTCTATTCGCATACGCCACCCGCCTGAAAAGGTATCGGTAAGCTTGTTAAAATCGTCTCGTTTAAAGCCTAAACCTTGTAAAATCTTTTCGGTATCGCCCTGGTAGTTGTAGCCGCCCAAGATTTCGTATTGGTGCTGTAGCTCGTTAATATCTACCATAAGCTGGTGGTAGCCCTCACTTTCATAATCGGTGCGTTCTGCCATTTGGGTGTTAACCGCTTCCATTTTAGTTTCCAAGGCTTTAATTTCGGTAAAGGCTTCGTAGGCTTCTTCAAGTACCGTTCTTCCAAAAACAAAATCAATGTCCTGTTTTAAAAAACCAATTTTAAGCTCTTTATCGGCCGCAATTTGCCCAGAATCGGGCTCCATTTCTTTCGATAAAATTTTAAGCATCGTCGATTTTCCCGCACCATTTTTTCCAATAAGCCCTACCCTATCGCCGTTTCCTAGTTTAAACGTAAGGTCTTCAAACAAGTATTCGCCTTGAAACGAAATCGATAAATTATGAATGTTCATCATAGAAATGTAACTTATATCACAGAGCCTTTAGTATTTATATAGTATTTTTGCTTCTGCGATTGCGCATGCAAAAGTACATTAAAATATATGTTTAAAAAAGGAACAAAATTATATAGTATTTTTACGGGTACTTGCCCAAAATGCCACGAAGAATCTATGTTTAAAAACAAGAACCCCTACATGCTTACCGAGGCATTGAGCATGTACGAAAATTGCTCGAATTGCGGTACCAAATACAAAATTGAGCCGTCTTTTTTCTACGGCTCCATGTATGTAAGTTATGCCGTTGGTATTGCGTTTGCAACCGCAGCTTTTGTGATTTCGTTTTTTGTTTTCAATGCCGGCATACATGCCATTTTCATCTCAATAATAGCAACATTAATTGTTTTTATGCCGGTAATTTTAAGGCTTTCCAGAACTATTTGGATTAACTTTTTTATGCATTACAACAAAAATTTAGCTAAAAAATAATTTACCTATGGGCGTTACCACTCCCGATAACTATCGGGAGGTCGGGCTTTCACTACTCGCTTCCTCTCCCGAAGCCTCGGGATCGGCGAGCTCAAACATGCCGTTCAATCCCTAACGCAAATGCTCAACTTAAATTGATAAAACGTTTAATATCAACTTCATTATCCAAAGGCACCTCGTGTTCAATAAAATTATAAAGTTGCTGTGCCACATAAGGGCCAACCATAACACCGCGCGTACCCAATCCGTTTAGCACGTACATATTTTTGTAGGTTTGGTGCCGCCCCACCAATGGGCGCCTATCTTTTACCGTAGGCCGTATGCCGGCAACTTGGTTAACCACCTTAAACGGGCAATCTATTAGGTTTTTAAGTTTAGTTAACAACTCAGTTTTGGCCTTATCGGTAGTTTTATTGGTTGTTTCGCCCCAATTGTAAGTGGCGCCAACTATATATAAATCGTTTTGCAACGGAATTAAAAAAACTGCCGCTTTTAACACAAAATCGATCTTTAAATCTGGGGCTTCAATTATTAACAATTCGCCTTTTGTTGGCAGTAATGGTAGGGTATTAAAAAACGGGTTTTTATTGGAGCCAAAACCTTCGGCAAATACAATATGTTTTGCTTCTATGTTATTATATTTAATAGCATTATCTAAAATTTCAATTTGGCTGTAATTAAATTCGTTCTCAAAAAACAAGTCCTTTTTTAACAATTGGTTTTTATAGGCCTCTGTTAAGCACTTTACATCAATTCTGCCAGATTGTAACACTTTGCCATAACCAAAAGGGGCATCTATAAAATTATTTTCATTACTCATAATTTTAGTCGATAGGTAATCCGAAAGACCTGGTTTATCAGAGGCAGCAAACCAATCGTTTTGTTCTTCAAGCGATGCGAATTTGCGATACACCGGAATTTTATAATCTAACCTTACTTTTAACTTTTTCTCTAAATTGGCATACATGGGCAGTGCCACTTGTAATTGCGCTTTGCTTTTCCAAACCGAAGTAAACCGCTTTAAAACCACCGGATTGTACAAGCCGCCAGCAACCACAGACGATTGTTGCGATTTATCATCAAAAACCACAAAACTTTTGTTATGGGTGCTTAGTTGTTCGCAAAAACCAATACCCGCCAACCCAATACCAACTACTATATAATCTACTTTCATATGTTGCGAATATAATTAGAAAATAGATTTTAGCATACAGGAAACAACAATTTAAAATAAGGTATTAAAACTCTCTGCAATTGCAGGAATCTTATAACCGAGAAACTATTAATTGTAAAAAGCTACTGTTTTAATTTTAGGTAAAGTTTCATAACTTTATAAAAATTTTTTTATGAAAAAAAAAGCGTTCATACTAATTGCCATTTCTATACTAAGTTTTAATTTATCTAAAGCTCAGAAGGATCTTCCTCTAAGTTCATTTGATGTTTTTTATATAGGAATGTCAGAAAAAGAATTTCGAGATTCAATTACCTCAAAATATGAGATTAACAACGAAATAGTGCATACCCATACTAGTTTTGCTACTAAATCTGTTAAGTCATTGGATAAGTATAATTTACGCAAAAAAACTCTAACAATAAAACCCCCTAGTTACAAATTGGGCAATACAGGTTTAGTTTGTAATTATATTGATTTTGATTTTCTTAACGATCGTCTTTTAAATATTAAGCTAATTATGCCAGATTATAAATTGTCAGAAGAGGATATAAATTCGACAATAAAATACCTAAACAATAATTATGCGAACGAGTTTAAATCTTCGAGACATTATAAACATTCTGCTAGTTTATCTAAAGGGCATTATGTGCTGCACAGTGACACAATGATTAATGATAAATGGTCAGATTGTGGTAACAGTTTAACCTTTAGGTATACTGTGAAAAACAAGCATAAATACAAGAGAGAAAATTACCTATATCTAAAAGATAATGAAGCTAATTTTTTTTGGAAATACCATATTTTAATGACGGAAGAGTTTGAGTCAAAATCCTTAAAAGCATACAATGCATTTAGAAATGTTAATTTAGGAGGTAGTTTATCAGATTTTTTAAAAACTTATAACAAAGAGCTTACTTTTGTTCCTGATTCAATAGTAGCTAAAGCTTATAAAAACAATTCAGATGTTGGTGTTTATCAAATGCACGAAACCTACGTTGATGCTAATCCTGAACCTTTGCCTGATGTACGTTTAAATGAAATTCAGTACTTTTTTTATAATGGATTATTAACAACAATTACCCTAATTATTGATCCAAAAGTTGATGTTGTTAAACTTGAAAACTTGCTTAATCAGGTTTATGGTCCTGTTGATAAAATATTTTCTGACAATAATACTTTGCGAAAATTTAATGATTACAAAGAAAATTTAAAACAAAGTGCTTTCGGTTTTTCTTTGCAATACTACAGTGGTTCAAAAGAATATCCGCCTGCATTGACATATAAAAGCGATTATCTTTTTAATAAATGCCAAAATGAATATAAACTCAATAAAGCTGAATCTTTAAAGAGTGCGTTTTAAAGTAATCTGAGATTCGAAATTAAAATCCCTATAAAATAAATACTAAAATATTGAACGTTACAATTTTTAATAAATAGCAATTTGTTGGTTTTTCGTTTAAATAAGTTGGTAATTCAAGTATATTATAATAACCTAAACGTTTATAATAAAGGCTACAAAATTTTATACAGTATGCTCAAAAAATGATAAAGAAATTAGAAATCGCCAGAAATCTTTTAAACTGAAAATTTTAAATCCAAACAATTGATTATTATCAACATAACAAAATATTTTATACAACCTCAAAAGCAGTTTGAACCACTTAATAACGTTTATTGAAAAATAATATAGATACCAAGATTGATGAACAATAATAAAATGTAGTTAAATAACAGCCATGTCATAAATTTAACATAAACCTAAAAACAAAGGAAGTATAAAGTCTGGGCTAAACCATATAATTATAAACAACGTACTTATCTTATTATGGCGCTAAGGCGGACTTTTACGCTAAAACAAATAAAATTAACAAAGCCATTACGTATCTTGACTTAGCTTTAAACTCAGTAAATAATCAGTTGGAAAAAGACTATTTACGGAAGAAAAAATTATCCCTAATTAAAAATAAAACTGATTGAAATTTTTGTAGATTTATAGAAAAAAATGAAAAAGCTATATGTCTTAATATTTATAACTCTTATTCCTATTATTACTTTCGGACAAGCCAAAAAACTATACAGGCAAGCCACAAGGGCAACTAACCCAAAAGAAAAAATAGAGTTGTTCACACAGGTTATTGCACTAGAACCTAAAAATTTAGATGCCTATTTTTACAGAGGTATTGCAAAAAACGATGTGGGCGATTACTCTGGAGCGATATTAGATTACACAAAAATACTTTTTTACAAACCCGATGCCGATTCGTATTACAACAGAGGCAATTCCAAATACAATTTACAGGATTATTTAGGAGCAAAACTCGATTACGAACAGGCCCTGAAACTAGACCCGCAATTTATTGATGCGCAATACAATTTGGCCAGCACAAAATATTTTTTAGAAGATTATATGGGAGCGATTACAGATTTAAGTAAAATTATTGAAGTCGCACCAACCGAATCTAAAGCTTATACCCAACGTGCCAATGCACTTTTAGCTCTTAGAAAATATAAATTAGCCTTACAGGATTTTTCGATGGCCGTATTAACCAATCCGAATGCCAACACCTACTACAACCGAGGTTTAACGCATTTAAACATCAACTACTATAAACAAGCTAAAAAAGATTTTGATAGATCTTTAAATTTTGATGCCAACAATGATTCTGCTTATTTTTTTAGAGGGGCATCGCATTTACTGTTAGGTAAATACACTAAAGCCATTTCAGATTTTAATACTACTTTAAAATACAATGCTTCAGATTACGAGGCTATTTTAGGCTTAGCCATAGCTTACCATAAAATAAATGATACACAAAAGGCAAAACTAAACTTAAAAAAAGCCAAATCTTTGCTCTCTGATTTTTCAGAAGAAAGCCAGAGCATCAATTTGTTTTCAGATACCTACTGGTATAAAAATCAATTCTACTTTTTCAAACAAAACCTTGAGGCCTTAAATAACATTTAAAAAAAATCAGCCTTTATATTTTAACGGCAGATGCACCAATTTTTTGGTTTCAAAAAAATCTTCAGCATAATAATCGCTTAAATTATAAATAGTTGCCGTTTTGTAGGTTTTAAGTTCTTCGGTTAAATCGCCACCCTTTAAATAAAGTATGCCGTTTTTTAATTCGTGGTTTTGTTTTTTGGCAATCTTGCCTTTAACCCAATGCACAAAGGTTGGCATTGCAGCTACGGCGCGACTTACTATAAAATTGTAAGTGCCGTTAATATCTTCAACCCTGGAATGTGTTGTTTTTACGTTGGTTAAACCCAATCCCTCAACCACATCATCAACAACTTTTAGTTTTTTCGCTATGCTATCTACCAAATGAAACGAACATTCTGGAAACAAAATAGCTAACGGAATGCCAGGGAATCCGCCACCCGTACCAACATCTAAAAGTTTAGTACCAGCCTTGAACCGTATTAATTTCGCAATGGCCAAAGCATGCAGCACATGGCGCAAATAAAGCTCGTCTATATCTTTACGCGACACCACGTTTATTTTTAAATTCCAGTCTTTGTAAAGCGTTTCCAACTTGGTAAATTTTTCAATTTGGTCTTGGGTAAGATTTGGGAAATATTTTAGAATAAGCTCCATTTAAGTTAAATTTTCAGCAAAAATATACTTTTTATGTGCATTTTTTTATAAAAAAACAGTAATAGTTAAAAAGCATAATACCTATCTTTGCATTATGCTTAGTTATAAACTTAAGAATTAAAAATAGCACAATTAAAATGAATAGTATGAATAAAGAAACCCTTACGTTTTCTAGAACAGACTCCGCGAAATTTTTTAAAACACTTAACAAACGTGTTAACAACTATTTTAAAGAGAACAATATAAAACGTACAGGTAACTGGAAACTCTACCTAAAAGCTATCGTTATGTTTGCTTTATTGATTGTTCCTGTGGTTTTGGTTTTAACAATCGATTTACCTGCTTGGGCTCAAATTTTATCAATGATAATTACCGGTGTTGGTATGGCCGGTGTTGGCATGAATGTTATGCACGATGCCAATCACGGCTCGTTTTCAAGTAAAAAATGGGTTAACAAACTTATGGGAAGCAGCATTTATATTTTAGCTGGAAACGACTACAACTGGAAAGTACAGCACAACGTTCTGCACCACACCTATACCAATATTCAAGGCCATGATGAAGATATTGACGCTGGCAGGATTATACGTTTTTCTAAACACGCCAAATGGTTTAGATTTCATAAATACCAAAGATTTTATGCCTTCTTTCTTTATGGTTTGCTAACAGTAAATTGGGCTATCACTACCGATTTTATTCAAACCTACCAGTATTTAAAAAGAAAATTGGCTTATGGTAAACTGCCAAATCCTGCAACACAATGGACAAAACTAATCATAGGAAAAATAATCTATTATGCCATTTGGGTAGTTTTACCTTTATCGCTAGGTTTTGCATGGTGGCAAGTATTAATAGGCTTTTTGGTTATGCATTACACTGCTGGTATTATTTTAAGTGTTATTTTCCAATTAGCACACGTTATGCCAAATACAGAAATGCCATTGCCAGACGAAAACGGCAACATGAAAAACACTTGGGCAATCCATCAGCTATTCACAACCTCTAACTTTTCGCCTAAAAGTTGGATTGTAGAATTTTACACGGGCGGGTTAAACAGACAGGTTGAACACCATTTATTTGCCAACATAAGCCATATTCACTACAGAAAAATAGCTAAAATAGTTAAAGAAACAGCAAACGAGTTTAGCTTACCATATAATGAATATAGCACATTTTGGAAAGCCGTGGCCGAACATTACAGGCAATTAAAAGAATTGGGGCAAAAACCAAGTTTACCTCAACCCAGCTTAGCCTAATTTTATACTTACCAATCTTAATAAACAACATGCAATTATTATCCAACAGAATTTTAAACATGGCCACTTCTGCTACGCTGGCCATGGCTGCAAAAGCCAGAGAGCTTAGAGGCGAAGGAAAAGATATTATAGGCTTAAGCCTTGGCGAGCCAGATTTTAATACACCAGATTTTATTAAAGAAGCAGCAATACAAGCAATTAACGACAATTACAACTCGTACACTCCCGTTGATGGTTACGTAGAGCTAAAAGAAGCCATAATTACCAAGTTTAAACGCGATAATAATTTAACTTACAGCCTACCCCAAATTGTAGTTTCTACAGGAGCCAAACAATGTTTGGCCAATGTGGCTGCAGTTATGCTTAACGCAGGAGACGAGGTAATTTTACCATGCCCGTATTGGGTAAGTTACGCAGATATTGTAAAGCTAAACGACGGCATCCCGGTAGAGGTAAAAACATCTATCGATACCGATTTTAAAATGACTGCTGCTCAACTTGAAACGGCCATAACGCCTAAAACCAAAATGATCTGGTTTAGCTCGCCCTGTAACCCTAGCGGCTCTATTTACAGTAAAGAAGAGTTAAGGGCTTTAGCCGATGTGTTGGTTAAAAATCCTAATATTTATGTGGTTTCAGATGAAATTTACGAACACATAAACTATATTGGCGGCCATGCAAGTATGGCGCAGTTTGATGATATGTACAACCGCACCATTACCGTTAACGGCGTATCTAAAGCATTCGCTATGACTGGTTGGCGTGTAGGCTATATTGGCGCACCAGAAAAAATTGCCCGTGCTTGTAATAAAATGCAAGGGCAAATTACCAGTGGCACCAACTGTATTGCGCAACGCGCAGTAATTACCGCTTTAAACCAACCGCCTTTGCGTGTACAATATATGATTGATGAGTTTAAAGTACGTCGCGATTTAATCTTGGGCTTATTAAACGATATTGAAGGCTTTAAAACCAATATGCCAGAAGGCGCGTTTTACGTATTCCCGAATGTATCTCATTACTTTGGAAAAACATTACGAGGTAAAACCATTAACAACGCAACAGATTTTTCTTTGTATTTGTTGGAAGAAGCGCTTGTAGCAACCGTAACCGGAGATGCTTTTGGCAATCCAGATTGTATCCGCATTTCGTATGCCGCTTCTCAAGAGCAAATTACTGAAGCTATAAAACGTATTAAAGAAGTACTTAGCTAAAAACTTAATCCGGATTACATAATCTCAAGACCTGAAGAGCATTAATACTTTTCAGGTTTTTTTTATATTAAAGCATAGAGAAAAAACAAGAATGAAATTATTAACAAGATCGCTAATATTAGTTTCTTTCTTATTTGTTTTTCCTCTCGTTTCATGTTTTCTTTTATCTCAATCAATTGCTCGGGCGTAGCGTTAGGGAATTCCTTTAGTTGTAAATTGGCATAACTGCCCGATAAAGCATTCTTCCTATTCTTTTTTAAAAGATTTCTGTTGTTCTTTAAAGAATTATTGGCAGCTGCCATAGATCCTTCTCCACCCATAACTTCTAAGATTTAAAAACGAAATAAAATTAACAAACAACAAATCCATGTTAATTGATTTCAATAAGTTAAACTTCATTTTCAAAATTAATTGAAATATAATTGGTTATAAATCATAATAACTTACTTCATACAAGTAGAAAATTTCAAATAAATGTTACACTACAATAAGTTAAAATGATGGTAAGAATAAATCACCTATAAATAAATGCAATTGCGATACATTGACATGGTGTAGATAATTGAATCAAGTTGATAATACTATCTTATTAAATGCTATAGATTACAAAAACGAATTATCAAATTACACGCAAAAATTCTTTTTAACGGTTTTTAAATATGAATGTGTAAAGAAAAAATACCTTCTAATTTAATTTCTTTTCTCTTTTGTATTCATAAACTGAAAGGAGACCGGCCAAAACAAAAAGAATGCTGGCTTTTATATAATCGTCAATAGGTAATAAACGGTCTATATTCAAAAGCAATATAACCACAACAATTGATACTAATGCTACTAATTTTTTCAAGGCTAAAATTTTTAAGGTTAAGTTTTTTAAGTTTCTAATCTTTATCAATAGTTATACCAAAACACATTTTATTTAAAATATTGGGTACACTTTATATGATAATTAATAAATTTGGGTAAAAAAAACATTACAAAATTAATGATAATAATCAATGTATAAACGTAATCTTACAAAAAAAATTGTTAAATTTAATATGATTTTATCTGTTTCGCCAAAAGAAAGGCGTAAACAATATAAGTACCGTAAAAAGTTCTAAACGGCCAATAAGCATTAAAAAACTACACCACCATTTGCCAATTAAAGGCAAATTTGCATAGTTGTTTACAGGGCTAAATTCTCCCAAAGCAGGTCCTACATTACCTAAACTTGAAGCTGCTAGCCCAACAGCAGATTGAAAATCTATTTCCATTAAAGAAAAGCCCAAAGCCCCAACAATAAAAGATAGCATATATAAAATAAAAAATGCGAGTACATTAAAAACAATATCGCCAGAAATAGATTTTGTATTATAGCGTACCGGTATAATGGCATTGGGGTGTAGTGTGCGCTTAAATTCCAAAAAACCGTTTTTAATCAATATTAAATGCCGCACCACTTTTACGCCACCAGAGGTACTACCTGCCGATCCGCCTAAAAACATAAGGCCAAAAAAGAATACAACTAAAAAAGGGGTCCACATGGTAAAATCTGCGGTTACAAAACCCGTAGTTGTAATTACAGAAATAACTTGAAAAAGCGCATGCCTAAATGCACTTTCCGCTTCTCCCCAAACCATAGGATATAGAATTGAGGATGCCGATATATCTGCCCTAAAATATATAATAAGTGCAGCTATTACCGTAAAAACAGCTATAAATTTAAAATAGAGCTTAAACTCTTCATCTTTTATTATTTTCTGTACTTTTCCTTTAAAGGCAAAATAGCTTAATACAAAATTGGTACCTGCCAAAAACATAAAAACAATAATAATGTATTGAATAATAGGTTGGTCGTTCCAATGGGCTACACTAGCGTTTTTTGTTGAAAAACCACCGGTTGACAAGGTGCATAATGCATGGTTTATAGCATCAAAAAAAGACATGCCCGCTGCTTTTAGCAATATAGTTTCGGCGGCAGTGTAGCCAAAATAAATAAGCCACAAACGTTTTGCGGTGTCTGTAATTCTAGGATGCAATTTATCGGCGCTTGGACCTGGGGCTTCGGCTGCAAACAACTGCATGCCTCCAATTCCCAGTAATGGTAAAATAGCAATAGCGAGCACAATAATGCCCATGCCACCAATCCAATGGGTTAAACTACGCCAAAACAAAACCCCTTTCGGCACCGCTTCAATATCGTTTAAAATAGTAGCTCCAGTAGTTGTAAAACCAGACATGGTCTCGAAAAAAGCATTTGTAAAACCAGCAATGCTACCTGTAAAAATATACGGTAAAGTGCCCGATAAGGCCATAATAATCCAGCCAAAGGTTACTACAATATAACCTTCGCGCTTATTCATTTCTTTTTTGTGGCGTCTGGTTAAAAACATAAGCAAACTTCCTGCTGTTAATGTTAAAATGCCTGCCAAAAACAATGGGAGCGTAACTCCATCTTTATAAATTAAACTAACAAGAGATGCCAACAATACAAAACCACCATTAAATAGCAGAAGTAATCCGAAAAAATGAAAAATGATTTTGTAATTAAGTTTCATTATTTTAGAGAAATAGTCTTTCTACGCTTTTTATAGATTTAAGCAAACTGCAAATCACAACACGGTCGCCTTCTTGTATTTTAAAATCCCCCAAACCAATTAACCCCAAACCGTCTCTAATAACACCGCCAATAATGGCAGTTCTTGGAAAGTCTATGTCTTTTATAAATTTATTACATATTGCCGATGTGGCTTTAACCTCAAACTCCAATAACTCGGCGTTCATGTTATTTAATTTGGTCATGGCAACGACTTCGCCTTTACGTATATACCTAAAAATATTGTTTGCTGCCAAAAGCTTTTTATTGATAAGGGTATCTATGCCAATAGATTGCGACAATTCAAAATAATCCATGTTTTCAACCAAAGCAATGGTCTTTTTCACCCCTTTGGATTTTGCTACCAAACAAGACATTATATTGGTTTCAGAATTATCGCCAACCGCAATAAATGCGCCCATATCACTAATGCTTTCTTCATCTAAAATATCAACATTTCTACCGTCGGTATTAATCACTAAAACATTTGGTAAAGCATCGGCAATATCAAAAGCACGCTCTTTGTTTTTTTCCAAAAGCTTAACTTTAAAACCTTTTTCGCAAAGTTCTCTGGCCGATTTAAAACCTATTTGGGTACCACCAAGTATCATTACGTTTTTAATCTCTGTGTTTTCTTTTCCGGTAAGCTTACAAAGCTCTTCGGCACCACCTTCAGATGTTACAAACACCACGTTATCGCCTTCTTTAAACAGGGTATCTCCACGTGGAATAATGGTAAATTGAGTTCCCGCACGCTGTATGGCAATAGGCACAAAGTGAATTTCAGGGAAAATTTTAGCAGCCTGTTTTACCTTTTTCCCAACAAACGAAGCCTCTTTAGATAAGGTTAAACCCGCCATGGTAAGCGCACCATCTTCAAACTCGTAATTATCGTTAAACGACGATTGCTTTAACGACAATTCTATCTCTGAAGCGGCCAAGGCCTCAGGCGAAATAAGCTCATCTATACCAAACCTTATAAATCCAACTTCATCTTTATGACTTATAAATTCCGTATTGGAAATCCTAGCAATAGTGCGTTTAGAGCCCAATTGCTTAGCCAAAACACAAACCGTTATATTGGTCGTTTCAGACGATGTAACACTTATCAACAAATCGCTTGTAGTTACCTGAGCCTCCTTTAAAATAGCAATAGAAGTAGCATCGCCCTTAATCACTTTAATATCCAAATGGGTATCTGCATAGGCAAGACATTCCTTGTCGGTGTCTATTAAAGTAATCTCTTGAGATTCATAAGACAATAATTTTGCTAAATGAAATCCAACTTCACCAGCTCCAGCAATAATTATTTTCATTTGTGATTTATCATAAAAAGTATAACAAATATACTATAAAAACCATAGTGTATTATTATTAAAACAAAAAGTTGTGCGCCTTACCTAATAAGCAGCTACTTGTTCTCTCTGCAAAACAATAGCAAGAAATAACTTTAATGTAAATCACAAAAAAAATTATAAACTGTTTTTGTTATTTCGTTTTTTATAATTGTCCTATTCAGTTCATTCTTATTACCGAACCCATTTTAAGGCATCAATCTATTAAAAATTGGTTTTTTCTAAATCGGTTTTTGCCTGCAACAGCTTTTTACTGTCAAGTCTTCTACCGGTCAAGGTTATGTGATAGCGGTTTTGTTTGATGTATTGCAACTCTGAAAATTGGATATTTTTAACACGCTCTTCTTTTAATAACATCCTAACACCTTGATGGTCTTGGGTTTTTGCCCAATTATTATCCCCTTTGTTGTTTACCTCCATAGAAATCATTTTATGGACGGCATTGACATGCCCAAAACCATAATTTCCGGCACCATCCAAAATTTGGACTATAATGTTTTCGCTTTCATGATTAGGGTTTGTACTTACACTATAGGTTCCTACAACGGTTTGCGGTGCTGGCGAATCTGAACTTCTTAAAGGCAAACCTGCCAATTGTTTAGGCAGTTTAGCCTTGAGTTGGTCTATTTGCAATGGTTCTGTTGTTATCAAGTTTTGTTGCCAAGAACCAACTTTAGTTGAATTTTCAAGTTCATCCATCTTTTCTTCAAACACATTATTTTCCTTATCTGAAGATTGCTTGCATGAACTTGTTGCAAATAAGATGGAAATCAGTATCAAAAAAATGGGCCTCATAAGGTTTTGGTTTTAAAATTCAACATATACAAGTCATTTTGTTTTTTCCTATTGTTTAGAAATATTTTGCAATCCATTTAATACCATCTTCTGCTTGAACATTTTTAACTACAACCTTACTGGGTTTATTGGAGGTAACTTTCGAATTCATTTTATGAATATCTTCAATGGTATAGGCTATAACATTCAATCCTGCTTCTAGTTCCAATTGATAGTGGTAGCTGGCGTTTACCGTCTCTTCTGAAAACTGAAATGTAGTAGCGCATTCGGTTTTAAGTGTGGTGGCTTCAGCAACGTAAACCATTTCGTAAAATGTGCCCTCAACGGGATTGTTGTAGGCTTCGTCTTCCATCCAATGAATCAACCGCTCATCGGTAACGGGAAACAACACGCCCACATAACGGTTTTTGTGCCACAGTGTAATGGGGCTTATACTGGTAGCCATAACATTTGGATACTCGGGTTCGTCTTGCCCAATGCAATTAAAACGGAGTGCGTATTTAAAATCGTCAGCTACCATTTGTTTTTCCGCATCGGCAGATTGAAAAGCTTCTTTTTCCGGAAAATTGAATTCCAAAGTACCATTGGCGGTTAATTTTCCAATGTTTACAGCGCTGTCCATCCCCATAGGCCAAAGTACTATGTCCATTTCGGGCATATTCTTTAACGGGTTTTCAAGCTTTCCAGTATGGGTTTGTGTATGCCCTAAAATACATAGAAGTAGACCAAGAAATGTAAATAATTGCTGTTTCATTGTATGTTTTTTAATATTTGTAGAATTGTTATTGTAAACCTCAAAGCAGTCAAAAACGAAACATTTTTAATGGTTGGTTATCATTTGTGAAAAGTGCTTCGTTTTTCGTGTCTTACACCTAAAGATGACAGCCTTAAACTTAATTACTGATAACCAATTTTTTATAGGTTATTTTATCCTTTTGGGCAATGCGTACCATGTAGATGCCGTTGGTAAAATTGGTTGTGTTAATGGTTTCTATTCCTCTATTTGCGTTGATTGAAAACACTTCTTTTCCCGTAATGTCAAAAACTTTTATGTCCGTTTCTCCATAGGGTAGATTTGTTAAGGTTACCAAATCGTTGGCTGGGTTGGGATATAAAGAAACCCTTGAAACTTCGCTGTCTTGAATGCTCATGGTGTTTGTGAATTTCATAACGGACAATTCGAAACCGTAGCCAGTATCACTAAATGCTACAATTGGTTCATTATTACTGTTAAATACCAAAGAAGTGTAGTATATTTGTTCATTGGAAAAACCTTGGTTTCCGACTGTTTCCCAGCTACTACCGTTAAATTTTTTAACGGATCCCCAATAAAAATAACTACCATCTGAATAGGCTACATAAGGTTCGTCGTTAGAGTTTAGTGCCATGGAAATATAATCTTGACCACCACCCGAATAACCTGATAATCCAACGTTTACCCAATTGGTGCCATTAAACTTCTTAACTGAACTTTTATCTATATAATCATAAAAAGCTATATATGGCTCATTGTTACTACTAAATGCTAGGGAAGTATTCCACGCTTTTCCTGTTGAAAAGCCTGGTGTTCCCACATCTACCCAATTGGTACCATCGAACTTCATTACTGTTGCCTTTTCTGAATTGCCAAAATCTTTATAAGAAATGTGTGGCACATCATTGTTGCTAAACTTAAATGAAATAAAGTCGGCCTTACCAGCAGAGAAACCTGGTGATCCAACATATACCCAATCAGTGCCATTAAACTTCATTACGGTTGCTTTTTGTGAAAATGAGGCATCGGCAAAAGCTATATATGGTTCACCACTATTGCTAAACGCCAATGAGGTAAATTGTGTACCACTTGTTGAAAAACCGGGAATACCAACATTAACCCAATTGGTTCCGTCAAATTTCATAACGGTAGCCTTGAAATCATTCCCATGGTCTGTATAGCTTACATAAGGCTCATCAGTATTACTGAATACCAAAGAGATATACGAAACCATTTGTGCCGAGAAATCTGGTTGCCCAACACCTATCCAATCGGTTCCATCGAACTTCATGACTTCAATATGTGCAAAATTACCACTTCCACCACGAAAAGCGACATAAGGCTCGTCGGCACTATTAAGAGCCATCGAAGAATAAGTCGAAACTCCAGTTGAAAACCCTGGCGTACCCACATATTCCCAACTTTGTGCAATGGACAATGGTATAGTGCATAGTGTTAAAACTATAAAAAATGTAAAATTGTGTAGTGTTGTTTTCATATTTGTCATGTTTTAATTTAATCTAAAAATCAATCAACCTTAAACGAAAGCGTGGTATTTATGGATTCTGAATTTATCTTTACAGGTTTCATTTCCAGTTGTATTTCATAATTTCCTGGAGCGAGTTTGCCTTTGTTTTTAATGGTTGTTTTTGAAGCAACGGAATAAAATCGAAAGCTTCTACGGGAACATACATATCACCCGGTAACCATGGCCAATCGTTACGGCTGCTGCTCCCAATGGCTTTTCCGTTATGGGTAATGATAGTTTTTATTTGAAAGAGCACTAGATCCTCGTTTCCCGAATTATTCTTAAATCGGAATAGAATTTTGTGCTTGCCATCCCTAAAGTTTTTGAACAGAGCCAACGGTTTATCTGATTTTAATGTAGTGCTTTCGTCCCAACCTTCCACAATAAGTTTTCCAAAAAGTGATTGACCAAAGCTTTCAGTGCTAAATAAACAGCACAAAAAAATAAATATATAGACCATGGTTCTAATACTTGTTCTTTTATACCTCTTAATTGATTATAGTTTTAAATAATCTTTGGTGCTAAACTTATAGTCTAAAGCTTCAATGGCCACACACGCCATAGTTCCAGAAGTGTTTTTCTTGCCTTTGTTTGTTTTATCGATCATTTCCATATGCATCAAAAGTGCACCCTTATAATTTTTGAATTGTTCTTTTATAGGTTCGGGATAGCGGTCCATTTCAGACTTGAAAACTTGGTCAAAACTCACAGGAGCATCTACCGTAAAATAGGATACAAATGCATACGCATCATTTTCAAACTTTTTACCTATGCAATCGTAACCTAAAAATGTTTTGTTGGGAAGGTCTTTTATGGTTGAATTTTCTAACGATGGCGCTTTTATATCGTCAATATCCTCTAGGTTTTCGTTCATATCTAAAGAAGTTGCCGTTACCACTTTGTTGCCGCCGCTTTCCATGAACATATAGGTAGTATTTAGATCATCATCTATAACCATAAAAAAAGGGACGCCTGCATTCATTTTCATACCCATATATGTGGCTTCTGGCTGGAGAAAATAATCGATGTCCATATCGCCGCTGGAGGTGGTCATTTTTAATTGGTACCTATATGAAAATTGATAAGAATCTGGAACATTTTTGGCATCTACCTTTTTGCCCTTTGCCTGAGGACTATTGAGGTTAACATCAAAAATTTTGTCTAAAGAATTAGAAGCTTTTTCGGAAGCTTTTTCGGCAGTTTTCTCAACAACAGTCTGTTCCACCTTCTCTTCAATCCTTTTCTTGAGTTTTTTTAAAAATTGAGCCTCTGAGGTTTGTGTAAAACCCACCACCAACAAAAGGAATATTATGTACCTTGACCTTTTCATAATTATTGTTTTGAAACAAACTTAACCATCAATAGTTGTTTTAAAAACACGTGTTTAGAATTTGGCAGATTCCATTTAGAATTTGGAAAAAGTAGCTTTGGCTAACCAAATCCTAAACCCAGACAGCCAAATTCTAAATTTTGTATAAAGGAGTAAAAATCATTTTTTATATTGTAAATTATTGAACGTTTAGATGATTTTGGTTTTAGAATTAGAATACGTAAAAAAATGAAATTCACCCTTCATTGAGTTTTAATTGCAAAGCAAAATGTTAATTTGGGTGTTACATACATCCTTGGAAAGAATAATTACTAATACATGAAAAAAGCGGTAATAATTGGTGTTTTCTTCATTTTAAAATGTCTTGCTATATCTGCGCAGATAAATGCTGATACTGTTGCTACAAAATTAGATCTCATAAACCATCCTGAAGTAAAAGCACTTAAAACCAATAGTAATGTTACTTTCAAAACTATTTTAGGCACCAATAACTGGAAGGCTTACGATTCTACTTTCGCTGTAGATCGCGAAACAGCAGTTTGGATTAATTTCAAACTAAAAAACACCTCTCAAGATAGTCTCACAACGTATCTTTTTTACGGTAGTTTTTACATCGACATATATTTTGAAAAAGAAAATGGTTACGAACATTACAAAAATGGTTACTTCAGGCCAGTAAACCAACGTTCCGAACCTAAATCCTACTTCTTTACAGAACTCACACTCACATCATCTCAACAGGCGCAATGTTATATAAAATTGAGTTCTCATAACGATAAGAAAAATTTCACTGCTCCCATTTTGTTCTCAAAACTTGGGTATTTGGAGTTTATGGACAATGTTCAACAAGCACATTCTCCGCCAATAGCGTTTATCTACGTCTATTTGGTTTCGCTGTGCTGTATCGCCCTATTTACACTGGTGTTTTGCTTTCGTTTGAAAAAACAAATCTATTTCTATTACATTGGGTATCTGTTTTTCCAAATTGTTTATGCGTTTCTGGTTTTACAGAACACTCCTGCAACCATAGCAAACCTTGCTCAGCATTTTCCTTATTTTTCGAACCTGATTTCAGAATCTATACAATTTATCTTTATTGGTTTTTACATATATTTTATACTGCATTTGCTTACTGTAAAAACCTTTAGCCTTAAACTTGCCAAAGCCTTAAAAATATTGGCTATTGTTTGCTTTGGGTATGCCATATTGTGGTTTGGTTTTAGTCTTTTTCATTTCGATTCGGAAGTCAGAAGAATTGCATCCATCATTGTTCGTACCGTTGTTTTACCATTTAATCTGTTCTTGTTTTTTTGGATAATTTACAAAGTAAAACATCCATTGTTGAAATATTTTGTTGTCGGACAGAGTCTTTTTTTTGTAGGTTCTGTCCTTTCATCCATTGTTTACTACAATGGCTTACACCAAGTACCCAATGGCATTTTTAATTTTAGGCACTCTCAAAACATCATCTTTATGGCAGGGCTATTGGGCGAAGTGCTCTGTTTTTCAATAGCTTTGGGCGAAAGCATGTTTCTTGTCCAAAAAGAAAAAGAAAAGACGAGCCAAAAATTAATTGAGCAATTACAGCAAAACCAGATTATGGAAAGCAATATGCGCAAGGAATTGGATAAGCAAATTAACCAAAAAACCGAAGAACTGGTACAACTCTATTCAGAAATAGAAAAGCAAAAAGAAGAACAGTTCAAGAAATCGTTTACCGAACGGCTTCGGAATATGGAAATGTTGGCATTGCGCTCACAAATGAATCCACATTTTATATTTAACAGCCTTAATGCCCTTAAAAGTTTGGTAATGCAATCACGAGAGGAGGATGCCGTTAATTATTTAGATGATTTTTCGATACTGCTACGTACCATCTTGCAAAACAGCAGTAAAAATATCATTACCGTAGAAGAAGAGCTCGAAATATTAGTATTATATCTTTCTTTGGAAAAAAGCAGATTGGGTAATAATTTTTCTTACCACATCCAATGTAATTCCCGTGAAGCACTATCTCAATATACCATACCGCCATTGTTGCTACAACCTTTTGTGGAGAACGCTATTTGGCATGGACTACACCCAAGTAGCAAACCCCAAAAAAACCTTTCAGTGATATTCGACACCTCCAAACAGCTTAAAATTATAATTGAAGACAATGGTATTGGAAGAATGGAGAGCGGAAAAGCAAAAAAAATGCACCAACCTCTGGGAACCAATATCACAAAAGAGCGATTAACCTTGTATAACCATATAAGCCATACCCAAATGCAACTGAATATTTTAGACCTTGAAGAGAATGGTGTACCTTCAGGTACACGTATAACCATAACATATATAGATTAGGCCATGGTAAAAATTATTATTATAGATGATGAAGTACACTGTGTAGATGTGTTGCTCAATCTTATTAAAAAAGCGCATCCTGATTATGACATTTTAGGCGCCTTTTATAATCCTTTAAAAGGTTTAGAATTTATTAAAGATAATCCACCAGACCTTTTGTTTCTGGACATTGAAATGCCCAATCTTAATGGTTTTGCTTTGTTAGATAAAATGCTACCCATAGATTTTGACATTATTTTTACAACAGCTTATAACAAATATGCCATTCGTGCCTTTGAGTATAGTGCTATTAATTACCTATTAAAGCCCATTACAGAAAAAAGTATTGTACAGGCCTTATCAAACTGGGAAAAAAGGCGTAAAAAAATCACTATGGAACAATGGCAGTTGTTACAGAAAAATGTAAACAGTTCAGGAAATAGCGCTTCTAAAATAGCATTGCCTACAGGAGTGGGCTACCATATTGTAGAGATAAAGAATATTTCACGCTGTGAATCGGACAATAACTATACCTATTTCTTTCTTGAGGGCGAACGTAAGCTACTCATTTGTAAATCTCTCAAGGAAATAGAGGAAATGCTTCGCTATTATGGTTTTTTACGTGTGCACCAGTCCCATTTAATCAACCCACAATTTGTTAAGGCCATTCTAAAACAGGACGGAGGAACTGTACTTATGAGCGACGGCAAGGAAATTCGCGTCTCAAGGGCAAAACGCAGTGAGATAAGCGGTATCTTGGAGTCCATGTTACGCTTTAAGTATTGAAATATTACTGCTATAATTCAAGTATGTATAATAAAGAATGACATTAAAGCATATTAACACAACGAAAGCGAAGGCTTATTCTCATATTATGGAAGAATCCTAAAAACAAAAAGTCCCCAACAAATAAATGTTGGGGACTCCAAAAAAGGCAACGACCTACTCTCCCACAAATGCAGTACCATCGGCGCTAACGGGCTTAACTTCTCTGTTCGGAATGGTAAGAGGTGAGCCCCGTCGCTATAACCACCTTAAGCTTTAGTCCCG